>NZ_AP018268.1:5819754-7103550 GCF_002368435.1 Kalymmatonema gypsitolerans NIES-4073
TTTTTGTAACTTCTTCTTTTTCCCCCAAAGCTACACGATATTCTTGCAACCGCTTTTCATCAATGTGTTGCGCTGAATCTTTCAACAGTTGCAGTGCTTGCGCTTCAAACCGAGTTTCATTCAAACTGCAAAGGGTTTGAAAAACCTGCTTGCGGATTTTTGCACCTACAAGCTTATTGTTACTGATTTCCAAATCGACTAATTGCTGCAAAATCTGTTGTACTACACTTTCATCTTGCACTTCTAAATCTTCTGCTAAACAACTGGCAGCAAAGAAAAGGTTACGGTGCAGCCATTGTTCATAAAGTGTATCTTGCTCAAGAATATGCTTGAGGAATTTTGCAGTTTTTTTCCGGTGTTGTTGAGCGATGAGTAACAGCAAAACCTCGCGCCAGTGGGGGTTATGGAGATATTTTTCAATATGCTCCAACACCACCTCATCACCATCGCCTTCTTGTCTATCCTTAATGTCCTGTGCTGCCAAATACTCCTGAAATGTTTTGTGGACAAAGGCGTAGCAGTCTTGTCCTTGTTCATTTAATAAACCTGCACGTTCCTGAATATATGCTACAAAGCGTTCTGCTTCTGCTTTTGCTTGATGTGGCTTAATGGATTTTTCTTCAGCGATGAATTCCTTTAATTGCTTAATCAGTTCCTCTTTATCAATCAACGTACCGCCTTCTTTATCCCCTGTACCCCCTTGAGTATGAATCCAGTAAGCTAGCTGTTGCATCAAGCGTTCAATATCATCGTGATGGAGATATTCACAAGGCAATTTATAATTGAGTTCTTTACCAGCATCCCAGTTGGTTAATAAAGTCTTCACCGCATGGTGATAAAGTTTGTGTCGCTGTCTGGGGAGATGCGCTTGATAGCGATGAATCAGGGCAATAATAGTGAGTAACAGTGGGTTTCGGGCTAATTCTTTGATGCGCTTTTGTTCTGCTAAAGCCTCACGTAAATTTTTTTGCCAAAGTTGTGCTTCTTTTGGATCTTGAAAGCGGCTTTCGTACCACTTTTTGACAAATAATTCAATTTTGGTATCGTCAAACGACTCCAATACATAACGGGGAAACTCTTCTGCGCGGAAAAAGACCCTCTTATACCCTGCTGGACGAGATGTAATGATTGTTCTGTTTTGCGGATATTGACTCAAGAAAGCTTCAATCTGATTGACTATTTCATCCCGCTTTGCCTTGTTTGCAACCTCATCTAAACCATCAAGTAAAATTAATGCTCGTCCATCATCCAGCCAATACTCAAAAAAACCTGTTGGCAGTTCTTTAACCTGTAAATTGGCGCTAGCGAACTGTCTAATATAATCTAAAATACTGAGATGCTCTGCACGTTTGGCTAAATCCCGAATTTTAATGATAATTGGCAGTAAATCTGTGTCTGCTGCTAAACCAAGAATTTCTGGTTGTTTCTGGGCGAGCATCACTGCAAAGTAACTCATCAAACTTGTCTTACCAGAACCTGGTGCGCCCAGAAGTACAAATTTTTGGGATGTGCTTTCAGTCAACAATTTTTGTGCTGAAAAGTTTTTGCCAGTGCTTTTTTCAAGTCGTCCTATTTGTCTTTGCTCTTGCAGTAATTCTGCTTGACGTTGACTGATGCCTGATGCTTCTAAATTCACATCTAAGAATACGAAATCTTTTTCATCGGTCAAATTTCGCTCTCTCATGTCTTCCACTACATCAGGCATCACAAAAATTTGTGGCAGATGAGCAGATTTATCTACCTCTTGTCCTTCAACAGCAATACCTGCAAACTTGACATCATCAAAGTAATTTGCTATCTGCTTCAGATAGGCTTCTTTAGTTATTTTAAATCTTAAATAGGCATTCGTGACTTCAAAATAATTTTTAACAAAAACATCAAGCCAAGGTTGAATCAGTGATTCATCAATTTTCTGTTTGACTTTAGGATGTTCTTCTAATGACTTCTTAAAAACCTCAACGAAATAGTCTACTTGGGGAGTTCCTTGATTTTTAAATGGTTTTTGTAACTCTTCTACCGCATCTTTGAAAGCGCTATCCAGAAATTTAGGAATATATCTTGGTTCACAACGCCAAAACAGTTTCACCTGGTCATCGGCTTTTGCGATAGAAGTTTTCAATGCTTTATCTAAATCTTGTTGTTTTAGCTGAGTGTTGACTCCGCCAAGCACCGCCTCGGCTATTTTGACTGTCACCCATTCTCCCAACCAGGGTGCGATCGCTACCATCAATTCCAAACTCATGTTTTTGCATACCTCGTTTTGAAATGTATTATGGCTTACTCGTAGGTTGTGCAGGGGAAACGCATCAGGGCTATTTTAAAAGTGTAAACTTATATTAAGAAGTACATAATCTTCTTAACCTCACCCCTAACACTTCCACCACGGAAGGAAAGAAAAATACTCCCCCTCTCTGCTTGGCGGAGAGGGGGTTGGGGGGTGAGGTTCCAAGCGACTCCTAGAAAACCAGAGAAAACAGTGGAGACTATATATAAATCTATACTTACGAAAAGCTCTTTTTTACAAAATATTAGCAAATCACTCACTCTAACATAAATTACGTGAGTTCGCACAAGCAGGTGCGCTACCATCCTATTAATGTAAATCACATTACAAAAGTTTATGGAACCAAATTCTTTACCAACCGAGGTAATTCTGACGAACTCGCGTCAGTCCCTCGGCAGTGTTCAACTTGATTGGACACCACAACCCGGAAATTACCTTGATCTTGAAGGGAAAACCTACGCAGTTTTAGAGCGCCGCCACCGCTATCAACTGAAGGCAGGGCGCTACCGTTTGCAAAACATTGCTTTATATGTACAATCTGCTACACGACCAAGTGAAAAAAGTCTTGTAGGAGGGCGCTGGGTGATCGGCGATGCCAGTTGCCGCTACAATGCTTGTTCAGAAATGATTCGTTGCGCGGTAAACCCAGATGGACCATGTCAGACTTGCCGCTACTACGAAAAAAGAAAGTCTGAACAATGAAGAATGAAGTCATTGGCTGTCATGAATTTTTTTCCTTTATCCTTCATACTTCATCCTTACTCAAACGCCTCTCCCACTGCTAAACGCGAACCATTAACAAAATCCCATCCCGACTGGGGACGTTTGCCAGCACTTTGAACTTCTCGCAATAGCAATAAACCTTCTCCAGTTTGGACAATTGCTCCCATCCCCTTAATGATGCTTACAACTTGCCCTGGGCTACCTGATAAGGTTGACAAATTAGGTAATTTATGAATGATTTCTTTGATTTCAGATGGTAGCTCATCACCGTAAGCATCATCAAGGGGAGCAGTGGCAGTGATTTTCAGCGGTTGGTTGCGAAAGCTGGCATTACAGTCTGGATAAAAGCCTCTGATTTGATTGTGTAATTGTATGGCACTCTTTGACCAATCCAATTGATAATCCTCTTTCTTAATCAAAGGCGCATAAGTCGCTTGAGAATTATCTTGAGGAATTGGCTTAATTTCTTGATGTTCTAGCTTCAACAAAGTTTCTACCAACAAATCTCCACCCACAACTGCAAGTTTTTCTGCCAAATCATGGGCATTATCGAGTAATCCTATCGGTGTAGTAGCCGTCAGCAGCATTGCACCAGTATCCATTCCTGCATCCATTAACATTGTCGTGATCCCAGTTTCAGTCTCGCCGTTATACAAACACCACTGAATGGGAGCGGCACCTCGATACTTTGGTAAAATTGAGCCATGCACATTAATGCAACCTAATTTAGGCATATCTAAAATTTCTTGAGAAAGAATTTGCCCGTAGGCAACGACGACAAACACATCTGCGTCTGATTCTTTGAGTTTCGTTAAAGTTTCAGCGTCTTTTTTCACCCGGGGAGGTTGCCATACAGGCAAGTTAGCAGAGGTAGCGACGGCTTTTACTGGTGAGGGTATCAGTTGATTTCCGCGTCCCCGACGTTTATCCGGCTGTGTAACAACTGCCAAGACATCAAATTCTGGATGATTCAGTAGTTTTTCCAGAGTCGGTACAGCAAAACTAGGAGTGCCAAAGAATACGATTTTCATAAGACTCAAGAGTCAATAGACTTCTTGCACGAATACCACCAAGTGAATATAGCTTTTTCTCAAGCAATATATCCAGAACCAAGATTCTCCCTCAGATGCGTAAACCCAGCAGATCCGCTAACTCCGCCCATGCAAACCATGGACGAAGAATGCGCGGCAGATGATTGTTCAATTTCATGCAATACAGCAAGATTGTAGAGGTACAGCAATGCTCATACGTGTCAACTTAAGGTGAAAACCAGTATAGAACAAGCTCTTAGAGATTGCCTCGTTCCCAGCCTCAGGCTGGGAATGCAGCCTTGGGAGGCTCTGCCTTGCTTAGTTGCGTTACTAGTACAGCATGGCGTAAATAAACCTACCATTCAAAATATCCAGAAACCTTGTATTTCAAGCTTTTTGAATGCGTGAATTTTGAATGCGTGAATTCCAAGGGAGCGGTACTAGCCGCTTAAACCGCATTCCCAGGTAGAACCTGGAAACGAGATTTTAGAAGGGTTTTGGTTTAAGTTGACACCAATGAGCAATGCTGTGCCCCTATCGGTGATTGGTACACACTCGGGGAAATCACAGCAACGCATTGCTTCGGAAACCCTCCACACAAGTGTCCATTTCTCAGAAATCAAATAGGACAGCTAGAGTGACAAATTTGTTGCATTTTGGTGAAATAAAACGCTAGGTGGAGTTATAATGAACTCGCTGGAATTTTAGCCAGCATTAAGCGCATCTGCTTCAGCCAAGCTTAAGTGTTTGACGATGTCGGATGAACAGCCTCCGCTACTCTCTGTTGAAGCCGCACTTCCGGATTTATGCGTCTACGCATTTGATCTAGTTTCTGTATATTTCCCGGAACGGGTGCATTTGTAGCTGAGTTTCCAAACCAGTGGTGTGTTCCTGTATTTGTTGCAACTTGTTATGCAGTTGGTGCAGTTCAGCTTAGAATATTTTCCATTGACTAAATGTCACTGGTAATATTTGACTCGGCTCAGTTGCAAAGTTAGTTTGCAAATTTTTCTCGTAACGCCATAGTTGTACCGTTATCGGTATCTGTGCTGTGGTAGAAGCATTGCTTGCGTCTTATAGCAGTCATTGCAGTGATACAAGGAATATCCTTGTAACTATGCCTGCATTTTGGTGTGGTTGGGTATTAGTAGCGGCATTTTCTGTCACGTAGTTATTTCTATGTGAGGCTCAAATACCATACTCGTATCTTTTCCTAAAAGCCTGTAGCGACAATGCGTACTAAAGGATACCAATTTTTGTAAAAGTATGCGAAATTTAAGTAAATTCTTTCGTTAAAACTGGAGTTCCTTGTTATACATATAAAATAGCCTGCCCCATTGCTGTATAGGCACAGCTCCTCGCACAGCAACCGCCCTCTAGAGAGTCAACAAATGCTTAAACACCTTATGTTGTCTGGATGGTTCCGCGTGCAACCATTCCTTAAGTACTTTCTTTTTGTGATGTTGATTGCGCCCTTAGTGGCAGCATCAGCTCACACGAGTTCAGCAAAACAAACACAAGCAGCTAGAATGCCTTCTGTAGCAACAGAATCTGAGTCTGTGTCAAAGCAAACGGCTGGTGTTGACCAAGCAAATTTCATTTCAGTATCAAAAGCAACGCAAATCAATTCCTCTACAAAAAAATCTGGCTTTGTACCACTGTCCGTAGCTGCGGTCCCCCAATCTCAAATACAAACAGATAAAATTAACGTCTGGGCTGTAGAAGAGGATGATTCTGCCTCAGTCGAAATGCCTAATAATGATCCATTGGTAGCAGTTGAACTTGCGCCACCAATGAAAGAATCTAACTCAGCATCAAACGAGGTGGTAGCTAGTCAACATGATTTAGTGCAGCGATTAAAAGCCTCTAAAGTTCAAGCCTTGGCACTAAATAATGGCTCCGCATCAAGGGAAGTGCTTGCTGGTGCAACATTGGAAGCAGCTAAAATTGACTATCAGAAAGAATCGCAACGAAAGCCAACAGCAGTAACGGTTGTAGAACAAGCACCCCAAGAAGCTCAAGCAGTACAGCAAGACCCAATCGGCAGCCCTCATGCTATTCCGTGGGTATGGATACAGGCGACTCAAGAGGCGATCGCTTCCAAAGCAGGTTCTGGAGTGCGTTATTACCGCAGCGTGCCTGTCATTTCTCCGGATGGTAGATATGCAATGTACAGCCGCGTGAAACTAGAAGTCAAACCACAAATGTACAATAGCCAGGTCACCAGCGTTCTGTTTGTAGAAGATAGGCAAACTAAGCGGTTACATGTGGTCACCTCAACTGCTCCGATGAATGATCCTTTGTTAAAAGTTCAGGTATCTTCGGCAAACGATGATGCACAAGGAACTATTGCGGTTTTAGTTCCGGTAAGCTGGTCACAAAAGGGCGATCGCTTTTTAGCACGCAAATTTGAAGGGGCAATGAATACTTCCGATGCCACAGATCATGCAGTAATTTGGGATCGCGAACAAAACCGTTCCCAGAGTGTGACTCCTTCACAAGAAGCAAACAAGCATGAAATTGCTGTATTGTTAGGCTGGAGTAAAACTCAGCCTGATCAAGTATTGTTCCGTGCTGGCGAATTAGGTGAAGAACAATGGCCCTTGCTAACAGTTGCCTATGATGGCAAAACTGTGGCTGCCACAAATGCAGATCAGGGTGTGACGTATGGTCAAAGAGTTAAAGAGGTTTGGGCAGGTCCACAAGTCGCTTACAGATAATTTCCATCCCTGATAGGGATTGGTACCAATACTGCTCGGATAAGCTGATTTCTTAACCGACAAACTCTGTAGAGACGCCCCATGGGGCGTCTCTACACGGGGTGAAAATTCCACCGATAACCCAAAACCCAAGTAGTATTGGGATTCGTACATATCAGACCCTGCGACTATCACTCACTCGATCTGTGTTCAACTAATTCCGCGAGATTCCCCATCCCTCTACAGGGTGGGTGAGGTTGCTAGGGAAAAGTTAGGGGTTCGATGCCCCTAACTTTTCCAATCTCTTCTCCAATGAACGAACAAACTCTCTGAATACATCAGTCTGTGTTCTACCTGTTAGTTCACAGTACTTATGTACAATCTCCTTTTCTTGTTCAGTTATCCGAAAGTTGATCATTTCTTTACGTACAGCCATTATTATCTCCTGGTTATTGTGTAGCTATATGCTATACAATGTAGCAAAGGAGGTGATTGATTTGGCTGTTCAAACAATAACTGTCAGGAATAAGTTGATTTTGCAAAACAGCCAGGAACACGATGCAATTAACAAAACGCTCAAGCAATTCGCTTTTGCTTGTAACCAGATGCTTGCAGTTGCCAAAGCCGAGAATTGCTGGAATGCTGCCAAGCTCCAAAAGCTAACCTATTACGACATTAGAGCAATCACACAGTTGAAAGCTAACCACGTTTGCAATGCTGTGCGTCGTGTCGTTAATGCTAAATCATCTACAGGCAAGGTAAAGGAATTTAGAGCAACTAGCATTGCTTTGGATGTTCGCACCTTCATTTACAAAGACGGCTCTGTGGGCATCACGCTAGTAGATAAGCGCCACTGGTTTGAGTGGAAGTTGTCCTATGAGCAAAAGAAGTTGCTAGAGGGTAAACATAATCGCTTTGCAACGTTGTCTCGTACCCGCAGTGGTCAGTACTTTCTGAATGTTGCTGTAGAGGTTGATTGTGATAAACGTTATGTCTCGAAGAACAAAGCCATTGGTGTTGACCTTGGTAGACGCGCTATTGCGGCAATTTCCACTGGCGAATCTTGGGATGGGGAGCAGTTAAACAAGACGCGTGATAGATACGCTAAAGTTAGAGCAAATGTTCAGTCCCGGCGCTCTCGGTCTGGTCGCAGACTGCTTAGAAGGCTAAGTGGACGTGAACGAGGCTTTCAGCAGTGGGTAAACCACAACATTTCTAAATCGATTGTCGGTAGCGCCAAAAAGGACAGTGCAATCATCAGTATGGAGAACTTGACCAATATCAGGCAGTCTTTGAATGCTAAGCCTCGTAACAGGCAGGAACGTAGACGATCTAATAATTGGGCGTTCTATCAGCTACGGCTTTTCATTCAGTACAAAGCCAATATTGTCGGTATTCCAGTTGTGTTTGTACCACCTGCTTATACCAGTCAGGTATGCAGCCACTGTCTACGTATCCATCCTGATCCAGCAAAGTCTTTTCGCAATGAAAAGCGCTTTGTGTGTGGGTATTGTGGCGCTGACTGCGATGCTGACTACAATGCTGCGCGAAATATCGCAGCCTATGGGGTGACTATAAACTCGCCCGAAGCACCAAAATTATTCTGCGGACTTGCGCCACAGTTTGTTTTAGGGGCAAAACCCCACCAAGAGCCTTCAGGCAGGGTGGGGTAGTTTATTAACGGAACGGACAGTTGCTTCAAGGTCAAGAAACTCCCCACAGCACTGTCCTCCACTTTGCAAAGGCGCAGGGAAACGCGGCACCAAGTGTCCTCGCGAATCAAAACCCAATACAGTTGGTGATAAGACCAAAGCCATTATCAGGATGGCAATGTAGAGACGTTGCATGCAACGTCTCTACACGTGTGGAATCTTCATCAACAATCCTTAACTGAACCCTATTGGCTGATAGCTAGAGCGGGAATTTTTTATGATAAACGGTTATTCATAAAACTATTTAGATTTGTCGCTACTGCCTACTTCAGGTGTATCTTCTTGAGTTTCTTTGACTCGACGGATGGGCAAATTAGCAATTAAAGCTGTCGTCCGTTGATTGCTTTCTAAGGTAAATTCTAAGCCATCTGTCTCAACTTCCACATAACGACACACAATTTCCAAGATTTCTTGGCGCATCTTTTCCACCATCTGAGGGCTTAAGTCAGCGCGATCATGGGCAATCACTAATTGCAGACGACGTTTGACTTGAGTGCGACTGTTGTCAGCACCGCGAAAAAAAATTCGTTCTAAAAGTTCAAGAATCATTGCAGATTGGTGGGAGGAGACGCGATGAAGTTAAATGATTTTTGTCCACAACAACCTTCTAAGACGGGTGAAGATGTTGTCACTAGATGAATCCAGCTCAAGAAAATCGACCGTTTCCCCTTCCAATCTACGGGCAATGTTCTCAAAAGCTGTAGCAGCTAAAGAAGGATTTTCTGCTAACACTAAAGGTTCGCCGCGATTGGTAGAGACAATAACCCGTTCATCGTCAGGGACGACCCCAATCAAAGGAATTGCAAGAAGTTCCTGAACATCTTGAACTGACATCATATCATTTGCCCGTACCATTGCAGGTCTGATACGGTTAATAATGAGATGAATACGCTTGATGCCTTGTGCTTCTAGTAACCCAACGACGCGATCGGCATCACGGACTGAGGCAATTTCTGGAGTAGTAACAATCAGGGCTTCTTTTGCTGGGGCGATCGCGTTTTTAAACCCCATTTCAATTCCGGCTGGGCTATCAACCAAAACATATTGATACTTCTGCGCCAGTGCATTCACCAATAACTTCATTTGGTCAGGAGTGACGGCATCTTTGGTGCGATTTTGCGCCGCAGGTAGCAAGACGAGATTGGGCTGGCGCTTATCCTTCACCAAAGCTTGTTCTAAACGGCACTCCCTAGCCAGGACTTCAACCGCCGTATAGACAATGCGGTTCTCTAGCCCTAGCAGTAAATCCAAATTTCTCAGACCAAAATCCGCATCAATCAAAGCCACTTGATGCCCCATTTTGGCTAATGCCATCCCTAAATTTGCCGTAACCGTGGTTTTCCCCACCCCTCCTTTGCCGGAGGTCGTAACAATAATGCGAGTCATGAGAGAAACGAGCTCGATTAGTGATTAGATATACAATAAAATCAAGGCTAAAGTATCAAGTATGAAATGAAAGCTCAAGTATAAAGTATGAAGTGAAAATTATGGTATTTCATCGTTCATTCTTTATCCTTTGTTTTATCCTTCATCCTTGCTTGGATTCATCCTGCTTAATTGAATTTTAGAAAAATCAGTCACCCTAGCGATGCGAATTCCTTGGGTTGCAATGTATGCTACCTCAGGATGAAACTGCATCGGGGAGTTTTCTGGTGCCCTAGCTACAGCATCAGCAATTCGCAATTGGGTTGGTTCCATTTGTAAAGCCATAATCAGGCAATCGCGATTTCCAAGGGCACCTGCATGAGCAATTCCACGTAGACGACCCCAAACTAAAATATCTCCATCTGCAACTACGATACCACCAGGATTTAAGTCCCCTAAGAGAATAACATGACCGGGGTGGCGAATTTCCTCTCCAGAACGCAACGTCTTCTCTAGATACAGGGGTTCTGCAAGCGGGGGGTTAGCAGGTTTGGATTCAGAACCAAGCGTTGTTTGTCGCGGTACTTGTTCTACAGAATAGCCAGATGTGACAGCAGCGATCGCAGTTTGGCGACGACTGGTAGAAACCGATTTGAGCTGAATTTGAAATTGATTCAAACTTTCCGCGAGTTCTTGAAGCTGTCTGGTGTCCAGCAATCTATCTTGTGCTATCAGATGCACGGCTGTATTGGGTGAAAAAGAGCGATCGCAAGCTAAAAGCCGCAGCTTCATCTGTTGCCAAATCTCAGTCCAACTGTATTCCGAGGCAGGCAATTGAGATTCTGTTGGTAAAATTAATAAAAGTTTTCCTTCCTGAGTTTTGAGTTGAACTTGGATATTGGGATTCACCGTATTTTCTAATGACGGTGATTCAGTCAATTCTAAATTTACAACAGCTGCATTGGACTCTATATCAGCAACGACGGAATTTGACTGAACATCTGGAAGGTGAGGATTGGACTGTGTACCGGATAAGACAGGATTTACCTCAACATCGGGATGGTAAGAATTTGATTCGATGTCGGGATGGTAGGAATTTGATTCGACATCGGGATGGTAGGAATTTGATTCGACATCGGGATGGTATGAATCTGACTTTAAGTAAAGCAAAACAGAATTTACCTCTGCTTCAGGGAGGACAGGATTTTCCTCTGCTTGTGAAGTTGACTTTACATCAGAAAGGGCAGAGATTGCCTCCTCATCAGAGAAGGCTTTTTTTGACTCTAAATCAGGGATAGTAGAATCAGAAGTCATGTAACACTTGCCAAAATACGGAAAACGAGCAATTACCTATACTAGATTAGTCCCTGTGTACAACAGCGTTCTTAAAAATTTACATTTCTCATGCTGTATTTGTACTTAGTCTTTTGTAAACTATTGCCAACGCATCAGCATCGCCGACGTTCCCTGGAAACAGCACCACTGGCAAATTAGGAAACTGAGGATGGTCTGATGCAGTTGTCACCATTGAACAACCGGCTAAAATTTGACCGAGTAAACGTGCTGAAGTTAGTTCCAAACCAGTACTTAAAACATCGTTGGAAGTAATGCCACCTTTACTAATTAAGAATCCTATATCTGATGGTAAACCCCGTACGATATCCATCAATAAGCCTGAAACTTTTTCCCCAAACTGTAACCTTGTCTCAACATCCTTAAAAGTAAGTTCCTTACGGCTTGTGTAAACCACTGGTGTTTTCAAAGCATCATGTGCCGCACGGACATCATCTAAAATCTCGGTTAACAGCGTAGCAGATTCATTTGCGACATCATCAACTAACCGCGAGACATCGACTTCAACTCCAACAGTTCCCTCTTGTTGCAACAGCACCTCTAACTGCTGAGTTGTCTTTTTCACATGGGAACCAACAATCACTGCACCTGGTTTCCCTCCTCGCACATACTGTGCCATATTTTCTGGGGCAATAGGTTGAGGAGGTAACGCTGCTAAAGCCGTTAAGATACTGGCTGCACTGCGAAACAAAAAGCGTTTTCCCTGATTGACTGCTGCAAGCACATCTTGTGCAAAGCGGTTGAGATCTGCTTGAGTTTGAGCATCCACAACAGCGCACTGGTTCCCACTGAGTTTCATCAGTCGTTCGAGACTACCAGCACGAATATCCGCCAGTAAAAATCTTTCTACCGACTCAGAACTGATACGTCCTTGTGTTTTTTCTTCGACATATTTAGGTAAGTAGCTGTGATGATAGCCAAAGACAGAATCACGGGCAAACTCGGTTTCATGCACGGGAGTGGTGGCATCATCAGTCATCAAATAATGCACGCTGTCCTTAGTGATACGTCCGCCTTCAAAAAACGCTGGTACGAGAAAATGAGCATCAAACGGACCGAGTTCTTCAGTAATGACATCGGTTTCAATGGGGTAATGTCCCCGTAAAGTCGAATCAGAACGACTGACAATGAGAAACCCGTCTTTTTTAGCTGCTTGTAGGGATGAAGAAGCATCTCCCTCATCTCCTCCCCCTACTCCAGATATCACTTGTTTCAGGTTATGGCAAACTTCTCTGGTAATAGATGCTGCTTTTTCTGGGGGTAGCGCTCTTGTATTTGTTAGCACAAATAAAATTGGTGAATCATCCTGCAACCCCAAGCGTAAGGTGTCCACATCCCAATGCATAAGGAGCAAGCAACTGTGGACTGTTTGAGAACCCGTAGGGTCATCATCTAAGACAATTATTTTTGGTTTGTTGGTCATTTTTAAGTCAATGGGACGACTGTATTTTTTTTATTTGTGCTTGCACATCAAGAGCAATCTGCAATGATTGATTTAGCAGTTGAGCATACTCGCCTGAAACAGGGCTAAGTTGCAGACTTTGCAATTTTGTTAAATTATTGACAAGTAACTCTTGATTATTAGTCTGTAACTTTTTATTATCTCTTAAAATTCGTTCTGTTTTCAAAGCGCGAACTAAATCTTCTCTTATAAGTTGCAGAGCAGCTACAAGTTTTTCTCTATCAGTTATACTACTTTCTGTGTTCCCAGATGTTGCTAGTTGGTCATGAATATCTATCGCTTTGATCACAGCATGATATTCATCAACTTCATCTAACAGTGTTGTGAGTGTTTTAGGACAGGTTAAACGCCGCCAAAACCAGCGCCCAACTATGACACCAAGTGGCACGCTTATAAGTAAAATGATTCCTAAGAGAATTGAAGAACCAATTGTTGGCAGAATAATAAACCCATAAATCAACCCGACAATGATTGGAGTCAGTGCGAGTGCCACAATCATCTCATTCATAAAAAAACTCAATCGCTTGTCGCGATTTTTGATAATAGAAGGTCGGAAGACATTATCTGGGCCTAACCCAATCAGGCGTCTCAGTTCTCCTTTCGTCATTTCCAGGCTTAATAAATCTGGCTGCAATGGATACTCCTATGAAAGCGCGAGTAGCGTCTCTTTGATATGTTAATACTATGTACTCATTCAAGCTTTACCATTGGGGATTTGTCACGATTAATGCTGTCGCAGCTGAACTATCCAATGGATGGGAGAAGAAATATCCCTGACCATATTCACAGTTCAACCTTCTTAAGAATGCTAGTTGCTCTTTTGTCTCTACCCCTTCGGCGGTGACATCAACACCTAGTTTGTGTGCAAGTGTGACAATTGTCTCAATAATTTCCAAATTCTTGCCATTATTGTCTATCGGGCTGACGAAAGAACGGTCAATCTTTAAGGTACTAATTGGAAAGTTATGCAGACGACTTAATGAAGAATAACCTGTACCAAAATCATCAATTGATAACTCAATACCCATCTCTCGAAGTTTTGAAAACGCAACAGTTGCGTCATTGCCATTTTCCATGATGACGCTTTCGGTAATCTCTAGCACAAGATAGCAAGCATCAAGACCAGTTAAGTGCAATATTTGCGCCATTTGCTCAATCAAATCCGGTTGGGAAAACTGCTTGATCGACAGATTAACACTTATTTTGTTGAGTGAATTGGTGCGATCAGCTTCGCTGCGGCGTAGGCGATCGCACATTCGCCAAGCTTGCATCTGACGGCATGCCTCGTGCAGCACCCAGTAACCAATCGAGACAATCAGTCCAGTTTCTTCCGCTATGCGGATAAAATCTTTGACACTCTCCGCCCTATAAGGGCGGAGATTCTTGCTTCACGGGGATTCCAACGAATTTACCCTCAGCAAGCATCTTGACCGTGTGTCCCACGGCTGCAAGCCCCCGAACGAGAACTACTTGAGCGGCTGCAACATCTCTATCGGTTGTATAGCCGCAATTTGAACAAATATGAGTACGTTCTGATAACTCTTTCTTTCCTGTCTGGACACCACAACTTGGGCAAATCTGACTTGTTTTGCGACTATCTACTTTTTGAAAATAGACATCACGTTTGAAGCAGGTTTGTTCAAGAATGTTGAAGAACTGACCAAATCCCGCATCTAAGCAATGTAGCCTGTGCATTCCACGAGACAACCCAACCAAATTCAAGTCTTCAACAAACACCATTCCGGCGTTGTTACAGATTTGATGAGACAGTTTTCTATGCCAGTCCTTGCGACAGTTAGCAAGGTACTCATGTAATGAAGCAACTTTCCTCTGTGCTTTATGCCAATTATTCGAGCCAATGCGTTTTCTACTGACGCGCTGTTGCAGCAATTTAAGCTTGCGGAGGGCATCAACAAAAAACCTCGGACGTTTGACTAAAAGCCCATTAGAAGTTGCGACAAAACTGGTTAATCCTACGTCTATTCCTACTGCTTCACCATGTGGTATTGGTTGTGGTGGATTTACGTCCCATTGAACGGTTAACATTACGTACCATCCAGACACACGCTTTACCACCCGCGCTTGTTTTATCACTCCACCATCTGGAATCGAACGTGATTGACGCATGGAAACTGCACCAATGACAGGCAATTTCACAAACCCATTAGTTAACGGGTTCACACCTAGCTGGGGGAAAGAAAAAGAGCGCATTCGTCCCGGCTTTTTAAAGCGTGGAAACCCATGATTTTGTTCCCACATACTTACAAAAGCCTTTTCAAGCCTTCTGAGTGTCTGCTGCAAAGATTGAGCATTTACACGTTTTAAATACTCGTTTTCTTTACGCGCAGCAGTAAGAGACTTGCACTGACTAGCAAACGTTGGACGGGGTGCGTCAGCAGGAATAATATAGCAACTATGAAGGCTACAAGCGTTCACCTGACAACTACGAGACTTATACCAGTCTTTGCGCTCGGCTAAAGCATGGTTGTAAACTCGTCTATGAGTTTCTAACCATTCTTCAAACATTGCTATTTGACTTTGTGTTGGCTTTAGCTTGAATTCGTAAGTCAGGTTAAACACTTTTATCACCTCCTGACTACATTGTACACTAACTCTACTAAGCACTCAAGCGTTTTTGAAAGTTGCCCTTTTAGGGCAAGGCTCTAACCCCAAAATTTTGGTAGACAGATTTAATAAAAGGTACAATTGCACTTGCAAGCGTCTCAGATTCCTTTTAATCCTCTTCTAATTTTCTTATTTCTACTTGCACGTCTTGTGCAATTTTTAAAGCTTCATCAAGTTGTCGTACATATTCTCTCGCCTCATGGCTGGCTTGTAATGCTTGGATAGCAGTGAGGTTGCTCTCCAAAAGTTCTGTATTGACAGCAATAAATTCCTTATTTTTCCTCAAAATACGTTCTGTTTTTAACGCACAAATCAAATTGGCTCTTGTGGTTTTTAGTGCGGCTATGGCTTTTTCTCGCTCGGTTAAACTCACTCCTTGGTTTCCAGCAGCTTCTAGCTGGTCATTAATATCTATTGCTTTTAAGACTGCATTAAAATTATCAATTTCTTTAAGAAGATTTTTCTGATGTTCTCTGAACAATCTCCACTTAATCAAGTAAGCAATAGGAATTAATCCCCAGCCAAAAAAGAATATTTGCTGTACATACTCGCCTAAAAGTGATATAAGCGCTAAACGTGGGTATTTTAATTTTTCATAAGCTTTCAAATCTCTAGAACTTAGGTCAGCTATTTGTTTCAAGTCATCTTGTGTAATATATAAGTCTTGTAAATCGGGTTGCATAGCTGTCTATTGATTCAAGAGATTAGCTATTGGTGAAAATTTGCCAAGCAGCATCTGCTCTTTAAAGCGATTATTTTGTCGTTTGAACTTTTATCTTCAATCGCAATTCATCTTTAATACGGTTGAGAATTGAACCTTCATCAAGCGTTCCCAAAATTTTACTAATTACAGCTTTAGGACCATCTGGTCCCCAACTTGCCCCATTGGCTAAATACGCTTTGGTTACATACCCAAGACCATAGCAAGAAACGCCAGCCACACCAGCTTGAGTCAGCGCTACTGACACATAAGCACCCAAGGACGCGCCCCCAGTGGCAGGTGCAGATAGACCGAGTAAAGTTTTCAGCGAACTCAACCCCAAATTTGCCAGCAGCTCGCTAGCAGTGATACCACCCATACTGAAGGCAATTGTTTGTAATAATTTTACGGCTCCGGCTTCGGTCATAGGAATGGCATAAAGTTTGGATAAACCTAGGATCAGGACGATATCTATGACTGCACCACTGAGAATATCTATAACTGTGACAGGATTGAGAGCGATCGCCATTGCCTTAGTGATCACCGCTTTCCAAATCAACTGGTTGGCACTTGTGTCTCGAATGTTTAGTTTTCGCTGCACCAATTGTTCGTTGACGTTGTCAGCATACAGCATTGTGTTGAGGGCAACCAAAGCTTTACCTTCGCGGTGCAGAATTTCCAAAATTTTCAGCTTCAGTTCCTCGACTTGGGCAGTACCTGTACGCACCTGCACACCTCTAGTACCGTCAGGACGATGAACCATTGTCCTCACTAACGGCGATGCTGCTGCCATAACAATTTCATTGGGTGAAAGTAATTCCCGCACCCTCTCATCCCGGATTTTTTCATAGATTGCCATCCGGTCTGCTTCGGGATACTGGTCTACTTTGTTAAACACTAGCAAGATCGGTTTACCCGCTTCTCGTAACTGGGCAAGGGCTTCGTGTTCAACTTTCGTCATATCGCCAGAAATCACAAACAGAATCAGATCTGCTTGTTTTGCGACCTGTTGAGCTAATGCGGTGCGGGTTTCACCATCTACCTCGTCTAACCCTGGGGTATCTATCAATTCCACTTGAGATTGACCAGTTCCCGATAAAGTCACTCGTAAAGCACGTTCTGTTTCCCCAATTGCTTCTTCAGTAATACTCCAACTTGCGGTTTGAGCATTGCGGGTGACACCGTGCAAGGGACCTGTTTCAAACACTGGTTGCCCCACCAAAGCATTGAGTAGAGATGATTTGCCGCGTCCCACCATCCCAAAGGCAGCTATTTGCACCACCATACGCTCTAACTTGGAGAGCATTGTTTCCAAATCCGCGATTTCCGTCTCAAGTCCGTTTTTTTCCTCTTGAGTGAGGTCAAGATGACCTACCAAATTTTGTAGTGCCGTTCGTGCCTGTTTATAGTTAAGTTCTGCTTGAATATCATCAAAAGTGAAAATGGCACTATCGAGTTCTTCCTCCCAGTTGAGAGGATTTTCGCCACTGTTGGGCAAATCGCTACGATGTGGATCGGGCAATATCGAAGTCATATCAATTTTGGATTTTAAATTTTAAGTTACTTTAAGCTACTTATAGCTGATAAATTTTAATAAACCCCGTTACCATCCTAGTAATTTTTAGCAGCAGATTGGGGACGTGGGGAAATGAGTAGGTGAGCAGGTGCTTAGTGAAACTTTTTGACAACTAACAATTAACTAATGGCTAACAAAAAGTCCTAAACTGAAGAATGCATCTAGTAGCGATATTGTTATTGACGAAATCACCTGTGCGAAAAATAGTTATTGCCGGTAACTGGAAAATGTTCAAAACCCAGGCAGAATCCCTGGAGTTTTTAAAAGGATTTCTGCCCAGCTTGGACGAAACCCCCCAAGACCGAGAAGTGGTATTATGCGTCCCCTTCACCGATTTAAACGTTTTGTCCAAGAATTTGCATGGAAGCCGTGTACAATTAGGGGCGCAAAATGTCCATTGGCAAGAGAGTGGAGCGTATACCGGTGAAATTTCCGGGCTGATGCTCACGGAAATTGGGGTGCGCTATGTTATTGTCGGTCATAGCGAACGCCGACAATACTTTGGGGAAACGGATTATACCGTCAACCTACGCCTCAAAGCTGCTCAACGGTTTGGTCTTACCCCAATTCTATGTGTAGGTGAAACTAAACAACAACGAGATGCAGGAGAAACAGAATCACTTATTATCACCCAATTAGAAAAAGACTTAGTGGATGTGGATCAGGAGAATTTGGTGATTGCTTACGAGCCAATTTGGGCGATCGGCACCGGCGACACTTGTGAAGGTAAGGAAGCTAATCGAGTGATAGGTTTAATTCGCAGCCAGTTGAGTAATCCTGGTGTGCCAATTCAATACGGTGGTTCGGTAAAGCCGAATAATATAGACGAAATCATGGCTGAACCAGAAATTGATGGCGTTTTGGTGGGAGGAGCAAGTCTGGAACCTGCAAGTTTCGCCAGACTCGTGAATTATCGGTGATTTGTGTACATTTTTTCTCGTTCCCTGGCTCAGCCAGGGAATGTGTACACTAAGGCTCTGCCTCATGTAAAATATAGCAAAAGTTATCCGGAAATCTGGAGGCGGAGCCTCTAGTCAAGCGTTCCCAGGTTGAGCTTAGGAACGAGTTTAGAGTGCAAATCTTATGACAAGCAAATTGATAATTCGAGAACGCTGTTTTGAGTGGGGACAGCGAACATACCTCATGGGCGTTCTCAATGTCACGCCTGACAGTTTTAGTGATGGTGGCAAATTCAATACAACCACTGCTGCTTTAGCACAAGCGCAAGCAATGGTAGCAGGCGGTGCTGATATTATCGATGTCGGTGGACAATCAACTCGACCAGGGGCACAGCAAATCACTGTTGCAGAAGAACTTGACAGAGTCTTGTCAGTGGTACAGGTTTTACGAAAAGAGATACCAGTACCGATTTCTGTAGATACAACAAGGGCAGCAGTTGCTAAGGCTGCGGTGGAAGTCGGTGCGGATATAGTTAATGACATTTCCGGCGGTACGTTTGACCCAGAAATGTTGTCCAGTGTGGCGAAAATGGATGTGCCAATTATATTGATGCATATCCGGGGAAACCCACAGACAATGGCACAATTCACGGATTATCAGAATTTAATACACGAAATTTATAGTTTTTTGGCAAAACAAATTGGCGCAGCAGTGGCTGCGGGTATTGATCAACGAAAAATAATTATTGATCCAGGTATTGGCTTTGCTAAGAACTACGAGCAAAATTTAGAAATTTTTCGCCGCTTATGCGAATTGCGTCAACTCAACTGCCCGATTTTAGTAGGAGCATCACGTAAAAGTTTTATTGGTCGTATTTTAAATCAACCAGACCCGAAAGCCCGAGTCTGGGGAACGGCGGCGGCGTGTTGTGCTGCTATCTTTAATGGCGCTGATATCCTCCGAGTTCACGATGTTAAAGAAATGCGCGATGTGTCGTTGGTTGCTGACGCAATCATCCGACAATCTTCGTCAGTCCTAACTTGACACTCCTCGACTATCGCGGTGCGAGGATTCTTGCTTCATCCGTCCGGACTAGGTATTCAAATGCAAGCATTCAAAATACCCCCGTTTGGATAGGTCCACAAGCGTACACGGACTGCCCGACCGCGTTTGAAAGGATTTATTCAATTGCTTTTTACTCTTTCCTACAACAAGAGCACGAAGCTGAGCATTGTAGATGGGGAGCACCCAACTCTGCCGAACGAGAGTCTTTTAGACTATGGGCAGTATTATTATGCCGTATTTTTGGATACGCTGTCAATCCTGGAAAAGCCGTCAAACGAAGGACGGGGCTTTAGACCCAGCTTTTCGGTAAAACTAGCTAGCACCACGTTCGGTACTCTTGCCATTACCACCTTCCTCCGTTGCCGATTCTTTCACCAACTCGTTCATCATGTCGCCAGTTTTGCCTGGATCTACAAAGACAACTTTTGCATTTGGGCTTTCACCAAGTCTGTAACTGGCATTGATGTAATCTTGAGCCACAAGATACCGCAGAATTTCCTTGCTTTCGGGATTGGTACGCAAAGCGTCAGAAATTATCTGCATTGAGGTTTTTGTACCTTCTGCTTTCTTAATTGCGGCTTGTCGCTGCCCTTCTGCTTCTAAAATTGCAGCGCGGCTATTAATTTCAGCTGCCCGCTGCTCTTCCATTGACCTGCGTACGCTCTCAGGCGGTGTAATACTCTGAATATCTACCCGGAGAATCTCAACTCCCCACTGTTCCGTTGTCCGATTTAACTCTTCTAATAAGGCTCTGTTCATGTCCACTCTGGATGAGTTGGTTTCCTCCAAGCTGTTCTGAGCAATGATTTCTCGAAGCGTGGTTGTAGTTAAGGTTGCTAACCCCTGTTGGAGATCGTCAATTTCGTAAAAGCTTTTCTCTATATTTCTGATCCGCCAGTACACAACGCCATCTACTTCTAGATAGATATTATCTCTGGTAATTACATTCTGCGGTTTGATGTCTAAAACCTGCTCGCGTGTTGTGTCCTCCATGACAATTTGATCGAGCAAGGGAACAATGAAGTTTAGCCCAGGTCTCAGTTTCCGATGATACTGCCCCAAGCGTTCAACTAAGGCTTCATTCCCCTGATTAATAAGTTTTGCAGAGCCTAATGCATATCCTATAAGGACTAAGACTATGGCAATAATCGGTTCCATGTATTCTCCTATTTAGCGTTTAGTGGCATTAACTAGTAAGGACGCGGCACTACCATGTCCTATCTTCAGTCTAATGTCCAGAATGTGTAATTTAGATATCACAAGTTGCGGTACCAGGCAAGTAGATTAAGAAAATAAAATTTGCAGTTGCTTGGTATTGAACATGGCTATTAAATCATCAAGGACTTGCGTGTGCAAACACTATTTTTGTAAATTTAACCCAATCCCCTTGATTAGGGATTGTAAAGACAAACCCCAAAGGTTCACAAATTTTTATAAACTTCATTATTATTGCGCTTGCCGACTCTGAAGATATCAACAAGCAAGTTTTCATCATCAATGGTATATAAAATCCTATACTCTCCTTGATCTACTCGATAACCACCTTCATAACCTTTAAGTGCTTTGTAGTCTGGAGGTCGAGGATTACCTTGGAGTGAAAATATCTTGGATACGACTTGCTTAAACTGTTTAGCTGGTAAGTCTATCAAGTCTTTCTCAGCAGTCTTGGCAATCCTCAAATCGTAACGCTCACTCATCCTCACGACTAGCAATAATAGCTTCTAGTGTGGTAAAGCCATCATTCTGCTCAACAGCACAACGGAGTTCAGCAGAGTCAATAGCATCTTCTATAGCTTCGAGCAATCTTAGGTCTTCTAGACCAATAATTGCTACAACAGGCTTGCCATGACGCTGAATGAGAATACGCTCACCTTTGTATTCAGCACGATTAATGAGCTCTTGGAAATTAGCACGAGCCTCAGTTGCACTTACAACACTCATACTGCCTCGCTATATAAATTGAAATCAATGAAAAAATTGTACAAATTTATAAAAAAATAAAAAATGTACAATTCGTATAATTATTCTACTTGATATCAAACATAGTTTCCAGAAAACATACAAAGGTTTAGGGCGGACAAGATGTCCACCCTACAAGAAAATCAGACCATTAGCCATGTTTTTTGGTCTTTTTTGGGCGCAGTGAGTCTGTGTGATGAAATTTTTTCACACAAAGTGCCAATCAATTGCCATCCTTATACTATTTATCCACAGGCTCTAGCCACCGTTTGATACTTGCTGGTAATTCGGAAACCAGACGCAAGGGTAGCTGGGGTGTAGAGAGAGATTGAGCGTAAGCTGGTGTTAAAAAAGGTTGGTAAATTTTCGCTTCTGGTGTTAATTGCTTGATAAATGCTAAACTCACACCTTGAGTTAATTGACGTAAAGATTTGGTTTCTTCACCTATTCGTTCTTTAACAATACTGGTAGCTGCACTTGTTGGGTATATTGGATCGCTAATACTTAAGTGAGTACCACCAATGGCAGTTAATAGGTAGTTTTCACCCCGCAGTTGGGTAAAAGGTTCTATTTGATGCTTCAGCGCTGGAGTCAGGGCGTCTTCGGTTCCAGTTAAGACTAAGACTGGCTTGCTGACTTGAGCCAGACCTTTTTTGCCAAAGAGGTTTCCCACTAGGGGGTTGAGAGCGATCGCACTCTTGATTCGCTGATCTTGTAACCTCAGTTTTCTATCTCGTAAGGAAGCCGCAGCACACTGCAACCAATCACCAGGAGCTTCGCCAATATTTAAAGAATCTTTGCAAAATTTACGCAACTCCTCTAAGTCTACCTCTCCTCCCACCAAAGCCAAAGCGGTGTAACCTCCCAAGGAGTGACCGATAAGAGTGACTTTTTCGGTGTTTAACTTTCCTTGAAGTTGTCCAGGTTGAGTATTGAGTTTTGCCAGTTCATTTAACGTAAAGCTGACATCTTTTGGTCGATCAATAAATTCAGTTGCTCTTAGCAGCTGTCCCAAATTCTGTGTATCTGAGGCTCTACTGACAGCGTTGGCGTTGCTACCAGGATGTTCAACAGCAGCAACAGTCAAGCCATAAGAAGCTAAATGACGCGCCAAATAGCTCAAAAATCTTCGGTTTCCCCCAAACCCGTGGGAAAGGACAACCAGTGGGTTTTCGGCGTTTCCCTGACTCGAATAAATGTCTACAGGAATCGTACGGTTACGCTGTCGGTCATTCAAGATGATTGTCTGCTGCTGTACTGCTTCAGAACCCAGCGCTGCTGGATCGAATGCTGCTTTGAAAGGTATGCTACTTTTAGTAGACAACTCTCGTTCTAGTAACAGACCAAAAGCTTGACTTTGTAAGTTATTTGGGTTAAAATCAACAGCCAAACCGATAGCTTTCGTGGCGTCTACGGTAATATTCTCTCCTGGGTAAGCTCGCAAGAAGCTGAGTGCGTTAAAACCGTTTGCCTGGCGTAGTGCGAAATTCAGGGTTGCCTTGATACTTTCTGATGTACTGCCTGGTATAACTCCACCTATGGATGATATAAACTCTCTACCTCCTGGCGATCGCACAAGCTCGTCAACAAATTTATCAGCAAAAGCAGGATTGACCTCCAAACGTTTCGTCAAAAGTCCTCTGACTTCAGGCGTGAGCATCGATGACAAAACTTCTAGCCCGGATGGTAGTGTCCCGGTTTTGGCAAATTTTTCTAAATCTGCGATCGCTACCGACTGCTGAAATGGACCAAGGCGGATGGTGACTGTTTCGGCTGCCAGAGTTGAGGGTATTGCGACACCCCACCCCAAAGCAAGCGTCAAAACAGAGAGTAATCTTTGTCGCCAGGATGCCTTACGCGAATGTTTGCCAAGCTGAAACTGCATATAAGTCATGAGTCATTAGTCACGCTTTCATAGTGGCGCAAAATTTATGACTTTCCTAATCGCAATACAGTTTCCTGGAAATCTGGGGACGCAAAGGGGGTAAAGGGGACTGGGGATTAGGGATTGGGGATTAGGGATTGGGGTAATGGTTATCAAACGAAAAATTATGGAAGGGGCTTTAACTCCCCCCAAATTTTAGAGCATTTCCCCAGTCCCCAGTCCCCAGTCCCCAGTACCCAATCCCAGAGCATTTCCCAGTCCCGATCTTAAAAGCCGATTCCGAAAAATCTGATAATACTCAAGATAGTACCTAAAGGTCCTCCTACAGTGTTGATGGTATCAGAAGTCTTAGCTAGACCATTCCGGCTAATTAAGACAACATCATTATTGCGAAGTATGGGATTCGTTTGCTCGTTAATTCCTGCTGTTAAATCTACTTTTACTAGACGTTTGGTCACAGAACCATCAGGATTGAGGCGAACCAAATCTACATTAGCCCTGGTAGCTCTTGCATCGTTAAATCCACCTGCAGCAAGTATTGCTTGGTTTAAGGAGCTATTCGGCTGAATGTCTATTGGTCCTGCTCTTTTGACTTCGCCGACCACGTTTACTTGAATGCGTGAGGGCGATAAAGTTGTTGTCGCTAATTGAGTCGCTTCTGCTCGGTTAATTTCGGTTGCAGTTGGAAACACAATCGTATCTCCGTCCTGCACAATTAGGTCTTGATTGATATCACCACTTTCCAAAAGTTTCCACAAGTCAATTTTTATATTTTGTTCTCCACCAGTTCTTGTCGGGCGGCGGATCACGACATTGCGAATATCAGCTTGTGGCGTCAAGCCTCCAGCTAATTGCAGTGCCCGTGTTACAGTGGGCAGACCAGATACCGCAGGCGCACCTGTTGTGGTGCCTGAGCCTTCTGCGGCACCTTGGGTGATAAGATAGGTTCCCTGACGGACAACTTCACCAACGACTGCGACTGTACGAGGTGTGGTGGGGTTTGCGGCAAAGGTGGTTGCGGATAAATTTCGTGCTCTTGCCAAGTCTAAGTTGCTTGCCATTGGCACATAAACGGTGTCTCCATCTCGCAAAGTAATATCCTGTGGTAATGTGCCTGTCCGTAAGAATTCCTCCAAATTGAGGGTGAGGATTTGCTCTGGACCGCGTCCTAGCTTACGCCGTAATTCCACTCTTGTCAGATCCGCACTCGCTGTCACTCCCTGAGCTGTCGTCAATGCCGATAATACAGTGGGGTACTGCACACCAGGATTATCACCCGCGCCTCCTTGTAAGCTGAGACTGTAGCCTCCTGGACGTGTCACCTCTCCGGCAACATTAATATTGATAGGACGGGATGATACAAGATTGACTGATATAATAGGACGCTTGAGATAACGAGAGTATCTCTGAGCAATTAAGTCAGCTGATTGTTCTGTTGTTAGCCCTAACAAGGATACAGTGCCAACCAGAGGTAGGTTTATCCCTCCACCCGGCGGAATTTGGTACTCGCCTGAATACTCTGGAACCTCAAATACACTGATTCTGATGCGATCGCCGCCTGCTAATGTATAGTTTGTATCTACCCTACCCGTTGCGGCTGGTGCGGTTTGTCTCTGAGTATAGTTTGTATCTTTCTGTACCGTTGATGGTGCGGCTAGTCTTTGTGTATTTGTTGTTGCGGCTGGTACGGCTTGGCTTTGAGAAGTTGTTTTTCTTTGCGTCGTTGTTGGTACGGCTTGGCTTGGAGGATTTGTTTTTCTTTGAGTCGTTGTTGGTACGGCTTGATTCTGAGCTAAGCTAACAGACGGAAACGCGATATGAACAACAGTTAACAGTACCACACCCCCGAATGGTTTACTGATAAATTTTAACCTTGCATTATCCATATTTACCTGAGACTACTATTTAGTAAAGTACTTTCTAAACATTTTTAGCTTGACTCTTCTTACCTATTCAAGTTCCTCACAATCATCTCTTCTTAAAGAATCTTCTTTTTCAGGAGCATAATTGTTTATTGTCTTTGAACTTTTAGTAAAGTTCATTTAAAGTTGAATATTTATCATACCTACTCTTTAAAATATTGTGGTTATCATTACAGTTTATATGATTGATTTTGCATTTCCCTATTAGTATAAACAAAAATATTCCTCTTTAGCAAATATTACGGGTAATAAAAGTAGGATTTTTAAGTAATAGGTGGTGGTATCTAAGCAGCATGAAACTACAATAAAAATATTAGGAAAAACAGACAAAGCTTTGAATTTTCCTATTTATTGATACGTTATTCGTTGTGTCTAATAGTTATACAAAGAGTATCTGACTGAGGATGGTGAGGAAAAAAGGTTAGCAGAATGCCCGTCAAACTATCCTTTGAGAGTTGTTATGTCTTTGGATTTGTTGGACAAAAAACTCCTCCAAAGAAGGACGAGACAAATTCATGGCAATGAGTTGCCCTCCCATCAAGCGAAGACTGGCAAGAAAATCATAAGCATCGCCTTGCACTTCACCTAGCCAAGAACCATTAGGCTGATACTCTAGATTGGGAACCCATTTTTTGAGAATTTCCGAATCACCACCTTGACCTTTGACATGATATACATTACTTGTTCCTAATAGTTCATTAAGGAAACCAGAGGAGATTAATTCTCCTTCAGCAAGGATAGCGATGCGATCGCAAAGTTGCTCAACTTCACTAAGAATATGGCTGTTGAAAAAAACCGTCTTACCTGAGGCTTTAAGCGTCACGATAATTTCGCGCATTTGGTAACGCCCCACAGGGTCAAGACCGGACATCGGTTCATCAAGAAACACCAGTTCTGGATCATTGATGAGTGCCTGTGCCATACCGACACGCTGTAGCATTCCTTTAGAATAGCGACGAAGCAGCTTTTTGCGGGCGTCTGCTTGGGATAACCCTACCAATTCCAACAGTTGAGGAATGCGTTGACGTTGTACTTTTTTAGGAATTTGAAACAACCCAGCTGCTGCTTGTAAAAATTCCCAAGCAGTGAGGTAGTCATACAAATAAGGATTTTCGCTGAGATAGCCGATGCGTTCTTTAACACTGCGATCGCCCAATGGTCTACCCAAAAGCAATCCCCGTCCTGACGTTGGGCGAATAATCCCCAGCAACAATTTCAACAGCGTCGTTTTTCCAGCACCATTCGGTCCAAGTAACCCAAAAGTTTCTCCCTTATAAACTTTCAAAGAACAGCTTTTGAGGGATACGACTTTTTGATTCAAAAAAAAGCCAGTACGATAGACTTTTCGCAACTCAGAAGTTAGGACAACAGGCGGAATGCCTGTGGTATTTAGTTGAGAGTCGGGGGCGTCTGCAACAGACATCATGTTGTGCTTACGGCTACAGCAAAAATACGATGTAATGATAAATTACCCAGTTGACTGACAATAATAACACCTTATTGACGAATGTCCTCTCAGTAGGGGATGAGGGAGTGAGGGCTTCGCGGCTCGACTGAGCTTCGCCGAACGTCCGTGAGCGCTCAGCGGCTCGAGTGAGCCTTCGCCGAACTCCGAACGGAGGGAGGGAGTGAGGGAGACTCATAATGCCGTACTTTATGAATGCGTGAATTTTGAATTGATTTCCCTTGCTCCCCTGCTTGTTCACAGCATCCCCTTAGAACTAGGAATCATACCTGCACGACGCTTATCGATTTCTACTGCCATCCGCATTGCTCTGGCAAATGCCTTAAATGTTGCTTCAATAATGTGATGGGAATTCATGCCATCCAATTGGCGAATGTGCAGTGTCATTTGGGTGTGGTTCACTAAAGCCACAAAGAATTCGCGTACTAGTTGGGTGTCATAAGTTCCCACTCGCTGAGTGGGAATTTGCAAGCCATAGCTCAAGTGGGGGCGTCCAGAAAAATCCAACGCCACCTGAATGAGTGCTTCATCAAGGGGTGCAAAGAAATGACCAAAGCGGACAATACCTTTCTTATCGCCAAGTGCCTTGCTAATAGCTTGACCCAAGGTAATACCTACATCTTCGTTGGTATGGTGGTCATCAATGTGCAAATCCCCCGTCGCCTTGATCTCCAAATCAAATAACCCGTGGGAGGTGATTTGATGCAGCATATGATCTAAAAAGGGAATGCCGGTTGCTGCATTGCAAACACCTGTACCATCTAGGTTAACTCTGACATACACATCTGTTTCGCTTGTCGTGCGGCTAATTTCGGCAATACGAGGGCCATTGGGAGGCGCTTCGTTGTGTGAGGGGAGAATTTGACGTAGGACGGAGTCCTTGCGGTCGGCATCGCTTATTTGCATACAGAACCTAGCTTATGCTTACTTTGACATCCTCCCCAACCTACCTTGCGGTTGAGGTAGGGGATTCCAAGAGTCACCTCCTGGAAGTTCCTGCTTCATCCCCTCTTAACTAGATGTGGAAAACGGCATGCTACCACACCCCCGCCAGATCGAGTCAGCAGGCATTTTAATTTCACGTCCACCAAGCGCCCCTAGGCAGACGGTTTCTAAAGACCCTCGGGGTTTGCCAGTTACCGAAGGAGGGAAATTCTCCTTGGGTACTAGTCTTTTGAATATCCAATTTCCTTTTTGTCCATCATCTCTAGATATACAGCCGCGTCACCGTGATTTCTTCATGTTGTCTCACAACAAGGGTGATATTTTACTCGCCGGACAGGAGAAGGTAGGACTGACCCAATCTTTTACGCGCATTACCGCGCTTATAATATAATGGCACGTTTCTTCTATTTGTTTGCATAGAGGTTGGCAATTGTGAGGCAGCGAGCCGTTGCGGGTTCCCCGACTTGTAGCGCTGCCGAACCTGTAAGGGCTCAACTGTTCTGACTTTCTCTGACCGCTTCGCAGTCAATTGCTCGGAGAACGTCTCGCATTTGCCCCGCCTTTCACCCCCACCCTACCTCCACTTCGTTCGCTTCTCGAATGGGGTACTCGCGGCGGTTTGGATACAGTAATGGGTCAGAGCCATTTGCTAACAGCTAATCGCTAATGGTAAATAGACAAATAGTGATTATGAGTTAACAAATAGCAATACTAACTTTACATTCCCATGATTTCATATCCTGCATCCACGTACAGGACTTGCCCTGTGATTCCACTTGCCAAGTCACTACATAGGAAAGTCGCCGCATTGCCCACTTCTTGCTGAGTGACGGTGCGTCTTAAAGGAGCAATCTGCTCCACATGATGAATCATATCCAAAATGCCTCCTACAGCACTAGAGGCTAAAGTCCGAATCGGACCGGCAGAGATGGCATTCACTCTGATATTTTGCGGACCCATCTCAGCTGCTAAGTATCGCACGCTCGCTTCCAACCCTGCTTTGGCAACTCCCATCACATTATAGTTGGGAATTGCCCGCACACCTCCTAGGTAGGTGAGAGTGACGATACTTCCTCCCTGTGTCATCAAAGGTTTAGCATATCCGGCGAGTTGCACTAGGGAGTAGGTACTCACCTCTAAAGCTAGATTGAAGCCAGAACGGGAGGTTTGGCTAAAATCTCCACTCAGATCATCTTTGTTGGCATAGGCAAGGCAATGGATAAGAATATCTAAAGACCCCCATTTAGCGCTAATCGTATCGAAGGTAGATTTAATCTCCTCGTCGTTCTGGACATTACAAGGAAGAAACAAACTAGGGTTTAGCGGTTCTACCAGTTCTGCGACTTTTTTCTCCATTTTGCCTTTCTCATCTGGCAAATATGTAATGCCTAGGTTAGCTCCTGCTTTGTGTAGTTGTTGGGCTATCCCCCAGGCAATCGAGCGGTTGTTTGCGATTCCCGTTACTAAGGCATTTTTTCCGGTGAGATCCAGCATAGAAATTCTTAATGTGAACATTCATGCTTGAGCATACTAGAATCTGACACCAATTTGTCTTTGTTTTGGGTACTATTTGCAAACATGATTTTTCAGTAAACTTTTGATACAACACAATTCACACTTAATTTTTAAGACATGGTCAACATATAGCGGTTATTAATGATTGTTGAGTAGGGAGTAGCTGGTTGAAAGTAGGTAGTAGATAGTAGGTATTAGGTAGTCAATAGGATTTTTCTGCCTATCTGCCACATACCATTATCAAGAACCTTTTCATACCTTCAATAGAATTACTATGTCTATTTTTTTTACTTCATAAAACTTTTGAAAAGAAGTTTTGTAATTAACTATTAAAAAGGACTAGATCGAAAGACTAAAAATTATGTATTATGATGAACAAATAACTGTAAGGCAAAGATGATAAGTATAGGAAAGTACAAAAACGTTGACAATGTGTGATTGATTTTTCCGGTGTATTCTTAGGGAATCGGTTTTAGTTTTTCCGGCATTGGGTAGGGGAAGGGAGATGATAGTGACACAAGATAAAGCCCTAGCAAATGTTTTTCGTCAGATGGCAACCGGAGCGTTTCCGCCGGTTGTGGAAACATTTGAACGCAATAAAACCATCTTTTTCCCCGGCGATCCTGCCGAACGAGTGTATTTTCTATTAAAAGGTGCCGTTAAACTCTCCAGGGTGTATGAAGCAGGAGAAGAAATAACCGTAGCACTGCTGCGGGAAAATAGTGTTTTCGGCGTCTTGTCCTTGCTGACAGGAAACAAGTCAGATAGGTTTTACCATGCGGTTGCTTTTACATCTGTAGAATTGCTGTCAGCACCAATTGAACAGGTGGAACAAGCGCTAAAGGAAAACCCAGAATTGTCAATGTTAATGCTGCGAGGACTATCTTCGCGGATTTTACAGACAGAAATGATGATAGAAACACTCGCTCACAGAGATATGGGTTCTAGGTTGGTGAGTTTTTTGTTAATTCTTTGTCGTGATTTTGGCGTTCCTTGTGCAGATGGAATCACAGTTGATCTGAAGCTATCTCATCAAGCGATCGCTGAAGCCATTGGTTCAACCCGCGTTACCGTCACTAGGTTACTAGGTGACTTGCGCGAGAAAAAGATGATTTCCATACACAAGAAAAAGATTACTGTTCATAAGCCTGTTACCTTAAGTCGGCAATTCACCTAAAAAAGTTTTGAGTTCGGAGTCCTGAGTTATGAGTAAGATAAAAAAGTCAGAAAAAAGAACTCAAAACTTAGGGCTCAAAACTCAGACCTTTCTTGGATTGGAATAAGGATAGGTGAAAATTGAGTGAACTCAATGCTTGCCTTTTTCCCAATTTCCCACAGATAATGACTGGAAGTAGTAGGCTGTATCTGGAAGGATTTCGTCGGTAGCTGAAGATGACCACCGGGTACATCCTAATTTTGGCAATTTTAATTGTGGGAGGCGTGATTGCCACCGTAGGTGATCGCATTGGCACAAGAGTTGGCAAAGCGCGGCTCTCACTGTTCAAGCTGCGTCCTAAAAACACCGCAGTACTGGTAACGATTTTGACAGGAACTTTGATCTCGGCATCTACCCTAGCAATTTTATTTGCTATTGACGATGGTTTGCGCACAGGAGTGTTCGAGCTAGAGGATATTCAAAAAGACCTCAGGCGCAGGCGCGAACAACTGAACACAACAGCAAAACAGCTAGAAGACACTAAAGGAGAGCTAGAGCAAGCTCGAAAAGAACAAAAGGCTCAAGAAGAACGCTTGCAGCAGACGAATCAGTCCTTGCAGGAAGCAAACGCCAAACAACAGGCAACACAAGCTCAACTGAACCGTACCATAAGCCAACAAGCTCAGACTCAAGCTCAACTTCAAGGCACACAAAACCAGCTTAATCAAGCAGTCAGTCGCTATAAACAAGCCATAGGGGAACTTCAAAGCGTTGCTGACGAGAAAAAAAAGCTGTTGGTGGAAATAGAACAAAGAAAAGTAGAACGCCAACGACTTTATGCGGAAGCGAAAAAAGCAATTGAGCAAGCCAAAACAGCGATTGGCAAACGCGATCGCGAACTAGCCAACCGACAGCAAGCTATTGAAGAACGTGATAAAAAAATCACCGCACTGGATCAACTCATTCAAAAACGCAATGCAGAAATTGCAGCCCGAGAGCAAGTGATTACTCAACGGGAATCTCGCCTCCAAGAATTGGAAAGACAACAATACTCTCTAGAACAGGAAGTGGCAAGGCTGGAAAAATACTACCAGTCTTACCGTGACCTGCGTTTAGGGAAACTAGCACTATTTCGTGGTCAAGTTCTTGCTGGAGGCGTTGTTCGTGTCGAGCAGCCTGTAGCAGCACGTCAGGCAATCATTCAACTTTTACAAGAAGCTAACCGAAACGCTAGCATCGAATTAACTGAGCCTGGGACGAATCCGACAAATTCGCAGCCGCTCCAAGTGACACAAGAGCAGGTAGAGCAATTGAGCAAGCAGATTAATGATGGTCGAGAATACGTAGTGCGAATTTTTTCTGCAGGTAATTATGTTAAAGGAGAGAAGCAGATTGGATTTTTTGCTGATGCAGCGCGCAATCAAGTGGTTTTTACCGGAGGTGAGGTCATAGCAACCACGAGCGCAGATCCCAACACCATGACATCCTATCAACTACGGCAACGGCTGGAACAGCTCATTTCTGCTTCGCAATTTCGTGCCCGTAACGCTGGGATTTTAGAAAGTATTCAAATTGATGGAACTTTCATTCGCTTTATCGCCCAGTTGAGACAGTACAACCAGCCAATAGATATCAAGGCTATTGCCGCTGAGGACACATATACAGCAGGACCATTGAAAGTTAAACTAGTGGCAATCCAAAACGGACAGATTATTTTTAGCACTTAAAAAATTAAGGATAAATGAAAAATGCTTAAGTACGAATGTGATTGAGCTATGTTGCTAATTGTTAATTTTTAATAATTTCTAGTCAAAAGTTTATAGTTCAAAAGCTATTGACTTTTGACTTTTGACTTTTAACTTTTTATTATGACTTTGCGTGAATTCTTGCCAACTCAACCAGCTATCTTGGGCTTCGACCCAGGTCGTGATAAGTGTGGTTTAGCAGTGATGGGACTGGATAGACAACTGTACCATCACCAAGTCGTATCGGCAAGCGAGTCGATCGCCGCTATTGTGTCGCTGCGTCAAAAATTTCCCATTTCCTTACTGGTGATGGGTGACCAAACCACGGCAAAACGCTGGAAACAGCAACTGTATGACCAATTAACAGATCCGCTGAACGTTATTTTAGTGGATGAGCGCTACACTAGCTTAGAGGCACGCGATCGCTACTGGCAAATGTATCCTCCTAAAGGATTGGCCAAGCTGATACCACAGGGCTTTCGGCAACCACCACGACCAATAGATGACATTGTAGCCATCCTGTTAATTGAAAGATACCTCAATCGTTTAACTGAATCAGTACTTAGGAATCAAGAGTGAAGAAACAACAGGGAAAAGTGAAGAAAGAAGACTGAAGAAATCATTCTGTCTTCTCTGTTGTGTCTTGTATCTTCTTTCTTACAGTTCTGCTCGAATAGTAAAAGCGTAGTCTCCTCCCGGTTCAAGCAGGTAGTCTCGTTGCTCCAAAAAGCGACCGAGAGGTTCTTTGATTAAAGCTCGCCCTTGAGAAGGCTTGACAGACAGTTCTCCCCGGCGGAAATGCCATTGGAACTGCCATTCAAAGTCACCTGCTCTGACTTCACCTTCAAGAAAGCCCTGTTGCCAGGATTGACGGGTAATCCTCACATGGGCGGTAGTTTCTGGTAAACGTTTAGCACTCACAATGCTGTGTGTCAAGTTTAAAATGAAAGCTAACTTTTTATAGCTTTACATTTCCTCAAAATACCTCAAATACACCAATGGGAGTATTTGGATATTTGTGCTGTTAAGCCTAGATGGAATGTAAAGCTATAATTGGCGTGACTCTCAGGCTTAAGCTATGTACACTAGTCCCAGCCAAGTGAACTCAAAGGCTACACGGACAAAGGCGTGACTAGCAAGCTTGGGGTTGCGAAAAATTCTAGCGCTTTTCCCTAATAAACATGAATTCATCGGCGTTTTTGATAGGTGTTTGTCCGGTTGTTAATTACTGAAAGGATCGGCATTCTTGGAGTAGCAGTTTTGTTACCAAGGTTCTTACGGAGATACTAGCTATGACTCAGCCGAACAAGCAACTCCAACAAGATGAGTTACATCACATCTTTGTACTTTATCAGACAGCCAGCCTAGGTGGAACCCAAAAAGTTACATTGAGATCGGGCAAAAGTTATGAAGTCAAGATTCTAGCCAACAGTGTCGAAAGCGCTAAATTATGCTTAAAAAGATGTAGCTTGCAAGGAAATGATGTTGTCCTTGTTCTACATACTTTATTTGATAAAACTTTAGATATAGAAAAATCAATAGACTACTTGATAACCAGTGTAGATATTAAGCCAGAGAGCAAAAAAAGATGTAAAAAGGTGTATCAGATCATTCAAAATGCTAAATACATTGAGGATTTAGCATCTTTAGATTTGTTAGATTTTATGGTTTCTTCTTCTAAGACCGATTCATCAGTTTGTCAGCGGTACAACATTGCCAGTCAAAGTTCTCGATTGATAAAAATTGAGCAGTGTATTGAAGATGCCTTAGCAGCATCTAACCTTGATGAGACTGAGCAGCAATCAATTAGAGGAACATACCAGTGCATCAGAGCAGGAGAAGGAATAACTGATTTTGGTGTTCTAAATAAGCTTGACTTTATTATTCTAAATTCTTCACTTCCTGATGCGCTCAAACAACTCTACTTCCAGTACAGTGTCACATCTAGGGCAATTACTGCTGATTTATTTATTGTCAATCTGATTAATAATTGTTTGACTATTAGTAGTAGTATATATAAATCGGAATTACTTGCTGCATATACTACACTTAGAGATGGCAAGCAAGTTTCTGATAAAGTAACCTTAAAATCATTAGATTCGCTAATCTTGAATTCTGATATTCCAGATGATTGCAAGGTAATTTACAAGCTGCTGCGTGAGCCAGTAACTAATCAGAAGGGAAAGCCTGCGGGGGACAATGATACTATTGCCACTGTAAAGAAAGTTGCTGAGTCAGTGAAAAAAGCATCTGGGTTTGTCCCGAGTGCTACCAAAGTTGCAACAACTATAGGAGCTAAAGCAGGAACAGGAGCAGCATTTGGTACTTTCTTTGGAGGTGCAGCAACTAATGCTACCTTAGCTTGCTTGGGGGCTGGTTCTGTAGCTGCGGGTGGCTTAGGAATGTTAGGAGGATTAGCAGTCGCTACGGGTGGAGCAGCTTTGATTGGTGCAGCAGCTCTGGTATCTGTTGCCTCTGTTGCTCAAATGGACTCTGAGGATAAAAAGAACTTAGGAATTGCAGCCGGAGTAGGAATGGCAACGAGTGCAGCAGCTGTTGGCACAGCTTGGGCGGCGCTCAGTGCTTTTGGTGTAGCTAGTACAGGTACTGCTATTAGTACATTATCAGGAGCCGCAGCCTACAGTGCTACTATGGCAGCCCTTGGTGGGGTTGGTGTAATGACTGGAGGGGCTGCCCTTGTAGCATTTGGTGTAGGTTTTACAGCTTGGAAGTTTCTCCAAGGAAATAAGAATGACCCGAAACAGATCTTGAAGCAGTTAGAGGCTAAACTGTATTCCTAATCTCAATAGTCAATTCATTTTCTGGTGGCAAGATGCCGGGCGAGACGAGTTCACTCGTGCGGCGAGGGCGTTGATACTTAAGGAGAAATTCTAAAGCCCGCGCAAGCGGGCTTGATCCATGTAGCCGCAAGTTCACTCGTGCGGCTGTCTAGATTTTGGATTTGCAATTTAGCCGCAAGTTCACTCGTGCGGCTATCTAGATTTTAGATTTGCGATTCATCCACAATCGGTAAATCTAAATCCTGATTTAGAGATTACCGATTCACAGCCGCAGCTTCTCGCGCTGCAGCCGCCTGTTCTGGATGAATACCTAGGCGGGTGAGATTAATCCTGCCTTTGTTGTCAATTTCCCGGACTTTGACAATCACTTCATCACCGACTGCGACTTCATCCTCAACTTTGCCAACACGATAGTCAGCAAGTTGCGAAATGTGGATCATCCCTTCTTTGCCAGGTAAAAATTCCACAAACGCACCAATCGGTATGATTCGCGTCACCCGACCTACGTAGACATCACCTTCGTTGAGCTTTCGTGTCATGCCTTGGATGATGTTACGCGCTTTTTTCGCCTTGCTTTCATCCACGGCAGAAATCGTCACCGTTCCATCGTCTTCGATGTCAATTTTTGCACCTGTTTCCTCAGTGATGCCCTTAATCGTCTTACCACCTGGTCCGATAACCAGACCAATCATGTCTGAATCTATCTTGATGGTCAACAGACGTGGAGCATAAGGTGACATTTCCTCGCGCGGTTCAGCAATTGTCTGGAGCATTTTCTCCAGAATGTGCAACCGTGCTTCTTTAGCTTGGTGGACGGCTTGGGAGATAATATCCAAAGGCAAACCTGAAATTTTCATATCCATTTGCAGGGCGGTAATCCCTTTATCCGTCCCCGCGACTTTGAAGTCCATGTCACCCAAAAAGTCTTCGATCCCCTGAATGTCAGTTAGGACTCGGACTTCGTCGCCTTCCTTGATCAGACCCATTGCAGCACCGCTGACAGGTTTGGAAATGGGTACGCCTGCATCCATCAACGCTAGCGTGGAAGCGCACACGGAACCCATTGAGGTAGAACCATTGGAAGAAAGAACTTCTGATACCACCCGAATAACGTAGGGAAACTGTTCTCTTGTCGGTAGCACAGGTAATAAAGCTCTTTCTGCAAGCGCCCCGTGACCAATTTCCCGTCGTCCTGGCGCACGTAAGGGTTTGGTTTCCCCGACGGAGAACGGTGGGAAGTTGTAATGGTGCATGTAGCGTTTGTGTTGATCCTGTTGCAAGTCATCATTTAATGTTTGGGCATCTCCCGGTGTGCCGAGAGTACAAGCGGTTAGCACCTGAGTCAGCCCTCGGTTAAATAAACCACTGCCGTGCACTCGCTTGGGTACGACGCTCACTTGAGAAGATACGGGACGTACTTCATCTAGCTTGCGACCGTCAACGCGAACATTATCTTCGATAATTTGACGGCGCATGAACTTTTTGGTAAGTTCTTTGAAGGTATTACCAACAGCCTTACTGTTTGCAGATGCGGCAACGCGAACGGTGTCTTCTTCTGGAAGTTCGGCGATCGCTGTTTGAATTGACTCCTTTATGGCATCTAAAGCTGTATCTCGTGCTGTTTTGTCCAGATCAAATTGCGACAGAATTTTCTTAATTCCCTCGGCAGCGCGATCGCGGATATAATTTTCCAGCGTCGGGTCTACCTCTGGTGGCTCCTGCACTACAATTTCCAGACCCATTTCTACGAGCAAATCTTGCTGCGCCTTAATTAAGTCCTGTACAGCTTCGTAGCCAAAATCAATCGCTTCGATAATGTCTCTTTCTGACAGTTGATTGGCTCCTGCTTCCACCATGATCACACCTTCTGGTGAACCAGCAACTATCAGATCCAAGTCTCCTGCTTCAATTTCTGCATAGGTAGGGTTAATGATAAAATCATCTCCCACAAGACCCACACGTACTGCCGCCATTGGTCCATTAAATGGTATCTTAGCGATCAAAGTGGCGATCGAAGCACCAGTCACTGCTAGCACATCAGGTGGTACCAATTCATCCATCGACAACGTCAAGGCAATGACTTGCAAGTCATCTCGCAACCACGACGGGAACAAAGGACGCAGGGGACGGTCTATGAGACGGCTGGTAAGAATTGCTCTTTCTGGCGGACGACCTTCCCGCCGCATGATCCCTCCGGGAATTCTACCTGCGGCATACAGTCTTTCTTCGTAATCTACTGTTAAGGGAAGAAAATCAATGCCTTCTCTGGCATCTGAACGCGTAGCCGTCACTAAAACTGCTGTGTCCCCAGATTCTATCAACACTGAGCCACCAGCCTGGGGAGCTAGATGACCAACTTTCAGTCGAATATCCCGTCCGTCAAAGGATATTGACTTCTCAAATTCTCCCATTCAGTTTTTTTTCCTTCTATGCACGCTATTCTCTCTCTGTGGCAATCCTAACATTTATGCTCTATGGCTGACGTCAGTTCCATACAAAGATAAACAACTATAACTTACGCACCTAAGTCTACCCTCTTGAGGCAGGTATAAGAGGGCAAGCGAGTAAGGGGCTAGGGAAAATTTATTTTCCTACAGGCGTACCGGGCGCGGTAGGCTTATTCCTCATAGCCCTAGATTGTTTCTCAAAAACATCGCCAATGCCCAGCAATTCCTTAATTCCTTGCCTACGCAGTCTAGGTTGTACAATGAAACCAGCGTTGCAAATATGCCTACACTAACCTGGTATGTAAAGACACGTTTGCAAAGCTCTACTCTAATGAGAAGACGTCCAAACAGCGTCTCCTGACGAGCGAGCAAGTTTCGCGTCTCTACAACAAAAATCCAAGATTTTTTGGCTTGTGTATTGCACTTCATCAGCTTTACTAATATTTATTCAGTTTTTTCTAAATGTTATCTATATGAAAGACTTGTCTATAAATATCTATAAATAATTTTAAAGAATAGAAAATCTACCAAAACAAGTAATTTGCGATATTAAAAGAAAAGCGTTGCTAAATTTAGGTATGAAACAAACCACTGCAAAAATCTAAAAAATACAATCTTTGCGACGCCAGTCGCCGTGACAGTTGGAAACCAACGCCAGTCACCTACGGCGGGAAACCCGCCTGCAGTGCTGGCTCCTCCTGCAGCGCTGGCTCGTCTTTGCGCGACACTAAATTTATACTCGCGCCGCAACGCAACAAAAGAATTCTAGACCTTAAAAAAGCGAAAATCTAAGTTGTTGTCAAATGGCAATTTTACATGGTAGTTGGTTAACACAAAATCAGGGTAGTTGTTTATTTATTTGGGGGGAGACTTGGCGAACTCTTGGAACAAATTCTAGTAAGGGTGCATCACATATACCGCCACATCCATTGGCGATGACACCATTAGAATTAGTCGAATGGCTGGGTTCGCGTAATATTTCAATCGCTAGAAGCCTACAAAAACAAGATGTAGAGACGTTGCAGACAACTTCTCTACGAAATCGCAAAACACGCAAAACTCCCAGCGCTGCTGAAGTAAGTTTGCCAACGCACTCGCAAATCATTGCCTTACCAACTCATATTTTAGAGAATACTTATGAGGAAGCAGCATCAATATTCCCAGCACATTCTGCCGCATTAGGTTTAGAAGAAGAAACTCCACAGTACCTGCAACCGTGGCTGATTGAAGGTTTTTGTCTCAACCCTGAAGAGGCAATAAAATTTCTCACTTCTCTACCACTCAATGTCCCCAACGGAGAAAATACCTTTTTGGGGGGAGATTTACGCTTTTGGGTGCAGGTTGCCCGCTGGAGTTTAGATTTAATTTCCCGTAGTAAGTTTTTGCCTGTCATTCAACGACAACTAGATAATTCCGTCGTCGCCAAATGGCAAGCACTTCTAGACAGCGCCCAAGATGGAACTCGCCTGGAAAAATTTTCTCAATTGATGCCACTGGCTTGTCGGACTTACCAAGGAGGTGGGGGAGATGAGGGAGATAAGGGAGCAACATCCTCCTCATACCCTCATATAAACCTCCCGCCCGAACCCCAAGAATTGCTGCTGGGATTTCTTCACAGTACGATAGATGCCCAAGTACGAGTGATGGTGGGTTCCCAAACTTTGGTAGAACCCAGAGTAATGGCGTCTTTACCGTCTGCGGTGCGAGAGTGGTTACATTCTTTGACGGCTGCGTCAAACACACTCAGCAGCGATCCGTTTGGGGTGGAACGACTGGAGGCGGCGCTGAAAGCTTGGACTATGCCCTTGCAATACCAAATGCAGGCGAAAAACCAGTTTCGTACCTGTTTTGTACTACGTTCCCCGGAGTCAGGCGAGACAGATTGGACTTTGGCTTATTTCCTCCAAGCGGCTGATGACCCAAATTTTCTAGTAAATGCGACAACGATTTGGAAGCATCCTCTGGAAAAATTGGTTTATCAAAATCGCACAATTGAACAACCGCAAGAGACATTTTTGCGGGGTTTGGGATTAGCTTCGCGATTGTATCCACCAATTCAACTCAGCTTAGAAACCCAATATCCTGAATCTTGCCGTCTCAATCCACTTCAAGCTTACGAGTTTATCAAGTCTGTGGCGTGGCGGTTTGAAGATAGCGGTTTAGGCGTCGTTTTGCCTGCCAGTTTGTCGAACCGTGAAGGATGGGCGAACCGTTTGGGTTTAAAAGTCACAGCGCAAACGCAGAAGAAAAAGCTAGAACGCTTGGGTTTGCAAAGCCTGTTGAATTTTAAGTGGGAATTAGCAATTGGTGGGCAGACTCTTTCCAAGGCAGAATTTGACAAGCTGGTGGCGTTGAATAGCCCATTAGTAGAAATTAACAACGAGTGGGTGGAATTGCGACCTCAAGACATCAAGACAGCGCAAGCATTTTTTGCTTCTCGTAAAGACCAAATGGCGCTGTCTTTGGAAGATGCTTTACGCATCAGTACAGGGGATACCCAGACGATTGAAAAATTACCCGTGGTCAGCTTTGAGGCGTCTGGGGCATTGCAAGAATTAGTCACGACGTTAACGAACAACAAAGCCGTCGAACCTCTGCCTACACCCGCCAGTTTCCAGGGACAGTTGCGACCTTATCAAGAACGTGGGGTGGCGTGGCTTGCCTTTTTGGAACGTTGGGGCTTGGGCGCTTGTCTCGCGGACGACATGGGATTGGGAAAAACGATTCAATTCATCGCCTTCCTTCTACACCTAAAAGAACAGGAAACACTGGAAAAACCAACTTTGCTTGTTTGCCCAACTTCAGTGTTAGGAAACTGGGAACGGGAAGTCAAAAAATTTGCTCCAACACTGAAAGTTTTCCAATATCACGGGGACAAACGGGCCAAAGGTAAGGCATTTTTGGAAGCAGCAAATAAGCATGATATAGTCATCACGAGTTACTCCCTAGTTCAGCGTGATGTCAAGTCATTGCAGGGCGTTTCTTGGCAAGTTATTGTGTTAGATGAAGCGCAAAATGTGAAAAATCCGGAGGCAAAGCAGTCCCAGGCAGTACGGCAAATAGAATCTACATTTCGCATTGCCTTGACAGGAACACCAGTAGAAAATAGACTCCAAGAACTCTGGTCTATTTTGGATTTTCTCAATCCAGGGTATTTGGGAAATCGGCAATTTTTCCAGCGACGGTTTGCCATACCAATTGAAAAGTATGGTGATGCAGCTTCGTTAAATCAATTGCGTTCATTAGTTCAACCTTTTATTCTGCGCCGCCTGAAAAGTGACCGCGAAATTATTCAAGACTTGCCAGAAAAGCAAGAAATGACTGTATTTTGTGGTCTGACGACTGATCAAGCAGCACTTTATCAAAAAGTGGTGGAAGAGTCTCTGGCTGAAATTGAAGAAGCCGAAGGTTTACAACGCCGGGGAATGATTTTAGCTTTATTGATAAAGTTAAAACAAATCTGCAACCACCCATCGCATTATCTGAAGCAAGACACATTGGAACAACATCATTCTGGAAAACTGCAACGGTTGGAAGAAATGTTGGAGACAGCGATCGCAGGTGGCGATCGCGCTTTAATTTTCACCCAGTTTGCCGAGTGGGGTAAGCTGTTAAAACCATATCTGGAAAAACAGATAGGGCGAGAAACATTGTTTTTATATGGGAGTACTCAGAAAAAACAACGTGAGGAAATGGTAGACCGTTTCCAACACGATCCCCAAGGACCACCAATTATGATTCTGTCGCTGAAAGCGGGTGGTGTTGGACTGAATTTAACACGGGCAAATCACGTTTTTCACTTTGATAGATGGTGGAACCCAGCAGTCGAAAATCAAGCAACAGATAGAGTATTTCGGATTGGTCAAACCCGCAATGTCCAAGTCCATAAATTTGTTTGCACTGGCACTTTGGAAGAAAAAATTCACGACATGATTGAAAGCAAGAAACAACTTGCTGAACAAGTTGTCGGTGCGGGCGAAAATTGGTTGACTGAACTCGATACAAACCAACTCCGCAACTTGTTAATACTTGACCGTAGTGCAGTGATCGACGAGGATGCAGAATGATTAGGAACCCCACCCCCTACCCCTCCCCGCAAGCGAGGAGGGGAGGAAATGCTTCTAACTTGTCGCAAGCAAGCAGGGAAGGAAATGCTTCTAACTTGTCGCAAGCAAGCAGGGAGGGAAATGTTTCTGACTTGTCGCAAGCAAGCGGGGAAGGAAATGTTTCTGACTTGTCGCAAGCAAGCAGGCGAGGAAATACTTCTGGCTTGTGGCAAGCAAGCAGGCGAGGAAATGTTTCTGACTTGTCGCAAGCAAGCAGGGGAGGAAATGTTTCTGACTTGTCGCAAGCAAGCGGGGAAGGAAATGCTTCTGAATTGTCGCAAGTAAGCAGGGGAGGTAATGTCCCCCTCTCTGCTGGCGAAGAGGTGGGTAGGGGGGTGAGGTTTTATGCAGTTATAGAAGAGGAAACACAATGACAAGTTACACCCTTGAAGCGAGTCGAGAATGGTGGTCACAACGGTGGCTTGATTTGTTAGATTCCTATCGTTTTAAAAAACGTCTGGAACGTGGGCGAAACTATTCACGTCAGGGAAATGTCCTCAGCATCGAGTTTAAAGGGGCAAAAGTCTTGGCTAGGGTGCAAGGTTCGGATCCAGAACCATACAAAGTTTCCTTGTCCCTTGACCCATTTAGCGAGGAACAGTGGGGTTATGTGATTGAAACTATGTCGCAAAAGTCAATTTTTGCTGCAAAGTTATTGGCAGGGGAAATGCCGCAAAATATGGAAGACGTTTTCACTAGTAATGGTCTTTCCCTATTTCCTTTTACCTTGTCTGATGTTCACAGTAAATGTTCTTGTCCTGATAAGGCTAATCCCTGCAAACATGTTGCTGCAATTTACTATCAGTTAGGCGATCGCTTTAGTGAAGACCCATTTGTTTTATTTCAATTACGGGGACGCACAAAAGAGCAAATTATTAGTGATTTACGTCAGTTACGCAGTGCTAGCAATGTAAACACGTTGGATGCAACGTCTCTAGATGAACCATCTCAGGTACAAGAGTCAACACCAGAGAAACAATTTTCTGTAACAATGAACTCTTTTTGGCAATATAATGAGCCATTGGAGTCTTCTTTGGTAGTCATTGTACCATCAACAAACGAAACAGTTTTAGATGTGTTGGGGTCAATTCCCTTAGCAAAAGAAGAGGAAAATTTAACTTCTTTAACTGCTGCTGATGTGGTGATGAAGTATTTAGATACAGTGTACAAAGATGTTAGCCAGAAAGCTGTTTTAGCAGCAATGAATGTCGGAGGTGGTTAAGAGAAGGAGGATGAGAGAAATTGAAGAATAAGAGGTATTTACTTTCTTCTCTCTTTCACCTTCGCTATCTCCTAGGTTCGCGTTTGCGTAACAAAGTGGAACTTCGGCTTGTATGCTTTTTGTATTCTTGATGATTTTTATGACTAAGGATGGAATGCTATAAAAGCAGAGTTATCGAGTCAAACACACATGGAACTCCAAACCAAAATTATTGCAGTAGAACTTGCTGATGGTACAAGTGTCAGAGTTGAAGCTACACAGATAGGCGATCGCAAAATCAATTTTCAAACGCGACCTTTTGAGGAAGTCACCACCGCGATAGAATCGTTGACCAAAGAAATTGCGGAAGCATTACACAAGGTGAAGCCAGATAGAGCCAGAGTAAAGTTTGGTGTAGATATTGGCATTGAATCTGGTAAACTTACAGCTTTACTGGTAAAGGGTTCTAATACGGCAAATATAGAGATTACTTTAGAATGGGGTGAGTGATCGGATTTGGTATCGCTACATCTATAGCAATCCTAAATCATTCGTGAAAATCAATCGTACATAAACATTTTGGCGAAATCGAAGATTTGATGGTGAGTTATGAGTTCAAATAATCTCTTAACCGCACCACTCGTATTTACACAGATGATAGAACTCTGTAACAAACTTTTTGGCGTACAACCAAATATCTTCTACCGGGTTTTGTTCTGGGTCATTTGCGGCAAAGCGAATACAAGTAATTTTCCACTCCTGAACATCCAAACCCTGATTTACGGAATTTAGGTATGCTGGAAATTCAACCGAACGATGATAGCTCGCTCCATCCCAAATCAAGGCAATACGGCTTTTGGGAAACTGGGAGAGTAAGTATTCAACAAATGCGAGCGCGTTGCTACCTCAAGGCTCTAATCCTTTAGGCGGGGATGTGCAAGATATGGTTTAACGAAATATTCTGCAATCTTCTAATTCTTCTCGCAAACATAGAGGATGATAACCTAAAGAAAAAGCTTTGGAACTATCTAAAGAAACATCAGATGGTCTAGGTGCTGCCATTTTTACATCTTTTTGTCGGCAGGCTTTTAATCCATCGGAGGGAAGTTGAAAAACCTCAACTAATAAACGACCAAAATCATAGCGCGAGATTCTCTCTTTTCCTCCTAAATGAATGAGTCCGTTCACTTTTTCCAATGCTAATAACAACCCTTTTGCTGCACTTTTTCCACTGACAGGTGTCCGAAACTCATCTATAAATAAATTTAATTCTTTTCGCTGTTTAAGAGTTTGAATAAATGGTTGTATAAAGCTTGTTGCTGTGGGTGTTTCCTTGCCAAACATTAACGGCATACGGCATATAGCAGTCATGGGATAACGCTTTAGCATACCTTCCTCAGCCATGACTTTTTGCTCACCATAAATATTAACAGGACATACAGGATCTGTTTCTTGATAGGGAGCATTTAAGCCATCAAAAACCAAGTCGGTTGAAGTAAAAGCGCAAGAAATAGAAGAATCCGCACAAAGTCCAGCGATATTGCAGGATGCTGTCACATTAATTGCGTGTGTTTCATCCGGATGAGTTTGACAAAAATTTGGTTGGGATATTGCGGCGGTATGAATCACCGCTGCTGGTTCAACAGCATCAAATATTTGTTTCAGTTCTTGAAAATTTGTCAAATCCACTTTCAGCATTTTTATGCCTGGAATTTCTAAAAAATGGGAAAAGTAGGTTCCATAAACTTCCCATTCTTGTTTTGCTATCTGGCAAATGTGCCATCCTAAAAAACCACTTGCGCCAGTAATTAACAGTTTTTTCATATTTAAAATCTATACTTTGACTAAGGGTAACAGTAACAATTTTAAGAAGTAAATCTTAAAACAGTTATCAGTCCTGACGGCGTATGGTGGGGGACGCGCGACCACTCGTATTTAACTGATAACTGTTTACTGTTCACTGTTCACTGTTAAATATTTAGGGTGCGTTATGGCAGATATAACGCACCCTACTGTAGTTTAAAAGTTTACAAATTATTGTATCAATTCCTGGAATTTCTTATGAGTACGAATTTTGGCAAAATCTGAGTCTGTTTTTGCTAACTTGTCGTACTTACCCGGAAAAAGCTGAATCGCCTTTTGTAGGTTCTCAACTGCTAATTTTGTATTATTCTGTAATGCATAAGTACAAGCTTTGTTGTAGTAAGCTTCATGCTTGTTTGGTTGAATGGCGATCGCCTTATTGTAGGATGCTAAAGCTTCCTGATAGCGTTGCAACTTTGTCAGGGCTATGCCTTTGTTTATCCAAGCTTCAAGCTTGTCTGGTTTAATGGCAATTGCTTTGTCGTAAGATACTATCCCTTCTTGGTAGCGTTGCAATTTTGTTAGGACATTACCTTTATTAAACCAGGCTTCATGTTTGTCTGTTTTAATGGCAATTGCTTCGTCGTACGATTCTACAGCCTCCTGATACCGTTGCAAAGCGGTTAATGCATTACCTCTGTTAATCCATGCTTCCGCACTCTGAGATTTAATCGATATCGCTTTGTCGTATGCTGCTATTGCTTCCTCGTAGCGATGTGAGTTGAACAAACTATTCCCTTTAGTGAAATAGTTTTCTGCCTTTTGAGCATCATTTGCTTCTGTAATTAACTGGGCAACATTAGTTTCCTTAATCACTTGCCTGCTATTTTGTCCAGCTGATTTTGCCCACTCACCACAGCCAGATAGAAATACAGTCGTTAAAAAGCTATAAGCAACAAAGCAACGCCAACTGACCATGCTTGACTATAGAACTCTTAGTATCATCCTAATCTTTTTCTTCTTTAAAAGAAGTATAAAGACATACTGACATTTTAGCAAAACTATGGATAAAAAAATGTATTAAAACCTTTGCTGAAAAAAAGATATTTGACAAAATACTTCTTATTGAGAATACCATATTATACGTAGATGAAAAGGTAAATTTTGGTATTTTCTTTATCTTGACAATCTCATATCTAAAATAACAAAATTGATTTATGTCCTAAGATAGATGTAATTATTTTATTTATATAAATAAAATTATTTTTGCAGAGAGTCCAGAGTTACTCTTGACTTTTGAACGGCAAAGACGTATATGAGGATTGCTCGATCTCGATTTGAAGAAAAAAGCAGCTAGCTGCGCATTTACTTACTTTTGTGTCAGATGCAATTGGTTGAGGAACCGCAATCTTTTCAGAAATCCTACCGTAAGTATTTGTACAGAGAAAAAATGGTAAAAATATAACGGCATTGTCTGGATTTGAGAGCAGAGCCGATGTCTAAAAAAAGCCACATATTTGACATAAGTAATTTGACTGTAGGCATCATTGGTGCTGCGGCGGGTGTCGCTGGTTTAGTCTTGGCGTACGGTGTTGCTACTGGCTGGACTCCAGGTATATTCGGCTTCGGCTCAAAAGACCGCTTTTTTTGCGCCTTGCAACCCGATACACAAAACGGCGGCGAGATGTGGATGGTAATGTATCGTAATGATCAGGGGACAAAGCCTTGGCTGAAGATGATCAACAGCTTTGGCGATGGCTGGAATACCCAGAAGCGGTGCGATACCATCGCCCAACGCTTGGAAGGCTTTCGCCAAGATGGTTTATTGACGTACTCCCCGGCATAAATGCACGGGGATTCTCAAAGGGTGTTACGAGGCGGACTGAAGTCGCGCCTCTCCACTCTTGTTCCTGCTTTTTCGACTCTTAACTAGACTGTTGCCAGTCCCCGCCAGACCGTCTCCACAGGCATTTTCTTCCACGCTGCGTCCCAGCGCAGAAACTCCCCGATTGCGGATCACTTGGGCTGCTGCCACGTCTCGATGAGTGGTGTAGCCGCATTCAAGACAGGAATGAATCCTATCTTTTAATTCTTTCTTTCCGGTATGTGTGTCACACTGTGGACAAACCTGAGAAGTATAGTCCTTGTTAACCTTTTCAAAATAAACTCCTCGTTTCCAGCAGACCCATTTCAGAATTTCAATAAATTGTCCAAATCCTGCATCCAAGGTGTGCTTACCCAACATACCTTTAGCCCACGTCCGGAAATCGATGTCTTCAACAAACATCATTCCAATGTCGTCACAAAGTTTATGAGCTAATTTGAAATGCCAATCCTTACGAGTATCAGAAATGCGTTGATGCAATCTTGCAATTTTACGATTGAGCTTATGTCGGTTGTTCGATCCTTTTTGCTTATGTTTCAATCTGCGTTGCAGCAATTTCAGCTTGCGATGCAATGAATTTAAAAAGCGAGGACGTTCAATCAACAAACCATCGGAAGTTGCAGCAAACTTATCTAAACCCAAATCCAGCCCAACCGGGTGACCAGAAGAGACTGGTGAAGGTACGTTTATATCACATTCGAGCGTCAGCATCACAAAATAGCCTGAAGCCTTGCGAACTATTCGAGCTTGCTTGACAATAAACCCATCAGGTATTTCGCGAGACTTGACATACTCCAGCCATCCCAGTTGTGGCAATTTGATTTGATTGCCTCGCAAGAACTGAGCCTTACCCAACTGAGGATAAACAATCATACCGCATTCTATAACGATTTTTGAAGCGCGGGAATCCCATCCCTTTGCGCTTCATGTCAATAAATGCGGTCTCTAGTTTTCTCAAAACCTGTTGCAACACTTGAGCGTTGACTGTCTTGAGTTCTGGATACTGAACTTTCGCCAGCGTCAGAGACTTGGCTTGAGTGTTGTAGTTCGGATATGGCTCGTTCGCTGGAACAATATATTCAGAAGTTAATGAACAAGCGTTAACCTGGCATGAACGCGAGTTGAGCCAGTCTTTACGCTCACGAAGGGCAAAATTCCAAACTTTTCGACACACATCCAGCGTGTGTTCAATCACGTGGATCTGTTCTTTTGTAGGCTTTGCTTTGTATTCGTAAGTTAGAGTTAACACTATTCATCTCCTCCTACAAAATCATATCATATTTTGTAGAAACTAGTGTATTAAAGAGAAACAAAGGGATAAATCCCTTTGCGTCAGGTTTCATCCCCTCTCTAAAGAGCAGGGGTTCTCACCCTCCCACAATATTTTGATAGGGTTGAGTCATCGCTCTGACCCCAAAACACCCAATCAATCCGCAATATGTGCCAACACCAAGCTTGACCGCAATAATTGCAATCTGCTGGTGACGCTTAAACCTGGTGCTGACGGCTACGACTCCCTGCGGCGTATGCTTGAGGCTCTGAGAAATGGTACTACTGTTGAGCAAGGCTCGAATGGTTCAACTGTCCCCACTCTTGCTCCTGGTTCGACATTTGTCAGCTTTGAAGACCAGTTGGCAGCTGAGGGTCTCAAAGCTGGATCACATGCTAGCAAATAACATACAGTTTGAAATGAGTATTGAACAGATAATTGTAGAAAAGCTGAGAACTTTGCCCCCCGAAAAGCAACAGGAGGCGCTTGACTTTGTAGAGTTTTTGCAAACGAAAACTCGCAAAAGAGAGTTTTCTCATCAAGAACAACAGCCAGGGGTGTCAGCTTTGACCGTTGCTCAGAAATACATTGGCTGCGTGGAAGGACCAAGCGACCTTTCTACTAACAAAAAGTACATGGATGGATATGGTTTGTGAACAGGCGGCGGGTATTGCTAGATACCAGACCATTAGTAGCAGTTCTTAATCGGCGGGATCAATTTCATAGCTGGGTAACAGCGCAGTGGGCTACCATTGAGCCGCCTTTATTAAGTTGTGAAGCAGTCATTTCAGAAGCTTGTTTTCTGCTGCGAAATGTTTACGGTGGTCAAGAAGCGGTTATCGGCTTAGTAGATAGTGGAGTGATTCAGATACCCTTTCGCTTGGATCAAGAAGCTGGCATCATTGGGGAATTGCTTAGAAGTTACCAGTCTGTGCCGATGTCTTTGGCTGATGCTTGTTTAGTGCGGATGACTGAACAGTATACGGATAGCGTTTTGTTAACTTTTGATAGTGATTTTCTCGTCTATCGTAAGAACAAAAATCAAATAATTCCTGTAATGATGCCCCAGGATAAATAGCGATAACGCCTATTTTTTTAGCGCCCCAATAGATTCAGTGACCGCTGGCGTTTATTGATTACTGTTTGTAAGTCAGGTTTGATTTGAAGGGCTTTATTATAAGATTTAAGCGCTTCATCGTACCGTTTCATCTGCTCCAGTACATAACCTCGGTTCTCCCAAGCTTCGGCAGGGCTAAGTTTGCCCCATTCACTATTGACTTGAATAGCACGATCAGTTGTTACCTGCGGCTGTTGCCTAACCCCACCTTCTAGCAGATACCATGAGACAGCTGTTGAACTGAAGCGTGCTGGTGGCAAAATATAATCATGCCGATTGAATCCAACTCCAACTCATCCCTGTCTCATAAACAAGAACCTGTTCTCGAAGACGACTTACAACCAGATGACTTTGAGGACGTAGGTGAAAATTGCTTCATCCCAGATGGGCTTGCCACTCAACAAGCCCTTGCGGCACTTTCATCGCTGCAATCTCCGCGCAACACAGCTGCCCTCCAACAAGCACGTTCCACCCTCCAAGGGTTCACTAGACCTGTCACTGTCAAACCCAGGGCATTGTTGCTGATCTTAGTAGCGATCGCCATCACTTTTATAGGAATAGCCATCAATAACTGGATCATTGGTATCTTGGGAACGCTGGGAACTTTGGTCTTGTCACTAGCAGTGCTGTTACCAACTATAGTCACTGTGGTACAAGAGTGGTTTTCAGATCAAGAACGAGCGCTGTTTGTTGCGTTTTTAGGAGTCATAGCAGGTCTCATTGGTGGAATTAAGTTCAGCGGTTTGGGCGATCGCATCCTAGCTTTTGGACGCCGAATAAACTGGGAAGCTTCTGGGACACTTGCGGAATGGTTTGGTGCTTTGGGGCAAATTCTCATTGCCATTATTGCCGTTTATGTTGCTTGGCGACAGTACGTCATTTCTAAAGACTTGACCATTCAGCAAAACCTCCTCACGGTTCAGCAAAATATTATTACCCAACAGCAGACGATAGATTCCTATTTCCAAGGTATCTCTGACTTAGTATTAGATGAACAAGGATTGTTAGAGGATTGGCCACAAGAACGGATGATTGCGGAAGGACGCACAGCAGCAATTCTTAGTAGTATAGATGGTAGTGGGAAAGCGAAAGTTCTCCGCTTTCTCTCGCGTTCCAAATTGCTGACACCCCTGAAGCGCGATCGCCATCTTGGGCGTGCTATTCTCGACGGTAATGGCGGTTATGCAGAAGATCGAGAGGCTGGTTTGCGTGTCATCGATTTAGGAGTGATGCTTGCGGGAGCTGATCTTGCTAGTACTGATTTGCGTTGGACTGATCTGTCGGAAGCCAATCTTGTCCGCGCTAACCTCATTAACTGTGACTTGGTAAAAGCCAATCTCTCCCGGGCTATTTTATATGAAGCAAAACTCAACGGTACTGATTTAAACGGAATTCGCCTCTTCTATGGTTCCGCTGAAACCGCCTCGCCTCGCAGCCGTACTGCACCGCCAGACTACGAGACTGGCGAACACACAGGGGCTGTTGTCGAAGACGCTGATTTCACCAATGCCCAGCGAATGTCTGAGTCAGCGCGATACTATTGCTGTGCTTGGGGAGGCGAAAAAACCAGAAGTACTGTTCCCGGGGGTTGCGAAGGCATTCCTAATAAGTTGGGCAGGTAGTCAGCCCCTAAGCCCGAAGGGCTTACGGGGAAGTCAAAAGTCACGCATTCAAAAGTCACGCATTCAAAAGTCAAAAGTCATTAAAGAAATCATTCGTGAGAAACAAGATCCCCGACTTCTTAAAGAAGTCGGGGATCTGTGGCTTTCAATTCTCACAAAGAAAGCGGAGGATTACTATTTGACTTTTGCAAGAAGTCTATTTGTTAGTCATTAGTTGTGTTGGTTTTTCTTGTAACCACTAACTACTTGCTTTTGACGTTGGAGGCATGACAACTTTCTTAGCTAACCCCAGAGTCTGCAATGTTTTAATTGCCCACCAAGTCATATCTACTTCCCACCAAGAGTATCCGGCTTTTGCGACATTTGGATGAGCATGGTGATTGTTATGCCAACCTTCACCATAAGTTAGAATTGCCGCCCACCAAAGATTACGAGAGTTATCCTTCAACTGGAAACTACGATAGCCGCGCAGGTGAGCTGCAGAGTTGATGAACCAAGTGGTATGCCACAACACTACTGCCCGCAGAAAGACTCCGTAAATTACAAAACTCCATCCACCCAAAGCATACAATAAGACACCAACAGGAATCTGGAGTGGCAAGAAGTTGCGATTCAGCCAACGATAAAATGGGTCACGGTATAATTCCGGGGCAAATCTTTTGTAATGTTGTTCCTCAAAAAACTCTGCACGCGGGTAAAAAATCCAAAGCATATGGCTCCACCAAAAACCACGCTGGGAAGAGTAGGGGTCTTTGTCTGGATCCTCTGTATGCGCATGATGTAGCCGATGTCCCGCCACCCAAAAGATTGGTCCTCCTTGCATCGCAAGCGCACCCACAATAGCGAGTCCATACTCCAACCACTTCGGTACCTGAAAACTTCGGTGAGTCAAAAGCCGATGATATCCTAAACAAATACCAATGCTGCCAAACAACCAGTGCAGGAATATCATCACTCCCAAAGCAGACCAAGAAAAACACCAGGGAGCGAGGATTGCCAAGGCATGAAATGTACCGAAAAATGCCACGTTGATCCAGCTCAGAGTAAGCGGCTGCTTACCAACAGCCGCAGCTGAGTTGATAGTCATAAATCTTTCCTTTGACGTGAATGCCGTAAATAAACTAGTGCAGAAGACTGTACTCGTTACCACATCCTCTGCAAACACAGGCGTTGACAGCTAAAGTAGGAGGAGAGGATGCAAGTGCTACTTACATCTGTTAGTGTAGCAAAGGTAAAATTTAAATGCAAGTGCCACTTGCAGTTTTCACTTATGTCTGGAGAAATAATTTCAACGCGACAGAGACTGATTAATGCAGCAATGGAGTTATTCGCGACTCAGGGAATCACCGAGACGACAACAAAAGCTGTCGCAGAATTAGCAAAAGTGAATGAAGTGACCTTATTCCGGCATTTTGGCAACAAGCACGGATTGGTTCTAGCGGTGATTTCCGAGTCACCAGTGTTTAAAGAACTGGGTGAATCCTTAAAAACGCAAGTCAGTCAAAGCAACAGTGTTAACCAAGCTCTCAAAAATTATTGCGAAGAGCGCTTAACGGCTTTAGAACAAGTTCCTGAATTAATACGCTCTGTAGTCGGTGAGTCAGGAAAATATCCAATAGAAAATCGTCAAGCACTGGGAAGAAGCTTAGCGCAAGCCAACAACTATGTAGCTGAATATTTAGCAACAATGATGGAGCATGAGCAATTATACACCCAATTGCCGCCTCAAAAGCTAGCCAGTTTACTCAATAGTATCTTGGTAGGATATGCCGTGATTGAATTTACCAGTGAATTTCATGAACTTTGGCATGACAGAGATGAGTTTTTGGAAAATTTGGTGGCGCTGTTTTTAAAGGTTGCCACAAACTCTTCAAATCAAATCAATCATGAATCTATTGCAACAGACAAGGTGGTAGATTTACCAGCAAATTTAGTCTCCTTGATTTTGCAAAGAGCCAAAAAATCAGGGTTGCGAGATTATGCCCTAATGTACGTTTTGTTTGGAGCAGGTTTATCTTCCGAAGAAATTGCGAACTTAGAGCGATCGCACCAAATTAACGACGCCAAGCAGCACTTATTACAAATCACCCAAGGCTCTATTCGACAAGTTCCTGTCAATCAGTGGATCATGGGTAAGCAGTATGGCTCTTATACTCGCAATCCCTTAACTCAGTGGTTAAAAAGTCGTAAAGATAACCACTTTGCATTATTTCTCAACGACGATGGAATGCCTATTTCAGAGGCAGAAATACAACAGCGCTGGCAAATATTAACTGAGGGATTATTAACACCAGAAGGGCAACAGCCAGTCATTGAGCAAGCTCAACAAACATGGTGTGTAGAAATGTTGATGAAAGGAATGAATTTAGAAGATATGAGTATAATCACGGCTTGGAATATCACAAAATTGCAGCCGTATGCTCGTAGAGCCAGAGAAAAATCAGTTTTAGAGCAAGCGATTCGCCTCGATAATAAATCGAGGCAGGTAAATCGGGAGAGTTAAGTCTCACGAGTCTCACCTTAATCCATAACCTTGATAGAGTTTCCAATCAAACTTATGAGCTAACGACGAAGATCAGCGACAGCAAGCAACCTCGGCAACTCCACAGGCGGTTCTCGTCCTTCTGCTGCACCGCGTAGCTCCCGCTTGCTGGCAGGCGATCGCGGCTATCCAACGCTTTGCGCGTGGGAGATGATTTGGTGGAGCGGATGAAATTTTGAGAGAAAGTACACAATTACAGAAGAAGTTGATGGTATTTATGTCAATGATTCTTAGCAGATTTTAATGATTCTATCAGGGCTCATTCATGCTTATCGCTCATGCTAGTCATTAAGCTAGCTCAATCGGCAAATTAATGATCCATTATGAAAAAACGGTATTTTTTACACGCTGGTGCAGCAATGCTAGGCACAGTATGGTTATCACGTTATTTATCAGGAAGATCAGAAGTTATGGCAACTGCAAAGAATGAGTTTGAAATCAGCAAAACCGAAGAAGAGTGGCGCAAAATTTTAACGCCGGAACAGTTTTCTGTGCTGCGGAAACATGCGACTGAACGCGCTCACACCAGCTCTCTCGATAAGCAATATGCTAAAGGGGCTTATGTATGTGCTGCCTGCGACTTGCCACTTTTTACATCTGATACCAAATTTAACAGTGGCACTGGTTGGCCTAGTTTTTTCAACTCAATAGAAGGGGCGATCGCCACAACCGTAGACAAGTCATTTTTTATGACCAGAGTAGAAGTACATTGCCATCGCTGTGGTGGACATCTGGGTCATGTTTTTAATGATGGTCCCGCGCCTACGGGCAAACGTTACTGTATGAATGGGGTGGCGTTAAAGTTTATTGAAGGTTGAGGTTAGTGTTTGCAGGCGATAGCAAAGCGCTCCAGCATAGCGGCAGATCGCTCTTGGAGAGAGTAACAAACGAGATGATTTCGTGTGCTCGCCTACCCTCAAACCGGAAGCTTCTCCCTACTCCCAGGACATCGGTTTAACGGTTGTGTTCAGCGGCGGCAAATAAGACTGAACTCAGCACCAGTGAATTGCAACTGTCTGCTGCACTACAGTTGTTAGATCGCTGTCGCTACTTTCTGCGGGTGTACTTCTCGTTCTTTTGCAAGGGTCTTTCGATAATCAGCAGCTTCAGCAATTTTGGTAAATTTTACCTCTGATTTGCAGATTTTAAGTTCCTCATCTATCTCTCTGACAACTTTAACTATTTCCTCCAATGAAACTCGGAAAAATTCTTTTTTCTCGTTTGCTTTGTTCATTCTTCTGGTGTCAAAACGTTTGTGCAAGCAAGATTCAAGTTCTGGTGCATTTTCACAAAAGATCATGGCGTGAACATCAAAAGGAAAAGGAACAGAAGCATCGCCCAGTTCCTTAACCCGATCCATTGGTTCTAGGCGACGTGTCATACCTATTTTGTAAACATCTTCACCAAATGAACCAATGTTTGAAATGATATAGACGTGTCCAGATTTAGTCATTTGAGCTTGATAAATAGCTCTCTTTCTATTTGCTTCAGCCTGTGCAAGTCGCTTTTGTAATTCCTCGATTTGGCTAAAGAGTTTTTCCTGAGTTTTACCCGTAGCGGATTCTATCTCCCTACGAGCTTTTTCTAGAGCCTCTTGATAACGACGTTCTTCTCGCTCAGCATCTTGCTTGACTTTTTCGAGTTCGCGCAATGCTCTTTCTTCTTCGCGCATCTGCTCACGAATAATGCGTTGTTCCTCTTGCTCTTGATACTTTTTCTCCTGATATTCATGGGTCAGCCAAAGCTCCTGTAATTTCAAGTCCAAGAATTGTGAAGTGATTTCGCAGTGCGTAGTCTGAGAAAGTTTATTTAATTCCTCATAGGTCTTTCTGATTCGATTCTCCATGGTTTGAACGTTATTATATTTAACCTTCATCACCGAAGCGTCACATTCACCATTGAAGGCACGAAGAACTAGCTTGATAAAATTATCAGTCATCTTTTTACCTTCTTTCACACTACCGCTAACTGACCATTCAGTATGACAAACAGCAGCTTGTTTGTCCTTTATCATCTGTTTCTGCTGAGTGCGAATCTTATCTAAGCGTTGCTTATACTCTTCAGCCTCTTGAAAATCATACTTAGACTCATAAAATCCAAAAGCTTCGACAATTTCTTGTTCTTCGAGTCCTTGAAGCTTCGATTTTAGTGATGAAATCTTGATAGACAGTTCACATTCTTCCGCCTCTGCTTCCTTATCCAGTTGTTTAAGGCGATCCTTCAGAATCATGATTTGTGAATCTAGCTCCCTAGCGGTATCTTCTCTAGAGATAAGTCCACCATATTTTCGATCTGCTTCTTGTAATCGCCTATCTACCTCTTTAAGACGCTGCTGAGCCACTGTATAATCGTTCTTGCGTTGTTGTAGCTGCTTGATTACCAAAGCAAGAGCGGTGGCTAATCCGATGGACAATAAGAACAGTAGGTATGTCATGGAAGCAAGCCGAAATCGTCTATCATCTACTATAGGTTGGTCGAACTTGCACCCTCTTATCTCAAAATTCTCTCAACTTTAGGTTTGATTCTACCTGAAAGATCTGAACTCATGAGATTCCCAACCGAGATCTCGAAGTACGGTCTCAATCAGGATATAAACCGATGTAACTACTCAATTATACGGAGTATTTCCATATAACTACCCTCTACAGAGTATTTATACAGACTTTTTCCATATAAAATCTGAAATCTGAGTATTACAAATAAATGTACCGTATAATTACTTTGATAATTTATACTCACCTTCTTAACCTAAGTAGTAAAAGTGTCAGCAGTCTCCTAGATTTTTGAATATTTTTGATTCGTTCACTAGACATCGCTTCATCCCAAAATGAACATACATAGCGGCTGAACAACTCTACAAAAGACAGTTTTACAATAAAAATTGTGGTGAAAAACCTAATGTATATGCCTGAGGCAAACCCAAAAATGGCAAAGACATCGATACCTGCATTTAACCTTTATGAGTCCGACTTCTACGCTTGGACGCAGGAACAAGCAACGTTGCTCCGCAACCAACAGTGGAGTCAGGTTGACCTACCAAACCTAATTGAGGAAATTGAATCTTTGGGTAAGCAGCAACGCCAAGAACTGCGTAGCCGTTTGAGCGTGTTGATTGGACATTTGCTGAAATGGGAGTACCAACCTCAGCGTCGCAGCCGCAGTTGGCTAGCAACACTTCGCATACAGCGTCGCGATACGATACGGTTACTAAAAGACAACCCAAGCCTCAAACCTTATCTTGATGATGCTCTGCAAGAAGCATATGAGAATGCCAAGGACTTAGCAATGGGAGAAACTGACCTGCCAGAGCAAATCTTTCCTCTCAATTGTCCCTACAACTTGACTGAGATTCTAGAAGATTGCTTTTATCCTGGCGAGTTAAGTGAATTAGTAGACAAGTCGGAATCATAAACACCTGTGATCAATGCTCTAAGAGGATGTCTGAAAACTTTAAGCAAGGTATATTTTGTCATTCTGAGCGTAACGAAGTGGAGCGAAGAATCCCAGTTTGTCGTTAATTTTTGAGATGCTTCACTGCGCTGGCGCTCCGTTCAGCATGACATTTTTGACTTCTCAGACATCCTCTAAGAATCTGGGGCTAAATCTGTCATTGCTCCTTTTGAATTTGTCTAATGAACAACAGAGCGATCGCCGTGATCCCCAAACTAGTTATCTCGCCTTTAGCGTTAAACTTTCTACCATTTTCAAGAGCCGTATACTCAACCCAATTTTGTACAGAATACTCCTTTTTATACTCCTCATAACTTTGGCTGAAAAACTGGCTGATTTGCTCAGTAGTCACTGCTTTGTTTAGCAGTTTGCCCAGACCATGCTGAATGACATAATCAGCATACCAAGTAGCTCATTCTTCGTCATACACTCCCTTCAGAACAGTCTGTTCGTATTCGTAATGCGCTCCACCTGCTTGAGTCAACAAAGCAGCAATAGCTGTTGTAGTAGTTTGGATCATGTTCTATCTCCCTTTTTATTTGTTTTTGGTTGGTTGCAGGATTTCTACCTCTGTAATACCGAAACTTTAGCCTCAATACTTAAAAGCTTATGAATGTTACATGATCTCAACCTGATTAGCCGTTAAAATTTCAGTTGGGATTGTTAAAAAAATGCCCTCTCATCAACTCTTAATCCCAATCTCAACACAATATAGGCTTTATAACCGATACTCCAAAATATCAATCCCAAAGAAGGGTGTTGACTTATGTGTATTGAATTTGGGCGGGAAATCTGTGGCTATCTCGACATCGCAGAGTCGCGGGAATGGTTAGTCACCAATGGCATCGGCGGTTACGCTTCTGGTACTGTGGCAGGTTTACTGACGCGTCGCTATCACGGCTTACTGCTAGCGGCTTTGAAACCGCCTCTGGGTCGGACTTTGCTGCTGGCAAAACTGGATGAAACTGCCTTGTATGACGCTCGCTCTTTCTCTCTCCACACGAACCGTTGGGTGGATGGTATCGTCAGTCCCCAAGGCTACCAGCACATTGAACGCTTTTCCTTGGAAGGCACAATTCCTGTGTGGCGTTTTGCCTTTGCTGACGCTTTGTTAGAAAAACGGGTGTGGATGCAGCAGGGAGCTAACACAACCTATGTCCAATATGCCCTGCGTCGCGCCACCCAACCGTTAAAGCTGACGCTTAAAGCAATGGTCAACTACCGCGATTATCACGGCAGTACCCAAAGCAACGGTTGGCAGATGACCGTTGAGCCAGTGACACAAGGGATTTGTGTCGCAGCTTATCCGGGTGCTGTACCACTGTATCTTCTGAGTGACCACGGCAGTGCATCTGTTGTCCACAATTGGTATTATGGCTTTGATCTAGCAGTTGAACGCTACCGAGGACTGAGCGACAAAGAAGACCACCTCCACGCTGCTACTTTTGAAGCTACACTTAACCCTGGGGAATCGCTCACCTTTGTCGCCAGTACTGACAACCAACCAGACTTGGATGGTGAAGCAGCACTCCACCACCGTCACACTCAAGAGCAGAAGTTAATCGGACAGTGGAAATCTAACCGACCCCTCCATGCTCCTGATTCTCCTGCCTGGATCAATCATTTAGTGTTGGCTGCTGACCAGTTTATTGTTGACCGCTCCGTGCCAGAACACCCTCACGGCAAAACCATCATCGCTGGTTATCACTGGTTTAGTGACTGGGGACGCGATACGATGATTAGCCTACCTGGGTTGACCCTTGCGACTGAACGCCCAGAGTTAGCACGCTCAATTCTCCGCACCTTTGCCACGTATGTAGACCAGGGAATGTTACCCAATCGCTTCCCCGATGCGGGTGAAACACCTGAATACAATACAGTCGATGCGACTCTGTGGTATTTTGAAGCAGTCCGCGCTTACTACAGCGCCACTGAGGATGATGATTTGTTGCATGAACTCTTTGGGGTGCTTGCAGATATCATCGACTGGCACTGTCGCGGCACTCGCTACAACATCCACCTCGATTCCACCGATGGTTTGCTTTACGCAGGGGAAACGGGTGTGCAACTCACCTGGATGGATGCCAAAGTCGGAGATTGGGTTGTGACACCACGTATCGGTAAACCCATAGAAATAAATGCGCTTTGGTATAATGCCTTACGGACCATGGCAAACTTTGCTCGTCACATTGGCAAGCCCCATCAGGAGTATGAGGCGATCGCCGACCGTACCCAAGTCAGATTTTCTCGCTTTTGGAATCAACAGACAGGCTACTGCTACGATGTGCTGGATGGTCCCGATGGAGATGACCCATCCTTGCGCCCTAACCAAATTTTTGCCGTCTCCTTACCCTCTAGCCCGCTCACGCCAGCGCAACAACAAGGAGTGGTAGATGCTTGTGGGCGGATGCTGCTAACTTCGCATGGATTGCGTTCGCTTGCCCCTGAGCATACCCAATACCAGGGAAACTACGGAGGTAATCAGTATCAACGCGATGGAGCCTATCATCAAGGAACAGTCTGGGGTTGGTTACTAGGTCCCTTTGTCCTGGCACATATGCGTGTCTATAAAAATCCAGCTATTGCTCGTCAGTTCCTAGAGCCAATGGCGAACCATCTAACTGCTCACGGTGTCGGTAATCTCAGCGAAATTTTTGATGGCAATGCCCCTATGATCCCACGGGGATGTATTGCCCAAGCGTGGACAGTAGCAGAGGTTTTGCGTGCTTGGCTTGCGACAGAGAATTCCTAAAAGGTTTCTTGCGATGTGCAATGCCTAGAGATGAGTTTTTCCTGAGTCTATCCTGCATTTTTCTCGTCGCATTTTCACTATCAATTTCTCATCAGAAATTCAGCCTTATTTAGGGCAGGACTGTTTCATTGTCTGAAGCCAACCGGGACGGATTTATATTGCTCTGCCAGATCACCACCTGCTTGTGGAATCGGGGCATATCCGAGTAACTCGCGGATCTAAGGAAAATCGCTTTCGTCCCTCGATTGACGTCTTGTTTCGCTCCGCCGCCCGGAGCTATGATCCGCAAGTGATTGGGGTAGTTCTAACTGGATTGCTTGATGATGGGGCATCTGGGCTGTACGCGGTGAAGGAGCAAAGCGGGAAAGGGGTTGTCCAAAACCAGCCTTTGCCCCAACCGCATCTGTGTATTTGATGCAAGTGAGAAGCGCTATAGTTTTGATGCCATCAACACAGAAGGTTTTTGATGGTTAAGTCTCACCTTCGGGTAACGTGAGGATTTCAACGCCGTCTTCAGTCACAGCGAGAGTATGCTCAAATTGAGCGGAAAGCTTGCGATCGCGTGTCACAGCAGTCCAACCATCACCCAGAACCTCGACTTCCCAAGTGCCTTCGTTAATCATCGGCTCAATGGTAAAAACCATACCAGGTCGCAGACGTTTTCCCTTGCCTCGTGTCCCAAAGTGGGGAATTTCCGGCGCAGTATGGAAAACGTTGCTCACACCGTGTCCTACGAAGTCTCGCACCACCGAAAAGCCCTGCGCCTCGGCATACTCTTGAATGGCTGCACCAATATCCCCAACCCTTGCTCCTGGCTTGACTTCAGCAATGCCCCTTCTCAAGCACTCGTGTGTCACCTCAACCAGCTTTTTGGCTTTTGGCGAAGGCGTGCCAACAAAGAATGTCTTGGATGTATCACCGTGGTAGCCATCAACAAGCGGCGTTACATCAATATTAATGATGTCACCTTCCTTGAGGATTTGCTTGGCATTGGGAATCCCGTGACAGATGACTTCATTAACACTCGTGCAAATTGACTTAGGAAAGCCCTTGTAGCCAAGAGGTGCGCTTTTTGCACCATGCGCCTGTGTCCAGCGTTCAGCTTCGTCATTGAGTTCCAGGGTGCTTACCCCTGGCTTGACAAGTGGTTCAAGATGGTGTAAAAGCTCCGCTGCCAAGCGTCCAGCCTTACGCATCTTGTCTAGTTCTCTGTTAGATAAAATTACAATCGTTTCGCTTTTCATGAAATTTAACGAATTCGGCGGAATTCAAGAGTCCGCCTATGCGGTGGGGATGGATAGCCGGAAAAATATGAGGTACATCCCTTGAGGATGTCCGAATATTTTTCAATATATACTGAATTGTAAGGACAAATGTGGTAAAGTCTAAATGCCCAAAGCAATTCCGTTGCTCTTGTGAGGCAACATTGGTGACGACCAACCAGATGACACAAACGGACTGGTAAAACAGGTGAACAGTGCATAACTTGGGAAACGTAAACAGACATAGAATTCTTTCGGATTCCCTGCATACAAAGACTCCGTGGGGCGTCAGGAGTCTCTAAACTGCCTGTGGAGGTATCGGAACGCGGATGTTGCTGTATGGAGTAATCCTTGGGGCATTTGGAGTAACGACCAATGAAGCAGGAAATTTCTACAGGGCGACTTGTAGAAGCCCCACCAAGAGCCGTCAGGCAGGGTGGGGAGAACGTCACTGTAAAGCATCATCCAATACTACCGTTACCCCCGTTTCAGCAGAACGTCGTGCCGCATCCGCCACTTTTAGAGTGTACAAGCTTTCTTCTGAGGTGACGTATATGGGAGTACCATCAATGAGATGGTCTAACACTATTGTCGTATCTTTGGCAAACAAACCTCGACGATCACCAACTTCTATCGTCTTTGTTTCCCCTATCTGTACCAAAATTCCTGTGTTGCCATCAAAAAGTAATCCGCCGTTTTCACCATGAACTTCAAACTTACGTTCTGGTTGCCACAAAGTTTCGCCTTTACCGTAGACAACATGGGCTAACAGTCCGTTATTAAAGGACAGATGAGTATCGCAGAAACAGCTTTGGTAATACTCTGTTTCTTCTATCCGCCAAAATCGGTTATGACAGTTGACCGATAAAACTTCACCAAACAAATCTACAAGACGGTGCAAGCGCGAAAGTGCGCCAATCAAAGGAAACCCGAAAAGCTCGTGATTGTAAGTCCATTTGCGGGGTGCGGGATGCTGGGGATTAATGGTGTTGTAGCGCACAAAAAATACTTGACCAACTTCTGGGAGGTATTGCTTCAAGGCTTGATGCACACCACCCAACAGTTCAAGATGTTCGACATGGAGCAATTTTTTTTGTGCTTTGGAAAGGGCAATAAGTTCTTCAGCTTCCGCCACATCTACAGAAAGGGGATACTCTACAACAACGTGTTTACCGTTCTGCAACGCTTTTCGTGCAATGGCACCATGATCCCGAGTCACAGTGCAAATCACCACCAAGTCTATATTGTCTTGCTCTACCAGTTGCTGCCAAGAATCTATCACCTCAGCCTGGTAGTCTCTAGCAAAGGCTTCTGTCTTTTCGGGTGTATGACCGGCAACAGCAACGAGATGTGAGCGTTGATCATGCACCAATGTTTCAGCCCGGAGCTTTGCTGCATACCCAGTACCAACCAAACCCACCCTTACTGGGCATTTTTGCGAAAAAGCTGAGTTATCGTACATTATTATTGTCACCGCTTTGTTTATTGTTGTGTATAAGCGCTAAGGAACCGATGGGTATAAGGGCGTAAAGGCATTACGCTCGTATCAAGGTAAGAATATAGGGAAAAATAGACTCCTCTGTCTACACTCGTACACCCCCTATTCCCACAACAAACAGCTTTAACATCTCAACCAACCTCAGATTGGTTTACTATGTTATTTTTATACATTGATTTTTGCTCGTTTATAACTTTATTTAACAATCTAACAAGTAGAGGCTTAGTCTTATAAAAAAATTATTTTGGTTAACTCACTAAATTTCATTATTCATCAAGTTCAGTTTCCGGTTAGATCGTTTTATTTTTCTCGTAGTATCAGAAGTGAAGCAAATGTTCATGAACTGCTGATCCAATCAGATTAGGCGTCCTATTTGCTTTAGGATAACTTATACGATCCGTTTGTAGAAGAGAGGATGACAAAATGGCTACTTACAAAGTGACACTCGTCAATGACGCTGAAGGGATAAACAAAACAATTGAGGTAGGAGATGATGAATACATTCTAGATATAGCTGAAGAAGCTGATCTTGATTTGCCATACTCGTGCCGATCTGGTGCTTGCTCTGACTGTGCTGGTTTCATTAAATCAGGTTCCGTTGATCAGTCTGACGGGTCTTTCTTGGACGACGACCAGATTGAGCAAGGATATGTGCTGACTTGTATCGCCAAACCTACCTCTGATGTCACCATCGAAACCCACAAGAAAGATGATATCGAATAAAGCTTAGGCACCTTAAAAATCAACTTTCAAGAGCCACTGATGTGGTAAAGACAGAAAAAAAAGCAGGATAGACAGAGAAATATTCCCCCTCTGCTGTGTCTGTTGGTTACACCTACTTTGGCAATAAGTCTATATTCAGGTTATGTAAGCAGGAACACACAGAACCCTATGCTCCTGCTTCCTTAACTTACTTACAATGTCACACACTGCCTTAAAGGGTATTCGTAGACAAATGAAGGTGCAGCGAATCGCTGCTTAAATAAAGTACAAATTGATAGACTACACTAACTTTTTATACTTGCAAGTTTTTTTAAACACTTATAACTTTATTTAACAATCTAAGGAGTAGAGACTCAGTAAGATAAAAAAAACTTATCGGTATTAACTAACTAAATTTCATTACTAATCGAGTTCGATTTCCGGTTGCATCGTTTTATTTTTCTCGTAGTATCAGAAGTGAAGCAAATTTTAACAAACGGCTGCTCCCATAGGAACAGCCGTCGTATTTGCTTTAGCATAACTTATACAATCCGTTTGCAAAAAAGAGGATTACTAAATGGCAACTTACAAGGTAACTCTGATTAACGAAGCTGAAGGATTCAACGAAACGATTGACGTTAACGACGATGAATATATTCTAGATGCTGCTGAAGAGAAAGGTTTTGACCTGCCTTACTCTTGCCGTGCTGGTGCTTGCTCTACCTGTGCTGGTAAACTCAAGTCTGGTTCTGCGCCTGACCAATCTGACCAGTCTTTCTTAGATGATGACCAGATGGAAGCTGGATATATCTTGACTTGTGTGGCTTACCCAACTGGAGACTGCACCATCGAAACCCACAAGGAAGAGGAACTTTACTAAAAGTTAAACATCTCAAAAATCAACCTCTTGCAATATCCGATGTTGTAGAGACATAAAAGTAAAAGAAGCAGTACAGACAACAGAAATGATCCTCTGTTGTGTCTGCTCCAACACCTACTTTGGCATTCAGTCTAGATTCATGTTACCTAAGCAGGAGCACAGGGAATCCCGCGTTCCTGCTTTATTAATTTAATTTTAGCAATTTCCACAAGCATCCCTGTGTTGAGCTGCAAGGGAAGGAAAGCATTTTGAGTGTGATAGATATAGATTTGCTCAGTTTGTTTGCGCAATCCCGTTGCCGAGAATTTGAGTTTTAGTCCCAGGATAGTAGAACTGAAGAATCTTTGGACTTGACCAGCCGAGGTTAGCTAAATTTTGAGCACCCACTTGACTCAAGCCAACTCCATGTCCTAAACCACCGCCAACAAAGGCGTATCCCCAAAGTTCTGAGTTGCCTTTATTTAATGGTTGTAGGTAAAACAGGGTGCTGATAGGAGCCATAAAGGCACTGCGAACTTCGTCTTTATGTAAAGAAAATGTGCCAATATCTGTTTTGACATCGAGTTTGAGAATCCGACCGCTCTTGCTTCGCTCTACTACTTTCATTTCTCGGATAGTTTTGAACTTCGCATAGGGGCTGTTTTTCACCTTGAGAAATTTTTGTAAACCCTTGGTAATCTCTTTCAAGCTCGTTTCCCGACGCCAACGGAACAAGTCCCTCTCACTTTCATTAAATCCTTGTTTGAGACTGATAAACTGTTGAAATTGGTTTTCATCCGCTAAATTCTGCCCAGACAAGTTCCATATATCATGGCTCGGAGCATCTACTATCGGTTGAAGATAGGGACGGTCATCACCATTCCAGACATCGCTAAAGGAAGCGGTGACACCACCAGTTGTGGAAGAATATAAAGCATCCACTAGCTGGTTTTTATAAGTTAGAACCATACCCCGTGTTGTGGCGATCGCCCGATCTGTGTTCGGTGTCACTCCATTCAACCCATAATAAACTTGACAGTGAGTATCCGCGCACAGTTGATACCCATCTATAGCAAATCTATGTAAATTCCGTAAAGCATAAGTCCGGGCGAGAATCGCTTGTGCTTCCATTGCTGGCATGGGAGCTGTCGCGCCAATTTCATACGGCACAACTCCACGTAAGTATGTTTCTAAAAGCACTTCATTCACGAGAGTATAGTCACCATAAGCATTTGGCTGCAACTTCATGCGTCCAGGGTAAAGATGTGCTTTCTCGGGTTTTTTACTTTCATTGACCCGAATCAAATTTTTGTCGCTACTAATTTCTAAATTATCTGGGCTAAAACGTTTGCCATCCACTTGCCAACTGACTCGTGGTACCTTTTGTAGAACTTGGGTATCGACAAAAGCAGTTTTTTGACCAGCAGCTTGGACGCTTTGCAACAGCAAACGTCTGAGTAAGGGAGTGTTGTAAACTTCCCGTTTTGCCCAAACTTGCCAGCGATCTGGTTGGGCTATTTCTACTTCTATTCCGCGATCGCGCCACTTTTGCGCACTATCTTCAGCAGTTTCATACGTACGGAATGTTCCCAAGACGACCCTTTCCTTGACGACTGCTGCAGGCATTGCTTGCATCAAGACTTCTAGTTTCACAGGCTTGGTCGTGACTAAAGTTTGCTGGGTACTCCCATCTTGAAACTTCAACCTCAAGCGATCGCCTTTGGTAGGTTCTAATTGCAGCGCTTCTGTAGGCTTATCTCCAAATCGCTGCACAATGCCAATGCTGATTTCCACATCCTTTGTTCTACTTGCAGGACCCGACGCCCCAGTTAGACCCAACAAACAAAACGTGGTGAGTACCGTGTAAGAAATACGCCAAATGATTTTCATGGAATCTTTGTTTTGCCGCCACAGCTGTCTAGGGGTAGATGATCGCCAAAATCATTATTAGGTAAGAAGGATAATGTCAGACATACTTGGTTGCAAGCCCCTAAAACGGAAAAAATCCGTCCAGAAAAATTCAAGCGAAGCATCCTGATTCTAAGACCCCCCTTTCATCTTTAGGGTTCCTTTTTAGCATTCTGACTTTCCTATGTAGTGTAGTAGTTTTTGGCACAAGTTATTTGCTCAAACCAATACCTGTTTGACAACCAAAACCAGTTGCAACTTGAAGTCATAACGATTATGATTTATAAAGAGCGACAAAACACCACTCATATATGGTCATTCAAGAAATTCCTTTAAATCAGATACGGCGACCTTTGCCACGCCAAAACGACCCAGAAAAGGTAAAAGCTTTAATGGAATCGATTGCTGCCATTGGGCAGAAAGAACCAATTGATGTTTTAGAAGTCGATGGACAGTACTACGGATTTTCTGGATGCCATCGCTACGAAGCTTGCCAGCGTTTGGGTAAAGAAACTATCATCGCTAGAGTCCGCAAAGCCCCTAAAAGTGTTTTGAAGATGCATCTGGCATAACCTTGTCTTTTGTCTTTGGTACAACAATTCAATAAATCATTTGGAGAAAATTATGCCAAGTCAAACATTCCCAGTAAACATTGGTATTGACGAAGCAAGCAGGGCTAAAATTGCCGAAGGTTTGTCTCGTCTGCTGGCTGATACTTATACGCTGTACCTGAAAACTCATAACTTTCATTGGAACGTCACAGGACCGATGTTCCAAACTCTGCATTTGTTATTTGAGACCCAGTATACAGAGTTAGCGGCAGCAGTTGATTTGATTGCGGAACGAATCAGAGCATTGGGCTATCCTGCACCCGGTACTTACAGCGAGTTTGCCCAACTCAGTTCGATTTCAGAAAGTCCTGGTGTCCCCAAAGCTACAGAAATGATCCGCCTGCTTGTCGAAGGACAAGAAGCCGTTGTGAGAACTGCGCGGTCTATCTTCCCTGTTGTGGATGAAGTTCATGACGAACCCACTGCCGATTTATTGACTCAGCGGATGCAGGTACACGAAAAGAATGCTTGGATGCTGAGAAGTTTGCTGGAAGATTGACGTACTCTCGTGCATAAATGCACGGGATTCTCGAAGGATGTTACGAGGCGGACTCAAGTCGCGCCTCTCCACTCTTCTTCCTGCTTCTTTGACTCTTAACTAGACGGTTTCCCGTCCCCGTCAGATCGTCTCCACAGGCATTTTTTTCCAGGCTGCGTCCCAGCCCAGAGATCCCGCGATTGCGGATCACTTGTGCGGCTGCCACATCTCGGTGAGTAGTGTAACCGCATTCAGGGCAAGAGTGAATCCTGTCCTTCAGTTCCTTTTTTCCGGTATGCGTATCGCATTGCGGGCAAAGTTGAGAGGTGTAGTATGCGCTCACCTTTTCAAAATATACTCCGCGCTTCCAGCACACCCATTCCAGGATTTCAATAAACTGACCAAACCCTGCATCTAAAGTATGTAACCCGTGCATTCCTTTAGCCCACGTCCGGAAATCAATGTCTTCAACAAACATCATTCCAGCTTTATCACAAAGTTTGTGAGCTAATTTGAACTGCCAGTCCTTACGAGTATCAGAAATACGTTGATGCAAGCGAGCAATCCGGAGATTGAGTTTATGTCGATTGCTCGACCCCTTCTTTTTATGTTTCAATCTGCGTTGCAGCAATTTCAGCTTGCGATGCAATGAATTCAAAAAGTGAGGACGTTCAACCAACAAACCATCACTAGTAGTCTGCCAAGGGAAATTTGCTGGGTCATACAGTCGGGTATAAACGCTCCATCTTTCTCCGTGCATCTGTAGTTTGAAAACGCCAATGGACACTTGTACGTTGAAGATTGCGTTGTTTCTCCCAAGTAGCAATTTCAGAGGATAATGTTTGTATATCCGGGATTCGTCGCTCTAAACATTGGCGAGATAAAACAGATAACTCAATCTCTACTTGATTCAACCAACTTGCATGTTTAGGAGTGTAGTGGAACTCTAATCTTTGTACAATTCGACGTGCCTCTTGAGGTTCAAAAACTTCATACAAGGCTGCTGGAGTATGAATATTAAGGTTATCAACTACTAAACGAATAACATCAGCATCGCGGTGATAAATATCTACTAAATCTTTCATTTGTTTTGCAAAATCGTGTTTTGTACGCCGTTGAGTTACTTCAATATGTCTCCACCCTACTAAAGGTTGAAAATAAGCAAATAAATTTACTGTTCCATTGCGTTTATATTCAAAGTCATAGCGTTCTGGTTGCTCTGGTTCAGGTGGCAATGGTTGTCTGACTTCTTCCACCAGTTGATATGAGCATTCATCAAAACAGACTACTGGACGTTTGGGATCATATGGTTCATTGTATAAATCCAATAAATCTTCCATCCGTAAAACGTACTCGGCGTTTACTTCGGGAATGCACCACTGTTCTTTCAGCCACGCTTAATGTCGTTTTTTTTAGGGTCTGACGAACAGTTTCATCTGAAATCGAATCAACGATACCAACTTCTATTAAGTGGTCTGCCAAAAGTTGCATTGTCCATCTTACCCGTCCAGACGGTGCGTCAGAACAAGCTGTAGCTATCAAAAACGCTTCTGATTTTCCTTCAAGTTTACGAATCTTCGGTGGATGAGGTTCATCAATGAGTGCAAAATCTAACCCACCGATGACAAATTTCTCTCGTGTCCGTTCCACTGTCGTAACATGGACTCGAACAATGGCAGCGATCGCTTGATCTGTTTCTCCCTCAGAAGCCATCAGAAGAATGTTTGCGCGGGTGATGGTTCTTGCCTTGTGCTTACCTTTTTTAATTAATGCTTGCAGCTGAGAAACTTCGTCCTCACTCAAATCCACAATGTACTTCTTTGCCATGCTATTTCCTGATTTTTAAGTAGCTTATCAGTAAGATGTGCTACCCTGCAAAGTTCCCTTGGCAGACTAGTAGTCCGCCACAGCAACTTTGATGGGTTCAATAGGTGGGTACAAACGTTCCATCTTATTACGTGCATCCCTAATCTTGAAGCGCCAATTTACACTTGCTTTTTCAGTGTTGCGAGTCAGTTCCCAAGCCGCAATTTCTCGTTTTAAAGTTTCGCGATCGCCAATTCGTCTTTCCAAGCACTGACATGACAAAACAGATAACTCAATTTCAACTTGATTCAACCAAGAAGCATGTTTTGGTGTGTAGTGAAACTCCAATTTTTCAATAATTCGACGTGCTTCTTGCGGTTTAAAAACCTCATATAATGCAGCAGGGTTATGAATATTCAAATTATCTACAACCAAACGAATTAGTTGTGCATTTGGGAAATGAACATCGACTAAATCTTTCATCTGAAAAGCAAAATCAACTTTTGTTCTTTGCTGTGTGACTTCGATATGTCGCCAACCAGCTAATGGTTGAAAGCAAGCAAACAGGTTAACATTTCCATTGCGTTTATATTCGCAGTCATAACGTTCTGGTTGTTCGGGTCGAGGAGGTATTGGCTCTCTAACATCTTCAGTTAATTGGTATGGACGCTCATCAAAACAAACTATTGGGCGAAGCGGATCTAATGGTTGACTATATAAATCTAAGAGGTCTTCCATCCGCAAAACATACTCACTATCTACCTTTGGAATACACCATTGTTCCTTAAGCCACGGCTTGACTTCGTTTTTTTTAAAGTCCGACGTACTGTTTCGTCCGAGATTGAATCGACTATTTCTAGGCTCACCAATCGATCTGCTAAAAGTTTCATCGTCCAACCAGCTCTTCCTTCGGGAGCTTTGCTACAGGCAGTTGCAATCAAGAATGCTTCTTGCGAACCATCTAGCTTTGGCTTTTTTGGTGGATGAGGACGGTCATTGAGCGACACATCACCATCATTGGCAAATTTGGCTCGTGTACGCTCAACCGTTGCAACTGAGACTCCAAGGCTTTGTGAAATTGTTTTATCCGTTTTTCCTTCAAATGCCATCAAAAGGATACGGGCACGGGTTATAGTTCGTGCTTTACTTTTTCCACAACGAGTTAGCGATCGCAGTTTTTCGACTTCCACCTCTGTTAAATTTATGGTATGTTTCTTTGCCATGATGCTACCCTTTCATCCTCTTTAAGTAGCTTACCAAAAACCTGTCTGACCCATCAAAGTTGCTGTGGCGGACTACTAGTAGTTGCACTAAACTTATTAAACTAAGCCGCTCCGTCACCAGAGCGACTCGTCTTCAAAACCGGACGTGAGACTTTCACCTCATCCGGCTCCTCAGTAATTTGGTGCTTGTCCAATTGCATACCTCCAGCCAAATCATCATTAGCTGTTTTAATATCGTGGCAGTGTCTATGTAGTATCTGGAGATTTTTATATTCATCTTTTCCACCTTTGCTTAAAGGCGTTTTGTGGTCAATTTCCAGTACATCTTCCTCACGGAAGTACAATCCGCAGTGAGCGCACTTTCCTTTTTGTTTCTTTAAGAGCGTTGCCACTCTTTTGGATGCTTCTGGGTGTACGCCCATCCTTGAACTCCAGTAAATTAGGTTGCCATCGTATGGGCTGGCTTCCCCTTTTGCTTTCACGTGACGGATGATTGGTTTTTCCGCATGTGTGTATAATCGCATTGGGTTTTTACCTTCTGGTGAAGTGGAGAATACCCAATTATCACCACCGATAGTGTGCCAATATTTCTTGGACACCCATTCGCCAGATTTTTTTGGATGGCGGCGTTTTGCCCAAGCTTTAAGTTTTGGATACATGAGGTCGTCTAATGAGGAAAAAACCTCCTTACTGACCACGGTTGAGTAGTAGTTTGACCATCCTCTTATTACCGGGTTTAACCGACTTATTAGCGCCGCTTGTGGTGCTTGGCTATGGTCATTGATGATACTGGCTATTCGTTCGTAGTGTATCCTCTGCTTTTCCTTGCTTGGGGTGATGATTGTTTTGAAGCCTTGTTTTGAGTGGTACTTACCCACTCGAAACTGCCTGACATTAAAACCAAGAAAATTAAACCCTGGTTCTTCATCCTCATGTTTGTCTAAGGTATGAGTTAGGCGTGTTTTGGATGGCTTCAATTCCAAACCCATGTCTAATAACCACTCAGATATGATGATCCGGCATCTTTGAACAACGGTTATGTCTTCGTGGAGAATCACGAAGTCGTCGGCGTATCGGATTAAGGAAAGGCTACTACGTTTGTCTCGTTTTCCGTACCCTGACCTCCCAGGTAGCGTTTCCGCGTACTGTTTTATCCATTCTTCCATCCCGTGGAGGGCAATATTAGCGAGTAGAGGTGAGATTACTCCACCCTGCGGTGTACCCTCAGATGTCTCTTGGAACTGCTTGTTATCCATCACTCCCGCTTTTAACCATGCGCGAACTTGTCGGCGGATGGCGGGGAACGTATTTAATTTTAAAAGCAGTGCCGAGTGGTCGATTTTATCGAAGCATTTTGCTATGTCGGCATCCAGTACAAATTTTGGTTTGGTATGGATGCTAAGGTATATTGCTTCGATTGCATCATGACATGAGCGTCCTGGTCTGAACCCATAACTGTTAGGTTCAAATCGCGCTTCCCACTCTGGTTCTAAAGCCAGTTTGACTAACGCTTGCAGTGCGCGGTCTTTCATTGTCGGGATGCCCAAAGGTCGTTTCTCATCCCTACCAGGTTTTGGAATCCATACACGCCTGGTGGGGGAGACTTTTGAGTCTAGCTTTAGTTTGGCAATTAAGGCAAATCGTTGCTTTGGGGTTAGTGATTTAACACCATCCACACCTGCCGTCTTCTTGCCTTGATTGTCTTGTGTTACCCGCCTGACCGCAAGGCACTTTGCTGACCAATACTTCATCAGCGTCTTCTGGAGTCTGCGAACTGCTTTGACATCACCACGCGTTGAGGCTCTGTAGATTCTTTTTTGCAACTTGTAGACCCGTTTTTCTAGCTTGCGCCAGTTGACGTGTCTCCATTCCACCATCGATTTGTCATTGCTTACCTCCCTAATCGGTATGTCCTTCAGGGGAAGAGCATCCTTATTAGTGGATTCGCAAATAACTCGTCGTGTATTAGACATATATATTGCTACTGTGACTCTACATTCCAAGTCGCCGTGAGTTTGTCAGCATATCCCTGTTATTACACGGGGCATTCGCTTGAAACTCAATCTTTCCTATACGCTGCATACGGTTAGCACCTACTTGGGTATCGACCTCCCCAAGAGCGAGCGTTAGGTTACTTCGTTCCGAATGACCATTGTTTTGAACCTTTAGAAGTGATGCTATCCGCCGGGTTTATTGGGAGTGCTTTGCTGGTCAACTAGAAATTTGCCAGCCCCCTTATCCGTTGCCTTTTGGCTCCAGCGCGTATAGCCTTATTTCGCTGGTTCTTAGTAACGACGGTTGAGACGCATCTTCGCTTGCGCTACTCATGGGTTCATGCTCGAAGGGAACCAGTTTAGGCTACTAGTTTTACCTCCTTTTCACCCCGCTTTAGGGATTGATGGCTAGTCGCTACCCTAGGGGTGATGCTGTCACCGCTGCACTTGCAGGGAGGGACTTTTCTGGGAACTATGGTTCCCTTTGAATCACCCTCATGGTCATTCAGTTATCAAGGTTCTTGTTCCGATTATCCGCCTCTTCTACCTTGCCACTCATCCCTGAGTATTGCTACCCATTTCGAGTGAACGAATCGCACTTCTAGACCCAAATCCAGACCAACTGGATGACCAGAGGCGACTGGATTTGGCACGTTGAGATCACATTCCAACGTCAACATCACAAAGTATCCAGAAGCCTTGCGAACTATTCGAGCTTGTTTTACAACAAACCCATCAGGCAGAGGGCGAGACTTGACATACCAGAGCCATCCCAACTGTGGTAACTTAATTTGGTTGTCTCTTAAAAATTCAGACTTCCCTAGTTGGGGATAAACAAATGACCGCATTCTGTATCGATTCTTAAAGCGAGGAAATCCCATTCCTTTACGCTTCATGTCAATGAATGCGGTCTCTAGTTTTCTCAGAACCTGTTGCAACACTTGGGCGTTGACTGTCTTGAGTTCTGGATACTGTTCTTTTGCCAATGTTAGAGACTTGGCTTGATTGTTGTAGTTCGGATATGGTACCGAAACTGGAATAATATATTCAGATGTTAATGAACAAGCGTTAACCTGACATGAACGCGAGTTCAGCCAGTCTTTGCGCTCACGAAGAGCAAAATTCCAAACTTTTCGACACATATCCAAAGTGTGTTCAATCATTTGGATCTGCTCTTTTGTAGGCTTTGCCTTGTACTCGTAAGTTAAGGTTAACATTTGTTCCTCACCTCCTACAAAATCATACCACGCTTTGTAGAAAGTTAATAGATAAACAGAAACAAAGGGATAAATCCCTTTGTGTCGAGCTTCATCCCCCCCTTAAAAACACAGGGGTTCTCGCTCTCCCATTATGCTTTGATAGAGGTATGGGCAATGGGGAATGGCAAAAACAACCAATTCCCCATTCCCAATTTGCAATTCCTCGTGTGCTATCATGTCCGACACCGATTTCACTCAAAAATTGCATGATTTAATGCAACGGGTGGGTATTTCTAGTTTTAAAGCGTTGAGTCGCACTGCTGGTGTCTCAGAACGTCAAATTTTGCGGTTGCGACGGTTCGGAGTTGGGCAAATGCGCGTGGATGTCCTACTTAAGTTGTCGCAAGCGCTGAAACTCAGCTTAAATGAACTAGTTGCTACTTTCTCTCAAGTAGAGTTGGTGATAGATAAAAATACACCAACCCAAGAATTGTTACATTATGTAGACCAATTAAAAAAAGAATACGAGCGATCGCAACAGCAAATACAACAGCAACGACAAGTATTACAGCAAGAGTTCCAGCAGTCTAGTTTGCAACTGCTGGAATCTTTGTTATTGCAATTTCCCACAGCCGCACACAAAGCACGAGAAAATCCCCAGTTACCGGCGGTAAATATCGTTCCGTTGGTGCACAAACCCTTAGAAAAACTTCTGCAGCAGTGGGGAGTGGAAGCCATAGCACCTGTGGGAGCAGAAATACCGTATAACCCACAACTCCACCAGCTTCTGGAAGGAAATCCACAAGTTGGTGAGATTGTCAAGGTGCGTTACACTGGTTACCGTCAAGGTGACAAGTTGCTATATCGAGCTAAGGTCAGCCCCGTTTCACGCCTAAGTGTAGGCAAATAATAGCAGAAACAGGCACTTACGCTTGAAAAATTACAAACAAATAGTTCTCGGTAAATCCGAATTTATTATTCAGAAGTTTTACATAGGTATGTGGTTACAGTTTTTCAAATGAATTACTATTGGTATAGACTAACAATGTCAAGAAAAAATTATACTAATTAGTATTCCTACGTTATGATAGAGCAAGTAAAAGTTATTCAACTAACTGGAATGTTAGGGAGTAGTCAATCCCAAGAGTTTCGAGAAAAAATTAATGAAATTATAGAAAAAGAAAGTAGCACCAAAATAGTATTAGTTGATTTTAAAGATGTGACTTTTATGGACAGTTCTGGCTTGGGTGCTTTGGTGTTAGCTTTCAAAGCTCTACGGGCTGTAGATAGGAATTTGGTGATCTGCTCGATCAATGAACAAGTTAGGATATTATGTGAACTGACCGGTATGGATAAGGTATTTGAAATATTTCCTAGTCAAGAGGAATTTAACAAAGTTGCCATATCTAAAATAAATTAATCAAACTTCATCTTGATGATAGATAAATCATCATCAAAAGCTTCTTTTGAGTTTAAAGAGATGATGTAATTTAATATGTGGTCAAGTTTACCCTCAAATCGCCCCTGTGAGGTGACAAGCATCTGAATGAAACCTTCTAATGTCCAAAGAGTGCCATCTGATTGGGTGATTTCGTAAGCACCATCACTGAAAATATAAAGAGAACTCGATTCTTCAATATTGCAAAAGTCATCTACATATTTTACCTGTGGAAACATACCCACAGGCACACCTGGAGTTCTCAATTTTTTGACTTTAGTCGAGGTTGCGGATTTTCCAGATATTAAGACTGCTGGTGGATGACCGGCACTTGCGTAAATTAATTGGCGTTTAACTCGGTTATAAACTCCATACCAGATAGTAAAGTACTTATCGTTTTGATAATTCATTTGAAAAGTATTATTCAACGCTTGCAGGACATCACTAGGTTGATAGTAATTCAGACCCTTAAGAGCACGCGATCGCAGTAAATTTAGCACAGAAATCGAGGGGAGAGTTGCTCTCAGTCCATGTCCTGCGGTATCTAACAGATATATTGCCAGGTAATCCGGGTCAAGCCAATAGTAATCAAAACAATCACCTCCCAGTTGGCGTGAGGGAATGAATTGGAAATTGATGCCCAAAGGATGCGTCATTGGAGGTGGTAGAAGCGATCGCACATATTCTGCTGCTTCTGCCAATTCTGCTTCTAAAATTTGCTTTTGGGTTTGTAAATCCCTACTAAGCTGGTGCAGACGTAATCCTGCTCTTACTCTCGCTTGCAATTCATTATGTTCAATCGGTTTTGTGATAAAGTCATCTGCACCCGCATCTAAGCCCTTAACGCGATCGGCTACGGAATCTAAAGACGTTAATAAAATAAAGAACGTAGTAGATAACTGGGGATCTGCCTTGATTCGTTGGCAAACTTCCAGTCCATTCAACCCTGGCATAATCCAATCACAAATAATCAGCGCCGGACAACAAGCAACTGCCTTGACAATTCCTTCCTCACCATTGCTAGCAACCACGACTTTATAACCCTGTCTTTCCAGCATCCTTGTCAGAAGTATCTGTACTGCCAGGTCATCATCAATTATTAAGATTTGATACAAATTAGCCATTAGTCATTAAGTCACGAGTCATTAGTCAGTTATAAGTCATTAGCCATGGAAGACTTTTGACTTTTGACTATCTCTCTAGATGATTATGGAGGGGAAAGAGGATTTAGCCACAACAGGATGGTGCGTTGGAGCTGATTGAGATCGCGGTATACTTCTTGTTTGAACCACTGTCCGAAGGCGTCAAACGGCGTGAACGATTCTCCCGTCTGCCATTTAATATCTTGCCCTAAGGGTGTGGTATGAGTGCCGGTGAGTGTCTGTACCGTCACCATCTCTGGAAAGCGTTGTTTCAAGAGTTCAGTTAAAGTTTTTGATTGATCAAGCGTGTCGTTAGTAAATTTTATTAACAAGTTGCGGCGAATATTATAGCGCTCTTGCACGAGTTTATTGGTTTCTAAGGGTGAGGGGGTAAACTCGACGGCGGCGGCTAAGTTCAACTGTTCGATTAAGGGAATCGCATCCCTTGCGGCGTAGTTATTATACGAAATCAAGATATTGCCAGCGCGTTCTACAGGAAGAAGGCTACCAATGAGTAAATGGAGTTTGCACCCCATACTGTGTCCGATTCCGTAGATGGGAAGGTAGCGCTTGCGTATTGCCGAAGTATCGTGTAAGCGTTCTACGGCGCGTTCAAAGTTTAATAGTACAGATTTGGCGATCGCACTATGATCCAAAGTGTTCACAAACGGCGTCGCGATCACAGCATAGCCTTTGCTTGCCAGTTGTTCTAATAAGTGGCGGTAAGTCAGGTGGGGTGCGGTAGCAACGAATGCGCCGCCCAGGAAGTGAATGATTGCAACAGGATTTCGGGGAACGAGTACCCAGTTGCCAGAGATTTCTTGCCAGTCCATCTCAACAAGGTAAAGGGTGAGAGATCAAAGCCGAGTATTTAATACTTTTTAATAGTAAGCCTTGTTGAGTGTTGTTGTGGGGTGGGTATCCGTCAAACCCGACACCCTTTAAGGCTGAGGGCGTATGTGCTAAGCTGAATATCCTATAATTTGCATATTCTAGCACCATTGAGGATTCAGGAGTCAGGAAGAGCCAGCATGAATGACCGCTTTCCAGGCAGAGCTGACTGGTATTCAGAAGTAAAATTTGCTCGTTTATCTGGCTTTTGAGTTGAAAAGGTGTACCTCAAGAAAAATGCAATCTGGTGTATATTTCAATCAAATTCTTGTGGGGTTGGCATCCTAGCCGCCCAAATTGTGGGAATACGAGATTATGCTCCCATCCCAGAATATCTCTTCAAGCCCCGCCGCCACAGCAAACGATTTAAACCCAAAAACACCAAAATCCAACCCACCATTGACAAAAATCCCCGTCCTAAATCCACGGGTAGCCCAACCAAAATACTTGCAGGGAAATCAATCATATAAGGAAACGGCGTACAAAGTACCACCGCCCGCACGCTTGGAGGAAAAACCTCTAGAGGTGCAATCATCCCAGACAAAAATAAATAAAACAAAAACCAAAAATTTTCTACAGCACTCGCCCGTTCCGTCCAAAAAGCAAGCATTGCAAATGAGTATTGCATAATAAAACGCAAAGCAAAAGCGAGCATCGCCGCCAACATAAATAGCAAAAAATTTGCTAGACTTGGCAACCAAAAAGCTTGGGGATACAGGAGAAAAAATATCACCACCAGTAACAATGTAAAAGGTAAACGGGCTGCTCTTTCAGAAATATGAGACGCAATATGATGCCATACTGGATCAATAGGTTGTAGCAAGCGAGGAGAAAGTTTTCCTTCTACTATTTCCCTTTCAAACTCCCAAACAACCCAAACAACTGTGATTTGTCTGAGGAAAAAAACAGCAAGAAAGTAACGGGCAAAATCCACAGGTGACAGACCGAACCGTCCTCCTTGCGCCGCCTGTATCCACACTCCCATAAGAATAATTGGCAGAGAATTTGCCAGCACCCATAAAATAAGTTCCGCCCGATACTCAATCATATAGGCGTAGTACACTGACAGGAATGTTAGGGCTTTCTTGAAAATTCGCTTCATCATAAAGTTTAGTCATGAGTCATGAGTTATGGCGCTTCTGGTTTAGATGAAGTACAGATTTATCTGTGTCCATCTGTGTCCATCTGTGGTTCTTATTTCTTGATCTATTGCACTCAACTAAGAACCACTATATTTAAACGTTGACCACTCCTGCTTGGAAAACTCGCCCAATCACTTCTTCAACTGGCGGTTCTGTGACTGTCAAATCAACGACATCCAAATCTGCTAAAATCCGCGCCACGCTACGGGTAAGTTCCTCTTGCTGCACCATAAAACAAACCGAACGCCCTTCTATGTGTCGCACATCACCATATAACATCAGTTTTTCTTTAGGTACAGGATTAATTAATTCCAGATGGACTTCTCGATAAGGCGCAAAACGTTCCAGCAGTCCATCCAAGCTACCGTCATACATCAACTGTCCTTGGTGAATAAGCAGAACCCGCTGACATAAAGCTGTAATGTCAGCCATGTAATGGCTTGTCAATAATACTGTCGCTTGATATCGCTGATTGTACTCGCGCAAGAAATCACGCACTCCCACTTGAGCATTTACATCCAATCCCAGTGTTGGTTCATCCAAAAATAGTACCTGAGGACGATGCAAAAGTGCCGCTAAAAGTTCTGCCTTCATCCGTTCACCTAAAGAGAGTTTCCGCACCGGTTGAGTCAGTTTACCTTCCAGCGATAGCATCTCCGTTAATTCTCCTACCCGTTGACGGAACTCTTTATCGGAGATATTGTAGACAGCACCGTTAATCTTGAGAGAATCAAGCGCTGGTAAGTCCCAAAGCAGTTGCTGTTTTTGCCCCATTACCAAGGTGATTTTTTGCAAAAACGGTTCTTGGCGACGAAATGGAATATGTCCACCAACTGTAACTTGACCGCTAGAAGGATAAATCAGTCCCGTGAGCATTTTTAGCGTCGTGGTTTTACCCGCGCCGTTTGGTCCTAAAAACCCTACCACTTCACCAGGTGCAATTTCAAAGGAAACATCGTGAACTGCTTTGATCTGTCGGTATGTGCGGCGGAAAAAGTGGGTTATTGTCCCTACAATTCCTGGTTCTTTAACGGCGACAGGATAAACTTTGCTCAGGTTTTGAACAGATATTATACTATAATCATTTGCAGTAGAAACATTGTGTACTGACGATTCTGGTGACATAAGAAACGGTAATAAATTGGATTTAGCAACAAAGTTTACTTAAAAGAGTTCCATATCTTATTGTCTTTCAATTTGTATAAATAATACAAATTTGTTTTTATTTTATACTTTCGCACTCAGCCATGCCCAAACCTTCAAGCACTTGTTAATAGTTCGCTATTCATCCCTACCCTCAGCGAAGCAGGGTAGGGATGAATAGCGGGCTACGACGATTGCATCTTTGAACGAATCTTTTCGCAGAAAAGACAGAGAGAAGATGTATGAGGAGTTGCCAAATCAATCGCTTGGTGCTTCTTGAGATTGAATGTATTGTTTGATTCTTTCAATCGGCGCTCCACCCGTTGACGCAACATAATAAGAACTAGACCATAACACTGATTTTTTATAAATGGTTGCTAAATGTTCTGAAAATTCTTTTTGAATAATTCTGCTGGATGCGGATTTTAGACTTCCAGCCAACACTGAAAGGTTGTTGTCAGGATGAAAGTCTATTAGCAAGTGAATATGATCTGGTTCTCCTGAAAACTCTATTAGTTGACACTTAGTTTTTATACATACGTTTGCAAATATTACCCGTAGCCGTTCCAGCATTGGAGGGGTTATTACTTTTCGTCGATATTTAGTGACGAACACAAAATGTAGGTGAACAGAGAAAACAGAATGAGACCCTTTCCTTGGAAGCACTTGACATACCCCTACCTCAGAGATAATATCAGTATAACTCAGGAGGTAAATGAAACAGTGGGAACGAGGCGGATGACTTTTCGGTTATACCCAAATAAGCAGATAGAGCAGTCTTTGCGGTATCACCGGAAGCTTCACAAAGACTTGTTCAACGCTGCTGTATATAACAGATTTACCCAATACCAAAAATTCAAGCATTCTGTTAGCTACATGGAGCAACAGAATAGTTTGCCAGCATTCAAAGAGGTTTGGACAGAATATAAAGAAATCAATTCTCAAGCTTTGCAAGCTACTTTGAAGCGTGTTGATTTTGCTTTTGAACGTTGGTTCAAGGGACTAGGAGAGCGTCCAAAATACAAATCAATTCGCCATTATTCAGGATGGACGTATCCAGCTAAGACTGGTTACTCTGTTGAGTCTAATGGAGAAAATGGGTATCTGAGCCTGTCCAAAATTGGACGCATTCAGATGCGTGGCAAAGCTAAGTATTGGGGAACTCCGACTACTTGCACCATTGTTTATCGCAATGCGAAATGGTACGCATCTATTACCGTTGACGTTTTAGATCAATCGCTAAAACCAAGCGTGCTACCTATTGGCGCTATTGGCATCGATTTGGGTTGCAAGTCTGCTTTGTCAATCACTGACGGAGAAAATCATCAACAAATAGATGCTCCTAAGTTTTTGAGAAATGCTGAGCATCAAATCAAAAAAGCGTCTAAGGAGAAAAGACGGAAACAAGCACCGGATAGAAAAAAGAAGATAAAAGCTTCTAGAAGATGGAAGAAAGCCCAATATAAAGTTAGTAAACTGACTCGCAAGGTCGCTAATCAGAGACAGAATTGGGTGCATCAAGTAGCAACAGAAATAGTCAGCGGTAATAGCTTCGTTGCAATTGAAAAGCTGGAAGTCAAGAACATGACTAGTAAAGCAAAGAAAGGTAAGCGCAAAAAACAGAAGACTGGGTTAAACAAGTCAATACTTGATGTTGGGTTTGGAATGCTCCGTAGCACTATCAAATACAAGGTAGAGCAAATTGGCGGTGTGTTTATCGAAGTCCCAACCAAGAAAGTAAAGCCAAGTCAAACCTGCCCTAAGTGTGGACATCAGCACAAGAAAACACTCGACGTTCGTGTTCACGACTGTAGTGTTTGTGGATATGTTCAAGACCGCGACATTGCTGCTGCCGAAGTCATGCTTTATTGCGCAAAAGGAACTCTACCGGGGTTTGGAACAAGCCTCGAAGACGCTGATGTCCTTAGCTCTACTTCATCCACCAGCAAAAAAGCTGGAAGTATGAAGCAACTGGGACGCGCGAAGCGTCAAAAATCTACTCTTACTGGGCTGGATGTAGAAACCAGCCCTTCAACGAAGTAAGGGCTGGTAGTTCATCTGAGTCAAGCGCTTAAAGATACGAAGTAGCTCGTATAAATCATTTCTTGGGTTACGCATCAAGAACCCCTTGGATAAACCATATTGGGGCAGATTTCCTTTAAGTAATTTGAGGAAAATAAAATCGCTACCAGTGGCAATCATACCAAAAGAAATTTTGTCTGGTTGAGGACTACACAACATATAAGCAAGAATTTGTGCAAGTCCTTCTTCAATTGAGAAGGAAGCTTTTTTACACTCAATAATCATTAGCCAAAATTGGTCTTTCAAAACTACTCCCTTGCCGATCTAAGATTACCTATAATAATTAACTCTTCTCTCTGTGTCCTCTGCGCCTCTGGGGTTAAAAAATAGGTATTCTTCTGGCGGGAAGGGAGTAATGTATCAATTCTGCCTTTGATAATAACATCATTATCAGGCACAGCAATATTTATAGGTTCTTCTGATTTTACGTAAAAAGGAGTTAAGTAAAAATCTCCAATAAAAAGTATAGGAGCTACAATTGCCATTCGGACGACATCTTCTAGCAAAAGTGGATAGTTAATGAAATTGAAATAACCTGCTTTTACCTTGTCTAAAAGTTGTTTATCTAAATTTGTACTTTCAGGCAAATTATCTTGCCATTCCCAGAAGAATTGGTCATGCAAAACTAACTGAAGACCAAAGTTGTCGATTAAGTAGCGTAAGTTTATATCTTTTGCTTGTACTGTTTGCACCATAAAACTATAGTATTGTGGTTTACTAAGTAATAATGTAAACACTAAAAAAGCTGGTAAGTGCAATGTCTACCATAAGTACTCGTTGGGGCGCTTTCTTAGGAATTGCTATTGGTGGTGTCTATACTTTCTCTGGACATTGCACTCAAGCTCAAATTACCCCTGATGCCACTTTACCCAATAATTCCATCGTCAACATAAATGGCAACACCTTCAACATCACAGGGGGAACGCAAGCAGGCGGTAATTTATTCCACAGCTTCCAACAGTTTTCTGTTCCCACTGGTAGTGGAGCTTTTTTTAACAATACTGTTGACATTGGGAACATCATTAGTCGCGTCACGGGTGGGTCGATATCTAATATTGATGGGTTGATTCGCACCTTAGGGACGGCTAACCTGTTTTTGATTAATCCAAATGGAATTGTATTTGGTCCCAATGCCCAATTAAACATTGGCGGCTCTTTCTTTGCAAGTACGGCTAGTAGTCTGAAATTTGCTGATGGCACAGAGTTTAGAACAGACGGTACCCAAACAACACCATTGCTGACTATCAGCGTTCCATTGGGTCTGCAATTTGGACAGAATCCAGGAAAAATAACCGTACAAGGTTCAGGTCATAATTTAACTTACGACCAATCTACATTTGGAACGATTCGGGGTGATGTTCCGGGACTACAAGTGCAACCAGGGAGAACCTTAGGGCTTGTTGGTGGAGATGTCGTTCTAGAGGGTGCTAATCTCAGAGCAGAATCAGGAAGGATTGAATTAGCAAGTGTTGCTTCACCCGGCTTAGTTAGCCTCACTCAAAATGATTCTGGTTTTACTTTAGGATACTCAGGTATTGAGAATTTTGGTAATATCCTGCTTTGTCAAAAAGCTTCAGTTGATGCAAGCGGAGAGGGGGGAGGTTCCATCCAAGTGCAAAGCAGGCAACTTTCTGTAAAGGATGGTTCATCAATTTTGTCTATTACCTCTGGATCAAAACCAGGAGGAGATTTTACTGTTAATGCAACTGAGTTAGTAGAACTGGTTGGAGAATCCTCAGATGGAAACTATGCTAGTAGCTTACTGACAGAATCTCAAGGTGCAGGCTCCTCTGGAGATTTGCTCATTAACACAAGAAAGTTAACCACTACTGATGGAGCATACGTGTCAACTTTTATTACATCTTCAGGTGATGGTGGAAATCTGACAGTTAAGGCTTCTGATTCAGTGGAATTATTAGGTAGAGGCATATATGAGAGTGGCTTATATACAGGAACTAGTCCTGGCAGTTCTGGCAATGCTGGAGAGTTAAAAGTAGAAACTAGGAATTTGAATGTCAAAAATAGTGCAATAGTGTTTGCAAATTCTGCTGGACAGGGGGATGCAGGCAGTGTCTTCGTGCAAGCAAAGGATTCTGTGTCTGTTGCTTACAGTACTATCTTCAGTAATGTCGAATATGGAGCAGTGGGCAAAGGTGGCGACATCAACATCGCTGCGGCAACACTGTCCCTCAAGGATGGCGCTCAACTGGGAACGGCAGTTCGTGATGCATCTGCCAACCTGCCTGCAGGACAAGGTCAGGCGGGGAATGTCAACGTTAATGTCACAGGAGCAGTGACGATCGCTGGGGTGAAGGACGGATTCTCTAGTGGTATTTTCAGCTATTTGGGAAGTGGGGCGATTGGTAAAGGAGGAAACATTAATGTCACATCAGGCTCATTTTCCTTAACTGATGGTGCTCGACTAGAAGCCAGCACCTTTGGACAAGGGGATGCAGGAAAGATTAAAGTTAACGCCACTGATTGGGTCAGTGTTTCTGGAACCAGTGAAATCACAAATCCTGAAGCACCCACTGGCTTGTTTGTTCGTTCTCTAAGTTCAGGAGCAGCAGGAGACATTGAAGTCACTGCACCCCAAATTCGTTTGGACAACGGGGCGACGTTCAACGCTGAATCAGCATCAGGTAATGGCGGCAATATCACACTACGAGTCGGAGACTTACTACTGCTACGCCGTGGGAGTTTCATCTCTGCCACAGCGGGTACTGCACAACAAGGCGGCGATGGTGGTAACATCACTATCAGCGCTCCGTTGGGCTTTATTGTTGGTGTCCCTAATGAAAACAGCGACATTACCGCCAATGCTTTCAATGGCAGTGGTGGTAGAATCAATATCAACTCATTAGGCATTTTTAACTTCACTCAGCGTAGTCGGGAAGACTTGGTGCGCCAGTTGGGAACTGATAACCCAAATCTACTCAACACGGAACAGTTACAAACCAACGACATCACAGCATTTTCCCTAACCAACCCAACTTTAGGCGGTCAGGTCATTATCAATACACCGGATGCTGACCAAAGCCTGGGATTAGTCGAACTCCCCACAGTGTTAGCAGAGACAACAAAGCTCATAGCAGACACTGGCTGTGATGCCATTGCTAGCACAGATGCTGACACCGATAAAAGCAAATTTACTATCACCGGACGCGGTGGTTTGCCTCCTAGCCCCTACGAACCCCTCAGCACTGATGTCCTCTGGTTAGACACTCGATTACCAGCTATCACATCACAACAGCAACGTTCAGAAGGAAGCCCAGCTAAACCACCATCAAAAGCTGATGCTGTGGAAATTGTGCCTGCTACGGGTTGGGTGTTCGACGGGAAGGGGAATGTTACCCTGATCTCTAATGCATCCAATGGCAATGGTTTGGGGACAACTCCTGCTCAGTGCTCTAAACAGTAAAATCATATAGTTGCTTTACAAGTAAATTCTCTGAGCTAAACATACTATTAAGACACTAGTCGATATTAAGTAGCAATCATTGATGTGATTATTAAGTCTGCTTGGCTATAGCGCTTTTGAGGTAAATGAACCACATTTGTGACCCAATACGGTTCAGTTAAGGTTGATGTGTAAAAAATCATGTGTGTAGAGACGCGACGCCAGTCGCCTGCTGTCGGGAAACCCTCCTGCAGCGCTGGCTCGCCATGGCGCGTCTCTACATTGCGTTCCTGATAAGGATTCTGGTCTTATCTGAACGGTATTGATTCGTAACCTCTCTCCTTTGAATTTTCCCCCCGTTCTCTTGTAGGGAAGCGGGGTTGGGGGGTTAGGTTTCTTGGCGTAGTCTAAGGGACTTCCAAGGGATTTCCAAGAAATAAATTATTCATCTTGTGGGGTGGGCGTCCCCGCCCGCCCTTGATTTTAACGGGCGTCTCGCCCGTTCCACAAGAGATTTTTGGATACTTTTTTATTTGGAAGTCCCCAATTAAAAAAATCTCCAATTTGTAGTACTCTCCAAAACAATGGTGGGTTACGGCGCAATGCAAGTCCTGTATGTAAAACCTCAACTGTCGTGCGCCTAACCCACCCTACAGAATGGATAATTTATTTTTTGGTACTCCCAACAGCAAAATTGCTGTAGTGCGATCGCCACAAAACCACACCCCAATTTTGTCTTGTGCGAAAACTTCCCCTCCCCGCAAGCGGTGAGACCAGTGCTGCAGGAGGCTTTCCCGACAGCAGGCAACTGGCGAACCCGAAGGAGGAGGGGTTAGGGGTGGGGTTCTAGGTTTTAACGTAGACGTCCCGATCGCAAGATACTAATGATTAACCACAGCCCTAACAGACTGGCGACGGCAAACAACACATTGCTCAAAAAAGAAAGTTGAGGTGTCCGCGCGTTGCTAGAGATAATTGCTGCACCCATAATCAGCGAACCAACCAAGATGCTGAAAGAAAGACGATTGGCAGCATCATCTGTCGTGCGCCGCAAGCCATCTAAACCACGCACTGAGATATTCCACTGTAGAGTTTCCGAGGTAATTCGGTCTAGCAGCAACTCTATCTGGCGAGGAGATTGTAAAGTGAGACTTTTAAGATCCAGCGCTGTTCTAAGGAGCGATCGCACCGGACTATCCCCAAAGAGTTGTCGGCGAAACAAGTCTGTTAGCAATGGCTGAATTTCATCGATAAAGTTGACTTCTGGGTTAAATCCCCGCGCTACCCCCTCTAAATTAGCTAGGGTTTTGGCGTATAAGCCCATGTTACTGGGCAAGCGAATTTTATTGTTGCGGGCAACTTGCAGAAGTTCATAGATGATTTGACTGAAATTCATCTGCGACACGCTCAGGTTGTAATACTTTCGCAGCATCCGGTCATAATCATTTTCCAGCTGAACCATAATCACTGGCTGTGTAGACTCCGCTAGCTGCAAAGTTAACTGAGCGCACCGTTGAGCATCTAGATCCACAATTGCCAATAACATTTCGGTCAATATCTGTTGCGTGCGCGGATCAAGCCGTCCCACCATGCCGCAGTCTAACAAAGCAACGCGACCGTCTTTGAGATAAAATAAATTCCCTGGATGCGGATCGGCGTGGAAGAAGCCATCAATGTACAGTTGCTGAAAGAAAGCACGGAATAGTAGCGTGGTAATTGCTTTGCGCTTCTCCGCAGGGTCTTGACCGTTGTTGTCACTGCTGAGATCCCCCATCAGCAGAGGAACCCCGTCCAGCCACTCCATCACCATTAATTTTGGTGTGGTCAAATCCCAGTAAATTTCGGCAACGACTAACTGTGTGGGATCAAACCAGCGACTTTCGGATAAATTGCGTCGCAACTGGTCAGTGAAACCTGCTTCGCGTGTAAAATCTAACTCTGCTTCCAGCGCCTTGGTAAATTCTTCGGCGATGGATTTGATTTCATAAGTCTGCCCAAATTCAGTACGGGCAACTAAATCGGCAATACCTTGAATTAAAGCGATATCTTGAGCAACAGTGATATCAATTCCTGGACGTTGGACCTTGAGAGCAACTTCGCGACCATCTGCAAGTGTGGCTTTGTGTGTCTGAGCAATTGAACCAGCTGCTACTGGTATAGCATTTACTGTGGTAAAGGTTTCTTCTAAGGGGCGTTTGAGTTGTTTGCGAATCAGGACTTCTACTTCTGCCCAGGGAACTGGAGGCACTTCGTCTTGCAGCGTTGACAGTTCTTCTATGTATGCTGCGCTCAGGAGGTCTGGACGGGTAGACATTAACTGACCGAGTTTGACGTAGACTGGTCCTAAATCTACCAATATGTTTTTTAAAACAGCAGGTGTAGGTAGCTGGGGTTCATCGGCTTTACCTCCGGTGAGGAGTCGTCGCATATAGTCCCAGCCATTGCGAAGTAGAACTTCAATAATTTCTCTTTGACGAGGAACAGTTTGGGTTATAAACATAATTTTAATGAACCGCAGAGGCAACCGAGAGTGCAACAGAAAAACGAACAGAGGGATTAGAGAGGTAAGCAGCAGCGAATGATGATGCAGCGCAAGTCATTGGTACTGCTGTTAGCTTTTAAGATTTTGCTTGCTTCCGCGCAATGTTAAATCTTTATAAAGACGATTTTACAACTTTTGTCAAATTTTGTTTGCTCAGCATCTGTTTGACATCATTTGAGCAGAAATCCCCACCGTGTAGACGGTGGGGACACGAAAATCTTTTGCTCGTAAAAATATGCTTTTGATAGGCAATAATGCGGTTTATTGCCATGCCCTTGGCTAGAAGCTGATAACTAATGATTTGCATAATTGTTCAAATGAAATACGAGACAGAAAAGTTATACTGGTAAATTCACCTTTTATGCCTCTGCCAAGGGTTTTAAGTTTTAAAGCAAGTTCGTAAATCGGGGATCACTCTGCAAGGTTTTGAGGACTTGCTTAATTTCTTGGGTACGGTCTTTTTTGACTATGAGGGTAACGTTGCGATCGCGCACAATTACGACATCATCTAACCCGATGGTAACAATGACATCTTCTTCATTTGTCGAGTAAACGATAGACCCCTGGGTATCAAGCCCTACGTGAGTAGCCAATTCGACATTGGGAGTGCCTTCTTTTTTCAGCAAACGCTCAATCGCATTCCAATCACCTAAATCATCCCAGCCAAATTCTGCTGGCAAGACATACGCGATATCTGTCTTTTCCATTAAGGCATAGTCTATACTCTTCTTAGGTAGCTCTGGGTAGATTTGCGAACCGTGTTTTTCTATCGGTTCGATAATTTCCGGAGCGTGTATGTGCAGTTCCTTAAGAACAATGCCCGCCCGAAAAATAAACATCCCGCTATTCCAGCTAAAGCGTCCCGTAGAGAGAAAATTTTCTGCCGTTTCACGGTCAGGTTTTTCAGTAAATCTATTGACGTGGTAAGCTGGCAAGTCATTAAAAATACCAACCTTCTCCCCTTGTTCAATGTAGCCGTAACCAGTTGATGCAAAAGTTGGCTTGATCCCCAGTGTCACAATTGCTGCTTGAGTTGCCGCAAGTTCTGTAGCTGCATTTATTGTGCGTGCAAATGCTTCTTGGTCTGCTATCCAGTGGTCAGCAGGGAAAAAGCCGATAATAGCCTCATCTCCGTAACGCTTTTGAATTTCCAAAGTTGTCCAAGCAACCGCAGCAGCAGTGTCCCTTCCCTGTGACTCGACAAGTAGGTTATCAAATGGCAGTTCAGGCAGTTGTTCTCGCACTCCTTCAGCTATCTGACCAGAAGTGATGACCCACAAGTTCTTCCAACCCCCTGCAAGTGTCAGCAGTCGGTCAGCAGTTGCTTGGAGAAGACTTCTATTGCTGCCATCAAGATTCAAAAATTGCTTGGGTCGATTTTGGCGGCTTAGGGGCCAAAAACGCTCACCTTTACCACCGGCAAGGATGACAGGGAACAACGTTCTAGTCATTGTGTCATAAAAACTTACTAAAGAACACTACAAGTGTACTGTCAACGACCTCTAGTTGAGTGTATTCCCCAGGCTCTAAAAGGCAAGGGCTTGTAGTTGACTCTAGTTGACCAGTCAGAGGAAATGACACAGATACACACCAAAAAAGAGTGAAGGGCTAACAACAGTAAATAATATACACGCCATCCGAGGGGCTTCTTGTAGGGTAGGAAGAAAATTTTAAACTTTATACTTCAGACTTCTAGTGATCTTGTTAACTGGCAAGATTTGTGTCTTGCATTAACATTACCTTTAGGGAGTGGATGAGTGGGGAGAGCATAGTGGTTAAACAAGTCGCAGGTCAAGAAAACCAGGACACATCTGAGGAAATTCAACAATCACCCAATGGGGTGATAACAAAAAAGCAAGAAAATGTTTCCCGTAACTTCGTAGAGTCTACGGGTTCGATTCCCAGCCAGCTTTACCACAGGCTAGGGTTAGCCATGCCTCGATGGCTATTTTGGATACTGACAATTGTTGTAGGGATCACTTTGTCAGGCTTGCTGGTATCGAGTTTGGCACTTTGGACTCCACTTTGGAGTGACATGGACCGAACAGATGAAGAATTGGGATTGGATGGGAAAGAGCAAAAAACACCATTGCCTGGGGAGTTGTGGAGTAACATTTCACAATATCAACTCACCCGACCAATGAATATTTTGGTGATGGGCGTTGAACCAGTACCCAGGAGTGTAAATGGTTCTCCGGAAAGTTTTGCAGGTCATAGCGATACGATACTGTTGATACGAGTCAACCCAAGTAACAAAACAATCCGGGTGCTTTCGATCCCCAGAGATACGATGACAGCTATTCCAGAAAAAGGATTAACTAAGGTATCTGATGCGAATGCCCAAGGTGGTCATGTTTTGGCAGCACGCGTCATCAGTCGTACTTTAAATAATGCACCTATTGACCGCTACATTCGTATATCTACTAGTGGGTTGCGACAGATGGTGGATCAGTTGGGTGGAGTAGAGGTCTTTGTTCCCAAACCAATGGTTAATAAAGACTCTGGCGAGAAATTTTCGATTAACTTAGTTAACGGCTGGCAAACTCTCAATGGCGAACAGGCAGAACAATTTGTGCGCTTCCGTGAACCAGGAATGGGGGATCTCGAAAGAGTCCAGCGACAGCAAACACTACTGATGGCATTACGCTCTCGCCTAGATAGTCCAACAGTCTTACCCAGGTTACCTCAACTCGTCCGCATTATGCGAAAGCACTTCGACACCAACCTGAAGCTGGAAGAAATGATGGCGCTGGTCAACTTTGGCTTAAACGTTAGGCGAGATAGTTTCCAAATGACCATACTCCCTGGTATTTTCAGCCGTTTAAGCCAAGACCCCAATAGCTACTGGCTAGATCTGACTGGGCGAGTTGACTTACTTGAGGACTATGCTGGGGTGACAATATCTGGTATGAAACCAAGTGCGAAACCGATATCCAGCCTCAAAATTGCTATTCAAAATGCTTCCAATAAACCCGAGCTAACTCAAAAAGTTATCAACTCTCTTAAACAGAAAGGTTTTACTAAAGTTTACGCTATACCTGATTGGGCTGACAGCAGACGCCGAACCCAGATTATCGTCCAGAAAGGCAACAGACAAGCAGGAGAAGAACTACAAAAATTATTAGGCGTTGGTTATACCCAAGTTGCTGCGATTGGGGATCTAGAATCTGACATTACCATTCGTATTGGTCAAGATTGGAAGTAGTCATTAGTCATTAGTCATTAGTCATTAGTCATTAGGGTATTCCAACAAATAAATTATCCAATCAGAGTGGGGTAGGCTTCTGGTCCCCCCAGTTTATAGGGGAACCAGAAGCATCCCACAAGAAAAAGTTGGATATTTTTTTATTTGGAAGTCTCTTAGTCTTTTGACTAATCACTAATGACACAGGACAAAGGGCAAGCTTATGAAAAAAATCTTACTTCGTATATTGGGATTGATTGTAGTTTGGGTTCTTGCTTGGTTATGGGTGCTGCTTTACGCCAGTCCAGCTTATGCTTAAGCAAAAACAATCAATGACAACAATTATGGCAATCCAACATACTTTGTCGTAGCGACTTCAATAGCTTTTTCAATTTTCTCAGGACTGGGAGGATGGGAAAGACTGCGTATTTCTTCCTCGTTTATTTTTAATAAATGTACTTTAAATCAACTGATGCTCTTTGCTGATAGTTTTGAGAAAAGTATTTGCAATGCAACAGAATTACGTGTATTTCCAAAATCAACGTTAAGAATGGATACTCACTCACACCCCTATACCCCTAATTTTGTCAAAAATACCCTGACAAAGTCCTAAATTTCAGGTTAAATGTTTCCAGATATGCGCGTTGAGAAAGTTGTCAGGTATTATTTGTGACACAAGAACAAAAAGCCTCTCGTTCTTTAGCTGGAATTGCTGGGATTATCGCCGTTGCGACGTTAATAAGCAAAGTTTTTGGGCTGGTACGCGAACAAGCGATCGCCGCTGCTTTTGGTGCGGGGGCTATTGTCGATGCTTATAACTTCGCCTACATGATCCCCAGTTTCCTGCTGATATTACTAGGTGGTGTAAATGGACCATTCCACAGTGCGATCGTCAGCGTCTTAGCCAAGCGCAAGCAAGAAGAAGCCGCCCCCTTGGTGGAAACAATTACAACGCTTGTGGGTGGTTTGCTCGTCTTAGTGACTATTTTCCTGGTAATATTTGCCCCTAACCTGATTGACTTAGTAGCACCAGGTTTAGATACGGTTCCTAATGGAGCATTAATAAAAGCAAATGCGATCGTGCAACTCAGGATCATGGCACCGATCGCAGTTTTAGCAGGACTGATTGGTATTGGCTTTGGTACTCTCAACACAGCTAATCAATACTGGCTACTTTCCCTTAGCCCCTTATTTTCCAGCATTATTCTCATTATTGGGCTTGGTATCCTTGCTCTGCAATTAGGTAACAAAATTAGCTCACCTCAATATGCCATTTTAGGTGGAATGGTATTAGCTGGAGGTACCCTAGCGGGAGCGTTCCTACAATGGTTGATTCAGCAAATTGCCCAAGCACGAGCAGGCTTAGGTACATTTCGCCTGCGATTTAATTTTAAGCAGCCAGGGGTCAACGATGTACTGAAAATTATGGCACCAGCAACCTTTTCCTCTGGGATGTTGCAAATTAACCTTTACACTGATATGTATTTCGCATCCTTCATCCCCTCTGCTCCTTCTGGATTGCGTTATTCCAATATCTTGGTGCAAACACCTTTAGGTATTATCTCTAATATTATTTTGCTACCTTTGTTACCAGTATTTGCGCGACTTGCCGAGCCAGATAATTGGCCGGAGCTAAAATTGCGAATTCGCCAAGGACTGATACTTACTGCCCTTACCATGCTACCAATGGGAGCGCTGATGGTAGTGCTGTCTGTCCCTATTGTGCGAGTCGTCTATGAGCGCGGTGCTTTTACGCAAGCAGATTCAGGGCTAGTTTCCTCGATACTAGTTGCTTCCGGTATCGGGATGTTTGTTTACTTGGGGCGAGATGTTTTGGTGCGGGTGTTTTATGCTTTGGGTGATGGCGAGACACCATTTCGCATCAGCGTTATTAACATCTTGTTCAACGCCTTGCTAGATTGGATTTTCTTTAAACCTTTTGGCGCTCCTGGTTTGGTGCTAGCAACAGTTGGAGTGAATTGCATCTCAGTATTGATGCTATTGTGGTTGCTTGATCGCAGGCTGAATGGTTTACCTTGGCGAGAGTGGAGTTTGCCAATTCTAGGTTTGACTGCTGCTAGCATGGTAGCTGGAGCCGCAAGCTATGGAACTCTTGAGGTTTTGCAGAAGTTTTTAGGTACAAATGGTTTACTCATTCAACTGTTGCAATTATCTATTGCTGGTTTAGTTGGCATCGGCGTTTTTGCTGTGATTGCCGCATGGATGAAATTACCAGAAGTCAATCTTTTTGTATCTCGTTTGCGTCAGCGCTTTTTAAAAAAATAAATCAAATTAGTATATGCCACATATTATATCTTAACTATTTTGGTGTAGGCTCACCTAACTGGGTGAAACAGTTTCATCCAGTTGGATAACCTAAGTGCATGAAGGTGAATTTTGTCAAAAAAGGGATTCTAGTACTAGAGAGTATTGATTGCACATAATTCTAGTAAAGAGAAACCTATGAAACTTGCAAAATTATTAACTTCTACACTTGCTGTTGCTTCTGTTGTTCTTTCTGCTGGAATTGCTTCGGCTCAAACTGCTCCAACAACAGCTACAACTCAAGAAGCCGCAACACGTGGTATGAACGGTAGCTATCTTGGTGCTGGTGCTTCTGCTGGTGTGACCAATGGCGGACGAGACAATGATGCAGCTTTATTCGGTGGAAATATTCAAGGACGATACGCCATTCCTAATGCGCCTGTTTCACTTCGCGGTTCTGTTCTGTTTGGTGGTGATTCTACCGCAGCTATGCCGTTGTTAACTTACGATGCACCGATCGCTAAAAATACTAACGTTTACATCGGGGGTGGTTACTCCTTCCAGACGGACGAAGGTAAAGCAAGCCAGTTGGGAAATCAGAATGCACCAGTATTAACCCTTGGCGCTGAATCAGAAGTTGCTAAGAACGTCGTTGTCTATGGTGATGCCAAGTGGGGCATTGACGCCTACAAGGCCAGTGATGCTGACGCCGTCAGCTTGCAAACGGGAGTTGGGTTCCGCTTCTAATCCGGCAAGAGACTCCGCCACGTAAAGAAGGATTCTAATGCGAAACCAAATGCACGGGAGCGGTGAAGCTTTTCCTCTGATTTTAGGAGCTTCACCGCTCCTTATTTGTTGCAGCAAGAGAACACAAGTATAAGGTAACTATTAGAACTCTCACTGGGACGATTCATTATGATTCATCCTGAAGTCCGGCTGCTAGTAACTACAGGATTTTTAGGGCTTTATACTACAATACGGTTCAGTTAAGGATTGTTGATGAAGATTCCACACATATACAGACGTTGCATGTGAGTCCAGCGCTCTTGGTAGGGTTTCCCGGAGCAGGCGGCTGGCGATCGCCTCAGCGTTCTGATTGAAAAAACATCAGAATCTCTTTGCTAAGAAGATTCCTAATTCTATACTAATAAACCCTAATATCGCACTACCACACCAATAAAGTATTGCAGCTAAGTACTTTTGAGTCCGTAACAAATTTGAAGTATCTAAAGCATAAGTGGAAAATGTAGTGTAAGAACCTAAAAAGCCTACTGCAACTAACAGATTTAACTGAGGAAAAATTGCTAGCTTTGATGTGAGGGTAATAAAAAAGCCCATCAAAAAAGCGCCAGTGATGTTGATGAAAAAAGTTCCATAAGGAAATGCCGTCCCTAACCAACGCGCAAAAAATATAGTCAGGTAATAACGACTCAGCGCACCTGGAACTGCTCCCAAACTGATTGCGATGAGAGCGTAAGTTGCAGAGTTCATACAAGTCAGTAACCGCCAAAGGATTTCTTCGTTCAGCCATGTTTTAGCTGAATGGCTAATGGACATTCTACAAATACGACCAAAGAATGACAATTTTGTCAATACCTACAAATCGCATAAGCCTCCCAATACGGTTCGGTTAGCTTGTTGATCACGCCCTAAAAAAGGGGGCTATTTTCCTTCTTTACCCCCAATGAATTGGGGATCGCCCTTAGGCGGGGCGATCTTATCCGAACCGTATTGGAGCGCCTGCGGGAATACAACATTATTTTTTTACCGGAGATGGTGCTAATAGCCCAGACAACGCACCTAATGAACCTGTTCCAAGAGCAGTTAAAAGTTCAGGAGTTGGTCTATTACTTGCCTGTAATGCAATTGCCCCAATCAGACAACCTAATACAGTTGATGTCAGTCCACCAACAACTATACGGTAAATCCAAAAGTCTGTTTCTATAGGTTTTTGTGAAATCTTGAAGTTATGGACTTCTGCTCTACCAATGTTTTGTTGTAGGATTTCCTCGCTTTGAAAAGCGTTACTAATTGGTTGTCTAATTTCACTAGGTAAAAGCTGCTCTTCGGTTAAGGGTTTATTTCCATTGTTAGTACTCATCAGTAAATCCTTTTTGCTGTTTAAATAAAATGTCATCTATTTCTTTAGTAGGAGCAGAAAAATTGGATTCTGCACTTTTACAGCACTTTTCAATTAGATAAACCACGCTCTTTGCGGCTGTTTAATGCCTTTCCCCCTACGAACATCTGTGGTTCGATTAACTGAAAATAGGTGTAAGTCCAATACGCAGCAGTTAAGAAAAGTGATCTGAGCCAGACAAGCAGGAGGTCTAGGGGGTGCAGGGGGAAACAAAAAGGCTTATCACCAAGGGTATTGCGCTATGTATCTAAGATTTTTTTCATCACTTGAATTTATAAATTTGAATAAAAATAATATTTGATTTTCTCAGCTGACCTCTTTAAAGTGAACATTAAGCAGCTTATTGATAGTTGCAATTAAAGCACAGCCACGGAAGTCAAATGAAAAAACCAAATTTAAAAAAACTCACTCATTGGGTTCTAGCAGCAGTATTTCTAGTACTTGTAGCGGGATTTTCTCTGCTTGACCAACCCTACGCTACTGCTCAATCACTCACACCATCGGTATCTACACAATCCACAGAGACTCCAATCATATCTCCTGCATTGCCAACAGAGTCTGTAACAGCAAACATTAGACGTTTACTAGAAACCAAAGAATGTGTCGGGTGTAACCTAATTGGGGCACACTTAAAAGGGGCAAACCTGCAAGCGGCAAACTTAGAAGGTGCGAACTTGCAAGGTGCGGACTTAGAAAAGGCTAACTTACAGTCAACAAATCTGCTAGCGGCAAACCTTCAAGGAGCAGACTTAGGTAAGGCAAACATAGCCAGAGCAAATTTGCAAAGAGCGAACCTATTTGACGCAGACTTAGAAAAGGCAAATCTAACAGATGCGAACATAGAAGGAGCAAACCTACAAGGGGCTGATTTGGAAGGAGTAATAAGACCCCAAGGATTGATCATTCAGTAATGAAAAGTGCGTAGCTGTCGCGCTACCTTTCCAAAAAATCTACAACCTTTTGTTTCCCCCTGATAACCCCATTGCCAAATGTGGCAGTGGGAGTTTTGGTTTGTTGGACAATCACCAGAAGACCATGAGACAGTCTATTTGAAAAATGATTGCGACAGATCAAGCACCCAAAAGCTTATCCAATAATTCTTTCTCTTCTCCTGTCAAAGACGCTGCGCACCGAGATCCCACATTCCGCAGGACTTACCTGAGATCTTGCAGCTGTTGCAACAGTGAGGAGGCTCAGCCTCCCAACCCTCGTTACCAGGTTTAACCTGGTAACGAGATATTAGAGCCTCTGGCTCTTGTTGGCTGCAAGATCTGAGTTACGAGACGCTACTTTGTGAACACAATTTACAATCTAAAATCTAATATCCAAAATGGTATTACCGCCAAAAATAGTCAACCTTTGATACACCTTGTCTGCGTAGTAGCAGTCTCCTATAGTATGAAGATTAGTAAAAGTAATATTAATATTTAATAGATTTGCTGAGAAAATATACCAAAATCATGAAGTATTCCTGTATTCAAGATGTGGCAAAGGGTAACGCGGAAAATTTGAAAGATCCTTGTTGCCCAGTTTAGCGACGAAACTGAGAATACTTTGCAAAAGTTAATAATGTCACGATAACTTCACAAACTTAGTATAAAGAATTGACAGCATAAGGGAAATACAGTCAACAATAACCATAGCCAAAGCTAGAGTTTCGCTAACCTATGCAGCCGATTCGCACTTTTAATGTCTCCCCTTCACTACCGCAGCGACTTGAGCCGCTACGGAAGTTGGCATATAACTTGCACTGGGATTGGAACGTTGAGACGAAAGATTTATTCCGTCGCTTAGACCCCGACTTGTGGGAATCTAGCCGTCACAACCCAGTTTTGATGCTTGGTACCATTAGCCAAGCGCGCCTGTTGGAAGTTGTGGAAGATGAAGGTTTCCTGGCGCAAATGGATCGATCTGCCCGTCAGTTAGAAGATTATTTGCAAGAGCGTACCTGGTATCAGAAACACCGGACTCAAAAGCAAAAAGAATACTACGCCTATTTCTCGGCTGAGTTTGGGCTTGTAGATTGTTTGCCCGTCTATTCTGGAGGTTTAGGAGTTCTGGCTGGGGATCACCTCAAATCTGCCAGCGACTTAGGACTACCTTTGGTTGGTGTGGGCTTACTGTATCAACAAGGTTATTTTGCTCAATATTTAAACGCCGATGGTTGGCAGCAAGAACGCTACCCAATCAACGACTTTTATAATATGCCTTTGCACCTGGAACGCAATCCCGATGGCTCAGAATTACGGATTGCGGTAGATTATCCAGGGCGCATAGTGTACGCAAGGGTTTGGCGCGTACAGGTGGGATCGGTGCCGTTGTATATGATGGACACCAACATCGAACCAAATAACGCTTACGACCAGGACATTACAGACCAGCTTTATGGTGGTGATATCGATATGCGTATCCACCAAGAAATCATGCTGGGGATCGGTGGTGTCCGAATGCTAAAAGCGCTAGGATACAATGTTACTGCCTATCACATGAATGAAGGCCATGCGGCTTTCTCTGCTCTAGAACGTATCCGCATCCTGATTCAGGAAGAGGGACTGAGTTATACCGAAGCCAGACAAGTGGTCGCTTCTAGTAATATCTTTACTACTCACACGCCAGTACCAGCGGGAATTGACTTGTTCTCCCCAGACAAAGTGTTGCACTACCTGGGACGCTATGCTGAGATTTTTGGCTTGAATAAAGACCAATTTTTGAGCTTGGGGCGCGAAAATACTGGTGATTTGTCTGGACCTTTCAGTATGGCGGTGCTGGCGCTGAAAACGGCAACATTTTCTAACGGTGTAGCACAGCTGCATGGTGTGGTTTCGCGGCAAATGTTTAAGGGTTTGTGGCAGAATGTGCCAGTAGAGGAAGTGCCGATTACCGCAATTACTAACGGCGTTCATGCCCGCTCTTGTGTCTCTAAATCGACTCAGGAGTTGTACGATCGCTATCTTGGACCAAGCTGGTCATCAGCAGCAACCGATAACCCCTTATGGGAACGGATGGACGCTATCCCCGATGAGGAGTTGTGGCGGAATCACGAACGCTGTCGTTTGGACATGGTTTTGTACGTGCGGGAACGTTTGGTGAAGCATTTGCGAGATCGTGGTGCTTCTGCCTCAGAAATTGCCTCTGCACAAGAAGTTCTCGATCCAAATGTTCTCACTATCGGCTTTGCCCGTCGCTTTGCAACCTACAAACGTGCCACTCTGTGGATGCGCGATGTTGAGCGCATCAGGCGGCTTTTGTTAGCTAATAAAGACCGTAAGTTACAATTTGTAATTTCCGGTAAGGCACATCCCAAAGACATTCCTGGTAAAGAACTCATCCGCGATATCAATCACTTTATTGAAGAACAAGGCTTGGAAAAGCAGATAGTGTTTGTTCCTAACTACGACATTCATATAGCCAGATTGATGGTGGCGGGTTGCGATGTCTGGTTAAATAATCCCCGGCGTCCACGCGAAGCCTCCGGTACCAGTGGTATGAAGGCGGCTATGAATGGTTTGCCGAATTTAAGCGTACTAGATGGTTGGTGGGATGAAGCTGATTATGTCCGTACCGGTTGGGCAATCGGACACGGGGAAATGTATGATGACCCCGATTACCAAGATGAAATAGAGGCAAATGCCCTGTACGATATCCTAGAAAAGGAAGTCGTGCCTTTATTTTACGACCGAGATGTCGATGGTTTGCCTCGCCGGTGGATTGACAAAATGAAAGATGCAATCCAGTTAAATTGTCCGTTCTTTAACACGGCGCGGATGGTGCGAGAATATGCAGAGCGGGCTTATTTCCCAGCAAGCGATCGCTACCACACTCTCACTGTCGATAACTACGCCCCAGCTAAAGAATTAGCTCATTGGAAAGATAACCTCACCGCACACTGGTACGACATCAAAATAAAAGATGTTAACGTATCTTCAGATTCAGATATTAAGGTTAATCAAACTGTCAACGTCAAAGCGAAGATTGACTTGGCAACTTTGACGAACGATGATGTGCAGGTGGAACTTTACCAAGGTGCTATTGATGCCAGTGGCGATATTATCAACGGTGTTCCTGTGGTGATGGATTACCAAGGCGAGGATAAGGACGGATTAAGTATTTACACGGCTGACGTCGTGTATAATACCTCTGGTTTGCAAGGCTTGTCCTTGCGCGTGGTGCCAAAACACAAACACCTCTCTAGTCCTTATGAGCCAAGGCTGATTGTTTGGGCGCAGTAACAGTGCAGCGCAACCTGTAGAGACGCAACCTGTAGAGACGCGTCATGGCGCGTCTCTACAAGTTTGATTGGGGGATGACAATGTAGCCAGTAGTGCGATCGCCAAGTACCAGGTTACGTTGTTCTCCCCAATACCACCAGTATGCTGCTACATAAGCACAGATGAGGCTATCTAGTTTGTCTTCGGCTTCTTTGAGGGCTGCGCCTGTGGTGGGAATTTCGGGAAGGAAGGAACCACAGAGGCGCACAGAACACAGAGGAGGATGGAGGGTGGGTAAGATTTCTGTAATGTAATTGTAGAGTTTGATCAGTTCTAAGCGGCGATCGCTGAGGCGTCCTTTTTTATATTTGAGAATTCGTTCTAAACCAAATAAATGAACTATGGCTGGATGGGGAAAGACTTCTATTTGATATCTACCAGGTTTTTGTGGTTCGATGGTTGGTGCATGAGTGAAACCACGCGATTCTAATTCTAAGCCAAATTTTACTGTCCGTTCTGCAAAGGGTAAGCCGAGATTTGCCGGGTAGCATCCAGCGTGATATTTGCCAAAGTATTTGTGGGTAAGTTTGTCGGGTAGGCGACTCCCGGTAGCGTTGGGGATGAGAGTGGGTGCGTCTACGGCGATGATGGCGGGTTCGTGTGATGTCACGCAGGTATCAATCCAGGTGAGGATATCTGCAATCAGTTCCTTGCGGTCTAAGTCTTGTATTTGCAGTTTTCCATCGATTAATTGTAAGTAGCATAAGCCGCTGGGTTGGGATTTCCACCCTAAGTCAATTCCGAGAAATTTCATTGTTGAATTAATAAGATAAGCTATTAAACAAGAGACTATCGTACTTTTGATTAGAAATTATGACTGACACTTCTTTCTTTGATGAGTCTAGAGAACAGTCCTCAATTAAAGCTGAAATAGTTGCTAAATACTTTTGGACTTGGGCAAAGATAATGATCCCACGAACACAAAAAAAGCAGCAAAAAATTGCTTATTATATTGATTGATTCTGTGGTCTAGGTCGCTACAAAGATGGCTTTAAATCTTGTAATAACTCATACACAAGAAAAGTCATGTCTTACAAAAACTACACTGCCGACATATTAGAGGATGTTTGAAAAGTTTTTAGAGGTTAAAAATTATGCTAATCGCTGAACCATAGTGCGTATCATGGCAAGATAAATAAAAGTCTCGGATGTTGCGGGCAATAACTCATAGTCTCGAACTAATCGGCGACATCCCATCAGCTTTCCCATAAGTTCGCTCTACAACCCAACGTTTTTTGAGCAAGACAAAACCTTTAGCCTCTTGCGAGCGCAACACAACCTGTACAATCCAACGGCAAAAATTCATCACCCACTGCATGAAAGGTTCGTAATCATTGCCACCATCTACCCAGATAGTAGTCAAACGAGATACCTTTTGATTGGACTGTTTGACCGGATGCGCGAACTTGTTTTCCTCCTTCTCGTTCACCAACATTGGCTGCGGTAACTAAAACCCTCAAAACCAATCCCAAGGTATCGACGGTCATAAATCGCTTACGTCCTTTTCACTTTTTACCTGCATCAAAACCAACTGACTGGCTCACCATTGCTGCGCTTTTAACACTTTGACTGTCAATGATTGCCTCGGATGGACGCTTGTTGACGTTGATGTTCTATGCGAACCCAAACTCTTACGACTATCGTGGATTTTTAGCCAAGTCGCGTCTTTACGCCAATTGCGAAAGTATGTATAGACCGTTTGCCAGGCAGGAAAATCTCCTGGTAGCGATTGCCGAAGGCAGTGCCCAAGGGGCAATCGCCATCTGACTCCTTCTACCAAAATGTAGAAAATCGCGCCATCGAACCTCCCACATATCAACTTCACGCTTTCGACCACCCGGTTTCGCTTCCGGAATTAGGTCACTCATCAATTTATATTGTGCCAGGGTTAGGTTGCTGGGGTAAGCTTTACTCATACCACTCTCTCGGTGCTGTTTAGTATCTATACGAGCGCGTATACTCAGAGAGCTTTTTTACGATCTTCCCGACTTTTCAAACATCCTCTTAAGACATCAATACTTTGACACGGATAACCCAGAAGAGCTAAAGAAAAGGTCTGCAATTGACTCGACTGAGAACTTTACCAAAACCACGCCTATTTTACTAATTCATGGCACTAAGGATTGGAGAGTGGAAGTGAGCCAAACTCTAGAGCTGGCGATGGGTCTATACAAAAACCAAGTACCCTTTGAAATGACCGTTTACGAAGGCGATGACCACAGTATTAGTCAAAATCGGGCAAAAGTTAATAAGCAGATTGTTGACTGGATTAATAAATATACTAAATCCTAAAACTTACCCTAACCATTATTCTATACACCCTATCAAGGTAGATTTAAATCTCTATAATCAACCTTGACGACAGCACGGCGGCTATGGCTCCAACTGTCTAATGTTTGGCAATGATGTCCTGACTGAAAAGTAGGAAAAGTAGGCAAAGTAGGAAAAGTAGGAAAAGAAGGAAAAGAAAAATTTGTTATAAAATAATGGTAGTTTTTTGAATGATTCCACTATAATTATTTTTGACAATACACAAACCTTATAAAATTTAGTTAATAAGACAAAAATAAAACTTTAAATTTTAAATTTTCATCCTTACTTCTTCCCTCTGCTTACTGCCAAGAACGTTTCCGAAGCTTTCACAAAAAGTTGACAAAACCTCAAAAAATTGAAACACTATCAAATAAGTTTATCCGCAGCAAATGGTCAAACAGTGCGGCTAATACAACACTTTCTATAATGGAGATTAAACGTGGCTGTCGCTCAAACTCAAGATTTGTTAGATAGAAAATTTGATGTTTGTTTTACTCACGCCGATATCAACGGTAACGGTATTTTAGAACAGGCTGATGTACTCGCTCTCGCCGCTCGTATTGTTACTTATCTGGGCGAGCCTATGGGCAGCCCCAAAACACAAAAACTATTGCAGGCGTTTGAACATTTTTGGACTCATATACAAGCCAAGATGGATGTCGATGGCGATGGCAAAGTCACTTCAGAGGAATGGCGCAATGGCCTACGCAAAGCCTTTGCCGAAGACCCAGAAACCTATAAAGCAGGCTTCCGTCCCCTCGCGGAAGCGACCTTCACAATCTGCGACCGAGACGGCGACGGTTTTCTTGAACAAAGTGAGTTCGCCAAATTCCACAAAGCTTTTGGCTGTAAGTCGGCGAACAGCGAGCTAGCCTTCCAGAAACTCGACGACGGCGACGGAAAGCTTACGGTCAATGAACTCCTAAGCGCGTGGCAGGAATACTACACCAGCAACGACCCAAACGCGCGAGGCAACTGGCTGTACGGTGACGTTTGGGACAATACCGTGGTTGTCGGCAGCAAGACAAGATAACCGGGAGCGAGGCGCCGTTGCCAGACGCCCCGCGACGATTGCTCGTCTTGTCTCGGTCGGCGCCTAAATTAAATGTCTTAACTGTCCTTGCATTCTTATTAGATATATCAAGAGATGCAACACCTAATTTCTTTTGAATAGTATAGTTTTTAAGGTGATAGTTTATGAGTTCTGAAATTTTAGATACTTGCATTCCACAGCAAGTGAGTAGTGTTGTAGTTGTCCAGGAGCCAGAAAGGATTTGTGATACAGATCATGGGTATGTTCGAGGCTGGGGTGTAACTGAAGAAACTGTTGGCTCAAAGAAGCTTAGTATGGCTCACGGGGTAATTCCACCAGGAGCAGGTGCAACCCCACACTATCATCCTTTTGAGACTGCGATATACATTATTACGGGAACGTGTAGAGTTTTACTAGGTGTTGAAAATAATAAATTTGTAGATATAAAAGCAGGCGATTTCCTATATATTCCAAGTGGTGTCGTGCATTGCCCGGTTAATTGTGGGCAGGAAGTGATGGAATATATCGTTGCCCGAAGTTCGCCACAAGAGATTTGTCTTTATCCTGACCAAAAATATAGCTCGTCTTAGCTCGTCTTTATCCATTTAAGCAGCGTAAACCTTGTTATTGGGTAAAATTTCTAGCTTTGTGGCAAAAACTTTTTCCTACATCACTAATTTTGGCGAGATTGAAAAAGTCAAAGTTTAGGTTCCATAAGAGGATGTTTGAAAAGTCGGGAAGATCGTAAAAAAGCTCTCTGAGTATACGCGCTCGTATAGATACTAAACAGCACCGAGAGAGTGGTATGAGTAAAGCTTACCCCAGCAACCTAACCCTGGCACAATATAAATTGATGAGTGACCTAATTCCGGAAGCGAAACCGGGTGGTCGAAAGCGTGAAGTTGATATGTGGGAGGTTCGATGGCGCGATTTTCTACATTTTGGTAGAAGGAGTCAGATGGCGATTGCCCCTTGGGCACTGCCTTCGGCAATCGCTACCAGGAGATTTTCCTGCCTGGCAAACGGTCTATACATACTTTCGCAATTGGCGTAAAGACGCGACTTGGCTAAAAATCCACGATAGTCGTAAGAGTTTGGGTTCGCATAGAACATCAACGTCAACAAGCGTCCATCCGAGGCAATCATTGACAGTCAAAGTGTTAAAAGCGCAGCAATGGTGAGCCAGTCAGTTGGTTTTGATGCAGGTAAAAAGTGAAAAGGACGTAAGCGATTTATGACCGTCGATACCTTGGGATTGGTTTTGAGGGTTTTAGTTACCGCAGCCAATGTTGGTGAACGAGAAGGAGGAAAACAAGTTCGCGCATCCGGTCAAACAGTCCAATCAAAAGGTATCTCGTTTGACTACTATCTGGGTAGATGGTGGCAATGATTACGAACCTTTCATGCAGTGGGTGATGAATTTTTGCCGTTGGATTGTACAGGTTGTGTTGCGCTCGCAAGAGGCTAAAGGTTTTGTCTTGCTCAAAAAACGTTGGGTTGTAGAGCGAACTTATGGGAAAGCTGATGGGATGTCGCCGATTAGTTCGAGACTATGAGTTATTGCCCGCAACATCCGAGACTTTTATTTATCTTGCCATGATACGCACTATGGTTCAGCGATTAGCATAATTTTTAACCTCTAAAAACTTTTCAAACATCCTCTTAGAAGGTTTAGCGTTGCAAGGAAATATGACGACAAAACAAGAAATTAATTCTTGGAATCTTCTAAGCTTAACTTAAACACTAACGCCCATTCTTCTCGTTTCGCTCTCTGTTCTATTGATTCATTAAATTTATCTTCAATATTGTCAGAACTAGTCTGCACCATTGACCAAACAGGAATTTCTTGTAGAGGCATAATTTTAATAGTAGTATCAAGCTTCTTTTCACTCTCAAGTCCGTACATAAATAATTACTTCATCCAAACGAGAAGCGCTATATTGTGGAACCTGAACCAGTAGATGCAGTTATTGCATTTCGACAAATTAACTGCTAGCAGCAAAAGTAGATGTAACGGAGAGTTTATGTGTTGTCACACAGATCATTTATCCGTTACATCAATTATTTTATCCTTTGCAAAAAAAAGCGCGAATTAAAAATGATTTACTTAACTCACAGATGACAACTGAAGATTTGCTTCCTCCTGCTGTGGTGCTTGCTTTTGTTGCTTCCAAGCTTCCAGTTGTTCTTCTAGTTGCGCCTTCACCTCATGACGGAAAGAAAAGAAGTGCTCGCCAAAACTCAATGCTACAAAGTAGTCGTAAAATAAATTAGGTTTACGCAGTGCGATCGCCAGTAATTGCCACCAGAAAAGCAAACGAGTTGAGCGAACCACACCTTGACGCCAGCAAACTATCGGGAACAGACGTAGTTCGTGCCAAGTGAGGGGGCGTTTGCTGTTGGGACGCTTACCCTCCATCATGTTAAAGTGGCGGAACGTGCGCTTAAGATACAGCATTGGGTCATACATGTTCCAGAAACTCTCGATATACTCCTTGACGATTTCTTCCAAGGGACGAGTCGGCACAAAGTTCATCAAAGCTTTCTGCGAACCCATGAAATCCATTAATCCTTCTTCTAGCCGTTCTTCCTGCTTAAGACGGGTCCACATTGCTGTATTATGCAATGCTTGCAGCAAACCAAGGTGAGCTTGTGGAATTCCTGTTTCTTCTACAAATGCCTGAATGCGCTGTCCTGCACCCGTTTTTTCGCCATCAAAACCGAGAATGAAGCCAGACATAATCTGTAATCCGGCTCGCGTAATCTTGTCGCAGGATTCTACCAGAGACTGGCGTGTATTTTGTTCTTTATGGGCTACCGCTAAGCTGTCTACATCTGGTGTTTCAATGCCCATAAAGACCATTGTGAACCCAGCTTGCACCATCAAGTCTATCAACTCGTCGTCCTCTGCTAAATTCAAAGATGCTTCTGTCAGCAGAAGAAACGGGTAGTTGCGCTCTTTCATCCAGGGAATCAAAGCACGCAGGAAAACTTTGGCATTGCGCTTGTTACCAATGAAGTTGTCGTCCACAACAAAGACCAAGCGTCGCCAGTTCATTTGATAGAGAACTTCAAACTCAGCCAGCATCTGTTCTGGCGTTTTTGTGCGCGGCTTACGACCAAATAAGTTGATGATGTCGCAGAACTCACACTGGAACGGACATCCCCGCGAAAATTGCACCGTGATTGCCAGGTAAGCATCTAAATCTAGCAAGTCAAAGCGCGGTACTGGTGTGTGAGTGACATCGGGTTTTTCTGGAGAGCGGAAAATTCCTCGTTCTTCTCCCCTTTCCAAAGCTTCTAAAAACATGGGGATAGTACATTCCCCCTCATCTAAAATCAGATAGTGCGCTCCTGCTTCCAAGGCAAATTCTGGTACCGATGTGGAGAACGGACCACCGACTGCAACTTTTTTCCCTAACGCAACTCCTTTTTGAATTAACTCCCAGAAATCTTTTTTCTGGATAATCATTGCAGAGATTATTACCATATCGCACCATGCCCAGTCTTCATCTGTCTCTAGACGGACATTACGGTCAACTAAGCGGATTTCCCAATCAGCAGGCAACATTGCTGCCACCGTTATTAAACCCAGCGGGGGATTTGTCGCACGTAACCCTGCCAAATCTAGCGTTTCCTGGTAAGACCAGAAGGAATTGGGCATTATCGGCCAGAGTAGTAAAGCTTTCATAAACCACACACCCCGGAGTGTAAAATAAATTAACTAACTTCAAGGTTACTGCTGTATCCTCTCAAGAGAACTTAAATTTTGTCGATTTTTGTAAACTAAGAGTCATTAAACGTAATTTGCAGCGAATTTCACAATTACCTCACGCACACTAGCCAAGCCACTAAGAAAAGCTTTGCGTTTTTTCGACGCCTGTCGCCTGCAGTCGGGAAACCAATGCCAGCCACCTGGGCGTGGGAGACCCGCCTGCATGGCTAGCGCTCCTCCTGCAGCGCTGGCTGCTCTTTGCGTGAAATATAAAGAAATGTCAAACTAAGAAAATCAGTTTTATAGTACTTTGCGGTATGCGTAAAACTCAGCGGCTTTAGCCCTGAGATATAAGCGACCCGAGCGATTTTAATCGCCGTCATCTTTACAGTATCTTTGTGTATAATTATGCTACTTGTGTTAGCATAATAGTGGAGTTGGTTAGGTCGAAACCAGTGATAATTTACGAGTTCAAAGTTAAGGGAAAAGACAAGCAGTATAGGGCAATAGACGATGCTATTCGCACTAGTCAATTCATCCAAAACAAGTGTTTGCGCTATTGGATGGACAACAAAGATAAAAAAATTGACAAGTATGCATTAAACAAACATTGCGCTGTACTTGCGGCTGAATTTCCTTTTGCTGATGAACTCAATTCAATGGCTCGCCAATCTGCGGCAGAACGGGCTTGGGGCGCAATAGCACGATTCTACGAGAATTGCAAAAAGAAAGTTAAAGGCAAGAAGGGTTTCCCAAGGTACAAGAAACACTGCCGTTCTGTTGAATATAAGACCAGTGGCTGGAAGCTTTCTACGACTCGTAAGGCTATAACTTTTACAGACAAAAAAGGGATAGGAACCTTAAGATTAAAAGGAACCTACGACTTGAACTATTATGACATCAAACAGATAAAGCGAGTCCGATTAGTGCGCTGTGCTGACGGATATTACGCTCAATTTGCAATTGATGTCGATTTGAAAGTTGAGACTCAGCCTACAGGTCAAATAGTTGGTATTGACTTAGGACTGAAGTACTTCATTGCTGATAATAAAGGTAATGTAGAACAATCCCCTCAATTTTACCGTTCGTCTGAGAAGCAGTTGAATCGTGCTAACCGCAAAAAATCTAAAAAGTACGACCCCAAAAAGAAAAAGGCAAAACAGCCACAGTCAACCAACTACCACAAAGCTAGAAATCGATATGCTCGAAAGCATTTAAGAGTAAGTAGGCAACGAAAAGAGTATTGCAAGCGTGTTGCGTATTCCGTCATCCAATCTAACGATTTGGTAGCCTATGAAGACTTGAATGTTAAAGGCTTGGTACGTAATCGTCATCTGGCTAAATCAATCAGTGATGCTGGCTGGTCAACCTTCCGGTCATGGTTAGAGTATTTTGGACACAAATATGGAAAGGTAACGGTTGCCGTTCCTCCCCACAATACAAGCCAAAATTGCTCTAATTGTGGGGAAAAAGTGAAGAAGTCTCTATCTACCAGGACTCACGTCTGTCCACATTGTGGATTCGTGGAGGATAGAGACGTGAACGCAGCCATTAACATCTTGAGAAAAGGACTCAGTACCGTGGGGCACACGGGAACTTACGCTTGGGGAGATTTGCCCTCTTGGGCAGTTGGCGCAAGCCTGCTGTCTAACGGCGAGTCAATGAACCAAGAATCTCAGTGTCTTTAGACCTGAGAGTGTCAATCCCGCTATTGTCGGATTTGAAAACCTTATATTGAAGTTTATGGGCAGGCAACGAGTTCTTTCTGGAGTTCAATCAACAGGCAATCTGCATCTGGGCAATTACTTGGGTGCAATTCGCAACTGGGTAGAAATCCAAAGCCAGTACGAAAATTATCTCTTCATAGCGGATTTACACGCCATTACCGTGCCACACAATCCGGCAGAACTGGCGTCAAATACCTACACGCTCGCTGCTCTGTATCTGGCGTGTGGTCTTGATCTCAACCACTCCACTATCTTTATACAATCTCATATCCCTGCTCATAGTGAACTGACTTGGTTGCTTAACTGTATCACACCTCTTAATTGGCTCCAGGACATGATCCAGTTCAAGGAAAAGGCAGTTAAGCAAGGAGAAAATGTTGGTGTTGGCTTACTAGACTATCCAGTGCTGATGGCGGCGGATATCTTACTGTACAATCCTGATAAAGTACCAGTGGGTGAAGACCAAAAGCAACACTTGGAACTGACTCGGGATATTGTTAACAGGTTTAATCACCAATTTGCCAAACCGGATCAGCCAGTTTTGAAGTTACCAGAACCTATGATCCGCAAAGAAGGGGCGAGGGTGATGAGTTTGACGGATGGTACGAAGAAAATGTCGAAGTCCGATCCGTCAGAATTGAGCCGAATCAATTTGCTAGATTCACCGGATGAGATTGCAAAAAAGATTAAGCGCTGTAAAACTGATCCGATTCGTGGTTTGGAGTTTGACAATCCAGAGCGTCCTGAAAGTAATAATTTATTAACACTGTATATGCTGCTTTCTGGTAAGACGAAGGAAGAGGTAGCGGCTGAGTGTCAGGATATGGGATGGGGGCAATTTAAGCCTTTGTTGACGGAAACAGCAATTAACGCCCTCAAACCCATCCAAGAGAAATATCAGGCGGTGACGAACGACAAAGGCTATCTAGAGTCGGTGTTGCGGGATGGAAAGCAAAAAGCAGAGGCGATCGCCAACCAAACTCTCAATCAAGTAAAAGCTGCGATGGGTTATTCTATGCCGCTATGAGCTTTTCTGTCTACGGTATATTGTGCTATAGCAGTACCTACAGACTGAAATCGTCATTGTTATGCTGGATACCATAAATCCAACTGCTTTAACTTCTTTTCGTACAGCAGCGAAAACTGGTCAATTCCTGATTACCGCCGAGGTGACACCACCGAAAGGCGGTAATCCAGAACACATGGTAAGAATGGCGGCGACCCTTAAGGGGAGGGTTCATGCCGTCAATATTACCGATGGTAGCCGCGCTGTGCTACGGATGTCTTCATTAGTGGCGTCAGCAATTTTGTTACAAAACGGCATCGAGCCGATTTGTCAACTTGCTTGTCGCGATCGCAATCGTATTGGTTTGCAAGCCGACCTCATGGGCGCTCATGCCTTGGGTATTTATAACATCTTAGCTTTGACTGGTGACCCGGTGAAAGCAGGCGACCATCCCGACGCCAAGGGTGTGTTTGACTTGGAAGCGGTGCGCCTGCTGCAACTGATCCAAAAACTGAATCATGGCGTTGACTGCAACCAAAAACCTCTGACAGATGGTGCGCTAGACTTATTTCCTGGTGCAGCGGTCGATCCGCAATGTGCTAGTTGGTCTGGTTTGCAAAGTCGGTTTGAGCGCAAATTAGCAGCGGGGGCGCAGTTTTTCCAAAGTCAGCTCATTACAGATTTTGAGCGGCTAGAAAAGTTCATGGACACCATAGCCGCAGGTTGTAACAAACCGATTTTGGCGGGAATTTTTCTCTTGAAATCAGCGAAAAACGCCCAGTTTATCAATCGGTGTGTACCGGGGGTGAATATTCCCGACCACATAATTGATAGGTTAGCGCAAGCAAAAGACCCCCTTGAGGAAGGGATGAAAATTGCCGCTGAACAAGTCCAAATAGCACGTCAATTGTGTCAGGGTGTACATATGATGGCGGTCAAGCGCGAAGATTTGATTGTGCCAATTTTGGATATGGCTGGCGTTGGGGTAGTTAGTTAGTAGTCTGTTTCATTAATTTTCAGGGGTAGCAAGATTCCCGACTTCTTGAAGAAGTCGGGAATCTGAACATCCCATCTCGCTGAAAACCTCACCCTCGCTTTTAGCTACGCTAAAATCTTTCCCTCTCCTTAGCAAGGAGAGGGATGCCCGATAGGGCAGGGTGAGGTTTCGAGGGAGTTTTGAGCATTCAATTTTAGGTGGAAAGTTGAGGTGGATTTGTGATAGAGTTCAATTTTTTAGGGAATTGATAATTTCATCAATCTTATCAGCTTTGTCACTTTGTTTGAAAACTCTGTACAGAACACTTGCTTGTTTTAGTAATATTATACCCTCTTCTATCTTATTTACTTGTTTGCTAGAAATACCTTGTAAAATCAAAATATTTCCGAAGTATTCATAAGGCACTGGATTAAAATAAGCAACACTAATTGCTTTTTTGTATTCAGCAATGCCTGCATCTGTATTGCCTTGAGTTATTAAAATTAGACCAATATAAGAGTGGGCAAAGCTATCAAGAAATTTATTAGAATTATCATCTTTACTATCATCATCAAGTTTAAGAACTGTACGGAATGCCGATATCGCATCATCTATCTTATTTTCCTTATCTATATTTTACTTATCTATAAGAATATTACCTAAGTACAAATAAGCCATTTTAGAATTAGGCTTAATACGAATTACTTCTTTGATTTCAAGTAGTGCTTTCTCAAATTTATCTAGCATAGCCAAAGTTACTGCAAAAGATATTTTATATTCAATATTTTTTGGTTCTAGCTCAACCGCTTTTCGATAAGCAGCCTCTGCACTTTGTAAATCTCTAGGTTTTTGTTTCCAAAAAATCTCCCCTAAATAGTAGTAAGCAGCAGCAACATCCCCACGCGCCAAAACATCTTGAATTTCTTGTTTAGCCTGTGCGGTATTCCCCTTATCTTGTTCTACCAGCGCCTGTCCTAGTTTCGCCTCTACTAAATTGGGATTCAACTGTAGCGCTTTTTCGTGTGCCTTGGCTGCATCTTCCAAATCACCTGCACGGCGTTTTGCTTCCCCTAGGTTGGTGTAAGCTAGTGCTGAATTGGGATTCTTTTCTACTTCCTTTTCATAGATGATAATTTTCTGTTCCGCTTCTTTTTTCTGTAGCTTACCGGAGAAGTTTTGACCAGGTAATTGTGGTAAGGGGTTGTTAATCAAAAAATGACTGGAGTTATCATATTTCTGATTATTATAATTATGAGTAATTTGAGAATTACTAGTATTGGTTTGTTTTGGAATGAATATGAACCAGACACCACCTATAAGTAACCCAAAAAATCCAATAACAAATAGTACTGATTTCGGGCTGTAATTATTAATAATTGTCTGCTGATTATCTTTAATGGTTATCCTTTTACCTTTAATACCGTTACCAATAGTCTGTTCATGATATCCCTGTTTATCGTCAGGTTGTTTTTTCATGGGTATATTAGCGCCTTGAATAAATATTTGAGACGAGAAATAGCTGCTACCCTGATATACCCTGCTTACTCTAAATTCTTAATTATTTCTAAAGTTTCCGTTGTGAATTGTTGCTGATTTTAATGCTTTCACCAGCTTCGATATCAGATCCTATCTTTTGCCTTCCAGGCTTACCCTGCGTTGCTTCTTGAGTGTTACCATCAAGTTCTATGCTGCCTTTAGCCTTAAGCTTCTCTCCTATCACTTGCTCTTGACGAAGTGCTTCTGCTAATTCAGGTTGTTCCATGAGTTTTTGCAAAAGGTTGGCAAATGCTTTATCTTCAGTCATTTGCGTTTCCAGTTCATCTTGGAACTGTGCTTTATTCTTTTCTGTTGGCTGGTTTTGTACTCGTGTCAGTAGTCCCTCAGTCCCCACTGTACTCAATTTGTCACGAATAGCCGTCAAGACTTTGCCGAATTGTTCGGAAACAGCTTTTCCTGTATTTTTACCTAATTCTTTGGCGGCTTCTGAAACAATGAGAGTTGTAATAGCAGCAGCGGTAAGTGTTACAAGTTCCATACTTTAAAAAGTTACTCCGAAATTCTACATATTAAATGACTACTTTTCTAGTATAAATAGATAATTTTATAAGATGCCGACTAGAAGCTGACAAGATATTTTTTTACAATACCTTTATCAACTATTTACAGTTATGGCTCAAATAGAGAAAGCAATCTTGAAGTAAAAACGAAGTATTTTGGTTTGAACCAGAAGCGATAAAAACGAATGTAAGGTTTATCAACTATCAGTACCAGCATTACCAAAAGCAGTTTGACAATGTGAGTGATTTTGAATACTTCAAGTTTCTGCAATTAGGGATGATATAAGAATTTTATAGATTAAATGGAAAAAATAGTATTTAAAAACACTTCAATAAAAGAACTAAAAAATCTTTATATTAAGTCAAAAATAATTCCTTACATAGAAATTTTTACTATTTTTTTATAGGTATTTGTATGAACAAATACCAAAGCTGAAACGAGACAGATTGAATCTGTCTCAGGATTTTTTGTCCGGAAATATAATAACGCTATAGAAGATAAGTATTAAGAACTAAATTGGGACGCCTGACCACTACGAAAAGGTGTCTCACTAACTACTTATAAGCCAAAAAACATGAATATAATTATACGTTTGCTTAGCGCATTCGCTGTTTCTGCGTCTGCGTTTGCTGCCGTTTCTTTTATGGCAGTAGCAGAGGAAGTTACAACTGCTCCTCAACAAAGAATGCCGCTGAGGATTTGCTCTTTCGATCCAGTGACGGATTTGTTGCCGACTCCACAAAATCAGCCAACCAATTCTCCGTTTTCCTACCTTGCACAACAAGGTTTTATACAGAATCCCGACGGTTCCTGGGTTTGTTATGTGAACGATCCTAAAAAAGAATCGCGCTATTATACTCTGTTCAAAGTGCAACAAATTAATGGAAAAATCGTAGCAAGTTCTTTCCTAGAAAATGGTAGTCTAATTGACGGACAAGATAACCGCAGCTTGGACTTGTTCATGATACTGATCAGCAATCATACAAATGGAACTCAGGGAAATCGTCAAAGTATACGCAGATATCTCGAAGCCTTCATGTCCCTGGTCAAACAAGGCAAAGTTCCAGCCTTGCGTCGTGGGTATCTCTTCGACAGTCCAAGCCGTGGATTTGTCTCATACTATCCTCTTAATGGGCAAATCAAAGGTACAGCAATCAGTATTGACATCGATATGTTGCGAAGAAATTAGCTTCTAGCCAACATCTATAGCCGGTTGATTTGCTGTCACAGTGGTGTTTCCTATTTTTGCAGTTCAGCTTATTAGAACAATTCAGCTAGAGTTTTTTGCTCAACTACAAGTTGAGTTGCAGATTAACTTTTTTCTGCAGGTCCTAAATTGGCAATTTCATAACCACTCGGATAACTCCGGGTTGGAGAGTCGATAAAGAAATTAGGCTGTTTACGAGGTGGTAAGAAACGCAACACATGACCCCGGAGTTTTAAAGTGGTTTCAACACCCCAGCATAACAATTGGGAAGGATGCTCAAAACCAAAGGCATCGAGCATTGTATCATCAAGTAAAGTATAGACGACAGGTTTTAAGGGCGATTCCATCCATTTGGGAAACCAACTCAAAAACAAATCGCGGGTTGCTTCACCAACTCGACGATTGGTGTCTGAATACTGAAAGTGGCTGCGTTCGTAGTCAAGATTATACTGTTCCAATTCCTCGTACGTTTCTGGGATATTTTCTATATGCATCCGCTTACCTACTTCCCGCCAAAAGTAAAATGAGGCTAATCTTTCTTGTTCGCACATCAGCCGCCAGCCAAAACGCGCATTCCAGCGGATGGGTTCATAAATAAACGTTGAAAGTACATAGAGAAAATCTGCATTGTCAATCTTGAAGCGGGAGTGGATAGCATTCATGTGTTCAATTGCTTCACGACCACGTTCGCTGTCATAACCCCACTTGCAAAACTCTACAACAATTATTGCTGTATCGTCGTAGCGTTTTTGCGGACGCTTGTGAAATTCGCCTGTTTTATCCAGTAATTTAGAGATACTGGGAACGCAGTAAGTTTTCATTAAGGCAATTTCATCGGCTCGCGTTATGTCCCAAGGAAACTCGTAGCCCAACATGAGATGATAAATCTGGCAGTGGTCTTGTATGGGGTCGAGTTGCTGAATGCGACGGAGATTGTCGTAGCGATAGAAATGCATCTCGATTTTCTCCTAAATATCAGGAAAATATGTAAATGATTGTAAGTAGATCGGTACAAATAAAGTTAACAAGTTTTGGTAGTCATTAGTCATTAGTCATTGGGAGGCAGTGCGGTGGACGGGTTCCCCGGCATAAAGGAGCCAGCCGCGTGGGCGGCTCTGCCGACTTGAGCGGACTGGCGTCACCTGCCGTTCATTGGTAAGGGTTTTAGAGGTTTTTACATTTTTTAACATAGTTCGGTTTATTTCTACCTATCTACTTATATTCTGGCAAGTAAGTACGTTTAAGTGCTTACCGTTGTTTAGCTTGCACCAAATTCTCAAATCTTACAAGAAAAGATTATCCTTTTTGACAGCAACATAAATATTGATGTTAGGAAATGCAGGGTTTGAGAAATCCAGTGTTTGTGAAAAATCAGGTTTCCAAAGAAAACGTAAATACAATAGAACTGGTGTAATATAACCCTGGATCTACAAAATTGTCTTTAGGTTAGGAATTGTAAAAAGTGTAACCATGTTGACAGTGTGAAATAAAATCCAATCCCCCAAAAGCAGGGGGTTTTTGTTTAAGAGGTTATTGTTTCAATGAATAAAGTAGATTTAGCTTTTACCCCAGCACTAGAACAGGCACAGTTAATCCGTCGTCGAGAAGTGTCGCCTTTGGAGTTGGTGGAAATTTATTTAGAACGCATCTCTAGGTTGAATCCTCAACTGGGAAGTTATTTTACAGTGACGGCAGAGCAAGCGATCGCAGATGCCAAAACAAAAACGGAAATGCTCGCTAGTGCATCAGAACTACCACCGTTTTTTGGAGTGCCAATTTCTATTAAAGACCTCAACCCTGTTGCAGGTGTCGCTTGTACCTACGGAAATCCTGCCTTACTGAATAATATTTCTGATTATGATGATGGGGTGGTAACCAGAATTAAGCAAGCTGGGTTTACTCTTCTAGGCAAAACAGCAACTTCAGAACTCGGTTCAACTCCTTACACAGAACCTACGGGATTTCCGCCAGCTAGAAATCCCTGGAATTTGGAATACACCCCTGGTGGTTCGAGTGGTGGTGCCGCCGCAGCAGTAGCAGCAGGATTATGCGCGATCGCCCAAGGTTCTGATGGTGGTGGTTCGATTCGTGGACCTGCAGCTTGTTGTGGTTTAGTGGGAATTAAGCCATCAAGAGGACGAGTGACTCATGCGCCAGTAGGCGATCGCCTCAGTGGTATTGCGATCAATGGTCCGATAGCGCGTACTGTTGCTGATGCGGCTGCTCTTTTAGATATCATGTCTGGATACGTCACGGGTGATCCATATTGGTTAAGCGATCCCGAACCATCCTTTCTTGCTGCTACCCAGCAAAAACCGGGTACTTTACGAATTGCCTACACTACGAGTATTGCTCCTTTAGGGGAAGCCGATGCAAACTGTCAGCAAGGCGTTCTGCAAACAGTCCAATTATTGCAAGAACTTGGTCACACAGTTGAACCCAAAAGCATAGACCTTAGTGGGTTAGTTGAACCATTTCAAGTTGTTTGGCAAACAAGCGTAGCTTCGTCGGGTATTCCTGCTGAGATTTTACAGCCACTCAATCGCTGGCTTTTAGCGAGAACCGGTTCTGCGGGTCAGTACCTGCAAGCAGTTTACCAAATGCAGATGGTGGCGCGACAAATCGTCGCATTTTTCGACACTGTGGATGTTCTGGTGTTACCAGTTTATCTACATTCACCTATCCGCGTCGGAGAATGGGCAAACTTGAGTCCAGAAGAGACATTCCAAAACATTATTCGTTGGGTAGCGCCATGTCCCGCAGCAAATGCGACTGGACAACCAGCGATCGCTCTTCCTGTAGGTTTTGACGAACTCGGTTTACCAATAAGTGTACAGTTGGTGGGACGCCCCGCAGCGGAAACCACTCTCATTAGCTTAGCAGCCCAACTAGAAGCCGCAAAACCTTGGATTCACCATCGTCCTGCTTTAGGATGACCAAATAAAGTCTACTAAAGGATGAAGATAAAGTATGCAGATGCCTTGAGGACCGCTTTTTCGGAATTCAAGTAAAGTATTATACTTTTTTCTACAGAAAGCTGCCCGAAGGGTATGAAACGATTGGTTCAGCCAAGTAAATATCGATACGGTAGACCACACAAACTTTGCCGCGACTATCAATCGGCTTCTACCTTCAGACGAGCGTACTTCTGGCTTTTTCAAATAGCGCTTCTCACTCGGATGAAATACATATTTTGTGGAGTGGGCATCGTGCCATGCGTGTCAAGTTAAGGTGAAAACCAGTATGGAACAAGCTTTAAGAGATTGTCTCGTTCCCAGCCTGAGGCTGGGAATCTTTATTCGGAGGCTCTGCCTGCCTTATGAGCGGCAGAGCCGCTTCAAGCGCATTTCCTGCTTAGACCTGGAAACGAGATTTTAGAAGAGTTTTGGCTTAAGTTGACACATATGGCATCCGGTTCCCCCTCAATTTATAGCAATCGCCAAGGTGATTAGGACAAAGACAAATTCTGAAACCTCGACCACTCAATCTTTTCCCTTCTGCCTTCAGCATAGCTGCCCTCTGCCTTTTGCTATAAGACGGGCTAGAAGCCCATCCCACAAAAAAAAGGTTGTATTGCACTCAATCAGGAACCGCTATCGGACGTCCCTAAGAGGATGTCTGAGAAGTCAAAAATGTCATGCTGAACGGAGCGATAGCGCAGTGAAGCATCTCACAAATCCACGGTGAATAGGGATTCTTCGCTCCTGTTCCTTCGCTTCGCTCAGGACTACGCTCAGAATGACAAAATATACCTTATCCAATCTTTTCAGACATCCTCTAAATATCAATCCCGTGGCACTGTAGAGTAATTATATGGAATTATCTTTTTCCCGCTTCTGTTGAGTTTTCAACATTCGCTATTCTAAATTGTATGAGTTTCTTAAAAATGTTGAATTGTTAGACATTTTAGTAATTATTATTGCTTTAATATGAAATATAACTACTTATATTTTTATAGTTGAACATTTTATTGACTCAATCCTGTTTGCGTGGATCTAAGCATAACCTATGTCTTCAATTGAAATTGCTATAAAATTGACCAAACGAGTAAAAAAACATAGTTTATTTAGCTTGATATTTATTTGGAATAATGTGCCAAAGTGGCAACATTAGTTTATTGAATTTGTTATTCATTGATGTACCAGGAGCGTTTTATTAATCATTACCTAATGAACATCACAAAGCTTTTAATTCAGGGTGCTGTGAGAGATATAATAGGATTAATCGCCGTTTCAATACCCTGCTTCTTACTCCGTTGCCGGTGTAAGATTACCTATATTCTTCCTTTCTTCCTTCTCTTCGTAGTCATTTTTTAAAATCACCGTTACAACATGATTGGTCAGCTACTAGCAGGACATTACAAAGTCCTTGAAGTATTAGGTGAGGGGGGCTTTGGGCAAACTTACATTGCAGAGGACATTCACCTCCCTGGAAACCCTAAATGCGTCCTCAAACATCTCAAAACTTCTAGTACCGACCCTGACATTTTAGAAACTGCCAGAAGGCTTTTTCTAAAAGAAGCTGAAACATTGCAACAGTTGGGCAACCATGACCAAATACCCAGGCTTTTAGCTTATTTTGAAGAAAACCAAGAATTTTACTTGGTGCAAGAATTTATCAGCGGGCATACTCTAAGTATGGAACTTCCTCCAGGTAAAAGATGGACGGAACGTCATATTATAGAAATGCTCATTGAGGTACTAGGTATTTTAGAATTTGTCCACAGTCACGGGGTCATTCATCGCGATATCAAACCTGACAATATCATCAGACGTCTTTCAGACAACAAATTAGTTCTGATAGACTTTGGAGCAATTAAGCAACTGCGAAGCCAAACAGCAGCTGCGACGGGACGAAACAACGTCACTTTCATTATCGGAACTCGCGGATATATGCCCTCCGAACAAATCAGACGTTTACCACGTCCCTGTAGTGATATCTATGCGCTGGGGATGATAGGTGTTCAGGCGCTGACGGGAGTGTATCCTAACGAACTTCAAGATGAGCCGAATACAGGAGAAATACTGTGGGAATATCTCACGACTGTTAGCCCGGGGTTAGCTGCTGTTCTGGCTAAAATGACGCGCTATCACTTCAAAGACCGTTATCAGACAGTGGGTGAGGTGTTGCAAGCGCTACGAGAATTGGCGGCAAGCCGGAGCGAATTACCGACATCTGAAGCTTCTGGTACTACAAATATCCTTCATGAACTCTCTTTAGAGTGGGAGGAAAACGGACAACTCAAAAATCGCAAAATTCTTGAGAAGCAACAAAGTAAAAATCCTAGTAGAGGAGTCCGCATTGGTCGTGACCCGCAAGTGTGCGATATTGTTTTACCAGATCCAACAGTGTCAGCTTTACATATTGAAATCTTCTTTCATCAGCAAAAGCAGACATTTTATTTGCGGAATCTGCGCCAGAGGAATCCTCCTATCGTTGACGGACAGTTGCTTCTAGCTGGTGAAATGCCACTTTCTGTTGGTAGCTGTATACGCTTGGGGCAACAAAATTTTAAAGTGAGTGCCATTGTTTGCAATGAGTATCCTGGTGGATATGTACCGTTAGAATACTCTATTGTTCCAATGTCACGTCAAAAAGCTGTTGCTCACACTACACGGATACCAAAAGTCAGGAAGTCTGAGGAAAATTCATTAGAAGTTTTGTTGAGTACTCAGTCAGTAGTATCACCTTCACCAATTAAACTACCAAAATTACTGGGAATGAGTGTAGTAGCTTGTGTGAGTGCAATTGGTGGCTTTAGCTTTATGAATCCTAATCATACAGGTGGAAGTCATGCACAACAAAATTTCATATCACAGCAACCACAATTGTGTCGTGTTATTTCTCCACCTGGCGGTAGATTTTCGACTAAATTACGCCCTGAACCTCAAACAGAAGTTGGCGGTGTCAAACAACTAAATTTGGGTGCGATGGTCTTATTTGTTCAAGTACGAGGTGACTTTGTAGAAGTTAAACTGCCTGATGGAACTCACGGGTGGTTATTTAGGGATGAAGTACAGCCTTGTACTGCATCAAAAGCCACCAAAAAAGGATAAACGATAAAAGATGAAAATTTTATACTTCATCTTTTATATTTTTGCCTTCCGTTCATACTTCAAATGACCATTTGATAGATGTGACCATTTGATAGATGTGATAAATAAAATCTGAAGAAACAATAGATTTTTATGAACATCTTCTGATTTTATCCTTGTGATGACTCATAACTCTTGAATATCAATTATAGAAACCGGACTCGGTTTGTTAATCAATTTAATTTTTATTATCCGTAAAAAAAACACAAGAATTAGGGAGAGTAATCTATGTCAGTACAGCAGGTGAATGATTTTTATGAGGTTTTGATGTCGGAGCAAGCAATTTATGAGCAGTACTATAGTAAATGCTGCGTACGAGGCTTATTCGGTATCTGGGATTGGGATAAAACTAAGATAGTTAATTTTGCTGCTAGTCTTGGCTATATATTTACTGAAACTGATCTAGATGAAGTATGGTTTGGTAGCGAACCAAGCATTTCTGAAAGTTCATTAAATTTATCAGAATATCAAAGGTTGTCTGGTATAAATTATGAACAGCCAAGCTCACCCCTAAGCCCTTCGGGGACGCTACAGGAACGGGGGATTCAAAATTCAAAATTCAAAGTGTGTCCTACGGACACGCTACGCGAACAAAATTAAAGACCCCCGACCTCCTGCGGAGGAATCCACGCATTGGTAAGTTAAAAAATAATTTTTGATATAAACTCTCTACTACAGTTTCAAGTGCCAAGTGCTGAGTAGGATAAAGAAAATTTGGAACAAGTCACTCAAGACTCATTGCTGGGAACTCACAACTCATGACTCAGCACTAAGCACTGATCAACTTAAAATGATGATCCTTTTTGTTTCAAAAACTCCTTTTCTTCTATAGTTGAAACTCTTCCCAAAATTTCATTGCGATGAGGAAAGCGCCCAAAACGCTGAATCACTTGCATATGACGAATTGCATAATCAATGCAACTCGCACTATCAGGATCATCGCCCAGTTGCTCAAAGAGTCGTACTGCTTGACGCTGATGCTCTAGGTTTTCACTGTGTTCAAAAGGTAAGTAAATAAACCAGCGTTGTACGGGTAGCAAGTTTTTGTCATATCCTTGTGCAAGAGCGTGCTGGGCTGCTGAAAGTGCTTCCCAGTCAGTAGCAAAGGCTTGGGGAGTATCGCGAAACACATTTCGGGGAAACTGATCCAACAGCAAAATCAATGCTAGACAACTATCAGAGGCATCGATCCACTCGTCTAAGTATCCTGCTGCTGCTTTTTGGTAATCTGTCAGAAACCGGATTTGCAGTTCTTCGTCAAACTCCGGTTTTTTATTGAACCAGAAAGACTTTGGTTTGCCGTAGTCTGGTTCATCCGGACTACCAAACCAAAAGTCCAAAATTTCGTTTGCCTGTGGCATGACTTTTACTGACCCTTACAAAGAACTTGTCGCATTTTACGCATATTCGCAGGCAATTCAAAGTTCATTGCTTGTTGAATAAAAATTGATGGTATGGGAATAGTTGGGGTAGCTTGGACAGTATAGCCGAGCAAAGTCCCATTATCACAATCTTTTAGCTCTAATTTGGCTGTAAAATCGTGAAAACTCCCTTTTTCCAACTTAAATTGTATCTGCTGCCCAAGTTCTTCCACGACATTAAGGTAAATTTCTACTTGCGCTGTGAAAAAGAAAAAAGCTTTTTGTGCTGCTTGATAAAGACGTTTGACTTCGCCACGTTGTAAAACTTCGCTTTTAGTTACATCAGGAAAATATTGCACCCAACGCGGGTAATCTGTTATCTGCTGCCACACGTGCGATCGCACTAACGGTACATACATCCAAGCAGTCACAGCACCACCCCAAGCTGTATGCGATTGCGTTTCCACCAGAATTTCGCCCTGCATCAGCAATCTTTGTTTGTCCTGACTCCAAGGTATGTCTGAACCTGTGGGAACCGAGTCTGAAATAAAGAACGCAGACATAATGTTTTTAGTCACTCCTCAACACATCAACTAAACGGGTTTAAAATGGTGAATATCTGACTTGGTTGAGTCTCACTCACTAATGTTACTTCCAGTACAATATATGGATTTTCCGGAAACAGTTATTTTCTGGCTATAGTTACCGAAAGTTCACTCATAATATGTCATGTTTCTCATTCATATCAAAGTATCAAATTCTCTAGCAGCTGATAATGAAAACCCTCCTCTTCCCTGTGTGTTTGTGTCCTCAAGCTAGTCTTCATTTTAGGTGTTAACCGACTCGACCTCACACTTTCTAAGTATATATACTTAGAAAATTAGCAAAAAATAGAAAGAGAAATGGTCAACCACGCAGCCCTGATCTAAGTACTTATCTTTAACAGATAAGATGGATTATAAGCTACCGTAATTTCACTTATGATGAAAAAAAATTTTGACAAGACAAAATTAGGCAGATGAACTAAAACAAAAAAATATGGGCATGCAGCGAAAATAAGACAAAAAGACTTATAAACATGGGAACAGGGGAAACGAAGAATAAACCTAAGAGGACAAACAGAACAAGACGCCATTTTCATTTCCAGCATGAGTAGCGTCTTGCCTTGTTTACGTCTTCCTTGGGCTCTCGTAGGGCACCTTAAGGTATTGCTTCAAGTACATCTCCCTTTCTACTTCTTGACTGCTTCTATAACAGTGAATACTTTTGTTGCTACATATAAAATGCTATGACTGTAAAGTTTGAGGGAAATTAGGTGAGTAGTTCTAAATTAAATCGCGCATTAAATCAGGGTTTCGGGGTTTTTCTTGGTATTGCGATCGCTGTTTGGGTACTAAGAGGTTTTGGTATTCTCAGTTTCCTTCCAGGAGGAGTGATTTGGCTATTGCTGTTTGGCGCAATTGCGATGGCTATTCTGAGTTACGTACAAAAGACTTGGTGGCGTTTCTAAAATAAGAATCCCTAATTCATACGGGGAGGTGAGGGAGATCAGGGAAATGGGCAAGTACTAAAAGCCACATCTTGCAGATCCCCCTTATTCTCTGCTCATACTGTCATTCTCTTCATCTTGTCAAAGATGCGTAGCATCATTTGATACAAAACTAAAAAACCTGCCACTCTCTACAAAGACCAGCAGGTATACTTCTCAATCAATCGGAGCGGCGGGATTCGAACCCACGACCTCCACTACCCCAAAGTGGCGCGCTACCAAGCTGCGCTACGCCCCGTAGTCAACTTTCCTATTATACCAATAAGAACTCAAATTATCAAGGTCTCAATCTAAAAAACCTTGAGCATAACAGAGGCTTGCAGTAAACCAGGAACAGCAGAATCATTCCATTGACCTTCTACACAACGCCCTGTTTTCAAGATCAAGCGCAGATTATAGGCATGAGGATAACCTTCTACTTCCATCCATAATAAATCGCTTTCGGCTTCACAGGCAATCTTTTCCTCATCCATTAATTCAGTCGCGATTTGCCTCATGGTGTCTGCGAGTTGCGCCAGTAGGCGACAAAAATCATTCAACTCGGCTTCTGTTAATTCAAACGCCCAATCATCTGTACCCACTAAACCTTTAAACTCTGCCGCTGTTGGGTTCCAGCCGATGCGCCAACCAACTCCACTTTTTATAACACGTTCCATAGGGGATTAGGGATTAGGGGGATTAGGGATTAGGGATTAGGGATTAGCAGACTGTTCCCTACTCCCGAGTCCCCAGTCCCCAGTCCCCTTTTCACTTTAATAACTCTGCGCCTCCTTTTTTCGGTACCTGTCTAGGAGGTGGAGTGGTTTCCTGTGACGGGGATGAGGTGTTGGGGGTAGCTGGTGTATTTTGCGATTTAGAACTGAAAACATTAACTAAAGCTTGCACCAATGCATCTCGCTGGCGACGGTTAAGGCGTGCAACAGCAGCGCGATCGCCATCAAAAGGATTTTTCTGTAGATTATCCTTTCCAGGATAAGTGGTTTCATACATGACTTCATTAGCACCCAGATAATCAGCCAAAGTCAGCTTCCAATCGAGTCGATAATTTGGCGCACGTCCTTTCAAATACGAGTGATACCATATCATACGACTGACCAAGGTGTTATTTTCAGCTAGTTTCCCCGTTTCTTTACTAACGTACTTATTTTCTCGGGGTAAGTCGGGTAATTGTTGATAAACTTGCTGCCAAGCATCGCCGGGAGTGCTTCTTTGGGCATTTGCAGGTTGGATCTCTAAACTTAAAAGAAATACACCAACCACAATGATCGCGAAAACCCCCTTCTTTAAGGGGGGGTTGACTAATTGCCAAGATTTGAGTGTCAGTTGAATGAACTCTAAATTTTTGCTCATTCTATTTTCCAGTTGGCATCACTTTAGACTTCGCCAATAATTTCTGGTTGAGTCAGTTCGTCAGACATCTCGATAATTGCCCTCAGCACTGGCTTCATCATCATATCATCCGCACTGTCAAAATCTTCATAACGTCGGCGCTTAGCGCGATTTGCCACTTGAACTGTAATGCGGTAGCGATTTGAGGCTGCACTAATCAGATCCTCGGCACGGTGCATAATCTGAGATTGAGTTGTCTCGAATTTAGAACGCTTTAGCATAATTACTGGTGAGCCTGAAGTCATTCTCTCCAGTTTAGCAGCACCAATGCGTTTACTGCCGCTTGTTGGGTTGCGAGTAACCTCTCTATTGATAGAGGCTGATAGTTTTTTGTCACTCTATAAGTATTTTGTAACATTATCTTAATCAAACATCATCTCATGCCTGACCTTGTTGAAACTGCTGTCAATGCTGGAAATTTCAATACGTTAGCGAAGGCTGTTGAAGCTGCCGAACTTGTAGAAATTCTTAAAAGTCCCGGTCCCTACACAGTCTTTGCACCTACTGATGACGCATTTGCCAAGCTACCAGCAGGAACTTTAGATTCATTGCTGCAAGACATCCCCAAATTAAAGAAGATTCTGATGTATCATGTCGCCAACGGAGATGTTAGGTCTGACGATTTGATCCAAATAGACCATGCGGAAACGTTAGAAGGGTCAATCGTAGCAGTTGATTCTGCTGATGGCAAAGTGAAAGTAAATGACGCCAATGTCGTGAAAACTGACATTCTTACCGATAATGGTGTGATTCATGTTATCGATGCAGTGTTGATGCCTGCGATCGTTGCTGGGCACTAGTACAGCAAAGGCAGAAATAACTAGACAGTTTAAAATGACAAAAAAGCTCATTTGATAGGCATTCTAGCCTTCTGCCGTCTGACGAATTGTACTAGGTATTATACATTCAAATTGTTGTGGGGCAAACATCCTGCTTACCCTAAAATAGCAAGGGCGGGCTGTCCGCCCCACCCCATAAAATCAGTCAAACGATCTGTTAAATGTGCAATGCAACTTGTTGGCTTAACCTAGACCTAGAATGCAGCCAGTGCGTGGGGGAACACTTAAAGTGAGATGCTTAGCCTCAACACTCCACTCCACCTCAGCAGCGCCATATAATAGTTTGTTAGGTTGAGTGCTCAAACTTGCTGCATCAACATTCCCTTTTGCTGATGCAGTCCCAGCATTAACCGCAACAATCAATTCTTCTGTTCCCAAAACTCGCGCAAAGATGTAAAGTTCTCCTTGAGCATAGAGGACTTTATAATCACCCGTACGCAAGCAAGGGTAAGCATGACGTAGAGCAATTAATTCGCAGTGAGTCTTGAAAATGTCCTTATCCCAACTAGCTTCTTGTGGAAAACCACGACGCGAGTCTGGATCTAAAGCTCCTGGTAAACCAACTTCATCACCATAATAGATACTAGGGGCACCAGGAAAGGTGAGGAGCAGTAAAGTTGCTAATTCCACACTCGCTTTATCATCGCCAGCAATAGTGAGTAACCGTGCTGTATCGTGACTGGCAAGCAAATTTAATTGAGTCAGTTGAATTTCCCAAGGGTAAAGTTGCAGGAGTTCTTGGATTTTCTGGGCATACTCAGTGGCGAACAATGGTGGGTAGGGTTTGTAGTCGCGGCTTTGAACTTGATCTAGGACAACGCGATCGCCTGCGCTAAAAGCGATGGTTGGTCCTGCAAACAGATAATTCATCACCCCGTCAAATTGAGTTCCATCCAACCACTCACGGGAATCTCCCCAAACTTCGCCGACAATATAAGCATCGGGATTAATCGCTTTGACTCGCTGACGGAACTCTTGCCAAAAACCAGGAGTTTTAATTTCAAAAGGCACATCTAACCGCCAACCGTCAATGCCGAATTTCATCCAATATTCGGCAATTTCCATAATATATTCCCGTACCTCAGGGTTATCGTGGTTAAACACTGGCAACGCTCGATTTCCACCCCAACCCTCATAATTGGCGGCAAACTCACCATTGTAGGGAGAAACAGGCCAATCATGAATTCTAAACCAATCCACCCAAGGTGAATGAGGACCATTTTCCAAAATGTCGTGGAAAAAGAAAAAGCCCCGACTGGCGTGGTTAAACACCCCATCCAAAACAACTTTGATGTTCCTTTGATGAGCTGCGTCTAGCAATTCCTTGAAAGCCGGGTTACCTCCCAGCATCGGATCAACCTGATAATAATCGTGCGTGTGGTAGCGGTGATTGCTAGCCGATTGAAAGATAGGGGTAAAGTAAATCGCATTAATTCCCAGATCGTGTATGTAGTCTAACTGCTCGATAATGCCCCACAAATCCCCACCTTTATAACCTTGGAGTGTTGGCATAGCTTCCCAATCTTCCCAACGAGCAGTGCGTAAAACGCGTTTGCGGGGTTGTTTGCTTATGGCAAATCGATCTGGAAAAATTTGGTAGAAAACAGCGTGTTTAACCCAGTCTGGTGTATGAATTTGCATGAATCGCTCTCTATCTCTCCATCGCAATAGTTGCAAATCTCGGGTTGGAAAGCAACTCACACTTGTGGTAGAAAAAGTGACTGCTGATCGCAATACTACCAGATAACTACCGCTGCCCGGAATTGGCGATTGGGGATTAGGGATTAAGGATTAGGGATTGGGGACCCTTGCAGACTGTTCCCAAGTCCCCAATCCCGAGTTCCCAGTCCCGATTAAAAAGCTTTTTTTCTTTCCGGATGCCCTTTGACTTGCAAGGGAAGGCTAATAATAATATCGTCCGCATGAGAGTAGTTGCTACCTGCTAACATCAAAATGGCTGAAAATTTATCCACCTGCTGAGGCGGGTTTTGTTTTCACCAACCTCGCCCGTCATGGACGAGGATTGACCAAACCAGTTTGGACAACATAAGCGGTGAATAGCCCAAATCGAGCCTAATCCTGGCACAAACTTCCGGATGCTTCCCCAGTCTGGACTATCTTTAAGCTTGATTGGTCAAGCGTTGGGTAATGCCAAGCCATCTTGGATTAGGTGGGCGAGGGGACTAATTACGGGTTTGCTGGTTCCTGGGATTATATCCATTTAAAAATCAGCATTTAAATGTAAAGCCGTCCTACAAGGACGGGGTTTCAGACCCATAATTTTCGATGACTGAGGAAAACATTAACCAACCCCGCTCGATCCCCAAACCCATTCCCCGACCAGACCGAGGTTCCCGACCAGAACGGGGTTTCCGATCAGAACGGAACTTCCAACAAGACTGGGACTCAGGGCCAGAACCGGAACCAGTATTTGGGCAACACATCCGCCTGTTGGATGTTAACAAACCCGAAGGACGTGTCATTTGTGAATGTTGGCATTGCACCGAAGGCGTGTTGATTCAGCACCAACGAGAACCACAACAAGAAGAAGTCAGGGTCACTTGTCCCCATTGTAGTAAGGTGGCGATAAAGTTACAGGTGGCAAAGATTCTGTCAGTGAATGCTATTCCGTCACCTTGGAAGTGAAAAGCATATACCACAAGCAAGGGGCACAGCATACTGTACCCCTGGAAACGACCTGTATTGCACCCAATTGAAAACGACTATATTCTGTGTCCTCAGTTCTCAATCTAACTGCTAGGAGTTGAGTTCTGTAAATTTTTCGGAATCTCTTTTGGTACAGTCCAGAAGTAAACTGTTCTGCCATCTACTTGCTCGACTTTGTCAGCTTTCCAGTCGCCCATGTCAAAAGCGTGGGACACGATACGTGTACCTGGTGGAAGTTTCAACAGCTTGGGTCGCAACTTGACGTTGAGTTCGGGGAGCAGGTAAAGGGAGATCACTGTGGCATCGCTAAAGTCACTCGTAAACAGGTCTTGTTGGAGAAACTGTACCTTACCAGTAAGCCCTGCTTTTTGAGCGTTTGCGTTAGCCTCTTTAATGCGTTCTGGATCAATATCTATACCAACAGCCTTCTTAACTTTATACTTCTGCACTGCGGCAATGGGAATCCGTCCATCCCCACTGCCAAGGTCATACAAAACATCATTTTTGCCAACCTTGGCAATTGTCAACATTCTATCGACAACTTCCGGAGGTGTTGGAACGTACACCACATCAGGCGTCCGTTGTGCAGATTGAGATGCAGGTGGAGACTTCTGCTGCACTTCCACAGTGGAAGGAGACGCTTCATCCTGTTGCTGAGAACTCACTTGCTGAGTGGAAGTGCAACCAGCCAGCATTAGGCTACTTAAACTTACTGTTGCAAACAAAACCTTTAACGTTGCCTGTAATTTCATGACATCTTTCTCCATGAATTAAGGATTTGTGGAAGTCGTTCGTTGACGGTTGAGAAGCAGTAAAGGAATACCTGTTAAAAGAACTACCACACCAGTAATACCTCCGATACCTGCATAAGTAAGACTGGAGTATAGTAGGTAGCTACAAATAGCACAAAACAGTAATGGTGTCCAGGGGTAAAGAGGTACGCGGAAAGGACGCGATACGTCTGGCTCTCGGGAGCGTAGTACCAGCAATGCTACCCCAGACAGGAGAAAAAAGAACCAGAAGACTGGAGCAGTGTAGTCCACCATTGTTTCAAAACCTTTGCGAGTTAGAGCGCCAAGTACCACCAATGCCAACGAAATTGCGCCTTGAACTACCAAGGCATTCTTTGGGGTACCAGTATTCTCTTGCCAACGTCCTAGGAATGAAAACTTGCGAAAGTCGCGTCCTAGAGCGTAGTTCGTACGCGCACCAGTAAAAATAGTGGCGTTGGCTGCACCTAACGCTGAAACCGCAACTAGTAAACTAACGAATCTTGCTCCGTTTTCTCCAACAGCGCGACGCATTAAATCAGCTGTTGGTGCTTCCGATGAAGCTAAACCTGCAAGTCCCAAACGGTAAATAAATGCCACGTTAATCAACAGAAAAATCACTGTGATGATGGCAATACTTCCCAACAATATACGTACCATATTGCGTTTGCCATTTCGCACTTCTGCTGAAATATAGGCAGCTTCATTCCAACCACCATACGTTAGCAACACAAAAATCATTGCTTGACCAAATGCGTTGTTTTGAGCAGCCGCAGTTGATGTCTCTTGCGGCTGTTGTCCAGCAAAGGCAAGACTGACAAGAACTATCAACAGCAAACCTAGCACTTTTGCCGCTGTTAGCCAGTTCTGAGCCCACTTCCCTTGCTGCACGCCTAAAATGTTTAAACCTGTCAGGCAAATGACTACAGTTGCGGCGTAAATCGCTGAAGAGTATTCTCCTATAGGCAGCAACTGAGCAGCATAATCCCCAAACACGAACGCTGGTAAGGCGATGGAACCAGTTTGAATAACGGTCAGCCGCGCCCAAGCAAACAAGAAGGCAGGAATTTTGCCAAAGGCACGCATCAGATAGTGGTAAGTTCCCCCAGCATCGGGATAAGCGGTGGTTAACTCCGCATAGCAGAGAGCACCGACGAAGGACATTCCTCCACCTAGTAACCACGCTAGCAGTGCAACCCCTGCACTTTGCGTGTTTCCTGCCACTAGGGCTGGTGTCTTAAATATGCCTACGCCGACCACCATGCCTACAATCAAGGCAACTGCGTCGATTGTTGAAAGCGTAGGCTTTGGCACTGTTACTTTTGTTGCCATATGCTAAATCACCTGGAAATTTTTGATCATCCTCCAGGAGGAAACAACCTTAAAGCTTAGGATGGTGTTGACAAACTTTCAATCTGCACTAGGTATACTCTATCTTCAACATACGTTTAGCTCATAAAATTTAATTCATAATCTTTGCTTTGTGTCAATAAGCTAAATTTATTTTTGTTTGACTAATGTTTATTAGTTGCAGCTTTTATGTTCTAGAAACTGGATTTCTTACGCACTGTGTTTTAGGTTTTGGCAAATTTGGTTTTCACAAAACCCAAAAATCTTCGAGAGTTTGCCCGAAGAACTTTCCATTGCGCCGTCAGGTGAAGCATGATAAACGCCAAAAATGTGTAGGCGAGCCAAAAATGAGAGCTTCTTGCTATGTCGAGAATTGCAGAATTTTGCGGAAATATGTCTGGTAGAACAATCCCAAAAAATTTTACGTTACTGCTTTGGTAGGAATTAGAGAGGAAAAAGCCAGTAACGGGAACCGCCCACATGAAAACATACAAGCTTGTATGCAGGGCAAATGTTTTCAACCATTCCTTGGTAAACTTTGGCGGACGTTTTGTGTACTTGCTCGACCACACACGCAACAGGATGAATACCCGCCAAGTCAGTAACGCCATTGTTAGCGCGCCAACAGACTTATGAAAGTCATACAGTGAATCTCTAAAGAATAGCTCTTCGGGCAACCGAACCATGAACAAACCACTAACAAATATTACCAAATAGCAGACTGCCATTATCCAATGTATGGACATCAGTTGCTTAAAAGCAGAGTTGATTCTAGATTTAGCGTTGCTTTTTGTGACTGGTTGAGGTGTACTCATAAAAATTCCAGTACCTTGTGTGCAGCTTGCGTTACATTCCTTAATATAACTAAGCGACATAAATTGACAGTGAAATTTTTATGAAAGCCTTGGCAGATAAGGCTATAGCGCAGGAACAAAAGACGAGTAGCTATTGATTCATCGGCTGCTCCTCGTCATTTGCCGTATTGTCCACAGATTTGTCTGTTTGTGACTTGTCCGAAACAATGATAAACTCAGTCTCTCTGTGAGACTTACTATCCCATTGATCCAAAACATCTTTGATCAACACTTCTTGCATCCAAATCTTCGCCACAACAGTTAGAGGTAGCGCTAGAAACAAGCCTAAAAAGCCAAAGAACGTCACAAAAAATAGCTGTGAGATTAAGGTGATAGCTGGTAGCAACGACACTTGATGCGCCATAACGATCGGCGTGATGAAATTGCCCTCAGTCTGCTGAATGATAAAGTAGAGGACTAACACAGCCAAGACTTTCCAGGGAGCATCTAGAAGTGCGATCGCCATTGCTGGTATCACACTTAGTGTCGGACCAAGATTAGGGATCAAGTTTAAAAATCCCGCCAAAACTGCTAAAGCTAGTGCTGAACGCACGCGCAAAATTGATAAGCCAATTAAACTCATCAGTCCCACTGCACCCATCGCGATGGAAGCGCCTGTGATCCATCCCTCCAATGACACCTCGCATTTATCCAAAATTCCATCCACTCGCTGGCGATAAAACGAGGGAAACAGCCGCACAAATACTTTGCGGTAAGCTTCGGGATCGGCTAAAAACATCCCTGTTAAAACTAGCACTAGCAAAACCTTGAGAACAACTTCCAAAGAGCCAGAGACAAAGGCGAAGGAACTTCCCACTGCACGATTTATAATAGGCTGTGCTTGTTGGCTGAGGCTGTTGATATCAGGTATGTACGGAGTCAACTGGCTGGGAACCCGAGTTCTCAATTCATCTAGCCAAGTATTAAAGCGCTCCAAACCTCTGGGAACCTGTTTTGTAAGTTCTTGAAACTGATCTACAAAAGGTGGCACAATCAGCCAGAAAAAACCGACAATTAAAGCTATAAATATGCTTACCGAGAGCAATACAGCAAATCCACGCTTGATTCCTGAGCGTTGGAATCTTCGAGCCAGCCGATTTAAGGTAGTCGCTAAGACAACTGCGGCAAATATCAGCAACAGGACTTCCCGAATCTGCCACAGAATGTACAAAGAAATAACTATGGCGATTAAACCAATCCATTGACCTAGATTCACTCCCTGTCTCCCGGCTATTGATGAGCTGCTATTTCCTCTGAATGCAGCTAGGTTAGCTGATTCTAGCAATTCCCGGCTAGTTATTCTTAACTAATTTTGCTGTCGTTGCGATCGCCTACGGCGGCTCCTTCGGAGCATAGCGTAAGCGCAAAGCGCAGGCTCCGCTAACGCGTAGCGTGTCCGGAGGACTCAGCGGGAGAAAAGCGCCATCGCCACAGTAAAACACTTGCCATAATTAAAGTCGGTAAAAAAACGATGATCAGGGCGTTTGTCGCTGTCGCTGGAATAGATAAATTTGGCATAACGTACTTAATCAAGACAGACACTCCCGCGGAGAGTAGAAAGACTTTTAGAACAAATCCAAGCTGATTTTGCATATAAGTACGGCAATTCCCATTCATCTGGGGGGTAGGTACGAAATAGAAGCATATCTCTCATTCTTTAAAATAAATTCAAGCAGACCAATAGACAATACTCTGCTTGTACATCACCATGACTTACAAGCAGAGTGTCGCTCCTGCCATTTCTGGCGTTGTTACTGCTACTACCTTTTCTTTGGTTTGTTCCAGCAATAGGCGTGGTGGAAATTGCAGTTACAAAATTAGGGTTTTCCCCTTCTATCGCCATTAGACTTCTTGCATTAATTCCAAATCAAAGAATAATTAACCACAGATAGACACAGATGGACACAGATGGAATCAAAGAGATGCAGAAGGTCTATTTTATATGCTGGGACGGTTCTTGGAACTTTGATTATAACTGAATGACTACATTTTAAGGACATTCTAGCTATGACTTTATAAGTCATGAATTGAGGTATTTTTGGCGTGTATTGTGGTATTTTTTATGGTGTTTTTGCTCTTTTATTAATGTGAGATAGTCGCATTTTTGTGGTTATTAGCTAGTTGAAAAAAAAACAAGTAAAAATGAATAAAAAATAACAATAAAGAACAATTTATTTAGTTGCATTCAGCCATGCGCTAGACTAGTAAGTAATATTGTTTTTTTGAGTTGTAAATTTGAGTGAGCAAATTTTGAATTCTTTATTGCCAGGAGTATACATCAAAAAATGCCAGTAGAAACTAATAACAATAAACGCAAAATGAAACCGCCAAAAATACGGCAAATTGGTGGTAGCTTGCTCATTTTGTTGACTTTTGTTTTTCTTCTGAATGCGATTGTTCCTAGCTTTTTTGGTCCCAAATTGCCCCAAGTACCTTATAGCGATTTTATTGGTCAGGTACAAGCAGGTAAAGTAGACCGCGCTGTTGTAGGGGGCGATCGCATTGAGTATTCCATCAAAACCCAAAACGCGGATGGCAAACCTGCTGAACAAGTTTTCGTTACCACACCAGTAGCGCTCGACCTGGATTTACCCAAAATTCTCCGCGACAATAATGTAGAGTTTGGTGCACCACCACCAAACGAAAATGGTTGGATTAGCACTCTCCTGAGCTGGGTTGCACCACCATTAATTTTCTTTGGTATTTGGGGCTTTTTGCTCAATCGTCAGGGGGGTGGTCCTGCGGCGCTGACGGTGGGTAAAAGTAAGGCTCGCATCTACTCTGAAGGCAGCACTGGAGTAAAATTTCTCGATGTTGCTGGCGTAGATGAAGCAAAAGCCGAACTGGAAGAGATTGTCGATTTTCTCAAAAGTGCTGATAAATACACCCGCTTAGGAGCAAAAATTCCCAAAGGTGTGTTGGTGGTAGGACCTCCAGGAACGGGTAAAACACTTTTAGCCAAGGCAATTGCTGGTGAAGCTAGTGTTCCCTTCTTCAGCATCTCTGGTTCAGAATTTATTGAACTTTTTGTTGGTGTCGGTGCTGCACGAGTCCGCGACTTATTCGAGCAGGCAAAACAACAAGCTCCCTGTATCGTCTTTATTGATGAATTAGACGCACTAGGTAAGTCTCGCGGCGGTGCTGGTGGGTTTGTAGGTGGTAACGATGAACGCGAACAAACCCTCAACCAGTTGCTCACCGAAATGGACGGCTTTGATGCCAACACTGGGGTGATCATTATCGCCGCTACCAACCGTCCCGAAGTTCTCGATCCAGCATTGCGCCGTCCGGGTCGGTTTGACCGCCAAGTTGTTGTGGATCGTCCTGATAAAATTGGTCGTGAAGCCATTCTCAAAGTCCATGCTAGAAATGTCAAATTGGCTGAGGATGTGGACTTGGGAACCATCGCCATTAGGACGCCTGGGTTTGCGGGAGCAGATTTAGCCAACCTTGTCAATGAAGCTGCACTCCTAGCTGCACGTCAAAATCGGCAAGCGGTGATTATGGCGGATTTTAACGAAGCCATTGAGCGTGTTGTCGCTGGTTTGGAAAAACGCTCTCGCGTCCTCAATGAAACTGAGAAAAAGACCGTGGCTTATCACGAAGTTGGTCACGCCATCATCGGTGCTTTGATGCCTGGAGCTGGTAAAGTCGAGAAAATTTCTGTTGTCCCTCGTGGCGTTGGTGCTTTGGGTTACACAATTCAAATGCCCGAAGAAGACCGCTTCTTGATGATAGAAGACGAAATTCGCGGTCGCATTGCTACCCTATTGGGTGGACGTTCCGCAGAAGAAACCGTCTTTGGCAAGGTGTCCACTGGTGCAAGTGACGATATTCAGAAAGCCACTGACTTAGCAGAACGCTATGTCACTGTGTACGGTATGAGCGATGAACTTGGTCCTGTTGCCTTTGAAAAAGTCCAGCAGCAGTTTATCGAAGGCTACGGTAATCCCCGCCGTTCAGTAAGCCCCAAAGTGGCAGAAGAAATTGACCGCGAGGTGAAGCAGATAGTGGATAATGCCCACCACATTGCTTTAAGCATTCTGCAAGAAAACCGCGACTTACTGGAGCAAACCGCAGAAGAACTGTTGCAAAAAGAAATTTTGGAAGGTGCAGCACTGCGGGAACACCTTAACCAAGCCAAAGCACCAGCTGAACTTAATGAATGGTTGCGGACTGGTAAGTTATCACAAGATAAGCCTTTGATGCAAACTTTGCTGGTTTAGGAATTTTAACCCCAGATAAACGCAAATAGATTCAATTCGTAGCGATCGCACTTTCAAATAGGCGATCGCTTTTTGCTTATAGCGGTTCTCCTAAGAGTCAGATACACCACCACGAATAATGTGAAAGTGCATGCACTTTAACAGTGAACAGCTACCTACGCAGTTCTCAGTTAAATACGAGTGGTCGCGCGTCCCCCACCAAGAGCACCTTTATGCGTTGGTGGCGGTGAGCGCATCCCCCACCATACGCCGTCAGGACTCAGGACTCAGGACTCAGGACTGATAACTGTTTTAATTACAGCCGTGTATTGCACGCAACCGAGAAGCGCCATATGGTGGGCTAATTGTACCGACAGCTGCCCCAGTAATTGCAATTGCTTTGATTGGCATCTTTCACACAGTTACAGATATTAGTAGCAAATAGGTTGATGTAATCCTCATTTTGTCACAACACCTCCACAACCCTTCCCACTGCGTTAGATTTTGTCACCTTCTTTCTACTGATTTCAATTTCTTATCAATGAAAAACCCTGGTTTCTACGCTGAAACCAGGCTTTTACGGTTACCTCTAAAATTTTGGTTATAGGGATTGTCTTCTAGTTCAATTGCGTACCTTGACTAAATTGCCTGCTTATGGAATGGATTGCAACTATCTTGGAATGCTTTTAGTTTAAACGCGTTTTTTTATTTGTCAATTTATACATTCTTGGCATTCAGCGATTACTTTTATATCAGCTGTTTCATTCTGTCTTGACGCTTCGGAAGAGCGCTTTCTCATGTAGCGTATATTTCAGCCCGGATGGCTAAAAGTTAGATTTCACGTCTAGTATTCAAACCAAATTGCATGATTTTACTTTACGCGTGCACTTATGCTTAATTACGTCCAACTTGGGCAATTGATTTTTCTTCATAGGAGGCGGCGTAGTCAATCACGCACATCGTTTTGTATTGGGCATGAGTTCCAGAAGCAACTCCAGCCACTTTAAAAGCAGGGTTAAAGATGTTTTTTCTATGACCGCGATTTGGTACTCCATCATCCACAATTAACTGGATAACGATATCAGTCGCTGTACTCTGACCATAGCTGACATTTTCCGCAGCAGTAGTTTGCCAATTTCCGTAGCGGTCCATACGAGTAGCTGGGTCACTCCCATCGCTTCCAGTGTGACCTGTTGTACCTTTTGGACCATTATCGTTGATAAGGTCAAGAGCCGCCAAAGACATTCCCTGAGATATCGTTAAAGCACCAACCGGACTGGCGGACTGGAGAAATGCAATTGCTTCATCAACGGCTTTCTCCCCTTCTATTGTTTGCATGAAGACTTGATTGGCGACTTCGACTCGGTTACCTTGAAAGCGCTGTTTATAGTTTTCCAAAATAGAGATGTATGCTTTGGGATTTGTCCTAACCTTGTTCATCTCAGTAATGACTTGTTGTTCCAATGACGCGTTTGAACTTACCTGTGTCTCTAAAGTAGGATTAGCTGCTTGGACTGAGCTGTTAACAACATTCGGTACAGATAAAGCGTCAGCTAAAGATGGGCTAGAAACAAACAGTTGAGAACTGCAAGCTGCTATTAGGGCGATAGGGAAAAACACACCAAATTTACTGTGACGCATACATGACCTCACGGTTGTTACAAGGAATTATTTGGATTTGTTTCTAAATGCACCGAGTCCTGCTTGGGGAACGGCAGTAGAGTTCAATCTCAGATGGCACTTAAACTGAACTCTTAACTCTGCATCTAAAGTAACTTGGTGGAACCTAGCCAGCAAACAGTGCGCCTACCGAAGAAGAACTTGTGAAGAAGTACTTGCGATTCTCCAGCTACGTACGTGGAGATTATTTGTATAGAAAATTACTTACTACCCAACTGGGCTTGGTCAAGGCACTTACCAGTAAATAACGCCGCCGTGGTATGGGGAGTTAGCACTGTCCCGAGAGATCTGAGTTTGACGGCGGTTACGTTATTTTTATGGATCTCCCCAAAAGAAAAACCCCCACGCTTTAGGAAAGAATGGGGGGGTGAGTCCTCAAAATGTCTTGTATAAGAAGGAGAAACTAGCTAAAAATCTGTTCGACCGTCAGTTCTAACTCGATACCATTAAGTATGGGCAACTGAGCTGAACCTTCATACACTTCCACTCGCTGACCAGGGAACACTGCCAGAACACTTTCTTCTTCAGGGTCTATTAACCACCCTAGCTCAGTGCCGTATCGCGAGCAATGCAACAAGTTACCCAAAACTTTTGTTTGTCTCTGGTCTGGGGAAAGAATTTCAATTGCCCAGTCAGGTTGAACTTCAAAGCGATTAACAATTCTTCCTGATGGATTCAATGGAATTCTTTGCCATTTAAAGACCGCAACATCGGGGACAATAGATTGACCACCAAAAGTGCAACGCAGTTCTGGAAATGCTATGGCAATTTTCTGTTTTTTAGCATTGAAAATCCTGTTAACTCCGCTGCCAAATTTTAATCGTCTTATCCAAACTCCCACTTACTAAAAGTTCCCCCGAAGCAGTAAAAGCTAATGCTGTTACTGTGTGGGTATGACCTGTAAATGTAGCCAACAGTTCACCTGTTTCTACATGCCACAACTTAATAGTTTTATCAGCGCTGCCACTAGCGATCATTTGTCCATTAGGACTCAAAGCAACGGCATACACTCCATCCCTATGTCCGTTGAGTGTGTGAAGCAATTCTCCTGTTTCTAAGTGCCAAATTTTAATTGTTTTATCGCGACTACCACTGACCAAAATCTTTCCATCTGTACTAACAGCCAAGGAACGAACAATGTGAGAATGACCTGTAAACGAGTGCAGCAACTGCGGGTCGAAAGTTGCTGTCCCTCTGGGTCGAGAAATGTGCCAGACTTTGATTTTGCGGTAACTCCCTGTAACTAAAATTTGGCCATCTCGACTCAAGGCAAGTGAATGGGCAGCGGTATCATCTAGGGATAAGGCGGTAGCAACCTGGCGCTGCATCAAGTCCCAAAACATAATTGTTCTGTCATCTCCCCCAGTTGCCAACATTCGTCCATCTGGGGTAAAAGCAACGCAGCGCACCATTCCATTATGCTTGTGCAAAATATCAATCAAATCTTGCGCCCCCACGTGCCAAAGCTTAATTGTGGAGTCTGCACCAGCACTGACTAAAGTTTGCCCGTCTGGACTGAAAGCAAGGGAATTTACTTCATCTACTAGCCCGGATAAAATCCAAGGATGTTCTGATAATGTCGCGATTAACTCACCTTTGGCCAAATCCCACAGCTTTGTCTCTCCACGACTACCACTTGCTACAACAGGAGAGGCGTTGCCGTTGTTACCCCTGTGACAGAAGGCTAGGCAATTAATTCCCCTGGTATGCCCGAGTAAGGTTTGCCAGCATTCCCAGTCACCTACTATTGTCTTAAGCGGATGGTCTGATGGCATCTGAGTTGTCTGTGTGCTGGCAACCTCATTCAAGACTCGCTGTGTATCTTTTTTAGTATTCAGTGATTCTAAATACCAACGAAATCCTCCCGCATATAATAACTGACTTGGCGTAATGTACAGTTTTGGCTCAGGAAATTCAATTTGATTTGTAGGTAAAAAACCTGCGATAATCGCTTGTTTTTCGTAACCTCTTTGACCAGTAAATGGATAAAACAAACATAAGAAAATGAAAACTTGGTGATTTTTCAAATCCTCTTGTGTAACAGACCATCTAACTTTGTCTTTCTTGATACTGTTAAAACTTTCTCCATCAGTAACGTAAACTTGAATACTAACTTTCGGATTATTGGCAAGTATGTAGGAAAATTTGCTTTCGCCACGCAAATTTCCCTCATCATCTAGAACCATGTTGTTCAAGGTATCTTGTGCCACTTTTTTAACCTGTTTGCCCCAGCGATCGCTTATCACTCGGTCAACGATTTGCTCTCGCAAAAGATAATCTTCCGCTTGCTGCTGGAAGTATCTTGGAAAGGGGATCGCCCACTCAAGAGGATCAGGATATTCGGGCGGTGTCGGAGGGGGATTTTTGGCAATAATTTCTGCTTGTTGGCGAGCAATCTCCAGCACTTTTGCCAATGATTCACCCCAAAATGCCATCATTTCACTATGGCAGCCTTTGACTTGACTTTCTAGCAAAGATAGATCGTAAGTCTTGGGCTTTTTTAATCGTTGAAGGAAATCAGCTTGTTGAGCTTTTAGTAAGCTAATCCAATCCATTTGCATTCCTGCGGCGCAGCATTGCATACCTACATTAAGTTATGCCAAGGCAATTGCTCAAGTGAGTGTATCAACTTTAGTTATTTAAGCAGCCAGTCATCCCAGTAGTTAATGTAACACAACGATTTGTGTGCCACCGAGCGACCTGTCCTTGGACATGGTCAAGTAATGACATAAGCTTGTTTGCCTTAAGAAAATTAAGATGATAGTGGATGATTTTAACTAACTTACACCACAAGATACTGTTTCACCAGAAGCAGTTTTGCTAGAAATTGTGCTCAGATTTTAGGAAATCTGAGAGTTAGTTGGGAAAAAGCGCTATTCTACCTTTGTGACAGCATTGATAGCACAGAGCCGCACTGGCTTATAGCCGTGGGACGCCAGACACGTGTTAATATCTTGGAGAGCAAGGTGCAAGGGATAAAAAATGTCAAATTAGAAGCATCGGAAGAAAAAGTACTCAAAAGTTATCTTGATGGTTTGACACTCCTCGACCTAAAGGTACGAGGATTCTTGGTTCCTTGACTCGCCGTTAGACAGCAGGTTTGCACCAACTGCCCAAGAGGGCAAATCACGCCTGCGCGACGTTCCCGTGTGCCCCACGGTACTAAGTCCTATACAGAACGTCAAATTAACGAAATTCTTGGTCGTCATCACTCTGACTACGCAACATTGCGACGAGAACTCATTGGTTATCAACTTATGGAACGAGAAAATGGTTTTTACTGGCGATTGCCAGCAGCCCTTTGGAAGTCTGAAGCTGAAATCATGAAGCAGACTGAGTTGTAGACAATAATCCTACGTTCAATAGTGCGATTGCCGAAGGCACTGCGCTCCGCGCAATCGCCCTTTGGGCAGTGGGCTTGACCCAATTGCCCATTTTCAGGAGAAAATCAAGTCACTCGCTTCTCAAACATTCACGCCGCCGCGTTCAAAATTTAATTAGTGGGAGCGGGTGTACCGGCACTGTCTTATAGACCACCAATATCATTGATTATGGTGGGGGCTTGTACCCAGAATTAATCAATTCAAAATTATTCTTCCGGATTGAACGCGTGAACTTTGAATTCAAAAAAGGTCACAGTTCCAAGTATTGCAACACGTAAAGGAAGAGTGTATGGCATGGATTTATCTTCTGATTGCTGGTCTGTTTGAAGTTGGATGGGCAATTAGTATAAAGTATTCACAAGGGTTTAGTAGGCTCGGTCCCAGTGTCGCTACAATCGCCCTGATGATATTGAGTTTTGGCTTTTTGTCAAGAGCACTCCGCACACTGCCACTTGGCACTGCCTACACTATATGGACAGGTATAGGAGCCATCGGTACAGTTTTTTTGGGTATAATTTTATTTCAAGAACCGATTGAAGTGCGCCGCCTGACTTGCATCGGCTTGATTTTGATAGGTGTCATAGGACTTAGGCTCGTCTCTCCACACTAACCCCCTTCTCCTAGATAAAAGATGCAAAATGCTCTATAGAGGTATTTAGGAGAACCCAGGAGAACCAAAATATGTTTAAGAGCGATGTACCTCGGCTTTCCACCATGAGAACGCACGAAAGAGTATGCGAAGTGGGTTGGTTTGCCGATCTGTGCGGAGGTGACACTGATCGTTTAGGAAAGCTTGATCCCTCTCGGCGTAGCAACTACGAACACTGCCGTGATATTGTACTCACCGCCGATTCTTTAGGCTATAAAAATATTCTACTGCCCACAAGCTATATGTTGGGTCAGGAAGTGTTACCTTTTGCTGCAGCGATCGCATCCCAGATACAGCAAATCAGTTTACTCACTGCAATACGTACAGGCGAGATCCACCCTCCGATGCTAGCACGTCATCTTTCGACGTTAGACCATCTGTTGCAGGGACGGCTCACTGTAAACATCATTAATTCCGAACTACCTGGTCTTGTTGAAGATTCAGAGTATCGGTATCAACGGTGCAAAGAAGTGATCGAGATTCTTCAACAGGCGTGGACGCAAGAAAGGATAGAGCTTCAAGGGCAGATTTATCGCTTTAGCTTACCTAGTTACCCAGTGAAACCGTATCAGCAACATGGCGGACCACTCCTTTACTTCGGCGGTATCTCACCAGGTTCTCGTGAAGTGTGTGCTCAATACTGCGACGTCTTCCTGATGTGGCCCGATACTGAAGAAGGGCTGTTTGAGAGTATGCAGGATCTCTCAAAAAGGGCTGCTACCTATGGACGGTGTATCGATTTCGGACTCCGCATTCATGTAATTGTACGCGAAACCGAGGAAGAAGCGCGTCTATGGGCAAAAACCTTGATATCCGAACTCGACGCATCTCGCGGTGCACAACTCAAATCTCGCGCTCAAGATTCTCGCTCCGTAGGCGTGTTAAAACAGGATGCTTTGCGATCGCTTGGCGACGAAGACGACTACATAGAGAATAACTTATGGATGGGAATAGGACGAGCGCGTTCCGGATGTGGTGCAGCACTCGTGGGAAATCCCTCTCAGATACTTGAACGGCTACATCGTTATATGGATATGGGAATTCGAGCATTCATTCTCTCCGGCTATCCCTTGATTGAAGAATGTCACTATTTTGCAAAGCTTGTGTTACCTCATCTGCCAAATGTTAGGCTTGCAGAACTTCAAGGACGACTACCTAAGCTACAACCGATGACACCTCTGACAACAGGAGAGATCTGATAGCCAGCACTTAACAGCTTGGGTAAAGCTTCCTTGAAGACGACTCTTTTTAGGGCTGACAACAGAAGTATGAAGTCATGCTTCATCCACTGATACAGGAGTATTAAGCTTTGTTGACATTTGACTTCAAATGTGGAATGAAATTGCCCACCTAACCCAACAGGTAAGCAGACAGAAAACCTTGCTAGATTTGTCAGACAGATATCAATGACACTCGAAAAAATTCTAAAATTAATGAAACACTTGTCTTGTAATCTGTAATAAATATTTATGCCGCCTCGTTGGCCTCGTGAACCTGATCGCAAAGACCCTGCTTACCGTAAGTTAGATGACCGGATGAATTTTGCCGTTCATGTGGCGATATTTGCGGCAATTAATTCTGGCTTGTGGTTTTTCCATAACTTCAATTCAGCTACTTGGGAGTGGCTACCTTGGTTAACAGCTCTTTGGAGCGTAGTACTATTGGGACATTTGATTTATATTTCGGCGATCGCCGACTACTCACAATCACCACCTACATCCACCTGAAGATGGACAGCATAGGCTAGGGCGATTGTAACTTGTGGTGGTAGAACTAGTCTAGATATTTGAGCGATAATCTCTTATGAGAGGAGAGTTGCCGCTCAGTTGCCGCTCATTATATAGGATTATTTTTATGGCTAAGACTAACACAACAGAATTACTTGAAGCCCTAGCAGCAGAAATTGGCGAAAACGTTTATATAGATATTGCCAAGTGGCACCTTTACTTATCGGATGCCAAGCTGCATACTGTAGTTGCAGAACAAGTGTATCCCTTAATTACCGCCAGTAAACCAGTCGAAGAGGAAGAAGTTATACAACTCCTGGAATCTATTCGCGTCAAGATTGGCGGTGGAAGAAGAGAACTTTCTCTGATTGATTTACTACCCTTGCAATGCCAGGTCAACCTAGTAGATATATTAGAAAAATATCAGCAGGATATGTAATTATACAGCTCTGCTCGTCCCGTAATTTGCTGCTTTCTTTATTTAATAGGGAGTAATAACAAAGTATCAGTTCCATAATAAGTACACCTGAAAAAAACAGCAGACAAGATAGGACTGATAGACACTGTAGTTTTGTATTTTGTGATTTTTATTAATAGCATCTCTCACATAAGGCTGTTTTAGCAATCCGCCCTGAGTGTAGGTCAGGCTAGTTTGTCGAAACTTGTCATAGTTGTCATGTAAATTTATTGAGGCTACTTGTATGCTTTTACAACTCAAAGATAGTGGTGAATTGGTGAAAGTTATTGATGTTCAGGAATTGATCAACCCTAATCAGGATGTTGTTCATGCACAAGAACAAGAAGGTCAAGAAGAGCAACAAGCAGATTCTTATAAAAAAGAAAATCTAGTTTTTCCTTCTGGTGAAAGTTTACCGCGTTGTTGGTTAGATGCTGACTATAGAAACGCTAAAGCCTCAGCGTCGTAACTTCACTTTGCCCCTCAGAACCTGTACAAATGTGGACAGTTTATCAGCGCTTCGCAGACCATTTGGCAGGAATAAGCGTGAAGATGCAATGAGGTTCAAAACAAAACCCCTTTAGCTACAGATAAAGGGGCTACAGAATATAAGACAGAGATATACTTTTGAATAGGTGCAGGTGAAATCGACTTATGCACTAGAAGATATAGTCCCCTTCTCAAGCATGGTTACCCTACACCTCATTCTTTCTTATTAGAATCTGTCAGATAGAAAGGAGAATTCATTCCTATACTGGCTTCTTTGGTTATATCACCATCGAAAAGCTTCACAGTGAGATTTCCATTGACCTGTTTTGCAAATGGAATCAACAAGGCATCAATATAATTTTGTGCATTCTCCACAGAATCAAATTCATAAAAACCACCAACAGTATTGCTTTTGACACCGCTTAACCAAGTTTTGGATTTTAATCCTGGAAATTTTTTCATTTCTATATTGACTGGTTTCCAATCAATCTGACTGAAAGGAATAGATACTTGATACTCGGCGTATACAAATACTTGACTCATAGATATTTTTGACCATTAGTTGAATTTTTATTCAATTATTTTCTCCTATTAAAGGAGATTTGCCTCTTAGTTTACATAATGATTTAAATCCTTCACGCGCAATGCCTTTGGTTCCTTATGGGGCTTGATTTGCAGTTTAGCCGTCACTGTTGAGTATCTACTGATACCAAATCCGGATCCAATACCCCCTTTATAATTTAGTCCGCGTAGACGGACGAGCGTTTGTGTGCCCGTAAACTCTGCGATTACGAACATCGCCTGGGCTAAAAGGGGGTTAGAAAAGCGGATTTGGTATGATACCAATCTGCGTTCTAAATTGTTTTTTCTGCCACCTCTGCGACTTCAGCCTCAGCACGCAGGAAAAGTTTCTTTGTTATCCAGTAAGTAAAAATGTGAGAAAGTAATCCTAAAGGACCAGCAAACAAGCAAAGTGCCAACGAGTGAATTGTCCAAACTCCTGTTTTCTGTCCTTCCAAATAAATATAGCGTCCGGTAAATAAATCCAAGGTCAAAAAATGAATCCAACCAGCTGCAGTGACTTTTTCATCTGCAAAAGCTTGGGCAATAACTCCTAACTCAGGACTCGAGAAAGCTTGGGCGCTTTCTGGTGTGATACTCGTAACAAACAAATACAAATACGCTGCTGCTAAGGGTACAAAAGGAATATAAGATTCCATAACCCTTTGTGTCACTTTCCATTTTGGTAGGAAAATCATTAATGCCCAAAAGGGTAAAACGAAAAGATTAGCAACGTTGAAAATTTGAACGATAGACATAGTGTTTAAAAGTTAGGAGTTCCAAAAATTGTTAAATTTCAACTTACAAGAGTTAATTATATTAAACTCAAACCACAGATACGCACAGATAATTCATCTGTGTCCATCTGTGTCCATCTGTGGTTCAATTTGCAAATCTAATTTGTTAAACTTATCAGCTGCGACTCAATCTCAAAAGAGTTCAAATCACGACCAATGAAAACTAAGCGAGTTTGCCTTGCTTCTTGGGGTTTCCAAGGGCGATCGTAAAATTGTTCAACTCGAGTTCCCACGCCTTGCATCACCAAACGCATAGGTTTATTTGGAACCGCTACAAAACCCTTGATGCGGTAAATTTCTTGCTCTTGTGCTAGTGTTTGCAACTGATACCGCAGTTTTTCTGGGTCAAAGGCACGGTCTAATATCACATGAGTTGAGATAATATCTTCATCGTGGTCATGTTCTTCTTCAGTGTCATGATGACTAGGACGGCTGTCTAGGTTATCTTCGACTGCGGCTTGAAATCCTAATAATATAGATGCGTCGAGCTTACCTTCACAACTCTCTACAATCTTCACAACCCTTGGCAACTCTTGTTTAATGAACTCCTCAACTCTTGCCTTTGTCTCACGATCAACCAAATCAGTCTTATTCAACACCACCAAGTCCGCACAAGCAAGTTGGTCTTCAAACAATTCTTGCAACGGTGTTTCGTGTTCTAGACTATCATCTGCCTGTCGCTGCGCCTCCACCGCCTCTGGATCACTGGCAAATGTCCCTGCTGCAACTGCTGCACCATCTACCACGGTAATCACAGCATCCACCGTAGCAGCGTTGCGAATTTCATGCCAGCGAAAAGCCTTCACGAGTGGTTTTGGCAACGCTAAACCAGAGGTTTCAATCAAAATGCAGTCTATGCTATCCCGGCGCTTGATCAGCTGTTGCATTGTAGGCAAAAACTCTTCCTGCACAGTGCAGCACAAGCAGCCATTGGTTAATTCAAAGATGTTATTATCACTGTCATTACCATCTTCTGGGCAAATTTGACAGGATTTCAACAATTCGCCATCAATACCGAGTTCTCCAAATTCGTTGACTAGAACAGCAATGCGGCGTCCCTGATTGTTTTGTAGCAGGTGACGAATCAGGGTGGTTTTGCCACTCCCTAAAAATCCGGTGATGATGGTGACGGGAATTTTTGTAGCCATTGTTTAATTGAATGTTGAATTGAAATTATGCACAGAAACTATAAGATGAGTCTTTTTGTATTTTCCCTCATCACTGATTATATTGGAAATCGGAAGGTGTGACCGAGCTAACATTTGATAGACTTCATATAAAAGTCAATCAGATTTTTTCAATATAAAACCACGGATGCAACGGTTTATTCAGAGCTATTAACAGCATTCCTCATGGCGTTTTCTGCATTTTGTTCAACAATAACGGTTAGTTTTAACCTCAAAACGTTTAACAAATTTTCCCGATTGTGATGTTAAGCAGAAAAGCGATAGTAAAGGGTCAAATTCCCAGATTTAACATCAATTGCTTTGTATTGGATAACAGCTACATCAGAATACCAATCAGATTTCCATTGAAAATTCACACTGTTATGCATTTTCTCTGACAGATAGGGTTTGGGTTTGCCATCAATCGTTAAAGCAATGCTCGCCGTCGTGCCATCAAGTTTGCCAGCAACTTGAATACTAATGTGATAAACATGTTTTTGTAATGGTCGTTTGCTGAGGGTGATTTTTTCTGGTTTGCTGACATCCTTAATCTGAACGGTTCGATAAAATGTGGAGCACGAACCAAGTAAACACAATAGAGCGAGCAAACAACTGATATGAAAAATATTTTTCATAATAAATGAAAGCTGCCGGATTTTTCCGGCTCCAATGAAACGGTGAGTCCAGAGAAAGGAGGTGGTGAGATCATGCTGTAAGCCCTATGCCTGGGGCGTACGCGTAGCGTCTGCGCAGGAGATACCCGAAGGGTTGTCAAAGCAGAACGAAACCCTGTCCCGAAGCTGAATTTATCACCTTTTACTGCTGTGTACTAGTTACACAGTTCACTACCGATGGTGCAAGCTGTAGTGAATCGTCTTTTGTGTATGTGACACGATACGGCAGCGAAAGTGCGTTTCCTGGCGCTGTTGCCAGCAGAACATCCAATCCATTACGTCCTTAACATCTTCGCGGTTCGTTTCCTAAAAAACACTTGAACTATAAAGAGTTAATATAGAATTATTAAGGCTTGTTTACAGAATTTTCAAAACCACCCGAGTTCTGTTAAAGCATTCCACCACTAGATATAAGTTCTAAAGTCCTCTCTAGATTTTATCCAAACGCGCATATGACGCTCCCCATCCGTAACGTCGCCATCATCGCCCACGTTGATCACGGCAAAACAACCCTTGTTGATGCTCTCCTCAAACAATCCGGCATCTTCCGTGAAGGAGAAGACGTTCCGGATTGCGTCATGGATTCCAACGCCCTTGAACGGGAACGGGGAATTACGATTCTTTCCAAAAACACTGCGGTTCACTATGGAGAAACGCTAATCAACATTGTCGATACCCCCGGACACGCTGACTTCGGTGGCGAAGTCGAACGTGTACTCGGCATGGTTGACGGTTGCATCCTCATTGTTGATGCCAACGAAGGCCCCATGCCCCAAACACGCTTTGTCTTGAAAAAAGCCCTAGAAAAAGGGCTGCGTCCTATCGTCGTCGTTAACAAAATCGACCGTCCCCAAGCAGATCCGCATGGTGCTACAGATAAAGTATTGGATCTGTTTCTGGAACTAGGGGCAGATGATGACCAGTGTGATTTTCCCTACCTGTTTGCTTCCGGTTTAAGTGGCTACGCCAAAGAAAAGTTGGAAGATGAAGGCAAGGATATGCAGCCGATGTTTGAAGCTATCCTGCGCCATGTACCGGCACCAGTAGGTGATCCAGAGAAACCACTGCAATTACAAGTGACAACCCTGGATTATTCCGAGTATCTGGGACGGATTGTCATTGGCAAAATTCACAACGGCATTATCCGCATGGGGCAGCAAGCCGCTTTGGTGAAAGAAAACGGCGAAACTGTCAAGGGAAAAATCAGCAAGCTGATGGGCTTTGAAGGGCTAAAGCGGATTGAAATTACAGAAGCATCCGCTGGCAATATCATAGCTGTGGCAGGGTTTGCCGATGCCAACATTGGGGAAACGATTACTGACCCGAACGATCCCCAAGCATTGCCACTGATTAAGGTAGATGAACCGACATTGCAAATGACCTTCTGGGTGAATGATTCGCCTTTTGCAGGTCAAGAAGGCAAGTTGGTGACATCACGCCAAGTGCGCGATCGCCTCTTCCGCGAACTAGAAACTAACGTCGCCTTGCGGGTTGAAGAAACCGACTCCCCCGATAAATTCCAAGTTTCCGGACGTGGAGAACTCCACCTGGGCATCTTAATTGAAACCATGCGCCGCGAAGGTTATGAGTTTCAAGTATCCCAGCCACAGGTGATTTATCGCGAAGTCAACGGGCATCCTTGCGAACCTTACGAACTCCTGGTACTAGACATTCCTGAAGATGGGGTTGGCAGTTGTATTGAACGACTGGGGCAACGCAAAGGCGAAATGCAAGATATGCAAATGGGTGGTAACGGACGCACCCAGCTAGAGTTTGTCATTCCCGCCCGGGGATTAATCGGTTTCCGGGGTGAATTCATGCGGATGACTCGTGGTGAAGGTATCATGAACCATAGTTTCCTTGACTACCGTCAACTCTCTGGTGATATTGAAGCTCGTAACAAAGGCGTCTTAATCTCCTTTGAGGAAGGCGTTTCCACCTTCTACGCCATGAAGAACGCTGAAGATAGAGGCGCATTCTTTATTACTCCTGGCACCAAGGTTTACAGAGGTATGATTGTGGGAGAACACAATCGTCCCCAAGACTTGGAACTGAACGTCTGTAAGACGAAGCAACTGACCAACCACCGTGCATCCGGCGGTGATGAACTGGTGCAGCTGCAAGCGCCAATAGACATGAGTCTAGAGCGTGCTTTGGAGTACATCGGACCAGATGAACTGGTGGAAGTGACTCCCAAATCAATTCGTCTGCGGAAGTTGGCGAAGAAGTTGGCGAAACGGTAGATAGTCGTTAGATATATACGTCACAGCGGATTTGTCAATAGACTTGTAAGAAAAGTCTGTATTTAGTTAAGAACCACAGATCAACACCGATACATACAGATAATTTATCTGTGTCCATCTGTGGTTTTATTTTCATGGGAATTGATATCGAGTTGCATTCATAGATAGAATTTATTGAACGTTCGCGTAGCGTGCGCTGTCTTCGCATACCGCAGAGGACGCAGAGAACACAGAGAGGGAAAAGAGTAAGTTATCTGTATGAATGCAACTTAGTATGAGTTTTATAACAGATGCCCATAAACTTAATCTTTCAAGCGTTGGATGAAAATAGGGTTTCAAAGCAGGTCTAATGTAGAAAGTATCTTGATGAATACAGTGGATGGGTACTTTTACCCGACGAACAGGTGATAGTCAATAGAGATTCTCCAGGCATAGTGTTGGACTCTCAACAACCACTCCAACCCCAGTTGCAAAAAACAATGAGTTAAGAAGAAATACAAACTTTTTGCCGCCCCGGGACTGGGTACTGGGGACTGGCGATTGGGGAGATGCTCCAGAATTTGGGAGGGCTTTATTGTCCCTTCCATAATTTTTCGTTTGATAACCCAATGCCCAATCCCTAATCCCCAATCCTCAATCCCCAATCCCCAATTCAAAATCCAAAGTCTTTATAAATAGGGGGAATCATCCCTAGTTATAGCTCCCATAGGCTGCGGTACAATGCAAAGAAATGTTTAAATTATGAGTGGCCGATCCCATGATTTCACCAGAAGTTAACACAAAATCCAGCGAACACAGCCTAGAGGCAATGCGACATTTTTCCGAACAATACGCCAAGCGCACTGGAACGTACTTCTGTTCTGAACCCTCTGTGACAGCAGTTGTCATTGAAGGACTTGCGAAGCACAAAGACGAACTTGGAGCTCCTTTGTGTCCCTGTCGCCACTATGAAGACAAAGAAGCGGAAGTCAAAGCGACTTTTTGGAACTGTCCATGCGTCCCAATGCGAGAGCGCAAAGAGTGCCACTGTATGCTGTTCCTCACTTCAGACAATGACTTTGCTGGTGAGCAGCAAGAAATCTCTTTAGAAACAATCAAACAAGTACGAGATAGCATGGCATGAACGAAGGAATGCCCGATGAGTTTTGGCAAGGTGTCAAGCAGTTTAATGCTGGGCAGTACTATGCCTGTCATGACACCTTAGAGGCTCTGTGGATTGAAGCAGCAGAGCCAGAAAAAACTTTTTATCAAGGCATTCTGCAAATTGCTGTAGCGCTGTATCATCTAAGTAACCACAACTTGCGTGGTGCAATGATTTTGTTGGGTGAGGGTAGCAATCGCTTGCGACGTTACCCATCAGAATATGGCGGCATTGATGTAGACGAACTATTAAGCCAGAGTGCGGCATTGTTGACCGCACTACAACAAACACCAGAAAAGATTGCTGCCTTTTACCTGGGTCAAGATCAAACTTTACCTTTGCCCAGGATTATACAAGTGAATCATTAAAAAGAGTAAAAAATTAAAAAAATATTAAATAAATATTAAGAGATTTTACATTCAAGCGAGTTGGCAGTATAAGCAAATCTGTATGCGATCGCCGCCAACAAAACAAGTTAGTTTCTAGACTAAGTAGCGTACATTGCAAAGGGTAGAACCCACCCCTAACCCCTCCGCCAGCGCTTAGGGGAAGTTTGGTGGTCTAAGTTACTCATTGGGGTTTTAGAGAAACTATAGGTAACATACCGGACGTGAGATGAAACCTTAAAGGTGGGGAAAGCGTCAATAGTCTTAGTTTTTGCTAGTCACTATCCAAAGAAAAATCTAGAAAGTGTATTTTATTTCTGGTTAAAGTAGTTGAGATTGGAATAACACAAGAAATCATAAATTCTAAATTGCTATGATGCCCCATTATCAATTGCCTCAATTTCATAAGCGTCGTTTGGGCTTAGCCTTGATGTTACCAGTTGCACTTCTGGGCGGAATGACATTTCCCCCCCAACTGCAGAGAGCCACTGCACAAACACCTCAAGCACCTGCTGGGCAAAATCGTCCCCTCTACATCCGTGGCAAACAGCAAGAGTATAACTCTAAAACACAAGTGGCAACTGTTCGCGGTGACGTAGAACTGTCTTATCCTGGACGAGGTATTCAAGCAACTGCTGCCCAAGCACAATACTTTACCCGCGAACGTCAGATTATTCTTAGTGGCAATGTTTATGTTTTACAACAGGGCAGTAATAGTATAAAAGCTGACACAGTGACGTATTTGATTGACGAAGGGCGATTTGTTGCTACACCCAAATCAGGTCGTCAGGTAGAATCAATCTACATGATTCAGGACAATCAAATTAACAACCAAGCACCTGGATCTGCTCCTGCAACAGCGCCTCTAAAGAAAACTAACCAGCAGCGATAACTGAGTAAAGGGCGCAGACAAGTGAAAATTGTCTTAGAAAATATCCACAAATCTTACGGCAAGCGAGTCATTGTCAATCGCGTCAACCTTTCTGTTGCTCAAGGCGAAATTGTTGGCTTACTTGGTCCCAATGGCGCTGGTAAAACGACAACTTTTTACATTGCCACAGGGTTAGAAAAACCAGACCAAGGAAGCGTTTGGTTAGACAATATAGATGTGACTCCACTGCCAATGCATAGAAGGGCGCGGCTGGGTATTGGTTATTTAGCGCAGGAAGCAAGTATTTTTCGCCAACTCAGTGTGCGAGACAATCTTCTTTTGGTGCTAGAGCAAACTAATGTACCACGCTGGGAATGGGCACGGCGAGTGGAAACTTTGCTACGGGAGTTTCGTTTGGAAAAGTTGGCTAATAGTAAAGGAATTCAACTTTCTGGAGGTGAAAGACGCCGAACGGAATTGGCAAGAGCCTTAGCAGCTGGAAGGGAAGGACCAAAATTTTTATTTTTGGATGAACCATTTGCTGGAGTTGATCCCATAGCAGTTTCAGAAATTCAGCAAATTGTGGCGCAACTGCGCGATCGCCATATGGGCATTTTAATTACAGATCACAACGTCCGCGAAACTCTTGCCATCACGGATCGCGGGTATATTATGCGCGAAGGGCAAATCCTTGCTTCTGGCACCTCCAGCGAGCTCTATAATAACCCGCTTGTTAGACAATACTATTTGGGCGATAAGTTCCAAGTTTAGATTAAGAATTTGAAATTAAATTTTTCAATTGTTTTTTATTTTTAAATGGCTCATGACTCCTGACTAATGGCTAAATACAAGTCTTTCTACACCCTTAATTCGCTGCTGCCATTTTCGATCATGGATCGCTACCTGACGAGGGAATTGCTGCCAACATTTTTGTTTGGTGTTGGGGCTTTCGCTTCCATCGGCGTCACAATAGACGCTATGTTCGAGTTGGTGCGGAAAATTGTCGAGTCTGGGCTACCAGTAGGCATTGCCGTTCAGGTTTTTGTGTTAAGGCTGCCAGAATTTATCGTTTTAGCCTTTCCCATGTCTACCCTGCTAGCGACTTTGATGACTTACAGTCGTCTTTCAAGCGAGAGCGAACTAATAGCCCTGCGTGGCTGTGGGGTAAGTGTCTATCGGATGGTGCTAACTGCTGTGATGTTGAGTTTGCTAGTCACAGGAATGACCTTTGTCTTTAACGAACATCTTGCACCAGCTTCAAAATACCAAGCATCTCAAATTTTGGACAAAGCTTTAAAGTCAGAGCAGCCAAGTATTGTTAAGCAGCAAAATATATTCTATCCAGAATACCAAAAGATCAAGCAGGAGGATGGTAGTAACAAAAAAATCTTGAACCGCTTGTTTTACGCCGACGAGTTTGATGGCAAGCAGATGAAAGGTTTGACGATTATAGACCGTTCAACAGAAGGTTTAAGTCAAATTATTGTCTCAGAATCAGGCGAGTGGAATCCATCTCAAAACCTCTGGGATTTTTACAACGGTACCATTTATTTAGTCGCCCCAGACCGCTCTTATCGCAACATCCTACGGTTTGAACGCCAACAAGTGAAATTGCCTCGTACAGCATTAGATTTGGCACAGAAAAGCCGAGACTATGGTGAGATGAACATTGCCCAATCGCTCGAACAATTGGAGATTGAACGCCTTGGCGGTGATGAGCCAAAAATTCGCAAACTTGAAGTTAGGATTCAACAAAAAATAGCCTTGCCGTTTGTCTGTGTCGTTTTTGGCTTGGTTGGTGCAGCAATGGGAACCATACCTCAGCGCACAGGGCGAGGCACAAGTTTTGGTATAAGTGTCATCGTTATATTTACTTACTATATACTTTATTTTATTACTGGTGCTTTAGCACAGGCAGGTGTCTTTTCTACTTTTGTGGGAGCTTGGTTGCCGAACTTCTTAGGCTTAGGAATCGGTACGTTCTTATTGATGCGGGTAGCACAAAAGTAAATTTTCTACTAAAATCCACCTGCGGGTGATGACTGATCACTGTGGAGTAGGTACGATAAAAGTAAAATTCAACTTCGTTTGTGATATCTCCTCACGGTTTGGAGTATACCCACGTAACGGCGAAAAATTGCTTGGGGTTAATTGGGTACTCGCGAATCATAGAAAAATGAAAATTGCTATAAGCCAACGAGAAAAGCTTCATAGGGAAACGACTGCTTTGAACTTTCCTGAAGTTTTACCACTTTCTTTGTAAACCCAAACTCCATTTTGCTCATGTCACGCCGCCATTATCCTCCCGCTCACTTACGCTATCTCAAAGCTAGGTTATGGAACTTATCGCGACCTGGTTTTTGGGGAGCAGCAATTTTTTTATCGGTCGTAGGTCTGACCATTAAAGAATACTGGGCAAATCCAGGCTTTTTTACTGATTGGCAAAAAAACCAATTCGCTGCAAACCAGCCTGCCAAATCGTCTCTTTCAGAAGAAGATCGGGCAATTGCTGCGGACATTGATAGCTTACCAGTCCTGTTTAATACGGATTCGGGCAATGAAAATTCACCAGCAGCAAAAACGACCAAGCCCACGCAAAAGACTCAGGCAAAAAACAGCAGAGACATCTTATTAGAGGCTTTAAATAGCAAAAGCCAAACTTCTGCAACTGATGACAAATCAAAGGCTACCGTCAAGGAAGGTGATTCCGCATCTGCCCCAAAGCTGGAAAATCCTTTTGTTGCACAAGCAGAAAATTTATTGCAGCTAAAGAATTTTCAGAGTGGTAGCAACTCACAAGGAGTCAATGCTTTAACACCTTCGTTTGGTCAACAAGATCCAGTAAAAAATTCCTTTGGTTTGGGTACGGGATTAGCAGATACAACCAGACCTAATCAAAATATTGCCTCAGAAAGCGCTCTGCAAACGGCACTTAACCAATCGAAGAACCAGAATCAGCCAAACTTTGGCACCACATCAACTCAAAAAAATCCCTTTGAGCAATCCCAATTATCCAACCAAAACAGAAGTAGTCAGATTGTTCCAAGCACTGGGTTAAGTCCAAACACAATCAATCCCAATATAGGAACAGGTTCTACGCAGTCGGGACTGATTTCTGGAACAGGTTACATACAACCGCCACTCACAAATGGGCTGCAAAATTCCATTCCTGGAACAGGCTACTCTCAAGGAGCACTAAATAACTTACTACCGCAAAATTCCATTCCTGGAACAGGTTACATACAGCCAAGAGTCACAAATCAACAGCAAAATTCTATTTCTGGAACAAGCTACTCTCAACCAGGTGCAAATAGCCTGCTACCGCAAAATTCCATTTCAGGTACAGCTTACCCTCAGCCGGGTTTCAATAATCTACTACCGCAAAATCCCATTTCTGGCGCAGCTTACCCTCAACCTCAACGAGGACTAAGAGGCATACCGCAAACTCCAAGTGCAGTCCCTGATCGCTCCGCTATTCTTTATGACCAAATTATGAGGAATAGGTTGAATATCACAAATAGCGGTCAGCCATTGCCTAGTGTTGCACAACCACCATCGGTATCACCCTACACCTCTGCTACACCCAATAACATTGCTCCCTACTACACCCCCAATCAAGGTAGTGTGACTTCTAATACTCCTGTAATTCCTAATATTTATGGAAATTCAGGGTTGCAGCAATCGCCTGGTTCAGTACCACAGTCTATTTATTCATCTCCTGGTCAAATTCCAGGACAGTATACAGGTGGTGGACAGATAAATAGATACTAGTATCCTTAAGAGGTGGGGACAAATATCCATCCCCTTGTTAGAAAAGAACTTGGCTCAAATCATCTACTGAGATGCTCGAACCCGGTAAACGCAGCGTCGCTCACCAGCAACGATATGCTCTGTTCTTTCAATAACCGTGTTCTGCCCTAGGACGGTCTGGAACACTTCTAGCTCCTTACGACAAAGTCCTGTACAAGCGACTGCCGCAGCACAGATAGGACAGTGATTTTCAATGAGTAGAAACGATCCATCCTCTAACGGTTGGATCTGTGCCATGTATCCTTCGTCAGTACGTTTTGCAGCTAACGCTTCTAATCGCTGCTGGAGAGAGCCGTCACTGGGCACTTTCTCCCGGTACTCTGCAATTTGCTGGCGAGTTCTGATTTCTAGTAGGCGATCGAGTCCTTCTTCACCAAACGCTTCTGTCATGGAGTGAAGTAGGCTCACGGTCAACTCTGCATAACCCTCTGGAAAGAGACGATCAGCGGCTGGGGTTAATTGCCACAGCTTAGCAGGTCGCCCCATTGAGCGCTGCTCTTCTTGGTAGGTGACCAGCTGTTCCTCTTGCAAAGCGTACAGGTGCTGACGCACTGCCATTGCTGTAATGTTCAAGCGGGAGGCTAAAGCCAGAGCGTCCATCGATCCCTCCTGCTTGAGCAGTTTCACAATTGCGCGTCGGGTACGGACAGTTGCTGATTTATTAACTGATTCAGTGTTCATAATCAACAAAATAAAGAAAAACCTTTACAAAGTCAAGGACAAGTATTTATCATTCTTAATAAAGAAAATTCTTTATTAAGTTGTGACAATTCAGTTGGTTAGGACATTGAACCTGTAATGAAGAGCTACAGCAATGGTTAGAGAAATTCAACGTATCAATCCAGTAGGGTTGTATGACCCATCTCCAAATGGCTACACTCATGTGGCGATCGCACCACCAGGAGCAACTATTATTTATGTTGCAGGTCAAGGTGGCGAGGACGAAAAAGGCAATCTTGTTGGTGACTTTGCTACCCAATTGACGCAGGCTTTTGCGAATCTCCGCGTCGCTCTAACTGCCGCTGGCGCACGTCCGGAACACGTGGTAAAACTTACTACGCTTGTGGTCGATCATAACGAGTCTAAATTGCAGCAATTAACCGCTGTAGTGCAGGCGATGTGGGGAGAACGAACACCAACTCAGACGCTCATTCCGGTGCCAAGACTTGCACTTGATGGCATGTTGTTTGAAGTTGATGCTGTTGCAGTCATTCCAAATTCTTAACCATTAGGAGATTTATATGTCGTTACCCATTATCTTGCAACCAGGAGAAGGGCGAACAGTCCAAATTCGCACCAGCACTTGCACCTTCAAAGTGACAGGCAAAGATACACATAATCACTTTGGGCTATTCGAGTTTGTCATGGACCCAGGAACCGAAGGCGCAAGTCCTCATATTCACAAGCAATTGACCGAAATATTCTATGTAGTAGAAGGCTCAGTTGAATTGGTAGTGGATCAACGTAAAGTGACTGCCGCACCTGGAACTTTAATGCTTGTGCCAGAGAACACGAGCCATGGCTTCTCCAATCCAGGACAAACGCGAGCAAAGCTGTTAATCATGTTCTGTCCTGCGGATTCACGCGAGCAGTATTTTGAGGGGTTAGCCGAACTGACTAAGAATGGACGACAGCCCAGTCAGGAGGAGCTACTTGAATTGATGCAAAAGTTTGACCAATATCCAGTTCCTAACTCTGTTTAATTCATCCATGACTCACTTTTTAATCATTGGAGCGAGTCGAGGTCTCGGCTTAGGCTTCAGCATGGGTTTACGAATCTCCAAACTTTGCAACTGAGTATCTGAGGAGCCGTAAGGTTTGGTATGCTAGAAACCTGGACTAGCTTTGATTCAAACTATGCCTGCGCCTTCCATGACGCCTCTGAGTAACGCCTTTCCCCTGACAGCTGTAGTCGGTCAGGAAGCGATAAAATTAGCCTTACTACTAGCAGCAGTCGATCCAGGGTTAGGAGGAGTGGCGATCGCAGGTCGTCGCGGTACGGCAAAATCTGTGATGGCGCGTGCTATCCACGCCCTACTTCCACCCATTGAAGTTGTTAAAGGTTCTATCAGCAACTGCGATCCCAACCGTCCACAAGAATGGGATGACAAACTTTTGGCACTTGTGGGGCAAGCATCTTGCTTGCCGTTGGAGTCGGAGGAACCGGATGCGCACTCCACAATAGAAACCGAAATCATCCGCACACCCTTTGTACAAATTCCTTTGGGAGTGACAGAAGACCGGCTGTTGGGTTCTGTTGATGTCGAACAGTCAGTTAAGCAAGGGGAAACTATCTTTCAACCAGGTTTGCTCGCCCAAGCACACCGAGGCGTTCTCTATATAGATGAAATCAATTTATTAGATGAGCAGATATCTAATCAGCTTTTAACAGTCTTATCTGAGGGACGCAACCAAATTGAACGCGAGGGCATCAGTTTTCAGCATCCCTGCAAGCCCTTATTTATCGCTACCTACAATCCAGAAGAAGGAGCTTTGCGGGAACACTTATTAGATAGAATTGCGATCGCCCTTTCTGCAGATGGTGTCCTAGGTTTAGATGACAGAGTGCAAGCTGTAGAGCAAGCGATCGCCTACTCCCTATCTCCCCAAGAATTTCTCAAGCAGTACAGCGAAGATACAGACGCCATCAAAACCCAAATTATCCTGGCACGGGAATGGTTAAAAGAGGTTGACATCACCCACGAACAAATTTCCTACTTAGTAGAAGAAGCAATTCGAGGGGCAGTGCAAGGACACCGTGCTGAGTTATTTGCCGCACGCGTGGCACGTGCATCTGCTGCTTTGGATGGACGCACACAAGTGAATGCCGAAGATTTGCGCCGTGCTGTGGAATTGGTGATAGTCCCACGGGCGACTGTCGTGCAGACACCGCCACCCGAAGAACCACCGCCACCGCCTCCACCTCCACCACAAAATCAAGAGGAACCCCAAGACGAATCGAATCAAGAACAGGAAGAACAAGAAGAACAAGAAGAAAATCAAGAACAGCCAGAACAAGAACCGCCTGGCATCCCAGAAGAGTTTATTTTTGACCCTGAAGGGGTAGTTCTTGACCCCAGTGTGCTTTATTTTGCTCAGATAGCCCAAAAGCGAGGTAAGTCCGGAAGTCGCAGTATAATCTTTTCTGAAGACCGGGGACGCTATATTAAGCCAATGTTGCCTAAGGGCAAAGTCCAACGGATTGCCGTAGATGCCACACTCAGAGCAGCCGCCCCGTATCAAAAAGCACGACGACAGAGGTCTGAGAGTAGGGGAGACAATACACCCTCATCCCCACGCCAGTCGCCTCAACGGGGGGAACCCCCGCACGGCGCTGGCTCTTCATCTCAAAAAGGGCGGCGCGTATTTGTGGAACAAGGTGATATTCGAGCTAAGCGCTTGGTACGCAAAGCAGGTGCTTTAGTCGTCTTTGTGGTAGATGCTTCAGGTTCAATGGCGCTGAACCGGATGCAGTCAGCTAAAGGTGCGGTTATGCAGCTGCTAACAGAAGCGTATCAAAACCGTGATCAAGTGGCGCTGATCCCCTTCCGAGGAGAACAGGCGGAGGTGTTATTACCTCCGACACGTTCTATTGCTTTGGCGCGTAACCGCCTGGAAAGATTACCTTGTGGTGGTGGTTCGCCACTGGCTCATGGTTTAACCCAAGCTGTACGCGTCGGTTCAAATGCCCAAATGAGTGGAGATATTGGACAAGTTGTGATTGTAGCGATAACCGATGGACGCGGCAATATTCCTCTATCGCGTTCTTTGGGAGAACCGCAAGAAAGCGGGCAAAAACCAGATATTAAAGCAGAATTGTTAGAAATTGGTGCCAGAATACGTGCTTTAGGAATGCAGTTATTAGTCATTGATACGGAAAGTAAATTCGTTTCTACTGGGTTTGCTAAGGAGTTAGCAAAGACAGCAGGAGGCAAGTATTACCATTTGCCCAAAGCTACGGATAAAGCCATTGCTGCTATGACAAAAGGAGCAATCGCTGATTTGAAATCTCGTTGATGTCAGCACCCTGTTCTCCCCCATTTATCCTATTTTCCAAAAAGAACATCATGATCCTACTGCTACACCGCTTGCGGTGTTAACATAGAGACTAAATCTTGAACTCCCTTTTGCAAATATCGTGTAACTGTCATTGGACTCGTGCCAATATTCTTAGCGGTATCTTTGCGAGAAAGTTCCTTCAAATACACCATTTCAACTGCCATGCGGGGCTTTTCTTCTAGCATATTTATTGCTCCTTGAAGTTGTTGCCGTTCTTCGTCTTGTTGTTGCACAGCAACAGAACGTTGACAAGGAAGTGCTTCACCTAGGGTAATTTGGCAATCAATGTTTTGAACTATCGTAGCGTCCAAACTCAAAGGCATACGGTTTTGAACAGCTAATTTGGTTTCTTGCCATTCTTGGACAGATACCTTGAGAACGCTTGCAATTTCTGAATCTTTGGGAGGACGACCTAAAGTCCCAGCCAATTCTTTGCGAACTCTTTGCCCCTCATTATAGAGTTCTTGCCAACGGCGAGGAATCTTTAATAGGGTACCGCGATCGCGTAAAAAGTGCAGCATTTCACCCCGAATGTAGGGTATGGCAAACGAACTAAAAGCATATCCTTGTCTTGGATCAAAGCGCTCAATTGCTCTTATCAAACCAAAATAACCAATTTGCTCTAAATCTTCATATGGCTCATTGCATTGATGACTGAATTTATGAGCCATCTTTCGTACTAAGCCAGTATGTAATTGTACAAGTTTATTACGAATTTTAATACAAGGATTTTGATGGTATAACCGTAATAATTCCATACCATCAAATTGGATAGAAAACTGACTTGCTGTCATATAAACTCCTTTTCTATAAAAAATGGAGTTGCCTAAACTTTATCAAAGCTGTCATTATTTTCCTTAGAAACGCTTAAGGACACAATTCGTTGTTTCACTGAACTTATAAGGATTCTTCCCCAAGGTTTCAGCATTTACACGGTTACTTTTTCTGGAGATTTTTGGTTGTTTGAGATTATAAAATGTACATTTCAGAGTACTGAGTGCTACATAAGTAGGTAGGTTAGAAATAAACACGAAGAAGAGCGAAAGTAATAACGCCTGAAACTCGCGCACTCTTACTAATGACTCATGACAGCCCTCTCCTGTCATCAGACGCTGCTTTGCGCCCTTCGTAGCTCCTCCGTTAGGAGGCACACTCGTTAACTTTATTTGTGCCGACCTACTGAGCAATAACTTAGGACTCAGCACTATACTTTATGGTCACTAGCTCTGGTTATCAGTAAAAATGGGAATAAGAGCAATGCTTGACTAAAAACCATTTGTAAAACATGAGCAATACCAGCAACTTCCGTGACGCATTTCGTCAGGCTAAAACTCAAGCCCTCGTAGGTCCCAATGTGATTGCCAACGCCTTACCTTATGTAGGCGGTGGGCTGGTACTAACGGCACTGGGAAGTTACGGTGGACTGGGAGTTCTCCGTACTAACCCCGAGCTATTCTTACCCACCTTCTTTGGTGCGATCGTCCTACAGTTGATTCTGTTCTTCGTTTCCCAGAACGTTGCCGAAAAAGGCAATAACAAAGTTGCACTGCCGTTGTTGGCAACCTACAGCCTTCTCACGGGGTACACTCTCAGTGGTTTAATCTTTGTGGCACTGAAAAACCAAGGTGTAGGTATTCAAGGTATTGGGTTGGCTGCCCTCGGTTGTGGTGTTACGTTTATTGCCGCCCGTCAAATTGGCTCAAATCTCTCTGAGCAAGATGGTATGGCATTGACCAAAACGATTAATCTGGGGGTAATTGCCCTAGTTGCCGTACTCGTTGTCCAACTTTTGTTCAGCGCATTTGGTGTTTATACGCCGAATTGGTTAGAAATTGCCATCTCCGCTCTGGGCGTGTTTCTCTTTGTGGGTGCATCTGTGGTTGACTTTTACATCCTGCCACGCACCTACAAAGATGACCAATACTTGCCTGCAGCTTTATCAATGTACTTGACCTACATCAATTTGTTTGTTTTTATTTTGCGATTGCTTATTGCTCTTAACGGTCGCGATTAAGAACATTTAAGATTTTTTGGCAAGATTTTTTGGACGAAAAAATAAGCCGTGGTTTGACCTTGAAAACCACGGTTTTTTATCGTTGAAGGGACGAGAATTCAAGATTCAGTTTAATGGACCACAAAGAACTCTACTCAGGTCTAATTCGACTTCACATTCTTCATCATGCAGTTCGGGAACCAATATTCGGTCTGGGCATCATTGAGGAGTTAGCTCGTCATGGCTATAAGCTTAGCCCAGGAACTCTCTATCCCATGCTTCATGACTTGGAGCGCAAGGGATACCTACACTCAACTGAGGAGCGTTCAGGAAAGCACTCGCGCCGAATTTACCGAGCAACGCCTTTGGGAAAAGAGGCTCTAGAAGATGCTAAACAGAAGGTCAGAGAGTTGTTTGGAGAATTATTTGAAGATCATTGAGTTTCCAAAAACTGTTTAAGGTGCGGCTGATTTATGTTAATTCCTACTTCCTCTGCTTTTTTCAAAATCTGCTCGCGGCTTAACCCCTCCTTAGTGGCAAGAGCAATCAAAGCGAGGGCATCAGCTCTTGCCCCCGCACCGCAATGTAACAAAATTGGCGTTGGTAAGCCCGAAATCTCCTTGAGAACCTTAGCTGTCAATTCATCATCAGCCTTCTTAGGATTTAGCGGCACGTTGACGTAATTGAGTCCCGCCGCTTCCACCTGCTGCTGCTCATCAGAAAGGAAGTCCGCTTCATCGGGAGAACGTAAATTAACGACAGATTTAAATCCCTCCTGAACTGCTTGTTGCAAATCTCCAGATGTTGGTTGCCCAGCTGTATAGAGCTCATCGCTGACCTTTTTAGCGTTCTCCATAAATACTCCGGTATGTCGCTAGAAATAGTGTGTTTTTCTGGAACAGATCATACAGGACTTATGCCATTTTATATATAGAAAAACGATATCGATATACGATAATATTAGCGCATCCAAACAAGTGGTAAGAAACTCAAGCTCACGAGGAGATTTCTTGTGTCAGGTAAAACGATAACACCCCAACTGCAACGAGAGTTGGGAGTGCTAGGTGCAACCATGATGGGGCTGGGGTCAATTATTGGCACCGGCGTGTTTGTGAGCATAGGTATTGCGGCTGGAATTGCTGGACCTGCGGTGATTGTTGCAGTAGCACTTGCCGCTTTTGTCGCTACCTGCAACGGTCTGAACAGCGCCCAACTAGCTGCTAATCATGCCGTGAGTGGTGGAACATATGAATATGGGTACAAATATTTAAATCCTTGGTTTGGTTTTATAGCTGGCTGGATGTTTCTTTTAGCTAAAACAGCATCTGCTGCCACTGCTGCCTTAGGTTTTGCCAGTTACTTATTGACCACAACCAATTTAATGGGGCGTGGCTTGCTGGTTCCCACGGCTCTTTTCGCTGTAGTTGTTTTTACAGCAATTGTCCTAACTGGAATTCGGCGCTCTAACCTCGTCAACATTATCATCGTATCGGTGACATTGCTGTCTTTGGGTTTATTTGTGATTGTCTGTTTGCCGCGTGCTGTCACCGTCGGTGCTGAAAATCTAACACCCTTTTTCTCAGGGAATGCCGCATCAGTACTCCATGGTACAGCCCTAATGTTTGTGGCTTACACGGGTTATGGTCGGATCGCCACAATGGGCGAGGAAGCAAAAGAACCGCGAAAAACCATTCCTAGAGCTATGATTGTCTGTCTGCTGCTGACAATGCTGCTTTACATTACAGTGGCAGCAGTTGGCATTGGGGCAGTGGGAGCAGGTGTGTTGGGCAACGTGACTCAACAAGCACAAGCTGCACCTCTTGAAGTAGCCATTCGTAATGTTGCTGGTCCTGCTGCTGGTTTGGTTGTAGCGATTGGTGCTATGACTGCCATGCTAGGCGTGCTACTGAACTTGATTTTGGGATTATCCCGTGTCGTACTGGCAATGGGAAGACGCCGGGATTTACCACGGTTGTTTGCCAGATTGAATCAGTCAGGAAGCACACCCGTTTTGGCAGTACTGGTTGTAGGAGTTGCGATCGCAGGCTTGGTTCTGATTGGAGACGTGAAAACCACATGGTCGTTCAGTGCGTTTAACGTTTTAATTTATTACGCAATTACGAACTTTGCAGCACTGCAATTGTCACCTGAGGAACGACTTTATCCTAAATGGATAGGTTGGGCAGGTTTAGCTTCCTGTGCTTTTCTAGCTTTTTGGGTAGAACAGCAAATTTGGTTGGTGGGTTTAGCACTGATTGTTGCTGGACTCATTTGGCGCACTACAGTACAACTCCTGACAGGAGACTAGAGCCTTAACAGCCATTGTGAAGCGAAACATCTCTGAGAGATATTTCGCTTCAGTTTGTTTCGGTTAACATCAGAAGTCCCAAATTTGAAGACCTCTATTCGTCGTGAGCAAAGCGGTGGAAGAGGAAATCAAGGGCGTGGTTCCGCAGTTTGTAGTATTCCGGGTCTTCCATAATCCGAGCGCGATCGCGGGGACGAGAGAAAGGAATGTTTAAGATTTCACCGATTTTAGCAGCAGGTCCATTAGTCATCATCACCAAACGGTCTGCTAGGAATAGCGCTTCATCAATGTCGTGAGTAATCATCAACACTGTGCATCGCCGTTCGTTCCAAATTTTCAATAATTCTTCCTGTAATTCTTCTTTGGTAATCGCATCTAAGGCTCCAAAAGGTTCATCTAAGATCAAAACTTGCGGACGAATCGCCAAAGCTCTTGCAATAGCAACCCGCTGTTTCATCCCCCCAGATATTTGTGTCGGCTTTTTGTCGGCTGCCTCTGTTAGTCCCACCAGTGCTAGATGATCGCGTGCAATGGCTGACTTCTCTGCCCTTGTTTTATTTGGGAAGACGGCATTAAGAGCCAAGTAAATGTTTTCAAAAGTAGTCAGCCAAGGCAACAAAGCGTAGTTCTGGAAAACCATCATCCGGTCTGGACCTGGTTGGGTGATGGGTTTGGAGCCGAGCAATACATTTCCATGGGTTGGCTTGGTAAATCCTGCAACCATGTTCAGCAGTGTTGATTTGCCACAACCCGAGTGACCTATAACGCAGATAAACTCTCCTTCATGCACTGTGAGGTTAACGCCTTGTAGTACTGTAAAAGGACCTTTTGGCGTGGGATAGATTTTAGAAACGTCTTCAATGAGCAAGAAAGGATTGGAACGGGTACGTGTTGTTGTAGACTCTCTTGATGTTTCGCTGTAACTCAAAGTGCGGTTGTGCATATTTGATTTTGGTTTTTTGGTTTTGGCTTAACAAGTGGTAATGCTTTAAACAGTGCGTCTGTTAATTATTCGTTGCTCCATAGTTTTTAGATTTTGGATGATGGGCTTACTCCTTGGAATTTCCGCGTTAGGTACACCAGTACTCCCAATCCAAAATCTAAAATTCTTAGGCAGCGACTGAAGAACGTGAGTTAATCACAACTTCTGCCACTGAAACATTGCGTTTGATATCCAAACTATTGAGATAGGCGATGGGGTCATCAGCATTAAACACAGAGCCATCGAACAACTGGATAGGACCGCGATGATACTTGATATCAAGCAGACCTAGTTCTCGTGCTGCGGTACTGAACACATTGACTCGACAAACTCGTTCAAGGATTTCCATCCAATTCCGGGGGAAGGGGATATCGCCCCAACGTGCCATTTGGGTCATCATCCACAAATGTTCCGTGCGGCTGGGACGATTAACGCCATCTCCGAAAAACAGATGATGGGCATACTGTCGCATTGGTTGTTCTAGGCTACAAGCATAGGAGTTTGGATCGCCAAGTTGGATGTATTCCTCATTGGTACTGACATACTCACGCCGAGATAAAATTTCACGGACTTCTTGAGAATTTTTCTCATCAGTGCAGTATTGACAAGCTTCTAATAAGGCTTTGACGAGGGCTATATGGGTGTTGGGATATGCTGCTGCCCAATCTTCACGGACTCCTAAAACCTTGCCTGGATGTCCTTCTAAAATTTCTAAATCTGTAGCGATGGTAAAGCCAATACCTTCTGTCGCTGCCCGCAAGTTCCAAGGTTCGCCCACACAGTAACCATCAATACTTCCTGCTTGCAAGTCAGCGACCATTTGAGCCGGAGGAATAGTTTTGAGGGAAACATCGTGGTCAGGGTCAATACCACCGGCTGCTAACCAGTAACGCAGTAGTATGTTGTGCATTGAGGAAGGATGAACCATCCCCAGAGTATGGCGTTGATTTGCAGACTCTTGCAGCACTTGTTTGAAGTCTGCTAGAGTATACACCCCCTGGTCATAAAAACGTTTATCTAGGGTAATGGCATTACCATTGCGGGTGAGAGTCAGGGAGCTCACAACTGGCACAGGGCGACCGTCATGTCCTCCCACAGTCAACCAAACTGGCATTCCACCAGGCATTTGAGCAGCATCTAAATATCCGCCAGTAATGCCATCGGTAATTCCGCGCCAGCTAGATTCACGCACTAAGCTCACTTCATCTAGACCATACTTGGTAAAGAAGCCTTTCTCTTTAGCGACAGCTAGAGGAGCGCAGGCAGTGAGAGGGAGGAAACCAATTTCGAGGTTAACTTTTTCTAAACCGTGACGGGCGATAACGGCTGTTTTCCTTGCCCTAAGTTTCTTAATTCGTTTTTGTTGATTGAGGAAGTAAATCATCTCACTCCGCAAACTGTAGTAGCTAGGATGTTCTACTACTTCCATCCGCTTGCGGGGTCGAGGGATATCCACTTCCAAAATGTCTCCAATCTTGGATTCTGGTCCATTTGTCAGCATTACAATCCGGTCGGACAACAGCACTGCTTCATCGACATCGTGAGTTACCATGACGGCAGTGACTTCGTTTTCCTGACAAATCTGCATTAACTGTTCTTGCAGGTTGCCTCGCGTCAGTGCATCTAATGCACCAAACGGTTCATCTAGCAAGAGTAATTTTGGACGAATTGCTAAGGCACGGGCGATCGCCACTCGCTGTTTTTGTCCACCTGATAACATTCCTGGCTGCTTATCAGCATGAGGACGCAACCCCACCATATCGATATGCTGTTCTACAATTGCCTTGCGTTCACCCGCAGACAGTTCATTCATAACTGAGTCTACGGCAAGGGCAATATTTTCTCGTACTGTCCGCCAAGGCAGGAGTGAATAATTCTGGAACACCACCATCCTCTCTGGACCAGGTTTAGTGATTCTTTTTCCTTCTAGAGTCACGACACCCTCAGTTGGCAAATCCAGACCGGCAATCATATTTAATAAGGTAGATTTACCACAACCTGAGTGACCGATGAGAGAAACAAATTCTCCTTTTTTAATTTGGAGGTCTATTCCTTTGAGGGCAATATATTTACCACCATCGGTTAAGGAAAAAACTTTATCAATTTGGTCAACGGCAACAAAAACAGACATAGCTATCAAGTGTGAATTATGAAATAAAGTTACGATTTATTTTCATTGACTCTTGGAACTGTTGACAGTTAACTGTTAACAGTCAACAGTCAACTTCATGATTATTTTTGTTCTTCTGGCAAAATTCTTGACTGTACCCAAAGCATTGCTTTGTCAAGTATCAAGCCAACGACACCGATGTAGACGAGAGCCAAAATAATTTCACTGACTTTGTTATTCTGATAGGCATCCCAGATAAAGAAGCCAATTCCAACGATGCCGGACATGATAATTTCTGCGGCAATAATTGCTAACCAAGCCAATCCAATCGCAATCCTTAACCCTGTAAAAATGTAGGGTAGAGCAGAGGGTATGAGGATATTGAAGAAATAATCTCGACGAGAAAGTTGCAGAACTTTGGCTACGTTGTTGTAATCTTGGGGAATTTGCTTTACGCCCACTGCTGTATTTATCAAAATGGGCCAAATTGCCGTGATAAAAATGACGAACAAGGCAGATGGTTCGTTTTGTCGCAAAGCAGCAAGAGCTATCGGCACCCAAGCCAAAGGCGGTACAGTACGGAATAATTGGATCATTGGATCTAAAGCCTTGTACATGACTTTATTTGTACCAATGACAATACCCAAGGTAATACCAAGAATTGCCGCCAATGAGTAACCAATCGCTACCCGTTGTAAGCTTGCAAGAATCTGCCAAAATAAACCTTTGTCTATTCCGCCTCGGTCATAAAAGGGATACAAAATCAGTATCCACGTGTCTTGCACCACTTGGATAGGTCCTGGTAGTGTTGCTCCAGGAGTCCAAGAAAACAACTGCCAAATAACTAAAAAGATGGCGATCGCTGCAATTGGCGGAATAAGATCGGGATATTGCTTTTGCAGACGGGACAACCAAACATTCTGAACAGTATTTGCGCTATTGCGTCTTTGCAAAGTGACCATTGTTAGTTTTCTCCTTATATAGTGAGCCTAAGTTAGTGTTCTCCTCAAATGTCGCGCCTAAACTTTGACTTTTTTAATTTTTAGGCTCTGCAAGTAAGCTTTTGGATTTTCTGGGTCAAACTTGATGCCATCAAAAAATTCTTCAACTCCACGAGATGTACTGGTGGGAATATCAGCAGCAGCAACGCCCATTTCTTTGGCGGCTTCTCTCCACAAATCCTCGCGGTTAACTTTATCTATAAGGGTTTTGGCATTTGTTAGGGTATCCTCTGGCAGGAAGCCCCAGCGCACGCTTTCTGTTAAAAACCAGAGGTCATGGCTCTTGTACGGATAGGAGACGTTACCTTTTTCATCTTTCCAGTACAGAGATGCCATTTTTTTATCGTTAATGGTGCGACCATCGCCCATTTCGTACTTGCCCATGAACGGACCGTCCAGAACGTCTGCAGGCACATTGAAGTAATTCCGCCCTGCAAGGATTTGAGCGAGTTCTTTTCTGTTGTCAAAATTGTCACACCATTGCTGCGCTTCAATGAGACCCTTTAAAAGGGCTTTGGTCGCTTTTGGATGTTTGTCAACCCAATCTGCCCTCATGGCAAAGTATTCTTCTGGATGGTTTTTCCAGATTTCTGCGGTTAATGCCGCCATGAAGCCAATCTTATCTTTGACAATCCGGTAAGGCCAGGGGTCACCCGTACTAAAGGCATCCATCGACCCCGTCTTCATATTTGCAACTGTCTGAGCTGCTGGTACTGTCAGGAGTTGAACATCACTGTCTGGATCAACACCCGATGCAGCTAACCAGTAGCGAATCCAGAAATCCTGATTGACTTGTGGGAAGGTGTAAGCAGCTTTGAAGGGAGCTTTTGCTGCTTTTAACTGAGCAAAAAATGTTTCCTTACCAGCAATCTGTACGCCAAGACCCTTGCCTAGATGCTTATTTGCGATCGCAATTCCATTACCTTGGGTAATCAACTGAGCCAAGACATACATGGGTATTTTTTTGTTGCCTTTGGTGATGCGCCCTTCTGAAATTTGATAGGGCATGGGCATCTGCCATTGACCTCCATCAATACCACCTCCAGCAGCCCCAATTTCTATGTTGTCCCTTGCCGAACCCCAGTTGGCTTGCTTGGATATATCAACATTGGTCATGCCGTACTTTGCAAAGAAGCCTTTTTCTTTCGCAATAATAAAGGGAGCAGCTTCAACAATGGGGATATACCCTAGCTTGACCGTGGTTGTTTCTGGTGCATCTGCTGCACTGACATTGGTAGCAGTAACTTGTTTTGTTTGAATTGTGTTACCGGTTTCCGGAGGGTTTCCTAAACACCCCTTGAGGAATACAGAACCCACCGCAGAAACTCCAGTTGTTAACAGAAATTTACGTCTAGAAAATTGATTAGAAAATTCAGTCATAAACTCTCTTTTTGCTAATTTCAATTGTTTTTGGTCAAGTGAATCAGGGCAACAGAACAATTGTGTTCCTTGCTATCGCGGTTATGTATATGTAATGTGAAAACTATGACAGCCTCAATTACATGAACTAGAAGCTTCTGGGTGACTTAACTCATCTGTTGAAGATAAATTTATCACCTTTTCAAAAGAAATTGTTAAAATTTCAACGTGATTGTTAAATAAATATTATATACCTACCATAAGCAAATACTTATTCGCTCGCTTACCATCATTTAACAAAACTTATCCATAAAGACAAGTTGATAATAACTATTGAATATGATTGATGATACTCTTCATATGCCAATAAGTAAATCGCCGTAAAACATTTTTCTATGTAACGAAATGTAAAGCCAACGAATACCTTAAAAATAGGTCATTCCACAGTTTTTACAAAACTAAACATACATTGGTTTTATCGTGCCGACTTACTTACAGTTCAGATAAGCATTAGCCTATAAACGTGGTAACTTGTGCAAAACCGGGTTTCTTTGCCTTCAGCTATCCTTCATGGAACTGTATTGTTTCATATCCAATTCTTTTCATAAATAAGTTATTCATAGAATCCCATTTATAGCAACTATAAGATTTTGCGTATGAACATAGGTGACTTGTAGAGGGCTGCCAAAGCTGCTATCAAGTGCTGTATGTTGAACTCAAATACGGAAATGCAGAGGGATATGAAACAACATCCGCTATTTGTTAATCGAGTAGCAGTACTAGCAACTATGCATCACAAAGAGAAAGTGATTGCTCGAATTATTGAACAAGAGCTAGGAATAAAAGTCATAGTACCGCAAGATTTTGATACAGACCGTTTTGGTACATTTACAAGAGAAGTCAAAAGAACAGGAAACCAAATCGAAGCAGCAAGGCTAAAAGCAGAAAAAGCCCTGGAAGCCACGGGTGAGACTTTGGCGTTAGCTAGCGAAGGTACATTTGGTCCTCACCCTATTAGCCCGTTTATACCTTGTAATCGGGAAGTCGTCCTTTTATTAGATAAAACGAATGAACTAGAAATTGTCGGTCAAGAGTTGTCTATTGAAACAAACTTCAGTCATAGGATTGTGGAAAGTCTTCAAGAAGCACAAGATTTTGCAGATACAATTGGCTTTCCTGAACATGCCCTAGTCGTCATGCTCAGTTCTTCACCAAAAAGTCAAGATGAAATTATCAAAGGTATTAAGACAACAGAAGAACTTGTGGAAGCAATTGAATTTGCTTTAAACAGTTCGGAAGATGGCAAAGTTTATATAGAAACAGATATGCGTGCTCTGTATAACCCTACTCGGATGAAAAATATCGCAAAAGCTACCCACGACTTAGTCAGAAAACTAAATAATGCCTGTCCCAGCTGTGCTTGCCCTGGTTTTGAATTAGTTCAAAGGAAAAAGGGATTACTGTGTGCGTATTGTAACTTGCCAACAGAGCTAACTCTGACAGCAATCTATAGATGTCAAAAATGCGGATTTTCTGAAGAAGTCTTTTTCCCAGATGGATTGCAAAACGCAGATCCATCTCAATGTATGTATTGCAATCCGTAATACAAATTATTAAAGATTTTACAAAAACCAATCTCCCACGCTTTTGCACAGGTTAATTCGGGTATGGTCGCTTGACTATGTTACTAGGAACTATAAGGAAATTGTAAATTCTCAGTTCTGTATCAATTCTCCATAATAATTGATGAGGTGAAATAATTTTATGGCGACAGTTAATGTAGGTTATAGATTGTTTGCAAGCAGTGAGCAAGAAGCAGAGGTGAAATAGATGCCAACTCTCACGTATGTTAAAGGATTACCGACTCCAGCAGAAGAATTAAATAGCTTAGGACTCACAGAGTTTGAGATGTTTTTGGCTGCTTACGCTCCGGTATTCCACAAAGCAGCGTGTGAGACAGCTAACTACCTTCTAACTGGAAATAGCTTCAATAAATCTAGTTGGAACACTCATTTACAAACGACTTATGGCATATCAAAGCGTCATGCCAATGGTGTAATCAGTCATGATCAAGGTGCTGTAGACGCATCTAAAGAGCATAGAAAACGCCATATCAAGACATTAGAAGGTAAATTAAAGTCTATTAATTCATGGATTAGCAAATCAGAGAAAAAACTAACTGAGTCTGTTAAGTTTTACGCCAAGAAGAATTGGCAGAATAGTAATACTGGGTGTAGGTTTTCATTGTCTTGCTCTTTGCAATTTCGTAGCACTAATTGGAAAAAAATACGTTTTCAAATTCACAACAAGAAACGTCGTGTTTACCAATTAGCTAGACAAATTGAGCATCTTAAGACAGCACCGATTCAGACAGTTATTCCTAGAAACCAAGCGTTTGTAGTTGGTTCTAAAGATGAATCGTTTGGCAATCAGGTCTGTCAGTGGAATGGTGATGTCCTCAAGTTCCGTGTACCTGCTTGTTTAGAATCAAAGTTTGGCAAGTACGTACAAACACGAATAGGTAACTTTGACCGCAACATTAACAGATTGCCGAAAGACGGTTCTAAAACATGGCATTTTTACCGTAAAAACGGTAAATGGAATGTAGCAGTACACTTTACTCCTGCACAAGTAGAACGTGTTTCCAGGCATTCTGCTTATGGCTGTATTGGAATTGACATGAATCCTGGTTCTATCGGTTGGGCATATGTTGACCGCGATGGCAACCTAAAAAATCATGGTCAAATCCCGCTACAAATGGGACTGCCATCAGGCAAGCAGGACGCTCAGATTGTCGATGCTTGCCTGCAACTAGCAACATTAGCGGACACATTTGCTTGTCCCATTGTTTGTGAACAATTAGATTTTTCAACCAAAAAAGAACAGCTTTGTGAACGTGGTAAAAAATATGCTCGAATGCTTTCGCTTTGGGCATATAGCCGATTTTACGAACTACTAGAAAGTATTTTGAGTAATCATGGTATTTACTTGATGAAAGTAAATCCAGCGTACACCAGCGTTATTGGCTTAGTGAAGTATGCACGTCAATATGCTCTAGCAAGCGATGAAGCCGCAGCTATGGCTATCGCTAGACGTGGCATGAAATTGACTGAAAATATTCCAGCGACCATAACCGCCTATCTCTCCGTGTTCGCGAAGCGTCTCCGTCAGGAGAAGGATGGAAAGCACGTATGGTCGCATTGGTTTCAACTAAATAACCTGATAAAGAAATCTAGCATTAAGCGTCACAACTTTTATGCTATCTCTAACTGGGAGTCTTTGGTCAAGCGATGGTCAGAGCAATCTAGCCAAAGCAAACGAAAGTGCTAAAGATGATTTCTTGGAAGATAAACCGCTAACTTCACTCTACATAGATTTGAGCATTATTGCCCAGATACGCGTAGGTTTTTACAAGCGGTGTCGAATAAAGCTCAACTTCATAGAGATAGAGAAATGGTATGGGTACTGCGTTCTTCTGAGAAACCCCTGTAAAGAATTCCGAAAAATAATGTAAAAACTATAACATATAAAAAGCCGTACAAGTATGTATTTGGTAAAGTATAGGTAGAATTAAAAAGACAAGAAGCGATCGCTTATCGAAAGCGCTCATTATCAATTAAGTAGTATGGAAGTTTTAGAACTCAAACGCGAAGTCGAAACGTTGTCCCATCGCCTGGGTAAAACCCAGGACTATCTTTGACATCCCTGCACTGAGCGCCAAAATTCAAGACCTGGAACAAATAGCAGCCCAACCAGAGTTGTGGGATGACCAAACCAAAGCACAGGAAATACTGCAAGAACTCAATGACCTGAAAGCACACCTGCAACAGTATCACCAGTGGAAAGCTTCTTTGGAAGACACTAGGGCAGTGTTAGAACTGTTGGAATTAGAAACAGATGAAGGGCTACTGCAAGAAGCCGAGTCTACTGTCACTAAGCTCAATCATGAACTTGACCAATGGGAGTTACTCCAGTTGCTTTCAGGTCCCTATGATGAAAAAGGTGCTGTACTCACAATCAACGCAGGCGCTGGTGGAACTGATGCTCAAGACTGGGCGGAAATGTTGCTGCGGATGTACACCCGTTGGGGAGAAAACCACGGCTATAAAGTGCAGTTAAATGAGCTTTCCGAAGGTGATGAAGCGGGAATTAAATCTGTCACTTTAGAAATTACTGGGCGCTATGCCTATGGCTACCTGCGTTCAGAAACAGGTACACATCGCCTTGTGCGGATTTCACCTTTCAATGCCAACGGGAAGCGGCAAACCAGCTTTGCTGGCGTGGAAGTGATGCCCCAGATAGATAACACCATCCAACTGGAAATTCCTGAGAAGGATTTGGAAGTGACCACAACTCGGTCTGGTGGTAAGGGCGGACAGAACGTTAACAAAGTAGAAACCGCAGTGCGAGTTGTTCACCTTCCTACTGGCATTGCCGTGCGTTGTACAGAAGAACGCAGCCAATTACAAAACAAAGAAAAAGCCCTCGCCCGCTTGAAGGCAAAACTGCTGGTGATCGCTCAAGAGCAACACGCAAAAGAAATTGCGGAAATTCGTGGTGATATGGTAGAAGCTTCTTGGGGTAACCAAATCCGCAACTACGTTTTTCATCCTTACCAAATGGTGAAGGATTTGCGAACTGCTGCGGAAACAACTGCGATCGCGGATGTGATGAACGGCGAAATTGATATGTTCATCCAAGCCTATCTCCGCCAAGAAAACCAGCTGGTAGAGGCTTCTGCATAATTATTAGGGGGGTAGTTAGTTGTAGAGACGCGGTGAATGAAAGCGTCTGTAGATTTGTTGGTTGTCAAAAAATACTACAAACCACTATCTACTACCACTAACCACTTCCTAAAGCCGCCAGAATGGCAACTTGATGTGATAAGAACTGTTACATTATTAGAAGACTTTGTTACAAAAATATTATGAGCGATTCTCCTTCTACCGAACCTCGACCTAGCTACGTGAAACTCGCAATGCGAAACATGGTGCAAAAGGGCGGCACCTCCGTCAAGCATTTTGTACTGACGACTGTAGGGCTTTTAGCAGTCCTTGTAGGTCTTGCTTACCTGACTCGCTAACGACATCATACGTAAGCTTAGGAGACTTTGTAGACAAGTGCAAGTTGAACTGTATGTAGAGGATTGTTATCATGAGTTATCCCAACCGGAAGCTGTAGGCTCTGGTCACACGGATGCCCAAATTGCAACTGAAACTTGGAAAAACTGGTTTGAGTGCTGGTTAGAAATATTACACGCGAGTATTCCGCCAGCGCCAAAATATGAAGTTGGACTACGTTTAACAGATGATGCTGAAATGCTTACGCTTAACAGCCAGTATCGTCAGCAGAATAAACCCACAGACGTTTTATCGTTTGCGGCATTAGAGGTATTGCCTCAGCTACCTGAAATGGACGCCGATGAACCGTTGTATCTGGGTGATATTGTTATTTCCATCGAAACAGCACAGCAGCAAGCTCAACAACAGGAACACCCTTTGCCAACAGAGCTAGCTTGGTTAGCGGCTCATGGGTTATTGCATCTTCTAGGTTGGGATCATCCAGATGAAGAAAGTTTGAGCCAAATGCTAAAACAGCAAGTAATATTACTGAAGACAATAGGTATTGACATTGACTATGAATAGTGATTGCTGACTACCTTTTAAGTGTTATTCTGTATTTAATATCTAACCTTCTGGTAAAAAAACCTGGTAAGTTCATTTATTTATTTATTAACATCCGCTAAAATCCCCTCCTCAGGCACTTTGGTGTTTGATTTTTATGCCTATGTCTCAACAAGTTTCGTCCCCAGCAAAAGTTTCATCTCCACCAGCGCCAAACTCCTTAGAAACAGTTGTGACTAAGCAACGTCCGCTGTCGTGGCAAATAGCCTCTAATTTATTTGTGAGTTTTAAGTATGCTTGGTGTGGAATTAGCTACGCTTTTCTAACTCAACGCAATTTTCGCATTCACGTTGTTGTCGGTGCTTTAGCGATTAGCTTGAGCGTTTTTTTACATCTTAAGCCTGTGGAAATATCGGTTATTGGAATAACGAGCGGTTTAGTTTTGGCGTTGGAGTTACTGAATACAGCGATCGAGTCAATTGTCGATCTAACAGTTAAGCAGACCTACCATGAATTGGCAAAAATTGCTAAAGACTGTGCTGCTGGTGCTGTGCTTGTCTCGGCAATGGTCGCGGTGCTAGTCGCTGCTACACTCTTACTTCCTCCCCTGTTCGCTTTAGTTTTGTCGGCGCATTCTTGAGTGCTGAATGCTGGAGATGCTATTTGGGCAGCTTCAGACAGGGTGCACTTAAACTTTATAACGATTTTTTAAATTCACTGGATACGACTTATCGTGTCTGTATCAAGATGACTTAAACAGGGATTAAAATCTTCTGGTGACAGTCAATCACAATTATCTGATTGTTGACACTCTCCGCCCTATAAGGACGGAGATTCTTTCGTCACGGGGAGCGCAACCGCTTTACCCTCAGAAAGCATGCAAGACCCGTGTGTCCCACGGCTACAAGCCCAAGGGATGAGAACTACTTGAGCGGCTGCGACATCTCTGTCGGTCGTGTAGCCGCAATGTTCGCATGAGTGAATACGCTCGGACAATTCTTTCTTGCCCGTCTCTGTGAGACATTCAGGACAAATCTGGCTTGTTTTTTTGCTATCAACTTTCAGAAAGAATACACCGCGTTTACGGCAACACTGCTCTAGTACCTGGAAGAATTGCCCCCATCCTCCATCTAGGGTGTGTTTCCCTAAAAAACCCCGCGCTAGTTCCTTAAAGTTCAAGTCTTCTGCAAAAATCATGCCACCCCAATCACAAAGGTTATGGGATAGGAGCCAATGATAATATGCCCTTACGTTGGCAATTCGCTCATGCAGTTTTTGCACTTTCAAGAGCGCTTTTTTTCGGTTATTTGACCCTTTGACCTTCCTTGATACACTCCGTTGCAGCAATTTAAGCTTGCGTTCTAGCTTTCTAAAAGGTCGTGGATTAGGGAATAATTTACCGTTAGAAACCGCAGCAAAGTGACTAATCCCTACATCAATCCCAATTGCTTCGCCATGAGGCATTACTTTCGGAACTTGAACATTCCACTGCAACGTCAACATAGCATACCAACCGCGCTTCTCGACGAACTATTCGCACTTGCTTGAGATTAGCATCACCTGGAATTTCACGGGAAGAGCGAAACTTAACCCACCCAATCACAGGTAGTTTTACACGGTTATTCTCAATCGAGCCAGAGCTCATCTGTGGAAAGACTACGGAGCGCATGGTTCCAGGCTTTTTAAACCGAGGGAATCCATGACTTTGCTCCCACATACTAACAAACGCCTGCTCAAGTCTTCTCAATGTTTGTTGCAAGACCTGGGACTGCACCCTTTGCAAGTTTGGGCTAGTCTTTCTTTTAGCCGTCAACGCTTTGCACTGGTTGGCGTAGGTCGGGCGTTTACTGTCTACTGGAATGATGTATTCAGATCTAAGTGAACAAGCGTTTATCTGGCAACTGCGAGATTTAAACCAATCCTTGCGTTCAGCTAAAGCATAGTTATAAACAAGCCTACATTGTTCAAGCCAGTCTGCAAAAATGACTACTTGTTTTGATGTTGGTTTAAGTTTAAATTCGTAGGTCAGACTAAACACTTGTATCACCTCCTGTTTTTATTATAGCCTATACTTAAGAAACTACAATGCGTTTCTTAAAATCATGAAATAAATAAAAGCCGTCCTAGAAGGACGGGGCTTTAAACCCAATTTTTCGCTAAAAACTAGGAGAAATCAAATTTGCTTATAATAATTGATAATTACGACAGCTTTACCTATAATTTAGTCCAGTATCTGGGAGAACTGGCGGCTGAGTTCCCAGTAGCAACTGATATTAAGGTTTTTCGTAACGATAAAATCACCATAGATGAAATTCGTGCGCTACAGCCAGATGGAGTCGTGATTTCTCCAGGACCTGGTCGCCCAGAAGATGCCGGAATTTCCCTAGATGTGATTTCTCGCCTTGGACCAAGCGTACCAATTTTAGGCGTTTGCTTGGGGCATCAAAGTATCGGTCAAGTGTTTGGCGGGAAAATCATTTCTGCGCCAGAGTTGATGCACGGCAAAACTTCTGAAGTACATCACACAGGCGTAGGAGTCTTCAGTAACTTAGAAAATCCGATGACCGCAACCAGGTATCATAGTTTAGTGATTGAGGGCGATACTTGTCCAGATGTGCTGGAAATAACTGCATCGCTTGAGGATGGCACAATTATGGGAGTGCGACACCGGAACTATCCTCACATTCAAGGCGTCCAATTTCACCCAGAGAGTGTCCTGACAACTTCAGGGAAGCAGCTATTGCGAAACTTTTTGGAACAATTGCAGTCTCGAGAGATGAATCCATGAAACGACGACAGTTATTGGGTTATGCAGGGGCGGGATTAGTAACAACGTTGGTTACTAGCTTGGGTTCCGACCTTCAAGTGAATGCCCAATCTGGCGGTTCATTATCAATTCAGTGGTTGGGTCATACTAGCTTTCTGTTTACTGGTGGCGGGGTCAAAATTCTCACAAATCCCTTTCGGACAGTTGGCTGTACTGCTGGTTATCGTCCGCCAAAAGTTGCGGCTGATTTAGTGCTCATTAGCAGCCAACTGCTGGATGAAGGTGCTGTAGAAGACCTTGCAGGAAATCCCAAGCTTATTTACGAACCTGGAGCTTACGAGTTTAATGGCATTAAGTTCCAGGGAATTGCCATAAACCATGACCGCAAAGGTGGTAAGCAGTTTGGTATAAATACTGCTTGGCTTTGGAAGCAAGGGGGAATTAGCATTCTTCATTTAGGAGGAGCAGCCGCACCCATTTCGATTGAGCAAAAAATTCTGATGGGGCGTCCTGATGTGGCGTTAGTCCCTGTGGGAGGCGGTCCAAAAGCTTATAATCCTCAGGAAGCTAAACAGGCGATTCAAACCCTCAATCCCAAGATCATTATTCCTACCCATTACCGTACACAAGCTGCTGACACTGCTAATTGCGATATTTCGCCATTGGATGACTTCCTGACGGTAATGAATGGAATGACAGTACGGCGTAGCACGAGTGACACAATCACTGTTAGCTCTGGTAAATTACCAGATAATGGTGCAATTCAAGTTTTGAGTTACAACTTTTAACAATGATTTCCTGGCTGTGGGGCAGGTGTTTCGCCATTGGTGTCAACTTAAGCCAAAACTCTTCTAAAATCTTGTTTTCAGGTACAACCCGGAAATGGGGTGGGGGCGGCTCTTGAGCAAGTCAGGGAGGCAGAGCCTCCCAGTAGGCATTCCCAGCCTGAGGCTGGGAACGAGGCAAACAAGACAATCTCTCAAAACATTGTCGCTTACTGACTTTCACCTTAAGTTGACACGTATGGTGTTTCGCCTGCCTTTTTAATGGAAAAAGGCTTTCGTCATAATCCCTCTTAAGACCATAGACAGCTTCGGCAAAAAGTTTTAAAATACGATTTATTATAGTAAGATTACTTATTGCACAATCAGCATAAGCATAGTAAAAATTTTCAGGTGATTTCTCCAGACATCGAAATCAGTCTATTAAAATCAGAAAGTCTTTCGTAAAGGGCAAAAAACTTATGGATGTAAAGCTGATTTTAGCTGGATTAACAATTGTCTTCACAGTTTCGTGCTTGTTCTTTGGCACGAAAAATGGATATTACGATTCAGACAACTATCATGGTAATGGCTCTGCCCATTGAAGTTACAAAAGCAATCAGTCCGGCTTCAGGTACGCCAATTGCCTGGGTTGGAAAAGCCGCCCACAGTCCCTAGTTTGAAGAATCTTCATCACTCAGTTGTTTATATTACACAAGTTTGGTATGTCCATGTTAACCAAACGAAGATCAGCATTCCAATAGTGTGGAGATGGATAACTGAACTGGTGATGGACACTGTGTGGAAGGAAAAGCGGCCCACGAGTTGTGCCATTTACGGACACTTGCTTTTGTTGCGAGGACGCTTGCGTATGCAAGCGTCCTCCGCTATGGAATTGGCATTGGACAAATGTCCATAGAGATGAAGTTAGAGGGGAGGGGAGCATGAGCGATCGCCTGTCGGTATCCTCTGGGGTTGACATGGGGGACGCGGCGACTGGGTTAGAATGTTTGCCCTTTGGGGTTCACCACGACGATGAGGGCGTTTGTTTGTTGGTGCGGATGGGACCACACCGCATTCTACTTGATTGTGGTTTGGCGGATACTTCGCCTTTAGTCAGGGGGTTGAAAAAACCCGCACGTCCAGAAACGCTACCAGCGGATTTAGTCTTGGTGAGTCACGCCCATCCAGATCATGCTAAAGGGTTGCTAGCACTCCACAAGGCATTTCCACTGTTACCAATATATGCTAGCGAAGTGACCAGCAAATTGCTGCCTCTAAATTGGCTTGATCAACATGGTGAACAAGTCGCGCCATTTTGTCAAGCGCTGCCATTGCGATCGCCAATAGAATTCAAAGATGGTTTGGTGGCAGAATTATTTCCCGCGGGTCATCTTCCTGGAGCTGTGGCAATTCTCCTGACGTATACTACCCCAGAGCGCTCTTACAGGCTACTGTACACAGGCGACTTTTTTTTATCAAACTCGCGGTTGGTAGAAGGTTTGCGGTTGGAAGAATTGCGGGGAACAGAATTAGATGTGCTGATTATTGAAGGGAGCTATGGAACTTCCCGCCATCCGCACCGCCGGACTCAAGAGAATCAACTAGCCGAAAGAATTAACCGAGCGATCGCTGAGGGTTGCTCTGTGGTTCTCCCCACACCCACTTTGGGACTCGGTCAAGAACTGCTGATGCTTTTACGCAGTCATCACCATTTCACCGGAAGGGATTTAGATATTTGGGTTGATGGTACTGTTGCCATTGGATGCGACGCTTACCTAGAATTGCTACCCAATCTCCCCTCCTCAGTACAAAACTTTGCCCGCCATCAACCGTTATTTTGGGATGAACGCATACGTCCGCGCGTGCGTCGCATCGAACCACACCAGCGCCCTGAGATTGGCAATTCTTGTATTATTCTCACTGATTTTACAGCTGACTTGGGACAATACTGCCAACCTAATACTGGTTCTTGGCTCACGCTTTTACCAGAGAAAACCAATATAAAAATTAACGACGAATACTCACTGCTGTGTCCTGTCGAAACGTATCTCCTCGCCCAACATAGCGATGGTCCTGGAACCACCCAGCTGATTCATAATTTGCGACCGCAGCACGTCATCTTCGTCCACGGTTCTCCTGCTTATTTGGCAGACCTGACAAGCTTAGAAGAGTTGCAAAACCGCTACCATCTTCATTCTCCAGCAGCTGGCACATTGGTGGAACTGCCGATTGGTGAAACATTTATACAACCAGCTGCCCCGGAAACCAATTATGAAGGCGAACTTACGGAATTGGGAACTGTAGTCACCATTACCTTACCTGACGCGATTAGTGCCGATCCCCGGTGGCGACAGTTTGCTGACACAGGTTTAATTGAAGCCCGGTGGCAAGGAGAAGAATTGGTATTGCGGGCGCTGTCGCAAAGAGAACTGATTAACCAAAATAGCGATCGCTTCATTTGGTCAGATGTTGATTGCTGCGGTACCTGCCGACATCAAAGAGGACAGCGGTGTTGGAATGCCGCATCCCCACTGTATAACTTCAAGGTAACTCTTGAAGGTTACTGCCCTGCCTTTGAACGTAACAGCGAGAAAAGTGCTGACTCGTAAGAAAAGAACGAAGAAGCGAAGAACGAAGAAAGTTCATTCTTCACTCTTCACTCTTCATTCTTGATTAGTCTGGATTTGAATCAGTGAAACGATTGCGGATGCGTTCAGCTTCCGGACAGTCTTCAGTTAAGAGAGGTTCTACGTTACCACGTGGCACTGAAGCTAATTTTTGCGTTACAGCGCCAATGCTTTCAAGGCGAACCATTTCCTCCCAAGAACAAACTTCATCTTCTTCTTCTGTTTCATAACGTAGGGTGACCAAATCTCCCTCTATATCGAGGATGCGGGCGCGTTCAATCCAGCGTTGCTGGTCCCGCAAGAACACGCATACCTCCCGCCCATCGCAACACAATTGATAAATCTTGCGGTGTAGCATCTACTGCTTCTGCCTTTTTATAGTTAGTTAAATCTGTCAACATCTGGGCTGTGCCCCAAGTAGAGGACATCTTTTCAAAGTTCGTTAACCGAACAAAGCCAAGATATCCTTCTTGACCCAAGCCAAAGACTTGTTTGCCGTTTTCAGTTATATGGGCTTTTTGGGTCATAAAGTTCCCGGTTACTGCACCAGTTCAACTCAATCTCTGTCGAGGTCATTCAAAAAATGTTGACTTCATAGAAGTCACATAATTCCGGATTTGTCCTGACCAAGTTAAGAGCTGCTGGTGAGTTCTTCCAACCATGTTGTAATAAATGATACTCCAAAACAGGCGTTACTTGCGGTTGTTTTAGTTGACTACTTGTAGTCATTGGCATTGCTGGCAAGTCTGGGGACTCTGCTTTACTTTTACCCCTATGTAGTTGATCTTAGCTTATTCTCTTGTAACCTTCATGGTTTTAAACAACAACAGCTCAAGGTTTTTAGCTTAATTTTTTGCTTGATTTTACACGTTTGTTAGCCTGAGCAACACTGCATGGGCCTAACGCTTCTGAGCGTGTCAGCTTTTGGTGTTGCATTTGGAAAATTTTATTGCAGGTTTTGTTTATTTCTATTATAATTGCTATATTTTGCATAGGTCTACCTTATCTATTTGATATCTTTCCTTTACTATCATTGCTTTTTATAGATATGAAGGTACACAAGATTTTTGAAAATCCAGTGGTTTTCGGAAAAATTTTATATAATTAATACAGGAAATTAATATTGTATCGAAAAAAACAAAAAAATAGACTGTGGCGCGAACATATTGAAACAGCCCCACAGTACCTTTGGCTGAATGGCAATTTACAAAATTGCACCAGCCCTGACTCTTGATTTTTAATCTTTGTTTGTAAATAAATTAACAACAAAGAACTCAGAAGCATCGTTCTGTAGCGTACTGGGTACTGGGGGCTGGGTAGTAGGGACTGGGAAGATGTTCTTACAGGATTTGGGCGGGGTTTGAATCCCTCTCCATAATCCTCCCAATCCCCAATTTCCAATCCCTAATCCCCAATTCCCAATTCAAGATGCACCCTCAGCAACTGATTGTCAGTATCTTAATCCACTAAAGCGAGTTGGGGTTTTTGGTGGCAGTTTTCTGGTGTTACCATTTCAGTTAACTTGTTGAGATAAGCTTTTCGTTCTAACATTTTTGGTGTGACATCAAGCCCTACTCTTGCCAAAATTGTTTCCCAGCGATAAACCCAGTCATGCCGTAAAAGCGAGTTAATAATGTTGTCGTGACGTATTTTTGCTAAACGTTCAGGTTGTGCATTTAAATCAGCAATGATATTAGATATATCTGGGGAATCGAAAGGAATTTCAATGACAGCATCTGACCAGTCAAAGTTGTTGGTAAAAGCCTCGCATTTGGGAGGAACACCTAGCATTATTGTTCCTCCAGCTGCACCTTCAAAAAAGCGTGGACCTACTTCCTCTTGAGGATTTCTTTGACCGATTAAATCAAATTTTGCTTTATTAACTATCATGTAACTGCTTCTCTTCACAAAATTCGTATAGAGACTTCGATGGTATCTGTAGTCTGCCATGTATAAATCTTTTATAGTGTCATAGATATAAAAGAGGTTTTCCTGTTCAGTATGTTTTAGTAAAGCTTCGTGAGTAACTAGTGAACGGCGTCCAATACTTAAGACATCAATACAGCGGGAAAGGTCATGTGGATAAGGACAAAAATTGACAGCATCAACTCCATATGCGATAGAGTGGCAGGGACGCTGGACAATATCAGCAACCTGATCCACACTAGAACTAAAGTTCATGAAAATCTGATCGAATTTTTTTAAAACCCGTAGTTGAACTTGCCAATTATCAATATCTTTCAGCCAAATTTCATCTAGCCAACAAACGGCGTAGCGGCACTTATCACGCCAGCCTTTGATAGAATTGAGAACTAGAATGTCTTGAATTGACTGGCAGAAAAAGAAAAATAAATCATATTCTTTATTTACCTGAAAATTATAATTAACTAAAGATGAAATTAACTCGCCATTTTTTAGTATTTTTGCTGCTTGATTTGCTATTTTATTTGTTACTTTAAAAAGATTAGAGTTGAAGGTTGGTGTTATTAAATCAACTGTATCACAACCACAAATGATATCCTCAAACTCATAAGGCGCGGATCGAGAAACATGAAATTTCAAATCACGCATTGACAGCAGTAATACTCGGGATTCTTGAGGAAAAATATTGGCTGTTTTTTGTGACATATAATTGACTTCCTTTCGTTCACAAATAATTTTGATTGTTTCAAAGCTGGCAAATTTTCCCTGGTGAAAATTTACTGGCTAGTCTTTAGATTGAATAAGTTGATTGAAAAGCAAAATTTAGTAGGTAGATACAAACGAACCGAAAATTTCAATGTTCAAATTTTGCTAAAATCATGCAGTTTGCCGCGATCCACTCCTTTGGGGAATAAAGGAGTAAAGTACTAACTACACTAGTCCAAGTGGCGTTCCAGAATGGAAATATGAAATAGGTTATTTCTGATTTGAACCCTTATATATTTCTTTAGAGGTTAATAAGGATTTTATGCAATCAGAAAAATTTATATTTCTTAGTGTCATTCTGTGCTTGAGTAACACCGACCAAGTTAACCAAAATGGTTAACACACCTGTATAGCCAGCAATAGGTTTCATCCACAGCGTATAATAATCTTTTATTAAGGATAGGTTAAAAAGAATTTTTTTTCTTAAAGAATTCTTAAAAAAGAAAGATAATTTGTAAAATTTCTACTTTAAAGTTTATGGGTCATTTTTGAAAAAACGACCGGAAATCCTCATCGTTTTGGCTTAACTGTACCCAGTCTAAGTTTAAATCCTGAAACTTTTGCACGAGCCGATCGCACGCTGGGCGTTCTGTAGCGTAATGTCCAGCATCAATGAGAATTAGATTGCGATCGCGGCTTTCCTGAAACTGATGGAACTTACAGTCAGAAGTCAAATAAGCTTGAGCACCTGTTTTCACCACCGCCGAGATAAAACTAGCTCCCGAACCACCCAAAACAGCAACTCGAGAAATCCCCTGTTCTAAATTTACCACTGGGGAGGAAACGAGATGAGAAGGAGCGAGTCGAGTTTGAATTGTTGCGAGTAACTCCTTTAAACTTAAAGATGGCTCTAAATTCCCAACGCGTCCATATCCTAACCCTGGTTGAGTGGGTACGACAGGAGAAACTTCCTTGAGTTGTAGAATTTGAGCTAAAACATCAGCTGTGCCATCCTCCACTTGGTCGAAATTCGTGTGGGCGCTGTAAATACCAATATTGTGGGTAAAAGCCAATCGTGCCATTTCGCCTATGGCGTCGCCACTGCGCAAAGACTTGGGTGGGCTGAAAATCAAAGGATGGTGAGCGAAAATCAGATTCACAGGGATACCAATATGGCGCAAGGCGATCGCTTCTTCCATCACCGCCAAAGTTGGTGTTAGACAAACCAATACCCGCGCCTCTTCCTGCAATACTCCAGGTTCAATTTGCCAGCCACAATTATCCCAGCTTTCTTGCCAAGCTGGATTCGCCCATTTTTCAAACCAGGTTATGAAATCAGCAATTTTCATTATTCTTTAGTCATCAGTCATCAGTCATCAGCATTGCACGACAGACTATTGACTTTGAACTATATTAACTATTTTTAGGAATATTAAGTTTTAATGATAACTGTTCGCGCAGTTGGTGGAAAGGTTTGTTCCAAACCGGGCGAGCATTCCAATTCCATGCTGCCACGGGAATAAGTTGTTGTGCTGCAAGATACGTCAGCAGGCGGTACTCATCTTCTGGTTCTCGGGAAAAGCAGAAGGGATTGCGATAACATTGTTCACGAAGTTGATGATATCGGGCATCCCCAACACGAATAAGTTGTAAAATTCCTTTACCTTTTGAGATTAAAAAATCCAAAAAAGTCAGACTGAAAGGTTCAATGACAGCGCGACTTTGGGCTTCGTTTTGTACCCATTTTGCCCAATCAAACCCAAATATAAAGTCGTGGACGTAGCGAAAGCGAATTTCGGATTGGCTGCCAAACAGCTCCATCAGTGACACTATCTTATCGCCAAAAGATTCTACAAAAGACACAGCACTGGCTTCTGCTACCAAAGCCTGTTTGAGCATACTGCTGACAATGAAATCAAAATCCCAGAAAATATTTTCTGGAAAGTTGTGTAACATGGCACGAAGCATACGCTCCAATGTATCGCTTAGAGAATTTATCAGTTGAATATCACAACTTTTTTCAGCAATTGAACTCCCCAGTTCTACAAAGCTGGTAGCGAAGGTCTTGTGTGGATTGAGTGACAAAGGACTAGCTGTATGCTGGGCGATAATTTCATCAAGAAGTTGAAAAGGATGAGTTATTTCCCGATTTTGCTTCATATGATTCAAACCGCCCGAAAGTTCCGCTAAAAAATTATTTTCACGAACCAGAAATGTGAACAACCAATTCTCTAGTGTGGCTTCTTTGCCTATGTTCCCAGATATAAATTCCTTGCCAAGTTCCCAATACTAAGTGACCTCGATTTATAGGAATAATTTCTGATGTGTGGGTCAAAGCTGTGCGAATATGTGCTGGCATATCATCAGGACCTTCAGCATCATGGATGTACTGGGCTGATTCTGGCACGATTTTAGCCATAAAGTTGGCTAAATCCTTGAGCACATCTGGATCGGCATTTTCTTGAATGAGCAAACTGGCTGAGGTATGGCGCAAAAACAGAACGCACAGCCCTGTCTCAACTCTTGATTCGGCGACTGCGTCTTCAATTTTTTGGGTAATGTTATGTAAAGATTTACCAGTAGTGGAAACCTTCAATAACTTTTGGTAGTGCGTCATCTTTAAACATTATTCATGAATCATCAATCATGAGTCATCAGTCTCTGGTTCAGAGTTTGTGGACTCTTGAGTGTTGAGTGTTGACTCTAAATCGTCCTCTTTGCCTTCTTCTTGTGGATGATTTTCTTCGCTCTCTAGCCAAGGAGAGTCGAAGTGAGTCCAAGGAAGAATCGGTTTATTAGGTAAGTTGGGGGTTAGAACTGTAATATTTGCTGCATCTGGTTTTGGCAAACGCAAAGATCTACTATCAGATTCTGTGGCATTAAATCTTTTGGAATAATTCATAAATGTTGCTGCAAATCAGGCATAAAATAGAGAGCAACTACGTGCGACAAGGCAACCAATGCAATTCCCCAAGTTACACCAGCAGCATAGAATAACGACTGAGAGATATCGTTGATAGGCTGCTTGTTAGCATTATACGTCTCTACTTGATTAACTAGCATCTGCAACTGATATTCTTCAGGTGCCATTGCCAGATAACCCTCCAAAAATTTTTCATTTTCTGGGTTGGGAGTAATAACGAATTGCCGTGGCAGCAAAGCATTGATTAGTAGTGTAAAGTTTATCAAAAATAATGTAACTTCTGTAATACTGAACAGGCTGAAGACCGAAAGCAGCCTTGCGATGGTAAGAACGCTGAGCAATGCACTGTTTGCCACAAACAGGATATTCGTCTGAGTGAGTAAAATTTGCCGTTCTTCCTTTTGTTTGTCTAAGACTCGACGTATATCCTGGGAGGCTAAGCTCAAAGTCAGGGAAGATAGATTTTGTTCCATGACAAAACTTAAAAATAAATAAAAAAGTAATAAATTTATACTTGATTTACAGCACCTGTTACGGCTTAAAGCTGTAAATAGCTTATCCTCCTTAGGAAGTAGCTTCCCTTAAAAAGCTGTCTTGTTGATTTTACGGCTTTAGTTTTTAGAGATGCAAATAGTTGAGCACAGCCTGAGCTATAGTATCATTACCATCCTTAGCAATAGGTAGGGATTGCTTCGGTTGGTTGGGCGGTTGGTTGAGAAAATCCCAAGTTCCCTGAAAAAATTCAGATGGGGTAAGAATTTGATGTTGGTTGTAATTCGTAATACCTTCTAATAAAAAAGCAGCTTCTGCAAATTCATCACGAGTGACTGAAACAATTGGCACTTGCTGACGTGTAGCTTCAGCAAAGGTACTGAAACCCGGTTTAGAAACAACTCGCCCACAAATTGGCATAAAATCAACAGGGCGGTATTTGTGGTCAGTGACTGGCACTATATTTGGTAAATCGGGGGCAGATTTATCAAAGGCGATAAATTGCCAATCTGGAAATTGCTTTAGATTATGGTAGGGAATTTGCTGCAAACCCAAGCCGCCAAAAGTGAGTAAGATAGTCTTTTCTGTTGGGGCTGTGATTCCCCATGTGGATCTTACTTCTTCACAAGAGTAGCGAGGAGAACCGCCTGTTAAGCCTACATCTGTGATATTGTTGAAAGCTTGCATCGGTTCATGGAAAGGAAGACGAAATAGGCGATCGCACTTTGAGTAACAATCACTTATCCAATCCGCGATCTCTGTAAAGCTATCACCCCAATCTCGATAGATAAAGTCAAAGCCAAAGTTACTCATCATCCAACAAGGTATCTCAGCTACTTTGGCAATTTTGCTGGCAAGGAAGGGGATATCCGCCAAGATAAGATTAACGCGATTTTGGCGGATAAAGTTGGCTTCAGAAGCAATGATGGAATTTTGGTTTTTCTTGATCTCAAGTAATTTTTCTAATGTTGCAGTTTTATCCATTGTCAAGCTATCTGCTTGTACCACACCTAAATCCATCGCCCGGGGACGCTGGATAAAATCGCCTTCTATGTAGCACTCTAGCAACCATCGTGGGGCTGTGCTGACGATAATAAGTAGGACTTGGGGACATAACTTTTGAATTGTCGCGGCTACGGCTGCGGCGCGGGTTGCATGACCAAAGCCGTGATTGGTGATGGCTATGTATAAAATTGGTCTATCCATTGGAGTCATGAGTCATGATGAATTGTTCGTTGTAGAGACGTAGTATGCTAAGTCTCTACGTGAAACCTCTTGCAAAAGTCAATTTTATGAAAAAAAACCACAGATGGACACAGATGGACACAGATAAATTATCCGCGTTTTTCTGCGTGTATATGCGGTTGTAAATATCCATGAATCATACTTTTGCAAGAAGTCTATTTGTTAAGGGACTTCCAAATTAAAAAATATCCCAGTTTTCTTGTAGGATGGGATTGCCACCCTCCTAGAAACTGGTCCGGCAGGATGCCCAACGCCAGTCGCCTAGGTCGGGAAACCCTCCTGCATGGCTAGCGCTCCCCCACAAGAGTTGATAATTTATTTGTTGGAAATCCCTAATTATTAGACGTGGGTATGGCTTAATACCTACATTTGACAAAATCGTTGAATTGCTTCAACCAGTTGGTCAATCTCCGATTCTAGAGTAAAATAGTGAACACAGGCACGTACGCAATTCGGATCGGCTATTGTCCGAGTAAATAACCCTTGTGACTCCAAAAAGACAACAAGTTCACGGCTAGCGTTAGGTTTTTGATTTGTAAGTTGAAACGAGACTAGGCCGCTTTCTGGTGGAGAAGTTCGCAAACATTTGACATCGGATATCACCTGTAATCGTTGCCATAAGTATTCGCTGTAATGGCAAATTTGCTGGTAACGTTCCTCTGGTGTACCCCATTGCTGATGAATGGCGATCGCCTCTCTTAACCCTGTGTACAGTGGATAATTAGATGTCGCTACTTCATAACGTTGCCCATCTGGTTGCCAACCCACAGGCTGATCTTGATTATCACGCACAATACCGCGCCAACCGATAAACGTAGGTTTGTGGCTGTCTCGTATTTCTGGTCGTACATACAAACCTCCGACACCCCCAGGACCGCACAACCATTTATGACCGGTAAAGGCGTAAAAATCGGCTCCCAATTCAGTTAAGTTTAAAGGCAGTAAGCCGACGGACTGAGCGGCATCTATCAAAAGTCTGACGGACTTATTTGTGCATATTTCAGCTATTTTGTCAATAGGCAAAACTTGACCTGTATTCCAAAGAACGTGACTCAAGATCACAAGGCGAGTCTTTGGACGCAAATGTTGGGTGATGACTTCAACGGGGTTCCCTTGATTTAAAGTTGCCATTAAGGGACAGGTACTCAGTTCAACAGCGAACCGACGCCCGATTTCCTGAGCTGTTGCGATGATACCAGGATGTTCGCAGTCGCTGAGTAATATGTGGTCGCCTGACTGCCAATCAAGACCCCACATAGCAATATTACAGCCGACGGTGACATCCTCAGTTAAGGTGATGGTTTCGGGTGGTACATTTAACTCAGAGGCGATCGCCACTCTAGCAGCTTTCACCTCTTGTCCAACCCAACGACCGACTTCATTACCAAAAGGACCTATTTGCTGGATATAAGCTTCCGCATGAGAAATAGCATCCAAAGCGGTTTGTGGCATTGGTCCTTGACCGCCATAGTTAAAATACGTCTTATTTGCCAAAGCTGGAAATAGCTGTCGGTACTGATGCAACTTGGTTGGTGATGCGGAAATACTAGTCATCGGTCATTAATCTTTAGTCACTAGATATTTAGTTATTCTCCCCCTACTTTTCCTACTTTTCCTACTTTCCTTCACTTGTGGACTTCCCCACTTTGCCAAAAAGTGTGCTGGGTAACATTGACTTTAGTTATTTGGATCACTGCCAGAAAGTGCGAATTCTTGTTACCTTAAGAGAATGTTAATTAATGCTGAACTACTGCTGCAATACCAACGCTGCAAGCGCCGACCTTTTTTAGACATTCACGGTGATAAAAGTCGGCGAGATGCTGGTAATGACTTGCTGCTGAAACTGTACCAGGACAAAATTGCTCATCAGATGAGTGTTTTGACACAGTTTACATATCAGAAACCACAATATGGACGATTAGACTGGAAAGCAGGAGCTGCAGCAACTTTTGAGTTGATGGAGCAGGGGGTTGAGTGCATTCATCAAGGAGTGCTGTTAGCAAGTTATTCTGAAAGACACACGCTACTAAGCCGTCCAGATATTCTCGTTAAGCACAGAGGACAATGCCGCTTTGGAGATTGGATGTATGTTCCGCTGAGTATTGAACTGGGTAAGCGTCCTAAACAAGAGTATCAGGTTCTAGCAGCATTTCACGCTTATGTGTTGGCGACGGTGCAAGAAGTTGAGGTGGAAACAGCTTGGCTGATGTTGCGTGGTAAAGAGGCGGGTTATCCTGTGGATATATCTAAATGGATGCCACAAATGCACCGCATCCTGCACGAGAGTATTGAAACTTTGGAAACAGAGGAAGCGCCGGAAGTCTTCATTTCTCGTCAACGCTGCAGTCTTTGCCCTTGGTACAGTCATTGTTATGGAGTCGCTCAATCTCAGAGACACCTTTCTTTGTTACCAGGTGTGACACCCGTTCGCTACAAACAACTCCAAGCGTTAGATATAACAACAGTAGAATCTTTAGCGACAACTCGCGCCACTGAACTGGAAAACCTACCTGGTTTCGACAGCACAGTAGCACCTAAGCTGATATTGCAAGCGCAATCTATCCTAGAAAATCGTCCGTTTATTATACCATACCTATCATCAAAGCAAGAATATCTTGTAGATGGCACTGTTAACACTGCTGTTTGCCTCGACAAAGCGACAAACACTGCTACAGACGCTACACAGATAGATGATCATAGGGACGATATCCTATTTACAGCTCCTGTAGAGATATTTTTTGATATTGAGGCGCAACCAGACTTGAATTTAGATTACCTATTGGGAGTTTTGGTTGTTGATAGGCAAGCCAAGACAGAACAGTTTTATTCTTTTTTAGCAGAAACAAAAGAAGAAGAAAAATTTATTTGGCAACAATTTCTGGATTTGGTTTGGCAATATCCAGATGCACCAATTTATCATTTTTGTGTTTACGAATTTGATACAGTCAAACGACTCGCAAAGGAGTACCACACTCCGTACACCTCTGTATTCCCGGTACTCAGGCGGTTTGTGGATGTGTATGAAGTATTAACGCAAAACGTAGCGTTGCCTGTAGAAAGTTACGCTTTAAAAGCAATTGCTCGATGGCTGGGGTTTGAGTGGCGTGATCCAGAAGCAAGCGGAGCTAAGTGTATTTACTGGTATGACGAGTGGTTAAAAACAGGCGATCGCTCTTTACTAGAAATTATCCAACGTTACAACGAAGACGACTGCCGGGCAACACGCAGCGTAAAAGACTGGCTTGTGAACTTTTTCCAGAATCAGTATCGTGATTAGTCCTTTGAAAATATGGGCTATTGATTTCTAGAATATTTCTCGGTTATGGGGTAGATGCGCTTCTGGTTATTCGCTCAACAAAAGTTATTTATTTAGATTAGCCTTGAGTACCACCCATCAAGCTAGCCTTGATTGTCTACTGAAAGTCTGACTAAATGAGCGACTTCAGACGACGACGGCAGCGACGTAATAAAGCAAGCATACCACCAACGGCTACAGAGCCAAGGACAGTACCAGGCTCAGGGACAGGCTGAGCTGTCACTCCTACGATTCTGCTACTACCATTGCCGATGGTGCCTATTTGCGTAGCAGCACCCGTAGACAAGTTGATGTTGTATAGATTGGAGCCAGTTGAATTGACTGGAGTCAGTGCCGCAACGGCAGTATTCACCCCATTTTGTGTGAAGATGTCGAACCCTCCTCTTGAGTCGATGTCGATACCGAGAGAACCTACCCTTTCCAAAGTGCCAGCATTCGGCGGGTTCTGTATAAATAATGCGTCGCTGATGTAGTCAATGTCGTACAGCGTAGTTCCGGTGGCTGGGTCATTATCCGCATTGGTATAGGCTGCAGCAGTAATGTTGGGGTCCCCAGGGTTCAGTGTCCCATCAACAATCACCGCACCAGTATCCACATTGATGCGGAGGTTCTGGTCATTGCCACCGACAACCCGTAGGCGATCGGCTGCTGGGTTGAAGTCCACTCCGGAAACAAATCCGCCGGTGAAGGGAGTGGAGAGTTGACTTATGAAAGTAGCAGCACCAGTAAACGGGTTAATGGTGTAAATGTTATTGGTATCCGTCAGAACATAGGTTTGATTGTTAGCTGAACGAGTGTCAATGCCCAACACACGACCAGTCACCCCAGTGATTGAGACACTGCTAGTAGCGGTGGGATTATCGGAGTCAAAAAGAACTAGATTGTTGTTGTCAGTTAGACCAACCAAACCCAAAGCAGCCGCAGGTTTGGTATCGCTGACCAGATTAAATATCGTGACTACAGCCAGTGCGGATATGACTGTTCTAAACCGATTGAGTTTCATTAAAAAGCCCTCAAGCCCTAAATTGTACTAGCCTTTAGAGCAAAATTCATACAATAACGCCGCCATTGTACTTACGTAATTAGACTTTGTAATTGTAAATAATTATGAATTTAGCCCTGTCAAAAATAGTACATTAAACAACCGAGCAAATTCTACAAAAGAGGTATACCTTCATTAAATCTTTAATTCTTTAATCAACGTATTACGGGAATCTGCTAAATCAAGACTCGATCAATACAAATGGAAGAAGAGTCGCTATTGCTACCAAAGACTCTCTGCACCAGTAAGGAGCCATGCACTCTTTGGTAAATGATAAATTATCTTTATATGTAAATATTTATACTAAAAATTAATACAATCTTGTTGGCAATAGCTGATAACCATATACTGCGATCGCTACCGCGCCGCCTTCCCATTCAGTTTTGCTTTAATGCCAATAGTATGTTAAACCAATCGACTACAGAAAAATCTGCAATCAAAGATGCAATAGCGGTTGGTGGTGTTGAGTGCAATACATCAAGAAATAACAACCACTCATGGGACAGTCATGGGACACAGATAATTACTTCATCCAAACGAGAAGCGCTATATTTGCTTAACCATGATATCTTGTTTGTGATTTTCACTCTTTAGCAATAACTCACAATGCAGCACCTCAAAAAGTTTTTGAAGTTTCGGCTAATTATTTTCTTTCTTATTCCGATTTTAATTGTCAGCATATTTTTCCTGAATCTACCTGCTTCAGCTTTTCCGATAACTGAAATAGATTTTATAGGTTCTGCGACTTTCCCCACAGATTTTTCTTTCCAAAAAACTCCAATGGGAGGATTTTCTGGAATTACATACGACGCTAAAAAAGAACTTTATTACACAATATCTGATGACCGTAGCGAAAAAGCTCCTGCTCGCTTCTACACCTTGAAAATAGACCTCAGCAAGGGGTCGCTAACAGATGGTGGGGTTGTACCTGTTGGCGTCACCACGCTGTTAAACGAAAGCGGTCAACCTTTTCCTACGAGTAGTATTGATTCAGAAGGTATCAGCTTAACTAACAAAGAAACTCTTTATATTTCTTCTGAAGGCGATAATAGTAAACAGATAAAACCTTTTATTAAAGAATTTTCAAGTTCTTCTGCTAAAGAACTGTCAACACTACCAATTCCCAATAAATTCTTGCCAAATCAAAGCGGTAAACAGGGTATCCGTGAGAACTTAGGGTTTGAATCTCTAACTATCACACCCAACCAAAAGTATGTGTTTACAGCCACGGAAAATGCTCTGATTCAAGATGGTCCCGAAGCCAAACCAAAAGCCAGTAGTCCTTGCCGCATATTACAATATAATTTGCTCACTGGTGAGCCAGAAAAAGAATTTCTTTACCAGACTGAACCAGCCACACCATTTTTGAATTTCTCTCGTCGATTTTCTAGCGGGTTAACTGATTTAGTTGCTCTTGATAATCAAGGTCATTTCCTAAGTTTAGAGCGGACTTTTACTGGCTTTGGGTTTTCTATTGCACTTTTTCAGATTTCCTTGGAAGGTGCTGATGATATTCATGATATCGATAGCCTTTTAACTGTTGACCTTAAGAACATCAAACCTATTGAAAAAAAACCGCTTTTTGATTTGAGACAACTGGATGTGGCGCTAGACAATATCGAAGGCTTAACTCTCGGTCCCAAATTACCTGATGGTCAATCATTAATCCTTGTGAGCGACAATAACTTTAATCCTCTTCAGAGAACGCAGATACTCGCTTTTAGACTCAAGGTGGAATCACCCCTCATCAGATTATTACGGCGTTTAGTTCCTAAGTCTAATCGTTAATAAGTAAGTTAATAAGTAAGTGGGGAAGTGGAGGCAATACGGTTAGTTATGTGAATGTATTCAAAGCGATCGCTACTGATTTGCCCGTCTTTCCCACGGTTATCTACCGACAATTCTTTTGAGTGCAGCGGAAATTGAGGAAGGCTTAGCCGAAAGTCATTTAAAATTTGATGTTAAATGTAAGCTCTTGATCTATGATTCAGCAAACGCATTTTTTGAGACAGCTTAATAGACTGCACCCAAGGCTGTTCCGACAACTGAGAAATTGCGTTTGGTGATAAGGTTGCTGTGAAGATATCCTTTCCCGGTGTCACATTTGGGACGCCTAAATTTTCTAACATGGCAGGTGCATCTGTCGAATTTGCATCTGCTGTGGTATGAATGAAAACATTCAAACTTGGCTCTTGTGGGTTATCGACATCATTCAGCGCTACTGCAAGGGCGGTATCCAGCTTTTGATAATTCATAAAAACCTCCCATTAAGTCAACAAGGGCAAGCAAAATAGCTTGCCCTATAATTAACCTATCAAATTTATGAGGTTGCGATTAACTACCTTTATACGGACTTGATATGCTCATTGCTACCTCCAACTAGAGATTAAGCGCATCAATCAGTCCATAGCCCCATTTATTATCAAAGGTTCCTGCTGGTTTACCTGGTATGGAACTATTTTTACGAAGCAGTTCTTTGATAGCAGCGGGATCGAGGTTGGGGTTACGCTGCAACAGGAGTGCTATCAAGCCGCTGACGAAGGGAGCTGCCATACTCGTACCAGCTAACGCTACAAACTTGGAATTAATAATCATTGAGTGGTCGAAATTGGCATTGGAGGAGAGGGCGGAAACAATCATCGCGCCCGGTGCTGCGACATCCGGTTTTTGAACATCATTCCGCAGTGGTCCTTCACTGCTGAAGTCAGAAATTGTATTCACAGGGAAGCCAAATTCTTCAACTTTGCCGTCTATGTCAGTGTACTTCACTTTAGTTGTATAAGCAGCAACTGTAATTGCATTGCTGGCACATCCAGGGGAACCAACTTTCACCGAGTCAGCCACACTTGTACCTGTGAATAATGTTGCTCCATCTAATGTCCACACATCCAACCGCACATCTTTGGATGAAGTGTTTTTGAACCGCAATTGCCAAATTCCACCTTGTACGGGCATACTAAACTTGTTGTTAGCTGTACCGCGAATTTGTACTAAAACGTTATAGTCACCGTTAGCTGGATCGCGTCTTGGTGTTGCGACTTGCACCCGCGAATCTTGCAAGGTGTATTCTTTTGTATAATTACCTTCAGCAATGACTGGTTGGAAGGGTGTGACGAAACCGTTAGGACTACGTAGAGACACTTCCAATTGACCAGCACTAGAGTACCAACCGTTTAACAACGCGATACTTGATTGATTTAATGGCACGTTGAAACGCATGGTATGGGTTTTACCAGCCTTGACAATTGCTTGAGCATGAATGTTATCGTTGCCTTCGTTACCCGCAGCACAGCAAACTATACGTCCAGGACCAGTTTCAGAGTCAATGATTTTTGACAGCGAGTCGCTTCCGTCGTGAGGGTCAAAGTGTCCGCCCAAGCTCATATTAACGACTGCTGGACGCCCTAATTCTCGGGCGACGCGGAAAATATAGCGAACAGCATCAGCAATGTGACCTTCATCCAAATCACTCCTGACGATGATCAATTCTGCTTCTGGTGCGACACCGCCATATGTCGCATCCACACCAGCAGCAATTCCAGCAACGTGAGTCCCGTGACCGTTTGTATCTTGAGAAACTGTCAGTAGTGAGCCAGTTAATTCCGCTCCATATTTGCCCTCTAGCACTCCAGGACCAGACAGTGTTTGATCCCAAATGCGTAAAATACGCCCTTCAAAGGCGGGGTGCTTCGGGTCAATACCGCTGTCGATAATACCAATAAGAACTCCCTTACCAGTAAGCCCGTTATTTTTCTTTATAAACTCCGGTATATGAACTGCGTTCTTGGCAACGTCCATCCGCAGTTTTAGTTTACGCGATGGCTTGATGCGCTCGATCGCAGGGTCTTCAGATAAGGTGTCTAAACTTTCTATAGGTAAGAAAGCCGTTCGGACGTGTCCGACATTTTGGTTGACTTCAATACCTTGTTGTGAAAGATGGCTCAAGTCTGCATGTTCGTCACAGTAGATAAAAACTACGCTACGGGTTGGCTTGAGATTGTTTTTGGGAGGAATGATACTCAGCATTCGTACCTGTGGACTTAAAGCTTGCTGTCCTTCCCGTTGATAATCTTCAAATGCTATTAGCAGTCCTGGAGATAGTTTTTCGTGTCTCATGTGACCTCAATTCAAGTATAATTCTGCAACATCTTAGCAAGATAAGCCGAATAAGTATGAATTATAAATTCTGAAAAATTTTAGATTTTTTCGGTTTTGGGCGGTTAGGAAAATTAATTGATTTTTGGAAACTCTAGCTTGCACTTAATTATCCTCTCCCTACTCGCCTAAAGCAATTTTTTTACCGAAAATCTAAAAAACTTAATTTCTTAATTTATAATTCATTATTTAAAAATTTTTAAGTTGCTTTAAGTGAATACAGCGTCAGCGTGAATCTTTACGGAAGAAGTTGAAAAAATTTCTGAGATTTGGTGATGTGTAGAGACGCGCCATGATGCGTCTTTAGGGACTTCCAAATAAAAAAATATCCCAAATTTTCTTGTGTGATGGGTGTCCCCACCCGTCCCAATATTCAGGGCGGGCTTTCCTACCCAACGCCAGTCGCTGTGAGTTCGGGAAAGCCGTCATTCGCGCTGGCTCCCCCACAAGATGGATAATTTATTTCTTGGAAATCCCTTACATTGCTTCGCTAATCAATATACTTTTCACGATATCTGTGCTAATTACAACATTTGATTAATACGAGCGTGAATTCTCTATACAAAGACTTTGCGTCCCTCTGCGCTGACTCCGCGCTCCTCTGCGTTTAAAAAGGCGCTCGTTTTTACGCAAAGCTGTGCTAAGTTATCTCGTTAACACCACAAATAACAAGAAACCGGATTTCTCGTTATAGTCATTAAAAAATCGGGGGAATTTTTAGATTTCTCGAAATTCCCCCGATTTTTGCAAATGCAAGTAAATAAACACACCTTTGGCGCACCCTCCATTGCCGTAAAAAGTGCTTTGTTTCAGATACTCAACCTTCCAATTTTTTAGAAAACTAGCGCCAATCAGGACTATTGTCCTCGTATCTTACTATTTGGTTTTATGACTGCTACATTTGCATTCCATCAAACATCAAAAATGGAATTATGCCTTAGATGTGGGCTTGAGAAATAACCAAGCCACAAAGAAAGTTGCAGCGGTAAAGAGTTGCGTTAGATCCAACGCAGACAGATAGCCATCGGAAAACGAAGCAATGCTGCGATCAGTTATACCAAATACCCAAGATGAAATGCCAAACACCCAAATTCCATTCTTTAGATTTCCCACAAATTGATTAGAGTCTGACTGTTGCTGGTTATTCATGATTTTCTCCGTTGTTGAAGAATCTGATGGTTAAAGGATGCACCAGCAGCGGATGCTCGCTACTGGTAAATTTTTGGTGCGATCGTTTCCGCATCTGATAACTTTTTTGGCTCTGACTGCTAAAGATTAAATTTCTTTACTATATTAATAAATATTTAAGCTACTTGACATCACTGCCAAAAGATACATGTGGGAAAATTGACATTCTTGTTTTGGTTTTTTTCCTCAAGTGCTTTTTGTCAAGAGAGTATAAATACTAAATTAAAAATATTTTGTTTCAATTATGACATTTTATGTAATAAAACTTTATTAATTCTCATAGACCTATCTTTAGGCAGATATACTTCTACAACACTGTCTTGTTGGATTTATCGGAACGGAAGCTTGTAGTTCCTATGAAAATGGACAAACTCTAGAGACGTTGTATGCAATGCCAAGGGGCGGGGGTGAGGTAATTGAGCCGCAACGCGCGTATTATTTTTGAATTTAGAATTTTGAATTTTGAATTTGAGCCAAGCGAGTGACTTCTGTCTTTGGATACTCACCACTTAAGGGTAGAAATGAGTTAAATCAAAGAAGTGGCGTAATAGTGATATGTAATATGTCAGCAGTGCGGGAGTCTAAATCCCTATCAGGGATTGCAACTAATAATTCACCTAATGCACAGCAGTTGGAAAAAACTGCTCCACCGCACTTAGGACTGGTTTGCATCACATTTTCCAAAGAGGTGCGCTTCCGGACAATAACGCGCACGCGCTACTTAGAACTCCCAGAAGAGCAACGTGAAACTGCTCTGAAAGTACTTTATCGGGATAACTTACAGCGCTTGGATTTGGCGTTAACTTTTTGTGTGCGGAACTCGCTACGGCTTTATCGGATGACTTCTAATTTGTTCCCCATGAGTGACTGGGAGGACGAAGTCGGCGCAACTGTTTTAGAGAAGATGAGTGCAGATTTAGCCAAAATTGGGCAAAGGGCGGCAAGATTGGGCATTAGAATGGTACTACATCCAGACCAATACGTGGTGCTGAGTTCTGATTCACCACAAGTAGTGGAAGCTAGTATCAAAATTTTAGATCGACACGCCCGCACATTAGATTTACTAGGTTTACCACGTTCTTCTTGGTCATTGATGAATATTCATGGTGGTAAATCCCAACGCCCAGATCAACTGGTGCGCGTGATTTCAGAGTTGCCAGAAAATATCAAAAGCCGCTTGACTTTGGAAAATGACGAACACGCTTACAGTGCAAGTGAAATTTTAGAAGTTTGCCAACGGGTTGATGTACCATTGGTCTTTGATGCGCATCACCACATCTGCCATGAAAATTTAGAGAGTTACGATGATCCGAACGTGGCGGAAATGTTTTATGCTGCACGAGAAACTTGGGATAAGCCTGAGTGGCAGTTGGTTCATATTTCCAACGGTGAAGAAGCTTTCCAAGACAGAAAACACAGCGACTTGATCACCGCGATGCCGAGTGTTTACCGAGAAGCGCCTTGGATAGAAGTCGAAGCTAAGCATAAGGAAGAAGCGATCGCCCATTTGCGCTCTTGGTGGCTGCAATAAATTCCCTAATCTTCGGTGTCTGAGGGCGATTTGATTTTCTCTAGGCACTTTTTTGATTTTTCTAAGAGTTCCCTGGTTTCCTGGATATGTTCCTGTGTTCTTTCTATACGTTTCTGGGACGACTTCTCTAAATTCTTTAATTTCTTATGAGCAATATCCTTTTTTAAAGGATTTCTTTGAAGACTTAACCTGTCTGTCTGTTGCAATTCTTCTGGTTTAACTTTTTCGCCATAAATAACAGTGAGTAGTTCAGCTATAGACTCACTCTTGAATTTTTCACTTTTCAAAATAGTCTTAGCGAGTTCCTTCGCCTCAAAGAGTGTTAAGTGTTCTAAATTTTTTAGACGCAAGTTGCCCCTCAAGGGGCAACTTGCGTCTAAAGTGAGTGCAGTAAACAACTCTTCGTTTGTCATCTTCAATTCTTGCTCTAGCTCTTGCAGTTGGTTCTCTTTGTGCTGCAAATATAGCTTTTGACTCTCTACAAACTCACGGAAAAACTCTACCTGCTCCCGTAAAAACTTTATCTCCTCAAAAGCAGCCAATATTTCATCAGTACAAGCTGTCTGTTGTGCCATTTGGGGCTGTTGTTGATTTTCCTGCATAGCTTGAATGATATTTTGCTAGCAGGCATAGCACACATCTAGCTTTGTTATGATCTTTACATATAGATTTTAGAAAAAAAATCCTACTTTCGAGCATTGACTTTTTTCGCTCAATTATTATAAAGCCGTAGTCGTGGGAAAACTCCTGTCGGCATAACTGCGCTCTTAAAAATACATTGGCTAATGGGAAAATAATCTCACGCTTTGCATCTTTGCGTGAGATTATTAAAAATTATGGCAATAGCAATAGATTTTGGTACGAGCAACACAGTTATCGCTCGCTGGAACCCAGTTACCCAACAACCAGAAACTCTCAACATACCTGGTTTATCGATTCAACAAAGTCTCAACCCCCCACTGATTCCCAGCTTGGTTTATGTTGAAGATGCCTCCAAAAAGCAAGTGTTGGTCGGTCAACAGGTGCGCGATCGCGGTCTTGACCTGAAAAACGACCCGCGATTTTTCCGCAGTTTCAAACGCGGTATTGGCGCAGACATCCAAGGTTTCTTACCTGAGATAGATGGACAAAATATCACCTTTGAGCAAGTAGGGCAATGGTTCCTCTCGCAAATCATTGAGCAATTGGCACCAATGCAAGGGGGAATAGAGTCTCTGGTGTTAACCGTACCTGTAGACAGCTTTGAAGCTTATCGTCACTGGCTAGGACAAGTTTGCCAAACCCTAAGCGTCGAACAAGTGCGGATGTTGGATGAACCAACAGCGGCTGCTTTAGGTTATGGTATGGCAGACCAAGAAATTCTCTTGGTGATTGACTTTGGCGGCGGAACGTTGGATTTATCGCTGGTGCGTCTGGATAAAAGCGTGCAAAGCACTCAAAAGCCTTTAGGGTTTCTTCTTAAATGGGGGAATAAGTCCTTAGCCGAAGACTCAAGACAAAAGGTAAAAACCGCTCGCGTACTGGCGAAAGCTGGGCAAAATTTGGGTGGTACTGATATTGATAATTGGCTGGTTGATTACTTTGCCAACACTCAAGGGTTGGTGGCGAGTCCCCTGACAACGCGACTGGCGGAAAGGGTGAAGATTCAGCTTTCAAGCCAAACCCAAGCGAGTGAAGTTTATTTCAACGATGAGACATTTGAAAGTTATGAGTTAGAACTCAACCGCGATACCCTAGAAAATATCCTCAAAGAACACTCGTTTTTTGAACAACTTGATGAGTCGATGGCTTCCCTGTTGCAGCAAGCACGACGCCAGGGAATAGAAGTTTCAGACATTAATGCTGTTTTACTTGTTGGTGGGACTGTGCAACTTCCAGCCGTCCAAACATGGGTGAAGCAGTATTTTGAACCAGAAAAAATTCGTTGCGAGCGTCCTTTTGAAGCGATCGCCCAAGGTGCTTTGCAGCTTGCTCAAGGTGTGGAACTGAAAGATTTTCTTTACCATAGCTACGGTATCCGTTACTGGGATCGCCGCAACAAATGCCACAGTTGGCATCCTATCATTAAAGCTGGGCAACCTTACCCAATGAGTCAGCCTGTAGAATTAGTTTTGGGCGCTTCTGTGGAGAGTCAGCCGAGTATTGAATTAATTATGGGGGAATTGGGAGCAGAGACAGGCGCTACAGAAGTTTATTTTGATGGCGATCGCCTGATTACTCGCTCAATCGCCAGCGGACAAACAAACGTCAAATCCCTCAACGATAAAGATGGTGCAAGAAGTATTGCCCAACTGACACCGCCTGGATTTCCGGGGAGCGATCGCGTCAAAGTCCGCTTTCAAATCGATGAGCAACGCTTTTTGCGAATCACGGTTGAGGACTTATTGACGAGTGAAACGTTGTTGGAGAATCAACTCGTGGCGCAGTTGAGTTAAACATGGCTTGTAGTGAGCGCTTACTACACCAGTACAAATTGACCTCTCCACGCCAGTCGCCTCAACGGGGGGAACCCCCGCACGGTGAGACAGCGCTGCAGGAGGGTCTCCCTCCGCAGGCGACTGCGTTCACCGAAGGTGTGCCGAAGGCATACCCGAAGGGCGCTGGCTCCCTAACCCCTCCCCTAAAAGGGGAGGGGAAATAGCCCCCGGTAGGGAAGGGGGTTGGGGGTTAGGTCTGTGCTGCTGTACTTGACTCAACCCCCGAACCGCCATAACCCATGATCTACCTTTGCACCACCACTGGTGTTCCTATCGACGCCCAGTTAAATAGCCGCTTAGCCTGCTTGGGAGGCAGATTGACACAACCGTGGCTAATCGGTGTACCAAATTTTTGATGCCAATATGCACCGTGAATCCCATAGCTTCCACTGTAATACATAGTATGTGGAACGTCGGGAATATCATAGTCTGTACCCCGCATTCGAGTAGACTTAAGCTTGGATTGAATTTGAAAAACACCAGTGAGAGTTGGGGTGGATTTCTTACCTGTGGAAACCATGATTGCATAAAGACGTTTGCCTCCTTCCCAAGCTACTAAACGTTGGTCTGAAAGGTCAATTTGAATCCAACGCTGATCTGATTTTTGTAGTGTCTGTATTTGTTCTTTAATTGTCTGGCTTTTGGATTGCGCCCAAACCTCATTTGAAGCAGCAAAAAAAATATTCAAGCTCAGTGCTGTCCCAGTCAGCAATAGCTTCACAGGACGCATCCATATAGGAGAAATTAGACTTTTCATAACATATGTACTCAAATAGCAGTGTTTAGGGAAAGCTTTCGCTTTCTCCTATACTTCCCAGTTTATTCCGACAATATAGGGCGTTTTGTCTGATTTCATCCTAATTAAAGAACCTGGCGCAAGACCCACTAGGGGTTATAAACCAATACGCTTGAGATAAGGCTAGATCCCCTCAACCCCCCGATGCATTCGGGGAGTTGAGGAAATTTTTAACGTTCTATGACTCTGGAGAGAAAATAATTCAGGCACAGGTGCGGAGTTTAGGGGCACACAAACGCTCGTCCGCAAGGCAAGGACTAACCTAAAAATAGGGTTTCAAATTTAATCTGACGAGAGTAATAAAAGAGGGTTAAGCATTAATATCACTAACTAACTAATTTTTTGGATCAGGTTTTGTGTTTTTTGAGCGATCGCCTCCCAGTTTCCAGTATCTACAAACTCTTTGGGAAACAACTGACTACTCAAACCAACTGCTGCTGCTCCTGCTTGTAAAAATTCCTTGGCATTTTCTAAAGTCACACCCCCTGTCGGAATTAAGGGAATATGACCCAATGGTCCTCGCAAACTTTTTATATACCTTACCCCTCCTACCGCTTCCACGGGAAACACCTTGACACAGGTTGCGCCACTAGACCAAGCCGTAACCATTTCTGTTGGGGAGAGCGCTCCTGGTATGATAGGTACGCCTATATCGAGTGCTGCTTTAATCATCACTGGATCAACGTGGGGAGTGAAGAGAAATTGTGCCCCCGCTGCAATTGCTTCCCGCATTTGCTCTAGATTGAGCAGCGTACCAGTTCCAATAGTACAGTTAGGTAATTCTACCCTGAGTTGCGCGATCAATTCAGTCGCACCAGCACTATTCCAAGTAATTTCAATCAATTGCATTCCTCCAGATGCCACAGCTAAAGCCAATTGGCGTGTCAATGAGACCTCTGGAGCGCGGATAACTGCAATAACTTTGTGTTGTTTGAGCTGTGATAACCAAGATTGACCAGACATTTTTATGAGGTTTTCTTTTAGAGTTGAAATTTTGAATTAGTAGTCGAAATCACAATCGTCTGAACTTCTCTACCTTTTAGAAAATCAATTTCTGTCTTAATCCGTATTGACTAACTTTAACACCCTACCATAGAGATATCCTATGAAAATCATAAGAAGCTAAACGCAAGTTAAATTCTATCTTTAGAAGTATATAATGAGTGATTTCGTCTTCCATCAATAGTCTACCAACTTAAGAATGATGACTAATCAACGATGATTCATTACAAAAATTAAGTCGCCAGCGAGATGGCAATCATCAAATCTATTTCTACTGTAAAGAATAGATGTTCTTAAATGTAAAGACAAGATTATGCCTCTCTACAAACTTGCAGACTTTGATCCAAACTATAGAGAAACTTTTGGTGGTGACGATATCAGAACTTTAGATTTATATACAGAAGGCAATGTAAAAATTGGCTCAGTTGCCGATGTGCTCGTTGATGCAGATGGTCGTTTTCGCTATCTGGTTATAGACACTCAATATGATTCTTCTGATAAAAGAATATTATTACCGATTGGTCTTTCCCGTATTGATTATAATCAGCACCGCGTTTTTGTTGATGGACTCAGCAAAGAGCAAGTGCAACGTTTGCCTGAGTATAGAGACAACATAACCGTTGATTACGATTATGAAGAGCAGGTACGCGGCGCGTATCGTCCAATATCAAGTGACGTTGCTTACAATCGCGATACGTACAATTATCAACAAGATGCATCCTTATACAATTTGAATGAGGAGAACCATCAAACTTTCAAACTGTATGAAGAACGTCTCGTGGCGAGCAAAAGCCGTGTCAAGACAGGCGAAGTAGCAGTTGGTAAGCACATTGAAACAGAAACAGCACGAGTTTCTGTACCAATTGAAAGAGAGCGAGTTGTTATTGAGCGAATTAATCCTACAGATGCAAGCAGAGCAGTCAATCCCAGCGAACTTCAGTTTCAAGAAGGGGAAATAGCACGCATAGAAATCTACGAAGAAACGCCTGAAATTCACAAAGAGGCGTTTGTGCGTGAGGAAGTCCGCGTCAGAAAAGTGGTTGATAGGGATACAGTTGAAGCAGAAGAAACAATTCGTCGGGAAGAGTTAGATATTAATACTCAAGGGGATTTGCCCATAAACCAAGTTGATACGGCTCCAAATGATCGTCTTTAAATTGCTTAGCCAAAAAAATCTCAATTAAAAATTGACTGTAAAATAATACAGGCAAAAGTGTAAATATACATCTTTTGCCTGTGTTTCTTTTTGATGTAAAAAAATATCTGAAATTGCTAACAGGATTAGGAAAAAGTCAAGAAAGGATGAACTATACAAAAATCAAAAAGAACTACCACTATTGAGCATTAATAATATAATTTAAGTCATTCGTTAGGGAGATGGAGCATAGCCGGGAAATTCTTTAAAGTACTTGGTAGGAGATACAAATACTTTGAGGGGAAAATAGCATGGCTTTACACAAAATTGCAGATTTCGATCCAAACTACAAAGATAGTTTTCAAGGTACTGATGTCAAGGGGCTGGGCGTCTACACAGAAGTAAACGACGAAAAAATTGGTACAGTTAGTGATGTTTTGGTAGATGAAGAAGGTCGTTTCCGTTATCTAGTTGTTGACTTAGGTTTCTGGATTTTTGGTAAGAAAGTTCTTTTACCAGTTGGTCGTTCTCGCATCGACTATAACCTTGATCGTGTTTTTGCGCTTGGGTTGACCAGAGAACAAGCTGAAAATTTACCTGAGTTCAACGAGCGTGATACCGTTGATTACGACTACGAAGAGCGCGTACGCGGTGTCTATCGCACCCCCGGAAACCGACCTGTAGATACATCAGCTTCTCTGGAAGCATCAGCTCCTCTAGAAGCATCGGCTCCTTTGGCGGGTGCAGCTTATCCAGCAGCAACAACTTCCACTTACGACCGTAATACCTACAATTACGACCACGAGCCGTCTCTGTTCCAATTGAACGAGCAGAATAATCAAACCCTGAAACTATACGAAGAACGGCTAATTGCCAATAAGAGACGCCAAAAAGCTGGAGAAGTAGCGATTGGCAAGCACGTAGAAACTGAAACTGCGCGAGTTACGGTTCCAGTAGAAAAAGAACGAGTCGTTGTTGAGCGAGTCACTCCAGCCGATGCTGGTAGAGCAGTTGCTCCTGGCGAAGCTAACTTCCGTGAAGGAGAAGTTGCTCGTGTGGAAATCTACGAAGAAACAGCTGACGTTCGCAAAGAAGCATTTGTGCGTGAAGAAGTCAGAGTCCGGAAAGTTGTAGACCACGACACCGTTGAGGCTCAAGAAACAATTCGCCGTGAAGAATTGGATGTGAATGCTCCTGGTCTTCCCATTGATGAACGCTAAATCAAACCTCGTAGTTGCCTGACCAGCCGCCCGCAGATAGACAAATTTGTGCGGCTGAAAGCAAAAATCTTCTCTAAAAGAACTCGAAGAGCCTTTTAGTTTAGTTTCATCAATGTAGAGACGCGCAATTGCCTCACCTAAGAGTAGAGCAAGGCTTACGCGTCTCTATTTCCCATTTATTTATAAATAAATGGATAAATTATTTTAGAATTTTAGGGTAAGCAGTTACTAAGTGCTAACAATGACTTACAAAACATTTGCTATAAACAATGAAAAGGCAAGTAAAATCACAAGAATTAGCGCCTTGCTAGAAACTTTGAGGGCAAAAGTGAAAAATTATGCTGTCATTGATAGGCAAGCTCAGGTAGTAGGTGAGGTTCAAGATTTAATCATAGATGGCAATCGTCAGTTAAACTTTGTGGTATCTGACTCGGATAATCAGGTAAAGGATCAATTGTTTCTATTAAGTAGTAAGGTAGTTGAAAAAATTGATTCACAAATTAAACAAATTTTTATAAACGTGGATAAATCACAAATAGAACAAATAGAATATTTACCTGAATATATACAAAGAGAAAGCCAAGTCAGTGAAATGGAACAAAATTCAAACGCTCCAGAAGCAAATACACAAGACTCAGCACTCACGTCAGTAACAAATGCTACCGATGTCCACATAGATTCAGTAGAAGAAATTATTCGTTTACTAGGAGAACGATTAGTCATTGACCGCACCAAGCGTAAAATTGGCGAGGTAATTGTTCGTAAAGAGATTGAAACTGAAATAGTACAAGTTCCCATCAGGCGCGAGAAACTGATAGTAGAACAAGTTAGCCCAGAACGCAAACAGCTTGCAGAAATAGATTTGGGACAAGAAGAAATTTCTGGTCTTAATTTGACTCAAGCCCAAACACCAGAAGGGGTGATTGAAGGAGAAAGACCTGCATTTGCTAATTTTGATGGCGGTTTAACCGTGAGTGGTGAATTTAGCTCCCCTAAAATAGCTAGCTTACTTTTAAATGCGATCGCCCTTGAGCGAAATCATGGATGCAAGGCGGTGCGAGTCACAATTCTGGTAGAAGATCAAGAACACCAGAAAACATACCAGGAGTGGTTTGCTCGCACAGCAAAAGAGTAACAGCAGCCGCGTAGTCAACACAATTGCTGTCCCTAAATTTAAATTTCGTCTAAAGACGCAAAGGTGCTGAGAAAGCTTTTGCGTCTTTGCGTTTTTGGATGATCTTATCAATGTTTGATGATATTCCGCCCCTGTGTATCAGCAGCAGATTTGTCTTCTCAAGATAATGGTGTTAAAAGGTATCTATCCTATGGATGATTTGCTAAAATTTAATGCCACGCTGCCTGGAAAACTGTAACACTTTTGCTTGGGACACATACAGCACCAATTCCTGAGCCCGAAGTCAAAACGGCTCTTAGTCTAGCTTTTAGACAAGAACATTGTACTTCATGCACCAACAATGCGCTGTATGTCGTCCACAGAGCCTTCTGCTCCTAGCCTAGGGTTGATTTTTCAAGAAATTCAGCCTGACTACGAAAGCGTATTTGTTCCATTTTGGTCTTGCAGGTGGAAAATTTTTGTAGTAGGTATTTATCCATAGTCATATGGGATGTTGCCAAAAATAGTAATATCTCATGATAAGTAGTTACCAAGAGCGATCCCCAAATGTTTAAAAAGTGTGAACTCTTTATGAAAGTGCGTAAAACACAACATAATATCAAGCAGAATTTAGTGAGCTAACCGTAATTGTGCATCCTAAGTGCTGACACTCCGAGAATGGAACTATTTGTTAAATTTAAGAATCTAGTGCTTAAAGACAGAAGGCAGCAGGAACTGTAGGGCAAAGCTCTTGCCTAAACGAAGGAAATAATGCTTGTGATATCTGTCTTTTGACTAGTTCTTAACTGCCCTTGTTATTTCCGGCACGTTGCACTAGGAATAAGATTCATCTTTTGTACATGGAGGCAAGTATATACAGCTAAATGAAACAGGTTATTGCTAATGGCTCATGCCCAACTAAAGATTGGCAACAGACATATGTCACAATTAGCATTAAAAAATCTTGTGACTTGAGTGCTGTTTCATTGTTCCTACCTGTAGGTCATACCGATTTTGAAAAAAATGATTTGGCACAACCGAAAAACTCAACAGCGCTTTGATCAGCGAGACACATGAATCAACTGAACAATGGTTTTACCCTTTTTCTCAGTCTGCTCGTCGAGGCGATACCTTTCTTGTTGCTTGGGGTTTTGTTCTCTAGTTTGCTACTGTTTTTTGTCGATGAGCGCAAACTGGTGGAAAAAATGCCTAGAAATCCTTTGCTGGGTGCATTAGCTGGTAGCCTAGTGGGCTTTTTATTTCCTGTTTGTGAATGCGGTAACGTACCAGTAGCACGGCGGTTGCTGATGCAAGGAGTACCGATACCAGTAGCAATTGGCTTTTTGCTAGCAGCACCGACAGTCAACCCGATTGTCATTTGGGTAACTTGGACGGCATTTCGCGATCAGCCAGAAATAGTGGTGTTACGAGTCGTATTTTCCCTATCGATTGCAGTCATTGTTGGCTTTGTCTTTAGTTTTCAAAAAGATTTAGCAACGATTGTAGAACCTGCGATCGCTCGTTATCTGAAATTCAACCCACCTGCAAACCCACAAGGCAAACGCCCCACTAGAAAACAATTAGTACAACAACAGCAAGCAACGGTACCTACCTTACTACAGTCTGGAACTTATTTGCTAGGAGGGCAAGCAGGTCAAACGATGCGGATAGATGCTAATGCCGTCCAAGCAAATATGGCAACCTCTCAAGCCAGTAAACCCCTAGCAGATAAACTGCAGTTGCTGGTGGATAATTGCGTGCAAGAATTGCGGGAATTAGGGGCTGTGTTAGTTATCGGAAGCGCGATCGCTGCTGCTATTCAAGTATCAGTCCCTCGTGAATTTATCATCAGTTTAGGGGCGGGTCCAATTACCTCAATCACTGCCATGATGATATTAGCTGCAGTGGTGTCAATTTGCTCTACAGTTGATTCATTTTTTGCCCTGTCTTTTGCCTCAACTTTTACCAGCGGTTCCTTGTTAGCTTTTCTAGTATTTGGACCAATGATTGATATCAAAGGCATTGGTTTATTGTTATCAATTTTGAAACCAAGGGCTGTCATCTACTTGTTTGTTTTAGCAGGACAGTTAACATTTTTATTCACCCTCTTCATTAACTTGCACGTTATTTAAAAAAGGAGTTATTTTTCATGATGGTTATTTCTTCCTTTGTCATTTGTCTGTTGCGTTCTGACTAATGACTCATAACTCATGACTAAACACCAATGACTTCAATACCAAAAACAAAATCTAAAATCCGTCATTATAACTTACAGTCTTGGGTTGATGTTTTAGCAATCGCAGCTTGGGGTATTTTAATCCTCAAGTACTGGCTAACTAACAAACTCAACTTGTTAATTCACCCCGATTACTTCTGGTTAGCAATTGCAGGTGCCCTTGGCTTGCTCATTGTTAGTGGCTTCAAGACACTGCAACTTTTGCGGCAGCGGCGTGAGGTGGCTCCAAGTCTGCAGCACCTGAGTTTCTTTCCACCAGGTTGGGGTAGTGCAATACTCTTAACAGCAGCAATCCTAGGATTAACAATTACACCCCAGGTTTTTGCCAGCCAAACAGCGCTTGCGCGAGGTGTGACAGATTTAGTGGGAGCAACACGCGCCCAACCTCAAGCATTCCGCCCTTCGACCCGTCCAGAAGAGCGAACACTCCTAGATTGGGTACGTACGCTCAACGTCTATCCAGAACCAGATTCATATACAGGACAAAAAGTCAAGGTACAGGGATTTGTCATCCACCCACCGGATTTAGGAAAAGAATATTTCTTCTTGGCACGATTTGTCATCACTTGCTGCGCTGCAGATGCCTATCCTGTGGGATTACCTGTAAAACTGAAAGAGACTCGCGATCAATATCCACCCGATACCTGGCTGGAAATTGAAGGACAAATGATGACGGAAAATTTGGCAAATAAACGCCAATTGACTATCGGTGCAACTTCCTTGAAAAAAATTCCCCAACCGAAAAATCCATATTCTTACTAGTCAGGAGTTGATAGTCGAAAGTCATCAAAATCGACTAATGACTAATAGACTTCTTGCAAAAGTCGAAAAAAAGAATAATTAACCACAGATGGACACAGATGGACACAGATGGAATCAAAGAGATGCAATATTGTCTAATGACTAATGTCTAATGACTAATGACTAATGACTAATGACTAATGACTACTAGTAAAACTTTTTTCCAACCACTAGATCGTATTGCTATCGGGCTGATGCTCATCCTCAGTCTGCTGATTGGGCTATTAATGTTACAGGGTGATGCAGTTAAGCCTAGCGTGCGTCATTTTAGCTGGCAGAACCAAGAAGTTGGAGCAGACGATATATCCTTCAGCCTCACCTTTAGTCGCCCAATGGACTCAAAAAGCGTAGAAGATAACATAAAAATCGATCCGCCCTTAGCAGGTAAAATGAGTTGGGCAGGGCGGCGGATGGTTTACACACTGATGACACCAGCCCCTTATGGAACAACGTACAAAGTACAGCTAGAAGCAGCCAAGGATAAATTTTCGGAACAAGAAGGAAAAAACAGACAAATCCAACCGTTTACAGGAAGTTTTCGCACACGCGATCGCGTCATTCTTTACGTCGGAGCAGATCAACAAGACAAGGGGCGATTAGTTCTCTACAATCTCACCCAACAACAAAAAAAGGTACTCACGCCTAAAGACTTACTTGTGATGGATTTTAAGCCCTTTCCAAATGGGGATAAAATTTTATTTTCTGCTCGCAAACTCGGAAGCCAAGACTTACTTTCATCTCAGCTTTATACTGTCACAACCGGTATTTCTGCGGAATCTGAAAAAGAAGCAGAAGCACCAGGTAGAGTTGACCTAATTTTGGATAACAAGGAATATCAAAACCTGAAATTTGACTTATCGCCTGATGGACAAATTCTTGTTGTCCAACGAGGCAAAAAAGATGATCCAGGCGACTTTGGGCTGTGGTTTATGCCCGTAAACAGCAAAAATTCTCAAGACAAACCAACCCTCAAACGTCTCAAAAGTCAACCAGGGGGAGACTTTATCATCACGCCGGATAGTAAAGCTGTCGCAGTTGCCCAAGGTCAAGGTGCAGCAATATTAGCTCTGGAAGCAGAAACCAGCAAACCCCTAGATTTTTTACCACAGTTTGGCTTGGTGCAGGCTTTCTCTAAGGATGGTTCGCAAGCGGCAATGGTCAAGTTTAATTCAGATTACACCCGAGATTTGTTTCTGGTGACTAACCAAGGCGTGCAAAAACAACTGTTACGCACCAAAGGCTCAATTGTTAGCTGCCAGTTTGATACCGCCTCACCCACCCTTTACTGCTTGTTAACTCAGCTCTTATCAGGAGAACTGTATCAGGAACAGCCATATTTAGTGGCGATCGACCTCAAAAGCGGGCAACAAAAACCACTGCTGGTATTGCCCCCCGACCAACGGAATGTAGAGATGAGTTTAGCACCTGATGGTTTGGGGTTGTTATTTGACCAAGTTGTACCGCAGACAACCCCCACCGGCTCATCACAAGCAAATATGTTAACAACTGATGACGGACAGACAATAGCTACCAGTAGCCTGTGGTTAATGCCCCTGCTACCCATTTCCGACCCTGCTGCGGCAAACGAGATTAAGCCAGAACAGCTTCCCTTAGTTGGATTTCATCCCCGTTGGCTGCCGTAAACAACAAGGGGAGCACCCGGTGCAGGGAGCTAGGGAGCAGAGGGAGTACTACTTTTAACTGCAACTTGGTCTTTTACCAACTATGACTTGTCTTTTGATCGGAATAATAAAGGCGATCGCTTTTTTTAGTGGTTTCCCATAGAAAAACTCTATATGCATTCTTGCGTTTCCGTGTCAACCCCTAGCTTGATAGAAATTAATACAAATTGGCACCCCTGGTGGTAAGATACTCAGGGGTATATGTTTTCTCCCTTTGATTTACACATCTATCAAACTACAACACTGTCCCAACATCATCGTTGTATTTTTCCAAAGAAAAACTGCTACAACTGTTTAGCACAGATAAACAGGGTGAGACTATTAAAGGGCATATGTTGCTTGATCAAAAACAAGAGTATTTTTTAATTCTGTTTTTTTTGCAAGCTGCAGTGAGGAAAAGCTATAACTAGCTCATGTTTAGTGACTTAATCACACAAGAAGCTAAACTTGCCTTCGATAGTCTCTTTTAATGAGACCGCATTTATATGTCATGCTAGCGCAGTCTCTGCTTTGTAATTTAAGGCTGGTGGGTGAAGAGAGTGATGAATCAAACTGACACCCCAAACAATGGGGATTTTGTTGAACCCCTAACAAGTACCGATTCGCTGCAACCCGAGCAAGTGAGTTGTCCATTTTACTCAGTTCTACCGAGTGAAAACACTGCTGTTGCTAAGCTGCCACTACTGGTGTCAGTAGAAAACAAGCAGTCTGAAAACGAAATTGCATCAGAACAAGATGCATTGGAGCAAGACTGGGTTGCAGAACCGAACAGCGAAAAACAACAACTCATAGACGCTGAATTCCTCAAATTGCTGGAGTTGAATGAAGAATTACGCTCTGCCAATAATGAGTTGTATGACAAAGTAGAGGAGCTAAAAGCTACCTTAACTGAACAGGAGATGGCTTTGCAGTGGCAGAAAAAGCGCTCAAGTGTTGCAGAGTCAATGCTTAACCAACAAACTCAGGAATTTACTGCAGCTCAAGAACAAGTAAATTCCTTATTTCAACAGTTGGAAACTGCTGTGCAAACGGTTCAGCGTCAGGAAAGTTTGATTGAAAATTACAAAGCGCAGCTAGAAATTAGCCAACAACGCCTTGCTCAATTAGAGCGGGAATGTACGCTGATGACATCCACCTGCAACGAACAGTCTCACCAGCTATTGCAATCAGAAAACTCTTGTCGAGAGCTACAGACAAGGCTGATGCGACAACAACGCCAGACTCTACAATTTAAAGCAGCTTTGGAAAAGTGTCTGGAGACACCAGTTCCTGGCTACGATTTGCTTGATAATAATCATATAGGCAGCAGTCAAACAAGACCATCTAAGCACTCTAGCTTTTTGTTTTCCCAAGCGCAACCGATTCGACCTTGGTCAGTTCAATCAGAACCTGAATCTTTTACCGATAGTGTAGATAATCCTTACGGGGAAACGACCGCATCACCCCCATATCAATGGCATCATTCTATACCCAATCCATCGTCTACTTGGGACACGACAGATTCAGAAGAAACATTTACACAAACGCAACCAGTTGACACACCAGAACCAGAAATTGAAACAGTTTCATCTTTGGGCTCAGCAAGCTTAGAAGACCAATTGGATGGTGTGATCCAAATGTTTTTCGTTGCCAACCCTGTGTCCACATCTGCACAACCTGCTGCTGAAAAAGATGTAGCCAGTACCTCGGCGTCTGAAGCTATTTGGGAAACTTCTGTAATACCCCAGGCTTCAGAACCAGAAACTGCTCAAACATCACTAAGTATTGATTCTCCACAGGAAACTGAGGACTATTGGATAGAAGTATCGCAATTGTCATCTGTGGAATTGTCAAAGAATACTGACTCTCAACAGCCCACCAACCACGATACCAACTCCAACTCCCCCTCCCCAGTGCTTTACCCCCAGCGTCCACCCAAGCGGCGAAAATCTTTGGCTGCTGTGGAGCTACCAAATTTTAGACCAAAGAGTCATTAGTCATTGTAGAGACGCTTTCATTCAGCGCGTCTCTACATCTTAAGAATTTTTGACTTTTGACTTTTTACTAAATGGTTTTTGGCTTCTGAAGTCTCGTTTCCGATGTAACTTGGGCTACTGAATTTTGGGGACGTGCAATGCCTGTGGTGAGAGCATAGCTAATTGCTAATAGCCGTAACCACAATGCGGGATATCGAGGTTCCAGCCAAGGACCAATTCGCCGAAGAAAGCGTGGGAACCATCCACTAAGCAAAGTGCGTAAAAGAGCATGGCGACTGAAGTCAAAATAGTTTCGAGTCCATCTAAGTAAATCCTTAGCACCTGCAAGTTCCCAAATCCACAGTAGCAATGCAGGATTGTTCCAAGCTGCTTTGAGCGCTAGCCGATTAAAGGTCAACCAATCGAATCTATCTTTAATGAAATTATCTGCCACCTCTAGAGGTTCATCTGCCAACAGCCCAAAAAAGTTGTTGAGCATAGAGTTGATTCGCTCGGGTGGTATAAATTTGCCAGTAGGAACCATCATTCCTTTGGAAAACATCCAAGTGACGGCAATATTATTTTGAAAGGCGCGAATTTGGTTCAAATGCCGGAAACTCAGCAAGTCATGCTTGAGGGCGGTATCTAAAAGAGTTGTCAAGCGTTCTAGGTTGCGAACCAAAGAACCAAAGCCAGTGAAAACTAGAGGAGACTGGAGTGATGCTGCATCGCCGATCGCAATCAAACGGTCAAAAGCAACAGTGCGATCGCGACTCCCCACACTAAAATGCCCCGGTATATATCCAAAAGTCGGCTTTTTCCACACCAGCTTATCGATATCGCAGCGGCGATACTCTGGCAAAATCGTGAAAAAGTCCTCGTACATCTCCAGCAAGGAACCGGGGTTTTTGGGATTCACTTGGTGGTAATGAAATAAATAAATTGTCAATTCTTCATCTGCGCCAGGAAACAACTCCCAAATCAACTGCCTTCCTCGCGAAATATCCCCGTGACTGTAGAGAACATCGCCATACTGAGAATCCCATACTCCCGGTTCAAATCCCCGCTCAACCACTGCTCCCACAGTCGGGCAAACACTGTCGAAGGCACGACCGCCATTCAATTGCCATGCAATTGGTGAAGCGGTTCCCATCGCATCCACTACCAGTCGCCCACTCACTTGCTTCTGTATTTGGCTCGTTAAATCCTTGACAGTAACAACAACTTGTGATTTATATACATCTACCTGCATGAACTCTGTCTGATCCCAAATTTCACCACCTGTGGCTCGCAGCTTTTGCCCACACATTTGCAACCATTTCTCAGAATCTAAAGCCACATTTAGCACTGTAGGGGTGTGTAAAACAGGCGCTTTTAGGTTGCTGGGATTATTAGCATCAAAAAATTTATTAAATCCGTCTTTGTACTCCCGTGCAATAATCGATTCCACTTCTGCAGCCGTCACCAAACCCAAGTTGAGCAAACTTTGAATCTCATCACGGGAAATATTCCATTCTCGGTTCATTCGCCCAAAAGGCAATCGTTCCAACAGCAGCACTCGATAGCCTAGTTTTGCCATGACTGCTGCATGGATAACCCCAAGCGCCCCGCCGATGTAGATAAGGTCGTATTGGGGATGCAGGGGAGAATTAGTATCTATGCTCTCCTCTGCTTGACTTGTATGGGAAAACACGACTTGACGCGGCTGCTGGGGATTGCGTACACCTTCGCGCCATCGTTGCTCCCACCAGTAGGCTCGCTTCAAGTCATATTCGCCGTTGGGCATTTTTTGAAAATATTTAACAGTCAGGGGGTAGTAGGGAGCAAGCGCCTCAAAAATTGATTGCTCAGACAATAAGAGCGTTGGTGGTTCAGGATATTCATGGGGGAAGCGACTTCTCAAGCCAGTGGTGAGCTTTTTAAGAATTTGTTGCTCTCGGGGAAAGGGTTTATCTGCCCAACGGAACGCTTTCAAATACGTGGTTCGCTGCACTGACCAGATGAAGACAGAAAGTTCAACCGGTAGCTTTTCCGAAATCGTCCCACTACTAGTTGTAGTATCAGAAACTCTCAAGCGAAAGCCTTGCGGGGTGAGTACTTTTTCCCCAATTCCTGGTTCAAAATCAGTATGTAGCCAGTTGCATACAGCGGTTGTCTCGGGAGTAGGGATTTCTAGGTAAAGAATCTCTTGCATTTTTTTCTAAAATCTCCGATAAATCTATAAATTAAGACCGATTTAACAAAGGAATAAAGTATGGTAAACTCCGCCCTATCGGTTGAATGAAAATTCAGTAAAGAAATATTAAGAGTTTCTCACATTTATTGTTCATTCTTTGTTTCTGTAAACGCACGCCATGAATTATCCCATTCCAGACAGTCCACAAGAAATCGTTGCCTTAAGACAAGAGCCGATTGATGAAGAACTGGTTGCTGCTGCGATCGCAGGTGTCATCAAAATTGTTCGTTCTCAGGGTCAATCCTTAGAAGAGTTAACCGCCCAGTTGCTAGCTGACGATAGCCTGCTAGACCTACAACAAAGACGCTGGCTCAGCCAACTCGTTGCTCAAGCATGGGAAAGTTTCTCGTAAGAGAAGCTAGTCGTGAACTGTGAGCAGTGAGCGCTAAGTGGTTATTAAACAACTAACAACCACAACTAACATACAGTGAATTCTTCAACCAAATTGCCAATCACCTTCGTGGTGTGGGAGTTTCAATAAATTGTCTGGGATTGGCAATTGGACTTTTGAAAGAACTCAGAACTCAGAACTCACATTAAATCAGAGGAGACGTTGAGAATTCTCCGCAGCGATCGTGCGCGACTTGGCGGATTTTCAACTGGAAGTACTCAAAGCCGCTTCAGCTTGAGAGTGCAACAGAAGACCATATTCCAAACCTTCTACCACTGCTTGATAAGACGCCTCCAAAATATTGGTGGAAACACCAACCGTTGTCCAGCGTTGATGACCGTTACCCGACTCTACCAAAACCCGGGTTTTCGCTCTTGTCCCCGTGTGTCCGTTAAGAATCCGGACTTTATAATCTGTCAACTCAAACTCAGCCATTTGGGGATAGAAATTTATCAAAGCCTTGCGTAAAGCCGCATCCAAAGCGGCAACAGGTCCGTTTCCTTCGGCAGCTTCTAGAATATCCTTACCGTTGACAGCGACTTTTACAGTGGCAAGGGCGTTAGAAGTTTCTTTGCCCTCAACCAAGTCACAATGGACTTGGAAACCTTTAATTTGAAAGAAAACCTGGCGACCGCCTAAAGCTTCGCGCATCAACAGCTCAAAACTTGCCTCCGCCGCCTCAAATTGAAATCCTTCGCTTTCTAAAACTTTCAGACGTTGCAGGATTTCCCCTGTTGTGGGGTTATTTTTATCGAGATCAATACCAAAAGTGCGTGCCTTGGCTAAAACATTACTCATGCCAGACTGTTCAGAAATGACAATACGGCGACGGTTTCCGACTTGTTCCGGTTGCATATGTTCGTAAGTCATGGGATTGCGTTCCACCGCCGATACATGAAGACCACCTTTGTGAGCAAAAGCCGAACGTCCGACAAAGGGAGCATGTTCGTCAGGAGCAAGATTTACGACTTCGCTCACGAAGCGGCTCGTTTCTGTCAGTTGAGATAATCGGTTATCTTCAATACACTTGTAACCCAGCTTGAGTTGTAAGTTGGGAATCAACGAACAGAGATTGGCATTGCCGCAGCGTTCACCATACCCATTAATGGTACCTTGAACCATCTTCACTCCAGCCATGACACCAGCTAAGGCGTTGGCAACTGCCGTATCTGAATCGTTATGAGTGTGAATTCCTATCTGAGGGATTGGTGATTGGCGATTAGGGATTGGCGATTGGGAAGAGGCTTCCCCAGTCACCAGTCCCAAATCCCCAATCACCTTTACGACTTCTGTGACAATTTGAGTAATTTCGTGAGGTAAAACGCCGCCATTAGTGTCGCAAAGAACTATCCATTCAGCACCAGCAGAGATTGCCGTCTGTAATGTCTGTAAAGCATAATCTGGATTTCGCTTGTAGCCATCAAACCAGTGTTCTGCATCGTATATAATGCGACGCCCTTGAGAGCGAAGATACTCAATCGTATCCTGTATCATCGCCAAATTTTCTGCAAGAGTTGTCCTGAGTCCTTCAGTGACGTGTAAATCCCAAGACTTTCCAACAATTGTCACCCAACGCGTACCAGCAGCAAGAATTGCTGCCAACATAGGATCATCTGCTGCTGTTTTTTGAGGGCGTCGGGTATAGCAAAAGGCGACAATCTCTGCTTGAGTCAGCGGTTCTTCTTGGAGATGCCAGAAAAATTGTACATCCTTAGGATTTGCTCCAGGCCAACCACCTTCTATGAAAGGAATTCCAAGTTGATCCAACCTGCGGGCAATGCGTAACTTATCTTCTATTGACACCGATAACCCTTCGCGTTGAGTGCCATCCCGTAGCGTCGTGTCATAGATCCAAAGTTGGGGTGAGGAATTTGCAGTCATAAGATACGAACTCTTGGAGACAAATTCTAAGGCAATGTGTAAGTACAGTTAAGGATAGGGCAAGAAGAAAGTACTACAGGATACTTGTTTAGGTCTTAAAAAAAGATTTTACCGTTCCTTAGGCTCACTCAATAAGAGTGCTGAGCCGGATAAAGGAAACAAAAAGCAGAATATAGAATGCAGTTGGGATTTCTAAGTTCCTAGAATAGCGACTTCTCAGTTGTTCCCCCCTACAAAAATCTATTGAGTGCAAGATGTCTACTTTTTTCAGGTCTAAGGTTAGCTATTGTTATATAGTGTTTCGGTATTTTTCTATATTGAAATGGATTGTTACAATACAACAACAAGCTAACGAGCGTGTTCACGAATGCCCAAGGTACAAGCTCAAGGTAAAACAATTGAGTGCGTTCGCGGAGCCAATCTGCGGCAAATATTGCTGCAAAATGGTGTTGACCTCTACAATAGCGGTGCTAAGGTTATAAACTGTCGGGGAATTGGCAGCTGTGGAACTTGTGCAGTTCTTGTAGAAGGCAAAGTATCACAGCCAAATTGGCGCGACAAAGCGCGGCGGTCACTACCTCCCCATTCTCCTACAACAGACCTACGTTTAGCCTGCCAAACCAAAGTTTTGGGCGATGTGAAGGTTACAAAATATGATGGGTTTTGGGGACAAGGTTCTCAAATAGTTTGGACATCAGAAGTTTAAGACGGAGAAATAACGATATGGGTAGATGGACACCACTTATTCTTATGGCTGGCGGCTTAGCAATTTTGCTTGGTACATTGCTGGGTATTAGCTTTCCAATGGACGGACGAAATAATACGGCTCAAGCACCAGCACCAGAATCAGCACCAAGGGGCAAAGAATCAAAAGTTCTGCCAGCTAATATCAATGTTAATAGCACTGCCGCTGGTAATGGTTCCGCAAACGACCAAAGAAATAACGTTGCCCAGACTAATCAAAACAGCAACACTAACAATGACCAAGTTCAAGACGACACAAGCGGTGGTAACAACAATCAACCAGGCAATCAATCACCAGGCAATCAATCACCAGGCAATCAATCACCTAATGAAACAAATCAGAATACCGAACCAGTTCGAGCTTTGTGGTAGTTAGTCATGAGTTACAAGTTATGAGTTATCGAAACTTTTGGGTCTAAAACCCCGTCCTTTTAAGACGGCTTTGCTGATACAATCAAGGAGGTCATTGACCCACCCGAACAATGGAGACATAAAGCCTAACACCAAAGTTTGCAATACTTGCAACGGCGAAGAAAAATTGGTAGATCGGGATAAGAGAATGGGGCAATGGTGAACATCCCTTGAATCAAAAGTAGGCATAAGAATTCCTTTTTGGATTTCGATACATTTGGCGGTGGGACACACCGTTACAGTCTGTGGAGCGAACATAAGACCGAATCCCTTAAGGGTGGAGGCAGTTGCTATGAAACAGAAACCCAAGTCGTGAGTCTTGGGAATCACCGTCGCTTATAAGGCGGTGAGGATGTCAAAAGTTACAAGTTATGAGTTATGAGTTATGAGTGACGAGTTGTTAGTCCAAAGTCTATAGCTCAAAGTCCATAGTCCAAGGTTCAAAATTTTATGACTCATGGCTGTTGACTAATGACTATCGACTCTTGACTAATAACTAACTAATGACTAATGACTAATGACTAGTGACGTTTTAATTATTGGTGGCGGCGTCATCAGCTTGGCGATCGCCATTGAATTAAAATTACGCGGTGCGAAAGTGACAGTGGTCTGCCGCGAATTTCATGCAGCTGCTACTCATGCTGCTGCTGGGATGTTGGCACCTGGTGCCGAAAGAATCCCAGAACAGGCAATGCAAGAGTTGTGCACGCGCTCTCTGTATTTATACCCCGATTGGACGCGCAAGCTCGAAGAATTCACCAGTATCAATACTGGTTACTGGTCGTGCGGTATTTTGGCTCCAGTTTATAACGAGAGCAGGGGAGATCTGGAGCCGGGGAGCAAGGGAGAATTGAAATCTACGCCCTCCTCCTCTGCTAGCGAAGCTTCCCCTGCCTACTGGCTAGAAAAGGAAGTCATTCATCAATATCAGCCAGGATTGGGAGAAGAAGTTGTTGGAGGTTGGTGGTATCCTGAAGACGCACAAGTAGACAATAGGGCATTAGGCCAAGCACTGTTGGCAACTGCTAAGTCCCTTGGCGTTGAACTTAAAGAAGGTATTGCAGTCGAAGGAATTCAACAGCAGCAACGGCAAGTTGTTGGTGTACAAACGAGTGCTGGAGTCCTTCGCGCCCAACATTATGTTTTGGCAGCAGGTGCTTGGTCAAACGCATTGTTTCCGCTGGGTGTGCGCCCTGTAAAAGGTCAAATGCTCAGCGTGAGAGTACCGGAATTGGTTCCGGATTTACCTTTGACACGGGTTTTGTTTGGGGAAGATATTTACATCGTCCCAAGACGCGACAGACGAATTATTATTGGTGCCACCGTTGAGGATGTCGGCTTCACCCCCCACAACACGCCAGCAGGAATTCAAACCTTACTACAAAGAGCCATTCGTCTATTTCCTCAAATACAGCACTATCCTATTGAGGAATTTTGGTGGGGATTTCGCCCAGCTAGCCCAGATGAATTACCTATTCTTGGCACCAGCCCTTGTGAGAATTTAACCTTGGCGACAGGTCATTACCGCAATGGTATTCTTCTGGCACCTGTAACAGGAGCATTGCTTGCCGATTTGATTCTTGAGCAAAACTCCGACCCTTTATTATCTCATTTTCACTACTCGCGCTTCCACACCAAGTCATCTACTACCTCAATGCTTACTTACCCCACACTCAAAACTCAGAAACCGGAACTCGCAGCTAGGAACTCAGAACTCAGCACTTTAGAAGACTCACCACTCCAAATTGCGGGAAAAACTTTCCAATCTCGCTTGATGACAGGAACTGGAAAGTATCGCAGCATTGAGGAAATGCAGCAAAGCGTTGTGAACAGTGGTTGTCAAATTGTCACTGTTGCAGTGCGGCGAGTACAAACCAATGCCCCCGGACACGAAGGTTTAGCGGAAGCATTAGATTGGACAAAAATCTGGATGTTGCCGAATACCGCAGGTTGCCAAACTGCAGAAGAGGCAATTCGCGTCGCACGTCTGGGGCGGGAAATGGCAAAACTTTTAGGACAGGAAGATAACAACTTCGTGAAATTAGAAGTGATTCCTGACCTGAAGTATCTCCTACCAGACCCCATTGGTACTTTACAAGCAGCAGAACAACTAGTAAAAGAAGGTTTTGCTGTGTTGCCCTACATTAATGCTGACCCCATGCTGGCGAAGCGCTTAGAAGAAGTTGGCTGTGCGACAGTTATGCCTTTGGCAGCACCGATTGGTTCTGGACAAGGATTGAAAACAACTGCAAATATTCAAATCATCATTGAAAATGCCAATGTACCAGTGGTGGTAGATGCAGGCATTGGAGCGCCCTCTGAAGCAGCACAAGCAATGGAAATGGGCGCAGATGCCTTGTTGATTAATAGCGCGATCGCCCTCGCACAAAACGCCCCAGCAATGGCTCATGCCATGAATTTGGCAACAGTTGCCGGTCGTCTGGCGTACCTTGCCGGCAGAATGCCCATCAAAACCTCTGCTATTGCTAGTTCTCCTCTAACTGGAACAATTACAAGTTAGGGACTGGGGACTGGGGACTGGGGACTGGCGACAGTTATCAGTTATCAGTTATCAGTTACCAGTTACCAGTTACCAGTTTTCAGTTACCAGTTACCAGTTTTCAGTTATCAGTTACCAGTTTTTTGGTCACTGTTCACTGTTCACTGTTCACTGTTGACTATCCCTAATCCCTAATCCCTAATCCCTAATCCCTAATCCCTAATCCCCAATCCCCAATTGCCACTTATGTAACGATTTGTCTCCTACTTCTAAGAGCAAATATAGCGTTTCTGTAACATTAAATAAATCAATGGGATAAGGAATTGTACTCATGCCCTATACAACAGAAGAAGGCGGTCGTCTGAATAACTTTGCTCGTGAACCCAAAGTTTACACAGCAGAACCGCCTACCGACCGTCAAAAGCAAAATTATATTATCCTGGGAATTACTGCGGCGATTTTGGTTGGTGGCTTGATTTTTGTTGCTTTTTCTGTATCCAATGTAAGTTAATAGAAAATTGTTTTAGAAATTGGAAATTTAATTTTTGCGCTTTTTCAGGCTCCTAGTACCGCTGGTTTGAAATTCTCGCATTCACGCATTTAAAATGCTTACATCATAAGCTTTTCGCTTCCGCGTGAATAGTAGCTTTATTTCCGCCCCCGCTGTACTAGTCTTATTAGAGCCTGGTTTTTATTTTTTAAAATATTTTCTTGTTAGAGTATAATTTATAGTTTTGTTGTTTAAAACTTTAAAGAATCGATTTATCCTGAGCAAAGCAACAATGACTTGAAAATCGTAGTCATGGTCAGATTTACAGGCTGCCTGCATGCACCCCAAGAGGGTATATCCACTAGGTTTTGGCTCTTTAGCCGCCATGAGCGTAAATGAAACTACACACTCGGATAATTTTGCTTGGAATCGGCAAGTGTATCACCGCCTAAAACTTGCCCTTAGTCTCGGTTTACGACGACAAATCTTTTTGGCGGTGTGTGATGATTTAAACCTGAGAAATCAGGTTGCAGCACGTTTGCATTCAACTTTGGCTTATCCTGTTGGGCAAGTGCTATATCAGCCATCAAATGCACAAGAAGCCAGCACACCAGCATACCCGCGACTAGTAACGTTGCGGCTGAATTTAAGCGACCCTAATCCCATAGCTCAGATAAATCAGTGGTTGTCTAATTATCCACCACCTATTGTTGGTACATCAAAAGACACTCCAGGGCGATCGCTACCAATACCAGCATTTCAAATTGTCGGCGTTGAACAGCTTACTAGACAACCAGTAGCAATACAACGGTTATTTTTGCACTATCTACGTTTAACTGAGCAACAACTGTCTAAGTTTGAATCCAGCTTGCTGTTGTGGGTACCACGTCCTTGGTTGCATGCTATCCAGCAATCAGCACCACAGTTTTGGCGTTACCGTACAGGTGTTTTTGTCTTTGCTGGAGAACCCACACCGACAACTCAAAATAAAAGCTCTCCAGAACGTTTATCCAGTTCTAGAAATTTAGAGTTGGGCAATGTTGAGCAATCAATTCTAGAAGAATCAGCGATTGCAGATGATTTTGAGTTTCCGAAACACACATTAGTCAATCGCGGACACAAAGGACAGGAAGTCCCTCCATCAAGTTCAGAAAACTTAATAAACAAACCTCTTGAAGAGGAACTCACTGAGCAAGCAAGCGCCAGCGACACTCCATCACAAGAGCGCATATCTCACATTAGCAAAGAGTTAACAGAGCTAGTCCTAGCAACAATTCACACGACAGCTGATGAAGACGATGAACAGAACTTGCAAGTGCGGCAAATTCTAGAGGAGATAGAAGAATTACACGCGCAACAAGCTTCCGGTGTCGATCTGGCGATCGCTTATCATCGCTTAGGAAACTTATATCGTTTGCGTATTGAGCATGGACAGTCAACTCTAGAAAATTTAATGGTGGCAATTCTTGCCTATCAAGAATCAATCACCCATGATGACAATTTACCCCAAGTGCCAGATACCTTGAATGACTTGGGTACATTGTACTGGATGCTTTACCGCACACCACCCAATTCTGAGGAAGGACAAGCTTACATAGAGCAGGGAATTGAGTTTTATCATCTGGCTTTGAAGCTCATTTCAGCCGAAAGCCACCCGGAAACCTACGCTCGTGTACAAAATAATCTGGGAACAGCATACGGTGATTTAGCTCGTTTTGCTAATCCTGCGGAAAACTGGCAGCAAGCGGTTATAGCTTACAGTGAAGCGCTACAATTCCGTACAGCGGAGATGGAACCATTAAAGTATGCTGCTTGCCAGAATAATTTAGGGACAGCTTATTGGCATTTAGCACAATACAATCAACCAGTTGAGCATCTTAAGAAAGCGATCGCAGCTTACAAATTAGCGCTTGGTTATTACAGCCCTGAAGAAGAACCGCTCAAGTATGGCATGATTCAAAACAATATCGGCACGGCATATTGGAATATTGCACAGTACGAACAGCCACCAGAAAATCTGCACCTAGCTATTGATGCTTACCAGGAAGCCCTGAAATATAGGACTCCTGCGAATGTTCCTCCCGCCTGCGCCGCTACCCAAAATAATCTTGGAACTGCTTATTGGCACTTAGCAAATCAAGCACAAAGTTCTAAGGAGGAGCGGCAAAAGTTGTTAGAACAGTGCATTACTGCATACGAAGAAGCGCTTGGGCTTGCTCATTCACTCAGTGGTATGCCTTTGAGTTTTGATGTGTTTGCCACTCACAATAATCTAGGATTAGCTCATTTTCAGTTAGCAACAGACCAGTATTTCGATGTTGATAAAGCAACTCGTTCTAAACATTTAGAAGCAGCATTAGAGAATCATTTGCAAGCCTTAAATGGGTTGAGCAAGCAACCCGAGGCTTATCAAACAACGTTTGCTTACGTGGTCAAAACGATTCGCGCTTTCCACAATGAATTAGGCATACAGGGACAAAACCTGGCTTTGTCTAAAGTTCCTGGTCAGTTATTACCAGAAATTTTGCCAAAATTGTAATTAGTAGTGATTAGTAGCTTGTAGGGTGGGCATTGCTACCAAAATCTGGGAACAGTTTGTAAAAAACCAGAGCAATGCCCACCTTACTCTGATTCACCAAATATCATTTCAGTAAAATCTGGGATTTGGGGCATTGTACCACAGCAGCGACAAGCCCAATCACCCTGATATAAGCCTGCTTTCACCCATCTGTGAAAACTGGAATACTCCCACAGGTGCGGGCAGGATACCAACCCATGCTTCACTGGATTATAGTGAATATAATCTAAATGTTTTGCCCAGTCTGCTTCATCGCGAATGGTATGCTCCCAAAACCGACGTTGCCAAATATCACTTTCTCGATGTTTGCGACGGGAAGCAGAAACATTCTCAGGTAATGACCTTATACCTCGTAGTGACCTTGTAAACAAAACTTTTAACCGGGAGACTCTTTGGGAGTAATCTGAATCATCAGGTGGTAACGTCCAGAGAAAATGAATATGGTCAGGTAAAACGGCTGCTCCAGTAATTTCAAAGGGTTTTTCAGTACGAGTTTTGACAATAGCAGCCCGTAAGCGAGAGACATTTTCTGGCTCAGAGAACAGAGGTGCGCGGCGGTAAGTTACCAGTGTAAGGAAAAAAGTTCCACCTAGTGCATGGGAGCGACGATATTCAGGCATTGGGCGATATTGAGGACTTTGGTGGGCAATGCCTCTGTAAGTTTATAGTTACAAAATACATAGAATGAGAGGCATTGCCCACCCTACTTTTACTAGAGTTTAGATGTAGTGAGTAACTCGTAGGGTGGGCATTGCTACCCAAATTTGGGAACAGTGTGTAAAAAATCAGAGCAATGCCCACCTTACTCAAACATTCAAAATTCAAAATTCAAAAATAATTAAGTAACTTGTAGGGTGGGCATTGCTACCAAAATCTGGGAACAGTTTGTAAAAAACCAGAGCAATGCCCACCTTACCCTAATTCATCAAATACCATTTTTACTGGAGTTTGGATGTAGCGATCGCTCTTGATTTAGGTGTCATTAGCACATCATGACTTACAAGTAGTTCAACTTTAAAAAACTTTAAAATGCTGCAAGTCACATCTATTCATTGAGCGCTGATAAGAGGCGATCGCTCAGTATCCAACGATTAGAATCACGCTTAATCCAACGCTTTTCTTCTTCATTAAAATTACGCTGTGCAATGAGTGCTGCCTGCAAGTCTTTCTTCTGCTCAGTATCGAGCTTAGACACCATCTTCAATGCTGCTCTCAATGCAATTGTTTGCTCAAACGCCGTTTCTGAATAACTAATTAAATGTAAAACCAAATCAAAATAAATGGGGTCTCCAAACCACTCCGCAACAGAAAGTCCGAGCAATCGTTTCCCTTGGTCGCTCGATTGCAGAAGGTCTTTCACTTCTTGTACAGTATATTTGACTTCTGGAGCTAAAGCACGCATCCGTCCAGCGACTGATTCCATCTCAAATGTTCGCTGTACTCCAGAAGGCATTGTCATTCTTAATTCCTTGTAGCGTTCGGCTAAACGCTCCATTTCTTGCCGTGCTTGTGATACAGGAATCCGTGAGGCGTAGACTTTCTGCCATTGTTGGCGAATTTGACGCATTTCTTGTTGCTGTTGCGGTGGAGCAGCATCTTCGGCTAGCTTAGTCTGCTCGATGAGAAATCCCAATGAATCACTGGTCAATGACTCTAGCATAGTCTTCATGCCTGAGCTACCAATTTCTCCCGCAGGCGTCTTCAACGCTCCCCCACTCAATGCAAAAATTTTAAGTATAGATGGTAACCAAATCAGGGATAAGAAAACCGCTGTTGTATTTGTAACTCTAAATTTAAATGATGATTCTTTGCCCCAGCTAATTTCACAAGTACTAATAAGGATAAGAATAATACTAATAATTAACCATTTTTTAGGAACTTGGAAGATGCGTTGCAGTAGCCAATCTACTGCTTCCCTGGAAATTATGCTTTTACTAGCCTCAGGATTATCGGATTTGTTATCCATACTCTTACTTCTGTGTCTCGGTTTTTGCAGAGTGGGACAATCACCCTTCGGGTATCTCCTCCAAAAACGCTGAACGCGAGTTCCAAAAACAGGGGAAACCACCGCAAGTGGCTCACCAATAACGCTCCACCTCTAGATTATTTTCCTCTGCGGCTTTTAGAATCGGACCCCGGAACAATTCATGTTTCAGTGGGAAGACATTTTCTGGTGGACAGGTGAGTAGATGTTTAGCACGCTCATAAATGGCGATCGCCTCTTCATCATTATGAGCATTGCGGTAAATAATCCCTTCAATTTCTGGGTATATTTCTTTTTGTTCATAAAAGTAACGCGACCAAGCTTGACTTAAACCACGTTTCTCTGTTTTTGCTAAAGTTGCGTCATTAGCACCAGCCCGCATTGCACCAGAACCACGTACATCCAATAATTTTAAGTGACTTATGGTCGTGATTAGAGCAATTTGGTGGTCAGTAATTTCTATACAGCCTGTGTCACCAAAAATTTCCACTAAACAGCTCGAAAGTAGATGCACAGGCGCAACATAGTATATACCACGTAGGAGATCATCGCATGGTTTACGATCTAGCGGCTTATAGCAGCCAGAATGAACTAATTGTTTTACTGGGATGGGCATCTCCTCTGTAGAAGAAGACGTCTCCTCAGCCCACGCCTCACAAGTATCATAATTGTCTTGTGTGCCAACACAGAAACACTCTCCCAAATGATGATCAAAGCGATAAAGCGGACCCCAAAAGCGAAAGGTAAGCGCAGCAGTATTATATTCAGGACGGAAAATTCTCAAAAGTTCCGTACCCTTGTTTAAGGTATGAAATTTTGGTTTCGCCTTGCTAAAGCAAGGCGGCGGGAGTATGATTTCTACCACATTTTTTACTCCTATTGTGGTTGACTGACAAATTAGGATATTGAACGTCCCATAACCCTTGAGACGTTGCAAAACCTGGAACTCCAAGCTTTGTTAACTGGAAGATTCACAAGCTATCCATGTCATTCCGGAAATTCTGTGTGTAGTTAAGGAAAATTTTTCAGTATAATTTCGGTAATTTTTTTGTAGCCAATCAGTTTCCCTAGTAGTCTTATCATTAATAATTTTGATTGCCTTGTAGTGAGCGCTTTAGCGCTCTCAAAGTTGAGGACTAAAGTCCTCACTAGAAATCAATACGGTTCAGTTAAGGTTTATGTGTAAAAAATCACGTGTGTAGAGACGCGCCATGGCGCGTCTCTACATTCTGTTCCTGATAACGGTTGTGGTCTTATCTGAACGGTATTGCACTAGAAATTACGCAATTTTTGTGTTTTTTTTACTAAGTATAAAGACTGAAAAAACCCGGTTGTGGCAAACAACCGGGTTTTTGAGTCTAGTACAATTTGATAAATTAACTCTGACACATTGCTATAACACTCCGACACACCGTGCTTCAGCAATGACCTCATCTTTTTGACCGCCTTTCAAAGCTTCTACAGGTGTAAGCCTATTTAAAGCTTTGTTTGGTCGAGTGAGCCAGCTGATTTTCGACATAGCAGGAACATTAAGGGCTTTTAAGACATCTGGTAATCCAGCAATCACGCCATCTGGTCCTTGAGGATCGAATTGCCAAGTGGGAAATTTCCAAACTCCATTGTCTTGAACTGCAACTAAGCTGTTCTTTTTCAAACGATCATGGGGTGTCTGACGCGTTGTATTAAGCATTTGGGCTACTTGCGATGCACTTAACGAATCCCTGAGTAACTCTTGTCTCCACTTAAAATTCCTAGCCAGGGCAGTAAACTCTAATCTACCTCGCTCTTGATTACTGATTTTATTTGCGCCGAGCTTGGCGGCAAAGTCACTTTCTGCTTTGGAATACTTTGAAGTTTTAGAAGTTGTGTGCAGTTGTTCGGCTAAGTTTTCAATTTCATCAGGGTGTAGTGAATTCAGATAATCCTGAAATCCCCTTGCTATTGTTAAGAGCGCTTGTTGCATCACGTCTTTTTCACAAGGGGCATCTATTGTTACATTAATCGTACTCATAATTTCACCTCGATTGACATTCTCACAATTTGCCATGCTATAAACTCAAGTCATGTAAGAGATGTCAAGTAACTACAACTCCAGTATTGTATGTTCCTGAATGAGTTAAGGTCAGAGCAATGATTGACTTATGCATGAATTATGTATGACTTATAATTTTTTTATTGGTAGAATAGCTCATATCACCATCAAAATATTTATTATGGAGTATAATGAGCAGGCGATCGCTTCAGGCATCTCCTGAAGGAATGAAAAAAGCACAGGCTGCGCTGATCCGTAATTCATTAACGCAACAGGCGTTGGCAGAGGAACTGAGTATTAGCCGTCAGCCAGTTAGCAAGTTTTTCCAAGGAAAAGCAGTTGACCGCTACATTTTTGTCACAATCTGCGAAAAGTTAGGACTCGAATGGGATGAGATTGCGAGTGTCTCCTCACTCCCAGGTGCAGATGATGCAGCAAGTACTTCCCAGATAGAAAGTCTAGTAAAAACTGTACGAGAAAAAATTCATAACAGTATTGCAAGGCGTTGTGGTATAATCCGACTGCTCAATCAAGAGCAGCCGATTAGGTTGGATGCCATTTACACTCATGTCAACGTTTTGGAGCGAGTGACTGGACGCAGGCGGCTTTCGATCGCTCAATTGCATGATTGTTGTCAGCAGCAATTTGAGCGTTTTGACTTAAGCAACATTTACCAAAAATCGGTGACAGGACTCGAAGCAGTAGAACGCTACGACAAGCTGATGATTTGGGGAAAACCAGGTTCCGGCAAAACCACGTTTTTGAAATGGCTAGCAATTGAGTGTAATTTGGGTGAATTTCGAGGCGATGCTGTCCCAATTTTCATCACTCTCAAGGAATTAGCTGAGGCTAGCGGACAACCAAGTTTGTTGGACTACATCACAGCACAATTTGAGGAATGTGGAGTTGTTGAACCCCAAGCAGTTCAAACGCTGCTGAGTCAGGGGCGAGCAATAATTTTACTCGATGGCTTGGATGAAGTCAGGCAAGCTGATCTTCACCGAGTGTTCCAGGAAATTCGCGCTGTTTCAACGCGGTTTTCTGCCAATTCTATAGTGATAACCTGTCGGATTGCAGCACAGGAATATACTTTTGAACAGTTTACCGAAGTGGAAGTTGCTGATTTTGATGACCAACAAATTGCTAGCTTTGCCGCAAAATGCTTTCAGGCTCAAGGTTCGGTAAAAGCACAACGCTTTGTGCAAAAGCTGCAAGAACATCAGCCGCTCAAAGAACTCGCGACTAATCCCTTACTGCTGAGCCTTTTGTGTCTGGTGTTTGAGGAAACAGACTTTGCAGCGAATCGTTATCAGCTTTATCAAGAAGGGCTAGATTTATTACTGAAAAAATGGGATGCTAAACGCGGTATTGAGCGAAATCAGCTTTACAAACAATCCCGCCAGCATAAAGAAGACTTGCTAAGCGAAATTGCTTGGACTACCTTTGAACGTGGCGAGCACTTCTTCAACCAAAAGCTCGTTGACCCACGGATTCCCCATCATATCCATACATTCCCTGAGGGTAGCACCTTTTTAGAAACACTTCAAGTTGACAGCGAAGATATTTTGAAATCTATTGAAGCTCAGCATGGTTTACTAGTTGAGCGGGCAAGAGGCATTTACTCCTTTTCCCATATCATCTTTCAAGAATACTTTGCTGCCAAAAAAATTGTTGCTAGTCCACCTCATCAAGCTGACGCAGCTTTGCAAAACCTTGTCCGCCATATGGCTGAGAAACGCTGGCGAGAAGTCTTTTTGCTAGCAGTGGAAATGTTGCCAAACGCAGACGACTTATTGCAGTTGATGAAACGCCAACTCGACACTCTCGCAAGCGATGAAAAGCAGTATGAGGAGGCTAAAAAGTTGCTCAATGATTGCCTCAACAGTGATTGTTACGTCACTCACCAAGTACGACAGTTGATTTCGGACGCCTTGCTATTACCTTCTACAGGCTCAAGCGCCGTCAGTTGATGAATTAATCGCAGAAAATATTGATGAGTAATCCACATCAGACAATGACATTTTCATTGCCGTGTCTATAATGTCGCGCACACCCTCAACCCCGCTGAGATTTAAACTTGTAGATTTGGCCTCATCGATAAACAAATCTATATCTTTCATCAAGTGTTTTGTCGAAAAGTTGGGATTAGCATAATTGCTATCAAGCATCCGCTGCAACTTTTTGTCGAAAGTCGGTGCGTAAAGCGCACTCTGGCGCAGAATGTACATGAACAGATCTACGCTCACACCTTGACGCTGGGCAAAACCAACACTCAAGGCAAAAGCTGTTGTCATGGAAGCAATCATTTGGTTTAACGCCAGTTTCAGCGCCGCCGCAGTTCCTACAGGACCTACAAGTAGAGGTTCTGGACTAAAATGTTGGAATAATTCTAGGTGGCGTTGATATTGTTCTTGGTGTGCGCCTACCATCACAATCAGTTTGCCATCTTTGACTTCTGGAGTGCTACCTAAAACGGGTGCTTCTATATATTCGCCACCAGCAGCAACCACTGCATCTCTGATTTCTTTACTTTCGGTGGGAGTAATTGTCCCCATTTGAATAATGCTGCGTCCGGCGACAGATTGCCAAGCTCTATCCGAAAGCAAAACACTATATATCGCTGCGGCGTTACTTAGCATGAGAATAGTACACTCAGCAGCATTAATTGCTTGGTAAGGGTGCGTGACGACTTCCGCACCAGCTGCTTTGAGTGGTTCTAATTTTTCTGGGGTGCGGTTATAAGCAATAACTTCTACATTTGCCTCTAACAATTTTTGCGCCATTGGCAGTCCCATCAATCCAGTCCCCAGAAATGCCACCTTCATTTTTCACCTTCCCTTGGGTTTGCTCTAGCTTTTCAATTGTTTGATTTTCATTCTTTAAAGGTAAGCACCGAGAGAAGAAACAAGATTAACAAGAACACAGAACACAGAACGCAGAACACACCTTCGTCTCCACAGACTCTATCCGGAGGATTTAAGAAAGAATTTTTCTTGTCGGCCTAATTAAAATTAGGGACTTGTAACCTCTACTCAAAACCCAGTTGTACACAATTGTAAGGATATCAACCTGTGTTTCTAAAAAATTGCTGAGTTCTGACAACTGTGTTCTGAGTTCTTTTTTGGTCATTTTCTTTCTTGATTCTTCTCTCTTCACTTTTCATTCTTTCTCTAACCTCCAGCCGCAAAAGTCACCATAATCAGCACCGAAAGTAGAATTCCCGGAACCAGTAGCACTACTAACATGAAAAGGTCATGAGGAGTCATAATTATTACCCTTTTGAAATTATTATTTCCAATGTAATCACTGCTATGGTAGATCAACAATCACTCACACACTGTTAATAGCGCTTTATTTTTTAGATTTTTATTTGTTCTGGCACGCTGAGTCCTTTCAACGGTTGTGCAGCCTCTTGAGTTGTCAGTCGTTTGCCCTGAACTAAGACACCAAACCCACCCAGTCCCAAAGGATCTAAAAGCTGATGTAGCATATCCCGGCGGCGCAGCAACTGCGAGATAGGTTGTTGTGTATAAGATAAGCCGGCGATTCGTTCTCCCAAGCCCAAAGCCATCAAAAACAATGCTTGCTCGGTAAAACCAACTTTATCTAATCCACACCGCTCACCCCATCGTTCCAAAGCGGTAAAATCAACATGAGCCGTGATATCTTGTTGCCCTATATTAATATATGGGTCATTATGACGTTGATGGTGATAGTAACACTGTAGCGTACCTTGCGATCGCCTGGGATTGTAGTAACGGTTAGCAGGGTAACCATAATCAATAGTTAACAGGTATCCACGCTGCAATCGGTCTGCCACCATACTCAACCAATCCAAAGCAGCTAAGTTAATTTCGCTACGATAATTATCTGGGAAATCACTAATATTTATTCCTACAAAATCAAAATATTCTACAAGTTTGGATGTGGAGGGCGTACCTGGGATTTCTACAAATGATACTAGCTCAATGGGAGAAGTGATTACTTTTTCATCTGCCTTATCTGCCTTATCTGCCTCATCTGCCTCATTTGCCTCACCTTCCAGCGTTGTGACATAAATCTCCCACAGTTTCCCTTGTTGTAGAACAAACTGATGCACAGGCATTGCATCTACCAACTCGTTAGAAAAAAAGCAGCCAGTGATAGAGTGACTTGGTATTTCTTCTAAATTGAACCAGCGCACAGAAAATTCTTGCAAACGTTGCTGTTGTTCTTGCTTTAAGGCTAGAGACTTTTCAACAATGAGATAATCTAGGGCATTGAAAAAATCTGGGTACTCCTGCTGGATGTACTTCAAGATATCTAAAGCCAAAAGTCCTTGACCTGCGCCCATTTCTACCAAAGAAAACGGTACAGGTCGCCCTAAAATTTCCCACATTTGAGCAAATTGCACCGCCAGCAATTCCCCAAAGTCAGCGCCAAGGTGAATAGAAGTGAAAAAATCTCCCTGCTTTCCCAGGTTCACCGCCTTTGTGGAATAGTAACCAAGTTGAGGGTGATATAATGCTAAGTCCATGAATTGGGCGAAAGTTATTCGCTTTTGGGGACTGGTAGCAATGTGGTCTGTAATTATTTCACGTAAACCCGGATTAGAATTCATAACACTGTGCTATTACTACCAGTCATAGCAATGGTACCTTGAGTACATTAGAAAATTTTGCAACTCCCCAAACTCAATAGACCTCTTGCATAAATATTATTATTATTTTGTCTCGCGCATTACGTAGACGCAAAGAAGAACACCAAGAAAACTAATGAGTGCAAGAAGTCTATTCAAATTGGGATGATCAATCAAGGCGAGCAATACAATTGATAACTAACTTTCTTGGATGCAAGTGGCTGTTGCCAAAGTTTTTGCCCCTTGTTGTATTATTTCAATATCTGATGGCGTCCATTGTCGAGGTGCTTGGCAGTGATGAGCGACTAGTAACCCCCATAATCCCCGAGGGATCAATACTGGTGCGACCAAGTTGGCACGAACTCGCAAATTGCGGAGAAAATCTCGGTGACAAGCTTGGATTTGTTCTAATTCTATATCGGCGATCGCTCTTATCCTTCCTGCCAAATATAAAGCTGCATACTCATTATTAAAACAATCATCTGGTCCGGTTGAACCGAGAATTGAAAATTCATCAGAACTTAGAGATTCAAATGTTACCTGCCCTTCCCAATGGCTGTAAAAGTAATACAAAACTACGCGATCAACTTGCAGCATCTCTCTAAGTTGATTGGTTGTTTGTCGTACTAACGCATCCCGTTCGATTGTGCTAACAAGGCGGTTGAGTACTTTTTGTAAACCCTCCTCAACACGCGTCTTTGAGTTAGGGTTAAATTCTTGGTGCGAATGAATTTGCACAGATCTAAAATTACGACTTAGTAAAGACTCTCGGAATTTATATAGTAACTTATCCTACCTCTATCCAAGTCCCTGCTGAATGAAATCCATCAATTTTATTATCGCTCAATAGAATGGTAACTAACCTTTTTGCCTAATGACAAAAAAGTAAAAAAATGTAAATTATCTCTACAAATTTTGCAGCTTATTGAAAATTTAAAATTAATAATATTTTAATAAAAATGCGAATTTTGAAAAGAGAGATTTGTCAGACCCCTTTATATCACTTGAAGCTAAAAAAAGAAGTCAAAAATATTACACTTTTATAGGTCAGGGTGGGAAGCCCACCCTACCTAAAACTATCTATCTACCGAACCCATAATGATGTCAACACTACCCAAAATGACGACAATATCGGCCAGCTTCACACCTTTTAGTAAATGAGGCACAATTTGGACGTTATTGAAATCGGCGGCGCGAATTTTCCATCGTGCGGGGAAGACGTTATCATCACCAATCAGATAAATTCCCAGTTCACCTTTGCCACTTTCTACACGGGCATAGATTTCGCCTTTGGGAATCTTAAAGGTGGGAGCAATTTTTTTGCTGACGTACTGATAATCAGGACCATCCCACTCTGATTTTTTACCAGCTGCTAAGCGCTTAGCTTCCAAGTTCTCGTAAGGACCACCGGGAAGTCCTTTGATTGCTTGTCTGATAATTTTTACAGATTCGCGCATTTCTCGCATCCGCACCACATAACGGGCGAAGCAATCACCAGCGGTTTCCCATTGCACGTCCCAGTCGAAGTCGTCGTAGCATTCGTAGTGGTCAACTTTCCGCAAATCCCACTTCACCCCAGAAGCGCGTAACATTGGACCAGAAAGTCCCCAGTTAATCGCTTCTTCACGGGTGACGGTGCCAACACCTTCAACACGACGCCGGAAGATGGGGTTGTCGGTCACTAAGCGTTCGTACTCGTCTATTTTGGGTAATATGTAGTCGCAGAAATCTAAGCACTTGTCAATCCAACCATACGGTAAGTCAACCGCTACGCCACCGATGCGGAAGTAGTTGTGGTTAACCATCCGGTAACCTGTGGCGGCTTCCCACAGGTCGTAAATCAGTTCGCGTTCACGGAATTGGTAGAAAAAGGGAGTTTGAGCGCCCACGTCAGCTAAGAACGGACCAAACCAGAGTAAGTGGTTGGCGATGCGGTTCAACTCCAGCATAATCACGCGGATGTAACTGGCGCGTTTGGGAACCGGAATGTTTGCCAGTTTTTCTGGGGCATTCACAGTCACGGCTTCGTTGAACATTCCCGCCGCGTAGTCCCATCGACTCACGTAGGGGACATACATAATGTTGGTGCGGTTCTCCGCAATTTTTTCCATTCCCCGGTGTAAGTAGCCGATGACTGGTTCACAATCAACGACATCCTCGCCATCAAGAGTCATAATTAGTCTCATTACCCCGTGCATTGAGGGGTGGTGAGGACCCATGTTTAGCACCATGGGTTCGGTGCGGGTTTCTAATCTTGCCATAAAAAAAGTGTTCTCCGGTCTTGGAAAATTTTAAAATCGAACCAGGCAGGCGCAACAGACAGCGAACTAAGCGGTAAGTTGGAGAGAGGGTGGCAGTTGAGGGCTTTGAGTTGATGTTTCGTTTTATTGCACTTATTCAACTATTATTATATGGAGCTTGAGATGCAGGGAATGGAGGCACAGGAATTTTTTCATGTGCCTGTCTTGAGTCGAGAGGTTATTGAGGGTTTGGCTGTGCGTCCCGGTGGGCATTACTTGGATGCAACGGTAGGCGGTGGCGGTCACAGTCGTTTGATTTTGGAAGCTGCACCAGATACTCGGGTAACGGCTATTGACCAAGATGAGGACGCTTTAGAAGCTGCGCGAAAGGTATTAGGAGCGTTTGGGGAACGGGTAACATTTATTTATAGCAACTTTGCTGTCTATAAGTTTCCATTGAGTACATTTGATGGTATAATATGCGATTTAGGAGTTAGCTCACACCATCTGGATACGCCAGAACGGGGTTTTAGTTTTCGTCGGGAAGCAAGTTTGGATATGCGGATGGACAGGCGACAACCTCTCACCGCTGCTGATGTGATAAATTCCTGGGATGAAGTTCAATTAGCGGAAATTTTCTTTAAATACGGTGAGGAACGATTATCCCGACGCATTGCCAGACGTATTGTAGAACAACGTCCGTTTGATACGACGACGCAATTAGCTCTTGCGATCGCCTCCTGTGTCCCCCCCAAATACCGTTACGCAAGAATTCACCCTGCCACACGTGTTTTTCAAGCGTTGCGAATTGTAGTCAACGACGAGTTAAAATCGCTAGAAACTTTCTTGAGCAAAGCACCACAGGCGCTTGTACCAGGTGGCAGAATTGCGATTATCAGTTTTCACAGCCTGGAAGACCGCATAGTCAAGCATAGTTTCAAAGATTCGGCGTTGTTGCAGGTTTTAACGAAAAAACCGATACAAGCACAAGAAGAGGAAATTGTCAACAATGCCCGCGCTCGTTCTGCAAAATTGAGGATAGCCGAGAGAGAATAATCTAGAGACGTAGCATGCTACATCTCTAGATGGGATGGCAACTCTACGCGGAAGGTTGAACCTTGACCCAGGTTACTATTGACGGTGATCGTTCCCTTCATTAAGCGTACCAATTTTTCTACAATCGCCAGTCCCAAGCCAACGCCGCCCTGCTTACGTGTCGTAGATCTATCGACTTGCCAAAATTCCCGGAAAATATTTGTCAACTCGGATTCTGGGATGCCAATGCCTGTATCTTTGACCATCAACACGACTCGGTTGTGATTGATCTGCTGTACTTCCACAAATACGCCACCAGTTTCTGTAAACTTAATAGCGTTGGAAATGAGGTTCACCAGCACTTGCTGCAGGCGAACGCTGTCGTTGATAATTCTGGGGTTTTCGAGATTTGAGTGGACAACCAAGGCTAAGTTTTTCTGTTCGGCAAGCAAACGCAGTTCCTCTGTGGTTGCTGTCACGAGCTCGACTAAGTTAAACTCTTGTAATTTCAGTTCTAGCTTATCTGACTCTAGCTTGGAGAAGTCTAGTATACTTTCGATCAGGGCTAGTAGGTGTTTACCACTTTTGATAATCCGTTCTACCATATCTCTGATTTCTGGGGGGAACAGATGGTAGTAGCGGCGCAACAGCAACTGGGAAAACCCGAGAATTGAATTCATCGGTGTCCGCAACTCGTGGGATAGAACTGACATAATTTGGGTTCTTATCCGTGCAACTTCTTGCAGCTGCATATTTTGGAGTTGAATCGCTTGGAGTTTTGCTTCTGCTTGCTTGCGGGTAGTGATGTCCCGCACCAACCAACGCCAGCCCACAGGCTGACCTTCTCTATCCTTAACAGTAGTGACATTTAAACTGGCGTCAAAGATATGACCTCTTCGCGGTTGCAAGCGGATTTCCCACTCTTGTATTTGCTCTATCTCCTGCAGCCGTATAATTTGGGTACGAAAGGCGCGGCATTCTTCCTCAGGGACAAAGCTGCTCAACGCTTTGCCTATCAAAAATTTTTTTGACATGTTTAGCATAGTTGCAGCAGCGCGGTTAGCTTCCAAAATTTTGCCGTAGGTATCTGTGACAAGATAGCCATCGGGAGCAAACTCGAACAATTCTTGGTAGCGCAAGCGCTCTACTTCTATTTCTTGCCGAGCAAGAACTAACTGCTCATTCTGCTGGCGCAATTCTTCCTCAGCCACACGCAATTCTTCCAAGGCGGTGCGAAGTTCCTCGAAAGCTTGCGCTAGCAAATGTTCATGTTGCCTAGGTGATTCGCTAACGCAATCTTCTAACAATTGGCTGCGGTGCAGTACTTCTTGTATTTGCTGACCAAACTTGTCCAGATTCACTGCGCACCTCTTGTTGTCTCCTCCACCAATCACGATACTTATCGTGCCAATCTCTAGTATCTATCTAGCTGGTTATTAATGCGATAATAACTCTAATGACTCTTGACTATTCCTCTGGGTGACTTTTATCTATCAAAAGAAGTAAAGTTGGCAACTTAGGAGTCCGTCGTTCGGTTCAAGACGTAAGAGACTATTGCTGTTGCTGTTGCTGTTGTTCCATCAGTAAAATCACTCCTTTGATGTCTGAGTCGCTGTTTTGTAGCGCTGTACAAACCACTTGGCATGCAATCGCCCTACCCCGGCGGTTTATTGCGTTCAGTACCACTTCATGATTTTTTGATTGGCGACTAATAATTGCTTGCAGTGGCTGGATCAGTGGTTCTATCGGCAAACCAATATCCAAGCTTATTAACTGCTTGGAAAAAACTTCATCAAAGCGCAAACCCCACATATCTTCGGCTTTACGGTTCCAGATTAGAATTTGCAAGTCGGGAGTGAGAACCACCACTCCGACACGGAGACTGGTGAGTATCGACTCTAAAAAGCTGTTGGCTTGGTTGAGTTCCTCGCTGCGCTGACGCAGTTCTTCGTTCATTGTCTGCAATTCCTCGTTTGTGGATTGCAGTTCTTCGTTCATTGTTTCGAGTTCTTCGTTGGTGGAGTGAAGTTCTTCGTTGGTGGTTTCGAGTTCCTCGACTGTGGACTGAAGTTCCTCGTTGGTGGTTTCGAGTTCTTCGGTGGTGGACTGGAGTTCCTCATATGCTGTTTCTAGTTCTTGATTTGCGGTTACGAGCTCCTGCTGTAGTTGTTTAAAGCGCGTTACGTCTGTGAATATAACTTTTATACCCAATATCTCCTCAGTGTTCTCGTTCAACAGTGGCGTGATCTGCACGTCGAGATATCTGATTTCGCGCTCCGCAATTGACCATTCAATGTCTTTTAAAGTGATAATGTGACGATTGCTGCGAACTTGGTCGATGGGCGATCGCAGATCTATCGGTCGGTAGGAAAGTTCTAAATCTTGCAAGGGGCGACCAATGTCTTTCAAATTGAGATTCAACAAATTTCGGGCTTCGGCGTTGGCTAGAATGACTATGCTGTTGCTATCGACCACGATCTGGGCAACCGAATCAACCTCGAAGCCAGCTTCATAAACGCTGACTTTGTCAACCATCTCTGGGATAGCTATTTGACTTTTAGAGTGAGCCATGTTCAATAGCAGATCGCCGATACTGCCATTATTGGCTTTCGTGAACACCCTTTGCCGCAAATCCACTGCTGTATAAGAGTGGTTGCGGCTAAACAACATTTCTGCTTTACCGAAAAACAGAAAGCCGTTGTCATTTAAGGCAAAGTGAAAGCGAGCAAGAATTTTGGCTTGGGTTTCGCTATTAAAATACATGATGGTGTTGCGGCAGATGACCAAGTCAATCTTTGAGATTGGTGCATCCTGCACTAAGTCATGACGACCGAAGATCACACCACGCCGCAGTTCTTTTTGCACGACGTAGCGACCATTGACTCGCTCAAAGTACTTGTCCAGGAAATTCGGAGGAACGCTCTGCACTTCCTTAGAATTGTAATTTGCTTGGCGAGCGTAGTTGAGAGCATCCACGTCTACATCGGTGGCAAAGACTTTCACCCGTGCTGTGTATTGTTCGATACCTAGCGCCTCCGCCAGCAACATCGCTATGGTGTAAGTTTCTTCTCCAGAAGCGCATCCCGCACTCCAGACGCGCACTGGTGTGGTTACCTGCTTGCTTGCAATGATTTGAGGAATAATCTCAGTAGCTATGTATTCCCAAGCCTGTGGATCTCGAAAGAAGGTCGTGACGTTGATCAAAATCGTGTTGAACAGATCAATAAACTCGTCCGGGTGGACTTCCAAGTAGTCGAGATAATCGCTGTAATTTTCAACACCAACGGACTGCATACGTTTGCCAATTCGGCGGGTTAAGCTTGTCCGCTTATAGCCACTAAAATCAAAACCACGGTTACGTTTTATATATTCTAAAAGGTTCTCTAAGTTAGGATTTCGTTCTGTAATACTCATATTTTATAAATATATTATAAGGGGTAGGTTGAAAACCCCTCGGCTTCAGCCAGGGGATGAAAACCACGACGTAGGCTTTAGCCTACTGTGATGTTTTTCTTAGGTTGAGGCAAAGTTTTTATATAGTCTCGTAGTACTTCAGCCATCGAAATTTCTTTTTCATCAGCATATTCTTGCAATTGAGTATATTCTAATTGCGATAAATAAAACTGCATTTTTTTCTGCCTAGCCACTTGTTATATACTCCTATGTAAACTACGATAAGGAGTATAACACAAAGCTCAAGGAGGTGATAACGCAGTGCTGGTATTAGAGTACAAAGTGAAAGGTAAGCAACAGCAGTATCGAGCTATTGATGAGGCTATTCGTACTACTCAATTCATCCGAAACAAAGCTATTCGTTACTGGATGGATGCACCTACCGAAGCAAAGGTAGATAAAATTGCTTTAAACAATTACTCAACTGCACTGCGGAAAGAGTTTGTTTTTGTTAAAGACTTGAATTCAATGGCAAGGCACGGCTGCGACTGAGAGAGCTTGGCTATCTATTGCCAGATTCTACGATAATTGCAAGTCTAAAAAGCCAGGTAAGAAAGGGTTCCCGCGTTTCCAGAAGGATAATCGTTCGGTTGAATATAAAACGTCAGGATGGTCATTGCATTCCACAAAACAACGTATTACCTTTACTGATAAGAAAGGTATTGGAGAAGTCAAGTTGTTAGGTAAGTGGGATATTCACACCTATCCTGTCAAGTCAATCAAACGAGTTCGATTGGTTCGGAAAGCTGACGGTTACTATTGTCAATTTGCTGTTGATATTGAAGTAAATACTGAACAGAGAACGAGTAACGGTGAGTTAGGACTTGACGTGGGGTTAGAGTTTTTCTACTCTGATTCCAACGGTCATCATGAAGAAAATCCAAGGTTTCTTCGTAAGGCAGAGAAAGCGATTAAACACGCTCAACGTCAGATATATAAGAAGGAAAAAGCAAAGAACCAACGACGTAAAGCAAGACAAAGATATGCTAAAAAGCATTTAAGAGTAAATAGGCAGAGGAATGAACACGCAAAGCGAATTGCGCGTAACTTGTGCAAGTCTAACGACTTAGTCGCCTATGAAAACTTAAACGTTAAAGGCATGGTAAAGAATCATTGTCTTGCCAAGTCAATCAATGATGTGGCTTGGAGTCTTTTTCGTCGTTGGTTGGAATATTTTGCTGTTAAGTTCGGTACCACAGTTGTAGCTGTCAATCCTAGAATGACTTCTCAAAAGTGTTCTGATTGTGGTGCAATTGTGAAAAAGTCTCTTTCAACTCGTACCCATAAATGTAGTAGTGGTTGCAAACTTCACAGGGATGTGAACGCAGCAATAAATATTCTGAATCTTGCAAGAGCTACCGTCGGGCAGACGGGAAGTAACGCTCTCCGGAGTCGGAGCCTCTACTCTAGTTGGTGCAAGCCTGCTAGAGCAAGTTGCGACGTTGAGTACAGAATCCCCTCGGCTAAAGCCGAGGGGAGTGTCAATTTCGATTTTAGATTTTACATACAGCCGTTTGCATTTAAATACACCACATTGTAATGAAAGTGTATGCACTTTCATTACAAGGATTTAAATTTTAGGTATGTGGTTCATTTACTTGAAAACCGTAAAAATTAATATTTGTTGTATAAAATAGTATTTAAAAAGATTCCTCTGTTCGTTTGCATTCTTGGCTCATCAGCACTTCACTTTTTAATCTTAAGTGTATCTTTCTAGAAAATTGGTATCAAAACTCAGGAGTCAGAATCCAAAATAGAACTGTAGGTAGTTGACTTTATAAATGACCTCTAAATTTACTAGTTGACTAAGTAGGTCAACCTAAAAAAACGTAAAATAGACTGAGTGCAACAATTAAGTGACAACATATCCCGGTGTTAAGAATAATACTGACTGCGGAAGAAGAGCGTACACTTTTAGAACGCGCGTTGTGCTGATGGAGTACCACGTCGAAGCAAACATAGAGCGATTACCGTTTGGACAGTGCGCTCTTTTGCAATCGCCTAAATGCCCAGGAATAAAATGTAACGCAGATAGCACAGTATTTAGATTGGACACAACAGAGGGTAAGGCAGACAATTCGGCGGTGGAACGCTTAACAGTAGTTAAACCTTATCAGTCCCTGCTATGTCTTCATCTTGAGCCATGTTTGCCTTGGGTCTGCCATTAGCCTTTAAAAGAACATCCCGGATGACGGCGGCTTGCTGTTGACTACCTTCCGCCTCCTGTTCTAATCGTTTAGCTGACAGACTTTGGTTGCGATCGCGCATTCGCCCAGCCATGCGACGTGATAAAGATGATTTTTCCTCTAGTGCCCTTAGGGCTATCCACAGCGCATCTTCCAAGGCATCAGCCTGCTTAGCCAGCAGAGTTTCTGACGAGAAAGCGTGACCAGTGCGACACCGGAACCGCAACAAATCTCCTTGCGAAAGATCCCACAGCGCACCACCGCAGTCAGGACAAGCGAAAGGAGATGGTTGACCTGGTCGCTCGTCCTGGTTTAAAACTGTCATATTCACTTGCGCCAATTCAGATTCAATTTCCATCTCTTGAGAAACAGGTTTTTCTGGTTCTGCTGGCACAGGCGTGTTGGCGAGAACTATCAAGGCATTTGGAATCTCCGACAGTGGCAGGATATAGTCAATGTCATCTACGTTGGCGATCGCACTGCGTGGCATTCCAGAATACATTGCATCATCGGGGTGCTGGACAACCGCCACACCACCCCGCATTTTTATCGCCTCGAGTCCCGCCGTACCGTCGTCAAGCACACCCGTTAGCACCACGCCGACAACTCGCCGCCCATAGGCTCGTGCAGCGGTGCGAAACAGCGGATCGATGGCTGGGCGATGGCTGTTTTCTCTTGGACCCCGCGTTAAGTGGATATATCCTGGTTTCACCAGTAGGTGGTAATCTGGCGGGGCAACATAGATCCGTCCCGGACGGATTGCTTCGTTATCCTTGGCGTGTGAGACTGGCAAGTTTCCCGCGCGTTCCAGAATACGCGGCAAAACACTCGTGCCGTGAGCCGGAACGTGAAGGACAATAAGTATCGCAGCATTCAAGTCTGATGGTAAATGCTTAACTAGATAAGTCAGCGTTTCAACTCCACCAGCCGATACTCCGACAACGACAATATCGTGTCCGGCCATTTTCTATGATTCCTCACTCATTGCAGCAAAGCAAAAAATCTCACTTTGCTAAATATTAAGCTAGCAAAATGGGGAAACTTGCTCGCCTAGCTTTAAGTAGATTTATTTCTCCCATATGGCATTGTTCCTAAATACATTCTTTTGAGGCTTAACAAAGAGAGCTTGAGCCTTAACTTTGTTAAGCTAAGATCTCACATATGTAGCTTCAGCCTCAGCACGCATAATACCTAAAGCATCCTGCCTTTAAGTTTGTTCCTCTTGAGTGCCTTTTTCATCCTCGCTTTGAGCAACCAAAATACCGGAAACCTGTTTATCTGACTTTGTTGAAAAGGCATCAGCTAAAGTCACTTCACCATTATCTATTTGCCTAGCGAGATTGAGTAAAGCATCAGCTAAGATAATTGGTACCCTAATAGCACGAGTCCTGCCAAGCTTCCATGAAGGAGCCGGACCTCGCTTACCACGTCGGGGACTATCTAACATAGGTTAACCTGTACAAATGTATGCATCATCATGAACTTGTACGAGTTTTCTAAACTTGTACAAGTTAAGTGTAAGCTAAAGATTATTAGTAATCAAAAAACATTGCGTTTACTGCTTCACAGCTTGAGCGCGAGTACTGAGTTCAACGCTCACTTATAAAGAAACCTAGTTCGTATGCAAGATTGGGCAGTCGTAACAAGCTTTCTGGACAAGCACCTACGTTTCTTGCTTTCGTCTTCTTGATTCAAACTTAACTAAGTACAAAACTATGCTTAACTCTGACTCTAATGATCGGCTCAAACTCCAATTAAAGGTAGGTAAAAAGAGGGCTGCTACTTTATTAAAGCAGTATGTGTTAGAGGAGTTTGTCAGCCTGTTTCAGAATGCGAAAATTCAGGCTATGTTGCTGGAGTCGGAGATGGAAGTCATGGAACAAGGTTTTTCTAGGTGGGTGAGCGTGATTGTTTACTACGAGCACTTAGGACAACAGATAACAGACGAAATTCAGGCCAATTGTGAACAATGGGCGCTTTTTCGAGATACCACAGGGATCATTGAGGTAGAAATATTTACCTGCCCATTTCTTGACCCGAAAAAGTGCATAACTCGTGTAGATTTGAAGTGTTTGGGCGGATGGAATGACAGCCCAGTTAAAGAGGGAATCCGACCAACTTTGCTCTGGTGACTTAATCATTTGTTCATAATGACAGTCAGGAGCTTAAATGTACATCATTGAACCGTAATGGTTTTCGTTTTATGCTGTTTTCCAAACCTCACCGAATTCTGGTTGTGGATGATGTCGCCGATAATTTACTTTTACTTCAAACAGTTTTAGAAGCCGAAGGATATGACATTGATACTGCTTTAGATGGTTGTTTAGCCTTAGCGATGATTGAGGCTTCTCCACCTGATTTATTGCTGCTAGATGTCATGATGCCAGACATGAGCGGCTATGAAATTACGCAATCTATCCGCCAAAATGACAAACTACCCTTGATTCCGATTTTGCTAATTACAGCTTATGACGAAGCGAGTGTAGTAGAAGGATTAAAAATAGGCGCAAATGGCTTTATCCGTAAGCCCATCGACTTTGATTTATTACTGGCAAAAATTAGGGAAATTTTGAGCTAGGACGAGTAAACTACTCCACCCGGGCAGAGTTTGAGGGTGGGGCTTCGAGCTTCACCGGAAAGTAGATGAGAATGAAGGTGTGAATGTACTGAATCCACACCTGTGAGACTGTGTCAACTATAACCTCTACTGAATTCTCACGCCCGGACTTGCCGTTGTCGCACACGTTCGGCACTTCCAGTAGGAATTGAGGCAATCAGCTTCTGAGTGTATTCCTCTTTAGGTTCGCGGTAGATACTCTCCGCTGTGCCTTGTTCGACTATTTCACCACGATTCATTACCAAAATGCGATCGCTCATAAATTTCACGACACTCAAATCGTGGGAAATAAAGATATAAGTTAACCCAAATTCATCTTGCAATTCTTTGAGTAGATTTAGTACCTGCGCCTGCACCGACACATCGAGCGCGGAAACCGACTCATCGCAGATAATGAATTTCGGATTTAATGCCAAAGAACGGGCGATACAAATCCGCTGACGTTGTCCACCAGAAAACTGGTGAGGATAGCGGTTCATCGCGTCTGCACTCAATCCCACCCGTTCTAGGAGGTAAGCAACACGTTCTCGCCGTTGTTGCTTTGTCTTACCAATCGAGTGAATAACTAAAGGTTCCATAATTGCTTCCCCAACCTTGAAGCGTGGATCAAGGGCGCTAAATGGATTTTGGAAAATAATTTGCATTTCTCGCCGCAACTGCTGCAACGGTTTGCCTTTGAGGCTGGTAATGTCTTGTTCCTCAAACAGGATTTGACCCCCCATTGGTTCGATTAATCGGATCAAGGTTCTGCCAAGGGTCGTTTTACCGCAACCCGATTCTCCCACCAATCCCAGCGTTTCTCCTTTTTTGACATCAAACGAAACGTTATTCACTGCCATGAAATAGCGTTTTGTGCCACCAAAAACACCCTTGACAGGGAATCCAACCTTAAGTTCGCGGACTTGCAACAAAGGTTGCTGCTGTTCTAAGCTTGCTAATCTTTGATTAATCTCTTGCGTCGTCACTTCCACGGGTTGTTCGGGTTGTTTCGCTTGAATCAGCAAATCTCCCGTTGGCGTTTCCTCCACACTCATATAATCGGAAACTGTCAGCAGTTTATGGGGACGGCGGTTCAGTGTCGGGCGACAAGCGACTAAGCCTTTTGTGTATGGATGCTGGGGATTTGCAAAAATTTGAGCTGCCGAATTGTATTCAACAATTTTGCCTCTGTACATCACCGCAACTTTGTCGGCAATTTCTGAAATAAGTCCTAAGTCGTGGGTGATGAAAATCATTGCCATTTCCCGGCGCTGCTGCAATTCTCGCAGCAAGTCCAAGATTGTTGCTTGTACCGTCACATCCAATGCTGTGGTTGGTTCATCTGCAATCAAAAGCAACGGGTTGCAGGAAATTGCCATTGCGATCATCACCCGCTGCAATTGTCCGCCAGAAAGTTGATGCGGATACCGTTCCAAAATTGCTTCTTTGTGTTCCTTCACCAACTGTGCTATCTTTTGCTCGTCTGGAGTTGATGAACCAAATGCGGTTTGTTTCCAAGTCTCAAGATATTGTTGCCTGAGGGCTTCATCGCTGGGAAGGAGTTTTACTTCTTGCAGTCCGGCGATCGCAATTCGTCGTGCTTCCGATGCTGAAACATTCTGGTGTCGCAAAATCGCTTCAGTGAGCTGAAACCCAATTGTGTAAACTGGATTGAGCGAACTCATCGGTTCTTGAAAAATCATCGCGATGTCGCCGCCTCTGTGGATCTGTATTTGCTCCCTAGGCAACTCCAGTAAATTAATAGGTGCGCTATTGTCCTGAGGACGAAACCAAATTTCCCCGCCACTCACCCGACCTGGATTCTGTATCAATCCCATGACAGCTAGGGATGTTACTGATTTTCCGCTTCCCGACTCCCCCACTATTCCTAGAGTTTCTCCTCGATTGAGTTCAAAGGAAATCCCATCTACAGCTTTGACAATTTTGGTGTCACCGGAATATTCAACTTGTAAATTGCGGACATCTAGGATAGTTTCTTTCATAGAAGTTGGGGGTTTAAATCGTGACTTATAAATTATTTGGATTTTAACAGCGACTTTGATATTCTTTATTGATTTTGATGTAACTTTTGACGATAATTCTTTCTAATTGTTACACCTTTATTGTTCGAGCTTGTTTAAAACTGTGGCGATCGCCTTCTCAAGAGCGGAGACGCTGCGCGTTGGCGGTAGCCTGCCTTTGCGCTTACGGTACTGCGCTCTACCCAATCGCCGTAAGTCCTAAAGGAGGCTTGTGCCAAGCGCGTAAGCTCCTCGCTTCTTTGAGGCACGCGTAGCGTTCCGTAGGAAAGGCGGGGCTGAGTTCAGAGGACACGCACTCCCGTTCGCCCATTGCTGAAAGCGGGTTCTCTGCGCCAATGCCCTGCATGGCGATCGCATAGCGTGCCATGCAGGGCGGCTCATGAAGGAGCATCGCTTCCGGTGGGTACTGAGTGCCATCCCAACAAATGAAGTCACGAATGTAACGGATAATTTATAACCTTTTTCAATGAAGTGCAATACAAAAGCATTGTGTTCCTACAATGCTGTGCCTTGTAGTATAAGCAACTGAAAATCGGTATATCTCCTGAAACCTACACGTCATTTCTCCGCTACATTCCTTAACCCATCCCTTGTTAAAATGGGATGTCGTCCGGATCAGGTTCTACAGGTGGCGTGGCTGGATAAGTGCTGCGCTCGAAATTTTTACTTTGGGATATATGTTGTTGCTCTATCTCATCTTGAGGAACAACGCCAACATTGCTTGTTGCTCCAGTAGAGGTGGGAACGGGCGACTCATAAGTCGCAGTTGCTTTTGCAGGAGACGCCATAGGTGAGGACACTTTTGAGGACGGTTCTCGTCGCAAGGAACTGTCAGTTGTTGATTGCGTTTGCACAACTGATGGTGATGCAGTGGTATTGATAGCTGTTCCCAAAGAGTGAATCTTTTGCACTGTCAATTCAGCACGTTTTTCTTTGAAGCCTTCTGGACGTTCAATGGTATTCATACTTAAACGTCCTTCGAGTAAGACGCTATCGCCAAGGCGATAGTTTTGCTGAATTTCTTTTGCCAAGTTCCCCCACCCTACGACTTTTAAGGTTCCGGGTGGTTCTCCCTCTCGTACAGAGGAAAACTGCACCAGCATTTCAGTCACTTCCAAGTTATCAGCTGTAAAACGAAGTTGTGGCTCTTGGATAATTTCCGCCAACAATATGCAACTATTCATTCAATCAAATCCTCCTTATAAAATAAAATACTAAGTGATTGAAAAAGATGCAGACCCCTTTGTGAGCGATGGTATATGGGAAAAGGTGGATGAGGAAATTTGCATTTTGGGTTGTGGAGCTAGATAAATTTAAATATCGAGCTTTATTTACAATTTTCTGAAAAAAGCTCAGTTCTGCTCTCAGTTTTTAGTCACTTTTAGCATAAAAGCCAAGCGAGTGTCGCGAACAGAGATCATTATCCTGTTCACAACCTTCACCTGACCAAGCCCCTTTGGGGCGGGTGTAGGGGTTGGGGGGGTGTAAGGGAGTAGGGGTAATTAGCCCCAAAGAAAAAGGATACAAGCCCCTTTTTTTTAATGGAAAAAGAAAGAGGATGTGTTTTGAGATGCGCAGCAAAGAAATTCACGGCGTCCTTCTTATATCAAGCCCCTCAAGAAGATTGATGGGAACCCTTACACCCTCATCCCCTTACACCCTTAATTTGTGACTGGAAAAAGCATTGAACTTCACAATTTATTAGTATAATTGTACCATAAAACAATTCTTAACCGTATCGCGAAAGTCCCCACCGTTCGGCTGAGCGCTCACGGCGAAGCCTTCGATGTAGTTATAAGGTGGGCATGGACAGGAAACAACGATGAAAACATCCGCTACATTTTTCCGAGACTTAATTCGTTCAATTGTGCTTGCTCTATGGGCAATACGGATATCTTTGGGGTGAAAATAGGGTGAGTTCCAAAAATCATACGCTGCCCTGGTTGCTGCACTTTCCGGTGATGCTTGCGGCACACTCTCTCCTGGTTGGCATGCTAGGTCTTCCACTATTTTGACCAAGTGCTTTTTGCGCCGCAAATCTCCAAGTTGCACATGTTGCAGTTCCACTGAAGCCGGTTTCGGCATAACCCCACAAAAAGCCAAGGCTTTATATTATGAAGTGAGCGCTGTATATTCGCGCTCACTTTTAAAAAATAATAATTATGGCTTCTACAGAACCTATCAACAACAAGCCTAGCAAAACTGCTGTTCCTTTAGAATCAGCAACACCTAAGCCAGAACAAGTAGACTCGGATACACAAAACCAAGCAAGTAACTTGGAAAAAGATGGAGTAGTGTCAAAAGAAGAACAGTCGCAACCTGCACTCCAAGAGCAGAACAAGACTGAAAATCAGCCAGATACTACTTCTTCTTCTGATGCATTATTTCAAGCAATTGGGATAATTACTGGCAAGGTAAATTTCATACTGGAGGGGGATAAGGAGAGAAGTACTATCACCATTGGTAACAAAGAATATCCACTGTTCTATGCTTCACGTAAACAGAGAGCTTTTGAAGCGCTCAAGAAAGAGATAGAGGCGACTGGCGAATCTACCCAGCGCCTAGTTGTTTACCCCAAGTTTACTCATTTCCCTGGGAGAGATCAGCCGCCGAACGTTGGCTTTCAAGTGGTTGGTTTTGACAAGGGACGCCAATCCGAGGTCATTTCAGAGCAACTTCAAGACATGGAGTTTAAACTTTGCGGACTGTGGCAGTTTATTCCTGTCTGCCGGACACCATGTATCTCTGTTTTCAAGAATTTTAGTAAAGAACGGCTGGATTATATTAAACAGTCGGAACCAGCAAAAAAAGTAAAATACATGAAAGCGAGTCATTTACCTTTGTTCTGGAGAGACGCACTGGTGCCACCGTTCCGGTTCAACCCCAAAGCACCAAAAGAAGAACAAGGACGCCCGGTATTCGTACAGATTAAAGCAAAGTTCGTGCCGCACCGGGACGCTTTTGAATTTGACTCATTACTAGAATTGCCACGGGAGTTGCCACCAAGGTTCCTCAAGGCAAGCAAGGATGATAAAGCTACGGCTATGGCACAAAAGAAAGCGGCTCTTAAGGCTGCTGGCAAAGAGTTTGGACCACCAAGAGGTAAACCAACGGCCTCAGGCGGCAGCGCTGAGCGAACGTTTAAGGGCAAGCCCAAAGGGGACTTTAAGGGCAAGCCAAAGGAGATGCCAAAGCCAAAACCAAAGACACAACAGTAATCGAAACAATTCAAAGGCTTAACAACCACTCTTAACAGATTTTAGGGATTGACCAAGCCCGCAACGGGAGTGGGTGTAGGGGCGAGTGAGACGCGAACGCGATCGCGATCGCGTTCGTGTTGGCGCAGCCTGTCCGCAGGACTTACAAAGCAGCGTGCCGTCAGGCATAGCTAAGTATGGGTGCTTCACTTATAAAATGACGCCTGGAGGTAAAGATTATGGCGAATCGAGTTGCAAAACTTTAGATGTAAAAACACTTGACAATCGTTAAACGAATAGTCATAATAAGAAAGTTGCCAAATAAGGGACTGTAGTTCAATTGGTTAGAGCACCGCCCTGTCACGGCGGAAGTTGCGGGTTCGAGCCCCGTCAGTCCCGTTGAAAGTTATGAGTGCTGAAGTAGAGAGTAGAAATGACTCAATACTCAGCACTCATTGCATAAGGCTTAATATAAGCTACATGAGACGTGGTTTAGAGACAAGAGAGAAAACGCCCGTGACTGTTAGAGTCCGTATTGCCCCTAGTCCAACTGGGAATTTACATATTGGTACAGCCAGGACGGCTGTATTTAACTGGTTGTTTGCCCGCCACCACGGCGGTGAGTTTATCCTGCGAATTGAAGACACAGATAGCGAGCGATCGCGTCCTGAATACACAGAAAATATTTTCCAAGGACTGCGCTGGCTGGGACTAAACTGGGATGAAGGACCATTTTTTCAAACTCAACGTTTGGAACTTTATAAAGAAGCGGTTCAAACCTTGTTTGATAAAGGATTAGCTTATCGCTGCTACACCACATCCGAAGAATTAGAAGCGCTGCGTGAAGCTCAAAAAGCGAGAAACGAGGCTCCTCGCTATGATAACCGTCACCGCAATCTGACACCAGAACAAGAAGCTGCATACAAAGCCGAAGGACGTAGCTTTGTGATTCGCTTCAAAATTGAAGATGAGCGGGAAATTGTCTGGAATGACTTGGTACGGGGAAAGATGGTTTGGCGAGGCAGCGATTTAGGCGGTGATATGGTGATTGCTCGCGCCGCAGCAGATGGTATTGGTTTGCCACTGTACAATTTTGCTGTTGTGGTGGATGACATGGATATGCAAATTAGCCATGTTATCCGGGGAGAAGACCATATCGCCAACACCGCTAAGCAACTTTTACTGTATGAAGCTTTTGGCGCAAAAGTGCCAGAGTTTGCCCATACGCCTCTAATTTTGAATCAGGAAGGACGCAAGCTTTCCAAGCGCGATGGAGTCACATCCATTTTTGACTTTAAGCAAATGGGCTTTACCGCTGAAGGTTTGGCAAATTACATGACATTGCTGGGTTGGTCTGCGCCAGACTCGACTCAGGAAATTTTTACCTTGGAAGAAGCAGCGAAGCAATTTAGCTTTGAACGCGTTAATAAAGCTGGGGCTAAGTTTGACTGGGCGAAGCTCGATTGGATAAATAGTCAGTACATTCACAGTATGCCAGTGGATAAGCTGACCGATTTGCTGATACCCGTTTGGGAAGAAGCTGGGTATCAATTTACCGGAGGACGCGATCGCCCTTGGATAGAGCAGCTCGTCACTTTAATTGGTCCGAGTTTGACACGCCTTGTCGATGCGATCGCTATGAGCAAACTATTTTTTACCGAAACAGTTGAATTTAGTGACGAAGCAAGTGCTCAATTAAAACAGGAAGGTTCTAGCGCCACTCTCAAAGGTGTGATCGCTGCTTTAGAAAAGCATCAACTCACCGAAGCCAGCGCTCAAGAAATTATTAAGCAGGTGGTGAAAGAACAAAACGTCAAGAAAGGCTTGGTCATGAAGGCATTGCGGGCTGGCTTAACTGGCGATTTGCACGGTCCGGACTTGATCCAATCGTGGTTGCTTTTGAATCAAATTGGTTTAGATAAGCCGCGCTTGCTTCAAGCAGTAGAAGTCGCTAGTTAGCAGCAAGCATAATTTGGGAATCAAAGTTATGGATAATGGGGGCGCACGTTCGTGTGCCCCTGTTTGTAGAATAAATTTAATTTTATGCTATTGACAATTGTTACTTTTAATGTGATGGAAAAACCTGGCTTCGATTCTTTTCTCCTGCTTTTGAGAAGCTTTTAGCTTAGCCCATTCTCTTTTAGGGAACTTGGAATCCCGACAAAGGAGCCAGTGTCGTGGTGAGCACCTCGTCAGGGAGGGTTTCCCGACTCAGGCAACAGGCGTTGGGGATTAGGATCAGGGGGATGGGGGGTTAGGTTCCTTTGTTGGTTTTTCCACATAACGTGAAAAGTCAGATTGACAATCGATGATTTTTTTGATGCTTACAAGGTGAGACAATTAGTTAAATACCCTCGCATTAGGAACTTTTTGTGTAACATAGATGTCTCTAGAAATACTTAAAAAAGTATGTCATTAAAATGCTGACAAAAGAGATAAATCGAGGGATAAGATTATCTTTGATGATGGCGGCGCTGGCGATCGCGTCAGCAATGAGTACAACATCTCAAGCAGAGGAAACGGCTCCAACCATTTTTGGAGATATCATCATCGGTCAAAATTCTTCCCCAAATCCCCAAAGCGTTCGCGGTATCAATGGTGGTTCCATACCGGCAAGGGAAATTGCTGGTAAAAGTGAAACTCCTACAGGTGCCTGTACTGGATATTTTGATGAAGAACCAGACCATACTGTTGAGCTGACAAGTAAATTCGAGTACCTAAGACTGCAAATACAAAGCCCGGAGGATACCACCTTAATTGTTACCGGTCCTGGAGGCGTCTGGTGCAATGACGATTTTGAAGGTAAAAATCCCGGCATGATTGGGGAATGGCTGCCAGGAACCTACTATATTTGGATTGGTTCTTACAAAAAAGACAAGTATCTTCCTTACACCCTAACCATATACAAAAGTTAGGTAGGGGTGTTTCCACCAGCCAAAACAGGTGAAATCGGGTATGTTAGGCTTGTAGCACAAAGTCTAGGTAAGCGCTAGCAATGACAATCACGACATCTCAGGATTTATCTTTTGGAGTTAGCACAACAAGCTTGAGAGCCATTTGACTAACTTCAATCCAAGCCATTTCGTCGCATTGTTCGCCCGTTGCTCGTTTCTCAACTTGTTCTACCAATAATTCCTCTACGACATTGCTATTTGTATTTTTAGGGTAAGTTTACCCCTAAAGTAAAAAGTACATCGTCTACTACTCGCACCTTGCGATCGCTTGATTCAGAGCAAACAGCTTCCAAGTCTACCTGGCTATCAGCGTATACTTTGCTATAGTACTCATCTATTTTTTTCCCGAACTCAGCATCCATAAAAGTGAGTAAAAAATCTGATATTGATGTACAGATAGAATAGAGATTTTTTGGATTAACACCATTAGAATGAGCGCATAGGTGACCGTGAGCAAATATGTGCCGAATTGAAGCAGAGATGTAAGCTACATTTGTACTGTTGTAACTTCTACAGTCGCTTAACTTAACTTTTAGCTTTTTATCATTTATTCTATCATAAAGAAAATTATAAAGTAGACCTTTTTTATCTTTTTCTACAAATTTTTGAATAACTTTTTCTGGATTATAAGGAGCCATGAGAGAATCGAGCGCATCTAACTTAAGCGAGTTTATTTCAAGAAATCGCTCCAAAGCAGAATGTGTCAAAAAGACTAAGAAGAAAGCGTCATAACCATCATTAGTCTCTTGTGAATACCCCTCAAGATTAATTCCTTTGAAGTTTTTGGCAAGCCTCACTCTACTAGCAAACCGAATTATGTCCCCTGCTCTTACCTTAGTTCCAAATCCAATGCTGGATGGATTTGGATCTAGCTTAAGAAGGTGATGAAATTTAGCAAAACCTTGTAATTCCATAATCTTTTGTCTTGTATTTTTACAAAATACTTACAGCCGTTTGCATTTAAATAGACCACATTGTAATGAAAGTGCATGCACTTTCATTACAGAGATTTAAATTTTAGGTATGGGGTTCATTTACCTGAAAACGACTGTAAATCTGTTACTAAACGTTTGTTTGTTCAGTCGGTTTAGCAAAACCAAACATACTAAACAGCCAGTGATACCATTCTTGGTTAGTTATAAAAACCTTTAAGGCTGAGTCTAATTCGACATCCAAATCTTTATTTTGAATATCGATAATCAATTTATAAGTTAGTTCCAAGTGAATTCGATCCGGCTTAGAAAATAAAACGAAATTTCCATTATGAGAGTTATTTAGCTGAATTATTCTTTCTTTAGATACCTGACCCTTAATTTCAGTTAAGCGCTCATCCCGAAATAAACTAAAGCGGTCTTGAGGGTGCGAGCATACTAACTCGTTGAAATTACTAATTCGACTGCTGAAAGCTGAATTAGGAGCCATTTGGAGAAAACCCATTACATAATTATGACGGTCAGTCTCGATGACAATATGCTCTGGCAAAACTTTTTTTCCTAACTTATACAAAGTCAATTTAATCGGTTTAATATGGTTGAAAGCTTCGGCAATAGTCTTGAGTTTACCAATATCATCCGAGTCAGAAATGATGGGTAAGTTATTATACTGCCCCTCAAGATGAGCCTTTTGCTTAATTAAATATTCAATGACATATTCTTTCGTTAGCTGTTCTTCGCTCTTAACTTCAGGAACAAGTTTTTTTACCAGGTTTATCATGTCAACCGAACCAGGTTTCTGCATTTCCTGTATCATGCTGAGGAATGCTTCTGTAAATACCTGCTGCTGAGAAAGCAATACTCGCAACTGCTGTTCTATTTTTTCATTGGCGTCTAGCTTATGAATGTTTTCCTTTATAGAGGGTAAGGGAATTTGACGAACTCTATAATTGTAGTAGTCAGCCGCTGGGTTCAAAACCGCACGAATAGATTTTTGTTCGAGAATATCCTCTAAGTCTTCGGGTAAAAATATCTCTTCTAAAGCAACATTGAGAGTCTGAAGCTTGACCTTAAGAATAGAGAAAAGTTCTTCCTCCTGCGGTCTTTGTAAATGAATTTGATACTGAGATAAGCGATCAGTAATTGAATTATTAAATTTGGTTTTAAAGTCTTCCCATCGTTCAGGAAACATATTCAGGATAATTAAACTATTAGGAACATGGGTAAAAATCTCCTTGATAGTTTCTCCAAAATTGTCCAATATTTCTTTATTATGGGGAAGTCCCAATCCTTCAAGCTGGTCAAAGATGATAATTAAAGGCTCATCAAGAGTAGATAATTTACCTAAAACCGAAATTGCTTCCAAAGAAAATGCTTCCAAGCTAAGCTCTTCTCTCCAGTTTGGTAAACCAACTTTTTCTACCTCCTCATCTGATAAAGCCTGACCAGCTAGCCAACGTGTAGCAAGATCTTTGAGTTCTGGCTTAGTGTAGCTACAATACTTAACAATTCCCTTGAGAATCGAGGGAGCAAAACCTCCAGCCGAGTAATTTTTTACCCACCACTCATTAATTCGTTTTTGAATTTGCTGCCAGTATACTAGTTTAGTATAAGTTCCTTCTCCCCCAAGAGCATTTATATTATCATCCTTTAGCGCTTTGATAATATCCTGGTCTTTTTGAGTAAGATTTGAGAGATTAGCAACAATTTTATGAAAGCTATTAATAATTAGATAATCTAATTGGGTAAAAGAACCAACCCGCTCAACTAAAGACTCCAAAATGCGGCTGTAAATATGGTACAGCACAGACGAAGGATGGTTAGGCTGACGGATAAAAAGCAGTCGATTACTCGATAATCGCGCCTGCGCTAATCTCATCATTAAATGAGTTTTACCCGAACCTGGTTCTCCAATTACTACTGCTCCTTTACTTTGATGATTGGAGTCTAGCTTAATGTCCTTCAAGATTGACTCAAGAGTCACAAATTGTTGGTGATAGGTATCGAAATAATCGGGGTGATTTTGAAAAGGGGTATCAACTCGACTACCACTAAAGGGATTGGGCTGGTCTTTTAATTGGTCTATCATTAACTTGCGATAAAGGTAGTAGGTAAACTTAGCATCATACCGGGCAGAATGAGCCATATCCCGGATAAAGTAGCGGTTATTAACGCGCAAATTGAAATATTTACTTAAATACTCTAAAGAGTAACTTTCTAACCCTAACCACCAATTTTTCGCTCTTATGCAAGTGCAATCAAACTCTAAGTTGGGGAATTTCAAACCAGCTTTTCGGAAACTGGACTTAAGTACTTCGATATCGTGTTCGGCATAGTGGCAAACTATTTTCTTACCTTGAACAATATTTGAAAACTCTTCTAGTAAGATTTTTAAACTTTTGAGGTTAGGTAGATGAGAACCGTTATTGGGATGGTCGCGGGAAAACCCTTCGTAGATTACATGTCCCTGACTATCAACGATCGCCAGTTCGCTTAATTCTGGTTTGCCTTCAGTATCAAGAACTACAAAGTCCATATCATTCCAACGTACGTGTAAGCTATATCTTTACTACTGTTAAATAATGCGATCGCGCAAAGGAACAGCAAAACAGCATTCCTCTTACTGCTTCAAAGCCAAAGCTGAAGGCGTAGCACGTCCGTTTTCCCACCAATGAATCGTGGAATACGTGACACCCAACTGTCCTGCAAACTGTTCTTGTGTTAACCCAGTAAAAGCAAGGTACGAATCAGCTGCTGGCTTCTGGCTGGTCTATTACCAAGGTTTTTTGATGCTTATCTGACTACTGAATTTAAAGAATACACATACATCAAGCAAGTGATATTTAATTTGCTTGATTCTTAGCTACATTCCGCATCTTCTTCGATCCGGAAAAACACAGAAGTTTTTTTGCCCAAACAGTCTTGGCGGGAAATTTCTCCATCTAAAACAGGACATCTATAGTACAACGAAGCAAAATTAAGTTAAATTTAATTAAGATTCTTAATGAAGCTTCGGCTTGCTGGCTCTCAAGCTAGCGACGAAGTTATCGTCTGTCATAACATCGAATAACAAATGCAGTTATAGACATCTGTTTGAAAGGCTCTTTCTGTGTGCCGTTAATTTGTTGTATATGCATCTAGAGGCAAAATTAAAATGAAATTCTCCTGGAGAGTCCTAGTACTCTGGACATTGCCAGCTTTGGTCATTGGCTTTTTCTTCTGGCAAGGGGCATTTTCTGGTGCTCCTGCGGACACGACTAGAAATTCAGCCAATACCCGCATGACTTATGGTCGCTTTCTGGAATACTTGGACGCGGATCGAGTCACCAATGTTGATTTATATGAAGGTGGTAGAACGGCAATTGTGGAAGCCGTCGATCCAGACCTGGACAACCGCATACAACGGGTGCGGGTGGATCTGCCTGCTAGCGCACCTGAACTGATTAACAAGCTAAAAGAAAAACAAGTTAGTTTTGACGCGCATCCGATGCGGAATGATGGGGCAATTTGGGGACTGCTGGGTAATCTCATTTTTCCTATCTTATTGATTACCGGGCTGTTCTTTTTGTTCCGTCGTTCTAGCAACCTACCTGGCGGTCCAGGTCAAGCCATGAACTTCGGGAAATCAAAAGCTCGCTTCCAGATGGAGGCAAAAACCGGAGTCAAATTTGACGATGTCGCAGGTATTGAAGAAGCCAAGGAAGAACTGCAAGAAGTGGTGACCTTCCTGAAACAACCAGAAAAATTCACTGCTGTGGGCGCACGCATTCCTAAAGGGGTGTTGTTGGTCGGACCTCCGGGAACAGGTAAAACGCTTTTAGCAAAAGCGATCGCTGGTGAAGCAGGCGTTCCCTTTTTCTCGATTTCCGGTTCAGAGTTTGTGGAAATGTTCGTCGGTGTGGGTGCATCCCGCGTCCGCGACCTGTTTAAGAAAGCAAAAGACAATGCCCCTTGTATCATCTTTATTGATGAAATCGACGCGGTAGGACGTCAACGGGGTGCAGGTATCGGTGGTGGAAACGATGAGCGGGAACAAACCCTCAACCAACTGCTTACCGAAATGGATGGTTTTGAAGGGAACACTGGCATCATTATTATTGCTGCCACCAACCGTCCTGATGTGTTGGATGCAGCATTATTGCGTCCCGGACGGTTTGACAGGCAAGTTACTGTCGATGCACCCGACGTCAAAGGACGTTTGGATGTTTTAAAAGTCCACGCCCGCAACAAGAAACTAGACACTGGCGTTTCTTTAGAAGCGATCGCCCGTCGTACCCCTGGTTTTACAGGTGCAGATTTAGCGAACTTGCTCAACGAAGCTGCCATTCTCACAGCGAGACGGCGTAAAGACGCGATCGGCAATGCAGAAATCGATGATGCTGTAGACCGGGTTGTTGCTGGTATGGAAGGCACACCTTTGGTAGATAGCAAGAGCAAGCGTTTGATTGCTTACCACGAAATCGGACATGCGATCGCAGGAACATTGCTCAAAGACCACGACTCAGTGCAAAAAGTTACCTTGATTCCACGGGGACAGGCACAAGGGTTAACTTGGTTTACTCCCACTGAAGAGCAAGGGCTGATTACTCGCGCTCAACTCAAAGCCAGAATTACCGGTGCTTTAGGTGGCCGTGCTGCAGAAGAAGTGATTTTTGGTTCTGCGGAAGTCACAACTGGTGCTGGAGGTGACTTGCAACAAGTCAGCAGCATGGCACGGCAAATGGTGACAAGGTTTGGAATGTCTGATTTAGGACCAATATCCTTGGAAAGTCAGCAGGGAGAAGTCTTCTTGGGTCGTGACTGGATGACACGCTCAGAATATTCTGAGTCAATTGCGGCTCGTGTTGATAGCCAAGTCCGTAGCATAGTTGAAGAATGTCACCAGACCGCAAAGCGATTCATAGAGGAAAATCGCACCCTCATTGATCGGTTAGTGGATTTACTTGTTGAAAAAGAAACCATTGACGGTGATGAATTCCGTCAGATTGTGGCTGAGTACACGACTGTACCTGAAAAGTCGCAGTATATGCCCACTCTCTAATCTTAAGTTAGGTAGGGCTATGCCCTACTTCATTGAATTTCAATCAATTTCAATTTCAATAGGGATGGTTAGCGCCATCCCTATTTTTATTTCGATAAATTTCCATTTTCTTGATATCTATTTAGAACCTCGCTGTGCTGATTGCCGTACTACTTCTACCTCGACACCTATCTGTTCGGCAATTTGCTCTATCGTCATCCCTGTCTGTAAAAGCAGTGGCACAGTTACAGCCAACAATTGTTCACGCTCCTTTTGTCGTCCCTCTTGTCGTCCCTCTTCCTTGGCTTCCTGATAAACTCTCGTTTGTTCAATACTCAAACCTAGCATTGCTTCTACCTCCTCTCGGCTAAAAGATGCAAATTTGTACACAGCGATTGTGGTCACTATATCAATTATCGCTTCTCTAGAAAGGCTGCCTGTATCTTCCTCCCTAGCACGTGCAATCAGTTGTTTAGCTTGCTCTACAGTTCGGTCTTCTTGTTGAATTGTCAATAATACCAGGCTGATACCAATAGGTTGTTCGTTGGGATCACCCAGCTCATCCAAGTATAGACGCCGTACCTGAGAGCTATTGAGCAAAGCACGATGCATTGTTGAGTCATCTGGCTCTAAACTCCGGCTTGGAAAGATGAGTACCCCATACCAGTCGTCATAACGCTTTTGGTTGCGGTAAAGGTAGAGGAACAATTCTGAGAAGAACCGATGGTAAAGGAACTGGTCTTTTTGGAACTGCACCTCAGCAAAAAATACAACCTTGGACTCGGCATCTTCCGGTGGCAAAAAGACTCCATCAATACGAAAACTGAGTTCCTTTACCTCGACTGAGTCAAAGCGATAATTATCGATTTGTGGCGGAGTCTGTCCAATGAGTTCAAAAAATAAGCGGGGAGATCGCTGGAAAATTTGATAGAAAATGGCATCTCGTCTCACAATTATTAGAAAAATTCAGGAGTTTGAGCAACTTTGATTGTAACCTCAACGCTTAACCCTAAGTTTGATCGAGATGGCTTAACCTGATAAACGTGTGTTTATCGAAGCAAAAATTTATGACATCTCCACCCCAGTTGCTGAGTGATCCGTTTCTTCAATTACCAGCGCAAACTTCAGTGAGAGTTGTGTGGTTTACCGAGTTTGCTGGTTTTGGACATATCGTTACCTACGGTAAGAATCTGGCTCAAACTGCTCTTGCCACGACTACTAAACTCAGCCGCACGCGCGAAGACCAAGAATCACGAGTTGGAAACCAAACCGAAGACGGACAAGTTTATCAAAATCCTGTGCTACGTGATATTTGGCGACATGAAGCTGAGATTAGTGGCTTAACTCCTGACACAAGAGTTTCGTACTATGTAACGAGTGTGCGAGAAGATGGCAATGGCGTTAGCAGTAATGTGTTTACCCTTGCACCCAAGCCGAGTCCAGGTAAACCAATGAAAATTCTGCTGACCTCTGATCATCAAATCAAGCCAATGGTTGCAGCAAATTTACAAAAGGTGGTGGAGATCGTTGGACGAGTTGATGCGGTTTGGTTCGCTGGTGATTTGGTTAATATTGGCGATCGCGCCTCCGAATGGTTTGATGATGATCGTGGGGGTGCTTTCTTTCCTTGTTTGCAAGGTCGTGCTCATTATGAAATGAACAACAACGGGGTCAAGACAATCTACACTGGCGGTGAAATCATTCAACACGCCCCGATGTTTACTTGCATTGGCAACCATGAAATTATGGGACGCACGAACCGTGGAAGTATAAATGATGAATTTGATGCTACGATGCCTCGTGCAGTTGCTCTCAAGTTATATGGAGAGGAATTTCTCAAAGAGAATTCTTTTAATACCGATACATACGAAGAGATTTTCACCTTACCCGAGAGTAAAGAAGGTGGAAAAACTTACTACGCAGTCAGTTTTGGTGACGTGCGTTTGGTAGTACTGTACGCGACAAATATGTGGCGATCGCCCAACTTGGATCCACAGGCTAGAGGTAGATACCGAGAACGGGAAAAAGATTTCAACACGCCAGAGAATTGGGGTTACGGGCAACATATTTATGAGCCAATTGCCAAAGGCAGCACACAATACAATTGGTTAGTGCAAGAACTCAATCATCCTGAGTTTCAGCAAGCAAAGTACAAAGTGGTGATGTTGCATCATCCGCCCCATACCTTGGGTGGTAACATAGTTCCAGCATATACCGACCCAGTGCAGGTTATTGAACGCCATGCTGACGGTAATATCAAGGCAATCCGTTACGAGTACCCCAAAGATGCAGACTACATCATCCGCGATCTTATCCCCTTGCTGGAAACTGCTGGTGTGCAGTTAGTCTTCTACGGACATTCCCATTTGTGGAATCGCTTTGTCAGTCCAAGTGGAATGCACTTTTTAGAAACATCTAATGTTGGTAACTCTTACGGTGCTGCTTGGGGTAATAATAAGCGAGAAGTCCCTGTTGGCTATCAAGAGCATTATGCTGAACTTGGCGATCCATATGGTTTAGGATCTGTCGTGCCAACAATAACTCCCATGCTGGATGAAGATGGAAAACCGATGCCGTATATTGCGAGTAATGACATGACGGTTTTCAGTATCTTTGACACGGGTACAGGTACGGTCACCAGCTATCGTTTTGATACACGATACCCGGATTCGCAAGTGATTAAGTTTGATGAGTTTCAGTTGAAATAGAGCGGAAATTGCACATTTATAAAATATAAGGTGCGTTACGACTGTAACGCACCTGTTCTGTTTTCCATTAACCATGAGCCAACTTTACATCAAAGCAGCATCCAGTTTGGCTTATGGTCAGTTCGGTCAGTGTTAAGTGACTGTTTTCGCCAATTCTATTTCGCCAATTCTAATATATGGAAATTGGTTTAGTAGGTGCGTCGCAAAGCGGGTTTGTATCATAATAAAACGCAGTTGGGAACATTGAAATTGCGCTCCGCACGCGAATAATAATTATGGCATCGATTGAACCTATCCCTAATGAGCTTACTAAGATTATTCCTGCTCCTCAACCTTCACCTGAGCCAGAACAAGTCAAAGCTGATACAGAAGAGCAGAAAGACTTAGCGGAAGATTCTGGACGGATATTTCAAGCTGTTGGGGTAATTACTGGAAAGGTCAACTTCATTAATGAAAATCAAAGCACTGTCAGCATTGGTCGAAAAGAATACCCACTTTTCTATATTCCCCGAAAACAGAGAGCCTTTGAAGCTCTCAACAAAGAAATAGAAGCTAGTGGCAGTCCCACTCAACGACTGATTGTCTATCCAAAAGCAATTCATTTTCCAAGAAAGGATCAACTATCACAGCTCGCTTTTCAGCTAGTTGGTTTTGACAAAGGACGGGAAGCAGAAGCAGTCTCGGGGGAGCTTCAAGACATGGAGTTCAAACTCTCAGGATTGTGGCAGTTCATTCCTGTCTGCCCCACCCCCTGTATCTCTGTTTTCCGAAATTTTACAAAAGAACGACTCGAGTATATAAAGACCGCTGATCCTACAAAAAAAGTTAAATTCATGAAAGCGAGCCATTTACCCTTGCTTTGGAAGGACGCACCAATCAAACCGTTCAGATTCAATCCCAAAGCTACCCATGACCAAGGACATCCAGCATTTGTTGAAATCAAAGCGAAATTTTTGCCAGCGCGCGATGTCTTCGGTTTTGTTGAGCAATTAGCAGAACCTACTGAAACTGCACCAAAATTTCTCAAAGCATCTAAAAAAGATAAAGCTTTAGTACAGCAAACCAAAACCAAACCCAAACCCAAAACTAAAACCAAATCTTGAATTCTACTCTTTCAACCTACCTTGCATACCGTTGGTCAAGTGATAACAGAAACCTCCGGCGCTGGATTGTTGGGTTTGGGAGAAACGTCAAAGTGGTTCGGAAAGCAGATAGGCATAAAAAAGCAGTCGGTTGAGCAAACTCAATCGACTGCCAGCAGTGAAAAGTATCCTGAGACCAGGAATATTGTGAGTGGTATGAACAGTAGGCTAGGGGATGTAAAGTGCTATGAATTTTTCTCTACACTCGTACACTTAGCACCCAAGCTATTGCTTGCGCCCCTACACGCTACCTGGGTTTAGACTGTTGTTGGATCCCAGTAGAACTGGTCATAGCTCTGCCGAGTTGCTGCGGTAAAATCACCTGTTAAGGGTTGGAAAGCATCAGCGAATTTGGTGAAGAGGGAATTCACCAGATTATCAGCTGCATCCTTGATTCCTACTGACAACACTAAATTATCCAACTTACCAAGGAAGTCGCCAGCGGCAGTGTTTGATTTGTCGATAACCACAGACCAGTTGCCATTACCAATAACTACGCTGTTGCTGGTGAAGACCTGGTTACCGTTACCAATGATTGTGTTGTTACTACCGTAGTCCCAGTTACCATTACCAATGGTTGTGTTGTTATTTCCGAAGCTCCAGTTGCCATTACCAAGGGTTTTGTTGTTACTGGTTGACTCCCAGTACCAGTTGCCATTACCAATGGTTCTGTTGTTTTGAGTATTGTCTAAATTCCAGTTGCCATTACCAATGGTTGCGTTGTTCTTACTGGAGTCCCAATTCCAGTTGGCGTTACCGACGCTTACGTTAGAGTGTCCGTAGTTCCAGTTAGCGTTACCGATGACAGCGTTGTCACCACCAAAGTCGCGGTTGCCATAACCAACGGGTATACCACCTTCGGGAGTATTAAAAATGTTATCACTGCCACTGAAGGGTAACAAACCACCAAGGACAGTAGACAAGATATCCTTGGGTGGTTGAACAGCTTGAGAGCCACCCTGAGAGCCACTACCAGCAAGTAAGTTGCTATATGGGTCTCCACTACCACCAGCGAGTTCGTTAACATTGTTGATACCACTATTGGCGCTCACGATGTCATTCTTATAGAGCGTCAACAAATCAGAGGGTGATTGCAGAGGCGTATTGTTACTACTGAATAGTTTTTTACCTGTAGCAGAGTTGACTGTTTTGGTCCAGTTTAAGAGGCTATCTTGAACAACCCTCAAGGTTTCGGAGGGTGATTTGCCACTTCCCCCGCCAGCGCCTTTTAACTCGTCACCAAAGAGAACCTGCACAATATCCAAGGATGGCTGAGAGCTACCACTAATAGCCGTGTTATTACTAGGTACAAGCGGGTTGCCATCACTAGTACCTGCGGTAGGGGCACCACCAGCCGAGGTAGCAGATGCAGTGGGTAAGGTTTGAGCGTAGACGGCTGTGGTGAAATTTGAGGCTGACTGAGGTATGGGGAAGTTTGTACCATAAGCCTGTTTCAAGTAATCGAGAGCTGGCGCATTGGTAGTACCAAACGGGTTGTTTCCACCAGCAAATGGGTTTCCACCACTGAAGGAGGTAACAATACCACTCTGAGATAATCTGTTACTCAGTTTGCCGATGACGGAGTCAACCATCTCCTCGACAGTAAAATTTATCACTTTTGAAAATCTTTCTGGTGTGATTTCTTTACCAATGATCCATTCGTTGTTACCAACGACTACGTTACCAAGGCTACCGAATGCTTCACCGCCACCACCAGCATAAGGATTGTTTGCAGCACCAGTAAAGGTATTGGTACTGCCAGCTCCTAAGCCGAGACTTTGTAAGCTGCTACCACCTTGGCTGCTACCACTAGTGCTGCCACCAAATGGGTTGCTGCTACCACTAGTGCTGCCACCAAATGGGTTGCTGCTACCACTAGTGCTGCCACTGATTGGGTTGCTGCTACCACTAGCGCCGCCACTGATTGGGTTGCTGCTACCACCAGCGCCGCCACTGATTGGGTTGCTACTACCAGCTTGGCTGCCACCACCGATGCCACCAGCTTGGCTGCCACCACCGATGCCACCAGCTTGGCTGCCACCACCGAAGCTGTCAGCACCTTGGCTGTCACCACCGAAGCTGTCAGCACCTTGGCTGTCACCACCTTGGCTGCCGCCACCGAAGCTGTCAGCACCTTGGCTGCCGCCACCGAAGCTGTCAGCACCTTGGCTGCCGCCACCGAAGCCGCCAGCACCTTGGCTGCCGCCACCGAAGCCGCCAGCACCTTGGCTGCCGCCACCGAAGCCGCCAGCACCTTGGCTGTCACCAGCACCAGCTAGCTGAGTAGCTGAAGGAATAACTGAGTCGCTAACAAGAACAGTAGAGTTGTCAGTAGAAGTCGCCATTAAAAATAATCCTCCTAATTTTTAGGACACAAATCTCGTAAAATGGGGGAAATTAAAGACATAAAGCCTGCCTTATTGGTTTGCTCTTTGGTTTTTTAAGTGCAGGCTGTTTTTTGAGTAGTAACTGTTGGAATTTTGTTGGGTTTCCCTGTAAAAAGGTCAACCCAACATTTTTTATTTCAAACTGGGACGTTAAACAATCGGAGTGCTAGTACTAGCGATCGCATTGTTCCCAGATTGCAATGCATCAAAGGTTGCGATGGCAGTGTCCAACTGTCCCAACACATTAGAAAATGATTGCGGAAGCTGACTATCGCCTATACCAAAATTCTGAGCAAAGTTGTAAGTGCTTAAGATATCAGCTTTTACCGACTGCAAAACTTCAGAAGGCGATGCTCCAAACGAGCCGTCCGAAAGGGACGATTGCACAGGAATCACACTGCTACTACCAGTCACTGGACTGCTACCACTTGATACACTGCCACTATCTGCAACTGTGTTGTTACCACTAGACCCACTTGCATTGCCATTTAAGAAGGGTGAATCGCTGCCATAAGCGGCATTCACCAAATCAACCACAGGTGCTAGAGGCTGATCGCCGCTTGCATCCGGGTTGGCACTTCTATATTGGTTGACAATGTCAGTAAAGGTTGAGATGTTAGTCTGGATGTTCTCCAAGACATTGGATGGTAACTGCGGAAAAACACTGTCACTACTAGCAGCAGAGTTAGTGTTAGAAGTTGCCATAACTAAAAATCCTCCTATCGTTAGAACAAAAAATTTGTTGAGCAAAGGAAACTAAAGAAAGCAAGCTAGATCGGTATATAACTTTCTTCTTTGGTTTCCTGAGCTGAGGCTTAGTTAATGGCTAGTAGCTCTTGAAATTATGTTGGGTTGACCAGTGCAGCGGTTAACCCAATATTTTTTATTTCAAGGTGAAACTCTAAGCAAACGAGTTACGCACCAAATCCGCCACCGAAGCCGCCACCACCAAACTGGTTGCCACCACCAAACTGGTTGCCACCACCAAACTGGTTGCCACCACCAGCAGATCCGCCGCTGATGCTGCTAACATCAAATCCGCCGGTGCTGCCACCACCAAACTGGTCACTTCCACCACCATTTACGGATGATGTGCTACCCAGGGAAACCTGGTTGACAATACTATTGGTGATCTGCGAAGACAACACATTTGTACTTTCTTCGGTAGGACCTGCGGCGATGTATTGATCAATCAGAATTCTGTTCTGAAACGACAACGAATCGGTTGCGCTTCCAAAATCGATGCCACCAAAGTTGCCACCTTGGCTACCGCTACCGAAGCCACCAGCGCTGCCACCGAAGCCACCAGCGCCAGAGATATCGCCACCAGAGGAACCGCCAGTGAAGCTATCAGCGCTGCCGCCGGAACTGCGAGTAGCAGGCTGACTGCCACCGCTAGCACCACCACTAGTGTTGATAGCAGCCCAAGGGTTGGTACCACCAGTAAGCGGGCTACCTTCGGCATTCGGGTTGCCAAAGCCAGTAAAGGGACTACCGCTACCAGCACCACCAGCACCACTGGGAGCGCCACCAGTGGTACCACCACCAGTGGCACTTCCAAAGCCTTGTAATACCGTCTCAGTAGAAGTGACTTCACTCAAGCGACCCCAGGGAGATTGCTGCAGTACATTTCCGAGATCACCACTAGATTGGTTGCCACTATTACTGTTTTCAGTTGCCATTAGGAAGAATCCTCCGATTTTCAGGGTAAAAATTGCGTAAACACATGAAGAGAGAACAGACAAAAATAAGTCTGTTAGTTTACAATTCCTGGTTTATTGTTATTGCCAAAATTGATGGTGATTTCTTAGTTTCAGAAACCCTATGCGTTGTCTGGTAGAAGCTATTAACCCTGTTTTTAGATGATGTATAGAGAACAAAATCAAACTGTAAACAACGCTACCTTTATATTTAAATATTAAGTAATTTCAAATAGAAACTCAATACAGTTTCTTTTGATGTATCTGTCCAATTTTTAGATATGTTTATCTTTTTTTGATAAGAAAAATACAACTCAAGAAAAACAGTGCATATCAAAGCTTGTAAAAATTCGTCAAGGCATTAAGATCACTACCTATCCTACATTTAAAAATAATGGTGCTAGGTTTAAGAAATCTCAAATCTTGCACCATTATTATCATTTATCAACAAATAAATTTCCTAGGCGATCTCACGGAAATGCAAAATGTAGAACTAAACAGAAGCCACTAAACTAAGCTTCTCTGGCTCAGACCAGCGACCCACGACTTTGCCCAAAACTGACATTTCCTGAACCAAACGGTCAAACTTTTCAGGAGTCAGAGACTGCGGTCCATCAGATAGAGCTTTAGCAGGATTGGGGTGAACTTCAATCATTAATGAATCTGCACCTGCTGCGATCGCTGCCAGTGCCATTGGTGTAACATACTCAGATTTACCTGTACCATGACTTGGGTCAATCATGATGGGTAAATGTGTCAGTTGTCTCAACACTGGAATGACAGATAAATCCAAAGTGTTGCGAACATATTTGGAATCAAAAGTTCTAATACCCCGCTCGCAAAGAATCACATTTGGATTTCCTGCTGCCAGAATATATTCTGCTGCCATGAGCCACTCATCAATTGTGGCAGCCATCCCACGTTTGATCAGCACAGGCTTATCTTGAGCGCCCACCTTCTTCAGCAAGGAGAAGTTTTGCATATTCCTAGCTCCTATCTGGATTACGTCAGCAACCCTAGACAGTGCTGGTAAATCAGCAGCATCCATAAGCTCTGTGATGATGCCCAAACCAGTAGCTTCACGTGCTGCTGCTAACAAGTCTAATGCACTCTCACCATGTCCTTGAAACGCATACGGTGAGGAGCGAGGTTTGTAAGCACCGCCACGCAGAAACTTGGCTCCAGCAGCCTTAACGCGCTTTGCTGTTTCTACAATCATGGCTTCATTTTCCACTGAGCAAGGTCCAGCTACCAGCACCACAGGATGTTGCTCACCAATGTGGACAGGACCGTTTGGTGTGGAAACAACAACCTCACTGCCTTCGCCATGACGGAATTCTCGACTGGCGCGCTTGAAAGGTCGTTCAATTCGCAACACTTGCTCAATCCAAGGGCTGTTATTCTGTATTTGCATTGGATCTAAAGTGGCAGTGTCACCAATTAAGCCCAAAACGATTTTGTTCTGTCCGACACTTTTTTCCACAGTGACACCGAAAGTGTCACGCATTTCTTGGCTGATGCGAGTAATTTCATCAGCTGGTGTGCCATTCTTGACGATGATAATCATGCCTTTTACCTTTTGTGTTGTTTAGCTAGTAATCTGCTACGCCGCCGAGTCATTAATTATTAGTGATTAGTTATTAGTCATTAGTTATTAGCAAGAAACTAATGACTAATTTGACTAATTACCGGAGAAATTCAGCGAGTTGTTCGAGCTTTTTCCAAGCTTCTCCACTTTGCAGAACTTCCTTGGCAATGCCAATACCTTTTACATAAGCCTCTTCTACAGTATTGGTCCCATCAAGCACTTCACCAACATGAAGCGCTAGTGCTGCATTCAAAGCAACGACATCTTGCTGCGCCTGCGTACCTTTACCTTGTAGAACTGCTTTCAAAATTTCAGCGTTTTGTTGAACTTCTCCACCTTCCAACGCCGTAATTGGCGCAGGAGTTAGACCGAGTTCCTGAGGATTGAGTACGGCTGTGTGTACTTGTTGGTTTTTGACAACAGCTAAGTCACTTAAATCTGCCAATCCAGCTTCGTCTAACCTTTCGCGTCCGTAGACGACAATTGCACGACGCGTTCCCAGTTGCGATAATGCTTTAGCAATTGTTTCGACTAATAATGGGTCAGACACACCAATAATTTGCCCTGTTGGTCGCATGGGATTCACCAAAGGACCCAACAGATTAAAAACGGTACGTACTTTCAAAGTTTTGCGTAAATCGGCAACCGCCTTGAGTGCTGGATGCCATCCTGGAGCAAACAAAAAGGTGATACCGACTTGATCAACTGCGCTTTGAACTTTTTCAGGATTGGCGCTGAGATTAATACCCAAAGCTTCTAATACATCAGCGGAACCAGTCTTGCTAGACGCTGAACGATTGCCATGCTTGGCAACTTTTACCCCTGCGGCTGCGGCAACAAAGGCAACAGCTGTGGAAATATTAAACGTGGATGCTCCATCTCCACCTGTACCGCAAGTGTCAATTAAGGGAAGTGATTGGGGATTGGCGATTGAGGATTGCGAAGAATGAGATTCCCCTGTTCCGTGTCCTCCTGCGGACTGGGATTGTAAAACACTAGCCATGCCCACCAACTCTTCTGTGGACACTCCTTTGGATTGGATTGCTGCCAAAATTGCTCCCGATAGCGCTGGAGGAACTGTGTCTGTGAGCCAGCCCTGCATCAGATCCGTAGCTTGGGCAACAGAGAGCGATCGCCTATCCAACAATTGTTTGAGTAATGCAGACCAATCGTAAGATTTAAGAGTTTCGGCGGTGTTGTCAATGCTTGCTTGAGTTACAGCTATCATTTTCTCAACTGTTAATAATAGTAATCACTAGCCATTAGTCACCAGTCATCACTCAAAAGTCAAGAGTAGTTTCTTTAACCTTTGACTTTTGAGTTTGGACTAAGGATTGAGAACTTTAGCAACAGTTTGCACATCCTTGTCGCCTCTGCCAGAGCAGTTTATGACGATTCGGGGGCTACCATCCAACTGAGGACACAGCTTTTCTAAATAGGCGATCGCATGAGCGGTTTCCAAAGCTGGTATAATTCCTTCTAGTTGAGACAGACGCTGCAACGCCTCCAAAGCCTCAGTGTCTGTAACACTGTAGTACTCAGCGCGACCAAGTTCCTTGAGATAGCTATGCTCAGGACCGACGCCAGGGTAGTCCAAACCAGCACTAATTGAATGTGCTTCGATTACCTGACCATCGTCATCTTGTAGTAGATAACTCATAGCGCCGTGCAACACGCCGATTCGTCCGAGTGTGAGGGTTGCGGCGTGCTTCTCGGTGTCAATACCTTCACCTGCAGCCTCAACTCCAATCAAGCGCACAGATGACTCATCCACAAACTCGTGGAACAGTCCGATTGCATTGGAACCACCACCCACACAAGCCAAGAGAATATCAGGTATTCCTCCCCATTTCTCTTGAGATTGCTCGCGAGTTTCTTTGCCAATCACAGCGTGGAAGTCGCGCACGATCATTGGGTAAGGATGAGGACCTGCAACAGAACCGAGGATGTAGTGAGTTGTTTCTACGTTTGTCACCCAGTCCCGAATTGCTTCAGAAGTTGCATCCTTGAGGGTTCCAGTACCAGCTTCCACTGGACGAACTTCTGCCCCCATCAGCTTCATCCGAAACACGTTCAGGGCTTGGCGTTGCATATCATGGATGCCCATGTAAATCACGCATTGCAAACCAAAACGAGCGCACACGGTTGCAGTTGCTACCCCATGTTGACCAGCTCCGGTTTCAGCGATAATCCGCTGTTTGCCCATGCGCTTTGCCAGTAACACCTGACCCAAAGCATTATTGATTTTATGCGCACCTGTATGGTTTAAATCTTCCCGCTTTAGATATATTTGCGGTCCTGTAGCATCAGGTCTTGCATAATGTGCCGTGAGACGCTCGGCAAAATATAAGGGAGTGGAGCGTCCGACATAGTCCTTGAGTAAATTTTGTAACTCTGCTTGGAAGCTTGGCTCGTTGCGGTATTGCGCATATGCTGCTTCTAGCTCACTTAATGCAGGCATTAAGGTTTCAGGAACATACTTACCGCCGAACTTACCAAATCTTCCAAGGGAGTCTGGTCTTGCAGTAGAAGATGCAACTTTATTATTGATATCTGAGATGCTGACCACCGATTAAAACCTCTTAATTTCTAGTAAATTTTCACGATTCTTAACACTTATCAGTGAACAGTTGTTTTTGACTGATAACTGATAACTGTTAACTGTACTTAACCCACCGTTTGGAGAGATGGGCGGGCGATCGCAGCTTTCAATTCTTGAGAAAGTTGTTCAATAGCTTGCAATCCCTCAGCGGGAGTACCATTTGCTAACCTTTGCACAAAAGCACTACCAACAATCACGCCATCTGCGCCCCAATCCATTGCTTGACGCGCCTGTTCTGTTCCAGAGATCCCAAAGCCAAGACCAATTGGTTTATCAGTTATGCTGCGCATTTCGGTGAGCAAAGTCTTGACACGGTCTTGCAGTTGGGAGCGAACACCTGTCACACCAGTGACACTGACAAGATAGATAAATCCTTGAGAAAACTTGGCGATCGCCTCAATCCGCTCTTTGGAACTGGTAGGAGCAACAAGTAAAATAACTTCTATGCCAAATTCCGCAGCAGTGTTAATGAGATCTTCTGCTTCTTCTAAAGGCAAATCTGGGACAACTAATCCCTTTGCCCCAACATCGGCGATTTGCGCCAAAAATGACCTAACACCGCGATTGAGAATTGGATTGTAATAAGTAAATAAAATAATTGGTGCTTGCAGGTTTGGGCTTTCTTGTGCAACTATCTCTAACACGTGCTCTAACTTAGTTCCCTTTTGCAAGGCACGAGTTGCTGCTGCTTGAATCACAGGACCATCTGCAAGTGGATCGGAGTAGGGAACACCCAATTCAATAAAGTCGGCACCATTGCGGTCTAAAATGCGTAAAGCTTGTCTTGTGGTTTCTAAATCAGGATCGCCGGCTGTTACAAAGGGAATGAGAGCGCACTGGTTATTACTTCTTAAAGATTGAAAACGTTGGGAAATGGAAGTCATCGGATTCATGCACCTAAGTAATGAATATTGAATTTGTCGTCAGGGCTTAAGCCCTAACTACGAGCCAGCAACTTGTACAACAATCTTACCGTGTACACTAACGCCCCCTTCCTCAAGTTTTTGATGAGCCTCGGCAACTTGATTGAGTGGAAAGGTCATTCCAACCACAGGTTTGATTTGACCCCGTTCAATCAGCTTTTTCAAAGCTTCGAGTTTCGGGCGGGCATTTTCTAAGTGTACAAAGTGAACTGTAATATTTTTGAAAGTAGCAGGGCTGAGGTCACCTTGTACGCCTGTGACTGTCACAGCGCGACCATCAACTTTAGTTACTGTGAGGCTTCGGGCTAAAAGTTCGCCTGGTACCGTAGAAAAAGTGACATCAACTCCTTCACCACCCGTTTCTTTCATGATAATGTCGATAAAGTTTTCGTTGCGGTAGTCAATAACTCTATCTGCACCGATAGACTTTACCAAACCAAAATCATAACTGCCGCAGGTTGTGTAAATATAAGCACCTGCTGCTTTGGCAATTTGGATGGCGAAAGAACCTACACCTCCTGCACCACCGTGAATCAGTACGGTTTCGCCGACTTTAATACTTGCTCTATCGAACAAAGCCGCCCACGCCGTACCGCCTGCTACCGGTACACTCGCCGCTTCTGTATGCGATAAGTTTGCGGGTTTCTTAGCAACAATTGACTCATTTGCTACATTATATTCCGCATTTGCACCCTGACCATCCATGAGTCCTATGGCGTAATAGACTTCGTCACCCACCTGAAAATCTTTGACGTTTTCTCCAATTGCCTCAACGACTCCTGAAACGTCGTAGCCGAGAATTGCAGGTAGTTTTATTCTTGGTCCAAATAGTCCTCGACGTATCCCACAATCAGCAGGATTAACTGAAGTTGCATAAACCTTGACCAGAACTTCGTTTTTACCTGGTATTGGTTTATCCACCTCTGTTTGAGCAAAAACTTCTGAACCTCCGAAGCCCTTTATCACCATAGCTTTCATGGCTATTTTTCCTTTGTCACTCCTGTGACAGCTCTTTGTTGAGGAGATTTCGCACAGCCTGCTCTAAATCAGCTTGTTTCACTAATGACTCTCCTACCAGAACAGCACGGGCACCCGCTTCTGCCACAAGAGATAAATCTGCAGAGGTATATATACCAGATTCACTGACGATGGTAATACCGAAGCTTTGCAAATGCGATCGCCGCTGTTCGAGTAGTTGCGCAGTGAGTCCAAGATCCACCGTAAAATCTTCGAGATTACGGTTATTGATCCCCACCAAGCGCAAATCCTCAAGCTTTAGCACTCGATCCAGTTCCGCTAAGGTATGAACTTCTACCAAAGCTTTCATCCCCAAATCGTGAATCACGCGCAGAAAGTCTTGGAGTTCTTCATCTGACAGGATAGCAGCAATCAGTAGTACAGCATCTGCGCCTGCAACCCGTGCATAATAGATTTGGTAGATATCAATGATAAACTCTTTGCACAAAAGTGGGAGTGCGACTTGCTGTCTGATATTACGCAAGTTGTCAAAACTGCCTTGAAAGAACTTAGAGTCAGTCAGAACAGATAGACAAGCTGCGCCACCTTGTTCATATGCTTGGGCGATCGCGACTGGGTCAAAATCAGCCCGGAGAACTCCACGACTTGGTGATGCTTTCTTGACCTCTGCAATCAGGCTTGGCTTATGGGGACTTTGCTTTAAAGCAGCCAGGAAATCTCGTACACTCGGAGCAGCAGTTAACTGTTCTTGCAAAGTCGCTAGTGGCAGTTCTTGCCGCATTTGTGCGACTTCTTGCTTTTTATACCACACAATCTCTTCAAGAATGTGGCGTGGACGGACATTTGCAGTAGCGCCTGAGTAACTCATGTATTTGGGGGAGATGAAGAAGGGAGGGAGATGAGGGAGGGGAAATTTCATGTAGAGACGCTTTGATTCAGCGCGTCTCTACAATTATTGACTAATGACTAATGACTCTTCAGTTTGGTCAGTTTGGGTGTACGCACGTACTACATTTTTAATAATTGCCAAACCAAGTTCTCCTGCTAGAGTCATGATCGATTCTGGATGAAACTGCACAGCCGCTACAGGAAGTGTTTGATGCTCAATTGCCATGATCACATCGTCATCTGAAATTGCTGTTACCTTCAGTTGTGCTGGCAATTTTTGCGGTAGGGCAAACAAGGAATGATATCTACCCACACAAAATGATTCTGGTAAATTCTTGAAGAGAACAGAATTTGAATCGCTGACAGAAATCCGTGAAGATTTACCGTGTTGAGGATAGTTGAGAACTCCTAGTTCTCCACCAAACGATTCAACAATGCCTTGTAGTCCTAAACAGACTCCAAAAATCGGAATTTGCCGACGCAAGCAAGCTTGTACAGTTTCTGGAACACGAAAATCACTCGGCTTACCAGGACCAGGAGAGAATACAACTAAGTCTGGGCGTTCTGCGTCAAACAACGATTCTGAGAAGCCATGACGTAGTGTGGTGACTTGAGCGCCAGTTTGGCGGATGTAATTTGCGAGTGTGTGAACAAAAGAGTCTTCGTAGTCAATCAGTAAGATCCGCTTACCAGACTCGACATTTGGAATGCAGCTGCTCAACTTTATTGGGCTGCATTCTTCCGGTTTTATCCCCTGATTAGCGCGGCGAATTGTTTCAAATAAAGCTGCTCCTTTGGTCATTGTCTCTTGTTCTTCTGCTGAAGGCAAGGAGTCATACAGAATTGTTGCGCCAACTCTCACCTCGGCGATTGAGTCTTTTAGCCGAATTGTTCGCAAAATCAATCCAGTGTTAAAATCACCATTGAAGCTTAAGTAACCAACGGCTCCACCATACCAGCGTCGAGCGCTACGTTCGTAGTTTTCGAGAAATTGCATGGCTGAGCGTTTGGGTGCGCCTGTCACTGTGACTGCCCAAGTATGGCTCAAAAATGCATCCAAAGCATCAAACTCAGATCGTAGTAATCCCTCGACATGATCCACTGTATGGATCAAATGGCTATACAATTCTATTTGGCGACGACCAATCACTTGTACCGATCCAGGTTCGCAGATTCGCGATTTATCATTGCGATCCACGTCGGTACACATGGTCAATTCTGCTTCTTCTTTACCAGAGTTGAGAAGTTGACGAATTTGCTCCGCATCATCGAGAGCATCTTGTCCTCGGCTAATAGTCCCACTGATTGGACATGTCTCTACGCGCCTACCTTCAACTCGCACAAACATTTCTGGAGAGGCACCGATAATATACTCTCCACCTAAATTAAATATAAACCCATAAGGACTGGGATTGATTTGTTGTAATGTTTGAAATAGTTTGCTGGGTGGTTCAGAGCAGGATTGAAAGAAGCTTTGAGAAGGAACGACTTCAAATAAGTCTCCCCGACGGAAGTAATCTAGTGCTACTTCTACTTGGTTTGCGTATTCTCCTGGCTCATGGTCAGACGCTTGAGCCGGAACACGGCGCTCTCCTTTATAATCAATAGACTCTCCTGTTCGTGGAAGATTTTTGGTAGTACCGTGCGCTGTTTCAAACTCGTACTGTACACGATATGCTTCTTGCAAGTAGTAGTCAACAACTATCAGTTCGTCTGGTAAGTACACTACCAAATCCCGCTGATCAACAGGACGTTCCAGACGCTGAGGAATTGGCTCAAACTGGAACACCAAGTCATATCCAAACGCTCCATACAGCCCTAAATGCTCGTCTTCATCACTAGAAAAAGCATGGAGAATATCGCGGATAACTGTAAATGCTGAGGGTTGTTTACTACGCTCTTCTTCTGCAAACAGTTGGACTGCTGGCTGCACAAAGCCAACGATGCAATCGTTATTTAGTTTGACTTCCTGTAGTTGAGCATGCGCTGACAATCTGTTAAAAAGTACTGGTAGAAGCACTTTGCCTCTGTTGTTGAGTGCTCTTAGCGTGAAGGTTCTCTCGCGTGTTGTTAATTCCAATGGTGGATTGACAAATCCAATCGCCCATCTTTTGTATCGCCCTGGATATTCATAGCTGCTTTTAAGCAAACCGCCACGCTGGGAGTCCAAGTGAAACAAGATTTCATCTAGAGCCGTGTCCATCTGTACTTCGCTGATGGCGCGAGATACACCTATGCCGCCAAGAGTTGTGTACGAGTGAGAATCAACAATCATGGGCAATTTCTCTGAAGTAGTCATAAGTCATCAGGAGCCAGTACTGCAGGAGGGTTTCCCTCCGTAGGTATCTGGCGTTCATCAGCCAATAGTCAAAATTTTGATCATTGACCTTTCATGAGTTTTGTGTTTTTATTATCAATTTCAATCACAAAGACTCGTAATACAAAGACAATACAACAAAGACTTGGGAGTCAAAAAGATCATACACAGATTGTCCCAAAGTGGATGTTGTTGTAGTTATCTATTTGAATAAGAACGGTATTGCCAATAGAAACCTGTTTTTATACCATGTTGCATTCAAACAGCTAACATTAGACTGTCAACTTATGACTGGTAAGAGGTTACCATCAACAGTCAAAACAGAACGGCAAACATTTAGATTTGAATGCTACTCGGTATGAGATTAGCGTATCTAAATGTTAAGCATTGATACATGAACAATTTTTTGATAGTTGTGTCAATTTTTTTGGTTTTACTTTAATACTTAAGTAGAATCCCTTGGAAGAGATGAAGGTATTTTGCCGCGTCCACCTTGGGTTAGAGATTTTTCTTTCTTTAGAAGTAGATGAACCACCAGCTTGCAAATGAAGTATTTATTATGATATTGTAGGTAACATTTTATATAAAAACGATTCGGTATTGGGGATTAGGGATTGGCGACCCTTGAAAAATCCCATCTTTTTGGGTTCCCAGTGCCAAGAATACGCTGGGGTGAAATTCTCGTCCTTAATACCTCCCATTCGCCAGTTCCCAATCCCTAGTCCCCAGTCCCTGTTAAAGTTCTAATGAAGATGTCGGAGGATTAAATTGCAAACATCTGTTGCTGCGATTGATTCAGACTCAAGTAAGTGAGTTTGACGAGTCATAAACAACGGCCCATTTTCAGGAGCAGTAACGCAACCATGAGAACCGCGTACTAAGCTAGCATCTAAGGGAATAACATCCATTAAGTAGCGAAAACCAAGCTGCTTTTTCAGAAGTTTGAAACCGATTTTGAATTTGGGAAGTTTAATACGGGGATCAACGAATAATTCTACAGGATCATAACCAGGTTTACGATGAATATCAACTGTTCTGGCAAAATCAGGAGCACGATTGTCATCGAGCCAGTAGTAGTATGTAAACCAAGCATCTGGATGAGCGATCGCCACTAACTCCCCTGATCTTGAGTGATCCAAACCGTAAGCTGGCTTTTCGTCTTCGCCTAAAACTTGAGCAACGCCTTGAGTGTTTTCTAAGAGCGATCGCACTTTGGGTATGTAAAATGGATCGTTGACATAAACATGAGCAATTTGATGGTCAGCGACAGCAAATGCCTTACTTGCTCCTGGATCAAGTAGTTCTCGCCCTAATTCTTCGCGCACGGCTAGCAAACCTTGTTCCCGCAGTACCCGATTGAGGTGGACGGGTTGCGAGACGGGTGTGATACCGTATTCTGACAAAACAATAACTTGAGCACCGCGATTTTCGTAGTATTGAATCAAATCGCCACAAACAGCATCAATTTCTTGTAAATCCTTGGTGACTCGGTTATCTTCAGGACCAAACTTTTGCAAGCAGTAGTCCAGATGAGGCAGATAAATCAGTGTCAGCGTCGGGTTTTTGCGTTCTTCCACCCACTTAGCTGAGGCGGCGATCCACTGAGTAGAAGCAATCGATGTGTTGGGACCCCAGAAATTAAACAAAGGAAACTGACCGAGTTCAGCTTGCAGGGGCGAACGCCATTCTTGTGGTTGTGTGTAAATATCGGGTAATTTTCTACCATCAGCCGGATACATTGGTCGCGGGGTCACTGTATAATCCGCCGAGGAGTACATATTGTACCACCAGAACAAATTGGCGCAAGTAAAGGATGGGTCTAGCGAGCGAGCCATATCCCAAACTTTGGGAGCCTGTACAAGTTTATTAGACTGTCGCCAAAATTTTACTTCACACTCGTCGCGAAAATACCAGCCATTAGCAACAATCCCATGTTCATTTGGCAACTTTCCTGTGAGATAAGTTGCTTGAGCTGTGCAGGTGACAGCAGGTAAGACGGGTGCAACTGGAACGACTTTCCCAGAAGCCGCCCAACTTGACAGCGACGGTGTATGGTCCCCTAACAGGCTAGGTGATAATCCTACAACGTTAAGAACAACTGTTTTATTCATAATATGGTGTGAATAAATTTATTATGAGGAGAACATAGAACACAAAACTCAGTACAACATTTCATTAATTCATTGCGAATTCTCTATACAAAGACTCTGCGTCCCTCTGCGTGAACTCCGCGCTCCTCTGCGTTTAAAATTGTAAAGCCTTAACGCAACGCCTAGTAAAATAGTGCGTTACCAACACCGCTAACGCACCCTAAACATATTTTCTTTACTAACAGCCTTTAACAGCTGATCAACTCCAAAGAGGCGCTATTCACTAACAATTTTGATAACACCCACTCATACTCCCGTTGGATTGATGCTGCTAAATCCAGTTTCATTTGTTGAGGCAACACTTCCCAAGTGTAAGTTTCAATTTCCAGGTGGTTGCAGGCAGGATGGCTATGTAGCAAATTTAACACATTAGAAATATCGTCTTGAGTAGACTGAAACAGCTGGTAATCGCGGATAAAAATGGGGACGTGGAAGTGAATGCGCCATTCACGATCTGTAGTATGCTCCAAATCTGGGAGAGCCTTTTCCAAATCTGAATAATGACGTAGCGCTCCAGTGCTTTCGCGTGCTATAACTTGGTGTAAATACGTAGATTCAGCAAAAGGTAACAACCGCTCTTTTACCTGACGGCGCTGTTGAATATCAGTGGGGATGTCCACCTGCAATGCAGCACTGATTTGAATTTTACCAATTTGAATTCCTGCGGCTTGAAATTGCTTGAAAACCGAAGCTGGGTTTTCATACTCCACAGCAAAATGGCAGGTATCATAACAAACGCGCACGTGTTCTAATATAAGATCCTCAGCTGCTTGTTGAGAAATCCTTAAATGCGTTGCTAAATACTCTCCACCAATAGGCAGTAAATGCGTTTGGAAATAATCAACGACTTCAGCAGCATTTTCTATTAATCCATCTGGTTCAGGTTCGAGATCCAAGTGCAAAACTTTTCCTGTGTCGCTTTTAATGCGTACCATTTGAGCTACTACCCGTGCTATGTTGAGGCTAGCGCTGGTTGTAATGGAAGCTAAGAAAAGTGGATTGCCTTTGAACCAGGGCTTATATGACAACGGCAGTGTAGAAATGCTGCCCTCTTTACCAGGAGGCAACAGTTGTGCCAGGATGTTTACCAGTCGTAAAGTATAGTTCAACCGCTCCTGCTTTGACCAATCCGGTGCATAAACTTGGTCTTTCACGACTTGCCTATGAAATCCACCGAAGGGAAAACCATTTAAGGTAAACACGTATAAGTCTTGATCAGTCAACCATGACTGAAACTCAGCCAAGGCGTTTCCTTGCAGCAGTTCTCTTGTAGCGACGTCTGCCAAACGCAATCCAATGCCAAACGGTTTGTCTGAGGAAAGCTGTGCTTTAAGTGCAGGAATGTATTGCTGTAAGTTGGCAAAGACTTTGTTCCATTCTTCACCAGGATGAATATTTGTGCAGTAGGTTAGGTGAAAACTGTTATTTGTATTTGTCTCTATTTTCATATCTTTTCCTAGTCCCGCCTCTTACCTTTCACGCTCACTTGTCAAAATTAAACTCTCAACAGAGTTTATTGGAACCGCAAATGCACGCAGATGCACACAGATAATTTATCTGTGTAGCCTACGGCACGGCTTACGCCTACATCTGTGTCCATCTGTGGTTTTTTTAGATGTGGTTTTTTTAGAAAATTCAGCCGCTTCACATGGCACATTCCCAACCTGTGGCGGGTACCGAAGAATCGTAAAACTCGCTCAACAACCAAATTGCTTGGCGAAACAGAGATATGTCTACCTCGTGAACTTCAACACCTTTGCCTATGCGTTGCAAGAGCGTTATGGTTAATTCTCCGCCCAGGTGTTCCCGAAATTCAGTCAGTCCTCGGAACAAGCAACGGGGATGTTCCTCTTCTGTCATTTTCTCAGACAGTTCCGGCACGTACAACGTAAAGCCTAATGACAACAGTGTATTCAATATCCGCCGCCATTCTAACCGAGAAAGCTGCCCTATCAGGTAGGAATAGGTAGCATCCAAAGCAATGCCGATCGCTACTGCTTCCCCATGACGTAGTCTATAATTTGTTAGCTGCTCAAGTTTATGCGCTGCCCAATGACCGAAATCTAATGGACGAGATGAACCTTTTTCAAAGGGATCACCATTGTAAGCAATGTGATCCATGTGCAACTGCGCACAGCGGTAAACAACGTTTTGCATCGAGTTCATGTCTCGACACACGAGTGCGTGGGCGTGGGTACGGATGTACTCAAAGAAGTCAGCATCCTTAATCAGCGCTACTTTTATTGCTTCTGCGATTCCAGAACGCCAGTCACGGTCATCCAGGGAAGTCAAGAAGGTAAAATCATTTAAAACTGCATAGGGTGGGGCGAATGTGCCAAGAAAATTCTTTTTGCCAAAAGCGTTGATTCCATTTTTAACGCCGACACCAGAATCATTTTGTGCCAACACTGTCGTCGGAATGCGAATCAGACGAATTCCCCGATGCGCTGTGGCTGCTGCGTATCCAACTAAGTCCAACATTGCACCTCCACCAATTCCTAAGATGTAGGAGTGGCGGCAAATTCCTGCTTCATCAATGATTTGGTGAATTTTTGAGAGTTCATCTGGATCGTTTTTGGCTTCTTCTCCTCCTCGGACAATGATTGGATCAGCAGCGAGTTTGAGTGTTTCTGAATAGCGATCGCAATACGCAGCTATTTGCTTAAGCAGCGGACGCCGAGACTGTAATAATCCTGAATCTACAACTGCTAGGACTTTTTTCGGTCCCGCTTCCCCATCACCAGCAATCACTTTTGCCAGTAAGGAATTTTTGATATCAAACACACCTGTGGTAAAATGCACTCCGTAGTTGAAGGTCACCGTGAAGGTTTGTTGGATGGGCTCCAGATGATTAAATGTAGTCTTCTGCCTGATGTCTACTACCATATTTTTGCGGATATTTCTATAAGTGCGGCACGATTGAGAGCTTGTTGGAACACCTCTGGTGAGTGTGAACCGTCAACTTTAACTTTGTTGTTGATAATGTAAAAAGGCACGCTCGTGATGCCATTAAAACGAGCAAATGTTGATTCCGCTAGAACCGCATCAAGTGCTGCATGACCGCTTAATTGCAGTCGTAGTTCAGTAGAATCCATACCAGCTTCTGTGCCAATAGCAACAATAACGTCGAGGTCACCGAGGTTCAAACCGTCTTCAAAGTAAGCTTTATAAACTGCTTGCACAACATCGTTTTTGATGTGATCTGGTGCTAGCGTAATTAACCGATGGGAAAGGGTACTATTGACAGCTAAACGAACCTTGTCGAAATCTAATTTTACTCCTGCGGCATCACCCACATTTTGCACGTAGTCAAATAGCTGGTGAAGTGCTTGCGGTTCTATGCCTTTCCTCTCCTGCATATAAGAGCGAAATTCGTAACCACCAGCAGGAATAGAGTTGTCTAAGAGAAATGGGTGCCAGCGAATTTTGGCTGTCTCTTGAGATTGTGCCAAGGCATCAAAAAGATGCTTATGACCGATTCGGCACCACGGGCATACGGTATCGTGAAAGATGTCGATCAGCATGGTTTTCCTGACTCAGCTTGGGAGAACTGATGTTTTCCTCGCTAAAAAAGCTTTGAGCATTTTCAAATTCCTCGATTAATGCAGCTCGATCTTTGCGTGCAACTAACCTCGCCAAGCGGTTGTAAGTATCAGCTAACTTAGCAATTGCTTGGCATCTGTCTTGGGTCGCAAGCATAATGTCCACACATAAATGTGGGCTTTGGGCAAACAAACGCTTGATGATGTCTATTTCTTGGCGATAGCTTGGGCTTGACATGGACAAACTGCGCTCTATGTCAATCCCTTCTTGCGCTAAGAAAACACCGACGCTAAATCTGGAGAAGTGCCTGGTTGCCTGAATAATCACCATCATGTAGTCGTGTTCTTCAGGTGTAGAGACAATGACTTCGCCGCCCTGACTTTTAATAAAATCTAATAACCACTCAAATGAATCGTCTTTGCGACCTGGACAAGCTACTACTTTTTCTTCGGCAAAGGATTTGACATTTGGACCAAACATCGGATGTAATCCCATGACTGGACCAGGATGGTATTCCAGCATCGCTTGAACTGGCTCAGTTTTGATACTTGTGATGTCACAAAGTGCTGTGGTTGGGGCAAGGTATTGAGATGCACGCTTGATCACATCTACTGTCCACTTAATCGGAACACAGACGATCACAAGTTCAGCAGAACCTAGCAGATGATCTGCGTATTCCCAATCTTCGTTTTCGAGAATACTCACATTGTGACCAGCTGCTGTCAGTTGTTGGGTGAAGAATCTACCCATCCTACCACGTCCACCGATGATAGTGATATTTCGGGGTGTGGCTTTGTGTGCCGACGATGAAGCTACACTGGAAAGGGCTGCATGACAACTGTTGACTAGATTTGTCCAAATAGATTCCGGAATACCAGCAGAAGCAAGTAAGGGTTGCACTTGAGCCAGTTGCTCCTCGGCTGGAATGTTTGATGCTGTCAGAAGAGATAGGCGATCGCGCAGCAGCTCGATCAGGCATTGGTCGGTTTGCTTGAGCTTTTCTGGGATCATGATTATTTAGGAAATCAGGATAGGGGAACTGTGAGTCCTCACTTAAGCGGGGATTAGGGGAGATGTTGTGAAGCTCTGACGCCGAAAATGATTAATAGTTAATGACTTAAATATCGATAATAGATTCGCTTGAAGTCAATTTTGGTAGCATCCCGACACTTGGTGATTGAGAACTTGTCGCAATCACTTCAGTGAATAATGCTTCGTACTCAACTAACGCTTGCTCGAATGAATAGCGATCGACAGCAAACTGTCTTCCTTTGTGACCTAGCTTTGCAACTTTTGCTGGATTGCTATATAAATCCATGATTCCATCTGCTAGCGCTTGCGGTGATTCTGGTGCTACAACTACGCCGCCACCACTCTTGCGCACTGCTCGCGCTGCTGTACCAGAGGCGGGAACTGAGGCGATAATAGCACGACCACTAGCTAACAACAGTGGGATTTTGGAAGGCATATTGAAGGAAATGACATTCCGCTTTTGCACCACCAAACCGACATCCGCCGCTGCCAACATTTCGGGTAGTTTTTCTCGTGGTACTAAAGGTAGAAGCAACACGTTATCAGCCCCACATTTTTGGCAATATTGCTGCAATCTTTGCAATGCTCTTTCTTCTCCAGCAATGACAAAGACGATTTCTGGAATATGACACAGCCGAGACGCGGCTTCAATGACTGTCTCTAATCCTTGTGTCAGGGCAATGTTGCCAGAGTAAACCACTACGAACTTGTCTTCTAGTTGATAGGCAATGCGAAATGGGTTGCTCTTTTTTGGTAAGGGGCGGATAAAATTAACGTTCACCCAGTTGGGAATGCAGACAATTTTTTGCGCTGGTACTCCCTTCTCGACTAAATTCTCAACAAACCCATCGGCAATAACGCTTATGGTATGGGCGCTACGGTATGCAAATTGCTCGATCGCTTGCAAAGCGCGAATCATCCATTTGTTTGTGATCAGCCCAACGCGCACAGCGGCTTCTGGCAATATATCCTGTACATTCAGTACCACTGGGCAGTTATATAGCCAACCTAGTAGTGTTGCTGGTAGGGTAACTAGCAGTGGCGGTACTGTCAGGAGAATAACATCCGGTCGCCAACCGTTGAGTGCTTGTGGCAAGCTTGTGAATACAAAGCTTAACTCCAATAAGAGCCTGTCTATAAGATTGGGTTTAGACTTAATTCGCAGGTAACTCCGCTGAATGGTTACGCCATTTTTTTGTTCTGTAACGTACCACTTACCGCGATACTCTTCGTAAATCTCGCGCTGGGGATAATTCGGCATTCCCGTAATCACTCGCACTTCATGACCTTGCTTTACCAGTCCCTCTGCCAGTTCAGTCATTAAAGGAGCAATTCCAATTGGCTCCGGATGATAGTTGTAAGAATAAATGAGAATCCGCATTATCCGTTTCTTTGTTACGTGAAGTCAGGTCAAAAGTGTGAGCTTTTTTGTTTTCGCACAAGATGCACGGTGACTCGCGGTGGCAGAGTAGCATATATCCTGCGTACTCGCTTCTTTTGGTCTTTTGTTATAATTTTAACGCGTGCTTCAGGTAACAGCAAAGATTTGTGACAATGCCATTGAAATTGGTAACAGGATTAACACCAGCAATCCGTATGGCAAGCTAGCAAAACCAGCAGCGACTGTAGCATCTAAAACAATAAGTGACAGGACTCCTGCGCGCACAGCCGTGCGGATGTTTTCTGGAGTCGGTTCGCTCACAGCTCTGATAAAAGGAAGTAATACCCGCGCACCTAGGAACACTACGAAAGGCAGGACTGCAAGCAGATGATAATTTTTTAACAAACCTAAGCTCAGTAGTGCGGCAATGACTGTACTGATTAGTACGATTGTAATGATACCAGTACTAGTTTTGCCTCCATGAACTTCACCCCGGCTGAGGGTTGTTATAGCAGCAATGTAAACAACGGGAATCAGAGCTAAAAACCAATAGTTTGATACCATTGGTGATACCGCGCTGACGCCAAGCAATAAGTTGCCGCCGCGACACACGCCCATATTGATGGGACCAAAAATAGGATCATGCTTGCTGTAAGCGTCGTAGAGGATAGCAGCAGCAGCGATGCCAAAAGCTAGAGTTGCACTCAGCCAACTCACTTGAGAAGCTGCGAGTATCCCAGCACTCAAAAGCAAACTTCCCAGAATTGATGCTCCCATACGTGATGCTCTACCACTGGGAATAGGTCGCTCTGGTCTTTCTATAGCGTCTATTTCAGCATCAAATACATCATTAAAAATAATACCACCACCGTATAGACCTGTGGTTGCTAGAAGTAACCATGCCAACGCCATCAAATTAGAGGAAGATGAGGAAATTGGCAGATCAGGAGATACGGAAATAAGGACAGCGCAGCCAGAAGCAGCGAATCCAGCTAAGATATCTGCCCATGCGGTGACGATATTAGCAGGTCGCATTAACTGGAGATACGCCCAAATGCGAGGCGAGGAGAGTGCAGTGTTCATGGTGAGGAGGAGGAGTGAGTGAGGGAGTGAGGGTAAATTTCATGTAGAGACGCGCCATGGCGAGCCAGCGCTGCAGGAGGGTCTCCCTCCGTAGGCGACTGGCGTCGCGTCTCTACAATTATTGACGTTTTACTCAATCAATGCATATTCGCGGGTGGGGGACTCGATGACGGGTTTTTGTCCCCGAAGCACAGAGTTACCGCTGAATAGCTGTCGTTGGTCGATGAGGGTTGGGTTGAGCCAGTCTGACTCTTGAATTTGACCGCTTTGGCTGTAAGCAGCAAGGGCATTTTCATAACAGACTGCTTGGATATGCGCTTCTGGAATTCCCCGCTCAAGCATCAGTTGGGCAGTTTTGGGGACAGCGAGTGGATCGCTGACTCCCCAGTCAGCACTGCTGTCTACGATGATGCGATCGCATCCATATTGGCGCACAACTTCAACCATGCGAGCATTCCCCATTTTGGTGTTGGGGTAAATTGTAAAAGCTGCCCAGAAGCCTCGATCCAAAACTTCCTGCACAGTCTCTTCGTTGTTATGATCCATAATTACCTTTGATGGATCTAACCCATGCTCGATACAGACATCCATAGTGCGACTGGTACCCGCCTTTTTGTTGCGGTGCGGTGTATGAATCATCACCAGCATATCAAGTTCTTTTGCCAGTTCTAACTGTAGACGGAAGTATTTGTCTTCTGCCTGTGTCATGTCGTCATAGCCAATCTCACCAATGGCAACGACGCCCTCTTTGCAAGCATATAAAGGCAAAAGTTCCATAACTTGCTCTGCCAATGGTTCGTTATTAGCTTCCTTGGAGTTTAAGCCAATCGTGCAATAATGGCGGATACCAAACTGAGCAGCCCGAAACCGTTCCCACCCGACCAAGCTGCTAAAGTAATCTTGGAATGAGCCGACGTTGGTGCGGGGTTGCCCAAACCAAAAGGCAGGCTCTATCACAGCTACAATGCCAGACTCCTGCATCTTCTGGTAATCGTCGGTTGTGCGGGAGCTCATGTGAATGTGAGGATCAATGTACATCATGGGACTGGTGTTTATAGTGCTTGTAGTTAAAGGTCAAGGATCAAAGGTCAAGAGTCAAGGTTAATGACTTTTGACTCTTGACTTTGCGTAGCAGTTAAGCTATTCCAGGTCAGATGCCCTGCTTGGACTTGAGCCTGTAAATTTGGATAACGGGCAAGAAGTTCTTGAGCATCTGGTAAAGGACACTCAGCAAGAGCGATCGCCGCTGCGGCTTGTTGGACTGGATCCGGGTCTTGTATTACGCGCTCCAAATCCGCTAACATCGCATGGTTGGCAAATCGCCCCACCAGTCGCCAAAGTTCGGGAGATACTGTGCGGTGGGCTGCCCAACGTTCGTGAGCATAATCAACCAGCATAGTCGCTAGTTGTGGATTTGCACGGTGATCAAGTCCTTGAATAAGATGTAAAGGGCTGCCCACAAACAAGGCTTTCAAGACTATCTGGTTCCAAGCAATGTCACCCAGATATTCTGCTGGATAGGAATTTCGCAAAGCCACAGCATTGAACACTGCTGTCATATTGCTACGAACTCCCTCAGCTGCACGAGTGCAAAACTTTTCTGGATAAGCTAAAAGCGGTAAAGCCTGATAGAGTGCTATTAACTCTCCCATATCGGCCGCTGTAAAAACTCGCTCCAGCGTCCGAACGTATTTCTCCTCGTTGTCCTGCGGTAAACTCAGTACCAGTAAGGTGCGAGCCGCTTGATCTACGCTCCAATAACTGGGGAACCAACCTGTCCGGGCTGCTGAAGCTGCTTCTAGTTCTTCTAGTGTCAGTTGTAAATCATGTTTGCCTGTATAACGAGGCACAGCGCTAAACGCACTGAAAAACATTGAGGTATTGACACCGCTTTTAATCTGCTTTATCTTCTGTTCTAGCCAGGTTAATCCTTGAGTAGAAATGCGCTGGGTCAGCCAGCCATGCAGTAAGTCAATGGCACTCACTGTTGTTTTTTCTAAATAACTTGCAGAAACCATTACTTTATAATTATTTAGTTATGCTATGGAGCTAAAAATTCTAGGAATTCGTTCCCAGGCAATTGCCTGGGAACGAGGTTAAACAAAGTTAAGGTTGAGGAAGTACAAACTTACGAGTGTCTAAACAGCAGCTTTTTCTGGTTCCTCTAAGCCGAGGTTGCCTTTTGCTGCTTTTTCCGCAATGTGGTAACAGTAGCGCCAATTCCTAACAAACCTAGACCTAATAGTGAGGCAGGTTCGGGGACTTTGGTTGCGCCATCTTTAACAACGTTTAACACTTGGACACGACCTTGGAAGAAATCGCCCACATACAGCTTGTTATCTTTGAGGGTTGTGCCACCCGTCCAGTTAAATCTGCCGGGAGCGAGGTCGAGGGGATCGCCAAAAGGAGGACCAGTTAATGCTGGAGGCGGTACAGGGTTACCTGATGCATCCCGGGCATTTTCACCGAAGGAAGTCAAGAAGTTACCGTTTTTATCAAACACCTGAACGCGGCTGTTGATAGAATCAGCTACATAAACATTCTCTTCTTCGTCCACTTCGATGCCAATTGGCTGAAGAAGCTGTCCAGGTCCGCTACCTGCTGAACCAAATGCCAACAAAGGATTACCATTTGGATCGAGTACTTGAACGCGGTTGTTATACTGGTCAGCTACAAAGATATTTCCACTAACTGGGGAAATTCTTATACCTGCTACACCTTCGAACTCCCCAGCTGCAGTGCCTCTGGTACCACCAATGACACCAAGTGGCTGTCCGTCTGGTGTGAATTTAAGGATCCTTTCGCCGTTAAAATCACCAACGTACACGTTGCCAGCTTTGTCAAATGTCACACCAGATGGTCCAAAAAACAATCTACCTTCTACCAGACCGGTAAATGATCCATTTGCAAAGGATCTAATAAAGTTACCCTGAGAATCGTATTGATTAATGCGGTTGTTGTAAACATCACCTGCATACAGATCCCCTGTTACTGGATTAAAGTCTACAGTTGTTGGCTCGTCAAACTGTCCGGGTCCTGTGCCGCCGGAGCCAATTGCTCCAATATACTGACCGCTAGGACTAAATTTTTCAATTTTGTTACCAAGGCTGTAGTTAGGAGTACCATCCGGGTTAACACCGCGTCCGTTAGATATAAGGGTATTCCCTTGGCTATCTACCGCTATGCCTTGGGGAACAAACAGTTGCCCAGGACCGAAACCAGGCTCACCTATAGAGCGATCATAGGTTAAGGTTAACGCCATAGCTTGAGCCGCCGCCGCCGCTACAAGAAAGCCGGCACCAACTAAGGCAAATGACAAATTTTTGACTAATCCCATAGTGATTATTCGGTGTTGTGAGTTATACTCTTACTTAGGTTTATGTCGTTCCCAGACCGAGTCTGGGAATCCCGAATTTGAGCTGTTGCCTTTTTGAAACAAAACTTTCTATTTAAGGCAGCAGCCTGTTTCTTAGGCATTGCTAAGCAATGCTTAAGAAACAAGGAATTAGATGGTTTCAACCTTATCCAACAGTTCTTGTTGACGCTTGCGCTTCATTGCTTTTGCGCCTAAAGCTGCAGTTGCTAATAAAGCAATTACAGAACCGGGTTCAGGAACTTTTGCTGCGCCAGCAGAGTTAAGAGCAATCTTGACGAGTTGTCCTCCTCGTTCCCCTGGTGCGAGTCGGGCACGGTTTGAGGTATATAAAGCACCATCAGGACCGAAATATAATCCAGAAGCCGCCTCTAATCCATCACCACTGATGATAGTTTCGCGAGAACCATCCTTGCCAATTTTGATGATAGAACCACTGATATCACCAGTGATGACACCGCCCTGTTGAATTGCTTTCCATTCTGACTGATTAATGTGTTGCAACGCATACAAGTTGCCCTCGGCGTCGTATGTCACACCAGTCAGCTGTGTAAAGCCATCAGCAATGGTTTGTATTGACAAATCATCTGGGTTAACTGAATAGATACGTGCTTTTCCTTCTGGATAAGGAAAGTAAGTATATTCACTTACTGTTAAACTTCCATCGGGAGCAACTGTGATCCCTGTGGGTATTGATTGTTGTGATACAGGAAGACCATTCTCAGCAATTGCAAAACCTGGAGGTGGTGCTGCGCCTCCTGTTGGGTCTACTGTGCCCTCAGGAAGAGTTGGGAATTCGAGTTGATTTGTTGGGATGGATTGCTGAGGGAATACAGCTACTTGCTCAATACCGGTGCCATCAAGTCCCACCCTGTAGATAACGTTTGATCCGCCATCAACCACATAAGCTTTATCACCCTTAATTGTGAAGCCATAGGGGTTGTTAATCAAATCAGTGCCATCAGGGTTATTTGCGGCTTCATAAGCTGCAAAATCAGCAAGAGGTGTCAGCGAACCAGTGTTTAAGTCTACTTTGTATAATTTTCCGAGATCAGGAGCTTGCAGTACGGTATCGCGGTTGTTTGGATCGCCAGCAAGACCCATCAAAAGATAAGCGTTGCCTTTAGAATCAAATTTGAAGTCCGCAGCACCAGCACCTTGTTCCCCAGAAGGCACTAATGCTACGGAGGTGAGATTCGGCAGTACAGGTGTTTTTGTACCGTCTGGAGCAATTTTGACAACGCTACCAGTTTTACCAGAACATAAAGGAATATATTGCGCGCTGGGTGATGGTATACAGTTGACTCCGCCGTTTCCATCTCCTCCGGAACCACTCTCTGTTAGATAAATATTGCCTTGTGAATCCCAGTCAAAATTCCGTGGGTTGTTAAGCTGGTCAGCGACTACTGACAAGGATGCAGCTTGTGCTGCTTTGGTTCCAGCAGCAACACTGGCAACACAAAGAGTGAGAAATGTAAGAGCAAATGACTTGAACTTCATACTTATTTACGATCGAGTGTTGGTAGTTTGTGGAGTTGTGTACGGTGTCAGGGATAAAGAGTCCCAATGACTGGGATGTGGAAATCAAGCATCCACGGCAACATAGCCTCCCTGTTGAGAGGAACTGGCATTGTCAGCTTGAAACTTGTTACCCAATTTGCAGGAGTCTTGCTCTTATGTTGGGGAGAGAGAGACTCTTATCTGTTGGTCATGACTTCATAGCAGCTTCACACAACAGAGGTTGGATTCTCAATTCTGATGACTTGCCCTTTTCCTGGCATGCCGCCTCGGTTGATGAGATAAAGAGCATCATCCGGACCAATCGTCAATGCACTAGGTAGCTCTAACCCATCAGCACTGAGAACAGTTGTGTGGCTCCCATCGTGTCCTATTTTGATCAGGCTTCCTTCTGGTTTTCCTTTCCAGCCTGAGGAATTCATATGTTGCAACACATACAAGTTGCCTTGCCCATCGAAAGCTAAGTCAATCAGTTGCGTAAATCCATCAGCATAGACTGTTAGTTGACCATCAGCATCAATTCGGTAGATTTTTGCTTCACTTTCTGGAAAAGGAAAACCTGTGAATGTGGTCACGTAGTAAGCACCATCCGGACCTTTGGCGACGCTTGTGGGTACTGATTGAATTGCAATCTGCGATGGTAGCGCATCACGATAAGCACTAGGAGGTGGCACGTGTCCCTTGTCAAAATTCTGCGAGTTAGAACCTGGGAAGATTGGATTCGTTACTGTCTGCTTGGGAAGTACGGCTAGTGCCTTCAAATCGCTTCCATCAGTTCCCACATTCAGCACGTCGTTCCCACCCGCATCAACGACAACAATTTCGTCTCCATCTATTAATAGAGCCAAGGGATTGCTAACGACTTCACTGCCATCAGGATTATGAGTCAGTTCATAGTTAGCGATATCGGCAACAGTTGTCCACGAATTTGTATTGAAGTCGGGAGCGATGATTTTTCCTAAGTCAGTGTCACCTAATGCCGTATCGCGTAAGGCTGGATTAGCAGCATAGCCTAGCAAAACATAAGGCTTGCCTGTAGCATCAAATTTTATATCGTGAGGACCGGCGGCTCCAGTACCATCTGGAAATGCGACAGAAGGCAGTCCTGTCAGTATACGTTTGACTGTACCATTCTCAATTTTTACTATAGCACCACTGGCACCGTAATATAAATCACCTTGACCACTGGGTGATGGAATACTAGCTCCACTTCCCCCCGTTCCTGCCTCTGTAATATAGAGATTATCGTCAGGACCAAAGCTCAGACCTTTCGGATTATCAAGACCGTCGGCAAGCACCGTAAAAGATGTAATAGTAAGTTGCTTGAGTTCCATGTGTCACAACAGAGGTCGGCTTTGGATGTTACTGGTAGAATTTTGCATTGCTGACAATAAGCAATGACGGCACTCACACCCTGAAAATATATTTATTAATTAATTATTTGGAGCGTTGTAGAGACGCGCCATGGCGCGTCTGTACATTTGGAGCGTTGTAGAGACGCGCTCTCATGAAAGCGTCTGTACATTTGGAGCGTTGTTAGTAGAACAACTAACAAGTCACTACTTAGCGTCCGGCATATAGCTCAGACCTTGAGCTAAAGTATCCACGTTGCCAGCTTTGCCTTCTAAGATACGCTTGATATTCAAGCTCTCAGAGCCAAAGTCTTCGATTTGGAGTTTACCGTGAGGTAGTTGCTCACCTACTTTCCAGAAGGTGATCCGATGCTGGATGAAACCAGGAGCTTCTGGATCCCGGAAAGCATGGGAGGTTGGGATCAGCAGCACCGGAGAGCGCTGATAAAATCCGTAGTCTGGATAAAAGAACTCGTGCTCCAGCAAGTACGATTCGTTAATAGGTTGCAGACGCTGAGTTACTTTCACCTTTTGACCGTATTCATCGCGAAACTCTCCAGACTGACCAGAAATTTCGCCATCTGCTCGCAGTAGGTGTGCCCAATCATCCATGTTTTTGAGGTCTGACAAATACTCAATCCCCATCTCTATTGGGGCATTAACATAGATCGTGTCGGTATCAACGTAGTAACGTCCTTTTGATGCGGTCTTAAGACCAGCCTTGCGTTCCAAATTACCTTTGAGAGAACGACACTCGGAAGTGTGTACCGTGTGAATTCCCTCCATAATCAAGGGACTACGCCGCTTGGGATCGACAAAGCTGACCCAGTGTAAGTACACACCCTTTTCATCTGTTCCTGGCTCAACGTAGTCGGCAGGAAAAAGCAAGACAGGGTAAACCTGATAATATTTTTGATACTCTAAGCCGCACTGCCACTCAATGCCGTAAAAATTGGGATGATCCAGTTTTTTGACATGATAATAGAGCTTTGTCTGGTAGCCAGACGCAGTTCCGAGCCAAGTGTCTTCGTCGATTTGCTCTTCCATGCGGCTATAGAGAGTCCACTCGCCTAAGTTTTTTAGCTCAGCAAGGTATTCAAAGGCGGTCTCTGGAGTCGTTTCGATGTAGGCAGATGTCCCAAATGTATTTCTTTCAGTTACCATTTGTCACTCCTTTAGACCACAGCTAAAGTCTTGAAATGTCTGGCTTTGCGGATTCTGTCCTCTGCCAACTGCTTAGAAGCATCATTGGTAGTGATGTCCTGCTTTTGTGCTCTGTCAAATATTTCAAGCAGCGTGTCGTAAATGTTACGCACTTGCTGGAAAGCTCTTTCTTCATCGTAGCCAATCATTTCGTTGTAAACGTTGATTAGCCCGCCACCATTAATCACGTAATCAGGGGCATAAAGAATCTCTTTCGCTGTAAGCATTTGACCGTGCAGCAGCTCAACTCCCAACTGATTGTTTGCAGCACCAGCAATCACCGACGCTTTAATGTGAGGAATTGTCTCACTGTTAAGAATTCCCCCTAAAGCACAAGGAGAAAGCACATCGACATCTTGTGAGTAAATTTCCTCTGGCTCTACAACAGTGGCACCAAAAAGACGCTTTACTTCCTCTGTTTTTTCTTTGCTGATATCAGTGACAAACAGCTTTGCCCCATGCTCGTGCAGGTGTCGGCAAAGATTTTGACCCACATTCCCCAGACCTTGAACTGCAACTTTTAGCCCCTTAAGGTCAGAGGTTTGCAAACGAAACTCAACAGCAGCTTTGAGACCGAGAAAAACTCCCCATGCTGTCACAGGAGCAGGTCCACCTGACCTTTCTTCTACCCCAACGACATATCTAGTTTCTTGGCTGATTGTTCTGACATCATCGGGGGTCAGATTCACATCTTGACCTGTAATAAAACGTCCATTGAGTCTTTCAATAAACCGTCCGTATGCTCTGAACAGGTCTGCATTCTTGTTTTCAGGGTTGGCAATGATGACTGCCTTACCTCCACCAACAGGAATGCCCGCACAAGCCGCTTTATAAGTCATACCACGGCTCAGACGAAGAGCGTCTTTTAAAGCAGCTTCTTCGTTGGCGTAGGGCAAGAGCCTTGTTGCGCCCATTGCAGGTCCCAAACTCGTGTCATGGATGGCAATTATTGCCTTGATATCTGGGTCTTTGCCATGACAAAAGAGCACTTGCTCATGACCCATTTCTGTAACAGTTTCAAATAAGTTCACCCTTGTCTCCTCGATCACCTCAGCTTGACCACTTGGGGAATGGAAATCGCTTTTCCCAATCCCCGTTAGCATTTAGACATTTGGAAATGAAGCTTGTGGAAATGAAATATGCAATTCTGTCTTTTCAGCCGGAGTTGACTTTACTCCTTGTGATGCCAGACCGGCGTTGCGTCCTTTGGATGGCGCGCGTCTATCTGCCTCAATCATGACATCGATAACGATTGGACCGGTCGCTGCCATTGCTTGCTCTAGCGCCGAAATCAGGTCAGACTCTTTGTTGATGCGGATTCCTTCGGCTCCCATACCACGAGCAATCATGGTAAAATCTGCCTGCGGAATTGTTGCATCTGCACCTGTGAGTCCCAGCATTCCCATGCCTTGATGGCTCATGTTGTAGCGGGCATCGTTGAGTACAATCCAAACAGCTGGTATTTGGTATTTGACAGCTGTGCTGATTTCGTTATTCATCAGCATTGCGCCATCCCCAACAATGGCAACTGCTTTGCCATGACGTGCTGCTGCTGCTCCGACGACTCCAGCAACAGCCTGACCCATTGCTCCGACTCCGGTGCTGATACGATAACGGTTTGCGTTTGGAAATCGTAGCAGATGCGTTGACCAAAGGAACGAGTTACCACACTCCGCCAGCACTATGGCGTCACTGCCTTCGACAATGACCTTTTGAATTGCTTCCATCAAGACCTCTGGTCTGACTAAAGAGTCTGAACCTGGAGCCAGATCCTGGCGTTCTGGACGAGGTAGCCAAAAAGCTGTTACCCCACTACTTGCCAGAAGGTGCTCGTGCTCCAACAATGCCTTGACAAATGCTTTGATCTCGGACTGGACAGCAAAGGTTTCGGCTTTTGAATATGCCACCCCGGGGACTGTTGGGTCAATGTCTACATGCACGAAGCCTCCTGGGGGAACCAACGCTGGACTCCAGAAGGAAGTCGGTTCGCTCAAGCGCGTTCCTAGCACGAGTGTACGTAAAGGAGGTTGTTGTTGTAAGTAAGTAAAGACGGAACCATGACCGCCCAAACCAGTCACACCGACAAACTGAGGATGATCTTCGGGAAAGATGCCTTTGCCACGAGGTGAACACATAACTGGTGCCCCAGTCAATTCCGCAAGTTGGCGAATTTCTTCTGCTGCGTCACGAGCACCAAATCCTACCCAAATCGCAAACGGTCCCTCAGATAGCAAGTGTGCACATTTAACAATTGTTTCTTGACTGGGTGTTCCCAAAGAAAAATCAATTCCTTGGAACATGTCGAGATCATCAACCGGGCTTGTTTGCACAGCTGTAGGAACGCTCAAGTGGGCGACGAAACCTCCTGGTTGCGACATACCCAGAGCCAGTTTGCGAAAAATCTGTGGAAGTTGTGCCGCGCTTTCTACAGTGGTAGCATAGTTAAACAGCGCTCCTGAGGTAAATATTCCCTCAGTTGGCAGGGTCTCGGTGCTGGTTTCTTGAATAGCCCACCGTCCGCGCTGTGGGGAGGAGGTGCAAGCTGACAGCAAAATCACTTTTGCACCCTCACCTCTAGCAGCGAATAATCCAGTTAAGGCATTGGTGATCCCAGGTCCTGCAGTGGTGAACACTACAGTAGGACGACCAGTGGCAAAGTAGGCTTCAGTGGCTGCAAAGGCAGCTCCTGCTTCATGACGGAAGTTCAGGACTCGCAAGAGGCTATTCGATAGCGCTCCCCAAATTCCTGCCATCGCACCTCCGTTGACGCCAAAGGCGCTGGATACCCCTAAGGCTTCCATCATCGTGGCGATCGCATTTGCGACCGTTAGGGGTCGCTGTGTTTGTTCTTGCACAACAGGTGCATTTTTGGACTCACTATTCTTGGACTCACTATTGAGTTGGTCTTCGGAAGAGTGTACTCTACCATTTAGCTCGGACTGTGTATTGCCGTTTGGTTGGTACACGTCGTATGGCTGAATGCCAATTTGAGATGTCGTCTGAGTATAGTTGTGGCTCATTGCGTCTACGTACTCCCTGATTGTTGGAGAGGGTGCCAGTTAGCTTACTCAGGCTGCGTTTGCACTCACAGCCTTAAGTATGTGTTATGCCAAATTCCGTATCTTTACGTACAAGCTTTCACCCAGGTTGATAAACACTGGGAACGGTAAGTTACCGCTTTTTCGTCTGTAAAAAACTCGTACTGTAGGAGTCAAACAATTTAGGCTGTGCTTATGGAAACAAGCGTACAGAAGCTGAACACTTTGCTGCAATGAATAATCTTTTGATTGACTTATCAATTTTTTTGCTGTTGTTTTTCCTAATTTTGACGCCTGATCAGCCCAGTTGAACAACACTTTTCTACCTTTTGGTAGTTTACGGTCTGTTTTTTCTGTCTTTGTTTTCATTTATACAAGATTTCTGACTGACACCAGAAAAACCAAGGATAAGTCGTGGATGATCGAGCGACAAAAAGTCACTTTCCTATTATTAATAAAATCTTAATATTTGTAGCTGATTCTGCTCAACTCAGTGACAATGATTGCGACATTGTTACCGTAAAACTCCTGTAAACTCAAGCTTTTGTTCTAATTGATACTAATATTTTTTACTTATTATATATCTTTTGGTAGATGAAAAAAAAATATCTATTTTTTTAAAGAATAGGGTATTTCTTTTGACAGATGACTTTGTTAAGTATTTTGTAGTTGAATTCATCAGAGAGTAAAGAAAACAAATGAAACTAATGAGTCAAGAGATGCGCGTAATAATTTCACTGTTTGTCAAAATTCCTGGTAAAATTAACCCAACTTAGCCGCGTTTTGCATTTGTGAATCACGATACCCGTGAACAACGAATAGTCAACAGTTATCACTTTTGCAAGTAAGACAGGTATATAAGCCCTGAAATTGATGCAGGGCAATGTTGATAAAGGATGTTCAGCACGGAATACCCTGACTCTAGTTTTACGCAGACATAGATAACTTAATATCTCTTTCCTGGATATGAATAATATCCATGTGTATCTGACTTGCTAGTTTAAGCAGGAACAGAGGCACAGTATAGTTTTTGTCGTTTTGAGCAAATGTTGAATGGAGGTATTTAAATTTTGTGTGAAGATATATTAATTTTATAAGGATTTTGATAATTTAAGGTTGGGCAAAAAAAACCTAATAGCAAATATAGGAACTTTTAATGACAAGCCCGTTGAGCGCTATAGTGCCAAATGATACGAGGGGAGCATAAGAGGGCTATGACCTTTGGCGACTACATGTTATCTAACGCTAATTCTTACTCAGTGCTACAGCCGGAAGAAGAGTTAAAACTGGCACAGTATCTCATGAACCAGGTTGCAGATGCTGTATTCTATGTCGGATCGAACGCAAAAATTATCTACGTCAACGATGCGATTTGCCGAATGATGAAGTATTCCCGTGAGGAATTACTCTCAATGAGGCTGAAAGATATCGACGTAGACTTTTGGCCCAAAAATTGGTCAGAGAAATGGACAGCGCTCAAACAACAAGGTTCCCTCACCTTCAAAACTCGATATCGAACAAAAACAGGTCGGATATTTCTGGTAGAAATCACTATCACCTATGTAGAACATCAAGGCAAAGAATTTGGCTGTGTTTTTGCTCGCGATCACAGTGATGAGTTATTAGACTTAGGCGTGCAACGGTATATCAGCAAAACCTCTGATCCAAAAGAGGAGTTACAGCAAGAAGTTATTGAATATCAAAGGACACAAACGGAACTAGAAACATCTCTTTCTCTACTTCGTTCTACATTGGAATCTTCTGCAAATGCCATACTTGCAGTGAACTTTGAAGGAGAAATCCTTTGCTACAACCAGAAATTTGTGGAGATGTGGGAATTCCCAAAGTCGGTTAGCGTATCTAGGAAATGTGGCACAGCCAAAGCGTTCTTTGAGAACAAAGTTAAAGACCCAGAGGTTTTTCGTCAAGCTGTTTGGGAAATGTCCAGCCAATCAGATAAAGAAAGCTACGAGTTAGTGGAATTGAAGGATGGCAGGATATTTGCACATTACTCAGAGCCACAGCGTCTTGGAGACAAAATTATCGGTAGAGTGTGGAGTATCTGGGACGTTACTGAATCGAGAAAAACAGAAGAAGCACTTAGGCGCAATGAAACCCGGTTTCGTACTTTAGCAGAAACGACAGAAGCCAGTATCTTCCTAATTTATGACAACAAGCAGATTTGCTATGTCAATCCAGCCGCAGAGGACCTGAGTGGATATACAAGAAAGGAATTGCTGAATAATTTTAAGATTGATCGACTCATTAAAGGCAAAAAGCTTAGGCAGGTTCACAAGCAGGATGGATCTGCTTGTTGTGAATATCAGGAGATGCAGATTCTGACAAAAAACGGTGTGAAGCGCTGGCTGGCTTGTACAGTGGGACTCCTTGATGGAGTGATGGATTTTGCTGGTCACTCAGTTGAATTAGTCACAGCGATCGATATCACAGATTATAAGCAGGCAGAGTCCGAGGTTCGTCAAGCTCTTGAGCAAGCAAAACGACTCAGCGAACTCAGAGAACGCTTTGTCTCTATGCTTTGCCATCAATTCCGCACTCCGCTGAACGTTGTTTCATTCTCTGCTGATTTACTCAAACGTCATATTCATCAATGGACTGAAGAAAAAAACCGCTCGTATCTGGATTTGATTCAAGTTGCAGTTCAACAAATTAGCGAGCTATTAGATGAAATTCTCTTATATGGTCAGGCAGAATCTGCGAGACTGGAGTGTGAGCCAAGACCAGTCAACCTGGAGATGTTTTGCAGAGATATTCTAGCACAGGTGCAGATAGCAAGTGGAGACCAAAAAGGGATCAGCTTTGTCAGCCAAGGCAACTGTTCTACTGCTTATTTAGATCCAAAGCTCCTACAGCATATATTAACTAACTTACTCTCAAATGCTATCAAGTATTCACCTAATGCTAACGGAGTGACTTTTAAACTTTGCTGCCAAAGTGAAGAAGCAATTTTTCAAATCAAAGATTCAGGTATTGGTATTCCGGTAGTAGATCAACAGCAAATATTCGAGCCGTTTTATCGTGGCAGCAATGTTGACAGTATACCGGGTACTGGACTGGGTTTATCGATTGTTAAAACCCTAGTAGATTTACATGGCGGTCAAATCACTGTGGAAAGTGTAGTTGGCGTTGGCACGACTTTTACTGTCAATCTGCCCTCAAGCTCTTAACCGTCATCCAATACTCGGACCAGAATTCAGCAACCCTTAACTCCCTCAAATTCTACTCAAGAACATGATACAAGAATCACCAAAAAAAATTCTGATTATTGAAGATGATGCAATGACCCGCAATATCTTCTTGGACGGTCTTCAGGCTGAAGGTTTTGAGACCATAGGTGCTCAAAATGGTATTATTGGTATCCAGAAAGCGCAAGAGCATCAACCCGATTTGGTTATTTGCGATGTCATGATGCCTAATATGGATGGTTTTGGCGTTCTAAAGATGCTGCGCCAAGAGCCAGTGACCGCAATTATACCCTTTATCTTTCTCACTGGTAGCGATAGCAAGTCATCTCTTCGCAAAGGTATGGAGTTGGGAGCAGATGATTATCTTACCAAGCCCTGTACTGTACAGCAGCTACTCAAAGCTATAGCAGTCAGATTAGAAAAGCAATCAAAACTGATGCAGTACTGGTATGCTGCTTGCTGCCAAAATCTTGCACAACCAGTCGCAGCCAACACGACATCATCGGCATCAGAATCAATCTTTCCCACAGTTCCACAACTCAAAGAAGTTTTCGATTACATTGAAGCCAATTATCACCAAGGTATCACTTTATGTGACGTAGCTGAGGCAGTTGGTTACTCTTCGGCTTACTTGACGAACAGAGTTGCAAAAATTACAGGAGAAACAGTCAACGGCTGGATTGTTAAGCGTCGGATGTCAGCAGCACGTTGCTTACTTCAAGAAACTGACCAAACAATCGAGCAGATTTCTTCAGCACTCGGTTATCAAAATGCGTGCCATTTCTCCCGCCAGTTTCGTCAACACAACGGCATTCCTCCCCAAACTTGGAGAAAAGAGTATCAACTGATGCGGCGTAGCACAGTCGAAGTCTGAAATAGGAAAATAACTCACCGTTTGAGTCATTTGTGTGCTTCAACTAAACTAGACAATGATGCAGCACAATAGTACCAAAGCGACATTTTTTAAACTAGGTCATTGGCTGAGCAAGTGGGGTTAGAAAAAAGGATGAATTAACTCTACCAGACTCTCCATCATGGCTTTAGAACAACAAGCACTTACGAAATCCACTAAAAAGTAGGAATAAAAGACCCTACAGCAGTTGCGGACAAATCTCTTCGTGCTCAGCATCTCAAATCAAGGCTTTCTTCGCGGAAACATTCTTTGTAATGTTAAGCTATTTACTGCTTATTAGCATGAATCAACACACTGAGATCTAAACGGTGAAATAGGCAACTAGACTGTTTGTGCTGAGGAAGTCGTACTCAGTCTGGCTTGTCCAGAATGTCTGGGTTAAAAGTATCAGGGATAAGGCGTTTGCTAAGAAAAAATTATCAAAAGCCTTATCCGTTTTTGCTGCAAATTGAGCAAAGCCGCCAGAACAGCGGCTTTGCTAACATTGTGGTGATTTTTTTATCGACTTTTCTAAATATAAGTCTAAAGATAAGTCTATAGAGTAACTGCAGATAGTAGACGTTATCACTTGTATCTGATATCATAGAGGTCCAGTTCGTGTCATTCTCAACGTGATTTCGTTAGTCTGTAAAACATCTGTGTGCATCATGATGGCGGTAGCCCAATTGACAAATTGGCTGCAACAGATTCGTCATGGCGCTCGAGGAAGCGCTTACTTATTTGCACCGATGGCAGATTTTAACATCATGGCAGAAGTTGGAGACACTCCACCATAATTTAGTTTTACTTAAATAAAAACACCAAGAGAAATTCAACAACAGTTATATTTTCAAGTAAATCAGAGGAGAAATTCAAACTCGTTTGCAATAACTTGAGAAATAATCTAGTTGTGTTGAATAAGCAGTTGGTTTAACTGCATCTTTTGGAAATGTTTAAAGCTACTCAGCAGGCAGTCCCCTCAACAAGAATAACTGTATCGGTAGTTGCGTAAAAGTTTTTATCTTAAGATTTTCTGAGAAAGATAAAATAAGCCTGCTTATATTTGATGGTTGATACTTCCACAAACTTAATACAAGGCTTTTAAACTTGCTCAGAGAAAAGATTAATAGTGTATCTACTTATAATATGGATACCGTTACAACTTTTTCTTACTAGCAAACACAATTAAACTATACGTTGTGCATCTAACTAAAGGGATTTGACAATACTTGCATGAGTTCTTCAAACATTAGCAGGTTATGAGGAATTCTCCAAATGACTCCACTTCAAATCAAGTTGATGCGTAGAAATACCCGCATCAGCCGAAACGCAAAGAATGAAACACGAGTTGGGAACAAGACCATAAAAACTGAATTCTGTCAAAAACCCTTACCTCAGGATGACGCACTTATGAATAGAGAGCAATCTTCGTTAAAGTTACAACGTTTGCAAGAACTTTTAGCCATTAGTTTACTAGGAGGTCTTCCAAGCATTATCTTGGGACCAAAGCTGCGCAATATAGTATATAGTACTATTTTTGGTCAGATGGGTAAAGCAGTTTATATTCAAGAAGGTGTTGAATTTCTTAGTACTTCTTGTATCGAAATCGGCAATGGGGTGTTTATTTTTAAAGGTGTACGTCTAGATGCACGAGGACACCAAAACAATAGAATTTTTTTGGATAATGGAGTAGCTATTGAACGTAACGTTAATATTGGGTGTTTGGGGAATACTAGCATACACATTGGTCAAGAGACTTTCATTGGTCCTGGCGTTTGTATTGCTGGGCCTGGAGACATCAAAATTGGCAAACGCTGTCTCATTGCAGCAAATGCTGGTATCTATGCAAATAATCATAATTTTTCAGACCCGATAGAGCCAATTAAATACCAAGGTATTTCTCGCCAGGGAATTGTTATAGAGGATGACTGCTGGCTAGGACATGGCGTAGCTGTCTTAGACGGAGTCACCATTGGTGAAGGTAGCGTCATTGGTGCAGGAGCAGTTGTTACTAAAGATATCCCCCCGTTCTCAGTCGCTGTGGGGGTACCTGCAAAAGTTATTAAAACCCGGACTAGAAAGGAACTGGTGAACACCAGAGACTAAGAGATAGCAGCAACTAACAGGCTTTGCATTTACCCAAAGCCTGTTAGTCAAACATGACATATTTCACAAAAATATTCCTGAAGATTGTTCACATAGTACATGACCTTTTCTTTCATAATATTTAAGTAAAATTCTAAGTAAGTTGATCAAGTAATTGTGTCCCTGATTCTCTCTTGTGAAGAATTGTGGTAAACCATTTATTATGAAGTGTAATTTGACAATGAATAGCAAGCAAAGTTTTTTTCGGCGGAAGCATTTACCAGAAAGTTTATTGACTAACTTGTTAGGCAATATCCCCACTAGGGTTGTCGGCAGTAACTTACGAAATCTGCTCTATCGTGATATTTTTGCCCGTATTGGTAATTCTGTTTATATTGAAGACGGCGTTAAATTTCTCAACACCTCATGTATTGATATTGGAAATGAGGTGAAGATTCTACACGGTGTTAGTATCAATGCGAAAGGACACCCAAACAATAGAGTTTATCTTGGAGATAAAGTCACCCTTGAGCGTGGCATTGATATAAGGGCAATGAAAGATACCCATATCCACATTAATGAAGGTACATTTATCGGTCCTTATGTCTGCTTGGCAGGTCCAGGAAATATCAAAATAGGCAAGTGGTGTCTGATTGCAGCGCACGTTGGGATATTTGCTAATAATCACATTTTTGATGACCCAACGGAAATTATTGAAAACCAAGGAGTTACCCGTAAGGGTATTGTGATTGAGGACGACTGTTGGCTAGGACATGCGGTGACTGTATTAGATGGCGTGACTATTGGTAAAGGTAGTGTCATTGGTGCAGGAGCAGTTGTGACTAAAGATATTCCCCCATTTTCAATAGCTGTGGGGGTACCTGCAAAAGTCGTTAAAAGCCGTAAGGCAAAGGAAGTCGTTTCCTCAAAAGACTAACAGCAAATCTATGTGTCTATTTCCCAACAAATAAGGGGCTTCCAAATTAAAAAATATCCAACTTTTTCTTGTGGGAGTGGCATTAAGCGCCCGTCCTATTAACCGGGCGGGCGGGGACGCCCACCCCACAAGATGAATAATTTATTTCTTGGAAATCCCTAAGTTAAGCGTCTTATAGCGCAATACGCTAGGGATGTGGTTTTCAGCGCCTGATGACATCTGTAGAGACGTAGCATACTACGTCTCTACAGGCATGGAATTGTCAGAAAGAATCCTGAACTGAACGGTGATCATTGTGTGAGCTACAAAGTAGGTTAAATATATTGTTATCAAATGATGACAATATTGTTAACTTTTTAAACAAAATGTATGGAAAATGTAATAAAAAAATATGATTTTTGAAGAGAATATCGTAGTTCCAACAGCGTAATCGCAAGAAAATGGCTGATTCTAACCTTTAGCGCTCTGCTCCTTAAAAAATTCCCTTAAGGCTCTTGTGGATTTACAAGGGTTTTCACCCAAAAAGAGCAAAAAAGTCCAGAGACAGAAAAGCTGCTATAAACTGTAGAATTTTTAACATTACAATTTGAAAAAATTAATTACCTTACATTCGATGAATTCTTCCACAAACCAAGTTTACCCTGTTATTTGGCACAACGACTCAGTTTCACTGATTGACCAAACCCGCTTGCCTAACGAGTACACATTTGTCGAAATTCACCGTTGCTCAGATATGGCGCAGGCAATTAAAACCATGATTGTCCGAGGTGCGCCTGCAATTGGTGTGGCTGCAGCATACGGAATGTATCTTGGGGCAAGGGAAATTGAAACTAACAACCGCGATGAGTTTTTGAACAGCTTGGAGAAAGTGGCAGAACTGTTGCGTTCTACTCGTCCGACAGCGGTGAATTTATTTTGGGCAATTTCACGGATGATGAAAACCGCCTACGAATCTCTTGGAACAATAGAAGACATCAAACAAACTCTCTTGCATACTGCCCAAACGATCAACGCGGAAGATTTACAAACCTGTTATGCGATCGGCGACAATGGCTTGGCAGTCTTGCCTAAAACTCCAGAAAAATTGACCATTTTGACCCATTGCAACGCAGGAGCATTAGCAACGGCAGGTTACGGTACGGCTTTGGGTGTTGTGCGTTCTGCTTTTCGAGAAGGGCGTTTAGCGCGGGTGTTTGCAGACGAAACTCGTCCTCGCTTGCAAGGTGCAAAACTAACGACATGGGAATGTGTCCAAGAAGGCATTCCAGTCACGTTAATTACTGATAGCATGGCGGCTCATTGCATGAAGCAGGGTTTGATTGATCTTGTGGTTGTTGGCGCTGACAGAATTGCGGCTAACGGAGACACAGCAAACAAAATTGGTACGTATAGTTTAGCACTCGTAGCAAAGGCGCATAACGTTCCTTTTTATGTTGCCGCACCCCTTTCCACCGTTGATTTTTCTTTATCCAGCGGTAAGGAAATTCCCATTGAGGAACGCAATCCAGAGGAAATATACAAAGTCGGCGACACCATCCTCACACCAAATGGCGTAGAATTTTACAATCCAGCTTTTGATGTCACACCAGCTGAACTGATTGCAGCAATTATCACAGAGAATGGGGTGTTTGCTCCAGGGGAGTTAACAAACTCTCGGTTGAAGCAAGTTGCTATCCCTTAAATTTTTATGATCGTTGAAGTTAAACAAAGCCTGCGCTCACAAACAGTAGACAAGGTTTGGGCGCAGGTTTCCCTATTGCTGTATCTAAGAGTCATTAAGAATACAATTTATCCCCAGTCGCTGAATCAAATACAAATAACTTATCTAGATCTAATTTTAGAGAAAGGCGATCGCCGGAATGGAGACGCACATTTGCACCCGTCTGAATATTCAGCATCACACCCGAATTGGGTAAACCCCCACGAATCAAAGTTTCCCTCCCCAAAGGTTCCACAACCTTCACCTCAACCACCAACTCTCGCATCTCTTGGCGTTCTTGGCGACGCCAGTCGCCTGCTGCGGGAAAGCCGTCATTCGCGCTGGCTCGTCTTGGCGGTTCATTTAAATAAATATCCTCCGGACGAATTCCTAAATCAAACCCCTGCCCCCCCGTAGGGCGCAAACTCTCCCGCACAGAATCAGGACAAGGTAACACCTGACCACCCACATCAAAACTATCACCTGTGAATTTGGCAGGTAGAATATTCATTGGAGGATTTCCCAAGAAAGTTGCCACCATGCGGTTGGCTGGTTGGGAATAAATACTTTGTGGCTCGCCGATTTGTTGAATTCGTCCCCGGTTGAGGACTACAATCTTATCAGCCAAAGTCATCGCTTCAACTTGGTCATGGGTAACGTAGACAGTCGTAATTTCCAATTCCTGATGTAGCTGTTTCAACTCTGCTCGTGTATCATCTCGCAATTGGGCATCTAAATTAGACAAAGGTTCATCCAACAAAAAGACTTGTGGTTCACGGGCTATTGCCCTTCCCAACGCAACCCGTTGCTGCTGTCCGCCAGAAAGCTGTTTGGGTTTGCGATCCAACAGATGTTCCAAAGAAAGCGATCGCGCCACCGTCATCACTCTTTCTTGAATAACTTTGGCGTCAATTTTCCGCATCTGCAACCCAAAAGCAATGTTTTGCGCCACCGTCATGTGAGGATACAAAGCGTAGTTTTGAAACACCATCGCCACATCTCGCTGTCGGGCTGGGATATTGTTCACTTGCCTATCCCCGATGTAAAGTTTGCCAGAGGTGACAGTTTCCAAACCGGCGATGCTTCGCAAAATAGTAGACTTACCACAACCAGAAGGTCCCACTAGCACCCAAAACTCACCATCCGGAATTTCAAAAGAAATGTCCTCGATCGCGGTGACGTTATTAAATCTACGCTTAATACTTTCTAGACGAACACTTGCCATTTTGGGATTTGTCCTTTCTCAGTAATGACTAATTCCAAGCAGGGTGAGAGAGTAAAGAAGCAATCACTCGCACTCCACGCAGTTGATTCGACAGAGGTAAGTGTCCCCGGGGAGCGCTTAAGTTCCAGGTAAACTCGTTAGGATACCGCGTCCAGTTATTGCCTTTTTTCCAACCAATTTTCGTCCAAAGATTTTCCCAGTTTTTACCCAACCCCAACCAAATTTCTCGCTGTACAGTAAAGCCAAATTTCCCCTCTGAGTGAACTAACCACAAGGTATTGATGGTTTTGAGATCCGTGATTGGGAAATTTTCTACTTCGGTAAAATACAACCATTTTCTTTGCACCGCCGCTGAACCCGCTAGTTCACACATTTTTTGGAGAGTCATGCGATCGGCTGCTTGAAAATCTTGAGTTGCTAGTAGCTGTTGCAGCGGACTGTAATCAATACCACCATCTGAGGTTAGAGGTACAATCCCAAAAGGGAAATAAGTTTGCAAAAATTCTTTTGCCTTGGGTGAATCAGAGTTATAAAGAACCTGGTATGCTTTGCCATCTACCGAAGTTGCAGGATTTTCTCTACGTTCAAATAAAAATTCCATCAGCACATCCAAGCCCGTATCTCCCAAATTAGCTAACTGTGGGATCACCTGCTGTTGGACGCCAATAGACCCAGCGACTAACGGTTGGCGAAGGGAGTCGATGTCATTAGCAGTGCCTGATACAATCAATGGGTCTGTCATGCCATTTCTCGTGGAATGCAATTGGGTGAATAAGCTATTGGCTATCAGATGTTGTGGACGGATGTTGCACTGATAGCGAAGAGTAGTTTACAGGAAATTGTCAAGAATGCCCACTCATTCTTTTTACATTTACTGGGTAAATGGGTGTAGGTACGATTTTGAATTTTGAATCAATTTTCTTTACACCTGTACAAGTGCAATGCCTTCATCTACCTCCTGACACCTAATGGGTTTGTTCATACCCAGTTAACATAGTTACTTACCTAACAGTGGGATTCTAACATTGCCAACTCTTGCTCAGTCACGCTGATGGTAATCTCTGTTGGTTGCGCCATGATATTTTGCTATATATTCAAAGAGTACACTAATAAAGCGTGCAAGCTATCAGATAACAATGCTTTAGCTCGATTGCACGCATGTGTACCCAGGATACAAATAGGGGAAAGAAAAGCTCTGCGCTTCATGAGTCTGATCAATTTATCAAAACTTATTAAAACAAGACACAGCAAAATCTGCTAGCCTTCCAAACATAACTCTTTCTCCTTTGGGAGATAAATCCGAAGGGTAGTATGTTGCAGCGTAGCCATCAGGAGTGATTAATGTACGACAAAATAACCCCCCCTACAACAGGAGCAAAAATTACCTTCAACAACGGCGAGCCGATTGTTCCTGACAACCCGATTATCCCTTTTATTCGAGGCGATGGCACGGGCATAGATATTTGGCCTGTTACCCAGAAAGTACTTGATGCTGCGGTAGAAACGGCATACAAAGGCAAGCGCAAGATCAGTTGGTTCAAGGTTTATGTGGGTGATGAAGCTTGTGAATTATACGGGACATATCAATATTTACCTCAAGACAGCTTGACGGCGATTAAAGAATATGGTGTCGCCATAAAGGGACCTCTGACAACCCCTATCGGTGGTGGCATACGTTCCCTCAATGTTGCCTTGCGGCAAATTTTTGACCTTTACGCCTGCGTACGTCCTTGCCGTTACTATGCAGGTACTCCTTCACCTCATAAAAACCCAGAAAAACTTGATGTCATTGTCTATCGGGAAAATACCGAAGATATTTATTTAGGAATTGAGTGGCGACAAGGAAGCGAAATAGGCGATCGCCTAATTTCCATCCTCAACAACGAACTCATCCCCGCCACACCAGAACACGGTAACAAGAGAATTCCTTTAGATTCTGGCATTGGCATCAAACCAATCAGCAAAAAGGGTTCCCAGCGTTTGGTACGCCGTGCCATCAAACACGCCTTGCAACTGCCCAAAAATAAGCAGATGGTGACTTTGGTGCATAAAGGCAACATTATGAAGTACACCGAAGGCGCTTTCCGTGATTGGGGTTACGAACTGGCAACCAGCGAGTTTCGCAGTCAAACCATCACTGAAAGGGAATCTTGGATTTTGAGTAACAAGGAGAACAACCCTGATATCTCCTTGGAAGAAAACGCCCGACTGATTGATCCCGGCTTTAATGCTTTAACGGAAGAAAAGCAGGCTCAAATTGTCAAGGAGGTTGAAACAGTTCTTAACTCAATTTGGTCAACTCATGGTCATGGTCAGTGGAAAGATAAAGTGATGGTCAATGACCGCATTGCCGACAGTATTTTCCAACAAATCCAAACCAGACCCGATGAGTATTCCATTCTGGCGACGATGAACTTGAATGGCGATTACTTGTCTGATGCAGCAGCAGCGATTGTTGGCGGGCTGGGAATGGGACCAGGGGCAAATATTGGTGATCAATGTGCCATTTTTGAAGCCACCCACGGGACTGCACCTAAACACGCAGGGTTAGATAAGATAAATCCTGGTTCGGTGATTTTATCCGGTGTGATGATGCTGGAGTATCTAGGTTGGCAAGAAGCGGCTGATTTGATTAAGAAAGGTTTAGGGGATGCGATCGCCAACCGTCAAGTGACTTACGACTTAGCGCGTTTGTTGGAACCGCCAGTCGAAGCCTTGAAGTGTTCTGAATTTGGCGAGGCGATTATTAAGCACTTTAGTTAGTGCATTGCTCAAATGCTAGTCTCTCCCCCACTGGGAGGGACTAAACTACATAATCTCGTCTCCACTTAATATAAGCGTGTGAGTATATAAGGGTGTGAGTTCGTAGTGAGGACTTTAGTCCTCTTTATCCACAAAGCAAAAGCTCTTGTTTTTACTACAAATAACTTTTATTATGAACAATGAAGCGAAATAATATAACCTCTACAAGTCTTTAGATGAAACGCTTTCTTTAATGAAACGGTGGATCAAGCGGCAAGGCCAACAAAAAGCTCCACACAGACTTACCGAGGCAATAGCGGCGACAACTCGCCAACTCGGGCTAGTTGGAGTGGCAGACTCTGTTGAGTGGTCTTCTATGCCTTTAGCTAGCTCTGGTGCTGAATGAGATAGTTGACTGGCTGTAGTGACCCCTTCAATCGCCGCTCCAATGAGATAAGCTACCAGGGCAATTGCTAGCCAGTGATTTATCATGTTGTAGTGGTTAAACTCTCTTGAAGATTATTAGCAGTGAGCAATCATTGAATTTGTTGCGTTAAGTTAATGATTGCCTTGCCCAAAGGATAGCCGACCTTCAGCCGTGTCGCGAATCAGAGGCAGTTTAGATTTGATGTAAGTATTGAGGCTGCCATCTGTCTGCGCATCAAGCCCCTGCTTGGCTTTTAACTGCTGGAGGAGTAATTGTACTAAAGCAGTATCGTCAAACTGGAGCAAGGTTGTGACTTGGGTAGACTCGATTACCGCCCAGATTTGTTGGATCATTTTGGCTGTTATCATGAGTCTTTGACCTTTAGATTAAATTTAAGACTTTCTTTATAATCGCACAATTTTGCAATTTGTGCTTAGTTTTTTCTCAGGATTAATCAATCAACACAACAAAACACACCTTAGGAGTAGTTGTGTTGCAAAAAGTGGCAGCGTTTGGGCAGACGATAGTTATGCTAAGTATGGGCAAATATAGTTGATCGCATTTCGTCCACTATCCAAAAGTTAAGTGGCTTAAGCCCTGTCGTTATTTCTTGCGAGCAATAACATCTCTGAGTTAGACAGTTTCCTAAATTCCGCCAATTAGGCGAATACCTCCCACTGCCAATGTTGAGATCATTTCTAACCTTTAAGAGCCTTTCTAAAGTTTTGACGATAGGATTTACTTGTCATAAACAAAGCTGGCCACAATAAGGCTAGACCAAGACGATTAGGCAAAGTTCGCTGGAAGTTAGTCCGGTTAAATCCACCCAAGAACTTCCAGATACCACCTGCATAAACCACCACTAATCCAAAAATGACTAATTCCATTCAGCACAACTCCACAAGCAATTGGTCACAATTTGAGTTAAGCTTTACCTACACCATCTTGGCAGTTCATAACGACATCGAAAAGCAATCTTGTTAGCCAAAAAGCCAGCAGAGGCAGAAACCGCTGGGAAAGACTTTGGCTACTGTTGTCTTCCCTATCGTAGTAAGTTGATACGTTGATACATCCTTATATCAAGTTTAGAGTAGCTCATTGCATTATAGCCATCTACCCTTGAGTCCAACAGCCGCAGACAAAGAAAGTCAAAAATAAAAACTAAAAAACTGTTTTAACTTTTACTGACTGTACAAATGCGCCAGAACGCGTCTGTACACTTTTGTCCTTCTTGATTTTGTACAGATAAACAGGGTAGTGTGACCAGTAGATATTACTAATCCTGACCAGATGCATCTTGCGAAAGTTCCCTAAACTTGAAGATCCATAGGAGACTAAAGAAAATCATCTCATTTTATGGATATTAACCCAGCAAGTGGTGCAAATAGCTAAGGAGGATTTATGCGTGCAGTACTGATGGCAGGAGGTTCAGGAACGCGGCTTCGTCCGCTCACTTGTGACCTGCCCAAACCAATGGTTCCCATCCTAAATAGACCAATTGCCGAACATATCATCAATCTTCTCAAACGGCATCAAATTACAGAAGTCGTTGCCACATTGCATTATTTACCTGATGTCATGCGAGATTACTTCCAAGATGGCAGCGACTTTGGGGTGCAGATGACTTATGCCGTAGAAGAAGACCAGCCTTTGGGTACCGCAGGTTGCGTAAAAAATATTGCTGAACTTCTTGACGACACCTTTTTAGTAATTAGCGGCGATAGCATAACCGATTTCGACCTGACAGCAGCAATTGAATTTCATAAACAAAAAAAGTCAAAAGCGACCTTGATTTTGACCCGTGTCCCCAACCCAATTGAGTTTGGGGTGGTGATTACCGATGAAGAAAATCGGATTAAGCGATTTTTAGAAAAACCTTCTACGAGTGAAATTTTTTCCGACACTGTTAACACTGGTACTTACATTCTAGAACCAGAAGTCTTGGAATACTTGCCAGCCAACCAAGAATCTGACTTCTCGAAAGAGTTGTTCCCTCTCCTTTTGGCAAAGAATGAGCCAATGTATGGTTACATTGCTCAAGGTTATTGGTGCGATGTCGGTCACTTAGATGCCTATCGCGAAGCTCAGTATGATGGATTACATAAGAAAGTCAAACTTGACTTTGCCTATAAAGAAGTTTCGCCTGGGTTGTGGGTAGGTCAAAACACTTATATCGATCATACAGCCGAGATTGAAGCCCCAGCAGTCATTGGGGATAATTGCCGTATTGGGGCAAGAGTACAGATTGAAGCCGGAACCGTCATTGGAGACAATGTTACGATTGGCGCTGACGCTAATCTCAAGCGTCCAATTGTTTGGAATGGAGCAATCATCGGCGACGAAGCACATCTAAGTGCTTGTGTCATCTGCCGTGGTGCGCGTGTAGACCGTCGCGCTCATGTCTTGGAAGGCGCTGTGGTTGGTTCGCTTTCCGCTGTGGGAGAAGAAGCTCAAATTAGCCCATTTGTGCGCGTTTGGCCCAGTAAAAAGATTGAGTCTGGGGCAATTTTAAACATTAACTTGATTTGGGGTAACACTGCGCAGCGCAATTTATTTGGGCAACGAGGTGTCCAAGGGCTAGCCAATATTGATATTACCCCAGAATTTGCCGTCAAGTTGGGAGCAGCATACGGTTCCACCTTGAAACCAGGTTCTCGGATCACAGTTTCCCGCGACCAGCGCAATGTTTCTCGCATGGTTACGCGGTCATTAATTGCTGGTTTAATGTCAGTAGGTATCGATATTCAGAACCTAGATGCCACAGCCTTGCCGATCGCTCGCACAGTGATACCCACAATGTCGGTAGCTGGAGGTATTCACGTACGGATGCATCCAGACCGCCCCGACTACATTCTAATTGAGTTCATGGATGTCAAGGGAATTAATATCACCAAATCCTTGGAAAAGAAAATCGAAGGAGCTTATTTCAAGGAAGATATGCGGCGATCGCAAATCCATGAAATAGGCAATGTTGCCTACCCCAGCCAAGTGATGGATCGATACTGCACTGCTTTTGAGAAGCTTTTGCACATTGATACAATTCGTAACAGTCGGGCAAAAGTCGTCATCGACTACGTTTATTCGGTATCTGGTGCAGTGTTGCCGCAAATGTTAGATAATTTTGGTGCTGATGCGGTGGTGCTGAATGCCAGTCTGAATAAAACTGCCATGTCCACAGCTGATCGTGAAGCACTTCTGACTCAGTTGGGTCATGTGGTGGAAGCTTTGAAAGCTAACTTCGGCGTCCAGGTTTCCGCGAATGGAGAACAGCTGATTTTAGTTGATGAATCTGGCATTCCTATTCGTGGGGAAATGTTAACAGCGCTCATGGTAGATATGATGTTAACAGCTCACCCTAGAGGAACTGTGGTCGTACCAGTTCATGCTTCTAGTGGTGTGGAACAAATTGCCCGTCGTCACGACGCTAAAGTGATTCGCACGAAGGCAAACCCTACAGCATTAATGGAAGCTTGTCAGAAAAATTCCAATGTGGTGTTGGGAGGTAGTGGCGACATTGGCTTTATTTTCCCACAGTTGCATCCAGGATTTGATGCTATGTTCTGTGCTGCCAAGCTGATTGAAATGCTGACGATACAAGAGCGTTCTCTCGCCACTGTACGCTCAGAATTGCCGCGTGTGATTCACAAAGCTCATACAATACGTTGTCCCTGGACTGTGAAGGGAGCGCTGATGCGTTACTTGGTAGAAACTCACCCAGCTCAAAACTTGGAGTTAATTGACGGGGTGAAAATTTGTCAACCTTATGATGACAGTTGGGTGCTAGTGTTACCAGATGCTAGCGAACCAATTGTACATTTGTACGCTAACAGTAACGATCGCGACTGGGTTGATGAATCATTAAGACAATACCGCGCTCGCGTGCAGGCGTTTGTGGAAAGAGAACAGGAGCAAGTTGTGGCTGAAGTGTAATTATCTTAATCGGGCAGAAGCCCCACATACTACTGTCAGGAGGTGTGGGATGAATGCCCGATTAAGCTAACACAGGTGTTTGGTTTAGAGAGATTAAAGACAATGCAGATATGCCAAGCGACAAAAAAACTTAGTTTTTCAAGAAGATAGATAATAGTTAGGCGAAAGTGGCATCCTCCCCCACCAATATCATTGATTATGGTGGGGGCTTCCCCAAGTCACCTTGAGGATTTCCTGGTTTTTCCATTACGGAATTTCGACACTTGCCTAAACTGATTTTCACCAGTCCCCGGTAGTTCGTCTGCACAGGCAGTTTCCGTTCCGCCGAGTCCCGGCGTACTAATGAGGGCTATGCCTCGATTTCTAATGTTTTGACCTGCGGCGATATCTCTATCTGTTGTATATCCACTTCGGAGGGCAACAATGGATTCTGACGCTAAGATCTTTTTTTACTTCACCACTACATTCGGGGCATTGCTGAGAAGTACCCCTCGCATCGACTTCACTGAAAAACTTCCCACGCTTCCAGCACACATACTTGACGATGGCTCTAAACTGACCGAACGCAGCATCAAGCATATGTTTTCCAAACATTCCTTTGGCACTGGTGCGGTAATCTAGGTCTTCCATGAAAACCATATCTCCAGCGTCACAAAGGGCATGGGCTTGCTTGTAGTGAAAGTCTTTCCTTGTATTGTCAATTTCATGATGAAGTCGAGCAACTTTAAGACGCTGTTTCTCGTAGTTTTTAGACCGTTGTTGTTTCCTACCCAGTCTGCGTTGCAGCAATTTCAGCTCGCTTTGCAACTGTTTAAAAAACTTCCGCGGCTTTACGAGTACACCATCACTGGTTGCCAAAAACTTTTCTAGCCCAATATCAACTCCGATGGGATGTCCATGTGGGGTAGGGTCAGGAACGCTGACATCACATTGCAGGGAGATAGAGGCGTACCAGTAGTCCGCCTTCCTCAAGACTCGTACCTGCTTAACCACAAACCCTGTGGGAATGGGTCGGTGCAAGTTAATGGGGATTGCTCCAATTTTGGGCAGTTTAATATGAACGTTTGTTACTGGATTCTCTTTAAACTGGGGAAAAAGCAATGACTTGAATTGCCCAAACTTTTTAAACCGAGGAAACCCAAATCCTCTGACCTGAAAGTATTTCCAGGCAACGTGCAACTGCTTAATAGCGAGTTTACGAACTTGAGAAGAAACTTCACCCAATCTGGGGAATTCCTTCTTGGCTTTAGGCAAGTTGTTAAGCTGCTGAATTTCGCCCGGAAACTTCAGTTCAGAAGAAAGGATGTACTCTTTTTCTATGGAACATCTATCTATCAAACACTTACGGCTGTCACACCAATCCTTTATCTCTCGAAGGGCGTAGTTGTACGCGCCTCGACAGACTTCCATCCACGCAATGAACTGCTGTTCTTGAGTGGCACGCTTGATAGATTCGGTAACGGTAGGTAAGTATCAGCATTCCTTTATAGTAGTGCATTTACTAGACAATAGCACATCTTTAAATGTTAAGAATAGGGGTATTGAACCCCTATTCTTAACTGCCTTTCATCGCGCCGCTAAACTGGGTACAGTTATAGCGGGGGTCTTCAAGCGCGAGTTAGATAAAAGCGTAGAGATTATTGCTTTGTATGTCAGTTACGTCTACTAATTTCAAACTACCGCCTTTGGAAAGTGGCGATCGCCTCACTCGCCAAGAATTCGAGCGTCGCTACCAAACCATACCACAAATAAAAAAAGCTGAATTAATTGAAGGAGTTGTGTACTTAGCTTCCCCTGTTCGAGCAAAAAGTCACGCTAGACCTCATGCAAAAATTATGACCTGGTTGGGAACCTACTGTGTTGCAACATCAGGAGTGGATTTGCAAGACAACGCGACTGTACGCCTTGATGCTGATAACGAACCTCAACCTGATGCTCTATTACGATTAGAGCCTGAAGTAGGAGGCAATTCTCGCATCAGCGATGACGATTATGTTGAAGGCGCACCAGAACTGATTGCAGAAATTGCTGCCAGTAGTGCCTCTTATGACTTGAAAGATAAGCTCAATGCTTCTCGCCGCAATGGAGTACAAGAATATATTGTCTGGCAAAGTTATGAGAATCGCCTAGATTGGTTCAAGCTTGAGGAAGGGCGATATATATTGTTAGAACCGGATGCAGGGGGAGTCATTCGCTCTACGGTGTTTCCTGGATTATGGTTAGCAGTCCCAGCTTTACGAGAGGGAAATTTGGCTGTTGTTTTGGCGGTTCTACAGCAGGGCTTGCAAACTGCAGAACATCAAGCATTTGTGGAGAGATTAAAGGGTAGGGTGTAGGAAATCACTACACTCCACGCCCCCAATTATGGATATATCGCTTGCTCTGTTTCTGGGTCAAAAAAGTGAATTTTTTCTAGTGTTAAAGATAACCACAGTTGTTCGCCGACACGCACAAAACGCTCTGAAGGAACTCGCACTTGCACTTCGTTAGCTCCAAAAGCGGATTTTTGAAAACCTGGTTCGAGAAGTCGTGTGGACAGATACGTATCATTTCCAAGATTCTCTACTAATTCTACTTGCACTGGTAGATTTTTATTTGCAGCCACGCTCAATATCAAGTGTTCCGGGCGAATACCTAAAATGAGCGTTTGCCCATCGTATTTTTGCAAAGCACTTGCCCAAACTTCTGGTAAGGTGAGGCGAAAATCACCATTGGTAATCAACTGGGGAGCATGGAATTGCACAGGGATAAAATTCATGGGTGGTGAACCAATGAATTCAGCCACAAAGCGGTTTGCTGGACGATTGTAAAGTTCCAACGGCGGCGCAACTTGTTGCAATTGACCTTGATTAAGGATAGCAATGCGATCGCCCATCGTCATGGCTTCGGTTTGATCGTGCGTCACATAAATCGTTGTCACACCCAAGGAACGTTGGAGTTTCACAATTTGGGCGCGGGTTTCTGCACGAAGTTTGGCATCTAAATTAGAAAGCGGCTCATCCATTAAAAATACTTGAGGATTACGTGCGATCGCTCTTCCCAATGCCACTCTTTGCCTTTGTCCACCAGATAGTTGCTTGGGTAAGCGATTTAACAGCGCTTCAATTTGCAACAGTTGCGCAACAGTACGCACTCGCTCATGCACCGCCCGTTCTCTATCAGAAATATACCTTAGTCCCTTGGGAAGCGATCGCGTTACTGCTACCAACAAGTTTTCTGCCCAATCACGAAGATGGGATGAGGAGGGTTTTAGTCCCTGATCTTCCTCAGCTTTGAGGGAACGGCGTCGCAGTCCAAAAGCGATGTTGTCATAAACTGTCATGTGGGGATACAAAGCGTAATTTTGAAACACCATCGCGATGTCTCGTTCCTTGGGGGGTAAATCGTTGACTAGGCGATCGCTCACCCAAATATTGCCTCCTGTCATCGTTTCCAACCCAGCAATTAACCGCAGCAGCGTGCTTTTTCCACAACCGGAAGGTCCCACCAGCGCCATAAATTCACCATCTGCTACCGTTAGGTTAATCCGCCGTAAAACATTGACACTTTCCCCACGCTGAACAATATCGCTTTGCTTCCCAGATTTGAGAGATTGTGTTTGCGATGCAACACCTTCCCCTTTACGAGGGGCAAAACTTTTATAAACGTTTTCTAAAATAACTTGCGCCACGAGAATTTAAGATAGCTGTATAAGATAACTGTAATAGTCATCAGTCATTAGTTATAAGTTATGAATTTACAAAAGACTAACGACAAATAACAGAGGTTTAGCGCCCATGATACACGCTTGAACAGAATACGAAAAGGTAAAGGCGAGTACCCTAGCTCACGCTGCGTTCTAACGACGAGCGGTTCTTGTGAAGGAATCGCTTAGTTGAACTCATCCGTCAGAAGCAATACCACAATCTACCCTTCCCCCCTTATCAGCTGTGCCACGTAGCCCTAAACTGTAGGTGAGAGTTGAAAGGCAGTCGGGAGAAATAAGAGTGAAAAGAGTTTTGGCAATAATCCTTGGAGGGGGTGCAGGTACCCGCCTTTATCCGCTCACCAAACTACGTGCAAAACCAGCTGTACCTGTAGCAGGGAAGTATCGCTTAATCGATATCCCTGTTAGTAACTGTATAAATTCCGAAATATTCAAAATTTACGTTCTGACTCAATTCAACTCGGCTTCCCTAAACCGCCATATTGCCCGTACATACAACTTTTCTGGCTTTACAGAGGGTTTTGTGGAAGTCTTAGCTGCACAGCAAACCCTAGAAAACCTCAACTGGTTTCAAGGTACGGCTGATGCGGTTCGCCAATACCTGTGGCTGATGGAAGAATGGGACGTAGATGAATACCTCATCCTCTCAGGTGATCACCTGTACCGCATGGACTACCGTCAGTTCGTACAGCGTCACAGGGAAACTGGAGCTGATATTACTCTATCGGTGCTACCCATTGATGAGCGCCGCGCTTCTGACTTTGGCTTGGTGAAAATTGATCAGTCCGGTAGGATCATCAATTTCAGCGAAAAACCCAAAGGTGACGCTTTAACCAAAATGCGCGTCGATACGACTGTGCTGGGATTAACACCAGAACAGGCTCAAGAACAGCCCTATATTGCCTCGATGGGGATTTATATCTTTAAAAAAGATGTTTTGACTAAGCTGTTGAGAGAAGGTTCACGAACTGATTTTGGCAAAGAAATTATTCCTGATGCTTCAGGAGATCACAACGTTCAAGCCTACTTATATGATGGTTACTGGGAAGACATTGGAACAATCGAAGCATTTTATCATGCAAATTTAGCACTGACTGAGCAACCTCATCCGCCCTTTAGCTTCTACGATGAACAAGCGCCAATTTATACTCGCGCTCGTTACTTACCTCCAAGTAAACTCTTAGATTGCCAAATCACAGAATCGATGATTGGTGAGGGTTGCATTCTGAAAAAGTGCCGCATTGAACATTCCGTGTTGGGAGTGCGATCGCGCGTTGAAGCTGGCTGCGTCATTCAAGATTCCTTAATTATGGGAGCAGATTTTTATCAACCATTCGCTGAACGCCAGTCAGACTGCAAAACCAGCGAAGTGACCTTGGGTATTGGTGCTAACACGACAATTCGTCGTGCCATTATCGACAAAAATGCCCACATTGGCTGTGATGTGCAAATTATCAATAAAGACAACGTCCAAGAAGCTGAGCGTGAAAATCAAGGCTTCCACATTAAAAGTGGTATCGTTGTCGTGCTGAAAAATGCCGTCATACCCGATGGAACGATTATTTAGTCATCCGTCATTAGTCATCAGTCATTAGTCATTGTAGAGACGCGCTATGGCACGTCTGTACATCTTTGTCTTAGTGGTTAGTACAACAACTAGCCACTAACAACCAACGACTAACAAATGACAAGAATAATCGACAGATGCCTCAGTTAATTTTGTTAATTGGTCTTCCTGGTAGCGGTAAATCCACTTTGGCAAAGCAATTGCTAGCAGAATGCCCTTGGAGGCAACTCATTTCTACGGATGCCATCCGGGGACAACTGTTTGGCAATGAAGCCCTTCAGGGACCTTGGCTGCTGATTTGGCGGGAAATTCAGCGGCAATTTCAACAAGCCGTAGCCGCAGGTGGTACAACAATTTACGATGCTACCAATGCCCAGCGACGTCATCGCCGCGAAGTCATCGCCATCGCCCGCGAAATTGGCTTCACTCACATTACCGGAGTGTGGGTAAGAACCCCAGTATGGCTGTGTTTAGCACGCAACAAAAAACGGGAACGTAAAGTGCCAGAAGACGTCATCTTGCGTATGTATCGTCAACTTCGCGATGCCCCTCCAACCTTAGAGGAAGGGTTTGATCATTTCATTTGCTGTACCCCGGAAGTTCAGGAGTACGGGAATTGCGCTCGTGTGGTGAGCAAGAACCGCACTTGAATTTATTTAAGATTTGATAATTTAATATCAGAGTGTATGTACTGGAATTATATCTGATGTACTATCTCGACTTTAATATTAGAAAAAATATAACGGAAATTTTTAGAGGAGGCTGGTAGATGGCTGCAACTGACTTCAAGGATTATTACGCAACTTTGGGCGTTAGTAAAACTGCCACTCCAGAAGAAGTTAAACAAGCCTTTCGTAAATTAGCCCGAAAATATCACCCTGATGTTAACCCAGGCAACAAACAAGCTGAGGCACGCTTCAAGGAAATTAACGAAGCATACGAAGTTTTGTCAGACGCCGACAAACGCAAAAAGTACGACCAATTTGGTCAATATTGGAAACAAGCGGCTGAAAGTGGCTTCCCATCTGGTGTCGGTGTTGATATGGGCGGTTTTGACTTCAGCCAGTATGGTAGTTTTGACGAATTTATCAACGAGTTATTAGGGCGCTTTGGAGGCGCTAGCGCACGCAGTGGGGGGCAAAGTTATTACCGCACTAGCACTGGTGCACCTGGTGGTTTTAACAACTTTAATGATTTTGGTTTTCAAGATGTAGGTACTGCTGGCGCTACTCAAGATAGCGAAGCTGCGATCGCCCTAACTTTTTCCGAAGCATTTCATGGTGTACAAAAGCACCTAAATCTTGGTAACGAGGTCATTGATGTCCGTATCCCCGCAGGTGCCAAACCTGGCAGTCGTCTGCGCGTAAGAGGCAAAGGACCAGTCAGTCCTTTCAGCCAACAACGTGGTGATTTATATCTAAAAGTCGAACTTCAACCACACTCTTTCTTCCAGTTTGAGGGCGATAATTTGATATGCGAAATACCGATTACGCCAGACGAAGCAGTTTTAGGAGCCTCAGTTGAAGTACCCACACCCGATGGTGCAGTTACTGTGAAGCTTCCTGTGGGAGTGCGTTCTGGTCAATCCCTGCGCTTACGTGGCAAAGGTTGGCCCCAACCTCGGAGTGGACGTGGTGACTTGTTGGCAAAGGTTGCAATTATACCACCAAAAGACCTGAGTCAACAGGAGCGCGAATACTATGAAAAAATCCGCGCTGTGCGTACCTTCAATCCCCGCAGTCATTTGCAGCAGGTGAAGCTTTAGAGATTTTGCATTGAGATTTGTTAGTTTTAGAGACGTGCCCTAACGCGTCTCTAAATTATTATTTATGAGTTTTTGAACTAGGGATTGGCGATTAGGGATTAGGGTAAGGTGCGAGTATTGTCCAGTCCCGAGTCCCGAGTCCCGAATACCCAGTACCCAGTAAAGAGTCAAGCGAGCAGCGTTCCTCCCCAACCAGTGCATGAATCTGATTGGGGACTCCATCGGGCGAGTGTTAAATTTTTGGCTCCTACTTATGGGGTTTCTCATAGTGTGGCTGGACGGGAGAAAATGGCTAAGAATCATATAGAACTTAGAAGGAAGAGATACTTCAAGCTCAGTTCACAAATCGCTCAGTTGGATAATGCACAATTGCATTCTCTGTTTAACAATAGTGAGTCGAATGAGTCGAGCACGGGTTGGGGGATAAATCACGTCATCGTCCTTGGGCAATCCAAGGTCTTTGTGAAACGTGTTCCAGTTACGAACATCGAATATGACAACCTGTTCTCCACCAGAAACCTCTATGACCTGCCGACTTACTGTAATTACGGCTTCGGTTCCACTGGTTTTGGGGTCTTCCGTGAACTCGTGACCCATATCAAGACCACCAACTGGGTATTGGAGGGGGCGATGCAAGAGAGCGCAGTGCCGTTCGCGGAGCGTCTCCGTCAGGAGAAGGCGATCGCGACCTTTCCACTGATGTACCATTATCGGATTATTCCGTTCTCTGGGCGGCGGGCGGCTGTGGATAGGTCGCGTCTAAAAGATTATGTGGAGTACTGGGGTAATAGTGCGAACGCCGGAAATTATGTGGTAGATAGAGCGAACGCCAACTATGAGTTGGTTCTGTTTATAGAGCATATACCGTATGTTCTGGAAACATGGCTGCGGGAAAACCCTAACAAACTTCAGAAACCCCTGGATGACTTACGCACGACGATTGACTTTTTGAGGATGAAGGGAATCATCCACTTCGATGCGCATTTTCAGAACGTCCTTACCGACGGCGAGCAGATATATTTGACCGATTTTGGTTTGGTACTTGACAAGAGTTTTACGTTGACGAAAGATGAAGAGTCTTTCTTTAAGCAGAACACATTTTACGACTACGGAGAAGTCCTGCGAAATCTTGGACACCTTATTCGACCGTCGTATGATTCATGTTCGGAGAACGATAAACGCAGGATAATGGAAAAGTATGGCATAAAAGAAGGCTTACAGCCTTATGAACTGCGGTCTATATTACTCGACAACATCCAGCAGATACATGCTGATGGGGTGATGAAGTTAGATGAGTTCTATGTTGCCAGCATCGTCAAATACCGCAGCATCATTGCACTGATGCAAGACTTCTTTTCTGATATGTGGGGAAATAACAAGAAGGACACGAAACTTGATCATGCAAAACTACGGCTGCTGCTCAAAGAGACGGGGTTTGTTCCTGATGCTGAATTCCACACACAACAAATAGATTCGCAATTATAACGGCTCTGGAGCGCGAATTGCGATTGGCTTTGCCACTGCCCCTTGGGCGATCGCCTCCTCCAGGTGCGTTCTGCGCAATCGCCCCAAAGGGGTTGGCTGCTGCTCAATAAATTTTCTGCATATCTAGGCAAAAGTCGTCAATCTTTCCAAAACCATCTTACTAAGAATGTATCTAATAGTAAGAGGTCGATATTTGGGAGAAGTTTAGATGAGACGGCAAGCAGTCAAAGTTAGGTTGTACCCCACTGAGGAACAAATTCAAATACTTGCACAGCATTTCGGATGTGCGCGGTGGTGGTGGAATTATGGGCTAAATAAATGCATTGAAACCTACCAATCAACTGGTAAAGGTTTGTCTCAATCCGGACTAAACTCTTTGTTGCCCGCGCTCAAAAAAGATAAAGAAACTGAATGGTTAAGAGATTGTTATTCACAGGTTTTGCAATCTGTGAGTCTCAATCTTAGTCGTGCTTATCAGAACTTTTTTGAAGGTAGAGCGCAATATCCTAAATTTAAATCAAGACATCATCGTCAGTCAATCCAGTATCCCCAGAACGTAAAACAAGTTGGTGAATCTTTGAAATTCCCAGGTTTCTTGGGGAAAGTAAGAGCGAAGATACATCGCCCACTTGATGGAACTATCAAAACCGTCACTGTCAGTAAATGCCCATCGGGTAAATACTACGCTTCTGTGTTAATGGAATATGAGAGCGACTATCCTGCATGTAATACAGACGGCAAGGTTGTTGGTATTGATTTAGGTATTAAGGATTTTGCGATTACCTACGACGGCGAAAAGACTTCTAAATATCCAAACCCAAAGCACTTAGCAAAATATGAAAAGAAACTAGCCAAAAAACAACGTATTGCTGCGCGAAAAGTAAAAGGTAGTAATCGTCGTAGAAAGGCTACAAGAATTGTAGCTAGGGTATACGAACAAGTTAGTAATGTCCGTCAAGACTACTTACACAAACTATCTCGAAAGATAGTTGATAACAATCAAGTTGTAGTACTCGAGAATCTAAACGTCAAGGGCATGGTTCGTAACCATAAAGAGCGCGACGCAATATCTGATACTGGATGGGGAGCTTTCGTCAACTTCTTGTCCTACAAGCTAGAACGCAATGGTGGGAAGTTAGTAGAAATAAACCGATGGTTTCCTAGTTCCAAGCTTTGCTCTAATTGTCATTACCAAATCAACGAGTTGCCGCTAGATGTGAGGACTTGGACAAGTCCAAGTTGCGGTACTCATCATGATAGAGATGGTAATGCAGCGATGAATATTAGAGCAGAAGGTATCAGAATGCTGTCCTCCTTTGGGACGGGGGAGGCTAACGCCAATGGAGAGGAAGTAAGACCAATTCGTGGGCGCAAGCCTAAGATGCGGCATTCCTCTGTGAAGTTGGAAGCCCACACTGTACCGCAAGGTCAGTGTGGGTAGTTCACTTGAATTGCTCTAGTAACTTCTCCACTCCAGCATTATGGTCTAGGAAGGAAAATAAATGCTTGTAACTGACTTTGCCCTGTTTATCTAACACAAACTGTGCTGGCAAAGGCGCTCCTAATGCTTGCCCAACTTGATAAGTACGAAACACTTGGCAGGTCGGGTCACTCAACAACGGCATTTTTAAGCTCAAATCTTTGACAACGATTTGACTCTGCCGTTCATTGGTACTAGTAATCATCAAAACTTCTATGCCCCGATTTTGAAATTGCTCGTAGTTTTCATTTAAGGATTTGATGTGAGGATAGCAAAAGGGGCAATAATTCTTTTCTGTAAAGATACGAGTAAAGGCAAGTAACACTGGTTTCTTGCCTCTATAATCGGATAATTTTACTACGGTTCCGTTGGTGATATCTGGCAGTTGAAAATCTGGTGTAGCTTGCCCTAATTCTAATGTATTTGATGCTGGGATTGGTAGAACATTGCGGAAGAATCGTTCATTAAATAAGCCGCTAGAAGCGATTGAAGTGACCATCTGTTTATCCCTGTTGTTATTATAATAATATGGTTATAAAAAAACACAGAGAAACACGAAGAATCAGCAAATAATTAGTAACTTTAACTCGAAAGAAATGACGAATTATTAATTACAAATTTGATTCATCTGTGTTTCTCTGTGAAGTTTGAGTCAGCTTGTAATAGCGCTTAAGCGCTACTACAAACCTACTACCTTTCAAACCTAAACAGCAGCGAAGTAAACTTTGGACTTCACGGGATCGGGAACCATTGTCTGGTCGCCTGGTTGCCACCCAGCAGGACAAACTTCGTCCGGGTGGGACTGAACGTGTTGGATGGCTTGCAAAGTTCGTAGGGTTTCATCAACGTTGCGACCAAAAGCTAGGTTGTTGATGGTGGCGTGCTGTATGACACCCTCTTTGTCAATAAGGAACAGACCGCGCAAGGCAACGCCAGCTGCTGGATCAAGCACGTTGTAAGCTGCGCTGATCTCTTTCTTGATGTCGGAAACTAAGGGGTAGTTGAGGTCGCCCACTCCACCAGACTTGCGATCTGATTGAATCCATGCTAAGTGAGAAAACTCACTGTCAACGGAAACACCGAGGATTTCGGTGTTAAGATTTTTAAATTCTTCGTGGCGATCGCTAAAGGCTGTGATTTCAGTGGGACAAACAAAGGTAAAGTCTAGGGGATAGAAAAACAGTACAACATACTTGCCGCGATAGTCGGAAAGTTTAATGGTTTTAAATTCCTGATCTACCACAGCCGTTGCTGTAAATTCAGGAGCCTGTTGACCTACACGGAGGCATCCTTCTGCTGAGTAAGTGAGAGGCATTAACCTAATTCTCCTTCAACTTATATCTGTCTAGTATTGTTGGAGTTCGGGTTAGGTAAATTTCACCCGTCCTCGTCTTCACAGTTTAATTACGATCTGTTACGACTATATCATACTCATAACGATTTTGAGTAGCAAATGGTGGATTTAGATACAAGAGAATGGTTACTAACCAATGGCTTAGGAAGTTTTGCCAGTGGTACAGTTTCTGATGTCAGGACTCGCACCTACCACGGGTGGTTGTTTGCCGCGACTAGCCCGCCTTCTGGACGTACTCTGCTGCTTTCGCACTTAGAAGCTAGCCTAGAATTAAGCGATCGAGTGATCGCACTAGGAACAAATTTGTGGGGTAGTGGACAGATAGAACCAAAAGGTTACCAACAGCTGCGCTCTTTTGATATTAACCCAGTTCCAAAATGGATTTGGGGTGAGGATGAGTGGCAGTTGACTAGGCTTTTAATCATGCCGTATGGATTGGTGGAGGAAGGACAAGGAGAGGACACTTCCGTGCGGGGGTTCCCGAGGCAGGGCGTTGCGGGGGTTCCCCCCGTTGAAGCAACTGCCGTCCCGTTGTTCGCGCAGCGTCTCCGCAAGGAGAGGAAAGTGTCCGGGGACAAGGGGCTTTCCCCGTTCTGTGCGTCTTCTTTCTGTCATCGGATTTTGGTTAAGTATCGCTATGAAGGTACAGATGCAGCTACCTTGAGGCTGCGATTGCTCATAGGCGATCGCGACTTTCACCATCAACAAAAGGTCGTTCCAGAATTACAATTCTCGCAATTGGTGGGACAACAGCAAGTTTGCTTGCAAGCAAGAAGTTCTCACAATTTTGGAACACCTTGGCACTTGCGCTGGACGCAAGGAGAATATCAACCAGACACGGTTTGGTACTGGAATTACGGATTAAGAGAAGAAAGTTTGCGCGGGTTGGGCGATCGCGAAGACCTGTATAGCCCTGGTTACATAACACTCACCCTCAAGCCAGGAGACGCAGTGACTCTGGAAGCGCGGGTGGGTTTTCCTAGTGAACTGCAAACTCCCCTGACCTCAGAAACCTTTGCAGAAGTTGTAGAAGCAGAGCAAGAGCGTCTGTCTCAAGTTTTTGGATGGGGACAAGAGGAAGTGCGCACAGGGGAATTAGAGTTTACACTCTCGCCTACTCAAGAACTCCCCTGCTCAAGAACTCCCCACTCCCCCCTTTGGCGACGACTCCTGCAAGCAGCGGATCAGTTTGTTGTTTATCGTGCTTCTATTGCTGGTCCCACTGTGATTGCTGGATATCACTGGTTTAATGACTGGGGGCGTGATACGTTGATTGCCTTGCCAGGGTTGGCGCTGATCCCGCAGCGCTTTGACTTGGCGAAAGGACTGCTACAAACCTTTGGGCGTTACTGTCGTCATGGTTTAATTCCCAATGCATTTCCTGACATTGGTGGCGAACCGTTTTATAACAGTATTGATGCAGCGCTGTGGTGGTTTGAAACTTTAGGGCTTTACTTGGAAGCCACTCAAGACTGGCAGTTTTTGGCAGAGCAATATCCAGTGGTGCAGCAAATTTACAAAGCTTTTCTTGGAGGCACACGCTATAATATACAGCTTGACGCTACCGATGGACTCATTGGTTGGTATGCTCCTGGTGTAGCTCTTACCTGGATGGATGCGGTAGTAGAAGGACAGCCTGTGACTCCTCGTCGTGGTAAGCCAGTGGAAATTAACGCTTTGTGGTATTCCGCTTTATGTTGGGCAAGTCGATGGGCAGAAATTTTGAGCGAACAGGAAGTGGTTGCTGATCCAGGGCGTTTTGCTAAGCAGGCTCTGCGCTACGCCCAGCTAGCACAACAAGTGAAAGCTTCTATGCAACAGTTCTGGAATCCTCAACTGGGCTACTTATACGACACGATTGAACCAGATGACCGTCGAAACTCTCAGATTCGTCCAAATGCAGTTTTGGCACTTTCGCTGTCACATTGTGCGTTCTCTCAAAAGCAAGGGCAAAATGTTCTTGACCTAGCTCGTTCTTCCTTGCTCACTCCTTTTGGTCTTCGCAGTCTCGCTCCAACAGATCCAGAATATATTGGCAAATATAACGGCAACTCTGAAAAACGCGATCGCGCTTATCACCAAGGTACAGTTTGGAGTTGGTTGATTGGTCCTTTCATCCGGGCTTGGGAACGTTTTTACCCTGAACAACCATTGCCTTTTGATTGGCAACCCTTACTAGAACACTTTCTATCGGATGCCTGTATTGGCTCTATTTCCGAAATTTTTGATGGTGATCAACCCCATACACCTAGAGGGGCTATAGCTCAAGCTTGGTCTGTTGCCGAGGTTATTCGCCACGTAAAAATAAAATAATCAAAAAAGAAGAACGAAGAAAAAACTATCTCTTCACTCTTCTTTTTTCTTTCTTCATTTTTGATGAGTAAGTGGCTCAGGTCGGATTCGAACCAACGACCCCAGGCTTATGAGTCCCGTGCTCTAACCTACTGAGCTACTGAGCCAAACATTTTTTCGTTTTCCTAATATAGCATACAAAAATTTTGAAGTCAAAGCTCAACTTTTGAGTAAGACTGGGTAATCTCTTAAAACAGTTATCAGTTATCAGTTATCAGTTATCAGTCCTGACGGCGTATGGTGGGGGACGCGCGACCACTCGTATTTAACTGATAACTGTTTACTGTTCACTGTTCACTGTTAAAGAGTAACTCCGTATCACCGAGTCCGCAACGGGCGCGGGTGTAAGGGTGTAAGGGTATAGGGGAAATCCGTCCCGAATATTGGTTAGAAGCCTCCCCTTTCAAGGGGAAGAGAAAGAAAGATGTGTTTTGAGACGCACAGCGCGAAAAAATACGGTGTCCTTGTTTAAAACTCCATCCCGTTCTTGCTGGAGTCCCCGAAACCCTTATACCCCTATTCCCCTACACCCCTAGTTATTCTGTGCCTACACCCAAAAAAAGCAAAAGAGGGAGTTGCTCTCCCTCCAAAGAATAAGCAATCATTGAGTGACAGATAGCTACCGACTACAGACGTGCTACTGGCAGGAAGGCTACTGGGTTGACTGCGCCTTTGCCAGACGGATGGATTTCAAAGTGGGTGTGCGGACCAGTGCTAAAGCCAGTGCTACCCATTAAAGCAATTGTTTGACCTTGCTGTACCTGTTGACCAGGCTGCACCAAAAGCTTGCTATTGTGACCATAGCGAGTCATGCTGCCATCAGCATGGCGGATATCCACAAGGTTGCCATAGCCACCACTGTTCCAGCCTGCCTTTTCTACGATACCGTCGGCTGCTGCGTAAATCGGTGTACCAGTCGAGTTAGCAATATCAATTCCTTTGTGCATTCTTCCCCAGCGCCAGCCATAACCCGAGGTGAGGGTACCCTTCGCAGGCCACATATAAGCTGTGGATGAGGTAGACGGGGGGGATGTATTTTCGTCAATGACTTTAGGCAGGTATCTGTCCACCGCTGCTAAAGGCGGTAACTGTGGAGAAACAGTTGATCCCTGCAAAGAACCGAGCGAACGCGAGGCATCACCACCCATTGAAGGCGCTGCTACTGTTTGATTAGGTGGTAGCAGTTCTGGATTAATTGGTTCGTTTGCAGGTCTTTTAGCAGGGTATATAGGCTTGCCTGGTTTGGTATTATAGTTGTTGGATCCTATCGGTCTAGGAACGGGTATTTGTATAACAGCATTGTTCGATCCAGTCACTGGTATCTGCACTGCTGTGTCATTTGGTTTTGGCACAGCAATTGGCACGACTGCATCATTTTGATTGGAAACGGGAACCGTCACCGAGGTATTGTTGGTTTGGGAACCCTCTGGAACAACGATGTTACCAGCCTGTTGAGAGCGGTATTTCTCCCGCAATTTCTCAATTTCCGCTTGTAAGCTGCGCAGACGTTGACTATTTTTTACTTGTTTTGTTGTCGTAGCAGGTGGTTTGTTTGCTAATTGAATTTCTGTAAAAACTTTTGGCACTGGGGCATCACCACCAACACCATTAGCAACATAAGATGTGTCAGCACCAGAGGTTGTTTGGGAAGTTGTAATAGTATTTTCTGCTGAGTTACCAGTAGTTGATTCAATGTAGGTTTGAAACTGTTTGTCCGTAAGTACTGGTGTCGGGACAGTCACACTGCTGTTGTTCGCAATGACTGAGTTTGCACTGATTTCGCCAACGTTGGTAGTACCACTAGCTGCAATTGGCTGGGTAGTACTGCGGTTCTCAGTCACGGGAACGGACAGTTTTTGGTTGATTTGCAGCTGATAGGGATTGCTGAGATTATTCGCCTTGAGTAGTTGTGAGACAGAAATTCCGTAATGGTTGGCGATCGCCGCTACTGTTTCTCCAGGCTTAACTTCGTGTGTTATCGCAGCTGCCGTTTGTGTGGTTGGCGCTACAACTGCGGCTGTTGCTGGTGCGGCTGTTGGCATTGGTGCTGGTGACACCTGCGCCTCTAACCTTTGCTTTAACTTCGACACAAGCTTTGTTCTGCTGACATCGCTGTTTGTTTCCAACTGTTGACTAGCAGTGATACTTGTGCTCGTCTTTTGCATTTGTTCAGCCACAGTCATTGGCTGTGCGAACCGAGTCACTGCTTGTTGTGATAAATCTTTGGTTTCCTTAGATTGCCAATCAGCCAGACTTTTTCTTAAACTGTTCGATTTTTCTTGTAATCTGTTGAGCGCATATTCTTGCTGCGCTTTCAATTGAGCATTGACTTCCGCATCCAGTGTGTTGTTTGCTTCTGCTGTTTTTGGTTGAGCAGACACCGAGGACACCTTTTGCACACCAGCCACACCATCAGCATGAGAGAGTGTTTGTACTCCTAGCTTTTTGGACTGCTGCACGTTGGTTTTTTCCCAAGCAATGCTTTGTTCCTCTGCTTTTTTGGGCGAATTTGTAACTACCACTGGTGCAGAGGCTGGGACAGACATCCTGCTTGCCGCGACTTGCCATTTAGCTCTCAGATCGGGTAGCTGTGAAATTGCTGTTGGTTCAACTACAGCAGGACTTTCAGGCACACTTACTGATGAAACGGCTGGCAACTTTAGTTTTTTTGTGGAAGTATATTTTACTTCGGCATCAGAAGCAGGAACCGTTGAAGCTGTATTTTGGTTACCCAACGCTTCTGCTGCGGTGGCTTGGTCGCTTTGTCGAGTCACCAAAACGCTGGTTGCTCCCATTGATATTGCCAAGCCAATCATTGCGGCTGTTGTTGGCACCCGGCAAGAGTTAACCCTTGGATTAACGATGTCTATGTGTTCCACCGGAGCATCATCGCCTAGGGCTTTGTCCAACTCAGCTTTCACTTTCTTCTTCAATGCTCGTTTCAAAGACGACCTCCTATGATCACTAGCGCTTAACTGAGCTCAATTTTTCAGTCTGATACTAGTCAATGATTTAGATCACTACCAAGAATAGATCAAGATCACACCTATCAGAGATACTTAGGCAAGATTAACCTGGTTCTCTGATTTAGACAAGTTCACAGCATTCAATTCTTAAAAATTAAATTTACGCGTTGACTTGTCCTGTTCACACTTCACACCTTAAGGCACTTACATCAAATAAGTTTTCTTCTTTACAGTTTGCGCCTTGGTCGCTTTAGCAGCCCGACTGACAATCACACTTTTGCCAAGTCTTGTCTTGCTTTCAGCAATCAGATGCTACGACTAAGAGCGAATAGCACTACACCCTGCTGTAGATCTCTTCAAACTTTTTCTACCCCATCCGTCTTACCCACACGAGACTTTACGTTGATTATTCCCCAAAATACAACCGTGTTAACTCGCAGTTTCTTCTAGCCAAGATTAAAATGACACCTGGGTTGCAAATAGCTTAAACTCCTGATTTGACTGACTCAGAACGTTTTTGTTCCCCGAGCGAGAGAAAATTCAAGTTCACGAAAATCTATCATTCAATATTGGTTGTTTCTCAGATTATGTATATAAATTTCTTATATAAACACATCTTTAGTCTTCAGTAATTCTCCTTACATTTTGCCATAGTTATCATAAACAGTGTATAAGATAAATCAGTAATCCTGAGAGAACCAAAGAAAATTTTTCGGATGGGACGGCAATTATAAGTCAGGATTTTTATTTCTTATCTCAGTAGATGTACAAAAAAGGCTATGACCTATAAGGAGGAAGAAGGTCTTCTTCCTTCTGAACAACGGGGGGAAACACCACAGGCAAGATTGAAAATTGGTGGTCTACAATTGTGTCTGTGCTTACAATCCCCCACTCCAAACCTTCTTCCTTCGCGTTTAATACCCTAATTGACGGCGAGCTTCAAACAGACCTACTGCCACACTCACAGAAAGATTTAAGCTACGAACATTCGGTTGGGTCATGGCAATGTAAAGTGTAGCATCACAAGCTGATATAACCTCAGGTGGCAAGCCAGTCGTTTCACTACCAAATAGTAACCAGTCATCAGGTTGAAACTGAAAATCTACGTGCTTGCAAGTGCCTTTCACACTAAAACCTAACCATCTTCCGCCACGCGCCTGATGTATCAACTTAAAAGCTTCCAAAGATTCGTGATAGTGCAGCTTCACATAGGGCCAGTAATCTAAGCCGGCTCTTTTGAGGTAGCGATCGCTAATTTCAAATCCCAAAGGTCCTACTAAATGTAACTCCGTCCTTGTGGCAGCACAAGTGCGAGCAATATTACCTGTATTTGGGGGAATGAGCGGGTTAACTAAAACGACCTGCGGCATTTGCGGAGGAATAAATATGTTGACTTAAGCAATATATCGATTTTTCCAAATCTACCTTAAGACTGAGGTCATTTATAGCTTTTCTTAATATGGTTTACCTCAACCCATTGATTAGAAATTTAAAACAGATACGAAATATATCTCAGATATTCTGAGAGATGCTCTGAGATATATGACGATTTTTTAAATGCTGTATACTTGCATCACACAAGACTTGCGCTTTGGAGAATATGTGTTATTGCGAAGTGCCAATGAATGACGTTCAGATTAAGCAACCAGGGAACACAATTTATCTTCGAGTTCCATTTCGCGTTCTCGTGTTGCACTAATAGCCTGGGTAAGAACGTGTCTTGCACTCAAACCGACTGCGTGCAGTTGCAGCCAACCTTGAGCTTCATTGCCTTCGCGGAGGATTTTTTGCAATGGTGAAAGGAAACAAGCGAAGCCGTGCTGCTTGGCGATCGCCCAAACTTCTTGATATATTTCGGCAATCCAATCTCTCGCTAAAATGCTTCTACCATCTTGCCAATGCCTCAGTTGAGCATCGAGACTCGAAGTTGCTGCTGCAGCTTCGTTGGCATAGGTAAGGGAGACGAGTTCGTCTGGGGAAAAAGTACTTTGGGTTAATGGATCGAGGTGAGGATTATCGATAAGTTGCTGAATGCGTGCCTCTAACAGGGCTGTTATTGCCAGTAAAGCAATCGGATCTATGACTAAATCACAAATTCGCAGTTCTAGACGATTTAAATCATAGGGACGGCGATCGCCATTTGGGCGCACTGATACCCAAAGATGTCGAACATTTTGCATTGTTCCAGCCGCCAGCTGGTTTTGCACCCAATCAATGTGGTGGGCGTGGCTTTCAAATAACGGGACTTGAGAAGGCGTTTGCGGAAAAACACTCCAGCGTGTGGAATGATGCCCAGTCGCTTTGCCATTTAGGAAGGGGGACGAAGCACTCAAGGCAAGGAACAAAGGTGCTTCTACCCTGATAAGCCGACACGCCCGCATTAATAACTCTGGATCGCTGATACCGACGTTGATATGAACGCTGGCTGTCACGACTTTTGTGCCGTATGTTTGCTCAATATAGGCATGATAAGGGTTTGTTGCGTCAGAGCGAAAAAAGCGATCGCTCCCACCTAACGACAGGGTGCTTCCTGGAATCAGCGTGTAATCGCCCAATTGCTGAATAAACTTTCGCAATTGCAGCCGAGGACGCAACAAGGCACATAAAAGCTGGTCGTAATTTCGCTCTGGTGCAGTTGTGTATTCTACGTTTCGATTATCTGGCTCCCAGACAAACCCATCCAAAGACGTAACAATCTTGTCGGAGAGTCCGACGATATCACCACTAGGGGTGCCAGTGTACATCTCAATTTCAAAGCCTTTCAATAGCACCAGTATGTTCTCCTCGGCTCTCCTTACTTTATAGATTGTATCGAAGGCGACGAAATTCTGCTTATGACGTTAGAGTTAATTAACAGTTGACTAAGGGAGTATGGGAATGGGGAGATGGAAAGAATAATTTTTAACTTCTGAGTCTTGACTTTTGACTATAGTTTATTTATTTTTGCGCTTTTGAGATTGCTTGGGCATATTTTGAGATGGAGTATGTGCCGCTATAAATTGCTCAGGTGTGTTGAGAGTTGGTTGGGCAATGGCGAGACGCACAAACTCGTGCCAGACTTCATCGCTGAGTAAGTTTAAAGCCTGCTGAGGATTGTTAGTAGCGATCGCGCCGATAACTTTACGCCATCCTTGCCGTAATGATTTAATAAAAGCCGCTTCTGTAGGAAGCTGATCCAGCAAAGAAAGTGCAGTTCTAAAACTTCCTGAATCACCGGATACCTTTTTCGACTTTAGCCCGTGACATACGACATTCAGCCACACCGGAAGAAGTTCTAGCCAGTTATTTTGCTGTATCGCTGTGAGTGCCATTTCTTCCATACCTATAGCACCCCACATGCACAGAGTATCCGTAGCTAGTTGAGTATCGCGGTTTTGTACAGCATTTTCCCATAATTTCTGGGCATGGTTTTTGAAACGATTGGCGAGAAATTCATAGGCTTCTTGAACTTGATGAGGAATTGTGACTTTATAAACTGATTCGCCTCGTGGTAAATCATCGCCGCCATAAGACAGCCAACTATGAACTCCACAAAGATAGATTTTCCCATCAACTATGACTTCTTTGACATGGGAATTTCCTAACCAAAAAACCTGTATACCTGGTAAGCCATCAGGCGTTTTCACTGCTCGAAGTTTTTCCTCCACTGGTGCTGGTATTGGTTTGTCTTCATCTTCTTGTCGCCGCGCAATTCCATGTCCAATGAGAATCCAAACCCCACGATTAGCCAATGTTTGCAGCAGGAGAAGAAATTGTTCGTCTACAACTTTCTGACTTACCCAAGGAGAATAGATAAGAATCTGATGCTGTGCCGAATTTAAAACTTCTGAGAAAGCTTGAGGAATTTGTCCATCGCGTAACTGTACAACTGTACCTGACAAGTTGATTTTTTTCTGTTCTGCACTAGCAAGTCTTGCAGTTTCCAGCGCCTTTTGCTGAATCTTTTCCAGTCTAGCCTCAATTTCTGCGTTTTTCTGATTGAGAGTTGCTTTGCGCTCAAAAGAGATGGTTTCGTCTGACAATTTGTATAATGCTTGCAAGGACATTTTACCTTCAGCTTCTAGTGCTTCCAGCCAGTTTGATTCCGACTTTAGAATTTGCTTTCCCTTTCTGAGTTGGATGTTCAACTTATTTTCAAGTGCATCAAACAGAACGAAAAGCGATATAGTTTTCCATATCTTTTTAGTCGGAGCTATTACCTTACAGGAAATGACAATTTTTCCGTCTTCTGGAACATGAAGTGCTAAACCTGAAGCCTGAATATTTTGTTGTAATTCTTCAAGGGAGAAGGAAGAAATATCAGTAATTGTATTATCAATAGTGACAAATTCTGCCAACTCAGGTAGGTTTACTACTGTATCGTTTAAAGGTTCAGAGTGAAAAGTAAGCTTTCCACCCAAGGGATCTACAACAGCATAAATTTTTTCAGAGTATGGGGGCTGTGGTACAGTTCCTTTCTCATAAAATAAACGCCCTTCAGGAGTGACTGTAATTGGTGATGTCACTTCGAGAGTTTGTAACTTCTGAAGAGTCGCAATAGTACTTCGCACGAAGATAGGATCAAGCCCAAGTACAGATGCTAATTCATCTGCTGTTGGTGGAGAATCAAGTTCAATACCAGCGCGGATTATAAACTCTTCGAGTACATTGAACTGGCGGGGTTCTTTGATAGTGACTTCTACATGAGTTTGACACAAACTATAGCGGAATTGACGCGCTGCTAAAACCGATAAACCAGGGCTTTGTACTTCAATTTCATTTACCAAATCTCTGAGATTATTATCAATAGGTTTAGCAGAAGACGCGAGAAACATCAACTAAACCTCCATGACGATGTACAATGTTGGAAACCTCTGAATACATACTTCCGATTTTGCCTGTTTGACGGGTAAATAAATCGTGACAACCCACAATTATTAGTAGTTCTTGCGCGCGGGAAAAAGCAACGTTCACCCTTTCTGACTTCTTAGCAAAACCCACATCTCCCTTACTATTGTTGCGAACCATACTAACAATTACAACATGTCTTTCCATACCTTGAAATCGATCAACCGTTCCAGTACGAATTTGCAAAGAAGGATAAAGTTCAGATTGAAGGCGTTCATCAATTTTTCTAAGTTGAGCGCCATAAAATGTAATTACGGCAATTTCTTTTTTAGGTTCACCATTAGCAACTCTAGCAGCCCAAGCATTCTCCATCTGCTGACACAGACGTTCAATAGCATCAATTTCCTGAATATTAAAGAATGAAGTTCCTTCACGTTGCTCTTGAAACTCATTTTCTGATGGCATTTTTACCCAAAGAATATGGTGGTTTTCTTGAATAACTTTACCTGCCAAATTATGTGCGCGTTTCGTGTCAGGTTGTAAAATTCCACATTCTAGTTTCCCGTTATAAAACTGATTAATTGCCCCCATGATAAACGGGTGCATTCGATACTGTGTAGTCAGCATCTGTTTGATGCTTTCATCAGCAGCTTCAAACTGACTTTTAAAAAGTGATTCTTCTAAAAATTGCAGTTCTTCTCGTGTACTACTAATCTCTTGAGCAACTTCTTCTAAAGTGCTAGTATCAAGCATGGGTGGTAATTGTCGATGGTCACCTACCATGACTAACTTTTTACCTTTCAAGGCTGGGATGACTAATTCTGGTGGAGTACACTTACTCACCTCATCAATGATGACGACATCAAAGTTTTTAAATTCTTCAGAGAATTCTCGATTTGCAGCCTGAACACAGGTGATACCGACGACGTTGGCGTTATCTAGGTAAATTCGCCTCAAATCGTTGCGATCGCCCTCTGAGGGGTTGCGTAGTTTTTCAATCCAATCTTGGACAAACTTCTGATATCTATTGAGATAAATTTCTTCACTTTGCAGTTGCTGTTGCCAAGAGTCAAATTGAGTTTTGATGGTACGTAAATAGTCTATATTAAACAAGTCTGTAGCAGAATTTTCAAGCTTAAATTTATCAGGTATTGCTTGCCATACCATCTGCCACCAGTTTCGCTCAGACATTAAATTATCTGATAGCTGTGGTTGTAATTGTTGCTCTAATTCACGTAGTTTGATTTGTACTTCTTCAAGTTGCCGTAGAGAAATTGTGTTTTCTTCTTTTACCCTTGAGAGATGCTCATGCAGAGACTTTTTAATAATTTCTAATACAGCAAAAGGTTCTAATGATAAAATTAAGGTTTCAAGCTGACTTATGGAATTTGCCCAAGAATGCACTTGCTTTGAGAATTCTTGGGGCTGTTCCCAAATGTTTGATTGCTTAGCGATATATTGTTCAAGTAGAATGCGTAATTGAGCGGGTAAGTTTTGCTGTCTGATAAGTTCTTGCAGAATAGTGATAACTCGTGCAAGTTTCAAATTACCATCTTGTCTGGCTCTTTCTACCTGAGATTGATTGGCAGATATTTGCTCTTGGGTAATTCCATTTTTTTGAAGTTCATTAAGTTGTTTTTGTAACGTTTGAACTTGTTGTTCAGTTTCCGTTTTGACTTGTAAAACGCATTGACGTGCATTTTTCAGGATGCTATCCACTAATTCTTGTGTAACACGGGTGAGAGTAGACTCGATGTTATTCAATTCCCATGATGCACCATACTTCTGTTGCATTCTAATCATAAAAAACTGTGTATTCTCAACCAGCAATTTTCGCTGACTAGGTTTGAGTAGTTGATAGTTATTAAACTGTTGGTAAAGTTCTTGCCATTGGGTGCTATCGCTTGTTGACAGCACCATTGGAGTTTGGCTGAAACTTTGCTGTAAAAAATAACTAAAATTATACTGCTTACCGCGTCTGTCAATAAAACCGCCGTCTATTTCATAGGCGATCGCCTTTGCCAATAACTCCCACTCTGGCAGGTTAAGTGTGTAACCTTTTGGCACAATTTCTAATTTTAATGTCTTAGCAAACATCAACAACCCTAGTGGTAAGTCCGCTAAATTTTCTGTTAATGGTTGACCGGATTTCTGACAATCGTTTAATACATGATACAGATTAGAATATGCTGTAGATTTCCATTCCTTAACTGCTGTGATAATATAATCTATTTCCCGTTTGCGGTTTTCCCAACTCCGGATTGTTTGTTCTAGACTTTGCTGCTTGGTAACAAATTGCTGATAATCTGTTTGTAGCTGATTCAAATAAGTAGAATTTTGTCTAAATATCTGCACGGACGCCGCAACCTCCGACATGGCGACAGTCGCCTCTTGAGCAGAACTTAATGCTGTTTTAAATTCAGATACATCTGCTACAGTTTCACGCAACCAAACCGCCAATCCAAATGCACCACGTCTAGGGCGAACAAAACCAAGTTCATCAGTATATTTGATGGCTGTACGAACATCTGCCAAAAAGTTTTCTACTGTACTGTTGCCTTCTGTGTAGGTTTTAAGAAGTGGCAAAAAAATTGTCACTTCTGGGTCTTCCCAGTTTACGTTAGGTGCAGCGTTTAGCAGACCCTCCAACCTTGCTATTAGGGGTTCGACCTCATTTTTCTGTGCTTCGCTTTTCTTGTAGACTGTTTCTTGATTTTTACAGTTTGCCTCTAGACTTGCCTTGCTGTTGTTGAATTCATTTTGTGTCTCATAAAATTCTTCTTCTGCTTTTAAGTATGCTGTGAATCGTTGTGATGATGTCAACAATTGACGCAAAACTTTTACATCGTCGAGGCGTTTGCTGAGATTATTTTCGCAATCAGTCGCGGTATTTTGTAGCCATGTGCCAATCACTTGGTCTTCTAAAAATGGCTGTCCTTCTTCCCCAACTTTCTCGGGTCGTCCCTTTCGCACAGCCCGAATCACTGGATTGTGAACTAATCGACTCAGGGCATTATCAACTGCTAAATTGGCTTGAGAGGCAATGAGAGTGCGTTCACCCCGAAGAGCAACTTGATAGCAAATCTCGGCAATCACAGTCGTTTTACCTGTTCCTGGCGGACCTTGAATCAGAACAAGATCCTCGGCTGCAAGTACCGTTTCCACTGCTGCTTTCTGACCAGGATTAGCGGAAGATAGTAACATATCTTCTGGTCGAAGTTGAACAGTTTTTTGGATGGGTCTTGCCTGGGAAGCGTCGAATAAGAAGTTACCCAAATAGGGATTTTGGGTGTAACCATTGTTCAAGTCGTCTAAGGCTTTTTTCTTGCGCTGAATTTGTTTGATGTCACCAACTGCCTCGAAACACAAAAATCCGGTGGGTGGCAGCTGATAACGCCCTGCGGCGATGTATTCAGCTAAGTCGCGTTCTAGCCTTATATGGATGATGCAACGGTTGGAGTCAACTTCTTCAACAGACCCGAGTTGGCGGCTGTTCTGCCAGTTTTTTCCTGTGGGAGCAGTCTCGAAAAGTTTCAGTTCTTCATTTCTTGCCCGTTTTGCCCGTTCCCAGAAGTTTTTCACACCCAAGGAATTTTCAGCAGAGCCGTCAAGCGTGGCTGAGGCGACATCAATTTCAAAACTGATCCGCCTTCTGGAGCTATAGTTATGAGCCAAGTAAGGCACACAAAACTGACGTGCCTTAGCAATGTTTTCCTCAATCTGCAAAAACGCTTTCCAAGCTTTGAGCTGATCTTCCGTGGGTACATAATCACCACAGACTGGCGTGGCTGCCATGCGTGCCAATGCCCGTGACGGAATGCCGAGATGATGTTCGTGGTCGGGTAGCAGACACAAGCGACAAGGGACAGCATAGCCATCGGCGTGTCCCCGTGAGGGTTGTAGTAACTGAACCGACAGTATCTTTAAACCGCCGTATCCATTTTGTTGTACAGCTGCTCTGAATCCTAATGTTTTTCCTAGCTTCTTAAGTCTTATGGGTAATTGAACATCCGAGTCTGTTGCGATTGTCAAGTCCCAAATTTCTTGTTTTGGCTCTTTGGCAGCGCCCTTGCGACGAACATAAAACAGGCAAGGCTTTCTACCGACACATTCAAACATTAACTCGTTGGCACGCTCGCGCCGCTCCCGAAATTCGGGATATGATTCAAGGGCAGCATCACCTTCAAGATTGCGGATCAACCTATCAATTGTCGAACCTATTAACACATAGCCCCAATCTTCCGAGTCTTTTTTAATATTTAAGGAATTTTTTTGGGAAGAGGTAGCAACGTTAGCAACTGGTTTCTTTGTCGCTTTACGAATGCGTTCTGCCTCGGATTCAGAGATTGTGCTGCTCTGGCTTTTGGCCACAATGTTGAGTTGGTCACAAATTGCTAATAGCTTTTTGTTATCCAACTTCAATTCCTTTGATAGTTCGTAAATTCTAACTTTGCCGTTGTTCATCCACTGTTGCCCTTGCCCATAAGGTTTTCTAAGTATAGATTTGCTTGCGTAAAAACGAGCGCGTTTTTAAACGCAGAGGAGCGCTAAGTAAGCGCAGAGAGACGCAGAGTGTTTTTATAGAGAATTCGTGTTCGTATTAATGAGATGTTGTACTAAGTTTAGTGTTACTTAATAGACTTCTTACAAAAATAGGATTTATGAATTTTTGAACCACAGATGGACACAGATGGACACAGATATTTATCGGTGTTATCAATGTTTATCTGTGGTTTCATTTCAAAAAGATTGACTGTATGCAAGAGTTATACTATATCAAAGTCTGTATTGCTGATAAACTTGACTGGCAGCGCGATGCACTAGGGAGTGACGATAAACAAGGGATTTCATATCATCAGCATAACCGCCGCCAATGACGCAAGCAACAGGGTACCCAGCGGCAACACAAGTACTCAAAACCTGCATTTCCCGGCGGAAAATGCCTGTATCGGTTAGGGCTAATTTTCCCAGGCGATCGCCTATATGTGGATCAACACCAGCATCGTAGAAAATGAAATCTGGCTTGACATCTGAAAGCAAATCTGGTAAATAATTTGCTAAAGTTTGCAGATAGGCGTCATCTTCCATTCCTACAGGCAAGGGAACATCCAAATCGCTTTGTTGCTTTGTGCCAGGAAAATTAACTTCGCAGTGCATCGAGAAAGTGAAAACACTATCGTCGTCTTGGAAGATGAAAGCAGTGCCATCGCCTTGATGCACGTCCAAGTCCACAATCAGGATTTTTTGGACAAGTCCGAGTTTTTGTAAGACGCGGGAGGCGATCGCCAAATCGTTGAAAATACAAAAACCAGATCCATAACTGGGAAAGGCGTGATGAGTACCGCCTGCGGTATTGCAAGCCAAACCGTGCTTTAGTGCGAGTTGAGCAGTCAGAATAGTACCACCAGCTGCTACACAGGTACGGTTCACCAGTGCTGGACTCCAGGGTAATCCAATGCGTCGCTGTGCTTTGGGATCGAGAGTACCCTGACAGTAAGCTTGAACGTACTCTGGGGTGTGAACTAACTCTATCAACTCTTGTGGTGGGCGTGTAGGTGTGTAAAATTGTTCTTTTTGCGCTACGTTATCTGCTAGGAGCAGTTCGTAGAGTTGCCTAAATTTTGGCATCGGGAAGCGATGACCTTCGGGTAGTGGGGCAACATAATCGGGGTGATAAACAATTGGCAAGTCCATGTTATGTATTTTGAACCGCCAAGACCCTAAGTACGCCAAAAGATATTTTCTCGTTGGTACTCTTTGGGAATTTGGGAACAAGTAAGTAGTTTTTTACGTCGAACCCTGAGTTTAACCGACACAGATTCACGCAAGTTTTGTTGAAACACAAAACCAAACAAGGGACAATAGCAAATAAGCCGAGAGGGCTTTTCAGCGAATTATCGAATCACTTCTAGCTGCGATTCTGGTATCTTTTGCTGTGGGATATTATACTAGAAATTCCTTCAATCTCAAATCCAAAGTCTAAAATCAAAAATTTTTATGATGCATTGGATTTTGCCAATTCTGTTTATCTTGGCTGGTTTTCTTGGTGGAATTATCAGCGAACAAATTATCTTTACAAGACTGAAAAAATTTGTTGCTAGCAGACACATTCGCGGAAGTGAAATTATATTTCGCTCCCTGAATCGTATGCCCTTCTTTTGGTGCGTGCTTGCTGGGTTTTATGCTGCACTGATGAGTTACCGCCCTGATCCGGATGTTACAGAACTACTGAAAAAGATTATTACAAGCGCTTTTTTATATACAGTCACTGTAGTTTTTGCCAGACTCACTGCTGGGTTTGTAAATTTATTTTTTCGCAGAACTAATGGTCTTTCAGCATCACTGCTTTCTAATGGAGCCAAAACTGCCGTTTTAGTTTTGGGAATATTAATCATATTGCAGACGCTAGGGTTTGAAATTACACCAATACTGACAACGTTGGGTGTTGGTGGTATAGCAGTTGGTTTAGCACTTCAAGATACACTAGCAAATTTGTTTTCTGGTTTTTATTTAATTATTTCTAAGCAAGTCAGAACAGGAGATTACGTTAAACTAGCTGATGGAAATCATGAGGGTTACGTTACAGATATAACATGGCGCAATACGACTATAAAAGAGCTTTCCAATAACGTCATAATAGTACCAAATTCTAAGCTAGCTTCAGCTATTTTCACGAACTACCATCTCCCAGTTAAGGAAATCACATTAACGATGAATGTAGGAGTTGGCTATGATAGCGACCTTGAACAAGTCGAAAGAGTGACTGTAAAGGTTGCTAAAGAGGTGATGCAGGAAATTGCTCCTGAATTAATAGCAAATGAACCTTATATAAGATTTAATGAATTTGCTGATTTTAGTATAAATTTTACGCTTTATATGCGAGTTAATGAATTTTTTGACCAACGCATGGCTAGACATTTATTTGTTAAGAAATTACACAAACGCTATCAGAAAGAAGGAATTAAAATCCCCTTCCCAATTAGAGATATTTACGTGCAAGGTGATGGCAGTCAAAATGGAGCAATGACGCTGCAAGAATAAGCAGATGCGCCTAATCAACTGACTGACATCATAGAGCGTCTGCAATTTGTTCCAGGCTTAAGCCGAACTCCAATCACCGAACCTCCTCGCCGCAGAAACCTTAACCTGACTGGGACTGGTTCAACAATAGCATTTTGTGCCTAATTCTCTGAAATTAGAGAAAATGACTATATGAGGACACACTTTAAAAATCTTAATCAATGACTGTAAGTATCCAGCAGCAAACAACGGCTACCTTTGAAAAACTCTTTTGGACTTGGCAGGGTTACAAAATTCAGTACACCGTTATGGGTACTGGACGCCCCCTAGTACTAGTTCATGGCTTTGGGGCTTCGATTGGACATTGGCGGAAAAATATCCCCGTTTTAGCAGCCGCTGGCTATCAAGTCTTTGCTGTTGACCTTTTGGGGTTTGGTGGTTCCGATAAGCCACCGTTAAATTACACTGTGGAAGTGTGGGTGGAACTGCTCAAGGATTTTTGTGCATCACACATTCAAGAGCCTGCGATATTTATAGGTAACTCCATCGGCGGACTTCTGAGCTTAATGGTGGTGGCGGAACATCCAGAAGTAGCCGCAGGTGGTGTTTTAATTAACTGTGCGGGTGGGTTGAGTCATCGACCACACGAACTGAACCCGCCGCTACGCATTGCAATGGGAGCTTTTAACTCATTAGTGCGATCGCGCCTTGCAGGAGGATTCGTCTTTAACCGCGTCCGTCAAAAAGCCCAAATTCGCCGTACCCTATACCAGGTTTACCGCAACCGGGAAGCCGTCACTGATGAATTGGTAGATTTACTTTATGCTCCTTCTTGTGACCCAGGAGCGCAACAAGTTTTCGCCTCTATCCTCACAGCACCTCCTGGTCCTTCTCCAGTGGAGCTTTTGCCTAAGGTGGAGCGCCCATTGCTGGTCGTTTGGGGTGCAGATGACCCTTGGACACCAATCTCCGGGGCGAAAATTTACGAAAAAGCGCGGGAAAATGGTAAGGATATCAAAATTGTGCCTATTCCGGGGGCTGGACACTGTCCTCATGATGAAGTGCCAGATGTTGTCAATCAGCAAATTGTAGACTGGCTGGCATCTCGTTAAGGACTTACGAACTTCCCCCTTACTTTTTAAGGGGGAAAGAACAAAAAACAGAAAGCAATTGGCTTTCACCACGTCCTCAAACGTCTGGTTCTACTCCCAGCGATCGCAACTGCGCTGCCAATCGTTCTGCCCGTTGACGTTCCTGTTCTGCCCGTTGACGTTCCTTAGTTGCTAATTCCGAACCCCATAGCAAGAGTTCCCCGTGTTCATCCCACCAACGCAACCAATAGCCTGTTCGATTTTCTCGGCTTCCTTGCCATATACCTAAAAACAGGTTCATTTCCGCAATCAAGTAACGGTTATTTTCATCTGATGCTTGAAGTTGATACTGCCCAGAATTATCTAGCCGATACACTTCCAACACTCCCGTTTCTGGTTCAAAAATTGCGTAGTTGGGAACTTTTAAAACTTGCTCGTAATAGAACCATTTACCGGGTGGATAGGTTGGTTTACTAGAGTACTCTCCGCCTTCAGTAACCGAAAGAAATTCCATAACGATGACTGGAAAATCACCTTGGAGTTGTGGAGTATAACTACGCTTAACCTCTTCGCGTGGCACTCTAATAGAAGGTACAAATCCCCAATCAGGAGCTTTCACCACGATTTTGTTATTTAAAGTGGCACAGATGCCGTAGTTAGTTATGGTTAAGGCGTTGGCTGGTAATCTGACCGCCAGTTCTAAGCTTTCTGTTAAAGCCGCAGCTAATAGTGGCTGATTAATGTTATCCACTGGCTCGTCATCTAAAACAAAATCATCTGGTAACTTTTCCCAAGTAATTTCATAAGTGGCTGCACTGGCTAGCATGGTAAGACTGCCTCATCAATGCCATCGATAAACCTAGCATAACTGTGGGTAATCGCCTTCAACTACTTATCTCAGGTCGCCTCTGGGGACAAGGGCAATTCCCCCAATACCAGAAGGTACAATCACCACCTATAACAGTACGATTGTTCTACTATGGTAAGGGCGACAATGATAATATTAAGAACTGTTTAGCCCCCGCCGCTTTCTCTGTTGCCTGCCGATATGTCAAACACCCAGATAGCCGCATCCTTAAATGGACATCTTCCACACCCCAACCCCAACAACCAAAATACAATCCGCATTCGAGGTGCGAGGCAGCATAATCTCAAGAATATTGATTTGGAACTGCCACGCGATCGCCTGATTGTCTTTACTGGTGTTTCTGGTTCTGGCAAATCTTCGCTTGCATTTGACACCATCTTCGCCGAAGGGCAACGTCGCTACGTGGAATCCCTCAGCGCCTATGCACGGCAATTCTTGGGACAGGTGGAAAAACCTGATGTGGAGGCGATAGAGGGTTTAAGCCCGGCGATTTCCATTGACCAAAAATCTACCTCCCATAACCCCCGTTCCACCGTGGGGACGGTAACGGAGATTTACGATTATATGCGGCTGTTGTTTGGACGGGCGGGTGAACCTCATTGTCCGATATGCGATCGCTGTATCGCCCCGCAAACTATCGATGAGATGTGCGATCGCATTCTGGAACTTCCTGATCGCACCCGCTTTCAAATCCTTGCACCTGTTGTCCGGGGGAAAAAAGGGACTCACAACAAGCTGTTATCAAGTTTAGCCTCTCAAGGTTTTGTCCGTGTCCGGGTCGATGGCGAGGTGCGAGAACTCTCAGACGCAATTGAGTTAGATAAAAATGTTACGCATACAATTGAAGTGGTGATTGACCGCCTCGTGAAAAAGGCTGGTATGCAGGAGCGTTTGGTTGATTCTCTTGCAACTTGCCTGAAACAATCTAGTGGAATTGCGGTTATTGAGATAATAAAAGATACAGAAGAAAAAGAATCGCCTTCAGAATTAGTATTTTCCGAGAATTTCGCTTGTCCAGAACACGGGGCGGTTATGGAAGAATTATCGCCGCGCTTATTTTCGTTTAATTCTCCTTATGGTGCTTGTCCCCACTGTCATGGTATTGGAAGTTTAAGAAGGTTTTCGCCAGAGTTGGTGGTACCTGATCCGAAAGCGCCTGTGTATGCTGCGATCGCTCCTTGGTCGGATAAGGATAATTCATATTATTTGGAATTATTGTACAAGCAGGGGCAAGAGTTCGGGTTTGAGTTGCAGACGCTGTGGAGTCAGTTGACTGAGGAACAGCGGGAGTCGATTTTGTATGGAACCACAGAGGCGCAGAAGTCGCAGAACTCAGGGTTTAAAGGGGTGCTTCCTATGTTGCAAAGGCAATATGAGGGGAGTTCGGAGTTAATTAAGCAAAAGTTAGAACAGTATTTAGTTGATCAGCCGTGTCCGGTGTGTGAGGGGAAGCGGTTAAAACCGGAGGCTTTGGCGGTGCGGTTGGGACAATACCGGATTTTAGATTTGAGTGGCGTCTCGATTCGAGAGTGTCGGGAGAGGATTGATAAGTTAGAGTTGAGCGATCGCCAGTTGCAAATAGGCGACTTGGTACTCAGAGAAATTAGAGCGCGATTGCAATTTCTGTTGGATGTAGGATTAGATTATCTAACACTTGATCGTCCAGCGATGACGCTTTCGGGTGGGGAAGCGCAACGAATTCGTCTAGCAACTCAAATTGGTTCTGGGTTGACTGGGGTTTTGTATGTCTTGGATGAACCAAGTATTGGTTTGCATCAACGAGATAATGGGCGGTTACTGCGAACTTTAACAAAATTAAGGGATTTGGGTAATACGTTGATTGTGGTAGAGCATGATGAAGAAACGATTCGTGCTGCTGACTATCTTGTCGATATTGGCCCTCATGCGGGTATTCATGGCGGAAATATTGTCGCCCAAGGTGATTTGCAAGCGTTGCTGAAAGCAGAAGAGTCGCTGACGGGTGCATATTTGTCAGGACGGCGGATGATTACAACTCCAGATGCACGTCGAGACGGAAATGGGCGAAGTTTAGTCATTAAAAATGCCCGCCGCAATAACCTAAGAAATATAAATGTGGAAATACCTTTGGGTAAACTTGTTGCGGTTACTGGTGTTTCTGGTTCTGGTAAATCTACGCTAATTAACGAACTACTCTACCCCGCACTGCAACATCAGCTGACGCGTAAAGTTCCTTTTCCTAAAGACATAGATGCAATTGAGGGATTGGATACTGTTGACAAAGCCATTGTCATTGACCAATCACCTATTGGGAGAACGCCACGTTCTAACCCAGCGACTTACACAGGGGTTTTCGATATTATTCGCGAAGTTTTTACAGCAACAATTGAAGCAAAAGCAAGGGGTTATAAAGCAGGGCAGTTTTCCTTCAACGTCAAAGGTGGACGCTGCGAAGCTTGCAGTGGACAAGGTGTGAATGTCATTGAAATGAACTTTTTGCCAGATGTTTATGTACAGTGCGAAGTTTGTAAAGGTGCAAGATATAACCGGGAAACGTTGCAGGTGAAGTACAAAGACAAGTCTATTTCTGATGTTCTTAATATGACGGTTGAGGAAGCTTTGGAGTTTTTTACAAACATTCCCAAAGCAGCGACTAAACTGCAAACTTTAGTTGATGTGGGGTTGGGATATATTCAACTTGGACAACCAGCAACAACCTTATCTGGTGGAGAAGCACAACGGATAAAATTAGCAACAGAATTATCACGTCGCGCTACAGGGAAGACACTTTATTTAATAGATGAACCCACGACAGGTTTATCTTTTTATGATGTCCACAAGTTGTTAGATGTGTTGCAACGTTTGGTGGATAAAGGCAATTCAATTTTAGTGATTGAACACAATTTAGATGTGATTCGTTGTGCTGATTGGCTAGTAGATTTAGGACCGGACGGCGGCGACAAAGGGGGAGAGGTGATTGCTGTGGGTACACCAGAAGAAGTGGCGGAGAATCCTAGGTCGTATACTGGGCAGTATATTAAGCAGGTATTGCACCACTATTCAGCAGTAACGGTTGCAAATTGAAGTGAAAAATAGGGTGTGTTACGTTTCACTAACGCACCCTAAATCTAAGTTTGATGGCTTGGCTAATCTAGGAATAACTTAATTTTTGACTGCTGTATTGTAGTATGGGTGAGTCAACTGTGCATTGTCTAAGGTACCTAAGCCACCATCTGCTTTTCTTGTTTTATGATCTATGGAGATAGAGTGACTGTGGAGATACCCACCACAAATTTTACATCGTTGAACTTTGGGTAAAGTATCTCTGATGAAAGCAGCCGCTTTCGTCTCTCGTGTAAAATTTTTACTCTGGTTTTCACTTGTATTAGCCTTCGTTCTCATCTTTAAAGAGCCACAAGCTTTTTCGGCTACTATAAATCTTCACTCGTATTGTCTAAAAGTTATATTTTATGACTTTAATACTTTCGGTATTATGAAAACTTTAGCCAAGTAGACCATTGACGATTACCACCGGATGATTGAAGCAGAGATATTGTGCGTATACGCCCAAAGGGCAATAGGCTTTGCCCAATCGCGTTTTCGCTTTCATCCTAAACTAATACATTAGTTCCAAAATACTATATATTGCATATCTTAAACCCTGATTAAAACTAGGTTTCTCAATTTTCCTAACTCTAAAAAAAATGGGCGAACCGTAAGAAGTTAGATTGTAGATAAGATGATATGCGCTCCGTGTAGAAATTTCTCAGTAATCTAAAAATAGGTTTTCTGTTGAATGGTGGCCTTATTGTTATGAATAACCTTTCCAAAGAATTGCTTCGCAATTTTGAGTCAGCACATAAAGAAGATATAGAGACAATCACTCAGGTTTTGGCGCGGATAACCACAAAAAGTCCAGACGAAATTAAACCACACCTGGACGCAATGCTTGAGCGGTTAGTCCAACCACAACAGGTACAGCGTCCTTTGTACGAAACCGCTACCCCAGAAGAATTGGCACAAGTGTTTCGGGAGTGGGCAGAGAGTCACGATCGCAATTCACCTCTGTTATCAGATTATGCTGTTAGCCGGGAAAGTATGTACTCAGACGAGGAATTATAATTGACTTTTCTTGTAGATACAAATGTACTGCTTTGTAGCGTGGAACCCTCTGACCCAATGTACCCTGAGTGGAAGTTGTGGTAAACCTGCTTTTGACTTGAAGAACTCATCCCCTATAGATAACTTCAATAGAAAAACATCCTCCTTAGTACATATTTGATCCTACCTCTTGCATAATAGTCAAGTATATTGGTGCAGGAGGTAGGAGGTTTTGGAATGGATTTTTTTTATAATTTTTTCTCAGAAAATTTTATCCCTCATGGGCATTGTTATTTATGGAAACCAGAGTTGGTTTCGCTGCATATCCTGTCAGATGTCATAATCGCACTTTCTTACTATTCTATTCCGCTGACGCTGGTGTATTTTGTCCGCAAGCGGAAAGATATACCATTTAAAAACATTTTTCTCTTGTTTGGAGCCTTTATTATTTCCTGTGGCACAACACATATTGTAGAAGTGTGGACGCTTTGGCATCCTGTTTATTGGTTGTCTGGGGCTATCAAAGCTTTCACAGCTATCATTTCTTTTTATACAGCTCTTACTATCATCCCTCTAGTTCCTCTAGCACTTGCTCTCCCCAGCCCAGCACAGCTTGAAGCGGCAAATAAAGCTTTGCAAGAGGAAAATATTGAGCGTAAACGAGTTGAGCAAGAGTTGCGAGAGTATAAAGAACGTCTAGAAGAACTCGTAAAGCAACGTACTACTGAACTAGCAAAAGCCAACGAACACCTCCAGCAGGAAATTATTCAACGCCAGCACTCTCAGGACAAGATGGCGCAGTTGCTGAAAAAAGTAGAAAGTGCAAATAAAGAATTAAATGATTTTGCTTATGTGGTTTCCCATGATTTAAAAGCGCCACTTCGAGGAATTGCTTCATTGTCAGAGTGGCTATTAGCTGATTATGCTGAGAAATTTGACGAACAGGGTAGAGAATTCGTCAATCTCCTTATGAATAGAGTTCAGAAAATGCAAAACTTAATTGATGGCATTTTAGAATACTCCAGAGTTGGACGCCTTCAAGAGGAGAGTCGGCAAGTGAATTTAAATAAAGTCGTTGCAGATGTTATTGACATTCTTAGTCCTAGTGAAAATATACAAATAGAGATAGCTAATAAATTACCTATTGTTTACTGTGAAAAAACTCGCATAGAACAAGTTTTTCAAAACTTATTGAGTAATGCGATCAAATTTATTGAGAAACCGCAAGGTCAGATTCTAATCGACTGTACTGAAGATAATGATTATTGGCATTTTAGTGTAGCTGATAATGGTTTAGGAATTGAAAAGCAATATTTTGAAAGAATATTTCAAATCTTCCAAAAGTTATCTAGCAATAAAGATGACAGTACAGGCATTGGTTTAGCTTTAGTAAAAAAGATTGTAGAAATGTATGATGGCAAGGTTTGGGTGGAATCAGAAGTTGGTCAGGGTAGCACGTTCTTTTTTACTTTAAAGAAGCAGGTACAAATCAAGCGTGCTGAGGATTTCATTAAATAAAATTTGCCGCCACAATGACTGCTATTGGAATGAGAATGTTATCAACTTCTTTAGGACTGCATCCTTCAACAAGTGTGGCAATAAATGCCAGCAATAAAATCCGGCTAATATTTAGTTGATTTGGGATGATAAGCCAAACGAAAAAGACGCTGGCGGCGAAAGCGAAAACAAACATCGAGAGGCTTCCTTCCCAGCTTTTGTTACTGAAAACTTTGTACTTCAACCTGCCATAATAAGAACCAATGATTGGTGCAACACCATCGCCCCAGCCGAGAGTTGTCATTGCTACAATCCCAGGAAAACTTTTATACAATAGTGTGCCGCAAATAGTTGCCACAATCACGAAATAAAACGGACCTTTGAGGAGTTCACGCCTGTCGCCTGTACGGGTCATGATATTAACAGCCTCATCGTCTGGTTTGGCAAAGAGCCCTTTCTGTACGAGGAGGACTATCCAGACGACAAAAATCGTCACATTTAAGTACTTCGACCAATGTAAATCGCTGTAAAGAGGCAAAAAGCCAATGAGCGATCCAGCACCAATATGCGTAATTTTGCGGGTAATATCTTGTGATATACCAAACTTGGGCGCACAAAAATTCAACAGTGCTACTAGCCCGAACACATAAACAAACGTCAGCGCTGTTGCTATCAGATTTCCTAGTAGCGGGCTGACACTTAAGGTAGAAAATAACATCTTAGGTCTTTCCTCCCTTGCGGAAAAACTGCTGCAAAATTTCCCCTGGTTTGCGATCCCAAGTGTCGATATGCTCGTAGATTAAACCATTTTTGTTAAGTTTGTACGTCGAGTAGCCATTGAAAAATATTCCAGCTTTCCAAGGAACGCGCAAAACACCGCGAACTGTCCACCTTGCCAAAATGATGTCCTCGGCTGAGTGATACACGTCATGTAAGTCAAAGTAAATTTTGGTAAAAAATAATCGAGCGTGAAATCGCAAAGTCCAAAAGATAATGCGATAGTTGAATTTTCTTTTAAATTTGTTGACTGGGTCTTGAAAGTAGATATCCTGCGTGTAAATGTCGTAGCAAATATCCTGCTCAAAAAGTGTTGGCAAATCTTTTTTGAGAGTTTCAATGTTCCGTTCGACTTGCGATTGATATTCCACGCGATCACTCCTAAAAAATGAGTTCTGTTACTGTTACAGCGTTTCCAAAGCCAGTAAGGTACACCAAAGAAATAATGAACCACAGATGGACAATAAATAAAAGTTTTTCCTCTGTCTTCCCCCCTCTTGAGGGGGGAATGAGGGGGTGGACACAGATAAATAAGTTCTATTACTGTGGAAGTCATCTGTATGCCCGTGGCGTTTTTCCTGTCCATCGCTTAAATGCACGGTGGAACGCACTCGGTTCAGAAAAACCCAGCAAAAAAGCTATATCGTGAATTGGGGTATCGGGTTTTTTCAAATATCTTAGAGCTAACTCTTTGCGCGTCTCATCCAACAGTTGCTGATATGAAGTCCCCTCTGCTTGCAGTTCTCGTTGCAGGTTCCGAACACTGATAGCTAAAGTGCGGGCGATCGCCTCAATAGAAGGAACTTCTCCCTTTAAACCATGCGTAACTGCCCGAACAACTTGGTTCGTGTACGTATCTTCTTGGCTCAGTTCGTTCAGCATTGCCTCAGCATGTTGCTCAAACATCGACAAAAGTGATGGATTGGCGGATAAAATAGTCCAATCCAAACAGCCAGCATCGAAGATAAGCCGATTTGTTGGTTGAGAGAAATGCACAGGTGCGTGAAAGATGCGCTGGTGTTCAGAAATATCTGTTGGACGTGGATGTTGAAACCAAACTGCATCAGGAATTAGTGAGTTACCCGTCAGCGTTTTTGTTGTCGTTAGTAGGGCTGAAAACGTAGATTCGATGGGCTGGCGAGGTTCTTCTAGCAAGTAGTTTTTCAGGTGACTCACGATATCACAGTCACACAACACTTGCCCTTGTGAAATTGAGAAGTGAATATAAGTCCCCTGACTGAAGAGACGTGTGTAGCGGGAGAGGTTTTCCAGCACTTGTCTAAAAGTCTGACAATTGAAAAGCACATAGCCCACAATCCCAATCATCGCCAAATTGAAGGTTTCCCCTATATGTAGACCGATGTTGTCATCGCCTGTCAGCTTGACCACTTCGTGCCACATAGCTCGATTGATTTCTCCTGTAACCCGGCTATCAGGCATCTCTAGCATTTTAGGGTCAATGCCAATGGCAGCACACAAGCTTTTGGGATCTATGCCTTTATAAGTTGCTGCATATTGAACAGTGCTGCGAACGAGAGAAACGGAGAAAGTCGCCTCTTTCATAGGACATTCAAGCGCAGTTTTCCAAAACGGCGTGATGAGTCAATTCCTTGGCGCAATATGTCAATTCAACACCTAACTAGACGGCTTACCTTTTAATTGTTGGTCAAAACGCGCTGCACATCAAACAACTTCAACAAAGGAGCTTTCCCAAAATGACATCAACAAAACTAGGCTTTGACTCTCTTAACACGTCGTTCACCGCAATCTCAAATCAGTCACTACCGGAACAAATTGAAAATCCCGTGACTGGCGATCGCATGACAATCCTTTGCTCGACTCACGATAGTAACGGAAAGTCTTTTAAGGCTCAGTTCAACCTTCCGCCGGGATCAAACGGCAGTCCGCTGCATTATCACAATCATCTCACAGAAACGTTTGAGGTCTTAAGCGGCTCGCTGGAAATGGAAGTGGGTGGGAAAGGAAACATCAAGATACTCCGACCAGGAGAAATTGTGTACGTTCCTGCTGGTACGCCTCATAGTTTCCGCAATACCTCTGACGAGTGGGTAACATTTGTATCCGAAGTACGTCCGGCGGGGGAGTTTGAGCAGTTTATTAGAGCAATGTACGGTCTGGCGATTGATGCAAAAGTGAACAAGGAGGGAATGCCTACAAATCCCCTGCAACTCGCCCTAGTCATTCAGAAAGCCGACCTTGTATTCGTTGGTTTGCCGTTGTTCGCCCAAAAGCTGATTATCGGAACCTTAGCCCAGATTGCCCGGTTTTTCGGAGTCGAGCGATCGCTGGTCAAATATTGGAAACAAGCCGAGTAAGGTACTTCCAAAAAATAAATTATTCAATATGAGTGGGGTGTGCATCCTGCCATAGGTGTCAACTTAAGGTGAAAACCAGCATAGAACAAGCTTTTAGAGATTGCCTCGTTCCCAGCCTCAGGCTGGGAATGCCTACTGGAAGGCAAGCCTTGCTTAACACCGGCAGAGCCGCTTCAAGGGCATTTCCAGGTGGAACCTGGAAACGAGATTAAAGACAGGGTTTTAGCTTAAGTAAATTATTCAATATGAGTGGGGTGGGCATCCTGCCCGCCCTGTTAATAGGACGGGTTAGAGAGCCACTCCCACAAAAAGCGAAACGCTAAATATCAAGCTAAATATCAAACAGTCGAGGGAAATAGAATGAGTCGCTTACAACTTTCTAGAACAACGGGTGTCCTGTTTATTGTCTTCTCCATTCTGCTCAATATACCGTACTTGCTGCTGATTCAGAATTTTGAGTACGACGATATCTTACGCGAACCCACGGATTACGTCCTAACTCGGTTCCATGCAGGCGGGGCTGGGCTGATCTTAACTTGGTTTGTCTTTGGTCTGACGGCATTGCTGTTTATCCCAGTCAGTGCGCTACTCCAGAAAGTACTGGGACGCGAAGATACCCCGTATCTTACCGCCGCTACCCTGTCAGGGGTTGTTTCCGGTGCGCTACAGTCCGTTGGGCTAATGCGCTGGGTGTTTGTGATCCCTGTCTTGGCTAACTTATATGTTGATCCAGCTGCTAGTCAAGTTACCCGCGAGTCGGTTGCAGTCGTCTACCAAGCAGTTCATCAATATGGCGGCGTTGTCATCGGCGAACAAATCGGGCAACTTCTGCTTGCTTTCTGGACGTTAGGAGTTGGTGTGGCTATGCTCAAATCTCCCCTTTTCAAACCTTGGGTTGGCTGGATGGGTTTAGCAACGGTACCCTTTTTGATTTTTGGACAAAGCGAGTTACTTGCAACGGTTATTCCATCCACTCCTACATGGGAAGTCACTCCCGTTGGTTTCATAATCTGGGAAATCTGGCTGGTTGTCATCGGGGTATTTCTGATAAAAGCAGCCAACAAACGGGTAGCTCTAAATCTTCAATCACTTCAGGGTATGGGTAGATAAATCTAAGTTCAGTTCAGGTGCTTCCTTGCCAAACCTCTGTGCTATTGAGAGCGAAAAAATTCGCTCTATGCCTTTTTTGTGGTCAACAAGATATTGATTCTTTCACAAGTGAATTTGTAAATACTGACGATATAAATTACAGCGTGGTAATACACTATCTCCTTGCAATTTTACCAGTCCAATACTGTGTAATTTAAATTTAGTTACTGTCGGTAGTTTGACAGAGTTATTAATAACTACATCTTTCATGGCATTTGCTAATTCCGGCTGCTGCGTAAGAATTAAACTTTGACGACGTAAATGGTCTGCGTAAATACTTGATGAACTCGTGGAATTTTGTAGTATTTCTGTTAAAGTAACATTTCTATTAGCTATATGATAAAGAGTAAGATGCACTAAAAATGGATGTCCACCCACTAGCATCATTAATTTTTCAACTTCGGTTTCATTCCAATCGAGTTGGTGCCTTTGGGCTAAATCTAAAATTTGGTTATTATTAAATTCAGGCAATTCTACAGACAAACCTACATTAAATGGCGATTGATTAATATCAAGAGGTACGTAAACTTCTGTAGAATGCACAATTACCAATCGCAGTTTTTTCCAAATCTCTCGACGTTTACCTTCTTCGTGTAAAGCGCGTAGCAGCCCAAAAAAATCTCGGTAAATGTCTGGATATTCAAAAATTTTATCAACCTCATCTAAACCAAGAGTTAGCGGCTTATCAATTGTTGGTAGTAGATATTCCTCAAAATAGGCTTTACATGCCATGTTACTACCGACAATTTCCGCTAAATCCCAATAATCACTAAGTTTATTTGGGATATTTAAAGCTAAACCAACACTGGCACAAAACCAGCGTAAAAACTTATCTGAATTGACAAAAATTTCCTGTGCGGCAAGTTGGAAATCTAATATGACGGTACAATCCCCTTGAGAATGCGATTTATCAATAATTCTTGCCAAAAGAGAAGTTTTACCCATTTGTCTGGGTGCTTTAATTCTGATTAAAGCACCGGGTTTGTAAATTTGTTCGTAACATCGTTCTTCGATTGGAGAACGCTTGATATAAAATGGCGAATCTAATGCTACTTGCCCGGATGGAAATAAGAGCGAAAAGTGGGACGAAGATATTTCTTGAGTTTCTTTTTTATTTTCCGATATGGTGCGTGCGACAGGTGATGACAACGCATCTTTCCCACTCTCTGCTGTTAAATCGGCAATATGTTGCCATTCCAGTCCCAAAGCTCGACAAATTTCTTTAAAATTCAGGTAATCTACAGCTCTGCCATTAAGAAAACTGCTGATAGTAGATTGAGAGATTTGCAAATACTCAGCTAAGTCAGTTTGGCGAATATACCCATTACGCGGTAGTGCTGACTTTATCTCTGATATCAATTCAGGACGTACTCTAACTGAAGGTGGCATTTCTGATATTACAACTGCTAGATTTCTTTGGCAAAATTCTAAAATATTCAATCTCACTACAAAGTCGATACGTACTCGATAAACTCCTATGCGAACTCAAGTCTTGCCAAGGTTAAATGGGATTAGTAGGAATAAGGTTCGAGGTACAACCTGTGAACTCTAGTCCTACTTTAACTGAAAATATTTCTCGATTATATATTATGAAATTTACCTTCTCTATACCTTCCTTATTAGCTTATGCATCATCTATTGTGCTGCTAGGTTTTTCGATGCCAATGGTTACACCAATCCTAGCTTCTGATAATTCAGATGCCTGCAAATCTCTTAAGCCACCACATCTTAATACAGTAGCTGACTTCATAAGCATGGGACACTTTCAAGAGGAGTGTGAAAAAAACTCACAAGCTGCAGTTTCTTCTTTCACCCAAGCAATTCGGCTCAATCCAAAAGCTGAAGAACCCTATTATCATCGTGCAAATGCTTATGCTGCAATTGGGAATTATAAAGCCGCAGTAGAAGATTATACCGAAGTGATTAGGCAAAATACAGGTAGGCTTGGTTTTAGTCGTCCTGCATATTGGAACAGGGCTAGGGCTTATGAAAAATTAGGCGAAAAACAGAAAGCGATTTCAGATTTGACTCAATTAATTGGTGATAGTAGTCCCAATGCTGAGGAGTACTTATTAAGAGGTAATCTTTACAAGGATTTAGGGAATAAAGAAAGTGCGATAAGCGAAGCGCAACGTGGGTACGCGATCGCAGATTACAAAGCAGCAGAAAAACTTTTACAGCAATATTTAGATGGGGTTTTCGGAACTGGTATGATGAACCCCGAAAATCAAAAGATGTTGGATAAAGTCAGAAATGAATTATCAAACATGGGGATAGATACCCCAGCACCGCAGATTACGACTGGTCTTATTTTACAATCAATCGCCAAAATTGAAGTCGAGCGAGCATTAAATTTAGCACGCTTTATACCTCAAGCTCCAACGATTCAGCATTTTGACGCTCAACTTCAGGATTTGTATAAACAACTAGCCAACACACAACCACAAGTAGATAAAAGGGTAGTAAAAAACCTTATATCAAATGCTGCATATCAAAAAATAGAAGATTTTGAAAGAGAGCGATCGCAACTCATCAAAAAGTTTATTCCAGCCCATCCAGCAATAACATTAATTGATACTCAAAAAAAAGAATTAGAAGCGTTAATTCGCCGAAATAGGGTTTAGTTGTAGGGTGTGTTATGGCTTACGTAACGCACCTTAGATAATTAATGGTACGTTAAACTTCGTTATAACGCACCCTACACTCTTATTATTTGCGCCCATCTCATTAATTAGCTAAACATTAGATAATGAGCAACAATTTTTCATATAAAGTTGGTGGAAGTCTTACAGAAGATGCTCCCAGTTATGTAGTTAGACAAGCAGACTCTGACCTTTACAATGAACTTAAAGCAGGTAATTTTTGTTATATTTTTAATTCCCGACAGATGGGTAAAACTAGCTTGCAAGTTCGCACAATAAAACGATTGCAAGCTGAAGGAATCGCTTGTACTACAATTGATATTTCTGGACGCGGTAGTAAAGATATAAATCCGGAACAGTGGTATGCAGGTATTGTTTACACATTGGTTGCAAATTTTGAAATAGCTAACCCCAGCGAATTTATTAGAACATGGTGGAAAGAAAATTGCGAATTATCGCCACTACAGCGTTTAGATATATTTGTTGAAAATATTTTTTTAGGAAAACTTCAAAATGAAATAGTTATTTTTATTGATGAAATTGATAGTATTTTAAGCTTTCAATTTGAGGCTGATGATTTTTTCTCCTGGATTAGAAGTTGTTATGAAAAGCGTAATTTTAATAGCGAGTTTAATCGGATTACTTTTGCTCTTCTCGGAGTAGCAACACCTAGCGATTTAATTGCAGATAAAATACGAACGCCATTTAATATCGGTCGTGCAATTCAGCTTAATGGTTTTCAATCGTCTGAAATTTCGCCTTTAGCAGAAGGGTTAAAAGGAAAAATTGAAAATCCGCAAGCTGTTTTGAAAGAAGTTTTAGCATGGACTGGAGGACAACCCTTCCTTACACAAAAATTATGTGATTTGTTAGTAACTCCCCAAAACTTTATTCTTTATTCCTCACTGAAAGCACAGGGAGAAATTACAGCATCCGAATGGGTCAAAAATATTGCCATACAGCAAATAGTTGAAAATTGGGATTCCCTTGATGAACCACCCCATTTAAAAACAATCCAAGATAGAATTTTGATGAGCAGGCATAATACAGGCGCGTTGCTTGGTTTATATCAGAAAATTTTACAATTAGGACAAATTCCCGCTTCGGACAGCCCAGAACAGATAGAATTACGGCTATCTGGATTAGTCGTAGAACAGCAGGGATATTTAAGGGTTTATAACCGTATCTATGCAAGTGTTTTTGATTTAAACTGGGTAGAAAAAGCACTCGCCGATTTAAGACCTTATTCAGAAGCATTATCAGCTTGGTTTGCTTCAAGCTGTCAAGATAATTCTAGATTATTGCGTGGGAAAGCATTAGAAGATGCAAAAAAATGGGCTGCTAATAAAAGTTTAAATCAGCAAGATTACCAGTTTTTAACTGGTAGCCAGGAATTTGAAAAACAAGAAATAGCTACGGCATTATCTCTTCAAGAAGAAGAAAGTCGTATTTTAGCACAAGCTAACGAGACTTTAACCACGGCACAACATCAAGCCAAACGACAAATTCGTATCGGTGGTGGAGTTCTTATTTGCTCTCTTATTGGAGCAACTATTGCTTTTGCATCTGCAACTCATCAATTAAGAGAAGCCCAAGAAGGCACAAGATTAGAACAAGCAGGAGTTGCAGCACTACAACAGTTTGAAACAAAACAAATTGAATCTTTAGTGACAGCCGTAAATGCAGGACAAAAGTTAAAACAACTAGTAAAAGATGGACGTTCTCTAGAAAAATATCCTGCTATTAGTCCAGTTTTAGCCTTGCAAACAATACTCGATAATATCCGTGAAGTTAAGCAATTTGTTGCTCATAAAGATGTTATTACAAGTGTGAACTGGAGCCATGATGGAAAATTTCTTGTCACAGCTTCCGCAGATAAAACCGCTCGAATTTGGAACTTCTCAGGTAAGCTAATGGCAGAACTGAAAGGACATAAAGAACAGGTTAATAGTGCTGATTTTAGTCGAGACGGAAAGCATATTCTTACCACTGGTGTGGATAAAACCGCTCGGATTTGGGATACTTCGGGTAAACAATTAGCGATACTTAAACATCAAGAATACGTAACTAGCGCCAGCTTTAGCCCAGATGGAAAACGTGTCATTACTACTTCTGACAGGCTACCAGCAACAAGTTCAGATACAAAGCCTCTTGTGAACAATTCTGATGACAAAATAGCTCACATCTGGGATTTATCCGGTAATTTATTAATACAACTTAAACATCAAGATAAAGTTAATAGTGCTAGTTACAGCCCCGATGGTAAATATATTCTTACTGCTTCTAATGATAAGACTGCCCGTATTTGGGATACATCTGGTAAGCTATTGGTAACGCTAAGAGGACATTCAGGGGCTGTTAAAAGTGCTTATTGGAGTCCGAACGGAAAATATATTTTGACTAACTCTGATGACTGCTATGTTTGGGATGTTTCAGGTAAGCAAATCGCACGATTTAAAGTAGATGACAAATGGGCAACTGTAGATGCTGGTTTTAGTCCTGATAGCGAGCGTATCTTTGTATCAACGCCTTTCAAAACTTACGTTAAGGATTTATCTGGTAGGCTGATAAGAGAAATTAAACTTCAAAAAGTACTGAATGGCGACGCAGAATTTAGTCCTGATGGCAAGCGATTTTTCACTACAGATAACACGATAAAAGTATGGGGTATATCAGGTAATTTACTCAGCGAACTAGTAGGAAATCAAAGAAGTCCCCATTGGAGTCCTGATGGAAAATATATTGTTACTTTTGGACAAGATAGAATCATTCGTATCTGGGATTTATCCAATAAGATACCAGTAACTATCAAGTCAAAAGACGATATTACAGAAGCAAGCTGGAGTCCCGATGGTAAATACATTGTTACCCCAACTAAAAAATCTGTATTAATGTGGGATAAGTTTGGTAAGCAGTTAGCAAGATTTCAAGGACATTCAGATATAGTTAGTAGGGCTAATTTTAGTCCTGATGGAAAACTAATTGTCACAGCCTCATATGATAAAACTGCTCGTGTTTGGAATCCATCCGGAAAACAGCTATTATTGCTTTCTGGAGATGATGATAAATTAGGATATGCTGCTTTTAGTCCAGATGGCAAGTATATTTTAACTGTAAACTATAATAGTAAAAGTAGAATTTGGTCAGCTTCTGGTAAGTTACTAGCTACATTTCAACGCGCATATGCTGGTTGGAGTCCTAATGGCAAATATATTATGGCTATGTCCCATAATAACAAGACTAGTTTGTGGAATCTTTCAGGCAAAAAAATAGTAGAATTTGAAGGAAATACAAGTTTTAATCTTGGCGCTAACTTCAGTCGAGATGGAGAGCGGATTGTTACGACTAATGGAAATATAGCAACCATTTGGAATACATCTGGTCAAAAATTATCAGAATTTAAAGCCAATCAAGATATTTATAACCCTAGTTTTAGTCCAGATGGAAAACTAGTTATTACTACTAGCCAGGATAATAGCGTAATTATTTGGGATACTTCAGGTAAAGAATTAGTTGAAATACCACATCAAGATGTTGTTAGAGATGCTATATTTAGCCCGGATGGTAAGCGCATTGTCACAGCCTCAGATGATAGAACTATTCGTATGTGGGATATATCGGGTAAGCAGCTTGCACAATACAAGCATTCTTCTGTATTTTTTGTAGTGGAAGTAAATTTTAGCCCGGATGGTAAATATATTCTTGCGCAGGTTAATGGTAAATCTTCTAATGGTAAGGAGCTACTTATTTGGCATGTTGACGAATTAGATGGACTTTTAACACGAGGATGCGACTGGTTAAAAGATTACCTAAATACCCATCCTCAAGTACGAGAAAGATTAAAGGTTTGTTGGGGTAAATAGTGGTAGGGAAACGGCAATACAACTACATGACAGCACCGACAACTGTGGTTTTAAAAGTATTGGCTGTACCTAGAGGAAGGTTATCTTTTACCAGTTTTCTAGAGCTATTGAGAATTGATATTCCACGCATTGCCTCCTAAACAATATTCCTCAAAAACCCCAGCAAATGTTGCCAAATAGAAGATGATGCTTTCTTGCTGACTCTAGCTTGATTTAAATCTGATAGAGAAGGAAATGCAGCAGACTGGGCATAAGGACCTTTTCGCAACATCCGAGCTAAGGCGTTATTTTCTTCTCGCAAACCTTCATAGAAAAAGAAGACTTCCCCAGAAATGCCACAAGCACGGTTATATTCAATAGCTTGCAACAAGTATTCTGGACTTATCCGATAAGAACCAATTTTCATCAGAATACCTGGTGCTAACTTCGCCAGCGTACCATCTGTGAATTGCTCCCTGACCAGCTTATCAACAATACTTTTGTAAGTGAGAAAATCACGGCGATAAATTTGCGGATGGATAATATCTACCAGCCCTCGTTCCAGCCATGCGGGCGAGTCTTGCAGGTATTCCTTGTATGCCCAATCATGAATATTAGGGGCAATTGATATCAGCAGGTTGGAATTAATCGCTTTGATTTCTTCATAGAGGCGGGCAAGAAATTCAGTGAGAATATCAGCACGCCACTGCAACCATCGCCCATCCTTGAAGTTTTTTGGCGGAGATTCGCCAAACTGCTGACGGTACAGTTCTACTGTTCTCTTGTCATACCCACCTTCGCTAGGTAATGCAGGCAAGCGATCATCAGCTTGGATACCGTCTACATCGTAATTTTTTACGACTTCTAATATAAGATTTAACATGAAACTTTGGACTTCCCGGTCAAGGGCATTGAGCCACTCAAACCCGTTTTTCTTCAGTAAATTGCCCTCACTGTCACGGGCAGTCCACTCAGGTTTTTTTGCAAGCAGCAATCCACCATTCAAATTGTAGGAACTGGCGAATCCATATTCAAACCAAGGAATGACTTTTAGCCCAACCCGCCGCGCCTCAGTCACCACTTCTGCCAAGCGATCGCCCCCAACAAATTGCGGGTTCATTTCTATATCAAACGTTTGCCGCATTAATGGACTGGGATACATTGTTGACCCCCTGTTCCAGACAACAGGGAAGACCACATTAAATCCCGTCTCGGCAAGGAAGTCCATCGCTGAGGCAATATTTTGCCGAGAATCGAAAACTTTGCTATCGGTGGTGGTTAGCCAGACGCCGCGTATTTCTACTCTTGCCATGCACCTTTTAATGATGTGTTCGGGGTAATAAACTTTCCTGGGATTGGGGATTGGGGATTGGGGATTAGGGATTAGGAAGAAAAGTTAAAAGTTAAAAGTTAAAAGTTAAAAGAAATATTGAATTGTTCTTTCTTTTTACTTTTTACTTGGTTCTTTTTACTTTATTTCCCAGTCCCCAGTCCCCAATCCCCGTTCATTTTTCTACCAAGTATATGCTGAGAGCCTCTAGCCGGGGGATGAAAGCTGACGGCGGCTTTTAAGCCGCCAGTGTTTACTTAGAACGCTGGTCTTCAATGTATCGCTTAACCACTTCAGTGCTGACTTGACCAGTTGAAGCAACAAAGTAGCTAGGACTCCAAAGGCAAGGCATTTTTTTAAGTTCTGGAAACTCCTGTCTCAGGTGATGAGACGCTCTCCCTTTAATCCATCGGGCAATATCAGAAGGTGATTCATGAGGCGGGACATTCAGGAAGCAGTGTACCTGGTCGGGCATAATTTCAAGTGCTATGAGTTTCCATCCATGTTCGGTCACTAGTTCAAAGATAATTTCCTGGAGCCTAGTAGCCACTTGATTGACCAGTACTGCTTTGCGGCGTTTTGGGCAAAATACAAAGTGATAATTCAAAGATGATATAGAACCTTCAGCGCGTCGGTACTCATAATCTTTAGGTGAAAGTTTAGACATCTTCCGGAATCTTTTAGTTATAATATGTATTTAATACTATAGCTAAATACATAGATTTGTACAAAACACAACAGATTAGACTGACTGACGCTATCAATGATGAAACTAACAATTTCTTGATTTTGCTTTGTGAACAAGCAAGCAAGCTTTCAAATGAGGTTGTTTATTCAATAAGACAGAAGCATTTTGAGACTTGCCAGCGTGTTGAATTCTTCGATAAGGATGGTTTTTACCGTTCTGGGTTCAAGCTCAAGAAGATTAGTGTTGATAGTTATGCTTCATTGTGCAAAGAATTTGCAGCAAGCCAACACTATCAAATCCTGGGAGGACAACAAGCGCAACAAACAATTAAGTCAGTCATTGAAAGTTTTCGCTCTTACAATGAACTGCTGCCATTGTTCTTTAATGGAGAACTGAAGGCTAGACCGCGTATTCCTGGTTATCGCAAAGATGGATTAACTGTCGTCACATTTCCTGTTCAAGCCGTGAAACTAGACATAGAAACAGGGATGTGTCGTTTAGCAATTTCACGGGAGTTATCCAAGGATAAGGATATCTTAAGCGATGTTTGGATTCCTGGAGGATACGGATTTAAGCCTCATCAACTGGTCGAGGTTCGTATACTACCGCGTAACCGTGAGCTATATGCTGAGTACGTTTACAAGTCTGGAAACGAGGGCGTAAGCTGCTTGCTAGGACTAGATTACGAACAAGCGCTGGGGATAGATCCAGGAACTAACAATTGGTTAACTTGTGTTTCAACACTGGGTAAATCTTTGATTATTGATGGCAGGCAACTCAAATCCCTTAACACCAATTACAACCGCAAGGTCAAAAAGATTAAAACAGGAAAGCCACAGGGATTTTGGAGTGAAGAACTAGCCAGTCTTGCAGAACTGCGTAACTGTCAGATGCGGGACGCTATTAATAAGACCGCTAGATTCATTGTCAACTATTGCCTTAACCATAAAATTGGTAACGTGGTGTTTGGTTGGGGTCAGGGAGTTAAAGACAAAATAACTCTAGGGAGACGCAATAATCAAAATTTTGTACAAATTCCGACTTCTAAACTTAAAGAGCGTATTCGACAACTGTGTGAAGAAATCGGGATTCAGTTTACTGAAACCGAGGAGAGTTACACCAGTAAGACGAGCTTTTTAGATGGTGATTTCTTGCCAAAATTTAACGGTGAAAAACCCGGAAGCTGGAAACCATCAGGTAAGCGAGTTAAGCGTGGAATGTACAAGACCAAGAATAATTTGGTTATCAATGCTGATTGCAATGGTGCAGCCAACATCCTAGTCAAAGTAAAAACACAGTTAGGCTTATGTCTAGCCAAGGTAATAAGGGAAGTTTTCACCCTTCCCAAACGGTATAACGTATTCAGCTCACTGAAGAAAATATATCGTAAACGTAGCGAAGCAGGGCTTTTAGCCTGCTTCGCTACATCAGTTTAGAATCCTCTTGGCTTTAGCCGGAGGAGAGGTCAACTTCCTATTACTATCCGACTATACCGCGCCTGAATCACCATGTAACCTCCGTAAGCAACTAAACCCAACGCCACAATACCCAAAAGCCAAGGACCATAAGGTTGTTGCGCGATCGCCTGTAACGCCTCACCTAAACCTCCCGCTTGACTGGCGTCAGACTGAGTTGCTGCTTGAATCAAAAACCAACCAATAATACAGAAAACTATCCCTCGGGCTACCAAACCAAATCTGGAAATACCCATTACCAATTTGCGTTCTGAATCGTCCAATTCATGCAAATCTAATTTTTTACGAAACTTCCCACTAAAAGCTTGATAAAACTCATAAAAACCCAAACCAATAGTAAACGCTCCCCCAGCTCCAACTAACCATTGACCAAAGGGCTGAGAAAGTAACCGGGCTGTCCAATCTTGCCTCGAATTACTATTACCACCACCGTCGGAACCGAGGATAATTTGGACAGCGCTTAAAGCTATACCAGCGTAAATCAAACCATTGATTGCATAACCAACTCGCTGTGCCAAACCTTTGGCATCTGTGCCTTTATTTTCTGGATCTTTGATTGCTTGCACAAAACGAAAAATCACGTATCCAATTAACCCAATTGCCACCAATGCTAGCAAAAACTCTCCAAATGGCTGATTGACAATTTCCTGGAGAGCGCCTTCTGTATCAGTCGTTTTACCACCACTACCAAACGCCGCTTGCGCTGCCAATAGTCCAATAACAGCGTAAACTATTCCTTTAGATATATAACCAAATCTAGCTAGTCTCTCAACCCATGAAGAAGGATGTTGTGTTAGTTGCTGTGCCATAATACTTAAGTTTAATTATGGATAAGTATTTAGCAAAATTCACCTGTAATATACATCTACCAAAGGAAGAATTTTAAATATAATATGAAGAATTGTTGAGCTATTTGTTCCTTCTCAAGTTAGTTTTTAATCTCAACGATTTTCCGATAAAAGTTATTATTAATACTTGTATAGAAAGCCCGATTATCTACCTTGAAGAGTATAAATTATGTCAGTAGTAGAAGGTTCATGGCAGCACCAATACATCACGACAAACGGGGTGAAATTGCATTACGTCACTCAGGGAGAAGGTCCTCTCATGCTTATGCTGCATGGATTTCCTGAGTTTTGGTATTCGTGGCGGCATCAAATACCAGAATTTGCGAAAAACTATAAAGTTGTTGCCCTTGACTTGCGTGGCTACAACGACAGCGATAAGCCAAAAAACCAATCAGCTTATGTGATGGATGAATTTGTTAGAGATGTTGAGGGGGTCATTAAGGGATTAGGATACGAAAAGTGTGTTTTGGTAGGACATGACTGGGGTGGTGCGATCGCCTGGAATTTCGCTTACTCTCATCCTGAAATGGTAGAGCGTTTAATTGTACTGAATCTTCCTCATCCTGCCAAATTTGCCGAAGGCTTACGCACTCCCCAACAGTTGCTACGCAGCTCATATATGTTCTTATTTCAATTACCAGCAATACCAGAATTTCTCATACAATCGTTTGATTATCAACCAGTTGAAACTGCTTTTAAAGGTATGGCGGTTAACAAGAGCGCTATCACCCAAGCGGATATTGACGCTTACAAAGATGCCGCATCCAAACGGGGTGCCCTTACAGCAATGTTGAACTATTACCGCAACATTTTTCAACAGAGAATGATAAATGAAAAGTGGGGTGTTTTGGAAGTACCAACATTGATGATTTGGGGAGAAAACGATACCGCGCTTGGCAAGGAATTAACCTATGGCACAGAAGCTTATGTGAAAGACTTTCAAATTAAATATATTCCCAACTGTAGCCATTGGGTACAACAGGAACAGCCTCAATTAGTCAATCAGTACATACGAGAGTTTTTGGGGCGTTAATTTCTTAGTGAGTTTTCAAAGATGCCATTTATGGCGCTATAGATGTGAGTGATATTGAGTTATGCACTTTGGGGCGATCGCATGACTGCGGACACTGAGTCGCTTTGCGACACGCACTCCCGCGATATCAAGTCCGGTTAATTAGTTATTATTAAACGATCTGTGCAAAAACCGGAAAATCCGCTCCCCTGCACCGGGTGCCCCCCTGCTCAAGAGCTGCCTTAATGATAAGTCTTTATCCGGACATGATATGAGTCCCTTTGGGTACATGCTGCACGCTACTTTCTGCCTCCCGGAGCGAGGAGCTTACGCGCCGAGAGTGCTTGCGCTTTGCGCTTAGGTGCCATCGCGCAATGTTAGAGAAGGATGGACAGCGGGTTGGTTAATCGGTTGTGTTGCTGAGTACATCTAGCAGCCTGCCGTAAGTGATGAGTGCGATCACTATGATCGCACCAACTCCAACTCGTGCGACTTCTAGATATGTATGCTTTCTTGTTTGAGTTACGACGCGAATTTTGAAATTGGTTAGTGTTAGAAGCATTTTTCTCCTCCGAAAAAACATTTTCAAAAAAGTCCTAATAGATACATGCCCTAGAAAGACTAGTTGATAGACCATATACCCTATTCTTCCCAAGACACTTAGCTTGATTCACATTTAGGGGCAAAGACAAAATAAAATGCAAATTCTTCTCCTGGCTCAGACGGACTCGCGTTCGTGGTTGATTCTTGGTATCGATGATATGAACTACAAGCTAGCCGCTTTCGGCTGAGCTAGCTGTTTCTGACGCTTCGTTTGAGTAACTTGCTTGAAGCTTCCGCACTCCTGTAGAGGTTGACTCCGAAGCATCTGTAGAGGACAGTTCCTGCCCCCTTGCGTAATTAAGCATAACCATTGCTGCTGCTACATCCCTGTCGCATTGGTAGCCACACTCAGAGCAATGATGTACTCTTTGTGCTAATGTTTTCTTCTTTTGATGACCACAATTCGGGCAAGTCTGAGATGGCTTAACTTTGACCGTGGGAATCTCGATATAAAAACCACCAGCTTCGGTGATTTTGTACTTGATTAACTCTTTAAGGTTGCCAATTCCAACGTCAAGCAGCGAACGATTAAGTCCTGACTTTTGACGTTTTCTCTTGCCTTTAGACTTGCGAGTCATCCCTTTAAGGTTTAACTTCTCAGTCGCTACCAAGCTATTACAGCTAACTATTTGTGTAGAGACTTTATGTTGCCAATCTTGCCTTTGTCTGGCAACTAAGGATTGTATTTTGGCTACTGATTCCGAAGCTTTTCTCCAACGTCGTGAAGCTTTCATGCCTCTACTCGGAGGTCTTTTTCTACGACTGGTTTTAGCTATTTGATTAATTTTGGTTTGAGCAACTTTAACAAATCTGGGATTCTCAATCACATTGCCATTAGAATCTGCAATAGCATGGTGAGTACCAAAATCTAAACCAACAGCACCTGTATCAGTTTGGGGACGGGTTGGAACACAATCAACAGTGATTGAAGCATACCATTTCCCTTGTTTAAATATAATTGTGCAAGTTTTAGGTTTACCCCAGTCTCTAGCTTGACCTCGCATTTTGACGTTACCTAAATTAGATATTTTTAGATAACCATTTGTAGTAACGACTTGACTTGAATTTAGGATATCCAGACTTGAGTTTAAAAAAGCGCTTAAACGCAAAATCAACACGCTTAACAGTATCTTGCAAAGCATGGCTACCAAGCTCTTTATACTCTTCCCAATACTCTTTAAACTCAGGCAAACAATTTTGTTGCTCAAAATAGTCTACTGATTTATTGAATTTTTTATATGAGGTTTTACGATGCTCAACACAAGCATTGTATAAATCCTTGTGTAAACGTCGCCAATAGTGCATTCTATTGGCTTGTATTTTTGATGGGTAAAGTCTGAAAGTAACTCGTTTGGTAGCCATAGCAATCGACATGCGGCTTGTGTTATCATCTCTCTAGCATATTGAAAGCAATCTGACAACAATGAAACAAGTAACAACACGAATTTCTGATAGAGAATTTGAACATCTGCAAGAGTTTTGTAGCATAACTGAAAGAACTCAGTCAGATGTTCTTCGTGAGTTAATACGGAAATTGTCAATCAAAGGGGCATTGAACCCCATTGATTAACCGCTATCCTTCCCCAGTCCGCTTTGCTGAGACTGGGGACTGCCGCGTTCCTGTTCAAAGAAGCTCACTGCCCTTTGGACAATCGTAGTAAATAAGGTTCTGCGTTTTATTCAAGTCAGAATGCTTTAGTAAGAAGAATCAATATCCACGCTTCTTCCAACCGAAAAATAAAACCCCCTTCCATGAAGTTAAGGGGGCAAAAAACGCTGTTGTAGATCTTCGGCAGACCAATCATTATTAGGTGCAGACGATATTGACTTATGCAGCAAGGGGGATCGCCCAAGGGGCAGTGCCGAACGCGAGTGCGTCTTTTGCTACACAGTTTTTGTGTAACTTGAAAATTACTGTGTAAAATTTATTACAAATTCGGAGTGAAAAAGCACATCATCAGCAATGACTACAAATCTGTACTTCATCCAAATGAAAACCGCCATAAACAAATAACACCCTGTCTTCCAATCTCACACCACCTGATAGACAAAACTCAGACTTGCCCAATTATTCACATCTAACACATATGAGTCAGCCGCTGTGCCGTTCATATCCTTGACTGCACTGGCATTATGCAAATCTTGCAAAACGGCTTGTGCGACTTCTAAGGGGCTAATCAAGGGCTGTATGCGCTGTTGTTCTGCTTTGGGATGCTTAGCAGCTTCTAAAGCAGACAGAGATTGAGTAAAAGGTGCAGTACTAAAGATAAGTTGGGTTTCACTTAAGGAAGTTGGTCCTTGCACCACCCATTCAAAACCAGCAGTCGTTTGTGGTATCGTGAGCGTCTCCCCTGGAGAAATGACCATATCTTTGAGTACTGGTTTGAATTCCGATGAGTCTGATTCACTACTTTTGTACCAGGGAACCAAAGTGATCGCAGTCCGACTGCTATTTAATCCCAGCAGCATCAGATAAACAGGGCGATCGCTCATATTTTCCACTCGATACTGTATCTTACTACCGACACTTACAGTAGGAATATCACCGAGTTCAGGATTAAATGGTTTCTTGCTTGATGTTTCAGTGCTTTGGGTTCGCAGTGTTTCTCGTTGTATCACCGCCCGAGGCGTGAGGGTACCAATGATCTCTAATGTTGCCTTGATCCCCAAGCGCGAGGATCCTGTATTCTCTGTGAGTCGCCATAATTTTGCTGCCAGCAAGGTTTGTAGTTTTGGTGCTAACCGCTGCGCGGCTACTTTGACTGCATCTCCCGCTTCCCCATCAGTGTTAGGAATGAGTTCGCTACCAAGAGAAAATAAACCGTAACGACTGGGAGACACAAGCGTAGGGTTAGTGGCTGCTAAATCTTTATTCTTCGCTTCTGGTAGTTTCCCAAACACATAATCTGCTGGTTGTTCTCCCGCTACTACGCTTGACACATAAGGGACTGTTGCAAAGGCACTTGTCGCATCTACGCGCTCAATTCTTTCGAGTCCAGTATCAAGAGCAACCGTTAAACCTATATTCCGAGGGATAACTCGCACAGCTTCCTGAACAAGTTGCCCGACTTGTGGGGAAGTCGTACCCTCAAGATTGGAAATTTGCGCTTTTGCTGTTAACCCTGCACGCGATCGCAACTGTAGAGACGCGCCACCTCTCGTCTCTACATTTAACCCTTCTTTTGTCACCAGAGTCAGTCGGGAATTCACTCCGTAGTATTCCAGGACTTGTGCAGGGAGTCCTCCTAGCCACAGTAAAACAGTTTTCCCGTCGTCCTCAATTCCCGTCACGACTCCTTCTGCCCCAGAGGTGCTATTTGGCAGCAAAATATCTGCTATCAGCGTCCGAGAAAGCTCATTTTTCTTATCTAGCAATAGTGCTGGCTGCTGTTTCGTACTTCCCAACTGCTGGACAGAAGCAGCCACATGAGAAAGACAGACTTGAATTGCCGTTGCTGGTGTGGCTTCCCATAAGTACTGCGTTAAGGCGTAGGTAAATAATCCAGCACTAAAACCAGACAACTGCTCCTCCCTTGCCAATTGCTTGGGATCAGAGGTTGCTGACAGCACAATAACTGGCTCTTTTGTGGCAACCTGCTGTTGTAGCTGGAGTTGTAACTCAAGTTCTTCTGCTGACAGGATAGCTTGTTCTGGTACTGGACGGGCGCGAATTCGTAAACCCGTTGGCGGCGAGGTGGAACGTGTGTAGTAGCTCGTATCCAATACTGCTGTTACGTGATTTGTGGCTAGCGATCGCAACATCAGCAGCAGTGTTTCTTCCAATATATAGTTGACAATTTTACTCCCTTGTAAATATTCATTGCCATTAACTGGAACTAGAGCGTTTTGTGCTTCTTGCATGTCCAATTTGACACGGCTGCCATAGCCACTGTAGTGAAACACGACCACATCATCAGGTCTAGCTTGTTTCACTAGATGCTCGAAAAAAGCCGTCTCGATAGATTCCCTCGTCGCTTTTTCATTTGTTAACGAAATAATGTCTGAGGTTTGGAAACCAAAGCGGTGAATCAAAAGTTCCCTTTGCAGATCCACATCGGTTAGACAACCGAGCAAACCTGACTGTCCAGGGTACTGATTGATACCTACCAATAAAGCCAATTTACGTGGTATGGGTTGTGCTAAAGCTTGGTAATAGCGATTTCCTAGGGTCAACCACTCAGCCTGCGCTGCACCCAATACCGTGAGTATAGAGCCAAGCCTTTGTAAAAATGTTCGCCGCTTCATAGTTAGCTATCAGCCCTCAGTCCATCAGCTATAGCTTATAGGGCTGAGGTCTGTAGTGTAAAGTAACCTTTTATACTTTCTTTATCTTGAATGTGCTTTAAATATCGTAAGTATGCACTGGTATTTGCATTGCCCGTGCCAATTCTGCCGCCACTTCTGGACGAGAAAATTCTGGTGGAGGTAACTCGCCTCGCCGCAGCATTTCCCGCACCTTTGTTCCCGACAGATGAATGCGCTCTTCCGGAAGACTAGGGCTTGTTTTACTCGTCGCCATTTGATGGGTACGCGTGCAGTAAAAGGCGTGTTCAAACATCATCGGCACAATGCCCAGTTCTTCAGGCTTAAACTCATCAAAGATATGCTGAGCATCATATGTGCCGTAGTAATTACCTACTCCAGCGTGATCTCGTCCGACGATAAAGTGAGTACAACCGTAGTTTTTGCGAATCAAAGCGTGGAAAATTGCCTCCCGAGGACCAGCATAACGCATAGCCGAGGGATTAATTGCTAAAAGGACGCGGTTATGGGGGTAGTATTTCTCCATCAAAATTTCGTAACAGCGCATCCGCACATCTGCGGGGATGTCATCTTCTTTTGTTGCTCCAACCAATGGGTGCAAAAATAGACCATCCACAATTTCCAAAGCGCACTTTTGGATATATTCATGAGCGCGGTGGATGGGGTTGCGAGTTTGGAACCCAACAATAGTTTTCCAGCCCATTTCCTGAAACAACTGCCGAGACTCGACGGGATCAACTTGGTATTTTGGAAATAGAGGATGAGCCTCGCGTTCTAATAACCACACATCACCTGCTAAATTTACAGAACCTTGATTGTAGAGTACCTTTACACCAGGATGGTTTGAATCATTGGTTCGATAAACATGAATAGCTTCACGGATCTTGTCGTAGTGGTATTTTTCTGTAAGTTCCAATACTCCGATATACTGACCAGCACGATTATCTAAACGAATCAAACCACCTTCTGTTAAGGGGGCGGCGACTTCTTCACTAACCGAGAGTGTAACCGGAATTGACCAAACGGTTCCGTTCGCTAGCCGCATTTCTGTAACAACGCGGTTGTAGTCCTGCTGATTCATAAAACCAGTCAGTGGACTAAAACCACCAATTGCAATCATTTGCAAATCTGATACCGCCCGTTGGTCAAGTTGCACTCGCGGTAGAAAGTCGGCTTTTGAGAGAAATACTTGTCTTTGCTCAGGTGTAGCGATGCGATTCACTAATTGCCCACCATGAGGGGCTATGCTGTCAAGATTATAACTCAAGGTAGTCCTTTGTTTGCGATAACTACATTTTTTTTTAAGCTATGTATAACTTACCAAACCGTAGGGACGTATAGAGCAAAGATTATAGTTATTCGTCAATACAAAGTAGGAAATCAGCGGCATGAGGGAGTTTTATCCCTCATCGCCCATACCTGATTCGTGATCTAGCTAAATTGTTCAATGATCCCGCCACCCAACACTTTGTCCCCGTCGTACCAAACTGCAGCTTGTCCGGGGGTAATGCTAAACTGAGGTTCATCAAATACTACGCGGACACGGGAGTTTTCCAAGGGAATGACTGTTACTGGTACAGGAGTTGAACGGTAGCGAATTTGAACTTCAGTGCGAATTGGGGTTGATGGTTCGGGCATAGATACCCAGTTGACCCGCCCTACAGTGCATTCGGGTTGAGTTGCTTTGGTGCGATCGCCCACAATCACTCTATTGTTCACCGCATCCAATTCAATCACATACAACGGTTCAGCAGCGGCAACCCCCAACCCTTTACGTTGCCCTATCGTGTAATGATGGACACCATCGTGTTGACCGAGAACTTTGCCCGTGGGATCAACGATATCGCCTTTTTTGGGCGCAAGATATTTGTCAAGAAACGCTCGCATTGACCCGTTGCTTTCCACTAAGCATAAGTCTTGGCTTTCTGGCTTATCTGCTGTTTTCAAACCGTGTTCTGTGGCAAGACGACGAGTGTCAGTTTTTTGCAGTTCTCCTAGAGGAAATACGGTGCCTGCTAGTAAATCTTGCGACAAATCATAGAGAAAGTAGGACTGATCCTTATTACGGTCAACTGCTCGTAATAACTGGTAACGTCCAGCTGCTTGGTCATACTGAATGCGGGCATAATGACCGGTGGCAATGCGATCGCATTCTAATTTCTCGCGAGCATACTGCAACATCGGACCAAATTTCACAGTTTTATTGCACTGCGAGCAAGGCAAAGGAGTGATCCCAGTACTGTAACCAGCTACCAGGTAATCGACGATATGGGTCTGAAAGACATCGCGAATATCAACAATATGATGGGGAATGCCCAGTTGTTCGCAGATATAAGCCGCGTCAATCATACCTTCAGAGCAGCATTGACCTTTCCCTTTCATCAGCCAAAGGGTCAGACCAATAACTTCATAACCTTGATCGTGCAAAATGGCTGCTGCGGTGGAACTGTCAACGCCACCAGAAAGACCAACGACTACTTTCTTCATCGAAAATTATGGGTAGAAACCCCGTGCTTCTAGCACGGCTTTATATTTGAATGGTGGTTTTTAAATGGATATAATCCCAGGAACCAGCAAACCTGTAGTTAGTCCCCTCGCCCACCTAATCGGTGGATGTCTTGGTGAGACCAGTGCTGTTCGCGTAGCGTCTCCGCGCTTGAGAAGGAGGGTCTCCCGACCTAGGCAACTGGCGAACCCGTAAGGGCATTACCCAACGGTTGACCAATCAAGCTTAGAGATAAATCCTCCCTTATGGGAAGCATCCGGAAGTCCGTGCCAGAATTAGGCAAGGGCTGGGCTATTCACCGCTTGCGTCGCCCGAATTGGTTCGGTCAATCCTCGTCCATGACGGGCGAGGTTGGTGAACTGCGGAAAAATGGCTAGGCTACTGTTTCTAGCTTAACACTGTCAACCAAAGGCATATGAATAAGGCACAAAGTGGAAATTCTCCATTTTCAGATTCCCGACTTCTTTAAGAAGTCGGGAATCTTAATTGTTCACAAATGATTTAGGATTACTATATTAAGCTTGTTATTTCTACTTCATTGTTTATTCCTTCTGAAGTTTTGCTGCTACTAAGCTGTCAAGATTAAAAGAACTGCATACAGTCAACAGTTAGAATACTTGAGCACACGACGCTGATTTCTTCTTTTTTAATTTTGAATGTCGTACCTTATGAATTGCTTATGTCTGGTGCAATACCTTGTCAATTTATAGCATCCACCAGTTTCAGCCGATTATCAACACTAAATCCTTTACGGTTCCATATTTTCTCTTTTCGACTACAATCCATCTTGCCTCTACTGCTGGGAGGATGTTTGCTGTTTATTTCCGACTCAACCCAAGCATATGCCCAAATCAAAACAGGTGAGGTTTTGCTGACTCAAAGGGTGTATCAAGACTTACCACCACCTCCCAATGTTCCAGTGGCTCCTTATGGTGAAGAGCCATTACCGCAAGTGCCGACAGCGGAGCCATTTTCCACAAGCCCGCAAAATAGCGTAGAATTCCGAGCACCGTCAAATCAATATAATCAAAACTTTGGGCGCTACCAAGTGTACGTTTATGGCAGTAATTTGCGACGACAACTGCCAGAAGTACGTGACATCGTACCAGATGCGTTTATAAAACGGTTAGGAAGACGTGAGGTCATTCAGGCAGGAGTTTTTAGGAGCGAATCAGGTGCCCGAGACAGAGCTAGACAGCTGCAATCCAGGGGTATAGGTAACACACGAATCGCCAGCTACAACGGACAAGATATACCTAATTATCCTGATACAGGAAATTCTAACGGGTATCCTGGAGGGGATTATGGCGGAAATCGGTCTAACAATTACTATGTCGTTATTCCTACCAAGTTGAAAGATTTACCTCGCTATAGGTACGAAATCAAACGCTATGTTAGACGACCAGATGTAGCCGTTATCCCCAGAGATGAACCGCGAGGACCACACGTAGCAGTTGGACCATTTGCTAAACGTTGGCTGGCAGAAGAGTGGAACAACTATCTGCGGCGAGATCCAAGATTTGGTAATGCCAGAGTTTACTACGGCAAATAAAAAGTGCTTGGTGGTGAGTGCTGAGTAGGATAAAGAAAAGTAGGAAAAAATGACTCAGCATTCATTGCTGGGAACTTAAGACTTGAGGACTTAGAACTGATGCAGGACAGGCAAGAACAAATTTCACAAGTCGTCGTCACCGCACAGCAAATGCGCAATATTGAAGAGCGCATTTTTGCAGTGGGAATGCCTGTAGCGGCTTTGATGGAAAAAGTTGCAGGACTCATTGCCCGTCGCATTTACGATATCTACCCGCTTTTTGGAGAACACCAGCACAAAGGCAAAGCTTCCTCATCCCCCTCATCTCCTTCCCTGAAACAAGGCGGATTTCGCGTAGGAGTTCTCGTTGGTCCCGGTCATAATGGCGGTGATGCTTTGGTCGTTGCCCGAGAGTTATACTTTCGGGGTTATGAAGTTTTCATATATTGTCCTTTCTCTAAACTCAAGGAATTAACTTCGCAGCATTTGCAGTATGCTAAGAATCTGGGTTTACCGTGTTATGAGGCAATTGAGCTACTACAAAATTCTGATTTGTTGATTGATGGGTTGTTTGGATTTGGCTTAGAAAGAACGCTCACAGATCCAGTTGCAACGGCGATTAATCAGCTCAATGAATGGAAGAAACCAATTATTAGTATTGATTTGCCTTCAGGGTTGCACACAGATACAGGTGAGGTGTTGGGAACTGCTGTGCGTGCTACGCACACCTTATGCTTGGGTTTGTGGAAGCTTGGCTTATTGCAAGACCATGCTCTTGATTATGTCGGCAAAGCCGAGTTAATCGATTTTGATATTCCCTTGGCTGATATACAAGCTGTACTAGAAAATTCACCAACAATTAAACGTATCACAAAAACAACTGCACTCTCCACTCTGCCTCTACCTCGTCCGGCAGTCACCCACAAGTATAAGGAAGGACATTTACTGCTAATTTGTGGGTCGCGTCGGTATTCCGGAGGGGCAATATTAACCGGGTTGGGCGCGCGAGCAAGTGGTGTGGGAATGCTCTCGATCGCTGTGCCAGAATCACTGAAATCTATAATGGTGGCACAGTTGCCAGAAGCGCTGATTATCGGGTGTCCAGAAACAGATTCTGGGGCGATCGCCCAACTGCAACTTCCACCAAAAACAGATCTGAGTTCATTTAGTGCGATCGCCTGCGGTCCCGGTTTAACACAAGACGCCAGCCCAATTTTACAACAAGTGTTAGATAGCACTAACCCCTTAGTTTTGGATGCTGATGCCTTGAATATCCTAGCTGAAATGGGAACTCTAACCACGTTGCAAAAAAGACAATCAATAACAGTACTTACACCGCATACTGGTGAATTTAAGCGGTTGTTTCCTGAGATTCCTGATGCCAACAAAGACAGAATCAAGGCGACGCGGGAAGCTGCGGCGCAAAGTGGCGCAGTGGTGTTATTGAAAGGGGCAAGGACTGTTATTGCCAACTCCCAAGGTACCGTTTGGATTAATCCCGAAAGCACCCCAGCTTTGGCGCGTGGTGGCAGTGGAGATGTATTAACTGGGCTTATGGGTGGATTATTGGCGCAAGCTTCTTCTAAAAAAATATCCGTAGAGGAGATAGTGGCAACTGCTGCTTGGTGGCACTCTCAAGCAGCAATTTTAGCAGCACAAGAGCGGACAGAGTTGGGAGTAGATGCATATACCCTGACAAATTATCTCATACCTGTTTTGGCATCAACCTCAACAAGACTTCTACACTGAACTTTTTGTACTTACCTTTTTTAATCGCTGAAAGTCCTGTAAATGAAGGCTTACATTTTTTAAAACAGGTAAGTGATTTTTGGGCGGCTCCTAAGCCAAGAAAAAAGCGTTTTTATCAACCTCCTTTCCCAAACTTCTTCATCTTTTACTTAGTTTGGGTTAAGTTCATAGCATGCGCGTTCTCTAAACACAGCTTCAATTTTTCTGCCAGCACGCGTACATTAGGTTCTTCAAGCAAGGTATAGTGAGAGCCGGGAATATGATAAACATCGATTCCTCCAGTGATGAGTTCACCCCATCCAAATTGCGGATCATATTGCATACCTGTAGCTTCCTCCCGCTCCTTATCGTCAGTCCGCAGAAGGATCATTCGACCTGAGTACTCCTGGAAGATGTATTGGCTCTGAGCTTGGTGATTAGCGCCTAGAATATCTATGTGGTTGTCACCCTCAGGTAGAGGCTCCGAAATCCCTAACAAATGCATATATTTGTGTCGGATCTGGTACGTTCCCCACTCACGCCAGCCCACAAGCTTTTGCTGAAGGTAGGCAGGTCCTTGTTGTCTAAAATTATTTACGTGCTCAAAAACTCTGTTTATGAAGGGCAATCGCTTCTCAGAACCTGGAACACTGGTATCAATCATAGCTAGAATAGCCACTTTCTCACCTTGCCTATGGAGTTGCTGAGCTATCTCCAAGGCAACTATACCCCCGAAAGAGTATCCTCCTATATAATAAGGACCTTTAGGTTGAATAGTTTGCATTTCTTGAATGTAAAGCGCTGCCATGTCCTCAACTCGGGTTAAGACAGGCTGTTTTCCATCTAGTCCTCGTGGTTGTAGGCCATAAACTGGTTGATCCGATCCCAAATACATAGCTATGGGGCGGTAACACAGAATTTCTCCACCCATAGGGTGCATGAAGAATAAAGGTGGCTTGGAACCGTTAGGCTGAATTGCTACCAAGGATGACCAAGTATCTATTGATGTGTCCTCCCCAAGCGTCCCTGGCAAAACCTGATCACTCGTTGGTTGTTCTTGTGTAGGACAAAGCATTTTGGCAAGAGTTTCCACTGTACCTGATTGAAAAAGGGTGGCTAGAGGCAGTTTATTGCCGAATTTTGTCTCTATTTGCCCGAATAAGTGTACAGCTAGTAAGGAATGCCCGCCTAAGTCAAAGAAGTTGTCTTTAATGCCAATGGGTTGGACGCGTAAAACTTCTTCCCAAATCTGGACAAGTTCTTGTTCTAACTGATTGCGGGGAGCAACAAAGTTTTCTTTGGAATCAGGTTTTGCTAGGTCAGCTGCTGGAAGGACGCTGCGGTTTACTTTGCCGCTAGGAGTGAGGGGCAAGGCTTCCAGCAACACGAAAGCGAACGGTACCATATACTCAGGCAGCTTTTCTCTAAGGAACTGACGCAAGTCACTTACGCTAAGTGCTGGACCTTCATTGGAAACAACATAGGCTACCAAGCGTTTCTCGCCGCTGGCATCTTCACGCGCAACGACCACAGTCTGAAGTACAGATGGGTGTTGGCTCAGGACAGCCTCTATCTCTCCTAATTCTATGCGGAATCCCCGTATTTTTACTTGGTAATCGCTGCGCCCAATGAATTCAATGCTACCATCTTTTAAGAAGCGGGCTAAGTCGCCAGTTTTATATACGCGTGCCCCTTCTTTAGCGCGAAAAGGGTCGGGAATAAATTTTTCATCTGTTAATTCTGGGCGGTTGAGATAACCTCGCGCCAGTCCCAAACCACCAATATGCAGTTCCCCTGGTACGCCAATAGGGACTGGTTGCATATGAGAGTCTAGCAGATAAATTTGTGTGTTGGCAATTGGGCGACCGAGAGGGACTATTTTGACTCGTTCGTCTTGTTGTGCCGGGATTGGATAGGTGGCGACAATCCCACAGGTTTCGGTTTGACCAAACATATTAATTAATCGTGCCTGATGCTTGAAGCCAAACCTCCACTGAGTGGGAATATCAGACATAAGTGGTTCGCTCGCAGAAACAATCAAGCGCAATTTGTTGTCTAATAAAGCTTGTCTTGTTCTTGGTTCTAAACCAGACAGTGTATGAATACAGTTGCGCCAGTAAGAGGGGACGATATCAATAACTGTGACATCGTGTTGTTGAATTGCCGTAAACAGCGCTTTTGGATCTGTTCTCTGTTCGGAAGTGGCAATTTTGACAGTAGCGCCAGCAGCCAGAGGTACCATTAACTGCCTAACGGAAGATGAGAAAGCAATTGATGCTGTATGCATATACACATCTTCTGCTGTGATACCCAGCGCACGTCCCATTGCCTGCGCGTAGTGACACAAATTAGTATGTGTGACTTGGACTCCCTTGGGTTTTCCGGTTGAACCAGAGGTGTAAATTACATAAGCTAAGTTGGCAGGTGTTGCTGTTTGGTTTAAGTTTTCTTCTGAGTGTTGGGCAATAAATTGCCAATCTCTATCAAAGCAAACGACTTGCGCTGTATGTTCGGGAAGTTCCGTTATCAGAAACTCCTGAGTTAATAACACCAAAGGTTGAGAGTTTTGCAACATGAACGCCAAGCGCTCTTTGGGATACGTTGGATCTAAAGGCACGTAAGCCCCACCCGCTTTAAGAATCGCCAATAGTCCCACTACCATCTCTAGGGAGCGTTCCACAAAAATGCCAACCAGTACCTCCGGACCAACTCCCAAAGTCTTGAGGTAGTGCGCCATTTGATTAGCAAGGGCGTTCAACTCCTGGTAAGTGAGTTGCTGCTCTTCATACATCACCACCACAGCGTCCGGAGTACGCTCTACCAGTTGTTCAAACAACTCATGGATACACTTATCCTGGGGATAGTCGGTATCAGTATCGTTCCACTCATACAGTAACTGGTGACGCTCGGCTGCTGTTAGCAATGGCAACTCGCTAATGTGCTGCTGTGGGTTAGCAACAATTCCTGACAACAATGTCTGGAAATGCCCACTCATCCGGCTTATAGTGCAAGCATCAAACAGATCAGTGTTGTATTCCCACAACCCTTGCAGTCCCTGTTCGGTTTCGGTGATTGACAGTGTCAAATCAAACCTGGAGGCGACGTTATCCCAATCGTAGGGAGTTAAGGTTAGTCCTGGCAACTCCAATGTTTGTCGCGGTGTATTCTCCAAGACAAACATCACCTGGAACAGTGGGTGATACGAGAGCGATCGCTCTGGTTGCAGTTCATCGATCAACTTGTCAATCGGCAAATCCTGGTAGGCATAGGCGGACATTGCCACATTTCGCACCCTTTGCAACAATTCCCGAAAACTGGGGTTGCCTGCCATATCAGTACGTAGTACCAAAGTATTGACAAAAAATCCAATCAGATCCGCTAGCTCAGACAAATTTCGACCTGCTATTGGAGAACCGACCAAAATGTCTTGTTGTCCAGTATATCGGTACAGTTGGGTCTGGAAAGCGGCGAGCAAGGTCATGTAAAGTGTCACACCCTCTTGCTGTGACAATGTAGACAGCCCTTGCGATAAACTTTCGCTTATGACGAAGGATTGCTTTGCACCTTGGTAAGTCTGCACTGCTGGACGTGGTCTATCAGCAGGCAATTCCAATACTGGATTTGCACCCACAAGTTGCTGTTTCCAATACTTCAGTTGCTTTTCTAGTACCTCCCCACAGAGCCATTGGCGTTGCCAAACGGCAAAATCGGCATACTGGATGGGTTGTTCGGGTAGAGGATTGGGCTTTGCGTTCAAGAACGCTTGGTAGAGGGTTGCTAGCTGCTCAAATAAAATGCTCATCGACCAGCGATCAGCGGCGATGTGATGCATGACCAACAGCAGGATGTGCTCTTGAGGCGACAGCACCAACAAGCTCCCGCGTAGCATCAAATCTGATGTTAAATTGAAGGGGCGTTGCGCCTCATGTTGTAAGGTCTGTTGTATTTGGGTGGTGCGTTGGCTTGGCGGACAATCCTTCAGGTCAATCACCTGTAGTTCGACTGAACGAGGCTCGCTAATTACCTGCACTCCTTTGCCATCGGGTGCAAGGAAGTTGGTTCGCAATGCTTCGTGGTGGGCAACAATGGCATCCAGAGACTGCTGTAGTAACGCTACATTCAAGTTGCCTTGCAACTGCAAAGTCTTAGTAATGTGATATGGTGAATTATTAGTTTCCAACTGTGCTAAAAACCACAGTCGTTGTTGGGCAAAAGATACGGGAGCTGGTTCAGTCCTAGTTGTTTTGGGAATCGTATGCTGTCTTTTGACATCAGCACTTTTGTTTTTAAGTTCTAGCTCTGGTAGTTCTCTTTTGATTGGTGAAACAGGGGCAATCTTTTTGCTGGTATCATCCATATATTGTCATCCTTGATTGCTATTACCTAGTCAACAGAACATAGCCACCCCTATAATATTTTCCAGTCTTCAGCACCCAAGTATGCTAGTCAAAAAAGTTACTTTCACTACAGTCAGATACTTTCTTTACTTCTCCTGACAGCCATAGTATAGCTCATGCCAATACGTGAGTGTTTCCGTCTTGCTTTTGACAGCAATTGAGTTGGGATAGTTGTTGACTTGTTTTTCAAAACGACTGGTGATTGATTACTTAAGATCTTCTTTTTTGAATTCGATGAACCCGATGGGCAGACTCACAGAACGATTGTAAGTAGCCTGTCGTTGCCAAGAAAGCAAAAGAGGTGGTATGGAATAATTGTTCATTGATATCCCGACAATTCTGAGTAATTCTTTTAGCTCACTCTACAAGCGTAGCTGTTTAAATAAAAAAGACAAAAGACAATTTTAATTAACATACAACCAATTGCTTCATATTGAAGCCAAGAAAATAGAATTTCCTGTTAATTGCAAGAAGTTATTTTGCATGGTCAGTGGTTTATAATTATAATCCTACAATTATAGAATATCTTTGAGTTGACTAGACTGCCGCAATAATTCTAAATGCCTTTAATGTGCATTTACTTTAGAAACGTACATACACTGTCGGTTTTTTGATTCTCTATCATACTTTGCCTTTTACAAAGTATTTTGTAACTACAAAATACTTTGTAACTGGTTTATTTCTATGTAGATTATTTTAAGACTTAATTAACTAAGCTGATTGCTATAAGTTAGTAGTTTTTATAAAATCTTTATCTGATCTTTAAAATAAAAATATAGCGATTGTTAGTTGCATAAAACACATGCATACGCTAAGTGGAACTGTAGCAATGAGCAACACAGGCGGAGTTGTTGTTACAAAAACGTCAACGGGTTGAACAGTTGGCAGCTTATTTGCGTTCCATATAAAATCCCCCATGTTCTCAGATAATTTTGGTCTTGGGGGATTTTTGCTAAAATTCCTGTTTGGCTTTCGATCACGTTATACCATATACCAAAATATGGCTCGAAAAAGTATCAAGTTGAAGCTATGCGACAAACATGAAAGTTAACTTGCTTGAGGTGTAGTTTGTGCTTGGTTTTGTGCTTGATTTTGCTCAGTTTGTCCGTTTTGTTGTCCGCTGATAGCTTGATTGCTTTGTCCACCGAGATTAATTGAGACAACTCTGTTTCTTTCTTCCTCAGCTTTAGGCATCAGGCACAGGACGCCGTTGTTAAATTCAGCTTGAACCTTATCATTTTGAATCCGAGATGGCAAAGGAATGACGCGTTGGAATCTGCCATAGCGAAATTCCGAACGTCTCATACCTTTGTCTTCTTGCTTAGTCTCAGATTTACGTTCACCAGTGATAGCAACCGCTCCGGCGGTAACTTTTACATCTAAATCTTGGCTTCAATCCCAGGAACTTCGATTCTGAAGTTAATTTATTCGGGAGTTTTGTGAATTTCTGCTGCTGGTATAAAAGAAGAACCAGCGATTTCCGTCTCGCCATCGCCACTAGTCGTCATGCGATCAAACAGGCGATTCATCTCGCGTTGCAATAGCGAAATTTCGCGGAAAGGATCGCCCCGGAAAGGGTCGAAACGCATTATTGCCATATTTTCTACCTCCGGTATCTTTTAAATGCAAGAGTTACCTTCAAGCTATCAAAGGCAAAAAGTTTGCTCCTCAACCAAGTGGATGAGTTTTTGTTTGCAATTAAATGTATATCCAGTTACAAAAGTTTTGGAGTTATTTATTGGGTTCTGCTAATAGATATTACGTAAAATTAGATACTTTCTTCGTAAATACATCCTCATCCAATTAGCGGAAATTACCCTGATTCTTTTGATAGAGGTAACAAATGCATCCAGTTGTCAATATGTAAATGACCTTTAGAGGTGGATGAAAATGGCTAAAGTCAATCCAATCCAACTGCAAAAACATCTGAAAGGTGTTGACTATCCGGCTAGTAAAGAACAATTGATTCAACACGCGCAAAAGCAAGGCGCTGACGATACTGCCATTTCAGTATTGAACCAATTGCCAGATGAGGAGTATGAAAGCCCAACTGATGTCAGCGAAGCTGTAGGCGACATTGAGTAGGATAATACGTCAAACTGGCTGGGAATAATCTCCTGATTTCCCGCCAGTCTTACTAACCAACCTAATCGATTCAATTTGAATCGACTTTTCTAAGGCTTTCGCCATATCGTACAACGTCAGGGCGGCAATAGAAACAGCGGTTAAGGCTTCCATTTCGACTCCGGTTTCAGCTTTGGTTCTGACTGTTGCTTGAATTTGATAACCTGGTAATTCTGGGTCAGGTGCGATCTGGACTTCGATTTTTTGCAACGGTAAAGGATGACACAGAGGAATCAAAGAAGCTGTCTGTTTGGCTGCCATAATCCCAGCTATCCTTGCAGTTGCCAATACATCGCCTTTGGGAGCATTCCCTGCTTGAATGGCAGCTAGGGTTTCGCTTAGCATCCTGACTCTGGCTGCGGCTACTGCTTGGCGGACGGTGGGGGCTTTACCAGACACATCCACCATCTGAGCCTGACCCTGATTATCCAGATGGCTCAAGTTAGCAGATAAAATTTCAGAATTTTCTTGCATCTTTTGGAAAGGGTGTGCTAATATTAAATTCTTGTAAGGGTGTGTAGCTCAGTGGACTAGAGCACGTGGCTACGGACCACGGTGTCGGGGGTTCGAATCCCTCCTCGCCCGTTATTGTAGAGACGCGAAAATTTGCGTCTCTACAATTTTAAGTATTTACGTATCTTTCAAGGCATAAGCATCTTGACCTCGACCAAGAGCAAAGCGCAGTGAACTGGGTAAGTCTTTGCTGGACAGGGTCAGGAAGATGACAATGCCTAAAAATGTTAAAAGGGCGCATAGACCAAACATATTTCTATAGCCAATATATTCGGCAACAGAACCAAAAGCTGGAGCTGCGATCGCAATCCCAACATCCATTCCCATCAGACATATAGCAAATATCTGCCCCCGTTCATAAGGGTGCGCTCGATCCACCATCATAGCTGCAATCATGGGAATCAAAGTGCCAGAAGCAGCCCCCTCAATAATTGCTGCAAACAAGAAAGCTGTGGCACTGTTGGCGAACCACAGAAGTGACAACGACAGCGTGTAAAAAACTAGACTGAGGGTAATAAACAAACCACGACCGAGGCGATCGCTTGCCTTTCCAGTGAATATTCGTACACCAAAACTGGCAACTGCTCCTGCTGTATAAAACAATCCTGCATTCAAATTTACCCCAGTTGATTTGATGAACAACGGGATAAAGGTGTGTAAAGCACCAAAAGCCAAACCAACGAGCAACATAATTATGGCTGGAGTTCTCACCCTGGGGCTGCTCACAATTCGCCAAAATTGACTGTTTTTCGTATCACCTTGTTGTGTTACTACTGGTGGGTTAACGATTGCCAAAATTCCCAAAAAGGCAACAAAAGCCAATTCAGCGGTGATCAGAAATAAAATCTGGTCACCAATCCCAGCTTGCAAATACCCGCCTAAAGCTGGTCCAATCGCTACCCCGATTGGATTGACCAAACTCATGTTACCAATGATTTCACCCCGCTTTTCCAGAGGAGCAATGTCTGCCACCAACGCATTGAAACCAGTCGTGAAAGCAGCGATACTGATGCCATGAAAGGCACGCAGCAGTATCAGCAGGGGAATAGATTTGATCGACAAGTAGCCAAGGGGTGCGACAGCAGCCACCAGCGTACCGATAAGCAACACAATTTTGCGACCCCGCCGATCCGCCAAGCGTCCCAACAAAGGGCGAAATAACAACAGTCCGATGGCAAAACTGCCTAGCACAATCCCAATTTGCTGCTTTGTTGCCCCCACAGACTCAATATACAGTGGTAGCGTTGGCAGTAACGAAGCCAAGCTAGACCAGAACAGTAAACCTGCTACAAATAAAATCAGCAGATTGTTCCGCAATTGGGTATCGATTGTGCGAGACATGTTCACAGCAGATGCAAGTTAATGTTAGCTTTGTTTAACCTTTTACCAGTAAATACAATTAAATACAATGATGGCTCTTTCTAAAGTGATACCTCACCCAGCAGATTTAGACGCATATTTTTGATTTTTTTGTAAAAAATTCTACTAAGACCTCTATGTACTGTAGTGTGAAAAACCGTTGTTTAATTGTGAACTTGGCTTGTGAACAACGAACCACAGAGAACACAGAGGAAAAAACTTAGAAAATTTGACCCTTCGGCTACGCTCAAGGTCAACAACTCAATTAGGATTGGTATGTAGGACCCTTAATGAACAGTTCAGGGCCACATGTAGCATTTGTTATTTTCCTGGCGCTGGTAGCCCTATTTCAGGATGTTCCGGTAGATACCATTTGTGGGCGATCGCCGCTAGCTGATCTAACACTAGGATGAGGTCTTGTGCTTTTTCGGTTAAACCGTAAGTCACTTGAGGTGGGATTGTTGGCTCATAATCGCGATAAATAATTTCTGCCTCCTCAAGCATTCGTAATCTCTCAGTGAGAACTTTTGACGAGATACCTTCTATCTGGCGTTTTAGCGCACCAAAACGCGTGGGTCCTTGCTGACGCAAAATCCAAAGAATATAGAACGTCCAAGGTCCACCTAGTAAGTTTAATAACGTGCCCACAGGGCAACTTCCAGCTTCTTTTAACAGAGACATAGTTTCTTGATAGTGTCGTGGTTACTTCAAAGTACCTACTTTACTTTTTCAACTAGTAACTTATAGTAACTAATAGAAGAATACAAGTCCTAGACCTTGCTTTGTTGCCTGCAACATACCCTGATAGTCTCGGTTAGAAGCTTGTGAGCCAAGGGAATCACAAGCCAAACACTGAATATCGAAAGCATTAAGATTTACCAAAACATCAGCGAATTCACTATCAACTCCACAGCCACAGGCTGAAGGAGTCGTTCGATTGCGCGTTGAGCAGCACTGTTATGCCAGGGCGTGAAATTTACACAACTAGGAGTTAAACACATGAAATTCGTAAAAAATTTGTCAATCGCTATTGTCAGTGCTGGATTCATGGTTTTGGCAGCCGCCGCTCAAGCCAAGTCGGTAACTTTGGAATACGACCGCAGTATTGGCAGCCCTGGGTTTGGTTCTGGGCAGCTTTTTCTACCCCAAGGCATAGATGTGCAGGAAGGAACTGGGAATATCTTTATTAGTGATTCTGAAAACGATCGCGTCTCAGTATTTGATCAAAACGGTAATTTTGTTAAAGCTATTGGCGGTATCGGTAGCGGGCTGTTCGACGAGACAGCAGACTTAGCATTCGACAAGTTGACTGGAAACCTTTATGTGGGTGATGTTAAAAACAACCAAATCGATGTTTTGGATGCTGATGGAAACTATTTGAGATCCTTTGGCTCATTTAGTCCTGAAATCGAGGGTAGACGCTTTTATGGACCTGGTGGCGTCGCATTCGATGCCGTAGGAAACTTTTATGTAGCTGATTATACTCTTGATGCTATCAAGGCATATGATAGAGACGGTAACCTAATCAAAACAATTGGTAGCTCTGGTAATGGAGCGGGACAGTTTCAGGGACCCTCAGGTTTATCAATCTCTGAAAAATCTGGAAATATCTACGTAACCGATCAACTCAACAACCGCTTTCAAGTTTTAGACCCTCAAGGTAATCCTCTGTTGGTCGTTGGCGGCGAAGCGGGTAGCGGACGCGGGCAGTTAAATGGACCAGTTGCGATAGAGGTGGATGACGAAGAGAATATTTATGTGGGTGACACTTTCAACAACCGCATCCAGGTATTCGATAAAAACGGTAATTATCTGACTGAATTTGGCACAGGTGTTCCCAACGCCCAGCCAGAACCGCTTGCACCAGGAGCGCCGTTACCCGAACCAGGGCAGTTTAATTGGACAGTCGGCGCACACTACGACAATGGGAAACTCTATGTGAGTGATTTCTTTAACAGTCGCGTTCAGGTGTTGAACGTCAAAGGCAAAACCTCAATACCTGAACCGACATCAGTATTAAGTCTGGGATTGGTGGGACTTGGGGCTGCTCTTCAATTACGGAAAAGGCAGCAAAAGGCAGCCATAAGCTTAGATGAACTTGACAAAACTGCTGTTTAGTGGTTTTTTGAACAGCAAGTTGACATTAGACCTCTTGCGCGAATCAAATTATAGCGGTTCTCAATTAAATACATTGCAGTTCTAATTTTCTTGTGGGACAGGTGTCCTCACCTGTCCTCTAGATTAGGTCACCTCACCTGTCCTCTAGATTAGGTCACCTCACCTGTCCTTTAGATTAGGGCACCTCACCTGTCCTCTAGATTAGGTCACCTCACCTGTCCTTTAGATTAGGGCACCTCACCTGTCCTCTAGATTAGGTCACCTCACCTGTCCTCTAGATTAGGGCACCTCACCTGTCCTTTAGATTAGGTCACCTCACCTGTCCTCTAGATTAGGTCACCTCACCTGTCCTCTAGATTAGGTCACCTCACCTGTCCTTTAGATTAGGGCGGGCAAGATGCCCACCCCACAAGAGCTATATTGCACATAACACCAGAACCACTATGTGACTTGCACTATTTGTGTAAAAAGTCTACTAATTTACACTTTTTGTGATCACCTCACGGACACGATAGATCGGGCGTCCTTGGGATTCATGATAAGTACGCATCAGCAACTCTGCTAACAGACCAAAGCAAAACAACTGTACTCCAGTGACTAACAACAGAACTGCTAAAATCAGCAGAGGGCGATCGCCAATATCTTCATGAAAAGCAAATTTCACAAAAGTCAAGTAAATTCCAATCGCCCCACCTGAAGCTATCGAAATCAAGCCCCACAGCCCAAAAACGTGCATCGGGCGCGTGAGGAACTTTTTCATAAACAAAATCGTTAACAAATCCATCAACACTCGGAACGTCCGCCATATCCCATACTTGCTGCGACCAAAGCGACGGGCGTGGTGACGCACAGGCATTTCTGTAATTCTTGCTCCTTCAATATATGCTAAAGCTGGAAGAAAGCGATGCAGTTCTCCATAAAGGTTCATATCTGCCACCAGTTCGGCGCGGTATGCCTTCAGTGAACAACCATAGTCATGAATATTTACGCTCGTGGTTCGCCTAATTAACCAGTTGGCAATTTTGGAAGGGAGTAACCGATTCAAAGCACCGTCTTGTCGATTTTTCCGCCAACCATTCACCAAATCGTAGCCTTCTTCCAGCTTTGCCAACAGCATGGGTATATCTGCAGGGTCATTTTGGAGGTCGGCATCTAAAGTGACGATCGCTTTACCCAGGGCATAGTAAAACCCAGCAGCCATCGCCGCAGTTTGACCGTAGTTGCGACGCAAAATCACCGCTTTTAAATCATTGCGGATTTCCGCTTGTTCTTTAAGAAAGCGCGGCGAACCATCTGTAGAACCATCATCCACACAGATGATTTCATAACTTAAGTCAGTAGCAGATAATGTGGATGCGATCGCCTCGAGCAAATGAGGCAAACTTTCCACTTCATTATGCACCGGCACCACAACCGAAACATCCGGGACAACCAATGATATCGCCTCATTTTGCCCAGCAAGCCCATTAGAAACCAGTCCACTCCTCATATTCCTCTCTTATCCTCAGCGTTGTTGAGGTTCGTAACTCTTGACCACTCTTCCAGCACCGCGCAGTTGCTGGTAATATGACTGACTGATCTCATCTTCTTGTTCCGAAAGAGAGTCAATGGCAATACCATTACGCCCCTTATCTTTTCCGGAACTATGGATGTAGCAGCCATTTCCTAAATAGAGTCCCACATGAGTTGCTTTTTGGAAACCAAAGAACACGAGATCACCTGGTTGTAATTCTGTAATAGCAATCGGTTGGGTGAATGCTTCCTGCTGATAAGCATCTCTGGGTATGCGAATACCCACCGAAGCAAACGCTGCTTGCATCAATCCCGAACAATCGTAATTTGGTCCTACCGTACCACCCCAAAGGTAATAATTTGGCTGTTGCATAGCTTTTTGGGTAAACGCTATCACCTCTGGCAATCGTTTTTTAATCTCAGATTCAACAAAATTTTTCGCTTTATAAGGTACAGTGCATGGTTGTAACAAACTCAAATCTGAAAGCCACAGCCATCCTGGATAGTCATCTTCACACAAACACACCTGTAGAGACGCGCCCTGGCGCGTCTCGACATCCTGATTATTTGGCATCACCCACAAATGTCGCCCAGTTGCAGCTTGAGTTGCCAGTCGCTGACAACTGGGAGAATCATATATATTCAGGTCAGCTAGGCACTGGTACTCACCCGATTTGAAATTTTGTATTTTGAATTCTAGATTAGAGGACATCTTTGAACAACAATGAATTTCTTCAACAAAGACGAACAACTTGAAAAACTTGGTAATGGCATTTTAGAAGCAACTTGGGCAGCATTTCCAACTTTAGCTCGCAACCAAATTGCTTTGACTTGGATTGTCTATGATCCCCCTGTACTCGTAAACACGGGTGGCGCTTTAACTCCAGATGCTTTTTGGAACCACCCAGTCCGTGGTTTCACTTACCGGGGAGTGGAACGAATTTATCCCGCGAGTGTGGTGAAGCTGTTTTACTTAGTAGCAGTCAACGAATGGCTGGAGAAAGGCATGATTTCCACTTCAAAGGAGTTGGAAAGAGCCATGCGCGATATGATTGTTGATTCCAGCAATGATGCGACGAGTTTAGTTATAGATATTCTCAGTGGAACCACTTCGGGACCAGAATTATCACCAGGACCATTTGAAACCTGGAAGCAGCAGCGCAATATCGTTAATCGCTATTACCAGTCTCTGGGTTGGTCGGATATGGAAACGATAAATGTCTGCCAAAAAACCTGGTGTGATGGACCTTATGGACGCGAACGGGCTTTTGTGGGAGAGTTGCTAGATAACCGCAATATGCTGACGACAAATGCTACCGCTAGATTGCTACACAGTATTGTTGGTGGTGTGGCGGTGTCGAGTGGGCGATCGCAAGCGATGATGACTTTGATGAAACGCAGTCTTCAGCCGGATGATTTGCCAAAAGATGTTGAAGAAGACCAAGTGACAGGGTTTTTAGGTGGTGCGCTTCCCCAAGAAGCACAAATTTGGTCAAAGGCAGGTTGGACGAGTCAAGTTCGCCATGATGCTGCGTATATAGAAATACCGGGTAACCGTCCCTATCTTCTAGTTGTATTTACTGACGGGAAAGCCAATGCAAAAAACCAAGCTATTTTGCCCTTTGTCTCCCAGCTGGTTGCTGATGCGGTTGGAAATTTAGGTTAGTTACTTGATCAAGGTGTTAACGGGGAGCTTGTATGAGTAGCTCCTCGACCACAATAGCAAAAGATTTTACTATAAGGATTTTTTGCTAATTCTTCTTAAAAAATATGATTTTTTAAATATATTCCAGTTCATCAAAAGTGTATATGTATCTTTTAACTTATGAAGATTAAACAAAAGAAATCTCAAATAATTAGTAACAAATTTGACTTTTGAAATATTCAGACTAGCTGTTAAATAGGAATCATCACTGTTCTAGTGGTTATATCGGCTACTGCCCTGTTGAAAAAACTGGGATAGAAGGTTTTGGGATTGTAAGTGCTAGCTTTTGCTAGCTTTAGGTCGGATACTAAATAAGGCGCAAGCCTGCTTGTAAAAAGTAACGCTTATGCTTTAAAAACAGCTTAAATTTAGGGGACATGATGGTTAAGGTGCCAGTAAGCATTATTATTAATAACTACAACTACAGTCAGTTTCTGGGCGAAGCAATTGATAGTGCCTTAAGCCAAACCTACCCAAATACCGAGGTGATTGTGGTGGATGATGGTTCCACCGACAATTCCCAGGATATTATCACCAGCTATGGTACGCAAATTGTTCCTTTACTGAAGAATAATGGTGGGCAGGCATCAGCACTCAATGCAGGTTTTGAAGTAAGCCGTGGGGAAATTGTCATTTTTTTGGATGCAGATGATTATCTGTTTCCTTATGCAGTTGAGCGAGTGATTGCAGCCTGGGAACCCAGTGTAGCAAATGTGCAGTATCGTTTGGAGTTGGTTGACGCTCAAAAAAAGTTTATAGATACCCTACCACGCCCGGAAATCCATCTGGATAGCGGTGACGTATTGCCGATTTTGCTGAAAAAGGGAAGATACAATTGTTTGGTAACCAGCGGTAATGCTTTCAGTCGAGCTGCGTTAGCTGAAATTGTGCCGATACCGGAAGATGAGTTCCGTATTTCTGCCGATGGTTATCTGGTTACTCTCATACCCTTTTATGGTCAGATTGTTTCTATAGAAGAACCTTTAGGAGGATACCGTCAACATGGTAGTAATTTGTGGTCAACAAGGGAGGGAGTGACAAATGAGAAATTTATTAAGTCAATAAAGCATGACTTTCTAAAATATAAAGTTTTGCGTGATAAAGCGACTGAGTTAGGATACGAAGTCCCCCAAAATTTAGGCTTGTGTGATTACTTCCATTTGCAAGACCGATTAAGTTCTTTGCGCTTAGCTCCGCAAAACCATCCGGTTCCCTTGGATTCGCAACTTATTTTAGCTTATAAAGGTTTTTTGGCTGTTTGGAAAGATTCAGATTTCTCTAGGAAAAGAAAGCTGATTTTGAGTACTTGGTTCCTTTGGGTTGGGGTCATGCCCCAGGCGTTAGCGAAGCCAGCTATTACCTGGTGGTTGGCTTCAGAATCGCGCCCCAAAGCCATAGATTTGCTACTAAAAAAAATTCGCTCGCTGACGACTTGAGAGGAAACAGCAGAGAGGGAGAGTAAGACCATCACCGACTTGAGTGTCGGATATTCCTTGTGGAATATACTTAACGTGGCATCTGCCAATGAGACAGGAAGCTCAGACTTCAAGCGTTCGCGCAGCGTGCCGTCAGGCATAGCTAAGTCTGAGTACTTCACTTAACGACTTTAACCCAGCCTTATGAATTATGAATTACGAATTTGATTGAATGCGGCGTCTTTGAGCAGAGCCTACGATTTTTAAAGCCATAGACTCTATTTGATGGTAAAGCGATCGCGGCATGAGCCAGAGAAAATAGGCAGCGGCTAAGGTGATAAGCGTACGGTGTGGTTCTTCTAGTAGGATGCGCCAGTAGGTAGATAGAGCTCGATGGGTGAACTCAATAGCTGTTGTACCATCTTTCAAAGTGACTGCCCTTCGAGCTAAATGCCGCAGTTGATAAGCCATAGCTATCTTTTCCAACTCAGCCATTGATTCTGAAGGTACGTAAGCGTGTGCTTTTTCCAGCATCGTTTCCCAGGACTTTAACTTTTTCATCAGTTGAGCTGAAAATCCCTGAGAATTGACTCGGTAAAGTGTCAAGGGTTCAGCAATACCCTCAATCAGCCATTTGGTTTTCATCGCAATCCGCAACCAACATTCCACATCTTCCGAAGGGTGCAGTTGCCGATCATCATCAAAATAAAAGTTTTCTACCGTTCCGTAAAGATTATCTTGGAATGCAATATCTTCCAGCGTTTCTCGCCGAATCACAGGTACCGAACCATTCCCAATTGGGGTACGACAAACTAAATCAAGCGGAGTAATTTCCTTGAGCTTGGTGATTTGATAAATACCTAAAGGTTCCCCTAATTCATCGATAAAAGCAGAACGACAAAAACTCACCCCTACTGCTGGTGAGTTTTCCAGATGTTCAATATGTTTTGCTAGCTTTTCTGGTGTCCATAAGTCATCTGCATCTAAAAAAGCCAAATATTCCCCTTGAGCATGGCGGATACCAGTGTTGCGCGCAGCCGCAACCCCCCGGTTTTCCTGCCTAATAATTCTAATTCTGTGGTCTGTAAATTGCTGACAAATTTCTATACTTTTATCAGGAGAGCCATCATCAATGATGAGCAACTCAAAGTTTTTGTATGTTTGAGCCAGAACTGATTCTACAGTGGCTGCTACATATTTCTCAACTTTATAAACTGGGATGATGACTGAGACTTTTTTCATAACAATACCCTATATCTTTTGATTTTTAGGGAAAACATGACGTGTAGCCCACAATGTAAAAAGAGGCAGGAAAATAAGATGAACTATTAAGACAGATGCAGCTACCCCATAAACTTGCATCCCAAAAAGTTTCCAATGAACTCCTATCAGGATTGCCATCGTAAATACGAAAGTAAATATTACATTCCAGCGCAAGTCTAAATGAGGTTTTCCAATAGCCACTAGTAATTGTGAGGCTGCATCTGCAAAAGGTCGTGGAATTGCCGATAAACAAATTAGTATCACGATAGGAATGGCAGATTCCCACTTTTGACCAAAAACAACTGGTACGTAAAAATGAGCCAAACTCGATTGAAGGAGAACAAAAGGAACAATGGTAAGGCTAATAGTTTTTATACTGCCCCAGTAAGCTCTCTTGAATTCAGACCATTGTGATCGAGATGCACACAAATGAGGCAAAATTGCTGAGTTAATAGCATTAATAAAGCTTAAACTAATTCCTAATCCTGCATTGAAACCAAAGAAGTATTTTCCTAATTCATCAATTCCTACAAAACGACCAACTATTAAATAATCTAAATTATTTCTTAAAGTTTTTAATAATGAAACACCTAAAATATTGTGACCAAAATTTAGTATTTTCTTCCAACCCTTTGTCGTAAATCCAGCGTTCATACGCCAAGAATGTGCTTTGTAGTATACTAATGTTTCTATGGGTGATGCTAAAACTCCAGGCAACACAAATGACCATACACCCATACCTAAAACAGCCAATATTGCCGTCAAGATGCTGCCAACAAAATTTTGAATACTGTCAGTAACAGCTATCACTTTTAAACGGTTTTCTCTTTGTATCAGAGTCCTTTGTATAATAGATAGTGGCCAGATTAAGTAAGCAATACCTGAGACAATAATTGGCAAAATAATAGTCGGACTTTTATAAAACCAAGCTATAGGAAAGGCTGCAATAGACTGAATAACAAACAAACTAAAAAAAACTACCCAATTTAACCAGTAGGCAGAGTGACACAATTCCTCTAATTCTTCCTCGTCAGCCTGAATAATTTTCGCGCCTATTCCTATATCAGCAAAAGTGATTGAGAACTCACGAACTGTCATCACAATTGCTCCTAGACCATAGTCATAGGATGTCAAAAACCGTGCAATTATGACTACTAATCCCAAGCGTAAAACTCTGTAAATGATCTCTGAGATACTCAGCCAGCCAACATTGCGAATGAATTGGCTGGAGAGCTTTTTCTTAATAACGGTTATCACGGGATTAATCGATCTCACTACTATCTTTAAAAGAACAAAGGGTGACGAAAATTGCACTGTCTGCCACTAGCTACCGTTCAATCGTATCAGCTACTATACCTAATACTGAACTTCGAGCAGCTTTTAATTCTTCCACCGCTTGTTGCAAGCAAGGACGGATTGTTTTACCAAGTCCCGCAACTATCAAAACTCCATCTACACGGTTTGCTAGGATGCTTGTATCTAAAAGTCCCATGATATGTGGTGCATCATAGATCACTAAATCATAGTTTGTATGGGTTCGCTCCAAAAAATTCTCCATTCTTTGAGAAGAAAATAGTTTTGTAGGATTTTCTGGCGTTTCACCAGCAGTCACGACAAAAAGATTTTCTTCTCTAAACGCTTGTGCAACAACCTCACTAAAATCTATACCTTGGGAAAGTACCTCGCTCAGTCCTTTACTATTGACTAAACCGATTGCATAATGTACCTGGGGATGACGTAAATTGGCGTCTACTAATAGCACTTTCTGACCTGCTTGAGCAGCTATCTTTGCTAAATTCGCTGCTACTGTAGACTTACCATCCCCACTTGTCGCGGATGTGACTACTATTGAGCGGATAGAAGCCTGAGACTTGAGAGAGTTTATCCTGTTATAAAGAGAGCAAAAAGCTTCTGTAAAAGCAGTTGTTTTATACTCCTGAGTTTTTGCTTTTACAGTTGGCAAAAATCGATTTTTGCCTTTTTGATGTGCAGAAGCCAATTCTTTATCAGTTTTAGAGATCGGCTGTTTGACTTCTTTGTGATAGGGAATAACCCCAAGAATTGGCATTTTGGTCGCACGTTTCGCTTCCTCAGGATCATGAAAAACGTTTTGCCAATTCTCAAGCATGAAAGCAGCTAAAGTTCCTAAGAGTAAACCTGCAACTGTTCCCAAGGCAATGTTACGCTCAGTATTTAGTCCCACTGGTACGAGTTCACCCAATTTATTTCGTGGAAGTGTCGCTGGCATAATCACTTCCCAAGGGACATCCTGTTGAGCAGCGTCTACTCGCAGTGCTTCTTGCTTGGCTAAAAGCTGGTTGAGGGTGTCGGTAGAAACTTGCAATTCCCTTTGCAAATTGGTGTACTGACGTGAAAGCGCTGGATATTGCTGAATTTGTTGATTAACCTCTAGTGTTGCTTTCTTATTAGCTTCTAAGCTGGTTTCTAACAACTGAATTTGGTTGGCGCTATCAGCTAGTTGTTTGATCAGGTCACGCCGAACTGAGTTTTGATAAACTCCTACTTGGGAGGGGAGCACACTAGACGAAGATGCGTTGCTTCCTAATGCTAGTTTTGCTTCTTGCTGGACTAAAGGTAGCAGCTTCTGTCGTTGTTCGCGCAAATTCACCATTATTGGGTTGTTTTCAGTCAGACGAGCTGACTCTATGGCAATTCTTGTTTCTACTTCTCGCAGACGGGTGAGTGTTTGCTGATACTGGGGTGATTCACTCAAAGCTGATGCTGCGATCGCTGTATTTTCTGACATTGCCAACTGCTTTTGCAAAGAAGCAGAAAGTGACTTAAACTCAGCCAGCCTTCGCTCGGTTTCTATGCGCTGTGCTTTGAGTTGATCCACTCTGGTGAGCAGTTGTTGTCCTTGAAGTTCAGGGTTGAACATACTCTGCTTCTGTTGAAACACTTGCATTTGTCCTTGAAGTGTATTCACCCGCAGCCGCATTTTGGGAATCTGCTGCTCAACGAATTTTATTCCCTGGCGTAAGTTCGTCTGCTGTTGTTCTTTACTGTAGTTTTGATATGCTTCTGATACCCGATCCAAGACATACTCGATTTTTTTCGGATCCGATTCTCGATAGCGAACCTCTATGACTCTTGATAGCTCCTTACCTTTGCCTATGCGGCTGATATGCAACGTGCCTACTTGCTCAGGAGACACTTTGCCAGACGCACTACTGGCAACAAGTTGGTCATAATTAATTTCTGGATATCGGTTTTTCAGGTCTTTAACAACTGGATTTATCAGCTTTGGGCTCTTCAAAACCTCCACCAAAGCCTGATAATCTAATTCTGTTTTATTCTGTTTGGTGATTTCGTTGGCATTTTGCTTCAGTGTTTCCGACAGTAAAAGCAGTAACTCACTATCGGCAGTTTTTAGAGGTTCAACTAATATCTGAAACTTGCCTTCATATTTTGGAGTTCGAGTTGCTGAGAAAGCAACAGCCACCGTAGTGAGAATAACTGTTGTACTAGCAATCAAACCTATCCGACGACGTAAAACAGAGAAAACCTGATTGAAACCCGTACTTTCTTCTTCGCTTTCTGGTCTTCTTCGGAACAAATACGGTTCTTTCAATACACTATTGGGATTTTTCAGGTGCTGCAAGCTTTGTTCTTTAGTTGGCATCTGTTTCCCATTCAAATCTGTTGAATACATGATTCTGTTAATCTATTTCCTAGATGCTGATTTTCGCCAACTTGCCATAAAGATAATCGGGATAACTCTGTGTAATAGTGTCGCGGTTGCTAGAACGTACGGTGGCGTGGGGACAATACAGCTAAAACACAGCAAGATTACGCAGTTGTAGACTCTGTACCCGAAATTTCTATAGGTATGTTAGTTCTACTTCTGCAAAAGACTTCCTGTTTCAGGCACAAATCATACCAGATTTTTGCTCTGGTTCGATACCCCCAACATATCTTGCCACATATCTGATACGTTGTTCTTTACAGAAAATTCATGAAAATGATTTTACTAATGAAGGTAGAGTAAAGTCAAAATTTACGGCTGATTACAAAATTATTTCTTTGGGCATATCTGTGTAACATGTTAGATGAGATAATCTTTCTACGGTAGGTTTCTTTGAGATACTCATTCAACTCAAAGAACACTTTTTCTGTTCAAGGCATTTTTATTGACAGCAAATTAATTATTAGAAATAGAGTTGCGATGCATAGACTATCAAGGCTAGCCGAAAAGGTATTTGTTGTCATAGCTCTTTTCTTTTCAACAACTGCCTTGATAGGTGTTCTACTGGAAAAGGAAGATGCTCCCGATGTCACCTCAGATCCGTACACTCCAATCCTTTTTATGGGAGTTTATTTGGTGACTAGCCTCCTGATTCTTCAGAGGTGGAAGAGTTTTGTGCGCGTTGCACAGAAGGACATTTGGATTTGGCTACTTATAGGGATTGCATTAGCATCAGTGTTGTGGACAGCGGCACCAGACATTACGCCACGTCGTAGCGTACTTCTTTTGGGAACAACTGGATTTGGAGTTTACTTAGCAACGCGCTACAGCTTCAGGGAGCAATTACAATTATTAGCCTGGACGTTCGGGTTAATAATTTTACTGAGTTTTGTATTTGCTATTGCATTGCCATCTTACGGTTTGATGACCTTTCAGGAAGGAGGTGCTCATGAGGGAGCTTGGCGAGGTATAATAACGCACAAAAACACCCTGGGCCGCCTCATGAACATGAGCGCTATAGTTTTTCTGTTACTCTCTTTTGAAAACTCTGGTCTTCAGCGTAAATACAAATGGGTTGCCTGGGTTGGTTTTATTCTCTCAGCAGCTTTAATCATTCTTTCGACTTCAAAAACAGCGATCGTTGTTTTGATCACCCTAACAATTATTTTGCCACTGTATAGGACTTGGCGAAACAATTACAACCAAATAGTGCCTTTAACGATTGCTGTGATACTTGTGCTAGGAAGCGCAGCAACCTTAGTATTAGATAATTTGCCAGTTATAGCCACTGCATTAGGTCGGGATTTAACCCTAACAGGACGCACAGATATATGGACACTTATGCTTGAGCTAATATCGGAACGCCCTTTATTTGGCTACGGTTTTAATGCTGTTTGGCAAGACTGGGATAATCCGGTGACAGCGTACCTTTGGCGCAGTCTCGAGTGGCCATGTCCTTATGGTCACAATGGCTTTATGGATTTGTTGGCGGAATTAGGTATCTCAGGATTAGTAGTGTTTCTTATAAGCTATGTGACTGCGTGGATAAAAGGAGTTCTTTGGTTAAGAACGACCAGAACTGTAGAGGGGTTATGGCCACTCATATATTTGTCATTTTTTCTAATATACAACATAACAGAAAGCACTCTTTTAACAACTAATAGTATCTTTTGGATACTATATGTATCAACCATTTTTTCAATGTCTGTAGAGTTTGAACAAGTAAAATACAAATACGCCAGTCCCTTTATGGATGAAGAATGGTTTGAAATAGAAGCATCAAAGAAACAAAATTTATAGTTGAGGAGAGAGGATGTTAATTTCTGTGTGCGTGGCAACATACCAACGTCCTGAAGGATTAAAACGTTTACTCGATGGTATCAATCAGCTAACCTTTAGTAAGTGTGAAACTCCAAATTTAGAGGTCATTGTTGTTGATAATGACTCAACTGGAGCCGCTCGTGCAGTTTGCTCTGTTAAAGAGAATGATTTCAAAGGAGTACTAAAGTACTGCATTGAACCTACTCGTGGTATTTCTTATAGCCGAAATAAAGCTCTTGCTTCTATTAATAAAGATACTGATTTTGTTGCTTTCATTGATGATGATGAGGTTCCTGATCCATCATGGCTGGATGAGCTTTTATTCGTTCAGCAGAAGTACGATGCAGACGTAGTCACAGGACCTGTATTACCACATTTTACAGAGTCAAGTGTTCCTAATTGGGTTGTGAAAGGGAAGTTTTTTGAGCCGAAGCGTTTGCCTACAGGTCATCCGCTAAAAGTTGCTTTTACTAACAATGTGCTCATTCGTTCTCAGGTTTTAAAGCAAATAGATAAAATGTTCGACGAACGTTTTGCTCTCACTGGTGGAGAAGATTCGCACTTTTTTATGCGCCTCTCTCGAGCAGGATACAAGATAGTCTGGGCAGATACCGCTTTAGTTTCTGAATGGATACCCGAAAGCCGTACTAACATGAAATGGATTCTTCGACGAGGTTATCGTTGTTGGAGTACACAAAGTTTGTGCGAGCGGGAATTATATCCTTCAATTATAGTTCTCAGTGTACGTGTTATGAAAGGAATGGCACTCATTAGTCAAGGATTATGTCTTTTGTTTCCTTCTTTGCTATTAGGACAACATGCAATCGTGAAAGCGTTACTACATATTTCCAGAGGGACAGGTACACTTGTAGGTGTTGCAGGAGTTCGTTACCAAGAGTACAAACTCAGTAGTGGAGTATAGGATGACTGGAAATTTGGCAGAAGTTTCCGTCAGGGCTGCCAAAAAAAGATTTTGCTCATAGTTTAGTTTAATTATTAGCCTTGAATTAATATTTATGTGAAGATGCAAGCGATCGCATCGTTATGAAGACGGCGCTCCAAATTTTTGATAGATGTTGCCTATGCAATCAATTCAATTTATTTCACAAAACCGCCTGCCTGGTTATTTTATTATTCAAACCAACTCCGTAGGCAGATGATGAAAACATGGAGAAGCTTAATGAGAGGAATTAATAATGAAGGCAATTTTGCTTAACAACTACAGCATGACTGCTCAACGGGAACAGTGGGTGAGAGAGAATTATCAATATCCCACTCATCATCTTTGGGGAGCTACAACACTACCTAAGTATGGTATTAATGTTGAGATTCTGCTTTGGGAAAAATATTCCTTTTTAAAAAAAAATAGTCAAAAACTAAAAATACTAGGAGATTTAGATCAGGAAGTTAGATTACTTTTGGAAAAACATGATTACGATATAATTTACTCGGCAAATCAAGGTTCTACTTACTTACTTGCTATTTTAAGAGCTATACGTCTATTAAAAAAACCAGTTGTTAGTGTTCAACATCAATCATTTAAAAAAAATATCTGGAGCTTATTATTTATAAAATTTATTTTATCTAAATACGATAGACTTTTTTGCTTGAGCGATGGAATAAGAAACCATCTTATAAAAGAGTTTAATATTCCAAACAAGAAACTCCATTTATTAGAATGGGGAATTGATTTACCTTTTTATAAAATTACAAATAATGATAGTCTTTACACAAAAGGAGAAAAAAGTTTTATTTTAAGTGCAGGGAGAACATATAGAGACTACAAAACTCTAACAAAAGCTTTCAAAAATATAAATTATCCTTTAAGGATATATAGCCCACCAGATCCTATGTTTAATAAAATTGATTATACTTCAAACATTCAAGTTTTCACACATTACATATCATGGCAAGAAATACTAGCTGAACATGCAAAAGCTTATGCAATTGCTATACCTCTAGATAATACCCAACCTAAATCATATATTCATGCGATTGGAGTGACTAGTCTTCTAGATGCAATGGGAATGGGAAAAGCTGTTGTCATGACAAGAACTGTAGAGCCTTGCATTGATATTGAAAAAGAGGGTATTGGTATTTTCGTTGAACAGGGAGATGATAAGGGATGGCAAGAGGCAATATCTTATTTACTGGAACATCCAGATGAAACCCGAGAGATGGGAAAAAGAGGTCGGCGTTTATGTGAAGAGAAATATAATTTAGAAGTTTTTACATCAAGATTATCGGAGCTTTTGAAAGATGCTTTGAAGTAGCAAATATTGTAGATGGATTATTTATACTGAAAAGAATTTATACATAATATTCTCGATTTCCATGCATTGGACAGTTGCAGCCCCCTTTATTAATAAGCCCAACCTCATCAACGAGCCTTGGTTAACCCGAAATGTTCCCAACTCTTGTCACCAGTTCCTTAACGAACGCGAGTGCATGCCCTTTGGACATAACGCAACACCTACTTTAGTTTTGTTGGGTTATAACTGCCTACACCAACCTACAATTCTTCTTAACTGAACTGTATTATTTTAAAGCCATGAAAAACTTAATTAAATAAATTAACAATGAAAGTAATATTAGTTAATAACTACAGTATGACTGCCCAATGGGAATTTTGGCTGAAAGAGAATTATCAATGCCCAAGTCATCATCTCTGGGGAGCTACAACATTACCTAAATATGGCATTGATGTTGATATTCTGCCTTACGAAAAGTACTCTCTTCTCAAGAAAATTAGTCAAAAGTTAAAAATTTTCGGAGATTTAGATCAGCAACTAAGGATACTTTTTCTGAATTCCGAATACGATGCTGTCTATTCGGGACATCACCTAACTACGGCATTACTTGCATTTCTCAGAGCCATCGGTATATTCAAAAAACCAATTGTTGCCATAGCGTATCAATCATTTCAAAAAAAAATAAGTAGTCAGTTATATACTAAATTATTTCTCCAGGGCCACGATAAGCTTTTTTGCTTGAACAATGAAATTAAAGACCATTTAAAAGATGAGTTTGATATACCTGCTCACAAGTTAGAAATATTAGAGTGGGGAACAGATTTACCATATTATAAAGTGAAGAATATTAATCATGAATATGAAGCAGAATGTAGCAGTAGGTTAATTTTAAGTATAGGTAAAACTTATCGAGACTATGACACGCTGATAAAAGCCTTTAGCCAAATCAACTGTCATTTGAAAATCTGCGCCTATGGCAACTCCTTCTTTTCCGATACCTCAGGGCTACCTTCTAACATTTCTATCGTTGAAAAGTCGCTTTCATGGGAAGAAATTTTAGTAGCTTATCAAGAAGCTTATGCAGTTGCCATTCCTCTCAATATTAGACAAGACAAACCATACAATGCGATTGGGCTGACAACTTTATTAGAAGCAATGTCGATGGGGAAAGCAGTTGTCATGACTAGCAACCAGTTTGTTGGTATCGATGTAGAAAAACAAAGAATTGGTATTTTTGTGGAACAGGGAGATGTTCAAGGGTGGCAACAGGCAATATCCTATTTGCTAGAACATCCAGATGAAACCCGAGAGATGGGAAACAGAGCTCGACGTTTATGTGAAGAGAAATATAATTTAGAAGTTTTTACATCAAGATTATCTGAGCTTTTGAAAGATGTTTTGAGGTCGCAAGTATTGTAGATGGATCATTTATACTGAAAAGAATTTATACATAAATATTCTCAATTTAGATGCATTGGACAGTTGCAGCCCCCTTTATTAATAAGCCCAACCTCATCAACGAGCCTTGGTTAACCCGAAACGTTCCCGGCGATCGCCACCAGTTCCATATCGTTCCACGTCCAAAACCGTTAGAGAACTGGCACAATCAGAAGTCTTCTGTCACTGGATTCAAGGATTGGCTTATTTATCAGCAACATGGTATGGAAGCGATAAAGGCGAGTGAGGGAGGCGTGATTACCGTTTTTCCTCAGCTACCAGCAGTCATAGGAATGCAACAGCGGCTTACTCGCAAGCGCATTCCTGTAGTAGCTTGGTTATTCAATGTTGGCACCTGCTCTAGTGGGATTCGGCAAGCGATCGCCCAATTTAGCCTAAAAGACATTGATCGCTTTGTTGTCCACACACGGCGCGAGGTGGAGATCTACCACCACTGGTTGGGAATCCCAAAGGAGCGTTTTGAATTTGTCCCCTTTCACCAATCAGAGATTCCCGTCACTTATGAAGAGAATACGACCGATCCTTTTATCACAGCACTCGGTTCTGCTCACCGCGACTTTCCCACCTTCTTCCAAGCAGTGGAAAAGCTAAACTTACCAACGGTTGTCGCATCAAGCGAACATGCATTAGAAGGATTAACCGTTCCGCCAAATGTGAAAACACCGTTTGGTATTGGTAGGGAAGATTGCTTGCGTTTAGCTCAAGAAGCGCGGATCAGCATTGTCCCTCTGCTTCCGAAACCCCACGTAACGGCAGCAGGACAAATCACTATTGTAGAAGCTATGCTCATGGGTCGTGCAATCATCGCCACCCGTTGCCATGGAGCAGAAGATTATATTCAGCATGGCGAGACAGGTCTGTTGGTTGAACCTCAATCTGTTGAGGATTTAGTGCAGGCGATAGAAATGTTATGGAACGATTCAGCACTACGCAACCGTCTTGGTCAAACAGCTAAACGCTACGCTAAAGAACATTTTTCTTGTGATGCAGCAGGAGCAGCTCTGGGCAGAATTCTAGATCAAGTCGCAGATACAGCAGGTATGTACTAACAAACGATGTCTTATGACTAGACCAGTTTTTGTTAAACAGGGATTTATCCTAATACGCAATATTAGTTTTTCAATTGCTCACTATTACAAAAAGTGGGGACAGTTTACAAAAAACATTGTGGCTGGCTTGGCTTTGGTGTTGCTTTACACAATTGTTAGCAGCTGTTCGCCCCTGTTTTTAAAGCCATTTGACATGGGTGCAAGCGAAGCAGCTACTACTAATATTGTCCCCCCTTTGTCTACTCGCCGTTCTCAGATTATTGATGCCAGAGGTCGAGTTGTTCTGCTGCGTGGTGTCAACTGGTTTGGCATGGAATTACCGGAGCATACTCCTCATGGGCTGTGGGTTAGAGATTACAAACAAATGCTTGCTCAAATCAAAAGTTTGGGCTACAACATCATCCGCTTGCCTTATTCTGTACAAGGACTGCGTTCTCAAGATATCAGTGGCGTAGATTTTTACATTGGCTCAAATAAGGAACTCAAAGGGAAAACTCCTCTAGAAGTGATGGATCTTGTGATCCAAGAGGCGAGACGACAGGGGTTGCTGATTCTGCTTGACAGTCACCGCCTCAACGACAAGGTTGAATCGGAATTGTGGTATGGTGATGGGTTTACTGAGAAAGACTGGATTGACACTTGGACACTGCTCGCAAAACGCTACAAAGGCTATAACAACGTTATTGGAGCGGATCTCAAAAACGAACCTCATGGTCGTGCTAGTTGGGGAACAGGCGATCGCGCTACAGACTGGCGGTTAGCTGCAGAACGAGCCGGAAATAAGATTCTCAGTGTCAATCCAAATTGGCTGATTGTGGTGGAGGGGGTAGTCGAAAATGTCCCTGGTCAAAAACAGTCAGGGTACTGGTGGGGGGCAAATCTAGAAGGTGTCCGCAAATATCCAGTGCGCCTGCGAACTCCTAGAAAGCTAGTATATTCTCCTCACGAATACGGTAATTCAGATATGCGCTGGTTTTCAGAACCTACATTTCCCAAAAATTTGTATCAACGTTGGGAGATCGGATTTCAATATATTGCTACTCAAGGTATTGCCCCGATTTTAATTGGTGAATTTGGTGGACCTCAGGTGGATACAAAATCTAAAGAGGGGATTTGGCAGAGGCAGTTAGTTGATTATATTGATAAGAAAAAGCTTAGCTTTACCTACTGGTGCTGGAATCCCAACAGTAAAGGTACCGGAGGTATTCTGCGAGATGACTGGAAAAGTATCAATACTGACAAGCAGAAACTTTTGAGTCAGGTGCTGCGTTGACCAATGGGGTAGTGGCACTAACAGTAATTACAGCAGTTTTCACTTATTTAGACCACATTTTTTGGCGTTCTTCTTTGCGACGCCGAACGGGAGAGCCAGTTAAGAGGGCGCGGGAAAGCTGTCATTCGCGCTGGCTCGTCTTTGCACGGCAGTTGCGGGACTCGGGGGGGAACCCCAACGCCAGATCCCAGCGCGCGGAAAACCGTTCGGAGTTCGGCGAGGAGTTCGGCGAAGGCTCACTCGAGCCGCTGAGCGCTCACGGACGTTCGGCGAAGCTCACTCGAGCCGCGAAGCCCTCCTGCAGGACTGGCTCCGCAACGCACTGCCTCGACTTTGCGCGAGACAAAAAAGGTCTATTTACCTGAAAATAGCTGTCAAAGTATGCTTTTTTACTAAAGTCATACCAATTTCGACAAAGAATGCGACAGATACCTGGTTAGGGACGCAAAGCTCTGCGCCCCTACAGCCGATTTATGTCTTGCAAAGATTTTTGTAATTGGTATAAAATTATGCTTAATTTTAATGATGTCTCAAATGTTTCAAGAAAATTTATTCTCCAAATTATATCTTCGTTCTAATCAAAAACCACGTATTTTAGTGGTATCAATGCGTGGTTTCCATTCCCAAGCCTATCGTTCTCCTGAGTATGAATTTGAAGATAGTATTTGTACTTTTGATTATGCCGATATACTCACTCCTGTGTTAGCTTCTGGTGGAGTCAGTACACTCAAGAAAAGAGTGGGAAACTATGTAGCTAGAGCTACTAGTAAAGGGAAATTTCTCAAATCGGGTTGCATACCCTCTATTGTAGATAGAGAGTACGACTTATTATTTTTTATCTGCCAACAATATTGGGATCTCGCGTGTATAAATTCCATAAAAGCGTGGCGAGAAAAATGCCGTAAAGCTGTTTTATGGATAGATGAAATCTGGGCAAAAGAAATTGGAAACCATAAAACTAGACTTTGTTTTGAACTGGCGAAAGATTTTGATTATATCTTTACGACACAAAGTTCTAGCATTAATGCTATTTCTAATTTGGTTCAACGTCCTTGTTACTCTCTACCCTATGGGGTCGATACTATAAACTTTTGCCCCTACCCGCAACTACCTCAACGCTCTATAGATATTTATAGTATCGGTCGCCGTTCACCAATAGTACACAAAGCTTTACTGGAAGTAGCAGAACGCCAAAACTTTCTATATTTATTTGACTCTCTTAAAGGTTTACAAATGATGGACTATAAAGAACATCGAACTTTATATAGCAATTTGATTAAGAGAAGTCGTTACTATATTGCTAATAAAGCAAAATTTGACGCTGTTGATCAAACAGGTGGTCAAGAAGAATTAGGCTCTCGCTTTTTTGAGGGAGCAGCAGGGGGAGCTGTGATGATTGGGACTCCTCCAGTTTGTGAAGCTTATAAAACTTACTTTAACTGGTCTGATGCAGTTATTGAAATTCCTTATGATGCTGCTAATGTAGGCGATATCATAGCTGAACTTGATGCACAACCCGATCGCCTAAATAGAATTCGTAAAGATAATGTGATTAACTCTCTACTACGTCATGACTGGGTATACCGTTGGGAAAGAATTTTAGAGAAAGTCGGACTTGAGAGCACACCAGAAATGTTATCTCGAAAGGCTCACTTAGGAAAATTAGCTGACATGGTAAACAATTAATATTAAAGCTGTAGGATGCGTCATACAGTATGACGCATCCTACATATTTCAGTACCTAGAATCTGTCAGCAATTTGCCAAATCGGGTTGCTGTTCTTGTGTTCCTTGGTTATATATAGGTTGAGTTTTTGTTTCAAAATTAGTATTAAAAAAGGAAGATCGTCTACCAAGTATCTTTTCCACAACCTTTTTGGTTCACATACAATTCTAAACAACCACTCTAAGCCAACTTCGCTCATCCATTTTGGAGCTCTTTTCAAATTTCCTGCTTCAAAATCAATGGTGGCACCCAGTGCCATGAATATCTTTATATGCGGTAACAGACTCTTGTACTTGTATAGCCACTTTTCTTGCTTTGGGGCACCAACTCCTATAACTAAAACAGTGGCACCAGAATTATTAATCATGTTCACTATGTTCTGACACTCTTCTTCGTCTGTCTCAAATCCAAAAGGCGGAGAATATGAGGCAACAATAATATTTCTGCCTGCTTTCCTATTGATTTCATTTTGAGCTTTACTGGCAACTCCTTTACCTGCGCCCAAAAGAAAGATTTTGATGTCTTCATTACGCCTGTGGTAATTATAGAAAGCAGGAAACAAGTCGGAACCTGCAATCTTTTCTTTGATTGGCGTTCCTAAAAATTTAGACGCATAAATCAGTATTTGGCTATCACAAACCTTATAATCACTAATACTGTACGCCTGCAAAAATTCCGGGTCTTTTTGTAGTTTAATCAAATGGTCAACATTTGGCGTAAATACTACCCCAGATTGCAATTTCTCTAAAAATTCTGCCTTAGACCAATTGTCAATTTCCAGGTTCAGAATTTTAACTTTGTTCATGGCTTGCACGCTTTCACTTATATCTAACTTTCGGTTGGTTTAGAAAACAGAAGACTGGAGAATGAAGAGCATATTGAGAGTTCATTAACACCCTGATTTAACTATTTTCATCCATTTGTGTACAGCACCTATTCCGCAGCAAATGAACATTTCTAAAAGAAATTTAAATGGGAATTATAAACTTTTAAAAAATTTGTTGCTCGCCCTAGAACACTGTGCATTGCGCGATCGCTTGTTAGGCGGTTCGGCAAAGCTTTATCGCCTCCAGTGCAGCCCTTTGGACAGTCAACATTTCCTTTGACGACCAGAGAAGGAAAATACTTAATCAAACTGAACTTTTATATAGCCGATACAATATATGAGAGCCAAGTTCCTGAGGAAGGAGTTTGCTTTCGCTCTCGATTTTATAGGGGTATTGACGGCTTGTTTAAGTGAAATTCTCCAGTGCTACGGCTACAAATTTGAATTACTAAGTGATAACTTATCATGGAAATATGAAGAATAATAGTCACTTTACAAATTTTTCATGAAAAAACATAGGCTATTCAGTGCATATACAGTCACTATCAGTCTAAAAATTAGTTATATTACAGAATTTGAGTTGATTGTGTATACTAATCACTCATATATGAAAATTCTGTGAAGTAATTATTGAAAACTAGATGTGCTAAAAAACACATTGACTTTTCAATGATTTTTCTAAATGATTACCGTAGAGGTTATGTATGCTGTGCGCTTAAAGACTTTTGCACACGGCGCTTTTACCAAAGTCAGTAGTTACAAACCTGTTAAACAGCTAAAACCGACTACAGCCAAGCTTTCTACAATACCCAGTCAACTCGATTTTTAGATCAGCAAACTAAAGTTGAAGCGTAAAGTTTGCCTTGATTGCTTTAAATTCTTGTTGGCTATGATTCAGTAGCAACCTTGCATTTATTACCAATTTTCCTCTCTTATAGGATACAGATATTTTTCGTCATCTGTCAAACTAAGTATAAAATTCTGAAATTTCTGATTTGAAAATTTTCGTGAGTTTAGTCAAATTGAGGATGTAGGAATTGATTTTTTGATGTTAAATGTTGAATATTGCCAAAAGTAGGCTAAAAAGCAGAGAAGCCGTTGTTTATTGAGTGAGGCAATATTTTGTGAGGAGTGAATTATGAATACTATTATTTCCCGCAAGAATGTATTTGCGTTGCTGAGTTTATCAGCTATGGCGGTTCTGGGAAGCAGCTTATCTGCTAGTGCGCAAACGGTAGATAGCAAAAGCACTCAGCAGTTAACCGAGTCTTCCGCAACTGAAGCGTCTTTTAATCAGGTAAGTGTTGAAGTAGAAAATTTCTACCCACATAATCAGGTAAGTGTTGAAGTAGAAAATTTCTACCCACAAGCCTTTACTCCGACTCCGGTAGAATTCACTGTCGCAGAAGATAATTCAGTGCCAATGTCAAGTATAAACCAGTCGCAACAGCTTTCAACTAGCACACACCAGGAAACTACCAACAGTGTGGTAAAGCCTGTTCCTGGGACAACAGCAACTTCATCTGCGGCACTTCTTGCAGATCCCCAAAATGCCCAGAATGATAAAGCCCCAAAACCATCTGCTTCTAAGGTGGCACAATCCGATATCAATATCGATCCAGGCAGACCAACCCGTGGTGGCTCAAGTTATATCGGAATAGCAGGAAATATTGGTCTGGGTGGTAACTCTGCTCTAGGCGACGGTAATTTTATGGTTATCAGTAAAATCGGGTTTACAAACGCTATATCGGCGCGTCCAGGGGCAGTGATCGGAGACGAAAGTGTCATTCTACTTCCAGTCACTTACGACTTTTCATTTAACCAGTTATCAGATGCGTTTGCTGAACCTTTACCTATTGCTCCTTACATTGGAGGTGGTGTAGCTATTAATACAGGCGACGGTTCGGAAGTCGCTTTCCTACTAACTGGTGGAATCGATGTGCCTATAACTCCTCAATTTACAGCAACAGCAGCTGTGAACGCGGCATTTTTTGATGATACCGACATCGGTTTGTCGATAGGAGTTGGTTACAACTTTGGCAGTTTGTTTGGCTCGTAAAAGGTTTGGCTGGTAAAAGGACATTAAGTAGAGACGTGTCATGGCAAGCCAGCGCTGCAGGAGGGCCTCCCTCCACAGGCGACTGGCGTCGCGTCTCTACACCTAACTTTTATTTCGTTGGGCTAACTTTGTCAATCGTCTTCATTTTGCCGTCGTCCCCAACTTCCCACACATCGTAGATGCCGATGACATCACCGTTCTCGTCAACATCTACGTTGCCACTGGCTCCCTGGTAGTTAATATCTTTACCTTCTTTGAGTAACTTTAGTCCCTCACAAACATCAGTCACTTCTGTCCCAGGGGCATTGGCAACTTCACGAATTTTGCTGGCTATGGCAACACCTGTATTTTCTTTGGCGGCTTGTGCTGCTAGCACTAGTAAGGCGCTGGCGTCCCAACCTTGAGGAGCAAATTCTCCTGGTGGAGATCCTCTTTTGGACTGCCAAAGTTTTGTAAGTGCCTCTAATGCTTTGCCGTTGGAACCCGGTACTGTGCCGATAACTCCAGAAACGATATATTTACCGTCATTGGTTTTGCCAACTTGTCCAGGAAACTCATTTGACTTCATGCCATCTGTCAGCATGACTTGTACCCCTTGCAGCAAACCTTGTTGGTAAGCTGCTTTTAAGAGCAAACTACCTGTTTCTACATAAAAAACGCCAAGGACTGCATCAGGCTTACCACCAAAAGCAGCAGATGCTTCAGTTTCAAATGTGGTTGCTTTCGGATCGTAGCGGATGGGGTTGTTTTTATTAACAACGGTTCCCCCCAATTTTTCAAAAGCTTGGACAAATGCTTTTTCAAAGCCGACGCCATAATCGTTGTTAATAACGACGGTGGAAACTCTTTTATAACCTCTTTTATTAGCAAGTGCGGCTAAGGCTGGTCCCTGATAGCTATCAGGTGGAACGGTACGTGCCCAAAAGCCATTAAATTTACCTTGTTTCGCCTGTTCGGTAAATACAGGGCTGGTGCTACCAGGAGAAATCAGCATAACTTTATTTTGGGCAGCAATTGAAACAGCAGCAGTAGAAACGCTGCTGGCAAAAGAGCCAACCACACCAGCAACTCTATCGACAGTTGCGAGTTTGGTCATACCAGCAGCACCGCCTTTGGGGTCAGTTTGGTCGTCTACCGCAACAAGGGTCACAGGTTGACCGTTGACGCCGCCGCAAGCGTTAACAGTTTCCACAAGGAAGGGGATTGATGGTATAATCTGCTGTCCGATAGAAGCCAGATCCCCAGTGGCTGGTAGTAGGGAACCAATTTTCAACCCATTGCCACCGCCACTGGTCGCTGTTGTCGTTGAGCCTGCGGGGGTGGCACTCCCTGCATTACCATTACCAGCTGCATTATTTGGGGCAGTGTTGTCACAAGCGGCTGCCAGGAAGCCAACTGCGAGGGTAGCCAAAGCTAGACCCAAAGCAGTATTTATCTTTTGCATATATTGACTTTTACTCCTCTTTTTTTTAGCAGCCTAAAAGTAAAATTCAAATTTGATAATGAATTAAATTCTTTTATGGCTCCAGAAAATAAATAATAACATCCCCCTAGAGGAGTAAAAATGTTTCTCTAGCCTACGCCTACAGTATTATTTTGCTTTTTTTTGCTTTATCAACGGAGAAGGAGGGATTCGAACCCTCGGTACAGCCTTAACTGTACAACGGATTAGCAATCCGCCGCTTTCGACCACTCAGCCACCTCTCCAAGGTCATGGTTAATAATGGTATCAAACTCTAAGTTGAATGTCAATACCTATGTGTCGCTTGTCATTTGTCATTTGTCAGCACAAAGGACAAATGACAAAATGACTACTTCTTTATAGCACTTGTGCTCGCAACCATGCTACTGGCAAAGTGCCTAATTTTTGCAATTTGGGCACGTAGGCACGCTGATTGAACACATCATAATCGTTGCGTTCAATAACTTTAAGAATTCGACTGTAATGCATTAGAGCCGCCCATACAGGCAATCGTGCATCGGCAGACAGGTGACTTATTCCCTTTTCAGCCTTGGCGTAAAACTGGCGCGTTCGTGCTATTTGAAAGCGCATCAGCGTCCGCCAGCGCTCATCCACCACTCCTTTCAACAAGTCTTGTTCAGTGTAGTTAAACCGCGCCAAGTCTTCTTGAGGAATGTAGATCCGCCCCCGTCTTGCATCCTCGCCTACATCCCGGAGGATATTGGTGAATTGACTGGCAATTCCTAAGGCAATTGCTTCTTCTGTAGGAATATAGGGCTGTTTGTTCTGGTTCCATGGAGAAGAGTCTGGGGAGGTCTCTACCCCCATGATTGCTGTTGACATTAAGCCTACAGTGCCAGCCACACGGTAACAGTAGAGGTATAACTCGTCAAAGGTTTGGTAGCGACTGCGGTATAAATCCATGCGCTGACCGTCAATCATATCCCGAAAGGGCTGGATATCCATCGGGTATTGGTGGAGGGTATCCACCAATGCAACATCGAAACTGTCTACTGGGCGTCCCGCAAAAATGGATTCCAGTTGCAGCTCCCATATATCCAGAGTTTCTGGTGTGGTCATGCTAGCCACAGGACCATCCACCAGTTCATCTGTACGGCGACACCAAGCATAAATTGCCCAAATATGCTGGCGCTTTGCCTTGCTCATCAGCAGTGTGGCAAGGTAAAAAGTCTTGGCATACTTTGCTGTGAGATGGCGACAAAGTTGATATGACTCGTCTACAGAGACCAACGTTTTCATGCATGGGGGAGAATCAGGCAGTTGCAGCATTCGTTGCAGGCTGAAGGGTTTGCGTTTGCAGGCTTTTTGAATTTGCCACCGGATGTGCTTCAGCGATTGCCCTTTGGGCAGTGGGCTTTGCCCAATCGCGTAGCGCGTCCTACCGCCCAAACGCCTCAAGAGGCGTTTGCCTCGTTCCAAAGGAACTAGGTAGGGGTTGTCCTTCAGAAAACCCCTCGGCTGTATTACGGACGATCGCCTGCGCTGTCAGCTTACCAGAAAGTACGGCACCTTCCATACTCCCTAAGTAACGTTGCATGGTGTAACTCCCTGCCAGGTAGAAGTTCGCAACTGGAGTCACTTGTGAGGGACGGTACTGTTGACGACCAGGCGTTGCTGTGTAAACTGAGCGCGGCGTCTTAACAACATGATATTTTAGCAACTTTGCTGGATTGTCTCCCCCAAAATCGTCGGGAAACAGCTTTTCGAGTTCCGCAAGAGTTGCCTGCAAAATCTCTTGTTCAGATTTGGCAATCCAATCTTTTGCGGGAGCTAGGACTAGTTCCAGCATTGAGCAGTCGGGGTTGGCGTATCCACGGCAAGTGTTGCTCATATCGGCATAAACGCTGAGCAGGGGCGATCGCGAAAATAACAGGTTATCAATATCTGTAAGTTTACGGTCAAACCACAACTGCAAGTTTATCACTGGCACACCCTCTAAACCTTCCAATTTTTGGAAAAATTCTATTTTTTTCCAGGGTGCAGGTAGTAAAACCTTCATTACGTCTACTGACATTGCCGAGACGTACAAATCCGCAGTTTCTATATAATCTTCGCCATTTAAACCTCGAATCACAAAATGCTTCACCGTGCCATCCTCATTCAGCACGATTTCTTTCAGGGGCGCATTTAACTTCACTTCACCACCGCGTTCGGTAATGTAATCCACTATCGGCTGGCATAGCCGTTCTGTCGGGGAACCGTCCAGAAAAGCCATTTTCGAGCCGTTCTTCTCTTGAAGAAAGCGATTGAGAGCTGTCAGAAGAATTGTTGCCGAAATTTCATCAGGGTCTATGAAATTCAGCGCCTTGGACATGGCGATAAATACTTCTTTTTCTACTCGTGGAGGAATGTTTTGCTTTTTCATCCATTCGGACCAAGAGTACTTGTCCATCTTTTCTACGTACCTTTGCCCTAGAATCATCGCTGGTATCAAACCGATACCAAAGCGAATCTTCTCTGGCCATGTGAGCATATCGTTATTCCGTAGAATAGCTGCTATACCATTCCAAGGCGCTGGCAAATTTGGAAAATCAAAGCGACTATAAGTCCCTGGATTATTGGGCTGGTTGAAGATCAGCGAGTGTTCTTTCCACTGCAATCTGTCTTCAATGCCCAGTTCCTTCACCAGCTGCAACATGTTGGGGTATGCCCCAAAGAAGATGTGCAACCCTGTTTCATACCAGTCGCCGTCTTTGTCTTTCCACGCTGCTACCAAACCCCCCAGTACGTCTCGGCTTTCCAAGACAATAGGAGTGTGACCTGCATCGGTGAGATATTTGGCACAAGAAAGCCCTGCTAAACCCGCTCCGGCGATCGCTACTCGCATTTAACCTTACTGTTCTTCAAGATTTCTTAATCGTTTTATCGTTTTCATTATACTTTGCAATCCGTTACATTTAGCATATTCCTAAGCGATCGCTTTTTCAGGAGTGCATGCTTTGGATTTTAGGATTAAGTTGAACTCAGACAAAAGACTCAACAGACGCCGGAGGTTGATTTGAGTCGTCGGCAGAGCAATAAGTATAAATTCTCCCCTCCCAATCACCCTTTCTTGTGTTTTTTGTTTGAGTCAGTTTCTAGAAGGCGATCGCCCAAAGGGCAGTGCCCAGAGCGCGATCGCATTTTGTCCTTTGTTTCATGAAGAAGCTGTAGGGCTGCTGCTGCGGTGTCCCGACTTTCTTACACCCGTTGTCTCGCCATCTGGCAAAAAATTTAAGAGTGTATGAGCTTTGCATCTTGCTGTTTGTCAGTTAAATCATTAGCCAAGAAAGCTAGTTAAAAAAATTCTATTTCTTGAACTGCTTAATTAAAGATCATGTTTGATACAGATACACTTACAGCATTCCTGCTATAAAGGTCAGTAACTAATTCTTATACCAGAACGCTATGTCTCAAGATTTTTAAAGTCATCCTGAAACCTTTAGAGGAAATATGTAAGAGAAGTTAAGGAAGCGCGAATACACTTGGTGGAAATTATATCATTTCTAGTATTAGACTTGATATTATATCAAAACATGGAACTCACAAATCTTTCTTAATCTTTTGTAACAAAAAACAACGTTATTTGTATTCCGGAAATTCTCCTGTTATATAATATTGTAAAAAAATATATTAAAGAGGATATTAAAGCTGTGCGTGATGATTTACAAGGATTAGAGATTAGTCAAAAAGAACTGCAAAAATTGACTAATTTACCTGTTAACGATGAACTTATAATTCTTACTGATCCTATTAAAAGATTGGTGATTCGATTTATAAAACAAGCCAAAGGACCGGAGGGGGCAACCGCTGTATTTATTGGAGTTGCTATAGTAGTTTTTAGTCAGATTACGTTTGATCTGATTATCAAACTATTTGCCAACTGGATAACTATCCCTTCCTGGATAGTATTAATAATCTGTAGTTTATCTATCGGAACTAGTACACAAGTTTTATTATATTTTTTATGGAAACAAAGAATTAGCACTGTCAAAAAAAATATTACACATTCGCTGAAAATTCTCCTCAATGATGTTGATAGGTATAATGCCGTTATCAAAGCAATAGATATCAATGACCAAATAGAAGCGGCAGGTAATCCTGGAGTGAGTTTAAAGGAAAGAAAGAAAGTGCTAGAAGCACTAAAACTGACAAGAAATGATTTAGTTAGGGCGTTGAAAACCGAAAGAATTTTAAGAGAAAATAAAAAGTTTATTGTGAGTAGAGCAGAATTATTTATTAATAATTTAGCAACCTTAACAGCAATGCAAGTGAGTGAACAGGCTACTGAACACGGGCGTTTGCTAAATGAAGCATTGCAAATTGCATTGGACGTGCAACAAGAAATGAGAAGTTTACAGAGTCAGGGCTAGAAGCAATCTAGCAGGTTTCAGCTACAAATTGCTGGGTATTGTTTTAAACTTATCCAGTGAACCTAATGAATAATCTTCTAACTTGAAATCAGCAAATGGTTTCTTCTCTAACCTATCCCTGAGGGCTTCATCCAGAATGACGCCTTCTGATTGTTTCCTCACGCCAATAATAATAATGCTTCTTTGGTATGCTGTTAAATCCTGATTTCCCTGACAGTCACTCCGCCGAAATTGGCCTAGATTCAATAAGCGATATCCTTTGACGCTGGGAGTATTGCTAAATATTTTTTTCCCTAAAAGTTGTATTTGCTTAGAACGCTCAAATGCCCTACGTTCTTCGGCTTCCACAGCACCCTCACAAGAAGCTGTTCCCACAGAGATAATCTCGGTTGGGTTTTGCATTATCCTGTGTATCCCTTCTTGTTCCAGGTTTGACCTTAAGGCATCAATATTAATAATTTGGTCGTTATATTTGACTTGAAAATCGCTGCCCAGAAGCCATTTATATTCTACCGAAAGAACAGCTATGTTAAATTCAGCAATCCTGCCTTGACTGTCTCTTCCTTCCTCATAGGGAAAGTAATCTACCTTACCTTTTCTTTGGGGAGCTTGTCCATAATTTGGAATGGAAGCAAATTGTGATGTTCTCGTCGCTAAAGCTACGACACCAAGAAATCCTAAAACCACCAGCAGCGCCGCAAACAGGGAAAGTAAAGGTACTTTTTCTGGCTGTTTTTGTTGTGGCGGTAATCCAGGTTGCGGCGGTAAAGTTGTAGTATTTGGCGGTGGCAATTGTTGTGTATTTAAACTTCCCACAACATTTACAGTTGCAACGGTACTTCCACGCAGTTGCTGTTCAATCTCTGCTAGGCGTCGCAAAATTTCTTGGGCGTTGGCGGGGCGCTGACTCACTTCCCGCGCCATCAGCCAATCAATAAAATTTAACAGTAACGGTGAGACGTGAGTGGCATGATTGCGCCAGTCCAACATATTGTGGTAAGCATCGTATAAATCCAAGGGATGGTGTCCCGTCAGCAAAAATACAAAGGTGCGTCCCAAGGCAAAAAAATCTGATTGCGGTACAGCTAGACCATTCATTTGTTCTGGGGCACTGTAGCCAGATGACATAATTGCCGTGATCCCACCTGCACCACTGCTCACTTTGGCTAAGTACGTTCTTGTGACTTCCCTTGCGGTGCCAAAATCAATTAACACCAACTGCCCATCAGCTCTAATCATAATGTTAGATGGCTTGATATCTCGGTGCAGGTACTGCTTGCCATGCACCAGACGCAAAATCTCTGCCAGTTGTTTCAACCAGGCGATGGCTTGGTCTTGGGAAATGGGTCTATTCTGTTGCTGCTTTAGCCACGCCTCTAAGTTGGGACCCTCAATTTTCTCCATTGCAATGCAGTGCAATACCAAACCCATTCTGGTCTGATACTGGAAGTAACTATCCTCATTGGGAATACCAGGATGATCCAATTGTCCCAATACAGCAGCCTCTTTTTGAAAGAGTTCTACTGCTTTCGCGTCGCTTGATAGTTCTTCTTTAAGAACCTTGACGATTTTGGGTGTGTCCTGTTCATAAGCCTCATAGACTTTGCCAAAGCCAGTTTTATCACTGAGAAGGCGCATCACACGATAGCGCCCAAGTAATTCCAGCTGGGAACCACAACTTTGACAAAAACGGTTTTCATCATTATCTGGGTGGTTTGGTTGCGGACAGGTAGGGTTTATGCACAAGCTCATGACTGGCAATGAATATCGTAGTGAGCGCAAATTATCTATCCAATGATAGTTGCAAAGATACTAAAGTTGCATAATTCTCCTTCCCCGGTGCCAAAGAATGACAGGCGGGAGATGCCTGCAATCGGCGTAAAATGAGAGGCGGAGCCTCTGTGAAAGCATTCCCAGGTGCAACCTGGGAACGAGAAGACAAAAGGAAATGTCTTAACTCAACCGTATTGCCCCATCACCCTCTATGCTCCTGCAAAAAAGCCTTTACAGTTTGGTTAAAAGCTTCAGGCTGCGTTAAAAATGCCCAATGATTGCCGGGAACTTGACAAATTCGTAATTTTTTCAGATAGGTTTTGTAAGGCTGGAGTTGCCAATCTTTGCGATTAAGTCCTTTTTCTGGCTGTACGAAGAGGGTAGGGATTTGAATGGGGATTGTAAAACCGGGAACTTGCATCACTTCCTCAAAAATTCCGTCACGGGCTGCGATGGTAAATTTACTACCCCAACTTCCATCGGGTTTTTGTTCAATCCCTGCTTGAAAGACTTGCTGTTGTAAGCTACTCCATCCTTGGAATTGATTTAACTGACGCGCTTGCTGTTGTGCTTCCTCATAGCTAGCAAATGGTCCCATCCCTTTAAGAAAGGACAAAAATTGGTACAAAAAGGGAAATGTTACCTTTAGGAAACTGGGTATTTTCCAAATAAAAATTGGATCAATTAGAACCATACTGCGTAAACGTTGAGGATGAAGCCTTGCCCAAATTACAGCTAGTTTACCTGTCCAAGAGTGAGCCACAACATGAGCAGACGACCATCCTAACCTATCCATCAGTGCTTCTAAGTCAGCGATCGCACTCTCAAAACTATAGTCGTTTTCTGGCTTGGTACTTTCACCATGACCGCGCATATCTGGCGCAATTATATGATAATCTGGCGCTAGCTCATCTCCTAAGCTAGACCAAACCAGAGCGTGGTCGGCTAAGCCGTGTAAGAGTAGTAAAGGTTCTTGACCTTGGTTCCATTCTAAATAAGAAAGTTGGATATCAGGCTTCGATAAGGTTTGACGTACAGGTAACATGGCAGATCCATCGGTGAACAGACAGCTTAACTAGAAATGGTACTGCCAAAAAACGCGCGCACCCTGCAAGGGTGTCGGCGTCTTGCGTACGGCGATCGCTGCAATCAAGGGCGATTTTACACTATAAAAATAATATGAGGATTCGTAAAAAACGTAACGCTCTACGCCAATCTCTTGCAGTATTCCGGTACAGTGGACGGGCTGTAAGCTTGGTGTGGACTACTAGCCAGTTTCTAACCATCATTCTTGCCACTTTAACTTTAGTGGCAGGTCTTTTACCAGCTGCTGTAGCTTACCTCGGTAAGTTAATCGTCGATGCTGTTGTTGCTGCTTCTCAAATTAATGCATATAACAACCATTTTGTCAATAGCCATCGTCCCTTAATATACGTGGGATTAGAGGCGATCGCCGTAGCCGCTCTTGCAGGTAGTCAGCGAGGACTCTCTGTTTGCCAGTCCTTATTGCGGATGCTACTTGGTCAGCGAGTAAATGTTCTCATCCTAGAAAAGGCGCTGACACTTGATCTCACCCAATTTGAGGACTCGGAATTCTACGACAAATTGACAAATGCACGGCGAGAAGCATCGATTCGTCCCCTGTCTCTAGTAACCCGCACCTTTGGCTTAGTGCAAAGCGCCTTATCACTTGTGACTTACGGCGTTTTGCTGGTGAAATTCTCCATTTGGGCAGTGCTGATGCTGATCATAGCAGCGATGCCCGCATTCTTTGCCGAAACGAAATTTGCGGGAGAAGCCTTTCGCCTCTTTAGCTGGCGTGCGCCGGAAAGCCGTCAGCAGCATTACTTGGAAACCTTGCTTGCTAGAGAAGACTTTGCCAAGGAAGTGAAACTCTACCAACTAGGGGAAATGCTGCTAGGACGTTACCACAACGTCTTTAATAGACTCTACGGTGAAGACCGCGAGTTGACACTGCGGCGGGGACTGTCGGGTTATTTGCTGAGTTTGTTGAGTACCGTAGCCTTTTACCTGGCATACGCTTGGATTGTGCTGGAGACGGTAGCGGGTAGAATTTCCCTAGGGGACATGACGATGTATCTTACCGTGTTCCGCCAAGGGCAATCTACATTTTCCGGTGCCTTGACTTCCATCGGGGGAATGTACGAGGATAACCTGTATCTTTCCAACCTCTACGAGTTCTTAGAAGAGGAAGTGCCAAAACCAAAAGGTAAAGCGACCAAAGGCATAATTCCTAAAGACGGAATTCGATTTGAGAACGTATCATTTACTTATCCAGGAAGTTCACAACCTGCATTGAAAAACATTTCCCTACAGCTAAAACCGGGAGAGAAATTAGCCATTGTGGGTGAAAATGGTTCTGGTAAAACTACGCTCATCAAGCTTTTGACTCGACTTTACACCCCAGATTCCGGACGTATTTTACTAGATGGTTTAGACTTGCAACAATGGGATGTAGATGTGCTGCGGCAACGCATCGGGGTGATTTTCCAAAACTTTGTCCGCTACCAGTTCACCGTTGGTGAGAATATCGGCGTGGGAGATGTGGAACGCATGGAAGACAAAGCCCGATGGCAAACTGCGGCTGAAAAAGGCATGGCGCTTCCTTTTATTGAACATTTGCCGGAAAACTTTCAGACTCAGCTTGGTAAATGGTTCAAGGGGGGACAGGAACTTTCTGGAGGGCAGTGGCAGAAAATCGCTCTTGCCCGTGCTTTTATGCGAACGAATGCAGATATTCTGGTTTTAGATGAACCAACATCAGCAATGGACGCCCAAGCAGAGTTTGACATTTTCAATCACTTTCGCGCCCTGACTAAAAATCAGATGGTATTTCTCATTTCTCACCGTTTCTCTACAGTGCGGATGGCTGACAAAATTGTCGTTATCGAAGCTGGGGAAGTTGTGGAACAGGGAACTCATCAGGACTTGTTGCAAGCAGGAGGGCGCTATGCAACTCTGTTTTCGTTGCAAGCAGCAGGATATCAGTAGTGTAGGGGAAGATGGGGTGATGTTTCAAGTAGGGGTACACAGCATTGCTCTGTGCCCCTACAAAAAACCTGTAGCTATATTGAGTTTTGACTAAAATTTGGGACTATCTGCGATGAAATTGATATTTGACCCACCAATTCCTGTGAAAATCCAAAAAATGAAGGAACGGGTACGGTGGCGACATCCGAGTGTTGTCCAACGTAGGATTGACCAAACCAGCATGGTTATAGATGATGGCAACTCGGATAATCCAGAATTCTCGTTTATAGTTATAGGTGATAGTGGCACTACGGAGCATCAGGGGCACCATCCCCAACGGCAAATTGCTGAATTGATGCTTGCTCACCAGCAAGAGTGTCGTTTTGTCCTTCACACGGGTGATGTAATTTATGTGGTGGGTTCTCATGAGTATTACCCGACCAACTTTATTGAACCTTACCGCGAGTTTCTTGTCGGTGGCGAAAACCCCAAACGCATTTCCTACGATCGCATGGTGTTTAACCTGCCGATATTACCAGTCCTTGGAAATCACGATTACTATGATGTGCCGTTGATGTACCGCTTGCTTGCCGGAAGCACACTATTACTGCGTCGTTTCTTCCGCTACAAAGATATAGAAATTGGCTGGCATGGATCTTACCAGGGTGACGCCTATGCACGAGCATTTCTTGATTATATGGCGGCGCTCGCCCCTGATGAATTAGAAGATCACCTAGACAACAATTACACCGCCAAAACTGACACAGGGCGGTGTTTGCGTTATGAACCCGGACGTTTCACCCGTTTACCCAACCGCTACTACACTTTCCGTTACGGCGGAATTGACTTTTTCGCCCTCGACTCGAATACTTTTAACGCACCATTACCACTTCCAGCCACGAAAGAAGGAGAAGCCGAACGCCGTGAATTGGTTCATCGTCAGCATGAGATAGAACAAGAGGAGATGCAAATTCTCGAAGCTTGCTCTCACCTCAACCCGGATGTTCCCGAACAAGCCGAACAACTTGATGCCCTCAAAGCTAAGTTATACCAAATCGACGAGATAAAAATCGACATTGAAAAACAATTAGAATCCCATAAAGGGTCATCTGTAGATTTTGAACAACTTAACTGGCTCAAGCAAAGACTCATTCAATCTTGGAATAGTGAAGAAGTACGCGGACGTATCATTTATTTTCATCATCCTCCTTATGTCACTGAGAAGACCAAATGGCGTCAAGCGCAAACGTTAGCAGTTCGTCGCCGTTTGCGTTGGGTTTTTGATGAAGTCGCAGACACTCTTGGTTCCCTGACTAAAGGGCGTCCGATAGTCGATTTGATTTTAAATGGTCACGCGCACTGTCTAGAACATCTCCGCACCGTGGACACTGGACACGCTGACTCTTTCATCAACTGCATTATCTCTGGCGGTAGCGGTCATTACCCCCGGCGTCAGCGAAAGGAGGGGTCAGAATTGATGGAGACTTTTGAGGATATTGCAGGTCATCCCAGCCGTAAAGTTGCGGACTCACTGCTATTTGTTGGTCGCAATGGTTACGATGGTCAAAAGCGTCTTCCCTACTCGTTTGTACGGATTGATGTGAAAGATGGTAATCCACCGAAGTTTATTGTTAGACCGTATGTAGCTGAACGGTTTCAAGGAGAGTGGGGCGATCGCCAACTGGAACCGTTTGTCATTTGAATGTTGAGGTATAGTCCAGATTCTGCACCGTTGTGGTGTCATATAGCAAAAGCTGTGGCTAACCAAAAGGCGATCGCGCACAGCGCCCACGCCATAGGAGGCGATTGCGCAAAGCGCAGTGCCTTCGGCGATCGCACTACTTAGATCGGCATTTGTGACCCAGATTTGTCTTCATTAGACAAGATTGCGGAATGTGAGTTCCATCTGTGTCCATCTGTGTCCATCTGTGGTTCATTATTCTTTTTTTTAGAATGAATGCAAGAAGTCTATTCTTCATATATCATTTTTTTAGTCATGCCACCATCAATTACAAAATTCTGGCCAGTAATAAACTCTGCTGCATGAGAAATTAAATACTCAATCATAAAAGCGACATCCTCGGGTTTGCCAACTCGACCTACTGGATGCTGAAGATGGTCAATCTCTGTTAATTCTGGCTCCTTTCTTAAGGAAGACTTACGCCATTTACTCACATCAATCCATCCCGGACTAATACAATTGACTCGAATGTCTGGTCCAAGACTAATAGCTAAAGCATGGGTAAGAGCAACAATGCCTCCTTTTGAAGCGGCGTAGGCTTCTGTATTTTTCTCTGATTGAAGCGCACGAGTCGAGGCAATGTTAATAATCGTTCCCTTCGATTGACGTAAGTAGGGAATGGCATACTTAGACAACAAAAAACAGCCTGTCAAATTAGTTTGTATAACTTTGTGCCAATCTTCTAATGATAAATCTTCAACAGGAGCATTGTTTGGGTTAGAGATACCAGCATTATTAATCAGTGTATCAATGCGTTGAAATTTCTCAATTGTCGTTTCAATACACTGCCGTGCAGAGTTTTCGATAGAAACATTTGTTTCAATAAATAACAAAGATTCTTCAAAGCAATGAAATTCTTGCAGGCATTCTTTTCCTGCTTCACTATCAATATCTGCTATCACAACTCGATTACCACAAGAAAGTAAATGCTGGCTAATACATTTACCAATACCTTGTGCGCCACCCGTGACTATTATAGTTTTGTCCATGAATATATAGCGCTATAAGTCATCAACCTGTAGCTGAGATAACATTCCACGAGTTTGTAACCTATGGAGGACTAACAAGCCTACAAGGACTTATTAGAATCAGTCTAATGCTAAATGGAACCATTTATGCGTATTCATCATCTCAATTGCGGCTGTATGTGTCCGATTGGTGGATCACTCTTCGATGGCTTTAGTCGCGGTCCAACAGCTCGCCTCGTCTGCCACTGCTTGCTCATTGAGACAAATCAGGGACTCGTTCTCATCGATACCGGCTTCGGTCAGCGCGATATCAAGGCACCGGACTCGCGCCTCAGCCCGTTCTTCATTCATTTCAATCGCATCCAGTTTGAGCAAAAATACACAGCGATCGCTCAGATCGAACAGCTTGGCTTTTCTGCGCGTGACGTGCGCCATATCGTGCTGACCCACCTTGATTTCGACCATGCCGGTGGTCTGGAAGATTTCCCCGAGGCGACTGTACACGTAATGCTCTCTGAGATTGAGGCTGCGCAGGATCGGCGGGGCTTCATCGGATCGCAGCGCTATCGTCCAGGACAATGGGACGAGGTCAAAAGCTGGAAGTACTATTCGGCAGCCGGCGAACCTTGGTTCGGCTTTGAGGCAGTGCGCGATCTCGAAGGACTACCACCAGAGATTCTCCTCATCCCGCTCGCAGGTCATACGCGAGGTCACGCCGGCATCGCCATCGAAACGCCCGAGGGTTGGCTCCTACATGCTGGCGACGCCTATTTTTACCGACACGAGATGGGATCTACCAAACCGCGCTGCACACCCGGTCTGCGTGCTTACCAATGGATGATGGAAGTGGATCGCAAGGCTCGACTGTACAATCAAGAGCGGCTACGCGCGTTATCGCTTGACCGCAGTAAGGGTGTACGCCTCTTCTGTAGTCATGATGCGATCGAGTTCAAAGCATTCACCGACCAGTAAGCGCGAGTACCAAAACTAGAAATTTCATCTATTTGGTACCACCATCAATCCTCATCTTCCTAACCCAGCCCGTAAGTGAAGTTACGGCTTTCATACCGCTGGCGGCAGTTGATTCTAAATGTGTGTACCTTGCCTTAAGCCGCCTCCGCCGTCTAGATGTGTGGTTTGATGTAAAAGAAATCAACTGTTGCAAAAGGTTTCATGAAACCTAAACCAAAATATCATTTTTTACCTTTCACTCTAATTATCCTGCTGATACTATGCTACTTGCTGCTTCACCCATCCAGGGTAGCGATCGCAGCCTCTGCATCTTCTACTGTTTACGAACAACGGCTTATTCACAGTCCAGATGGTATTGGTAAATTTTACATGGGTCGAGAGATAGCCAAAGTCATGGGGCATACAGGAGCTCTTTGGCTGGAACGACCAAGCCGAGAGGCTGAAGAACAGCCAAGCAAAGTTGTCAACGCCCTCAATCTCAAACCTAACTATGTTGTGGCAGATATTGGTGCTGGGACAGGGTACATGAGCTTTCGCATTGCTCCCCTCCTCACAAAAGGAAAAGTGTTGGCTGTGGATATTCAACCAGAAATGTTGGATATTATTGAGTTTTTGAACAAAGAAAACAATATCACCAACGTTGAGCCTATTTTGGCAACCCTGACAAACCCTAATCTACCATCCGAAAGCGTTAACCTAGCTTTGATGGTGGATGCATATCACGAATTTGAGAACCCACGAGAGGTGATGCAAGGGATTTTTCGGGCACTCAAACCAGGTGGTAAAGTAGCGCTGGTTGAGTACCGGGGTGAAAATCCCTTTATTATGATTAAACGACTGCACAAGATGAGTCAAAGACAAGCACAAAAAGAAATGCAAGCGGTTGGTTTAGTTTGGCGTGAAACCAAAAACTTGTTACCACAGCAGCATTTGATGGTTTTTGAGAAACCCCAGGCACAATAGCACAAAATTCACCTATTGCAACCGCAGCCTATAACTCACACGGATATTACAGACTATTATCTGCGTCCAATGCTTTGTGCATCTGCGGTTAAAATCAGTTTTCATAGTTAAGAACCAGGTGGAATAAGGCTAGCAGTTTTGGTGTTACTATCCCAAACTATCCAGCCGAATTGATTATCTAAATCAGTCGCACTATTTGTGACTTTAAAATTAATCTTTTCACCGTTTCTAGTTTCAACAGTGAAGTCGGCATTTTGAGCATATATCACCTTAAAACCTCTGTCTCGTAGGCAATACATCGCCCAAGCTTTTAATGATTGCTTGTATGGTTCGTGTGGAATTGGAGGCTTTTTAATCGCCTCTTCGATCACTTGAAATGTTTTTGGATCAGCCATTGGTTTTCTTCCCCCTACTTTCCCTACCTTATGGGTCACAACGAATTTCAATCATAAAGCCATCGGGATCGTAGAAGTACACGCCTCTCCCAGTGGGACGGGTGACGGGTCCGTGAGCGATCGCTATTTGATTTTCTCTTATAACTTCGACCGCTTGCTCAAACAACTCAGGAGCAATGTCAAACGCCAAGTGATATGCTCTGGTAAAAGTACGTTCTGGGTTTGGGTCTGGCGGTGGTAAGTCTGGTTCCCAAAATAAATCGAGGATTGTGCCATCCGGGGTGACAAAGTTAGCCACTTTCCCTTGTGCTACTAAGTCTACAAGGGTTGCGGGAACTTCATCACCAATCAATTCGTGCAAACCTAGAATAGTACTGTAGAAGTGCCGAGAGGCTTGCATATCGTGGACGTTGAGAGCTATGTGATGCACTCGTCGCAAATCGCCCAAACTCAGGGCACTTTTTAGGGATTGGGTACTTGATAGCATGGCGCAACTCAATTTACTGACTGAGGTAGAAGCTATACTCAATGATATAAAAAGCTGGCTCTATTAACTAGCTACTATACCTCTGTGATCGCTCAAGTTTATCAATATTCTGCTTGTCATTCAAATTGCGGGCTCTAGCCTTCTGTATGACCAGCAAGTGAAATTACCTCTGTATTCCACAGGGGTAATTTCTAATTATTACATATTCCATTTCATATAAAATTACCAATCAGCTAATAGTACATTTGAGCGATCATTAAATGCAAAGTTATTTATATATTAAACCTGATTCTTTATATTACTTAACCAAATACTTTATTTACCTTTTTTCAATGTTTTTTACTGATTTTATCTAAGCTTTTCCTGAAGACATGTACTACTATAAATCAAAAATATAGCAACCATAAATTTTAATTTATACCAATACTAAAATACAAAATATTACTACCAAAAGAAACCAAATAAAAAACTATAATTCTGTCCAATCAGGTATGCTACCAAATTAAAGAGACACGGTAAATATGCATATTTATGTACGCCTGTAGATTATAACTTGAGACAGACTGTTTCATTTAATATGTATATCCTTAGAGCGGTTAACTTATTGTTTGTAATCGTTAAATTGACGAGTGAAAACAATTTATATCAAATAAGCGTCAAACCTTTTTGATTTAAGGAGACGATTGGCATGGTTGAAAGCAGGCAGGGTTCAGATAGGCAGAATGTAAACGCTAACAGCATCAGCACAGGCCAACCTTATGCTGGTTCAGCAGGCACAAGCACAGATGCAGGGGTGTCGAGAATCGAAGATGCCAACCGCATTATAATTGGTCAACCGGGCGCAGGTTCAGCAGGCGCAAACATCGGTGCTGATGCATCTAGAAGCGTTGATGCTAACAGCATCAGCACAGGTCAACCTTATGCAGGTTCAGCAGGCACAACCACGGGTGCAGGGGTGTCTGGAAGCAGTATCAGCACAGGTCAACCTTATGCAGGTTCAGCAGGCACAACCACGGGTGCAGGGGTGTCTGGAAGCAGTATCAGCACAGGTCAACCTTATACAGGTTCAGCAGGCGCGAACGTCGGTGCAGGGGCATCTGCACAGGCAAATGCTTCCTCTGGGGGTCAAGCTGGTGCTCAAGCAGCAAACGGAGGCATCAATCCTCTAGTCACTAGAGCGCTAATAGGTGGACTGATTGGTGGTACTTTGGGGTCATTAGCTGCTGCTTTTGCTGGTCAAAGAATAGCTAAGGGCTTTAACGTTGCTGCAAAAGGTATAGGAGAAGCTGCAAAGACAATAGGTGGCGGTCTTAGCCAAACAGGAAAAGGTTTAGGGGAAGCGGCAAAGAGTATTGCTGAGGGTGCTACCGAAGCTGTTGTAGGTGGTACAGTAGACACGGCAAAGGGTGTCGCTGAGGGAGCCAAGCAAGCCGCACAAGGTGCAGTGGACGTAGCACAGAATACAGCGCAGGCTGTGGGTGATGTAACTAAGCAAGCCGTAGCAGGTACAGTAGACGCAGTACAGAGTACAGCGCAGGCTGTGGGTGATGTAACTAAGCAAGCCGTAGCAGGTACAGCAGACGCAGTACAGAGTACAGCCCAGGGTGTTAGCCAAGCTGTACAAGGTGTAGCACAAGGTACAGCAGACGCAGTACAGTATACAGCCCAAGGTGTTAGCCAAGCTGTACAAGGTGTAGCACAAGGTACAGCAGACGCAGTACAGTATACAGCCCAAGGTGTTAGCCAAGCGGCACAAGGTACAGCGAACGCAGTACAGGATACAGCAAACAGAGCCGCTGAGGGAACCAAGCAAGCCGCACAAGGTACAGCGGACGCAGTGCAGAATACAGCCCAGGATTTTAACCAATCTGTACAAAGTGCAGCACAGAATGCTCAGCCATCTGAAAATCAGGGCAATCAATATCAAGGCTGGATAGGTGCAACCAACCAGCAGAGCAACAATAATGAAGTCGAGATGGATCGTACGCCGACGATCTACATTTCAGCACCAGATCCGATAGACGGACTTGACGACAATCCAGTTACGCCTGTAGTTGATCCAATATCTATAGACGGTGGAATGTCACTAGATGCTGATGAAAAAGACCCGCTTGAGGAAGAAATTGCTCGGTTTACCGATTACAACAGATAGGAATCTGACATCCCAAAGGTTATCAATAAAACCTAGACACTGTAAAGACGGGATCCTCTTTTAAATAAAGGTAGTCCTATAGGACTACCTGTAAATACAACAACCTCGCAAGTTATACGATATAGTTTTTTCGGCTTAGACCCAGCCAAATTAAGGAAAAAGGTCTAAGTGTCGCAGTGAAGCGTTGTGTAACTAGATGCGAACGAACCAGTTTTGGCACGAAGGAAACGATTATTATGCATGCAAACCAGCAGCTTTTGGATCAACCTCAAGGAAATATTGATCTAGCTACAGATCAACCTGATGCTTATCAAGTAGGTCAACAGACAAGTAATGGGTTATCTAAAGTAGCGATTGGAGCGCTTATTGGTGCTACGTTAGGCGCAATAGCTGGGGCTTTAGCTATTGAGGGTACAGCCCAAAAGGTTAACCAAACTGTAAAAAATGTAGGCGACAAGGTAAAGAATACAGCTCAAAATTTTAACCAAAATGTACAAAGTGTAGGGGACGCAATAAATACTATCGCTGTGGGTGTTAACGACACCACAAAAGATGTAGGGCAAAGCGTCAGAGGTTCAGCTTTAGGCGTTAACGAGACTGTAAACAATACAGTGACTGCTGTTAAGACTACAGCGGTGGGCGTTACCGACACGGTAAACAATACAATGGACATCGTCAAGGGTGCAGCACAAGGTGTTAGTAACTCTGTTACAAATACAATGGACGTAGCCAAGAGTGTAATTCAGCATGACACGCCATCTGCTACTCAGAACATTAACGTACCTAACGTAGCTAACGCACCTAATGACCAGACGTCTTACATGTTAGTCCCAGTAGAAAACCAGAAGTGAGTTCTTGAGCAAACTATCCCGATCTACTGAATTTTAATTCTTGTAAAGGGTGCGGCAAAACAGAAATGTCTAGCAGCTTAGGGCGACTATTAGCGTAGGGTGGGCAATCTCCACCCTACGGATTTACTTTATCTATCTTTTGGCACTTATTAATTGCTCATTGGCAGCAATGTAGGAGGATATACCTCTTTAGGTTGGTTGTAGTCTTACTGATGATTGATAAATTAATCATAAATAACTAGCTGCTTCAGTTAGGCGTTATGCTGTCTTGGTATAAAGGAGACAATTAATTACGATGGGTCATTACAAGCAGCCTATTGATAAGCATGACGAAAAGGCTGAGCGCATTAGGGAGCTACCTACAGCTTATCGAGCAGGTACAGGCATAGGTGGTGGGTTAGTTGGAGCAGCGATTGGTGGTTTGCTCGGTCGCCGAGTTGGAGGAGTTTCTGGTGCTGTGGTGGGCGCAGTAGCTGGCGCTTTGGTTGGTAAGGGTACAGCTCAGCGTGTTAACCGCACTGTAGAAAGTGTAGTGGACGCAGCTAGGAGTGTAGCTGAGGGTGTTAACCACTCTGTAGTCGATGTAGGTAATGCATTAAAAGATACAATTGACGAGGTCAAGCCCTCTGTCGTCGGTGTAGTGGATGCAGTAAAAGATACAATTGACGAGGTCAAGCCTTCTGTCGTCGGTGCAGCCAAGAGTGTAGTTGAAGGTGTTAACTACAGTGTGAACAGTGCCACCCATGTAGGAGATGCATTAAAAGATACAATTGACCAAGTCAAGCCTTCTCTAATAGGTGTAGTGGATGCCGCCAAAGGTACAGTTGAGGAGGTTAAGCCCTCTGTCGTCGGTGTGGTAGATGTTTTGAAAGATACGGTTGAGCAGGTCAAGCCCTCTGTCGTCGGTGCAGCCAAGAGTGTAGCTGAGGCTGTTAACAATGTTAACGGTATATCAGATACATTAAAAAATACAGAACAACAGAACAACCCCTCCGTCATAGGTGAAGAGGATGCTACAAAAGCCACACCAGAGGCTGTTAACCACAGTATTAGTGATATTCTAAATGCATTAAAAGATACTATTGACCAAATCAAGCAATCTATAATAGCTGTGGAGGAAAGGGCCAAAGATACAGATGAGGAAGTCAAGCTGTCTGGTAATCACAACAACAAGATACACGAAGAGCTGGTTACGGATCATCTGTCGAGGTCAAGCAAGGATCATCCTGTTAGTGATGATGTTATATTGTCTAAGAGCCAACAATACGAAGAACCCACGCCACCAGCAGTACCCCTTATAGCACCACCACCTCCCACTCCTTTGCTAGCGGCACACACAACAGAAGATTTTTTGACTGAGGAGTTGAGGGTATTTCAAGAGAATAGTCAGCCATCAGAGCAACCTGAAATTGAAACTGATATTAGTGAACAAGTTGCTCAAAAGTTAAATGATTTACAACAGCCTCAAAGTTTTCAAGAAATAGACTCAAAAGAGCTTAAGACTTTTCAAGAAATAGACTCAAAAGAGGTTGAGTTTAAAGAAATTCAACAGAAAGAAAAAGAATTTCAGCATCAACAAGAAACGACTCAACAGATTAAGCAACCAAGCATTCAACCACAGACTGAAAAAATCCAAAAAACCACTGGAATTATTGTAGGCTCAGTTATTTTAACTTTGATGGGTGTAACCTTTGGATTGAGTCCAAAACAAAATCCGTTAGTCATAAAAAAATCATCAGCCTTTTCTCAGATACCTTCAAGACCAGAAACAACTCCGGAAAGAACTCTAGAAAGAACTCCAAAAAGAACTCCAGAAAAAAATGCGGAAACAATGACTAATGGTTGGATTTTTATAGGTAATATTAATAAAGCCTCAGATTCAGAATTGGTTGGAAAACCTCTCATCAAAAATTTACAGTCTACTGATTCACCAGTTGTTCCATCTGTAGGGTCGGTAGTGACTGTAAATGTTGAACCAGGGGTGACGTTAAGGGACAATAGACCACAAGCACCTAACTTTAGTCCTGAAGAACAAAAGGCTTTAGCTATTCTGAATCCTCAAGAGAAAGTGAAGATTCTTAAAGTAGAATTGATCAAACCTCCCACTACCACTCAGTCATCAACAAAAGTTTGGGCAAGAGTCTATAGATGTGGTAGTGCCTGCTTGTAATCTCATGTATGTTTGATTATTCTTTAGATTTTCACAGTATTGATTTTCGACAACATCCTGAACTCTACCGCGTGGGTAAGGGTGAACAGGGAGTACTTTTGGTAGAACCGTACAAATCAGAAATTCTTCCCTACTGGCGGTTCAAAACTCCGGAGATTGCAAGAGACTCTAGCGAAAAAATCTACCAAATCTTTTTGACATATTTGGAGCAAGATGATTTTGTTGGTGCGGATATGGCGCGGAAGTTTTTACAAATGGGGTACACGCGATCGCGCCGCTATGCTAATCATAAAAGTGGTAGAAAGTACAAAACCAATCCTCAAAAAGAATCCTCTCAAGAAGCCCAGATTCAAGCGAGAAAAGATATTTTACCCAATGAAGTAGATCCAGTGAAAGCTGAATCAGCAGCAATCTTTAAACAAAAGTGGATACAAGCAAAGACAAACGAGAAATATCTCCACCTTTTAGCGCAGCATAAAGAAATGTACGAGCGTTAACAAACAGGGTAAGCAAGCCACTTGTTGTTTAGTTTATCTCCCTTGTCTCCCTTGTCCCAACAACTGCATGGTATGTTTGAACGCAAGCCCGTACGACCACCGAGATTTTATTTGTATCAGGCGTTTCGTGAAATGGTATGAATTTTTAAAGGGGTACCAAGAGGCTTTCCCGCCAATTCACCCTCCGTCCTTTTCTCAGTAGCTTCTGTGGCTTGATAGTTCATGTACCGAGATAATGGTAGATCTTTAACCTCATTAGTCGTAGGTTTAGAACTAACTGAGTCTTTTTTTTCGGTAGAACCAACTATCTCGTAGTTGTCTTCCACTTGCTTGAGTTTATACTCATTTTGTTGTAAAAGTCTTTGAGTGATGACCAGGGTAAAGATAAGCAGCATAAGCTGTATCTCCCAAGGTGCTAAGACCAAACTTAGGATTATACACACTAGTGCAAATATCCCCACAAAATATCCTATCTCGTCGCTACATTTTTTGAAGATGTAGCCACCAATTAAACCAGTGAAAAGTGGTATTAGGAAAAACAAAGCCATGGTTTCTTACCTCTAAATTAGAAGCAGAAGTGTTTATATGTGCATATTAGGGCTGCTGTAGGTAACAACTGTATTTAATTTGACAAGCTACGTAATTTTAGCCATAACACACTACCCTTAACAACAGCGTATAGACACAAGATTCCGAAATCCTTATTAATTTAGCTTAACACTTTATGATGACACTGTTTAATCTATCTAACGTATTACCTTTAGAAGTAGCGTTTTCAACTGAGACCACCCGATGCTGAACATTCCTCAATTACTGGCTACTGAACTAAACCTTAAACCTTATCAGGTGCAAAACGCGCTAGAACTTTTTGCGGAGGGTGCGACAATTCCCTTTATTGCACGATACCGCAAAGAGCGTACAGGCGAAATGAATGAAGTCCAGTTACGCGACATTGAAGATAAGTATAATTACTTAACAGAACTGGAAGAAAGGAAATCGGTGATTTTGAAGGCGATCGCCGAACAAGGTAAACTCAGCGATGAACTCAAACAAAAAATTGAATCCTGTTTACAAAAAACAGAACTAGAGGATTTATATCTCCCCTACCGTCCAAAACGTCGCACTCGCGCCACCGCTGCTAGAGAAAAAGGACTCGAACCGTTTGCGGAGTTCATCAAGTCGCTGAACGTCAAAAATGGTGTTTCAGCGTCGCTGGAAGCAGAAGCGGCGAAGTATATCTCCCAGGAAAAGGGAGTCAAAACAGCAGAAGAAGCCCTCAAAGGTGCTTCTGATATCCTAGCGGAAGAAGTTGCGGAAAAAGCAGAACTGCGTGCATATGTGCGGGACTACTTGCTGGAGGAAGGGGTATTTGTCTCCCGCATCAAAGATGATCATCCAGAAGGGACAACCAAGTTTGAGATGTACCGCAATTATCAGATGCGGGTGAGAAATATTGCACCCCACAATTTGCTGGCGTTGTGTCGCGGTGAAGCCGAGGAAGTATTGAGTTTTGAAATTTCTTTTGATGAGGATGTGGTGCTTTCCTACCTGGAATCAAAAGAAATTCAAACGAAAGTCCGCGCCATTCGTGATTTTTATCAGGCGATGCTGAAGGATGCATTTAACCGCTTAATGAAAGCTTCCATAATGAGTGAAGTGATTTCTGAGAAGAAAACTCAAGCAGATATTGAGTCCATCAAGACGTTTGAAGCGAATTTGCGCGAGTTGCTGCTGTCAGCACCAGCGGGAATGAAACCAACGCTGGCTATAGATCCAGGGTTTAGAACTGGGTGCAAAGTTGCTGTACTCGATCAAACCGGGAAATTTTTGGAATACCAAGCGGTATTTCCCCATCAAGCAGCCGAACAACGCCAAAAAGCTGCACAAACTCTGAGAAATTTAATTGAAAAGTACAAAATAGAGTTAATCGCCATTGGTAACGGTACAGCTTCCCGGGAGACAGATGAGTTTGTCTTGCAAGTGCTCCAAACAATGGAACGCAAACCAACTAAAGTGATGGTGAATGAGTCGGGTGCTTCGATATATTCTGCCAGCAAAGTTGCTTTAGAAGAGTTTCCCGATTTAGATATTACCGTGCGCGGTGCCATTAGCATCGGTCGTCGCTTACAAGATCCACTCGCGGAACTGGTGAAAATCGACCCCAAGTCTATCGGTGTGGGACAATACCAGCATGACGTGGATCAGAAGTTGTTGAAAAAGAAGTTGGATGACACGGTTGAAAGCTGCGTCAACTACGTCGGCGTAGACTTGAATACTGCTTCCAAGGAACTTCTCACTTTTGTCTCTGGCATTACGTCAAGCGTTGCTAATAACATTGTCGCTTATCGTAACCAGCACGGCGCGTTTAAAAATCGCCGGGAATTGAAGAAAGTCGCGAAATTGGGACCAAAAGCTTTTGAACAAGCAGCCGGTTTCTTACGCATTCGGGGTAGTGACAACCCTTTGGATAATACTGCAGTACACCCGGAGAGTTATCCAGTGGTGGAGGCGATCGCATCCGATTTGGGCGTACCATTAACTCAAATCACCCAAATTGGCGAAAAGCTGAAAAAAACTAATCTCAAGAAATATGTCACCGACACTGTAGGCGAACCGACGCTACGGGACATCCTTAACGAATTGGAAAAGCCAGGAAGAGATCCACGGGCTGAATTTAAGTATGCCACATTCAAAGAGGGAATCAAGGAAATCTCTGACCTTAAAGAAGGGATGGAATTAGAAGGTATCGTTACGAATGTTGCCAATTTCGGCGCTTTCGTTGATATTGGTGTACATCAGGACGGTTTGGTGCATATTTCCCAACTTGCTGATAGATTTGTTGACGATCCAAAGAAAATCGTCAAGGTAGGACAAGTTGTGAAAGTGCGAGTGTTGGAAGTCAATGAGAAATTGAAGCGAATTAGTTTGTCGATGAAATCAGTTAAGCAGTAAATTCCTTGGTGCAAAAATGTAGAGACGCGCCATGGCGCGTCTCCAGGCTCCAGGCGCGAAACCACTGATAAACTCTCATACAAAAGTCAATTTTTGTAAGAAGTCTATTCATTTAAATCTCTTTTCAAACACAGCCAATGGCAGTTTATCAAGTTCGACTCATCAATTCCACAATTGGATTGGATCGCACCATTGAAGTCCCAGATGACCAGTATATTCTTGATATCGCCCAAGAAGCTGGTATCCGTTTACCATCTGGATGCAAACAAGGAGAATGTTCTGCCTGTGTTGCCAAAATAATCAGTGGGGAAATTGACCAAAGTGAGCAAAAGTTTCTGCGTCCAAATGAAGTAGAGGCTGGTTACACTATTACCTGTGTTGCTTATCCTTTGTCGGATTGCACTTTAGAAACTCATCAAGAACAACTCTTGTATAAAGAGTCGCTTTACTTTAATCCTAATGCAGCACCATCAGAATAGTTATAGAGGACATTTATAGAGCTAAGTATAAAATGATTATAGGGTACCGGAGTTTTGGTTAACGCACTCTAAAAATTTACCCTAAACTTTTAATATTTTCTTTATAAATGAGATGGCACTAAACTCTTAACTTTAATTTATAACACCATACTGTTAAGTATTTTTAAATACTAGCCAAATGGCATAAGAAGAAATCTGCCTTGTTAGAGAGGTTAAGGTGGAGTACATAGTTTGAATATAGGAGAAAGAGTTCAAAAATAAATTCTCTGGGTTTTAGGAAAAAACAATGATTGGAGCATTTGTCACCGCTATAGCAACAGCTTTAAGCTTGCTAATTGTGGATTTAGTTGTTCCTGGTGTTAACATTGATAATTTCCCAGCAGCTATGATCGCTGCTTTGGCTATTGGTTTTATCAATGGTTCAGTCAAGCCAGTTCTATCGGTTCTTTCTTTGCCACTTAACTTCCTGAGCTTAGGAGCATTTTCACTGGTTGTTAACGGCATCTGTTTCTCTTTAGCAGCATTTTTCGTTCCTGGGTTCCAAGTTCACGGATTAATTGGTTTTCTTCTCGGTCCTGTTGTCCTTTCTTTTGGTAATACTTTCATTAACAAATACTTTGCTGAAAGAAATCTGGCTTTACCTGGCAGCCAAGATGCAAAGAACAAAGCAGAATTGCCATCAAGCTAAATATCAGCAGTTAGCAGTAGAGACTAAAGTATTCTTGTCTCTACTCTACGCCGAAACAAGATAACTCCTGTGGAGGAGTTTTTCATTCGGTTAATTAAAGAAAATGAAAGTGAAAACAGTTTAACAAAGTAGCAGCAATCCCATGAAATTACTTCGTTTTATTCTTGGTTTAGTCGTGCCTCCTTTAGGCGTTTTCCTAACAGTTGGAGTTGGTCCTACTCTGTTGATTAACGTTTTACTTACGCTTCTTGGTTGGCTTCCCGGTAGTATTCATGCAATTTGGGTCATTGCCAAGCACGAAGAGAAACTGGACAGAGGGGGAGAAATATACTAACAAGAATGCACTATTGGTAGTCATCTTTCTTGAAAGTGCAACAAACAAAAGACGCTAAAAAACTGTAGAGACGCGGCATTCATGTCGCGTCTCTATTTTGCTTTCTGTAAAAACTAGGGTAGGCATTTGCCTACCCTGTCGCTGGTAGTCTATTTATTTCTTAACAGGTTCTTTATCTTTCAACCTGTCAGCCGCTGCATGGAGTAACTCCCTTAATATTTGTTTGATCTGACGCTCTTTTTTAGCGATCGCCGTACCTGCTTCGCCAAGTTTTTGGTCTATATGCGTACTTTTTTCTTGTACCTGTGCAACTACCACTTCTGCTTGCGGACGAGCTTGGTTAAACCAGTTTTTAGCTTCGTCTAAATATCCTTGAACTTCCTCAGAACGTCCGCCATAACGTGCAGCCAAGTTAGCTTGTACGATGGCTAGCTGTGCTCGCAGTTGAGCATAGCGTTTCTTTAACAATTCTGCTTCTTCACTATTTTTGATGCCATTGATCGCCGATTCAATAGCGATTTTTGCACTAGCAGATTTTTCTTCCCTTGTGTCTTGAATTTCTGTTAAAATTCCTTCAACTTCTTGCTGAATTTTTTCTTCTTGTTCATCTAATTTAGCTTGTAGTTGCTTAACTTCAGCTTGAGTTTTAGCAATAGATTCGTGTCTTTTACTATTAACTGCTTCCAACGCTCCCTCAATGGATGCCGTCACTTCTTCTTTCACGTCGCTGCCTTTTTCTTGTAAGTTTTCAATGACAGTAGAGACAGCATCTTTAACAAGGGTGCGAAGTTCAGTAGAACCTTCTTTAAACTCAGAAACTACCTGAGAAAGTGCAGATTTTACAATTTCTCGAACACGTTCCGATCTGACTTGTCCGGTTTGTTTTGCTTGTTGCAGGTCGTTTTTAATTTGCTCTTTGATATTATTAGTCATCTTTAATGCTCTTTGAGATTTAACTTATAGAAATTTATCGAGAGTATGTCTCTTCTTTATCGTGACGCAATATCTTCTAACGCGGTACATCCTTTAGGTAGAATAGATAGAAAACAACTAGCTAGCTAAAGGAAAGGCAGCTGCTAGTATCCAACCAAACAATAACGCGCTGCCAATGGCATAACTCCAAGGTTCTGCAAACAAGCTGGCAACATAAGAAAAAATACTCATCACCAAGGGAAACAATGGCAGCAAAAGGTAAATGAAGCCGAGTTCTGGCAACAAGTAAAGCACCAAAATAAAACCCCCTACCAAAATCACACTTTGTCCTAGCCACCACAAAATTCGTCGTCCAACTCCAACGCCTTGTTGTGCAACTCCAGATGCCAAAAACCAAGGAAAACAAGCAAGTGACATGAGGGGAAACAACTGAAAACGTGGTGGAATCAGCCACCACTGCAACCACACCACCTGCGCCATAGCACCAAAGGCAACCCACAATACTACAAATAGCCCTACGCCTAGCGCCATTCGTAGTGTAGGACGCGGCAAGCGAAACATGACAGCCAGCCAAACGAAACCCGCAGCGCCGAACCAAATGCTCACCGCACCGCCTACCAGCAAGCCACCTAAACTGTTAATATCTCCACCACGACTCAACAATGCGAGTACACCGCTTGCAACAAATGGTGCAGCCAGTAAACCTGTCCAACTTCTTAACTGATGAACTTTCAGCTTATCTAAGGTGGGGTGCAAAACAGGCGCAACTGCACCAAGTAAAGCCAGCCATGCTAGCAAGTGCAGGAAATACCAAATCATCCGATAGTCAACATAGTTACTGCTGCGTTGCACTCCAAACGTGGCATCAAGCCAGTTTTTGGCAGCTTGCTGGCTAGAATCGCGAAATAAAATGGTGATGTGTTCGGCGTTAGGAATGACGACAAGCGATCGCCCCCTTCCCTCAGCAAAGTTGTCATTTTCTCCTCCCGCCGTCCTCAGCAACCGCTGTGCATTGGCAACAAAGCGACCTTCCCAACTTCCAGCTTGCAACTGCAGGTTACGCGGGGCTCTTGGCGTTACATTCGCACCCGTGGGTGAAACCGCAACAGTTGCAGCAAAACGGTTGACATCCCGGATACCTGCCGACATCACCGCACCACTCCCCATAGAATGCCCTAGCAACGCCAACCGCGACGAATCTACCTCTGGTTGTTCGACAAGGGCTGCATAAGCAACATCTAGGTTTTGCTGGAGTGAACCACGTTGCAGTGGTTTGGCGTTAGCCCCATGACTGTTAAAATCCCATAGCATCACAGCATAACCTGCGTGCGCCAAAACGTGGGCGTAACCCAACATCAATTGCTTGGAACCTGCATAACCGTGCGCTATGAGGACACCCGGTATCTTCTCGGCGTTGCGTGGCGCAAGGTAGAGCATCGGTACTTCTTCACGCTGAAGGCTACGCACCACTAACCCAGTACGCGCTGTAATAACACCCCACCAAGAAAAGGCAATCAGCAACAGTGCGGCGATCGCCAATAATAAACGCTTGCGATTCATCTAAGTCGTAATTTTGCAGACACTCTATAGGATGATAATCAACAGAGAGAGCATCAAAATTCTATCCAGCAAAGGAGATTTAGTTATGTAGCTTGTAGAAATTACTTACTAGGCGATGCCAAGAATGACTTTGAAAGCAGTAAAAAAAAGTTTGTAGTAAGGGCTTTAGCCCTTAAAATCCTCGCCCTAAGTGAAGACAGCACTCACTACGAAGTAGGAGTATATTTTACGTTAATTTCGCCCACTGACTTATCAACCTCAAAATACAACCTTATGTAATTAATATTCAAATGAATATCAAATTGACAAAGCTACTCACAATTCTCTTACTGACATTCATTGTCTTAAATCTGAACTTCATTCCTACAGCATTAGCCGCAGATACAGCTAATGGCGAAAAAATATTTAGCGTTCAATGTGCTGGTTGTCATATTAACGGTAGCAACATTGTTAGGCGAGGCAAAAACTTGAAACTAAAAGCGCTCAAAAAGTATGGCATGGATTCCATTGAGGCAATTTCCTCGATTGTTGCTAATGGCAAAAGCAATATGTCAGCCTACAAAGACCGCCTGACCGAACAAGAAATACAAGATGTCTCTGCTTATGTTTTAGAGCAAGCTCAAAAAGGCTGGCGTTAGTTAGAATATTTGTCCATAAAACTACGAACTGTTCTACCAACGATGACGACAATCACCGCTCAACCGAAATGGACCGTACCTGGATCTCGCCCTTTCCCAATTCTGGGACGCTCTGCTATGGTCTTGCGCTTTGCCACAGACTCGATAGGACTATCGCGTTCTCTGTTTCAAACCTATGGTCCGGTGGTCTCCCTGACAGCAGGCGGGGGCACTAATTTCTACTCACCGCTCCCCAACTGTCCTGGCACAGTATTGACCTACGGTTCGGAATATGTTCGTCAAGTGACCAGTCAGCACGAGATTTACTACAAGTATCCCTTGTCCGGGAGGTTGTACAGCAAGCGGGATGATTCAAAGCGCACAGAACCGCTCAAGCACTTTGGCGCGGGGCTATTTGGTGTCAACAGTCTAACTCACCGCCAGCACCGCCAGCTTTTGATGCCTGCGTTTCATAAACAGCGAATCGATTCCTACCGCGAAGAGATTGTTACTATCACCCAATCGGTTCTGGAGCAATTGCCGATTAACCAGCCAACTGACATTGCTGAGGTGATGCGACTCCTCACCCTGCGGGTAGCCACCAAGACTCTGTTTGGCAGTGATATTGGTGAGGAGGGGGGTAGAACCACCAAGATTTTACAAAAAGCTTTCACTTTAGAGGGTAGTGTTGGGGTTGCTCTGTTGCCCTTTGACTTACCAGGGCTACCGTACCATCACTTACTCAATTTAATGGCGCAACTGGATGACGAAATGCGCGTCCTCATTCAGCGTAAACAAGCGAGTGGCAATGATGATGGGGACGTAGTCTCAATGTTAATCCAAGCACGGGATGCTGAGAGTGGTGTGGCGCTGACTGAGGACGAACTGCTCGGACACGTGGGTGCAATCTTTGCGGCGGGGCATGAAACCAGTGCCAATGCCCTCACGTGGACGTTATTTCTGCTTTCACAACATCCAGAGGTAGCCGCCGACCTGCTTGATGAACTCCAGAGTGTGTTGCAGGGAGAAGCACCAACTGTCGAGCAGTTGCAGCAGTTACCGTTGTTGGAGCGAGTTATTAAAGAGAGTATGCGGGTATTGCCCCCTGTACCCTGGAACGGGCGTGTGACCTCGCAACCAACTGAACTGGGAGGCTACACCTTGCCAGCTGGAACTGAGGTTTTCGTCAGCATATACCAAACCCATCATATGCCTGAAGTTTATCCAGAGCCAGAGAGATTTAACCCCAAGCGTTGGGAGGGATTTGAACCCACGATGTTTGAATACAACCCCTTTAGTGCTGGGTCACGCATCTGTATCGGAGCTGGCTTTGCGATGCTAACCATTAAGATTGTAATGGCAATGCTCCTACAAAAATACCGCCTGCAATACCTTGCGCAGCAAAGAGTTGAACGCTGTGGTTTTATTGTCATAACTCCCAAGCACGGGATGCCGATGATGGTTCACAAGCAAGACCGCCAGTTTGCTCAGGGAGTGGGTGGTGTACGGGGGAATGTGCGCGAGATGGTGCAGTTGCCAGCATGAAACAGCCAGCGCACTCGGCATCCATGATACTCTCAAACAAGACCTAAAATTTTTGTCGTTCAATAGTTGGAGGACGGCATTCCTCCCCTACCATGCTTGACGCATGAAAGGGAGATTCTGCCGTAATTTGTGATGAACCTACCCGCATCAAGCCGTTTACAATTCACTCCTGATTTAAACATTTGCCGTACCTTAAACGGGATGTGGCAAGTCTCCGGCGCACACGGACGCATTGATCCAAAAGCCGCCATCCAAAGTATGTTCAAATATTTTGATGCAGGCTTTACCACTTGGGACTTAGCAGACCATTATGGACCAGCAGAAGATTTTATTGGTGAGTTTCGCCGTCAGTTAATTGCGACTCGTGGCAAAGAGGCTTTATCTAACATTCAAGCCTTTACGAAATGGGTACCGCGTCCTGCTAGGATGACCAGAGAATTGGTTGAGGAAAACATTAATATTTCCCTCAGAAGGATGGGTGTAGAATCATTAGATTTGATGCAATTTCACTGGTGGGAATACCGGGATAAAAATTACCTGGATGCCCTCAAGTATATGGCAGAACTGCAAGCTGAGGGAAAAATCAAGCATTTAGCTTTGACTAATTTTGATACACAACATCTGCAAATTATTACTGAAGCAGGCATTAAAATAGTTTCCAACCAAGTGCAATTTTCTCTTGTTGACCGCCGCCCTGAAGTTAATATGATTCCGTTTTGTCAACAGCATGATATTAAACTTTTCACATATGGCACAATTTGCGGTGGTTTGTTATCAGAAAAGTACTTAGGGAAACAGGAGCCGCGAGGGTTTGACTTGACCACTGCTAGCTTAAGAAAATACAAAAATATGATAGATGGTTGGGGTGGTTGGAGACTCTTTCAAGAATTACTTTCTACCCTTAAAGAGATAGCTGACAAATATAGTGTCACTATCCCTAATGTCGCAGTACGTTATATTTTGGATCAGCCAACTGTTGCAGGTGTTATTGTTGGTGCAAGGCTGGGAGTATCCGAACACATAGAAGACAATACCAAAGTATTTAACTTCACGCTGGATGCTGAAGATTTGAATCAGATAAATGCCGTATCTAGTAAGTCACGGGATTTGTATCAATTGATTGGCGACTGCGGCGATGAATATCGGCGATAATCCTCGCTGCTCAAACATTCAAAAATTAAAAAAATATTTTTAATTTTCAATTGATACTTTTGAATTCCCCGAAAGCCGTGACTTCTCCCTAACTCCTCTCCTAGAAGAAGAGGGCTTTTTTCTTTCCTTAGTCAAGAAAGGAAAAAGCCTTGCGAGATTTCGTGGAGGAATCTATTGGTTGCCTTGTGCTGCGCTGTTCTTGTCGCGGCGTCCGAGCAGGGTGCGAACAGCAGTCATAACTTCCGGCACTGCGAGCACTATGGACGCGAACGAGCAAAGCGTTGCCACCTGGCAGTACTCACAAAACGCTTTGTTCTCGCTCCACTCCTCACGAGCTAGCTCGGCGGAGGTGACCCCATCGATCAAGAGCTTGACGCCCATTGCAATTGGTAGGAGCGGATTACGCCGTGCGCGGTCTATACCACCAGCTGAAGCTAGCCAAGCAGTGAGGGCGTAATTAACCACCATAATCGGTCCATCGGGTGAGCTGAATCGGCTGTAAGCGTAGTTAGACGCGTCAACGCGGTCTGCGTCAAAGGGTCCTGGCGGATCGGGTAAGTGATCAACGATCCCGGTTTGGTAGAGTGAGACGAGTTGTCCCATCGAACCGCCAAGCATAGACAAGCCGATAATCCATCGCCGACGGGTCATATCGGGGCTTTTTCCTTGACGCAGTTCCTGACTTAGTTGTGTTGGCTCCATAAAGCGCAATCCTCTGTAACGTTTGCGTTGACGCTCACATCAGCCATGTACCGGGCGTTGCACCGACAACGGATAAAATACGCAGTATGCATCCAATTCGGCGATCACAGCACCTTGCACTTCAGCAGATAGATTGCTTACCATTTTCGGGAATCAGTTTGATGCGTACCACTTACGCAGGAGGTACTTCGTTTAGCACTACTTATCAAATAGCGAATATTTTAGAAAGACTCCGCAGACGGATTTACGGATTTATAGAGGCAGGTTTTGAAATGTCTTCTCAAAACTGTGAACTTATTTTTTGTATTTGTAATAGTTGTAATTACTCATACTTTTGTGTCCATTAATAACTAGACCTAAGACATTACTTCGGTTTATTTTTAGGCTATCTAAAGCTTCTTTCAGTGCAGAACGGTCTGTTTTGTGCATCCTAGTGACAAGCACAATACCATCAGTGGAAGGTGCCAGCAAGCTAGCATCAGCAAGGCCGACTAAGGGAGGCGTATCATAAATGACCAAATCGAAGGCTTTATGAAAATCTGCCATTAATTGCTTCATTTTTTGTGACGAGAGCAACTTTGCAGGGTCAGGTGGAATGGGTCCTGTCGTAATCACAGAGAATTCGCCTACAGAAGGTAGTTGTCGGATCACCGTCTCCACTGGCATACTTCCAGAAATGACACTACTTAATCCCCACAAGTTATTTATATTTGTTAGTGTGTGAATCCGAGGGCGGCGCAGATCGGCATCCACCAGTAGTACTCGTTGTCCCATAGTAGAAGCTATCTGTGCTAAGTGGAATGCAACCGTTGACTTACCATCTCCAGCCCCAGCAGAACTAATGACTAGAGAGCGAATCGGTTGATCAGAACTGAGCAGTTGAATATTCGTATGGAGTACCCGTAAAGCTTCCAAAAATTTCAGCGATTCATACTGCTTGTAGCCTTCATCCGGTGCAGCCTGATGCTCGACAATTTCAGCCGACTCAGAAGTGTCCTGAGAACGCAAATTTGTCAATTTTGTGCGAGATTGATCTGCAATATTGTGGTTTTGAATTTTTGGGAGTTGCTTTTCAAATGGAATCGTGGCTAGCAGGGGTAGTTTGAGCTTGTCCTTAAAAGCATCAACCGTATGGTAAGTATTGTCAAGCTTTTCAAGGAGTAAGGCACTACCTATTCCCAAGAGCGTACTAGCAACCAATCCCAACATCAAATTACGTTGAGTGTTGGGAGACACAGGAACTTCTGGCTGAACTGGGGCTTGAACTAACTGCCAAGGAATTTGTGTCTGAGCTACCTGAATTTGCAAAGTTTCGCGGGTAGTAAGAAAACGATTTAGGCTCTCAGTGGCTATCTGGAAGTTGCGCTGTAATTCTGTGTATTGTCGTGCCAAAATTGGTAGTTGCTCTATTTTTTTCTGAAGTGTCTTTTCAGCTTGGGCAAGCGTTTGACTTTGCGATTCTAAATTCTGAATTTCATTCGCCACTTGAGCAACTTTTATAGACCAAACTCGCTGCGCCTCCTGATGTAACAAGGGCAACAGCCTTTGCCGCTTTTCTCGCAATACTTCGATGGGTACACTACCTTCTTGGAATCGCGTTAATTCAAAAGCTGTCTGAGCTTCTAATTGGCGAATGTTAGTGATTAACTGCTGATACACAAAAGCATCAGCCAGTGCTACTTTCGCTCCCTCTGGTCCTTGGATACTAGCGAAATAAGTGCGAGCGATCGCTAATTGCTGATTAATAGCTAGCCGTTGCCCAGATAAACTCTGAACAAGCCCTGCAATTTGCTCTGCTTGACCTTGCGGGTCGATAAAGTCGTAGTTTTGTCGGAACTTTTGCACTTGTTGTTGGATCTGATCAACCCGACTCTGTAGGGATGGCAGTTGTTTTTCGACAAATTGAATCCCTTGACGCAAATTAGTTTGTCTATCTTCTAAACTGTACTTTAAGTAAGCTTGAGCTAGTGTATCTAGTACGACTTTAATCTTAACTGGGTCGTTACTTTGGTAGCGAACTTCTATAATTTTTGTTTCACCTAAACGAGCAATACTCAGAGAGTTTACAAGAGAATCATAGTTTATTTCAGGATAGGAAACTTGCAATTGCTTAACAATACTTGTCATCAGTTCAGGACTCCTGAGAACCTGAATTTGAGTTTCGTAATCCAAACTCGACTTGTCAAATGTGCGCTCTATACCAGAGGCGAGTTTTGGCACATTACTGTCATTACTATTAACAGGTTCCGCTAGAATCCGAAATTTCGCTTGATATTCTGGTTTTTGCTTTAGCGTTACACCTACAACACCAGTTATGACAGCAGTCATAACTACTGCAACCACTAGCGCTCGTCGCTTGATAACACTTAGGAATTGCAGCAAATCCCAATCATCTCTTTGTGCTTCTAAGAAAGGCAAAGATTGAGTTTGAAGCACCTGAGGTAGATAGTTTTTATTCCCGTTATTCCCATTGAGAGATGAGGTTTTCACGAGATAAATCTCCATTATGTGTTCTTGCTGGGTAAGAATCTAGATCAAATTTGTGTAAGAGCTTGAAGAACCGCAAATTTTCACTAGAACAGGAATAGCAACTGAAGTAAAAGTTTGAAGCTGTCACACATTTAGTTAATATTTTGCTCGTTGCCTAGATTCAAGGCTAAACCCGTGTTTTTTGCACAATCCTAACCCTAACTGTAGTCTTTAAGCTTCGGTAAATGCACGTATCTATACAATTAAAAAGTAAAGTGATATCAGTAAAACTGACTAAGAACTTCACCAATATTGTAATATCACCTAAATCACAGCATTTGTTACAAAATCTTTATACCCAAAAGTTCAAAAAAATTTCTTCATGATGTTAATTATTCCGATTTTTTTGGGCAGTCTAATACCAGTGATCGGATCAGCGATTTCCCCAGGAGTATACTACGCGTGGAATACAACCACAGGCTTCAGCAGTTAGTTCAAAGCCACCACGAAGACTTACAAGTTGGAAATTACGAATTATTTAAAGTTGGGCAGTTCATTAAGTTGTCTGTGATTACACAGTTTTTCCCCCCAGATTACGCTGCAACCGGACAGTTAATTGATGAACTAGTTAGACATTTAGAGCAACAAGGGGTAGACATTGAGGTATTCACAGGTCAACCAGGCTACGCTTTTGCAAGTTCTTGTGCTCGAGCTGTTGAACAGTCTGGTGGGGTGCGAATTAAGCGATCGCGTACGACCCAATTTTGGTCTGATCGCATTCGCGGTAAAGCTATCAATGGTATTCTGTTCACCTTACGTGCTGCACTCTATCTGGTGAATGCTGCCCGTCATCGTAACGTCGTTTTATTGACCACCGCTCCCCCATTTCTGCCAATTTTGGGTTATCTGGCTCACGTCTTATTCGGGCTGAGTTACGTTTGCATACTCTATGACCTTTATCCAGATATTGCGATCGCTCTTGACGTGATACCAAAACACCATTGGTTGGCTAAATTCTGGAAGCTTCTAAATAGACAGATTTTGCGAAAAGCCAAGGGTATTGTGGTTCTTAGTCCAGCTATGAAGCGACAGGTGGCGGCGAGTTGTCCGGAAGTTGCTGATAAGACTTCTGTGATTCATAGTTGGGCAGATCCTAAATCGATTGTGCCGATTGCCAAGGAAGATAACTGGTTTGCCCATCAGTACAATCTCGTAAATAAATTTACAGTCATGTACTCAGGCAACATGGGTCGCTGCCATGATACACATACAATATTGAATGCTGCCAAGTATTTACAAAAAGAGGCTATTCAGTTTGTCTGTATAGGCGGCGGAGTTAAGCGAGAAGAACTGATTGAGGAGGTCAATCGATTAGGGCTTCAGAACTTTTTGTTTCTTCCATATCAACAAAGATATGTGCTACCTTATTCCCTCACAGCCTGTGATTTATCGCTAGTAAGCGTGGATGCAGCGATGGAAAGTCTGGTTGCTCCCAGCAAGCTTTATCCGGCTTTAGCAACTGGACGACCAGTAGCAGTCATTTGTCCAAATCATTCATACTTGAGGCAACTGATTGCAGATGCAAACTGTGGTGAGACGTTTGAAAATGCAAACAGTTACGAGCTGGCGGAGTTTATTTCGCGGTTAAGTCGCGATCAGCGTTTAGCAGAGCGTATGGGTAACTGTGCTCGTCAATATTTGCAGTCCTATTTCACACCTGAGGTTATATCTAGGCAATATTTTGAAGTATTGCGGCGGGCTATATCATAGGGTTGTTAGTCTTCCTGCACCATGGCACTTCATAAAATGCGTAAGAAGTCGTCAAGCGGAAAACATACTTTTTGAAATTAAATATCTCAATGTCGATTGAGGAGTTGGGCTTCGATGGTCTTGTTGATCTCAGTCCCTCCAACGTAACCTTCTTATTTACTTGTTAATACGGGAGGTCGAATTGCACAGAAGGTGTGACCGAAATCGGAAACGTACAAAACGACGAGCTATTTATTGTCCGATACATGGCTGTTATCTTGACAGTGTGAGTCAAAAGTATCAGTTGTTTGCAGATAGCGCTGGGCAACTTCAGCAACGAGGGATACGACGAAAAGATGCCTTAATTTTAATAGCCAGTAAAACTGCAATACCTCTTAATAGTGAATGGTTAGAAGCTTTTTGGTGCGATCAGTGCCAGGAGAAAAAGTGGTATCACGTGCGGAAGCAAGAGTTTACCTATGATTTGTCTGTAGCACCACCAGAACTTTGGCAGCAAGCAATGGGAGTGATTTATCCCCAAGGAAACCCTTCCGTGGGAGAGTTTACTCTCAGGCATGCAAGGATGGTTGGATGCCTGAACTACCAGGATTTTATCTTTGTTGGCTAAGCCAGTTATGAGTTATCAAAACACTACCGTCAAGCAAGAGTTCATCATTGAAGCCGGACGCACCGAACAACAATACTGGAAAGACTTATGGCGCTACCGGGAATTATTCTATTTTCTGGCGTGGCGAGACATTCTTGTACGTTACAAGCAGACGGCAATTGGAATGGCTTGGGCGCTGATTCGTCCGTTTTTGACAATGGTGGTGTTCTCAATCGTGTTTGGGCAGTTGGCAAAGTTGCCTTCGCAGGGTGTTCCCTACCCAATTTTGGTATTTACAGCAATGTTACCCTGGCAATTTTTTGCTAATTCCCTGTCTGAATGTAGTAATAGTCTGATCACCAATTCCAACCTTATTTCCAAAGTCTATTTTCCTCGCTTGATTGTACCGACAAGTGCAGTCGTCGTTAGCTTTGTAGATTTTTTGGTTTCAGGGATGATTTTACTGGGGTTGATGGCATGGTACAACTTTGTCCCTAGCTGGCGCATTTTGACACTGCCATTATTTATTGGGGTTGCCTTTGCTGCTTCGATAGGAGTAGGACTGTGGTTGGCTTCTTTAAATGTTCAGTACCGGGATTTTCGCTACATTGTGCCGTTTATTGTGCAGTTCGGTCTGTATATTTCACCAGTAGGCTTCAGCAGCAGCGTTGTTCCAGAAAAGTGGCGCTTGCTTTACTCCTTAAACCCGATGGTAGGGGTGATTGATGGCTTCCGTTGGGCGATTTTAGGAGGAGAGTCTTATTTGTATCTACCAGGCTTTATTCTGTCTTTAGGACTGGTCGCCTTACTCTTCTTCAGTGGGATTTGGTATTTCCGCAAGATGGAACGCAAGTTTGCAGATGTGATTTAGCAGGTCGTTTAGATGAGTAAATTCAATACAAATCCAGGTAGCAATCTATCGCATTAGTTTGAATTGGTTTATGTATCATCAAAACCCTGTACGAACGCTCGGAACCGAAAGTTCTACAACTTGGCAAAATTAATGACATGAATCAGTAGTCACCTTATTAACCAAGCACAATAACAACAAATAAAAGCGAATAGTAAATGTCTGACACTGTTATCCGAGTTGAAAATTTAGGCAAGAAATACACTATTGATCACCAGCAGCAAGAGCGCTATACAGCGCTACGAGATGTAATTACTAATAGCGCAAAATCTCTGCTGACAAAGCTCAATCCTGTAACTCAAAACTCGAAAAACCGAGCTAAGAATTTTTCTGAGGAGTTTTGGGCATTGAAAGATGTGTCATTTGAGATCAAGCAGGGCGATAGAGTAGGCATTATTGGTCGTAATGGTGCAGGGAAATCCACACTACTGAAGATTCTCAGCCGGATTACAGAACCAAGCACAGGACAAATTCGCATTAAGGGTCGAGTTGCCAGTTTATTAGAAGTAGGAACAGGGTTTCATCCAGAGTTGACAGGTAGAGAAAATATCTATCTCAACGGTGCAATTTTGGGGATGAGCAAGGCAGAGATTGAGAAGAAATTTGATGAGATTGTTGCCTTTGCGGAGGTGGAGAAGTTTTTAGATACGCCAGTCAAGCGGTATTCATCAGGAATGTATGTGCGCTTGGCGTTTGCGGTGGCGGCGCATTTAGAGCCAGAAATTTTGATTGTAGATGAAGTGCTGGCAGTAGGAGATGCTCAGTTTCAGAAGAAGTGTTTAGGAAAGATGGAGGAGGTAGGAAAAGAAGGAAGAACGGTTTTATTTGTCAGTCACAATATGGGAGTCGTTCAAACGCTTTGTACGCGTGGAATTTTATTAAGATACGGAACTGTTGTCTCTGACGAAACTGCATATGAAGCAGTCAGTACTTATCTGCAAACTCTTGAAAAATCTGGTTCACAAAACCTTTTAGAACGAACAGAGCGAAAAGGAAAAGGAGAAATACGCCTGAGTAAAGTCGAGGTTTTTAGTAGTCCAGACTGGACATCGACAACTATAGCAACAGGACGCCCTGCTTATTTTGTCTTTCATGTGACTAAACCACGACCAGGAATGTCATGCATTTTTACTCTATATGATCAGTACGGTCAGCCAGTGACAAACTTTAATAGTTCTGTGCGTAGTTATCAAGATACTGGCAACCTAGACACAAGTACAAAGTTAGTTTGTGAAATTGATGAAATTTTGTTGATTCCTGGCATATACAGAATGAATGTTGCAATTATGAGCAATGGTGAACTACAAGACCATATTGAGGGAGCTTTTAGCTTAGAGGTGGAGGAAGGACCACTCAGAGGACGTCCAGTCATAGCAAGCGGATATGGCAGCATTGTTATGCCACATCGGTGGAGTTCACCTGTAGCCATACCACATTAAAAGAAATGTATTGCTGCCACATCGATATCTTTAAGTGAATTGTTGATAGCAACACGTTGTAATAAATAATTATTGATTAATCTGAAAAACCATGAAAATTTGCCTACTAGATCCAGGAATTGAAAACAATATTGGCGCTCCAAGCTCAAATTTAGGAGATTTAATTATACAGGATGCAGTTGAAAGAGAATTAGATAAAATTTTTGGAATAAAAAATATTACTAAATTTTCAACTCATAGTGCTTTAACAAAACAAGAAATTGAGTTTATTCGTAATGAATGTTTATTAATAATTGTTGGTGGAACAAATTTGCTTTCCTCTAAAATGAATGAATATAGACAGTGGAAAATTGGAATTAAGACAGCATTCCAATTAAAGAAGACTATCCTTTTAGGAGTTGGTTGGTGGCAGTATCAAGATTCCCCAAATCTATACACACGAATTCTTTTAAAGACGACTCTATCTAGAAAAGGCATACACTCTGTAAGAGATAGCTATACTAGGGACAAACTTCCGCAAATAGGTATCAAAAATGTCTTAAACACTGGCTGTCCAACTATGTGGCCGTTAGCGGAAATGCACTATGGACATTTTCCGATTGCTAAATCAGACAATGTACTATTAATGCTGACTGACTATAACAAAAATGTTGAATTAGATAAAAAGTTGCTAAAATTATTGTTCTCTAAATATGAAAGAGTCTATTTCTGGCCTCAAGGAAGGTATGACGCAGAATATATATCTGAGCTTAAATCTGCTCTAAATATTCCAGTCATTATACTGGAGGAGTCTCTAGTAGCTTTGGATCAGTTTATTAATTCTGGAATTTCTTTTGATTACGTTGGTACCAGGCTTCATGGTGGAATAAGGTGTCTTTGCTCTAAGAAGAGGTCTTTAATCTTAGAAATAGATAACCGCGCCAAAGAAATAGCTCGTGATACTCAACTCCCAACAATAGACAGAGCAAATTTTGAATATATTAGTCAATGGATTGATGGAAGTTCATCTCCTAAAATAAGGCTAGATTTAACTGCCATCGATAAGTGGAAAAGCCAGTTTTCTCATTTAAGAAAGATAGATACTCATGTGGAGCATTGTTTGGCAATTCATTAAAAAACGGAACTGGATGACACAGTTTACAAACCCGAATTCATGTTGATAGAAGCTATCATGCCAGCACAATGAACGTTTTACACATCAACCAATCTGATATTTCTGGTGGAGCAGCGATCGCCGGCTATCGACTGCATGAAGGTTTGCTGGCTCAAGGCGTTGACTCTCGGTTGTTGGTGGGTCAAGTCGAAACCAGTAGCGACAAAGTAGCCTTGTTGCAGCGCAATAAACGGATTGAAAAACCGCTTTGGAGTGTAGCTTGGCGTCTTGGCTTTAACTACCTCAACCATATCAATAGCTTTGATATTCCGAAACACAGTTTCTACAAGAATGCAGATATCCTTAACTTTCACAATCTGCATAATGATTACTTCAATTACCTGGCGATTCCAGCATTAACTGAAAAGAAACCAGCAGTTTTTACGCTTCACGATATGTGGAGTTTTACAGGTCACTGCGCCTATAGCTATGACTGCGATCGCTGGAAAACTGGCTGCGGTCAGTGTCCCTACCCAGAGGCGTACCCCGCTGTTCCTAAAGACAACACTCGTCTGGAGTGGAAGCTGAAAAATTGGGTTTACAGCAAAGCCAATTTAACAATTGTAACACTCAGTCAATGGCTGACTCAACAAGTTAAACAAAGTATTCTTAACCGCTTCCCCATTCATTACATTCCTAATGGTATTGACACAGAAGCATATCAACCTCTTGACCCTGAAGAGTGCCGTTCCTTGCTTGGTATTCCAGTAGGCAAAAAGGTTTTGATGTTTGGAGCGGAAAGTCTAACAAATACCCGCAAGGGAGGTGATTTACTACTGAAAGCGTTGCAAAACTTACCCCCATCCCTGAAGGCTGAAACTATGCTTTTAACTATAGGGCGTGGTGGTGAGGTAATTTCTGAGACAGTGGGAATGACTACCGTAAACCTTGGTTACGTCAGCAGCGATCGCCTGAAATCTATCGCCTATTCTGCTGCTGACTTGTGTATTTTTCCGACTCGCGCCGATAATCTCCCCTTAGTGCTACAGGAAAGTATGGCTTGTGGGACTCCTATGGTTTCATTCAAAGTGGGCGGCGTTCCTGATTTAGTGCGTCCAAATATCACTGGCTACTTAGCTACACCAGAGGATGCTGATGATTTTTATCGTGGGATTATGCAGTTGTTGGAGGATGAGAATTTGCGCTCTAGCATGAGTCAAAATTGTCGGGCGATCGCTCTTGCTGAATATCCCTTAGAACTCCAGGCACAGCGATATATCGAAGTTTATCATCAGGTATTAAACAGACAAACTGGGAGCGAGCAGAAAGTGTCTGCCTAGTAATCCACCACACTAATTTTGAAGGCTTGTCGTGAGGGCTTCAGCCCTTTCCTAAGCACTTTAGTGCTTACTCATCAAACTTGCCTTGACAAATTACTAGGAGAATTGTTTTTTTACCCTTAGTGTTCATCAACGTTCTTCAAATTCTGACTTCAACAACTAAAAAACGTACATAAAAAGTACTCAACCTTTAACAAGTTCACCTATTATGCCACTCATCACTAGAACACTCACGTTAGCTGACTTACCCTCACCCCCACCTGGTAAAACTGGTTGGCCCTGGACAGAGCAAACTCCCCCCTTGTGGGAGCGGATACCGGGTCATTTTGAATATCCTCGCATCAGCATAGTGACGCCGAACTACAACTACGGTCACTTCCTTGAGGAAACCATTCGTTCAGTGCTGCTTCAAGGTTATCCGAATTTGGAATATATCATTATTGATGCCGGTTCAACTGATAACTCATTAAAAATTATCGAAAAGTATGCACCATGGCTTGCCTACTATGTGAGCGAGAAAGATAGGGGACAGTCAGATGCTATAAACAAAGGTTTTCATAAAGCCACAGGAAAGATTTACGCTTGGCTTAACTCTGATGATATTTTTTGTCCAAACACTCTTCAGGAAGTTGGGCGATTTTGGCGTGACAATCCCAATTGTCATTTCCTTACTGGAGATGGATATTTGATGAATGCTAACGAAGAAGGCATAGAAAGTTGGAGAGATTACGTCAAAGGAGAAAGATATTCATTTCAAGATTTACTTGAATATCATCATGAAAAATATTTACCGCAACCTTCTGTATTTTTTAGCCAAGATGTTTTCCATCAATTACATGGCTTAGATCTTTCATTATCATACACAATGGACTTAGATTTTTGGCTGCGTATAAGAATGATATACCCGCTTCACTACATACCAAAGTGTTTTTCAGAAATGAGACATCATGATGATGCTAAGACTTGTAAGGATAATGTCGTTGCTATGGCAGAAGCCAGGAATGTTCTAAAAAAATATTATCAACATTTCAACCCATTGCTCAGACTTAAAAATAAATTAAGCTTGAGATTATTTTATGCTTTCGCTATGCTAAAACATGGAAAATTTGAAGATTCACATGGAAATAAGTTGGAAGCAATTAAATGGTTGATGAAAGCAGTCTTTTTTTGCCCTACAATTATTTGCTTTGGTAGGACTTGGAAATTCATTATTAAACTCATGGTTCCCACACCAATCATTAAAGAGTTGTTTCTTAGACAAGAGAATTACCAGAATTAATACTTAAAGTTGGTGTCGCCACTGTGTTGTGTCCAAATATTACTGGCTACACAAAAAACAGATGTGATTTAAGTGAATAGCAAATGTCTGACACTGTAATCAGAGTTGAAAATTTAGGCAAAAAATATATCATTAGTCATCAGCAGGAAAATGCTGGGCGCTATCGTTACAAATCTTTGCGTGATGTGATTGGTTCTGGAGCTCAGTCTCTTATAAAGGGATTGATGAAACCTTCAGGGAAAAAAATGCCCAATCCATCTCGTGAAGAATTTTGGGCTTTGAAGGATGTATCTTTTGAAATTTCACATGGTGAAGCAATCGGTGTCATTGGACGCAATGGTGCCGGCAAGTCAACACTTTTAAAAGTTTTGAGCCGAATTACTGAACCAACGAAGGGACGTATCGAGATTGAAGGACGGGTAGCAAGTCTCCTAGAGGTAGGAACGGGATTTCACCCAGAACTAACGGGGCGAGAAAACATTTACCTCAACGGTTCTGTTTTGGGTATGAGTAGAGCGGAGATTAAGAAGAAATTTGATGAAATTGTTGACTTTGCCGAAGTAGAAAAGTTCTTAGACACTGCAGTAAAACGCTATTCCTCTGGAATGTATGTGCGCCTTGCTTTTGCAGTTGCCGCCCACTTAGAGCCAGAGATTTTGATTGTAGATGAAGTGCTGGCGGTGGGCGATTCAGCATTTCAAAAGAAGTGTCTGGGGAAGATGGGAGATGTCGCAACGAAAGAAGGACGGACAGTCTTATTCGTTAGTCATAGTATGCAAGCTATTGCCCAATTGACTAAGCGATGCATCCTACTTTCCAAAGGCAAGGTTCAATTTGATGGTGATACCTCCAAGGCTGTACAGTTATATCTCGCTGGACAAACAGAAAAGACCGAGGCAAAGACTGCTTATCAAGCATCTGAAAACAAAACTGGCAACTACCTAGCTTGGGCAAAGGTACATACCTCTGAAGGACAAGGAATTCACTGCTGGGGAAAACCGATTACCTTTGAGTTTGCCTTACACATAGAGAAACCCCATGAAAGTCTGTCCTTTTCGTTTCAAATAGTAAATGCCCTGCAACAACCTATTGGTATTTTTTGGTTTTTCTCTGATGCACCTTTTCGCCATGAGCCAGGAACTCATATTTTTAGATGTGAAATACCTAAATTGCGACTTTACATGGGTTCATATACCTTAACAACATGGTTTTCTGAACGGCGGAGCGAAACACTAGTAGAAAATCTCAGGGAGATTTGTCAGTTTGAAGTCAGTATGCACAATTTTGACCGGGTAGATTACCCATGGCAAGCTGAAGAGTGTACATATCTAGAAGATGCTCTTTGGAAAATTGTTGAGAAAATATAATTAAGAATATTGATTACATCTCACTTTTGCTGTGTAAAAGGTAGACAAATAATGCCAGTCAATAATGATGTAAAGTTGGGCAATAACGTTAAGATTTTTCATCCAAATTTGGTAAATTTATACGGTTGTGCGATTGGTGATGAAACGAAGATTGGTGCGTTTGTAGAGATTCAGAAAAATGTTGAAGTAGGAAGTCGGTGTAAGATATCATCACACAGTTTCCTTTGCGAAGGCGTCATCGTTGAAAATGAAGTGTTTATTGGTCATGGTGTCATGTTTACTAATGACGTTTACCCTCGCGCAACGACTGAAGATGGCAGTTTGAAAACAGAAGCTGACTGGGATGTGGTAGAGACAAGAGTCAAGCACGGCGCTTCCATTGGTAGTAATGTTACTATTCTTCCAGGAGTGACAATTGGCAAAAAAGCGATAGTCGGAGCAGGGGCGGTTGTCACCTGTGATGTCGGTGACTACGCAATTGTGGTAGGAGTTCCAGCTAAGAAAATAGGGGATGTTCGCGATCGCTGCCAAAACATACAACAGTTATCAATTTTTAGTTAACACTTATCCATCAATTCCCTTGTTTACTGTTTATCATTTGTTAGTCAAATTTAGAAAAACAGGGCTTTTGCCATGGCTGTACTGATACTGCAGCTTTTAACAAAACTGTATTGGTTTATAAATGCCAAAGCTGAATATTTCTTTCAATGAAATCAGATTTTGATAAGTAAAAAGTAATGGGACATATGATTAATATCGGCGTTATCGGTTATGGTTACTGGGGTCCTAATTTGGTAAGGAATTTTATGGACTTGCCAGGAGTACAGGTTAGAACAGTCAGCGATTTTAAACCAGAACTTTTGGCAAAAGCACAATCTCGCTATCCTACAATTCAAGTGACAACAAATTGCAAAGATATATTTGCCGATCCAAAGATTGATGCTGTTGCGATCGCCACACCAGTTTCTACCCATTTTGACTTAGCCTTGGCAGCATTGCAAGCTGGTAAGCATGTGCTGGTTGAAAAACCCATGGCTGTATCATCAGAACAGGCGATGAGGTTGATAGAGGAAGCCCAAAAGCGTAAGTTAGTACTAATGGTGGATCATACGTTTGTGTACACAGGTGCTGTACGCAAAATGCGGGAGCTTATCACTACGAGTGTCATAGGTGATATTTATTATTATGATTCCGTACGTGTTAACTTAGGTCTATTTCAGCATGATGTCAATGTTATTTGGGATCTAGCAGTACACGACCTTTCGATTATGGACTACCTGTTAGCACGACAACCGTATGCTGTTTCTGCGACAGGTATAAATCACATTCCAGGGGAGCCTGAAAACATTGCATACTTAACGTTATTTTTTGAAAGCAACTTAATTGCGCATATCCATGTCAATTGGCTAGCACCAGTTAAAGTACGTCGCACACTTATTGGTGGTAGTCAAAAAATGATTGTTTACGATGATTTAGAACCTAGTGAAAAGGTCAAGATTTACGACAAGGGAATTACAGTCAACAGCAAGAATTCTGAAAGCGTCTACCAGATGTTAATTGGGTACCGTGCTGGAGATATGTGGTCACCGCATTTAGACATGACAGAAGCATTACGAACGGAAGGATTACACTTCATTCGTTGCATTGAACAAGGTGAACGCCCCATCACAGATGGGGAGGCAGGATTGCGCGTAGTTAGAATTCTGGAAGCTGCTACACAGTCTGTGAAAAGACAGGGTCGGTTAGTTGAGCTGGATTTAGAGAGAGTAGCAGCATGATACCATTTGTCGATTTAAAAGCTCAGTACAACACTATTAAAGATGAAATTAATGCCGCCGTCCTCAAAGTATTGGAAAGCAGCCAATTTGTCTTAGGAGATGAGGTAACCGCTTTTGAGAAGGAGTTTGCAGGCTACTGCGGTGCTGATTATGGCATTGCTGTCAATACAGGTACTAGCGCACTACATCTAGCATTACTAGCAGCCGGAGTTGGTTCTGGTGACGAAGTCATCACCGTACCCTTCACCTTTGTGGCTACCGTAGCAGCAATTTGTTACACAGGTGCTACACCTGTTTTTGTGGATATTAATCCTGTTTCTTACACAATAGATGTCAACCAAATTGAAAAAGCGATAACCGAACGCACGAAAGCTATTTTGCCAGTGCATTTGTACGGTCAAGCAGCAGATATGGAGCCGATTCTGGAAATTGCCCGGCGTCATGGTTTGACTGTTATAGAAGATGCTGCTCAAGCTCATGGGGCTGAGTACAAGGGGCGTCGGGCTGGTAGCATAGGCGACTTCGGATGTTTCAGTTTTTACCCTGGTAAGAATTTGGGGGCTTACGGTGAAGGAGGAATGGTCATTACCAACAATCCTGAATACGTCCGTACTATCCAGGTGCTGAGAGACTGGGGTCAAGAACGCAGATATCAACACATCCTTAAGGGATATAACTACCGCATGGATGGAATACAGGGAGCCATTTTGCGGGTGAAGTTGCGTTACTTAGACGCTTGGACTGATGCACGTAGAGCACTTGCGGCACATTACGACGAACTGCTGGTGAATTCGGGAGTTACAACTCCAACCGTAATGCCCTATAGCCATCATGTTTATCATATTTATGCAGTGCGATCGCCGCAACGGGATACACTACAGCAAAAGCTACACGAGCGCTTAATTCAGACAGGAATTCACTACCCAATTCCCGTGCATCTCCAGCCAGCTTACGCTGATCTAGGGTATAAAATTGGTGACTTCCTTTGTTCCGAATTGGCAGCAAATGAAGTGCTTTCGCTACCAATGTTTGCAGAACTTTCTGAAGCACAAATCACAATTGTGAGTGAGAGCATCAAAGCCTTGTGAGTTTGGAAATCCTGTTAGTTATTTACTATTAAGAGGCGACACAAAAGTTTTATGCCTAATTTTTTGGAACAATACCGCTACTTCTGGCCGCGCACTAGCTTGCAGACTTTACCAAATTGGCAAGCAATGAAGGACAAACACATCTTTGTGCGTCATCTGCCAGAAAGCACAGAGGAATTAACTATTGATAGTCGATGGCCTGGGTTTTTTCCTTCCCCAATTTGTTTTGTGACCACTACGGATGGTGCTCAAGTTGGCTTAGAAAAGGTTGTGGGACCTTCAATCGTCAATCGATTTCCCTACGTTTTGGCTCTTAGCTTCTGCATAAAAGAGATTTCAGAACGTCATCATGTTCGACGTGCGTTCACTGATATGCTCGAAAGCAATGGTAGTGTTGCTATACAGTTTTTGCCTCCGGGCGAAGAACTCAATAGGGCAATGAATGCCATCACCACCATTCCAGAAGAAAAGACTTACGTGCGAATAGCACATTCAGGACTATCGACCCGGAAAGCATTGACAAGTAACGCACCTGTGTTCGGCTCTGCTTATATGGTATACGAAGCTAGCCTTGTCAAGCCGGGTAAAGACTTTGACGGCAATCCCATTTACTCGCAACCGTGGATTGACGTTGGTAGCCACAGGATCTATTTTCTTGAAATTAATGCAATTCAACTACGAAAAGACATAGCTGAAGGACGCAGTCAAATCCTCTGGCGCAGTCTACCAGCTTGGGAAACACAGTCTCAGTTGCAAGAGGCTGTTTCTGTAGGGGAAAGACCGATTGAGGATGGCAATTATAAGAAAGGTTATACTCCCCATTATGCCTTTCCATCAGCAGGCACCATTGCCTTTGAAGCCGATACCATTGAAAATGGCATGGCAGTTAAGTATCTTCCTCCCCTACCTCAAGACCAAGTAGAAGTGGACAATGACAGGGCTCGCTGGCCTTGTTTCTTTCCATCCTCAGTTGGCATGATTACTTCCTGGTCACCAGAAGGGTATCCCAACCTTATGCCATGTGGCTCGACAACTATCGTCAGCCGGCATCCGTTGGTCATAACACCTTGCGTGTCTTATGCCAGAATCAACGAACGTTATGCCCCGCGTGCAAGCCTAGATATCATCCGACGTACTGGCAAATTTGGCTGTGGCGTTCCATTTATTAATGACGTTGTCATCGGAGCCATAAGATATGCAGGCAACATTTCACTTGCTAAGGACTGTCAAAAACTGCCACACGCGGGACTTCAAGTTGAAGTTGATGATTGGGCACCAGTGTTACCTGCTCTACCAGTACACTTTGACTGTCAGGTTATAGGTGAGGTAACCCTAGGGACACATATCATGTTTTTAGGAGAGGTTCGTCGAATAAGAGTCCGCCCCGATGTAACACCAGAAAATCCTATAGAGTGGTGTCCTTGGGCAGATATAGTGCCGTCTCGTGTTTCTTAACTAAGTTTTTCTAAAAATTTTCACTGCTATTTTATTTCATATCAAGTTCGCTGCCTGCACTTATAAATCCTAAAACACCCCACCCGCGCACATCAAGCACTCTCCCCGATGCCTTGGTCCGGGTTGGGGAGGGGTAACGCGAGGACTGCAATGATAACTAATCATCCGAATTTGATATTACCAAGCGCTTGAGCAATGTTTGCAGAAATTTCGGATCTACACATAGAGGTTGGAAGCCCTACAGTTGCGGAGGTCATTCATGTCTGATGAACTTGGTATAAGAACACAAGTAGTCAAAGCCGTTCATGGCTTGCGAGAACTCAAACCAGATCCTAACTTTGAAATTGGATTTGCTGAATACTTGCGTAGCCGATATGACTATGATGCATTGCTCAGCTTGTACGCACGTTATGCATTAAGCCATGATGATTATGACGTACTAATGCGGCGAATTATTTGGCGTGCAATTGCCCGTCGATGTGGGCACGGTGTCCACATTGCTAATGGTGTTAGCTTTAAACACATAGAAACCTTTGAGATTGGCGACGGAGTATTTATTGGTGGGCAGACTCACATTCAGGGATGGTTTAAAGGTCAATGTATTATCGGTAACCATGTTTGGATTGGTCCGCAAAGTTATTTCGATGCCCGAGACTTGATTATTGAGGACTATGTGGGTTGGGGACCTGGAGCAAAAGCTTTATGTTCAGCTCATACTGGATTGCCAATTCAAGCTCCCATCATCCAAACAGATTTTCAAATCAAGACGGTAAAAGTTGAAACAGGAGTTGACATTGGCATGAATGCGGTTATACTTCCTGGAATCACAATTGGCAAAGGCTCGATTGTTGGGGCTGGAGCCGTTGTTACTAAAGATGTACCTCCATTTGCGATCGTTGCTGGCGTTCCTGCTCAGTTTTTACGTTGGCGAGAAGGATATGAAGCATCAAAGTAATAGATGTCCCGGTCATTCAAACAGACCTTGAAATTACAGCTATTTTCAGTTAATTGAACCACAGGGTAGAGGTACGGCATTGCCGTGCCCCTACCTTGTGGTTTATTTATTTGAAAAGCGCTGTAAATCAGTAAAAGTTAAACAGAAATTGACATTAGCATGAATGCGCTTATACTGGCATCACAAACAACTAACAAAGGCTCAATTGTTTAGGCTGGAGCCGTTGTCATTAAAACAGTGAACAGTGACCAGTGACGCCTCGCTTTGGTGGGGGATTTAAACCCGCCACCAACGCTTTTCATCAATTGGTGCGGGACTTAAACATGCGCGGATGAAACTGATAACTGATAACTGGTAACTGTTAAAGATGTACGTCCATTTGCGATCGTTGCTGGCATTCCCGCTCAGTTTTTACGTTGACGAGAAGGATATGAACCACCAAATAATAGATGTCCCCGTGATTCAAACAGACCTTGAAATTAAATCAGTAAAAGTTGAAACAGGAGTTGACATTAGCATGAACGCGCTTATACTGGCTGGAATCACAAGTAACAAAGGCTCGATTGTTTAGGCTGGAGCCGTTGTCATTAAAGATGTACGTCCATTTGCGATCATTGCTGGCATTCCCGCTCAGTTTTTACGTTAGCGAGAAGGATATGAACCACCAAATAATAGATGTCCCCGTGATTCAAACAGACCTTGAAATTAAATCAGTAAAAGTTGAAACAGGAGTTGACATTAGCATGAATGCGCTTACACTGGCTGGAATCACAAGTAACAAAGGCTCGATTGTTTAGGCTGGAGCCGTTGTTATTAAAGATGTACGTCCATTTGCGATCGTTGCTGGCATTCCCGCTCAGTTTTTACGTTGACGAGAAGGATATGAACCATCAAATAACAGCCAACAATATGCAAAATAAGCGAATCTTAATTACAGGTGGCGCAGGTTTTATCGGCTCTGAGCTAGTACGTCAATTAGTAGCAAAAAGACCAAAGGAGATTGTAGTTGTTGACAACCTTGTGAATGGGCAACCTGAAAATCTCACGGATCTGCCTACCGACCAAGTTCATTTAATTGTAGCAGATATTCGAGATACCCAGCAAATGGCAGATTTAATGCTAGGTGTCGATATTGTGTTTCATCTGGCGTGTTTAGGTGTGAGGCATTCAATTCACGCACCACACGAGAATCACGAGGTTAATGCCACTGCTACGCTCAATCTATTAAGTACAGCAAAGGCAGCAGGAGTGAACCGTTTTGTGTATGTCTCCAGTTCTGAAGTTTATGGTACTGCCCGCTCAGTACCAATGACAGAAGAACACCCAACTTTTCCTATGACTGTATATGGTGCTTCTAAATTGGCTGGCGAGTGTTACACTAGAGCCTTTTACGAAACCTATGGCTATCCAACGGTTGTAGTACGTCCTTTTAACTCCTATGGACCACGTTGCCACCATGAAGGCGACAGCGGGGAAGTTATACCTAAGTTTATGTTGCGTTGCATGGCTGGTAAACCAATGGTGATTTTTGGCGATGGTACTCAAACTAGAGACTTCACCTATGTCACCGATACGGCAAGAGGTATTCTGATGGCGGGAGTGGCAGAGGAGGCGGTAGGACAGACAATCAATTTAGGGAGTGGTTCTGAAATCACTATCAATGATTTGGCTAGGGAAATAGCATTGATAGTAGAGCGATCAAACACAAGCATAACTCATGATGCTCCTCGTCCGGGTGATGTGTTACGTCTGTATGCTGAAACCACAAAAGCAAACAATTTGTTAGGGTTTAAGCCTCAAACAACACTGCGTGAAGGTTTGCTGAAACTAAAGGATTGGTATCTCAGTCTTGGGGAATCGCCAGAAACTTTACTGCAAAACGAAATTTTACGGAATTGGGACTTAGGGAGAGTGAAGCAGAGTGTTGGAAGTTAAATCTTTGATCCCAATTATGAAACCTTGCATGGGTGAACCTGAGGCAGAAGCCGCTAAGCGGGCAATTATGTCTGGTTGGGTTACCCAGGGACCAGAAGTCGCAGCATTCGAGCAGGAGTTTACGGCGTACGTGGGGGCAAAATTTGCTTGTGCTGTCTCTAATTGCACCACAGCATTGCATCTAGCTCTGCTCGCTGTAGGCGTGCAGCCTGGGGATGAGGTGGTTACTGTCAGCCACTCCTATATTGCTACTGCTAATAGTATCCGCTATTGCGGCGCAATACCCGTGTTTGTGGATATCGAACCACATACGTACAACATCAATCCCACTTTAATTGAACAAGTCATTGGCGATCGCACTCGTGCTATTCTTGTCGTCCACCAGATGGGGATGCCTTGCAACCTCAAAGCTATCTTGGATATTGCCCGTCGGCATGAGTTACCAGTAATTGAAGATGCAGCCTGTGCGATTGGTAGTGAAATTCTCTGGAACGGTGAGTGGGAGAAAATAGGCAAGCCGCACGGAGATATCGCCTGTTTTTCCTTTCATCCCCGCAAAGTGATTAGCACTGGTGACGGTGGAATGCTTACCACTAACAACCCCGAATGGGACAAACAATTTCGCCTGTGGCGGCAACATGGAATGAGCGTCCCCGATACTGTACGCCATACAGCAAAACAGGTAATATTTGAGTCTTACCCGATGTTAGGTTACAACTATCGGATGACCGATATTCAAGCAGCCGTGGGGCGGGAACAACTGAAGCGGTTACCGGAAATTGTTGAACGCCGCCGTTATTTGGCACAGCGGTATCAGGAAATGTTAGCAGATGTGCCAGGATTGAAATTACCGACTGAGCCAACTTGGGCAAGAAGTAATTGGCAGAGCTACTGCGTGCGGTTACCTGAGAAGTGCGAGCAACGGCAAGTGATGCAAGCGATGCTGGATGCAGGTATTTCTACACGACGCGGGATTATGTGTGCTCACCGCGAACCAGCATATGAGCATGAAACTTGGTCATGTGGGAGCGAACAACAAGTTTGCAACTGTGAAGTAGGAAAGTGCGATCGCCTTTCTGAGAGTGAGCAAGCACAAGATCATAGTGTGCTACTACCTCTGTTTCATCACATGGCTCAACAAGAACAGGATTATGTAATGAAAGTTTTGAAGATGACTTGTCAGGTTTAAGTCTTCGTCGAGCAACTTGCTCAAAGGCGATGTTTTCAGAGAGATCCGCCCAAAGGGCGATCGCTTAGTGTTCCTAATTAGACAAGTTATTTTTTGCAAAGTTCCACTAATTAGACTTCATAGGAAATAGATATGGCTCTTCTATTTACCAATCAAGTTCCGAGCATTCCAAATGCCACTGATAAAGTTCCCTACGAATTAGGCATGAAATTTCGTAGTGCTAAAGGGGGACAGATTACTACGATTCGCTTCTGGAAAGCCCCTAGCGAGACAGGAACTCATACTGGCAGGATCTGGTCGGCAACCGGAACTCTGCTGGCAAGCGTCACCTTTTCTAATGAGACAGCTTCTGGCTGGCAGGAGCAGGCTCTCAGCACGCCACTTAACATTGAAGCTAATACGACCTATGTAGTTTCTGTCAACGTAAACGCCTATTATGTCGCCACTTTGGATGCACTAGCCAGCTCCACAGTCAATGGCGACCTTAGCTCAGTGGCAGATGGCAAGAATGGGGTGTTGAATGGGACTCCGGGAGCTTTCCCAACTAATTCCTACCGGAATAGTAATTATTTTCGTGACATCAACTTTGTAGTTGTTGCTCTGCCCACGGTTACAAAGATAAGCGGCGACAATCAGAGTGGTGCGGCTGGAACTCCCTTACCCAATCCCTTGGTTGTTCAGGTCAAAGACAGTGCTGGCAATCCTCAGTCAGGGGTCACGGTGAACTTTGCCGTCACCAGTGGCGGCGGTTCAGTCTCGCCTGCAAGTGCAGTTACTAATGCTAGCGGTCAGGCTAGTACCACCTTAACGCTGGGAGCTAGTCCTGGGGCGACAAGTCCTGTCACCAATACTGTCAGTGCCACGGCAAACGGAGTCGGTAGTGTTACCTTCTCAGGTACTGCTAATTCATCAGTGACCTCCTCGCCCACTGCTAATCCATCAGTAAATAGACAGACTGTTCTGACGGCTCAAGTCCCGAGCAATCCAAATGCCAGTGATAACACTCCTTATGAATTAGGCATGAAATTCCGCAGTGCTAAAGGGGGACAGATTACTGCTATTCGCTTCTGGAAAGCCCCTAGCGAGACAGGAACTCATACTGGCAAGCTCTGGTCGGCAACGGGAACGCTCTTGGCAAGCGTAACTTTCTCTAATGAGACAGCTTCTGGCTGGCAGGAGCAGGCTCTGAGCACGCCAGTTAACATTGAAGCTAATACGACCTATGTAGTTTCTGTCAACGTAAACGCCTATTATGTCGCCACTTCTGATGCACTGGCCAGCTCTATAGTCAATGGTGATCTCAAGTCAGTTGCGGACGGTAACAATGGGGTGTTTAATACTAGTCCGAATTCTTTCCCAACCAAATCTTACCGCAATTGTAACTATTTTCGCGACATCGCCTTTGTCGTCAGCAGTACCTTAGTTAAAGGCAGTGGAGACAATCAGAGTGGCACGATGGGGGCGGCTCTGCCCAACCCCCTAGTGGTGCAAGTCGTAGATGCTCAAAACAATCCGCAGTCAGGGGTCACAGTGAACTTTGCCGTTACCAGTGGCGGCGGTTCAGTATCGCTCGCCAGTGCAGTCACTAATGCTAGCGGTCAGGCTAGTACCACCTTAACGCTGGGAGCTAATGCTGGGGCGACAAGCCCTGTCACCAATACTGTAAGTGCCACGGCAAACGGAGCAGGTAGCGTTACCTTCTCGGCCACTGCTAATCCATTAGTGATTACCTCCTCGGCCACTGCTAATCTATCAGTGAACAGACAGACAGTTCTGACGGCTCAAGTCCCGAGCCGTCCAAATGACACTGATGACACTCCCTATGAATTAGGGATGAAATTCCGCAGTGCTAGAGGGGGACAGATTACCGCCATTCGCTTCTGGAAAGCCGCTAGCGAGACAGGAACTCATATTGGCAAGCTCTGGACGGCAACCGGAACTCTCCTGGCAAGCGTCACTTTCTCTAATGAGACTGCTTCTGGCTGGCAGGAACAGGCTCTCACCACCCCAGTTAACATTCAAGCCAATACGACCTATGTAGTTTCTGTCAACGTAAACGCCTATTATGTCGCTACTTATGATCAACTGACCTATTCCATAGTCAATGGTGATCTCAGTTCAGTTGCCGACGGTAAGAATGGGGTGTTTAATGTTAGTGCGAATTCTTTTCCAACCAGTTCTTACCTCAATTGTAACTATTTTCGCGACATCGCCTTTGCCGCCGGCAGTACCTTAGTTAAAGTCAGTGGAGACCATCAGAGTGGCGCGCCGGGGGCGACTCTGACCAACCCCCTAGTCGTGCGAGTCGTAAACGCTCAAAACAATCCCCAGTCAGGGGTGACAGTGAACTTTGCCGTAACCAGTGGCGACGGTTCAGTCTCGCTCGCCAGTGCAGTCAGTGATGCTAGCGGTCAGGCTAGTACCACCTTAACGCTGGGACGGGTTCCTAGCGCACCTGCAGGGGTGGTAGTAACCGCGACGGCAGCAAGCATCGGCAGCAGTATCACCTTCTTGGCTTCAGCAATTCCGGCGAATCCCAATCCCATTTATTTGGAAAACCTAAATCCCGGCACGACTAACTGGAAGCTTGTTAACCGAGCTAATGGCGAGATTGCGGGCTATGCCTCAGCAACCTGTGTCAATAAGGGAGGATCGCTGGACCTCAAGGTTTCTCTTGGACAACCCGGACAGTTTACTATCGACGTGTACCGCTTGGGCTACTATGCTGGCACAGGAGGAAGGCTAATAACCAGCAGCGGCTTACTCAATGGCACAACCCAACCTGCCTGTACCTTAGACCCCAACACCCGCCTAATCGAGTGTAACTGGACAACTTCCTACGTCTTGCAAGTAGGCAATAACTGGACCAGCGGTTTTTATATCGCCAAGCTGACCCACCAGGCAAGTAGCAAAGTGGCGCATATATGGTTTGTCGTCAGCGATGATAGCAGCACTGCCGATATCCTGTTCCAGACCAGCATTTCTACTGTCCTGGCCTATAGCACGACAGGGGGTTACTGCCTGTACAGTTCTAAAAGCGTTGGCGGCAAGAGAGCTTACAAGGTTTCCTACGATCGCCCCTTATCGCAAGCAAGCTTTCAACAGTCCAACGAGGTGGATACACCGCTGCGATGGGAATACAATATGCTGCGCTGGCTGGAATCTCAAGCTTACAATGTTACCTACACTGACAGTATGCAGGTTCACGCCAACGGGCAAAAATTGCTCAATCACAAAGTATTCCTATCTGTGGGCCATGACGAGTACTGGTCTAAAGAAATACGCGATAACATAGAAGCTGCTCGCAATGCCGGAAAAAATTTGGGGTTTTTCTCTGCCAATACTGGTTATTGGCGAGTGAGATTTGAAAATTCTACTCCCGCAGCTGGGCAAGTGAAGCCTGATCGGGTGATGGCGTGCTACAAACAAGATTGGGCATTAGATCCAGTCGCTCAGCAGCAGGGTCCGTCAGCAGCCACGAATAAATTCCGCAGTGTCCAGAACAAGCGACCGGAAAATGGCTTGTTAGGAATCATGTACGGTAGCGACACTTCAAACATCTACGGCGGTTATAATTTCGTTGTCACCAACAGCAGTGATCCTTACTATGCGAACACGGGACTCAAGAATGGGGATCAGCTACCTCTGTTAGTGGGTTATGAATGGGATTTTGTCGTAAATAATGAGTCTACTCCTGCGGGTCTCGTCATCTTGTCCGAGTCAACAACTCAGGCTGCTAGCGTACTCCCAACCTTCGACGAACTACCTGGAGAACGAACCCTTCCTGACAACCAAGATTTTAATAAAGCCCACTCAGCTCGCTACACGGCCAGTAGTGGGGCTAAAGTCTTTGCTTCCGGGACCAATCAGTGGGCCTGGGGTCTAGATAGTGATGATGTCAGCCCACCTCGGGAAGATATTCGCGCTAAGCAAATAACTGTCAACATCCTGGCAGATATGGGAGCTAGGCCTCAGACGCCTAATGGAAACCTTATTGTTCCTTAAAGCAATTTACATCGTTCCTTAAAGCATCTCACAAGGAGTATAGTCATGTCAACATCAAACCAGATTCTTTATGGAGTAAACCTCCTTCAATCCAACGCTCAAAACCGGGAAGACCAAACTCCGCCACTAGAGCTCAGTCTTGCCGAACTGGAGACGGGAAAGGCTCTCTCCAAAACCAATGTCCCAACTCAGTCCGTTGACAATCCATTGCCTGTACCGAAAGAACCTCAAGCCTTCTTTGTTGCTGACTCTGACCGGGTTACCAAACTGATAGTGCTTGGAGGTAAGACTCTTGTCACTTCTACGGTCTCTAACACAAGAAATGGTAATTTCAATCATCTGGTTTTTACTACCGGAAGTGCGAATAACCCTCAATTCAGAGCGAAAAAAGTCTTAGGCTTAGAGAAAGCGAATCAGACTGTTGAAAGTTTGCTAAGCCTTCCCAATAATCAACTTCTGTGCCTCGTGGGAACAGACGGCATCCCGCCTTTTGCCTTCAGAACGCTCGATTTGACAACAGGTCAAATTCTTTCTGACGATGAGCTGGGTCTACCGTCACTACCACCGAACAATCGATTCGCTAACCTATGCCAAGATTTGCAGGGAAATATTTTCGCAACCGAGACTAGTGCAACCACAACCGAGAGTGGTGTAGAACAAGTCCCAACTTTGATCTCGATGAACTTGCAGCGGAAATCCATGGTTACCGGCAAGGTCAAAATTAATAGACTCAGTTCACTGAACTTTGAGGGACGCCCTCTCTTGAACGATGTTAAAGACTTGGTCTTCTCTTCCTCCGGTCAGTTGTATGCGCTTGCTACTGACGATCGTACAAAAAATAATGCCCTGTTTACGGTAGATGTGAAAACCGGCAAGATGGAGCTAGTAAGGAACTTGGCAGTCGAGAGGTTTGCCTTCTCTGACGCTTTGAATAATCTCCTGCTGTAAATTTTCCACACTAATGTGGGGAAATAGACATCTCCGAAAAATACTAATGCCTAGCTATAACTAGGTCTTAGCAGGCGATCGCCAATTGCAAACGTCAGCTAGTCTCAACGTAAAAATAAGGTTTTGAGACAGTTACTATTGATAAGGCAAAAATAAGTATATATAGACGCCAGTTCTTTTATGAGAAAATGGCGTTTTTTCTATTGGTAAAATTTTACAAACTTTGGACAAAAGCAGGAGATTATGCTAGCTTGGCATGGATTATTATGAGCAGCCCTACCCTTAAGCCAATGGTCAATAATCTCCACAAAAAAGCTCAGGTTTTTGGTTTTAACCTTGTTCCCCAACCTTCAGCAAATACGTTTTCTTAGAAGCGCCGCACGGGCGGCGCGCTACCCTCTATGAATGGAACAAACAAGTCAAATCCTCTTGCCTTCAACATAGCTGCCAAGCCACTTGCTACAACGGAGGGAACCTCAACGCCAGTTACCTGCGGAGGGAAACCCTCCTTCAGTACTGGCTCCGCAACGCAGTGGCTCCTCTGCCTTCTGCCTTGTTTTTTGAAAGACGGTTAATCCAGAGGAAGTATATCGAGGTTCTGAAAAATGTTTGTCAGGTTTAAGTATGGTTTTTATAACAATTAGCAAGATTTAGAAAAAAGGCTATATGAATAGAGTAAATGATACACTTAACCTTTGGAAAGAAGAAGGCAGCCGTCTGATTCAACCCCGCATAGATGTGTTTCGTAGCCTTATTGATCGAGCTAACAACTTGGTGGAAAGCCATCAGTACGATGCTGCGGCAGTCTATGCAGAAATCGCAGCTTGCTATACGCTTTATCAACATTGTGGTTTTTTTGTTAGCACCAAATTAGAGCATATCCTTCTCACTATTGGGCAAAAAGCCATACAACATAGTAATTCGATACATGCAAATATTAAGTTACCCAAAAAACCAAAGAATATACTTCATGTTGCGACTACTGTCAGTTCGATTGGTGGACATTCTAGAATGATTTGTCGCTGGATTCAGCAAGATGCAGGGCGTTCCCATTCCCTTGTGTTGACAAGGCAGGATCAAAAAGAAGTCCCCAAGATGATGAAGGAGGCTGTTGCAAACAGCCAAGGTAAAATATATTCTTTGAGAGATAGCATTGGTCATCTTGTCTCAAGGGCTAAACAATTACGCCAAATTGCAGCCTCAGCAGATCTTGTTGTGTTACACACTTCATGCGAAGATGTCGTTCCAATTATTGCATTTGCCAATAAAGAACAATCTCCTCCTATTATTCTCTTGAATCATGCCGATCACTTGTTTTGGTTAGGTGTCAGCATTAGCGATATTGTTGCAAATCTTCGTGAATCGGGTATGTATCTCTCACAAGAACGTAGAGGCGTAGAGACCGAGCGTAATGTGATACTTCCGATTATTTTGCCACCTATTCAGAGAAGCCTAACTCGAATAGAAGCAAAGAATAAGCTTGGTATAGATAAAAATAGCATTTTACTACTATCTATTGCCAGGAGCGTTAAGTATAAGTCAATGAATGGAGTCAACTTTGCCGAGGCGCATATTCCATTACTAGAAGGACACCAACAAGCTGTATTAGTTGTTATTGGTCCCGGACTCCAGGAAGATTGGTCAGAAGCAATTCAGCGAAGTCAGGGAAGAATCATCGTCTTGGGAGAACGTGAAGATACTTATGATTTTTATCAAGCAGCTGACATTTATGTTGATTCTTTCCCCTTTGTCTCAAATACTTCTCTTTTAGAAGCTGGAAGCTATGGTATCCCATTAGTCAGTCGTTACCCATTTAATTCTGATTTATGTAGTGTTCTAGGTGCTGATATGCCTGGTCTAACTGGTAATCTGATACGTGTAAAGGATCTTGAGGAATATACAACAGTCCTATCCCGCCTGATTGAAGATGAAGAATTTCGGTTATCCATCGGGGAAGCAACCAGAAAAAGAATTGCCGAGATACACCGAGAGAGTTGGCAGCAAGCTTTGGAAAATGTATACTCTCTTGCGATTCATGTCCCAAGGGTAACATTACCATCAGTTTCAGTTGATGAACAGTTTTTGGGCGAACCTGATGTTTTCTTCCCTTATTTTTTTGAACAGAAAAATTTCGATATAGATTGGTTGTTTCATACCCGTTTTGGAATCATGCCCATTGGTGAACGATTACACCTCTGGATTAGATTTGTCAGAAAGTATGGATTTAGTCGTTTTACTCGCTTTAGTTGGTTGACTACGCTGTTTCCTGAATGGATTTATATAAAGTTCAAAAAAATGCTCTTTGGGTACCAGTAACTCAATTTAATTAGATAGCTATTATATGAGGTTGATTTATGGATTATTGTTTTTGCACCTTAGCTCTCCGTTCTCCTTACCGTCTTCTTGCTAAGAATCTTGCTGAAGATTTAAAAAAGTATGCTCCTAAAGTAAGTCTCATAATTTTTTCAGATGAGCCCGATGATTTCAAAGATTACCAAAATATTTTGGCATTTAAATATCAGCAACAAGGAATTCCTCATTGTTGGAATGACAGGCGATTTGTAGTTGAAAAAGCATTATCAATGTACCGTACTGCGATACATATTGATGCAGATACAAGAATATTAGCGAATATACCAGAACAGATAGAATGGCTACCTGGAATTACTGCAATGACCGATGATTTACTTCAACATGCATGTGAGTGGATGTATGGTCCTAACGTAAAGTTGATGAAAAATGTAGCCAACGAATTAAACATTCCATTGGAAAAAGCCAAGCTAATTCATGAGTCTTTATATATCATTACCAGAGATGACGGAAGAGAACTTGAATTTTTCAAACAATGGGATATTATTGCAAGATCTTTAGAATTAAAAGGATATACTAGTTCAGATGGCTATTTAATGGGTATGGCCAGCCAAAAAGTTGGTTGGAGTGTTAACACCTATGGTTGGGAAACTCTTAAAAGTCTAACAAATCACTTTTTTGCAGATGACCGTAAACCCAAAACTTTTTGGAATAGGTTGAAAAGAAAAATTAATTATTCCTATCGATTAACTCGAACTAGGCTAAGTCATATATTACAAATGCAACCTTAAAATGCTACTTTTTGGAAATACTACTTTTCGGTATATTTTGAGAGAGGAAAAAAATAACTTAGTTGCTCAAAATACTTTCCTCCGTAATATTTATGCTATCTCTGAAAAAGTCAATCATAAGGTAATTTGCCAATCTTCTGCTAGCACAGGAAAAACTCCATGAGTGTACCCGAAATTCAATTTAGCGTTGCCTTGGTAACTCGTAACCGTCCTGATTCTTTAAACCGTTGCTTAAAAAGCTTGCGCTCGCAAAGTGTTCAGCCCTTTGAAGTAATTGTTTCTGATGATTCCAATCCTGAATTAGCTCCCGAAACAGAAGCTATTGCAAGGCGTTGGGATTGTCATTACATTATCGGTCCCCGTCAGGGTCTCTACGCCAACCGCAATCATGCGGCTTTAGCTTGTAAAGGCACTCATATTCGTACAATGGATGATGATCATGAGTTCCCAGAAAATCATTTTCAGACAATTCACAGGGTATTAGAATCAGATCCTAATAGCATCTGGACTATAGGTGAATATTGGGAAGAACCAACTCCTTCATCTACCTTTTATCCACCTGGAGAAATTCAACCACGGGGATTTAGTAAACTTCCTGCTAATCTTGACGATTGTTTTGCAATTAGTGATGGAGCAGCAATTTATCCGAGACAAGTATTTGAAAATCATCGCTTCTTAGAAGTTTTCAAATTTGGCAGTCTTTATTTAGAGTTTGGTGCTCGTTTGAAAGCTTTAGGTTATCGGATTAGATATTGTCCAGAGACATACATTATTCATCATTACATTGCTGGAAAACGTTCTTTTAATGATGAAAACATGCAAAGAAAAGCTGCATTCTTATCAGCATATCTTACTTATAGCAATTATTGTTTTAGTCTATTAAAACAATTAGAATGTTTAAGCTATTTTACGATGATAAGTTTACTAACAACATTCAAAATTAATAAATATAATATCACTATCTTTGATTTATGGCATACCTGGTTATTGGGTAATAAGTATATTAAATATTTTAGACAAGGGCAATACAATAAGATAAGATAGGTAAAAAATGACCATACAAAATCAAGCGACGAAAATCATTCAAATTGTTCCGCAACTGCCACCATCTATTAATGGTCTAGGAGATTATGCCCTGAATTTGACGCGTCAGTTACGGAAAGATTACGAAATAGAAACACGCTTTATTGTTGGTGACGCTCACTGGAGTGGAGCAAACAACATTGAGGAATTTCCTGTTAAAAAGGTAGCTGCACGTTCTGCCTTTGATTTACTATCCTTTCTACCCCCAGACATACATACAGTACTGCTACATTACGTTGGTTATGGATACGCTAAACGCGGCTGTCCAATCTGGTTGGTGGAAGCTTTAGAACGTTGGAAAAGCAGCATCTCTAATGCTCATTTGGTCACTATGTTTCATGAAATTTCTGCTTTCGGTCCAATCTGGACAAGTGCCTTCTGGCTATCTAAACTGCAAAAGAATTTGGCTGCTCGTTTAGTAAAGATAAGCGATCACTGTGTCACAAGCAGATACGGCTATAGCGAAATTCTGCATCAAATATATAGAGCTAAACAAGCCCAAATAGCCTGTTTACCTGTCTTTTCTAATATCGGAGAGCCTGAGTGTGTCCCAGAGCTAGCAAAACGTACTCGACGATTAGTAGTGTTTGGTAGCCGGAACGCTAGGCTGCAAGTTTATCGGCAATGTCACACAGCTTTGGAACGAACTTGCCAAGTTCTAGAGATTGAAGAAATATGTGATATTGGAGTACCTACAGGTTTAGAACTGTCTGAAATCAATGGCATTCCCGTTATAGAAAAGGGTGTTGCTTCAGCAGCAGAAATTAGCAATATCCTACTAGATTCTGTCGCTGGTTTTTTAAATTTTCCTTTGCCAGAGTTCCTAGCAAAATCAAGTATTTTTGCTGCTTTGTGTGCCCACAGGCTAATTCCTTGCATGGTTTCTCTCACTACAGTACCTATAGATGGTTTGCAAGCAGGCAAACATTACTGGTCTACTACTTATAACCAAAGCAACCAGTTGTGTTTAGAACTAGGACAGGCGATCGCTGACAATGCCTACGCTTGGTATCAAACTCATAACCTGTCTGCACAAACCAAGATTTTTGCTAGCTGTCTTAATTGCCAGGTTGAGGAGGAATCATTCAGTGAGCGAGCGTAAATATCGAGTCCTTATCGTTGTGACTCATCCTATCCAGTATGCTGTTCCAATTTTTCGGTTAATGGCACAACATCCACAACTAGATATTTTGGTTGCCTATTGTAGTTTACAAGGTGTTCAACCAAGTTTAGACTCTGGGTTTGGTGTGGAAGTTGCGTGGGATATTCCACTTTTAGATGGTTATTCATGGATTCAAGTGCCTAACCAATCTCCCAAACCTGGCTTAGGTCGTTTCTTCGGACTAATCAACCTCAAATTGTGGGAACAGATACGCACTGGAGCATTCGACGCAGTTGTTACATATACAGGCTATACTTATGCGAGTTTCTGGATTGTAGCAGCTGCTGCAAAAGTGAGTGGAATTGCCTTTTTATTCAACACCGATGCCCATGAATTAGCTTCTCGCAATCACCGCTGGAAAGTTCACCTCAAAAAGTTGCTATTGCCTTATATTTTTGATCTAGCAGATACGGTCATCGTTCTTTCGTCTGCAGGTGTAGAGTTTATAAAATCCTTGGGAATTCCTAAGGAGCGTATAGAACTGACTCCTTTTGTTGTTAATAATGAATGGTGGATAACCCATGCCAAGCAGGTTAATCGAGCAGCGGTACGCCAACAGTGGGGTATTTTAGAGGGTTCACCCGTTATTGTTTTCTGCGCTAAACTCCAACCTTGGAAGCGACCGCAAGATGCTTTACAAGCCTTTGCTAAAGCTAATGTAGCTGGTAGTTATCTTGTATTCGCTGGCTCTGGACCATTGCAGTCACAACTGGAAGCAGAAGCTAAAACCTTAGGAGTAGCGGAGCGTGTGAGGTTTCTTGGGTTTGTGAATCAATCTCAGCTACCCTCTGTGTATTGTTCTGCTGATTTGTTCGTTTTTCCATCAGAGCATGAACCTTTTGGCGTTGTTGTCAATGAAGCAATGCTTTGTGGTTGTCCTGTAGTGGTAAGCGATAAAGTCGGTGCTCGATATGATCTTGTTCATCATAACAACACTGGTTTTGTTTACCCATGCGGCGATGTGAATACTTTAGCCGCAATTTTTCAGGATACTCTTTCTAATAAAGAAAAGTTGGAACAAATCAAGGAAGCTGCTGTTAAGCGTATAGCTAGTTGGTCACCAGAAATGCACGTTAATGCATTTGTGCAAGCTCTAGAAAAAGCGGTGATATATAAATCAAAAAACTCCCAAATAGCAAAATAAGATTTTGACTCTATAAATTATATTTTTCTTACCTAAAGTAGCATTGTGAAAATTCTAATTACTCTTTTAGCGATTTTTTTCATTGTTTCTCTTTCATCTATTAACTGGCGTTTTTCGGTCAAATCAGTACTGTTTATTGTCGTTATTGAAGGCGCATTACGAAAATGGTTCTTGCCCCAAGCGAGCGATTTTATTTATTTTTTAAAAGATTTTGTACTGATTGGAGCTTACATTAATTACTATTTGCTTTCTAATTTAGAAAGCAAGCCAGCAATAAAAAATCATATTATTAATATTTTCGTTTTTTTGATAAGTGGATGGTGTCTAGTACAAGCCTTTAATCCCAGCCTTGGTTCGCCCATACTAGGAATTGTTGGACTCAAGGGATATCTTTTGAATATACCGTTAATATGGATAAACCAAACACTATTTAAATCAGAATACGACTTATATCGCTTTTTCCGAACCTACATTATATTAACAATTCCAATCGGTATATTAGGGATTGTTCAATTCTTTAGTTCTCCCTTAAGCCCTATTAATGCATATATTAATTCTGCTGAAGCAAAATCGATAGCTACATTTGGAGATGGAAACAACTTTGCTAGAATTACAGGAAGCTTTTCATATTTAGATACATATGTGGTCTACCTAATTGTATCATTTGGTTTATTAATCAGTTTATTTTCTATACCAACAACAGTTAAGTGGAAATGTACTTATATCGTTGCACTTATTTTGGTTATTGTTAATTCTTTTATGACTGGTTCTCGCAGTTGTGTGTTTGCCTTGGCTTTAATTATATTAGGCTATATGTGTATAAAAAGTTTTTTTCAGCCTGCAAAGCTCCTGCGTTTCCTTAAACAGTTATTACTACCAACTCTCATTATTGTTACTGCTGCTTCCATATGGTTTCGTCCTGCAATAGACGCATTTTCGTCTAGAGTAAACAATTCTGATGATTCATCAAGTAGAGTTACGATAAGATTCACACAACCCTTCGATTATATTAATGACATTAATTATAAAGGTATAGACGGTTATGGTACTGGAGCTACTCAAGCAACAAGTAAAGCAATTAGTAAGCTGCTATCTCTACCAGAAGGTGAAGCTCTTCCAGTTCCTGTTGAAGAGGAACCACTCAGAATCATGTTGGAGTTAGGTCCTATCGGTTTTACTTTTTGGTACGGGTTAAAGTTAAGTATTCTTATTACTCTTTGGACGCTTTTTTGTCAAGTAAAAAGCTCGTTTTTACGTGAACTAGTATTGATTGCTTTTATGATTCAGGCAATCCGGTTCGATACTCACCTGGTTTTGCACCACGTCTTTTCCGTTTACTACTGGTTCTTCAGCAGTTTCATTTTTATGTTGCCTCGCTTAGATCAGATCAACAATAGGTATCAACAACAGTTTTTACAACAAAATGTTGAAGCAACAAATTTCCCTGGTTCATCAAATTAATCCTTCATTTGCTCAAAATGCTGCCCTAGCATTTGCAGAAGCTAATTTATTGCGAGAGGTTATTACCCCTATTGCCTATGACCCAAAAGCACCTCAATGGCATTACTTGAATGTGCTACCCAAAAAGCTCAAATCAGCAATCACAGATGAGATGAGTAGGCGCAGTTGGGTTTCTCCTAATGGTGTACCAATTCAAACCTACCCGTGGCGAGAAATCATTCGCATATTCTTATCTCGAACCAGGCTAGCACCTCGTTTGGGTTTAAGCTATTCTCGGCTAGTGGACTGGGTATACGTTTCCCTTGATTGCCTAGTTGCTAAAAACCACGTGCAAGGCTTAGATGCCATCTATAGTTATGAAGATTTAGCCGCTACGACCTTTGAGATCGCAAAACAGCAAAGCATTCTTTGCTTATATGACTTGCCTATTCCCTTTTATCGCACGACTCGTCATATTATGAGCCAAGAAGCTGAACTCTTTCCTCAACTGGCTCCAGCAATTGAATCAATTCGTGAGCCAGAGTGGAAAATTGAGCGCAAGGAACGGGAAGTTCAGCTGGCAGATCACATCTTTGTCGCTTCCTCTTTCACAAAAAAGTCACTGTTAGAAATTGGCGTAGAACCAAACAAAGTAAGCGTCATTCCTTACGGTGCTCCTATAGATTATTTTCAACCACAACCTAAACCAGACGATTGCTTTCGTGCTTTATTTGTAGGTCGTGTCTCTCCTCGCAAAGGTGTTCAGTATCTATTGCAAGCGTGGCAAGAATTGCGATTACATAACGCAGAGTTAGTGTTGGTTGGCTCAAACCTCTGTCCGGCAAATTGGCTAGAACAGTACAAGGATATTTGCCTCCATGTTCCTTCCACTCCTCATTTCCTACTCAATCAGTATTACAGCAGTGCTAGCGTTTTTGTTTTCCCTTCTCTGGTGGAAGGTTTTGCTCTTGTACTGTTGGAAGCAATGTCTTGTGGCATCCCTGTGATTACCACACCTCATACAGCTGGCTCTGACATCATCACCAATGGCGTAGAGGGATTCATAGTTCCCATACGGGATGTAGAAGCACTCAAGGAAAAACTAGACTGGTGCTATTCTCATCCTCAAGAGTTAGCAGAAATGGGACGCGCTGCCCGCTACAAAGCCGAACAACTGAATTGGAGTCGATATCGACAGCAACTTGCCAGCCGAATTCAAGAAATATTAGCTGCTCGTAATCATCAATTAACGCCAACACTTTACAAGGCTTTTGATTTGCAAGAACCACAAAGCACATAGTAAGGGCACAGCAAAGCTTAGTGCCCCTACAGTCAACCTATGTTCTACCCAATTACAAACTGCTGTAGGCTCTCTAATTAAAAATATGCAAAAGCTTGATACTCCAACTTATTTTCACATTTGGTGCCCTGAAATTTTTGGCTTTAAGGGTGGTATTCAAGTTTATTCAGCTTTTTTGTTGCAAGCTCTGCAAAGCCTCAACCCTCACTGTCAGTATGATGTTTTTTTGAAACACGATCTCCAAGCTACACCAGACATTCCCTTTTTACCTGAGACTCGGTTCCACTTTGCTGGAGCATCAGCATTGAAAATCCGCACGCCTATCTTTGCTGCGCAAATTATTAGCAATGGTCTTCAACAGCGCCCAGACTTGATAATAGCAACTCACCTCAATTTCACCGTTGCTGCGTACTGGGTTAAACGTCTCGTTGGTATTCCCTACTGGACTGTCGCCCATGGTATAGAAAGTTGGAATATAAAAAACCCTACTATTAAAACTGCTCTAGATCATGCCAACCTCATTCTAGCTGTCAGCAGCTACACCCGCGATCGCCTGCTTAAAGAACAAAACCTCAACCCTAATAAAGTCACTCTTTTACCCAACACATTTGATCAAAATCTGTTTAAATTTGCACCAAAACCTGACTATTTATTAAAGCAATATAGACTCAAACCACAACAACCAGTGATATTAACTGTAGCACGACTAACAAAAAGTGAACGTTACAAGGGATATGACAAAATTCTGCAAGCTCTACCACAAATTCGCGAGATTATTCCAAATATTCACTACATTATTGTTGGGAAAGGAGATGATATACCCAGAATTGAGCAGTTGATAGCACAACTAGGGTTGCAAGACAGTGTTACCCTGGCTGGGTTTATCCCTGACGCGCAGCTTTGTGATTATTACAATCTCTGCGATGTTTTTGCTATGCCTAGTAAAAAGGAAGGGTTTGGCATCGTCTACTTAGAAGCATTAGCTTGTGGCAAACCTGTGTTAGCGGGCAACAAAGATGGGGCAATTGATGCTCTTTGCCATGGTGATCTGGGCGCACTAGTTAATCCTGATGATGTTGGAGAAATTGCCCAAACGCTAATTAAAATTCTACATTTTGCTTATCCCAATGCTTTAATGTATCAGCCTGAAGCTTTACGCCAAAAGGTGATTGATACCTTTGGGTTTAAAGCTTTCCAACAGACTCTTGCTAGCCACTTGGATAAGCATTTCCAATCAATCCAGCCAATTGAAAAAAACTAATTTTTATGTGTGGCATAGCGGGAATTCTTACAGTCAATCAGTATCAAGATGTATTGGAAACAATAATTCGACGGATGCAGACTGCCATACAACACCGTGGTCCTGATGATTCGGGTATTTATATTTCACCTGACAAACAAGCAGCTCTTGCTCATACTCGTCTGGCAATTCTCGACCCTAGCCCTGCTGGACATCAACCCATGTCTATTGCTGACGGGCGGTACTGGATTACTTTCAACGGTGAAATTTATAACTTTAAACAACTACAATACAATCTCCTGACCGAAGGTGAGCAATTCCATTCGCAAACCGACACAGAAGTCATCCTCAAGCTTTACCAAAAAATAGCTTATAACTGTGTTGAGCATTTACAGGGGATGTTTGCCTTTGCTATTTGGGATGACTGGGAGAAAACTTGTTTTTTAGCTCGTGATCCTTTAGGAGTTAAGCCCTTATACTACTGGCAAGCTGGTTCATCCTTAGTTTTTGCCTCAGAACTCCGAACCATTCTTGCTTCCGGTTTACCTGCTGTAAACATGAGTATGCAGGGGCTATACGGTTATCTCATTAGTGGTTCAGTACCAGAACCATACACCCTAATTGAAGGTATTCACTGTCTAGCTGCTGGTCATTGGTTATACTGGCGACCTGCTGGCGTGTCAACAAAGCAGTATTGGCAACTTAACTTTCCTCATGCAACGATTTCACCACAAGAAGCTAAAGAAAAAGTTCGGGAAGCTTTGGTTGACTCTATTCAACATCACTTGGTTAGTGATGTACCTGTAGGAATTTTTCTCAGTGGAGGCATCGACTCAACAACTGTTCTCGCCTTAGCAAGTCAGGCTCAGAATGAACAGTTACAAACCTACTCTCTAGCTTTTGAAGAACAAGAGTGGAATGAAGGAGAAATTGCCAAGCATATTGCCAAGGAGTTTGGCGCAGAACATACAGAATATAAACTTACAGCATCATCGGCTAAAGAGCTATTACCTAAATTTTTACAAGCAATTGACCAACCCAGTGTCGATGGCTTTAATACTTTTTGTGTCTCCCAGGTTGCCCATCAAAGCGGTACTAAAGTCGTACTATCTGGACTTGGTGGAGACGAACTGTTTGCTGGATACCACTCGTTTAAAAAAATCCCGCAGATGGTGGCTTGGGCTAAGCAAATGCAAGCAATTCCTCTCCTTGCAACTGGTGTGGGTATGGGATTGGCACATTATGGAACATCACCAAAAATGAAGCGCTTTGGTGATTTCCTACAACAAACCCCCAGTTCAGCAGCTGCCTATCGCAGCTTCCGGGGAATTTTTTCCCACACAGAAGCTTGTGCAATTGCTCATCAATATATTAGATCCCCTCTCCTTGAAAAGGGGGGTTGGGGGGAGCATCTATCAAATTATCAAAAGCAAACTTCCACTTTAGAAGATGAAATTAGCTTTTTAGAACTGAGTTGTTATATGCGTAATCAGTTATTGCGAGATAGCGATGTCATGAGCATGGCTTGGGGACTAGAACTACGTGTCCCTCTGGTTGATCGCGTTTTATTTGAAGCGGTTGCATCAATTCCTAGTCATATTCGTTTAGCTTTTGGAAAAAAATTGTTAATTGAAGCTGTCCCTGAGTTACCGGACTGGGTCATCAAACGTCCCAAACGAGGCTTTTCCTTTCCCTTTGAGCAATGGATGGCAACTGAATGGCGTGACTACTTCAACAATGTGAATGTTCCAAATAATATATCGCTCAAACCCTGGTATCGTCGCTGGAGTTTAGCAATTCTCAAATACTGGTGGGAGCGGGTTTCAAAATGAAAGTTCTTCATGTGATTCCCTCTATTGCTCCAGTCCGGGGTGGCCCAACCCTTGCCGTGATCGGAATGGTCAAGGCACTGCGAGACAGTGGTGTAGAGGCTGAAATTGCTACTACAAACGATAATGGACCCAATCTGCTGGATGTCCCTTTCAGGCAACGAATTGAGTATCAACAGGTTCCAGTTTGGTTCTTCCCCCGCTTCTCCCCTAATTTTCATGCTCTACGCGAGTTTGCTTTCTCTTGGGAGTTAATGATTTGGTTGTGGCAAGTTATTGATCAGTATGACCTGTTGCATGTTCATGCCATATTTTCTTATCCTTCCACAGTAGCGATGGCGATCGCCCGCCTCAAGCAAGTTCCTTACATTGTTCGCCCCTTAGGACAGTTGTGTCAGTGGTCCCTTGAGCAAAGCGCTTGTAAAAAGCAAATTTATCTCAAACTTATAGAACAAGCTAACCTCAATCACAGCCAAGGACTTCACCTCACCTCAAAACAAGAACAGCAAGAAGTTTCCCGCTTAAGTCTAAATAGCCCAAGCTTTATCTTGCCTCACGGTCTGTTTATCCCTGCCACAATTCCTAATGCTCGTCAGCGTCTGCGGCAATACTTGAATGTTCCAGCAGATGAACCAATCATCATATTTTTATCTCGCCTGCATCCTAAAAAAGGTTTGGATTACCTAATTCCAGCGCTAGGAAAGCTTACCAATTATCACTTTACCTTTGTTATAGCGGGTAATGGCTCGCCAGAATACCAAAGTGAAGTAGAGTCCCTTCTAGTCTCTCATGGCATTCGCGATCGCACCCAGTTTACCGGATTTGTCACAGGAGAAATTAAGGATGTATTGATGCAGGGAGCAGACCTGTTTACTTTGACTTCTTACTCGGAAAACTTTGGCATAGCAGTCCTAGAAGCTTTTGCAGCTGGTCTTCCTGTTCTTGTGACTCCTGGTGTTGCTCTAGCTGATGTAGTCAATGAGCAACGCCTCGGCTATGTTGCAGAACTCGATGTAGCTGCGATTGCATTTTTCCTCAAGCAAGCTTTAGAACATCTCCAAGAAACAAAGAGTATGGGCGATCGCGCCCGTCAACTAGTTTCTAAACGTTATACCTGGGACAAGGTAGCTACCAACCTAATTGACATCTACACCAAAATTACCAACACAAAACCACTCCTTTACGTGCAATAGGAAAATTTTAATTTATGACAACAGAAATAACATCAAAGCCAGCTGAGTACGAGTATCGATACCAAGATAGTACTCTGGCACATACTTATTCATATTTAACAGTTCCATTACTATCAATGCTGGCTGAAAAAGCTAAATCTGGAGCTAGAGTTTTAGATTTGGGATGCGGTAATGGAAGCCTTAGTCATGTTATTGCTCAACAAGGCTATGAAGTTATTGGTGTGGAGGAGTCAGCCTCAGGCATTGCAATTGCTAGTCAAAACTTTCCAGGCTGCCAGTTCATCCAAGCGAGCATCTACGACTCACCCAAAGCTGAACTTTTAAACGCTTTTGATATCGTCATTGCAGTTGAGGTTATTGAACATTTATTCTATCCCAAGGGATTAGTGAAATTAGCTAGGCAATGTCTAAAACCAGGAGGTCATTTAATTATTACCACAGCATATCATGGCTATTTCAAAAATTTCATCCTTGCCTTATCAGGAAAAATGGATAGTCACTTTTCAGTCCTTTGGGATGGAGGTCATATAAAATTCTTCTCCGTTAAAACTCTGACCGAACTTTTAGAAACAGAGGGTTACACAGAGATTCAATTCAAATTTGCTGGTAGATTGCCATACCTTTGGAAATCCATGTTGTGCTGTGCGTCTGTTGCTGAAAAGTGATCAAAGCCATTTATCATTTCTATACTTATGATAGAAAAAATTACACCTCTATTACTCACGTACAATGAAGCGCCCAACATTAAACGCACCATCCAAGGTCTCACATGGGCGCATAGGATTGTTGTCATTGACAGCTATAGTAGCGATAACACTCTAGAAATTCTAAACTCTTATCCACAAGTCCAAGTCTTTCAACGCAAATTCGACACCTACGCCACACAGTGGAATTATGGTCTAGAGCAAGTCTTATCCGAGTGGACGCTTTCCCTAGATGCAGACTACATCCTCACAGATCAATTCATTAGTGAGATTCAATCTCTACCTCTGAGCTCCTCAATAAATGGCTACTTTGTACAGTTCAAGTACTGTGTCTTTGGAAAACCACTACGTGGCACTTTACTACCACCCCGTCAGGTACTTTTTAGAAAAGCCAAAGCCACATACATAGATGATGGACATACTCAACTGCTACAGGTTCAAGGTGAGTCTGCTCATCTTTCCACCTATATCTACCATGATGACCGTAAACCTTTAAATCGCTGGCTTTGGGCGCAAGACCGCTACATGCTGATTGAAGTCAAGAAGCTTACACAGATTCCTGAGAGTGAACTGAGCTTGGGCGATCGCATTCGTAAGCAAAAAATCTTAGCTCCCTTCATCATCCTGTTCTACTGCCTTGTCCTTAAAGGTGGTATCCTCGACGGTTGGCATGGCTGGTACTACGCATTTGAGCGTGTCTTGGCAGAAATTCTTTTATCTATTCGCTTAATTGAATATGAAAAACTGCAAAAACAAGATATTTAATCTATCATGAAAAATCAATTAGCTCAGGGAACCATCAAATATATTTGGTCACATCCTAACTGTCAAAAATCAAAAATACAATCAATTACAAAGTTTTTACTTTGGCAGTTCTATAAAAGAATATTCCAACGATGTATTGATATTCAACTACTTCCAAAAATCAAAATTCGCTGTTATCCTGACAGTCACTCAGCGGCTGCTGTCATTTATTGTGGACTTTATGACTACAATGAAATGAACTTTTTGCTGCGATATCTTAGAGATGAAGATTCATTTCTCGACATTGGCGCAAACGTTGGTGTGTACACCCTTCTGGGAGCATTTAAAATTAAAAATGGCTCAATTTATAGCTTTGAAGCGCTTCCCAAGAATTACAATCGGCTTGAAGAAAACCTAGTTCTTAACCAACTCCAGCAGGTTAAACCTTACAAGCTTGCAGTCTCTGACTTTACCGGAACGACTGCCCTCAATCTTGCTGAGAGAGATTCCATGCCATTTATTACCGCAACTGCAACTGAAAACACAATTACTGTTCCAACTGATACGCTTGATAATCTACTAAAAAATCAATCTCTCGCCAACCTCACGTTAGCCAAAATGGATATTGAAGGAGCAGAAATTTTAGCTTTTAAAGGAGCAACTTCCCTGCTCAAACAACAACGACCTTATGTTTGGATTTTAGAAATTAATGATGCTGTCAATAATTTTGGTTATCAGAAACAAGATGTTGTAAATTTCTTACAGAATCATGGGTATCGTTTGTATAACTATAATGCAGACTCTAACAAACTTGATGCGATTACACTCGACCAGCAACGAGGTAATAATGTCTTAGCAATTGCTAACTCTGCTCTGAATTTTGTACACAATAGATTGACTAAAACAGATTCTTAATAGCGAACTGAGTTTGGGCGATGGCGCAAAGCGCCCGCCTTCGGTGATCGCATTCGCAAGCAAAAAATTCTAGCTCCTTTCATCATCCTGTTCTACTGCCTAATCCTCAAAGGTGGTATTCTTGACGGCTGGCATGGCTGGTAGTAAGCATTTAAGCGCGTGTTGGCAGAAATTCTTTTATCTATTCGCTTAATTGAATATGAAAAACAACAGCAGCAAGAACTATAAAATAAGAAAAATACCAGCCAAATATTGGATACCCGCATTATCTATAGCTGCTGCCTTCGTAACCCTTGAGGTTAGTTTGAGGCTCGTTTTTGGACTAGGTACTCCTGCACTCTCTCAAGCAGATCCAGACACAGGCTATCGCTTTCAGCCGAATCAAAATATTCTACGGTTTGGCAAGAGAATAAAATATAACCAGTATTCACAACGCTCAGAGCCGATTACGCCAGAAAAGCCTCAGGGGGTTGTGAGAATTTTAATGACAGGCGATTCTGTCCTCAATGGCGGCAATCCCACCGACCAAACACAAATCATTTCTGAACTATTAAAAACTAGATTCTCATCTTCAGGAAGGTCAGTGGAAATCCTTAATGCTTCTGCTGGTTCATGGGGAATTGGCAACGAACTAGGATATCTTCGTAAGTTTGGGATATTCCAAAGTAACGCTGTAATTTTGCAAATCGGTACCCATGATTTAACCCAGCCTACTAGCACGAGCGCTCGAGTTGGGCACAATCAAAACTACCCAGTTCGACCTCCCATACTAGCAACTCAAGAACTCATTACACGTTATATCTTGCCTAAATTATTTTTATCTACAGCTTCCAATTCCACTTCTAGCACTCCCCAAGTTTTAAATAGAGAAGATGACAAGCAATTCCAGCAAAATATGCAACAACTCAAAGCAATGGTGAACCTAATCCGAGCAAAAAAAATTCCAGTATTTGTCTTATTTACACCTAATCGTGAGGATCTGATTCCGACACCAAAGACACCAAAGTACAAATCTCAATTCCTTCAAGTTCTCAAGGAACTACAAGTTCCTGTGTTTGATACGCATACAGCCTGGTCTAGTTTACCAACGACTACTGTAGAGTCCTTTTTTAGAGATAATGTTCACTTAAATGAGGCAGGTAATCAAGCCGCAGTTGATTTAATCTCAAAGCAACTCTGTACTTATTCCAAATTACAAGTCTGCTCTAGTGGTAGTTCAAATTACCAGACTAAACTGTTCTAATTGCGCTTGCCTAGCCCTCAACTTTGTACGCTTATGTTGGTGAAACGATTTCATTATGTATTTAGAGAACTCCGGATTGTAGCTCTCGTTGGGTTGCTCGTCATCCTACTGAGTATTATTCCAGTTCGACTGGCGATCGCCCACTACCAAGCGCCTCATCCCCAAGCAATACTAACTTTAGGCGGCGGTATAGAGCGGGAACAGTTCACAGCTCAATTTGCTCAGGCTTACCCATCTCTAGACATTTGGGTTTCCTCTGGTATTCGCCCCAACAAAGCCCAAGAGATTTTCCGCGCTGCTGGTATCTCAGACCAACAAGTCCACCTCGACTACCGCGCCATTGATACTGTCACTAACTTCACCTCTCTTGTCCAAGACTTCAAAAATCGAAACATACAGCATCTCTACCTCATTACCTCCGACTTTCATATGCCTAGAGCGAAAGTAATAGCTACCATCGTCCTTGGTAGCCAGGGTATCACCTTCACTCCCATCTCTATACCCTCAAACGAACCCACAGAATCCTTTGTCCGCATCTTACGCGACAGCGGTCGCTCTATCTTCTGGGTTTTCACAGGTCGAACCGGAGCCAGCTTGAGTCCTCGTGTTGCTCACTCATCTTATGCGTTTAGATAACTACACCCTTGGTACTTACACCCCAGGCGCTCCTTTGTGGAAACAGCTGTTGTGGTACTTTGTTGGATCACCCTTAGTACACAGCTATTTGCTTCCCATGTCAGCTTTCAAGGTTTGGATAATCCGTTTCTTTGGGGCAAAAATCGGTCAAGGTGTGCGCATCAAACCTGGAGTCCGGGTGAAGTTTCCCTGGCGACTGACAGTAGGCGACTATGTTTGGATTGGTGAAGATGCATGGCTAGACAACATCGCCCCGATCACTATCGAAAGTCATGTCTGTTTGTCTCAAGGTGTCTACCTCTGCACAGGAAACCATAACTGGGTCCATCCTGACTTTAAACTCATACCTGCGCCAATTCATATTCAAGAAAGCAGTTGGATTGCAGCTAAGTCGGTCATTGGTCCTGGAGTCACCGTAGGATGGGGAGCAGTGCTGACATTAGGTGGAGTCACTGGGCGTTCTTTAGAACCAATGACGATATATGCAGGCAATCCCGCTCAACCTGTTAAGAAAAGGAAACTGTAGTGGTCATAAAAATCTGCTTTAAACGGTAGTTTTTCATGGACTTTTGCAGGATATTTATTCATTCTTAGCCTAAATACAACTCTTCTTTCTTATTGTTTAACCAAATACTGATTGGTTCAGAAAATTGTGACCACTGAGGTGATGTAGAAAAAAGTTTAATGATACGATTTAATCCTATTTCTTTAGAGCATCCTAGTTGTTCAATAAGCTTATTTACTAAATTATGCTGGTCTCCAGCATTAATAATATCATAAGCCATATTCCTAATTTCTTCATTTTCGCAATCAGTTTGTTCTGCTAAGTTATGAATAGACTTGAAGATAAATTCTTCAGGACGCATACCTTGAGGCAGATTGAATTGCGACAAACTATCTAACACTTGTTGTCTTAAACTTTTTATTTCTGAACCATGTCCAGTCACAACTCGTTCAATTTGCTTATTCTTATCTTGAACAGTAACATATTCATCTCCGTCTAACACAAATAATGCATTGTTTAGTGATTGCTTAGAAAGAGCAAGCCCTCCAGAAACAGTAAATACATTTATCGCTGCACCGTATTTATTAATTACTACGTCTCTAGATATTCCAAGTGAGTTAGCAATATGACTAACGATTGCCTGTGCTAGGTCATCTTCAACATATACTTCAATCGATTTGACCTGATTACCAGTCATGCGGCGAGTAATATCTGGAGTTGTATTTGGGATGCAAACGGTTTGTATTCCTGTTTGATGAAGATGTCTAAGCTGTACTTTATCTTTCAGGTAAAAGAGTTCTGTATTATGAGAAGTAAATATTACTTGATGGCACTTCTCCTTAGCCCTTTCATACAGAACCTCAATCAACCTTGTAAGAGCCTGAGGGTGCATTAATAAATCTATCTCATCTATTAAAATTAAACTAGAGTTAGTGGGCGCTCTAAAAACAGCGTCAAGAATTGTAAATACTCGTTGTTCCCCTGCTCCCATTGTTAAAGCTGAGTATTGACTTGCTCCAGATTTCACACCTAGAATAGTTTTATTTCCATATTCATGTACGTGTAAACTCTCATAGTTTTTATTGAGAATATAACCAGCTTTTTTGCGAATTAATTCATCTAAGAGAGTTGCTTGTGTTTTGGTAGTATACTTAATTTTTTGACCTGTATTTTCAGACTCAATTACCGGAACACATGTTTTGATACCGATAAATTTAATATATCTTTCAGGTCTTCTTTCATAGATTACCCATCTATCTTTTTTTTTGTATTCCTTTTCCATCTGTTGTACACAACTACCGCCATCACGATAGCTGTAGGTTATGGATATGTCTGAGCCAGACCAATCAAAGTGATTGTGAGGAGGAAAAAATCTAGAAAATTTATAATTTTCATCTTCATTTCTTATTGGTTTATATACACAAGCTAAAGCATATAATATGGTGGATTTACCACAACCATTTACTCCCATAAGGGATATTAATGGTGAGCCTTCAAAGTCGATAGATACTTTAGAAACATTTTTTAGTTTTTTAATATCTATTTTATGAATAACTTGGCTATGTATTCCCATTATATTATGCTTGTATTTTCATTAACTCGCCGCGCAAGTTTAGTAAGGTTAAAGGACAAAAGTAGAGCTAGAAAATTGTTAAAAATTACAATAATAATTCTAAGTTACAGTATACTAATTTACGGCAATTTCTAACGTACTTTAGCAAAATGTTAAAGGTTACAGAACGTTACGTTACACTAATAGACCCTACTTGCTAGTTTAGAGGGTGGGGAAACCTCTACCTCCTTTGTGCCGACTGCGGCTTACACGGATTTGTTAGACTGGTTTCAATCGCTCATAAGGTTTAATACAGAACCACTGACGCCCTTAATCTTATGACCCTGCTGGGTGTTAACTAATTATACTCAGTCCATTGAGAACCGCCATAACACTCCGATAATGCCAGCTTTCTGAGGCTACTGATGCTTACAAATACTCTACTGCTCTCCAAACAACTGCCCACTTTACAATACTCCTCCACACCAGAGCGATTCGATGAATCTTGGGAAGCTCCCTTGTCTACCCTCTTAGGACTGGGACGTGCTGCTGGTGCTGATTTTATTGAATTCTTCTTGGAGCGTGTTAACTATATTAGCTGCCTTGCAGAAGAAGACGCCATCACCAGCATTACACCGCGTCTTTCCACAGGTGCAGGAGTCAGAGTATTTCGTGGCAAAGCAGATTGCTACGTTAGCACCAATGACCTTTCCTTTGCTGGTTTGAAAGCAGCTTTGGAAAAAGGTCTTTCTATCCTGGGATTACAACTTCCTGCTCCCAACGCCTTCATCCCAGAAATCAACCTGGAATTGCTGCGAGACTACGGTACCAAAAGAAGCAAAGATGGCTGGTTACCTCTGTGTACATCCATCCGGGAAATGGGAGAAGTTCTCCTTGATGGTACTGCTCAGCTTCAGCAAAAAGCAAGCCACGTACAATCACGCCGCGCCACTTATTTCCGTGATTGGCAAGAAGTCTTAGTCGCCGCCAGTGATGGCACTTTTGCTCGTGACATTCGCCTCACTCAATCAGTAGGACTTATCCTCCTGTGCGCTGACGGTGCTCATCGCGCTTCTATGGCTGAACGTGCTGGTAATACCAGCGATCCCAATTTCCTGAAAGCTTGGGATTATAGAGAAGCAGCAGAACACATCGCAGAATCTGCAGGAAAAATGCTCTACGCAGATTATGTGGAATCAGGCACTTACCCGATCATCATGGCGAATCACTTCGGTGGGGTGATCTTCCACGAAGCATGCGGACACCTGCTAGAAACCACTCAAATCGAACGCAACACCACTCCCTTTGCTGACAAAAAAGGTGAAAAAATTGCCCATGAGGCTCTAACAGCTTGGGATGAAGGGCGAACCGAAAACGCGTTCGGTACAATTGATATGGATGACGAAGGTATGCCGTCTCAAAGAACGCTATTAATTGAAAAAGGCGTTTTGAAAAACTTCTTGGCAGATAGAACAGGTTCAGTGCGTACCGGGCACCCCAGAACCGGGAGTGGACGCCGCCAGAGTTTTACCTTTGCCGCTGCTAGCCGGATGCGTAATACCTACATTGCGACTGGTGAGTACACCACCGACGATTTATTCGCCTCTGTAGATAAAGGTATCTACTGTAAAAAGATGGGTGGCGGTAGCGTTGGTGCTACCGGTCAATTTAACTTTGGTGTAGATGAAGCTTATCTCATTGAAAATGGCAAAATCACCAAGCCACTGAAGGGAGCGATCCTGATTGGTGAAGCTAAGGAAATTATGAACAAAATTTCCATGTGTTCTCAAGATTTGTCCCTTGCAGCCGGCTTCTGTGGTTCTGTCAGTGGCAGTATCTACACAACAGTAGGACAGCCTCACATCAAGGTTGATTCGATTACCGTAGGCGGACGCTAACTCGTTCCCAGGTTTAGACTAACTCGTTCCCAGGTTCCACCTGGGAATGCCAACAAGCGTGGCTCTGCCACATGATACTAGGAGGCAGAGCCTCCTGCGATACACTCCCAGGTAGAACCTGGGAGCGAGAAAATAGGTGAATTTTAAATAAACTATGTCGAACATCACTGAGATTGCAAATTACGCCAAGGAAAGTGCTGATAAGCTTGGCATCAAGAAATTCGATATTTATGGCTCAACAGCAGATGCAACAAGTGTGCAAGTGGATCAAGGTGAGCCTAAGCAAGTGAAAGCTTCTAATCTTTCTGGTGTCACCGTTCGTGTTTGGAATGAAGACAATACAATGGGTGTCACCAGCACAACAGATGTAGACCCCAAAGGACTTGAATTAGCTTTAAAAACGGCTTACGAAGCTAGTTTTTTTGGTGTGAAAGAAAATGTCCCTGATTTTAGTCCAGAGTCTACTGTTCCCCTGAATAATTCATCCCACGAAAAAGCACCTCAAGCACCTGTTTCTCAACTTATAGAAAGCCTGTTAGCTGCTGAAAAAGAAGTCCTCGCAGCTCATCCGGCTATTAAAGGAGTGCCATATAACAGTTTGGCGCAAAGAGATATTGATAAATTTTATCTCAACAGCGATGGCGCGATGAGAACAGAATCCCACTCTATATCATCAATCTATCTTTACAGCAAAACTGAGGAAGACGGGAGAAAACCCCGAAGTGGTGGCGCTTTTAGAATCAACCGGAGTTTAGATACTCTAGACATCAATGGTTGCATCAAAGAAACGGCAGAAAAAACTATCAGTCACTTGAATTATGAAAAAATCAAGTCTGGTAAATATCGAGTTGTTTTCTCGCCAGATGCTTTCTTGAGTTTATTGGGTGCTTTTTCCAACTTGTTTAATGCTCAAAGTATTCTCGACAAGCAGAGTTTATCTACGCCTGATGATTTAGGCAAGCAAATCGCTTCTCCTTTGCTTTCTGTGTACGATGATGCGCTGCATCCAGCAAACGTTGGTGCAGAAACTTTTGATGGTGAAGGAACTCCCACCCGCAAAGTTTCGTTAATTGAAAATGGGGTTTTAACAGGTTTTCTCCACAGTGCAGGAACTGCTAAAAGGATGAATGCCAAGCCGACTGGTAACGCCAATATTGGTGCAAAAGTCTCTGTCAGCCCTAATTTCTATCATGTTTTTGCCGCTGCACCTGGCGAACAGGAATTGAGCTTGGAAACGGCTGAAAATGTGATTTTTATTGATGATTTACAAGCTCTCCATGCAGGGGTGAAAGCTTTACAAGGTTCTTTTTCTCTACCATTTGATGGTTGGCTTGTCAACAATGGTGTGAAGACAAGCATTGAATCAGCAACCGTTGCAGGAGATTTTCTCGAACTCCTTAAGTCAATTATTTTTGTGGAAAAAGAACCAGAGTTGACACCCGGAGGCGTATGTCCCAAAGTCTGGGTTGATGAATTGTCGATTACTGGTGAGTAAATTTAGATAATAGACCTCTTGTTTTTGTTCCTGGGCTACTGCTTGGGAACAATAATTTTTGCTTATTTGACATCATTGCTTATGCCAGTATGAAGGCTTTTAGTATCATTTCAATAAATTACTACCTACCAAAACACCATCTTCAATTTCAGCACTATATAAATTAGCATTATTCAAATTAGCATTGGTGAGGTTAGCTTTATGTAAGCTAGCACTATTGAGAAATGCTTGTGTTAAATTAGCAGATTGCAAATTTGCACCAGTTAAATCAGCACCTTCTAAATTGGCATCTTTCAGGTTAGCTCCCGTTAAATTCGCATTCCTCAAATCAGCACCAATGAGGTGAGCGCCTTTGAGGTTAGCTCCTCTTAAATCACACCCAAAACATTCTCCCGTTTCTAACAATTGCCGGACTTGAGCAGGGTTTTCTGCTTTAACAGGAACGGGAGTGGCTAGAGATATTGTGCTTAATAAAGTTACAGCAGTTAACAAAAATGTCAGTTTCATATTGATTTCTCTCCCACACTCTTAGAAGTTAGTTACTAAATCAGTCGGCAAAAATAAACGTATGTTATGTTTGTTTGCACTTAGTTACTTAACTTCTACAAACCCTTTGTCTCAAATTCCAGAAAAGGCACCTCATTTTACTCAGATCTTGCACCCAACAAGAGCCAGAGGCTCTAATATCTTGTTACCAGGTTGAACCTGGTAACAAGGGTTTGGAGGCTGAGCCGACTAACTGTTGCAACTCTTGCAAGATCTCAGTTTATTGAAGTCATAAAAAAAACACTATAGCAATCCTAAATCGTTCATGAACACAAGATTCCCGACTTCTTAAAGAAGTCGGGAATCTGAGCATACGCGATTGCGATGACACGTCTCTACACAAATTCTGCTACTACGACTTACCACTTCCTATCAAATACAGCAGCGCCATACGAACAGCAACACCACTGGTCACTTGAGCTTGAATCAGGCTAAATTCAGGGTCATCCATTAATTCCGAGCTAATTTCGACACCACGGTTAACAGGACCTGGGTGCAAAACTTTGACGTTTGGCTTACACAGTTGCAACTTTGAGCGTGTAATACCAAACATCTGATGGTATTCTCGCAAAGAAGGCAATAAATGAGCAGTCATTCGTTCCTTTTGCAAGCGCAAAGTCATGACAAAATCAGCATCTTGCAAAGCTGGTTCTAACTCCCAATGCAGAAACACTTTGCCTGGTCTATCTTCGCCGTAATCTGCAAATAATTTAGGTAAGAGGGTGGGTGGTGCTGCTAGATGCACATCAGCCCCACAGGCTGTAAAACTCCAAATATTTGATCGCGCTACCCGTGAATGTAGAATATCCCCAACGATCGCAATCTTTTTGTCTTTTAAAAGTTCGACACGGGGATTGTCAGGATCAAGGAGAGTACAGATAGTAAATAAGTCTAGCAGGGCTTGGGAAGGATGTTCGTGTTGACCATCTCCAGCATTGAGGACGCTAACGTGTACACCAAGCCGATCCATTTCTTGGGCGATCGCATTTGGTACTCCAGCCTCCCGATGGCGGATTACCATGATATCAGTTCCCATTGCCAAGTAAGTCTTCGCCGTATCGAGAATCGTCTCTCCTTTTGTCATCGAAGAAGTTCCGGAAGCGAAGTTCAGCGTATCTGCCGAAAGCCGCTTAGCAGCGAGTTCAAAACTGCTACGAGTGCGGGTGGATGGTTCAAAAAATAAATTCGCCACCACCTGTCCCTGCAAGGTTGGTACTTTCTTCGTTCGCCGTGATAGGACTTCTTGAAAACTAGCAGCAGTTTGCAAAACAGTATCGTACTCAACTGTGGTGAAGTCAGCGAGGGAAAGAATATGATGACGAGTCCAGGTGGTATTAGGCATAAAAGAATAATGGTTTTCGGCTTAGAGACACGCAGCGTACTGTAACAGGAGCTTCGATGCACACTTGTAGCATATATTGGAGGTTGCTTGCGAGTTTAGTTTTTATCACTTTTATTGTTTCAGTGACGCTGATTGAAACGCATCTCTACAGTTTTTTATTTACATATGCAACAGGAATCATACCACCTGTCATCTATCAAAATAGATACCTGCCTCAACTGCTCCTAAATTTTAAATCACAAGTAAATGTAACGAAAAGTAACAAAGTTGACAACAGATTGGAACAGGTAAGGAATTGTATCAGTCTTGGTACATTATAAAACAGTGTTCCTTAGACAAATCAGCCATGCAACTTGATGACCTGCTGCTGAGTGAACCAGCAATAGAGGCGGCAATAGACTATAATCCACTGACTGTTGCACCAAAGACATTGCTGGTAGATGTCATTGCTGTAATGAATCAAAAGCGAATTCAAAGTTGCTCATTATCAAGTGTTGCACCATTAGATGCAATGACTGTACAACAAACAGACCCAAGCTGTGTCTTAGTAATGGAGAAAACAGAGTTACTGGGAATTTTTACAGAACGGGATATTGTACGGCTAACGGCAGATGGCATCAACTTTGGAAAGGTGACAATAGCTGAAGTCATGACGCAACCAGTGATTACCCTACAGCAAGCTGCTTTTAAAGATGTTTTTGCTGCTTTGTTCTTATTCCGGCGGTATCGCATTCGTCATCTACCGATAGTAGGAGAAAAAAACGAAGTTATTGGTGTAGTTTCTCACGAGAGTATTCGTAGCATTTTACGCCCTATTCATCTCCTGAAATTCATGCGTGTCGCAGATGTGATGACAACCCAAGTGATTCGTGCCCCAATGACTGCTTCGGTATTGAGTTTAGCTCAGGTGATGGCAGAGTTTCGGATTAGCTGTGTCGTGATTACTGAGGAACAACTACAGTCAGATTTGAGACAATTTGTTCACATTCCCGTGGGAATTGTCACTGAACAAGACATTGTGCAATTTCAGGCAATGGAAGTCAATTTATCTGAAGTTTTAGCGCAGACTATAATGAGTCAATCGCTATTTGTGCTAAGTCCTGAGGATTCTCTATGGACAGCTCTTGCCCAGATGCAACAGCAACATCCGCGAAGATTAGTGGTGTCTTGGGATGGAGGAACAGGATTAGGCATTGTGACTCAAACCAGCTTACTGCGAGTCCTCGATCCAGTTCAAATGTACAGTGTTATCGAAACTTTGCAGAACACAGTTAGGTAGCTACAACATGAGTCATTGTGTTTGTAGTTGGATGGCGATCGCAACTACAAATTTGTCATAACAATTCATAATCTCGTAATCTTGTTAATCTCCTTTCCAGGTATAACCTAGAAATGCGGTATCAGGGGCTAATAACGCGAGTAAGAAAGGCATCCCCTCCCAATCGTATTCCAAGCCTCTGACTGTAAGGCACAGTGGGGTGGGATTGGCACCCCCCCAGTTTATAGGACAATACGGTTCAGATAAGAAAATTTCTTCAACGATAACCCATAACCCTTGTAGAGACGTGCCATGGCACGTCTCTACACGCATGAAATCTCGACAAAAAATCGTTAACTGAACCATCTTGGTTTATAGGACGGGCTAGAAGACCATCCCACAAGAAAAAGTTGGATATTCTTTTATTTGGAAGTCCCTAAAGTACAGAATTCAAAATTCAAAATTATTAAACCATATAAAAGTCGCGGAGAGCTTAAAAAAATGTTGCTCTGTTTTTTTTACCTCGATTAATTTGTTAAAAACTCAAAAGAAAAATGAATTTATTTTTTTCTTAACTGTCTTAACTGTCTTAACTGTCTTAACTGTCTTCTTAACTGTCCTAACTATCTCCTAATTATTAGTTATTTAACTATATGCTTAACTGTTTTATCTGGTCTTAATACTGGTATAAAATATTTTAAAATCGGTGCAAAAGCGAAGATAGCAATCCTCTGCAGCAACCATTGGAAGTACTTATACCTGAATGAAAGTATGGTATAAGCACCGGAAGAAGAAGCTGTGCAGATTCAGTAGATACTATTATGTTCTTTTTAAAAGAGTAATAAAAGAGTAATAATTTTGATATTAAAAATAGGGTTAAGGTAATTAAGTTTATTAAATATTTAATAAATTCACGTAATCTTGTTAAATTTGCAAGTTACCTAAAATGATGTTACTTATCAAGCTAATAGGGAGTGTATGTTAAGCATTGGCATTGATGGGCTGGCATTGCCCACCTTAGGCAATACTTCTCGGATAAGGCAGACCTAACCCCCCTAGCCCCCCTTCCCTACAAGGGAATGGGGCAAACTACCTCCCCTCTCCTTCTAGGCTATCCATTACCCGGATCTTTCTCAATATTTGTGAAAGTAAGCACTCACCAACCATCAAACTCTAATATCTGAGTGGTACATTCTCATTGAAGAAGGCAGCAATGCTTACGGGCAGAGGGCAGAAGGAACACTTTCGTTGGGGATTCAGACCCCAACCAATTGTGAGCACCGTGTAGACGATGGGGTTTTAGACCCTTGTTCCCGGAGGTCACGGGCAGAGGGCAGGAGCCAGTATTCCCTTCTGCCTCCTGCCTCCTGCCCTCTGCCTTTCTTGATAAAAATGCCCTTTTCTTAAGAAGCATGAGTGGTCAATTGTCAAGCCCTTCCGAAAAGCCAACCTTTACAAGGTTTGCATAGTAAGGGTTTCAAGAATGTTAAGAAAGATCCGGACAATGCATAGCCTTTTAGGAGAGGGGCACCTGGAGAGGTTAACTGAGAAGTATTGACATCTTAGGTGTATTTCAAAAATCTGCCCAGGAGTGCTATGGACAAACAAAATACGCCTGCACAGACTAACAGAAAATTAGGGTTCTCAAACCCGCTTCGGCGGGATTTGATTGTGTAACCGCACCTAGTACTCTGTCAATTTTGATTTGAGGGATTATTAAATTCTCCGCGTCCCTGTTTCTCCGTGTCTCCCTTCGGGTAAGCGCAAAGCGCACGCCAAGGGCGAACGCAGTCGCCTACGGAGGGAAACCCTCCTGCAGCACCGCAGTTTCTTCCGGAGGGAAACCCTCCTCCGAACTGCTCGCTGTCTCACCGCGTCAATCTAAACCCATCAATTCTATGTTGACAGAATACTAGAGGTCAACTCAAAAAAGCATCGAACAACACAACTAACAGGCAATAAGTATGACTATCACAGACAATTTTCTCAAAACTTACACTGACAAGACCTACAAACACACCAGCTTGGTAAGCCACAAAGGGACTCTCATCTCTTTTGCGATAGACGACCAGCGCCGCATTTATTACTCTGTGCTGGATTTAAACTCTACTGACCCAGAAAAAAGCCCTTTAGATGTTAATTACTGGCAAAAAAACCCCAGCGAGTTACAGTTTCCGACTGAAATTGGTCAGGTTGGATATAGTAGCGTGGGTACAACCTCGATGCCTATTGTTAAAAAGGGGAGTCGAGATGAAGCCAAACCGGGAGAATTACGTCCAGAAGAAATCGATCCATTTCTGTCTACAACCGCTCGATTGACCGCAGACGCGCCTTTTCAGGCTTTTTCTGATGAGAAGTATATCTATATATTCCGCCAGTCCGTGGATGCCAATCACCAAGATAATGTCTATCTTCAGACGAGTGGTACTAGAGCATCGGGGGCAAATCAACAACGGAATATTAGATTTTATCGCACAAACGCCAGTGGAGATCCAGTTCCAGTAGTTCAAGATACTTTACTGGTAGACCGTTTTGTGTTAGTCGGAACTGAATTGAAGCTGAAACGAGAAGTCCGCTACAAGCGCAGCCGCCACAAAACTACACCCCTCAACAACAAAGACACCTTGGGGGCAGAAGATATGGAAAATAAACCCTTCTTCGAGCCTACCCAGGAATTAGATTTTGTCCGCTATTTACAAAATGGGCGCTTTAGTGTATTGCTGTTACCGACTCAGGTGGCTGATGTGCAGCGCTGGCAAATCTTTACTCACAATAACAACACTCAACTCATTGATTCGTTTAATATAGAGCGCTCTAAAGATGGGTTCTTTAACACTCAAGGAACAATCTTTTACACTAGCCCTAAGGAAGAATATCAGAATGCAGTATTTGAGCGCCAACCCGGTAGGTGTCCGTTTACAAAGGAACCTCTAATTCCCATTTTGACTAAAAAGGGATATGCCGAGTCAACGCTGAAGTTTAATGGCTCAGATAGTTATGTAGACCTTGGTGAAGGAGTTACGGTAAGTAGTCAGTTTACCATAGAAGCGTGGATTTACTTAGAGTTAATAGATACCAATTATCACGGATTTTTAGGAAACCATGCATCCTCGAATTCCAATCGTTCTGCTTCCCTCTGGGTAAAAGGGCTAAAAATCATGGTTTCCTTTGGTGATGGCTCAAACGCGCATCAATGTACAACGGTTAATGATGTTTTAACTGTTAAGCGTTGGCATCATGTCGCTTGGACGTTTGACAGTGAGAATTGCCAAATATACGTTGACGGAGAATTGAAGGATTTACCTGCTGAAAACCCGTTCCTAGGTAAAATTCCCGGAGATACCCCAATCAAATATATCGGCAAGGTAGATAACTTCTTCAACGGCAAAATCGATGAAGTTCGCATCTGGAATTATGCCCGTTCAGAGTACGACATCAGAGCGAATATGAACTTCCGCCTTGTGGGTGATGAATTTGGGTTGTTAGGATACTGGCGCTTTGACGAAGGCGGTGGTACTCGAGTTTTTGACCAAACAGCTCATGCCCACCACGGTACTATCTCTGGCGGTGCTGAATGGATAACTTCAGATGCGCCCATTGGCGAACGACCGGGTATTCAGCGCATTAGTTTTCAGTTTCAGGGGCGTACCGTAGAATCAGGGCTGGCTTCACTTTTGTATTATCAGCAGGAACAGGCAAAAACTGGCTACGACGAAACCAGCAAACCAATGAAGCAAAGTGCGAGGGTGCTACTGGCTGGAGCGACAAAGGATGCAACTGAGGAAGCTAAATATATCGGCGTATTAGATTTTGCGGTATCCCGTGACGGCACCCTGGCACAGATACCCGATAATATTGACTTAGGAACGCCGCTTGAAGATAACAAAAGTGAAATCTTGAAGCAGATTCAAGCGCTGGAGGTAGAAGAAACAGAACTTCAAGAGCGAATTAACAAATTATCAAGTGCTGGTCTCGGGGAACATTTCCAAGGCAGTGGTACAGATGCGAGCGACTGGTTCGGCTGCTCAGTAGCCATCAGTGGAGACTGGGCACTCGTCGGGGCTGACGGGAAAGATACCTTCGCTGGTGCTGCCTATGTGTTCCATTTCGAAAATAATCAGTGGATAGAAAAACAGAAACTCCAAGCCCAAGACCAGCAAGTACAAGAAGCTGACAGGTTCGGCTGCTCAGTAGCCATCAGTGGAGACTGGGCACTGGTCGGGGCTTACGAGAAAGATACCAGAACTGGTGCTGCCTATGTGTTCCATCTCGAAAATGGTGAGTGGAAAGAAAAACAGAAACTCCAAGCCCAAGACAAGCAAGCAAATGACTTGTTCGGCTACTCAGTAGTCATCAGTGGAGACTGGGCACTGGTCGGGGCTGACGGGAAAGATAACTTCACTGGTGCTGCCTATGTGTTCCATCTCGAAAATGGTGAGTGGAAAGAAAAACAGCAACTCCAAGCCCAAGACAAGCTAGCAGATGACAGGTTCGGCGACTCAGTAGCCATCATTGAAGATTGGGCACTGGTCGGGGCTTACGGGAAAGATAACTTCACTGGTGCTGCCTATGTGTTCCATCTCGAAAATGGTGAGTGGAAAGAAAAACAGAAACTCCAAGCCCAAGACAAGCAAGCAGATGACAGGTTCGGCGACTCAGTAGCCATCATTGAAGATTGGGCACTGGTCGGGGCTGACGGGAAAGATAACTTCACTGGTGCTGCCTATGTGTTCCATCTCGAAAATGGTGAGTGGAAAGAAAAACAGAAACTCCAAGCCCAAGACAAGCAAGCAGCTGACTATTTCGGCGACTCAGTAGTCATCATTGAAGATTGGGCACTGGTCGGGGCTATCGGGAAAGATAGCTTCACTGGAGCTGCCTATGTGTTCCATCTCGAAAATAATCAGTGGAAAGAAAAACAGAAACTCCAAGCCCAAGACAAGCTAGCAGATGACTATTTCGGCAGATCAGTAGTCATCACTGAAGATTGGGCACTGGTCGGGGCTGAAAGGAAAGATAGCGGCACTGGTGCTGTTTATACGTTTGCCTACAATCTGCCAGCATTACAAGCGCGACTGGAACAGGTACAAGCAGAAATTGAACGACTCAATCAACTCTTTGATCAATCACCGATTCCCTTGTCTTTGCTGTACTTAGATCCTATGGGTCTGACGGTTTCTGGTGGCTTACTCGGTTTCGCTTCTACTAAGGATACTCCTCAACTGTTTGATAGCGCTACGGGTCAACTCGCCCTTTATTTCCGAGGAGAAAATGACGAGTTCTTCGCTGCTTACTACGATAGCAACACAGCTAAAGCTCAATATCAATTAGATGCAAAGACAGGAAAGCTGACTTTGGTGGCTCGTTCTGCTATCGGAGAAATGAATCAAACTCAGATTACTGTTGCTGACGGTTCAAGCGCCGAGAACTGCAAAGTCACAATTACTAACGCAGCCACAGACATAACCGAAACTTGGAATGAGGTTCCGCGCGAAGCCAAGAAATTCGCAGATGTTCTCAACGGTCAAGCCCAGGATTACGAGTACGAGGAACAAGCGAGTACTGGTAAACCTGCCTATGTGCTGCAAAATGGCTCACTGCATTTTATAGCCATCCCCAATGATGCTTCAGGCGAAGTTAAAAACGCCACTGTTGAGCAGCCCTACTCTAGTGCGCTTTCTTGTAACTGGATAGCAGATTCCCCAGGACAAGCATTGTCTTTTAATGGCAATTATTACATTTCTGTCACTGATACTAACAAACTACCACAGTTGGATGCTAAAGGCGATGTCACCTTAGAAGCTTGGGTTAACCCTAGTACAGTTAATAGTGAAGCGCAGGTGATTTATCACTATTCAGACAACTGCCAATATGCCTTGAGTTTGAAAAACCAAGATACCAATACTTACAAAATTAAGGCAGGAGTCGATAATCGCCTACTCCAGACGGTTGGCTCTCTATCCAAAGATAACTGGAATCATCTAGCTGTCGTTTTTAACCAGTCCTATGCTTTGCAGTTCGATGGTGGAGATTACTTAGACGCAGGTACAGATAGCACTCTCAATGTTACTGAGGATTTAACCATTGAGGTAGTCTTAGAAGTAGACGATACCAATTCACGGGGTATCCTGAGCAAAGGAGTGCTACAGTCTGGTCTTTCCCAACAGTATGTTCCCTACGCGCTGTCCTTGCAAAGTGGAAAAATTGTATTCAGCTTTGAAAATGATGAAGGGCAGCAGCAAAAAATAGAAAGCAGTACCTCACTACAAGCAAACAAAGTTTACAAAATCGCCATCACTCGCCAAAAACAAACAGAAACCACTACCTCAAGCGATCCTACATACGGGGGTTTAGTTTCAGAAAGTGTAGGCGATTTCAGCGATATTATCAGTGCTGCCGATCTTGATAGCAAATCTGGCGATATTGAAAAAGTCATGAAGGCTGACTTTGTTGATGCTAAAAAACGCGGAAAGCAGTTGCAAGATATGGACTCGCCAAATCCGCCTGATACATCAACTCCGGGGCTGCCGACGGGAACTCAAGTTACCCAATGGATTGAAGTTAAAATCTATATTGATGGGAAACTTGACAACAACAAAGCTTTACCTACCGCCACTTGTGGGCGCAACAGTCAGCCCCTAGAAATTGGCAAAGTTGGTAAGAGTTACTTTAAGGGCAGCATTGGTGAGGTGCGTCTGTGGAATCGAGCTTTACCACAAGGTGAAATCAACCAAAATATCGTCGGTGCAGAAGAAGGGCTATTAGCTTGGTGGCGCATAGAAGAAAACGAAGGTAACATTGCCTACGATTCTAAGAGCAATAATCATGCCCAGATTAAAGGGGCGCAATGGGTGAAAAATCCAGATCCCAACGGTTCTAGGCTTGTTATCTACGCAAACGGAATCCCAATGGCAACCGAAGCGACTGATGCTATTCCTTGGCAGACCAAACAGTTTACCTTGGGCGCTCTCAAAAAAGACAGCAGCTTCACCAACTATTTTTCAGGAACACTAGAAGAAGTCCGCATCTGGAAGGTAGCCCGTACCCAAGAGCAAATTCAGGACAACTTGTTTACCCGCCTCAAGGGAGAGAAAGAAAATTTAATTGCTAACTACACCTTCGATGGAGAAGATGAAGATGAAGATACCGAACTCTTAGATTCTTCTCTTCTTAGCAACCACCTACCTTTGGGTAGTGAAGACAGCAAATCTAATTTTATCTTATCCACGGCTCCCATCAGCAATGATATTGCTCAAGTGCGTTCAGCCCTAGCCGGAATTGAAACTCAATTCAACGACATCATCGACAGTCGCCCTGCCGTACAAGAATACGCGGATACACAGTACGACATCGACGGTAATATGATTGCGGTGATGAAGCGCTGTTATGCCTATATCAAAAATAACCAGTGGCACTTACTGACAGGTTATAAAGTCGGCAATCTCATTACCGAGTGGATTAGTCAAGCGCAGTTCGACCCGCAGATTATCGGTTTCATTGAAGGCGCTCCTCCTGTCCCCAGCGAAAACCTGACTGTAGGGGCGGTATCCATCACTGGCAACTATGGGGGTGTCACCTCTCTAGAAGTGGTAGAAGCCGAAAATGTCATGTATAAGTTCTCCAATTCTAAGGAAGAAGGCTCGGATCAAGCTTTTGAAGCAGAAGGCAAACTAGGGGCAGGATTTGATACCCACGTTCTTGTAGCTCCCTTTGGCTTTGGCATTTCATTTAGATTGAAGGGCGAGTTCAAAGCTGGTATTGGTTACCAGTCTCAATCTTCCAAGAGCTGGTCAAACGACCAAAGTTTCGCCCTTGGCAGAAATGTGAGTAAAAACACCTCTGTCTCCTTGGGCGGTAGTTGGGAATCTCCTGATGTTATCCTCAATCCCAATTTAGGTCAGCGCTATCTGCCGAGCAATATGGGCTTCGCTTTGGTGCAGTCGGAAACTGCTGATGTGTTTGCCCTGCGCCTTGCTCACAATGGCGCTCTCGTTTCCTTCCGCTTTCAACCTAATCCCGATATCCCCAAGGATGTCAATCTCATTCCCTTCCCTATCAATCCTCGTTACACCAAACAAGGGACTTTAGATGGAGCCGTGGGTTACAATGACCAAGGTAAGGTGCAAGATCCAGAGTATGCTAATGCTAAAGACTACGGCGAGTACAGCTATTTCAAACCCAAAGAAGCCTACGCGCTCAAGAAACGCATTAAGCAAGAAGAAGAGGAACTGAAAGCTTATTACCGGAACTTTGATACAGGTGTTGATGAGACAATGTTATCTGGCGGCTCTCAGCCCGGTGCGGATTTTTACAAGGAATTAGAAAGCAAGTACGGTCTGTCGATTGGGAATACATCTTCTGGTAATAGCGTTCCCAAAGATGGTAGTCTTGCAGAAAAGTATGCCAAACGAAATCTCGTCAATACTTATGTCTGGACGGCAGATGGTGGGTTTTATGCAGAATCAACTGAAGTGACAGAGGTCAAACAGGAAACTACTGCTGGAACGTTCTCTTCTTCTTCTTCATTTGGTGGGGGATTTGAAATCGAACTAGAAGCTCCTGTGGTTTTTGAAGCTTCTATGAAAGCCATGAATGGGGGACACTTGAATGTCACCAAGAGCAAAACCCAAGAATCTCAAAATTCCTTCCGGTTGGATGTGACGGTTAATACCCCAGGAGACTTGCAAAAATACGACGACCAGGGAAACCCTGTCTATGAGAATGACAGTCCTAAAATTGTAGAAGGTAAAGTAGATGCTTACCGTTTTATGAGCTTCTACTTGGAACCTGTCAAAGAAAACTTCGAGGATTTGTTCAACAAGGTTGTAGATCCCGAGTGGCTTAACGAAGACAATAATCCCAATGCTTTAGCAATGCGCCAAGCACAACAGGTAGAGAAAACTCCTCCTTGCTGGCGTGTTTTCCATCGTGTCACCTTTATTAGCCGGATTTTGCCGGAAATTCCGGCCAATACCGCACCCCCTTTAGAGCAAGCTATGCGCGCTGCAGAGCTCGAGAGCAACTGGCAACTCATTCAGAGGCTCGAACCTTTGGTTAGACATAAGACGAATAATTATGGCGAATTCTCCGCAGCTGTGGGGAAGGCTGTTGATACTTATCTACCAGAGTTGAAACCTCATAAGCCAGAAATTATCAACTACATGGCGTTGTACTTTGGCATTGAAGGAGCGATTTAACGAATGAGGGGTACGGGGAGTTACGAGTCCTAGGTTGTACCTAATAAGATCAGCGTCGGGATACATCGACTCCTCGTGCTTGTTTGGTGGGTTATATGCCATAGGGACTTCCAAATTAAAAAATATCCAACTTTTTTTTGTGGGAGTGGCACTAAGCGCCCGTCCTGTAAATTGGGCGGGCAAGATGCCCACCCCACAAGATTGGATAATTTATTTGTTGGAAATCCCTTATTGACTCTTAAGTATCTTCGGGAAAAACCCATTTGGGAGGTTCCATGAGTCTTTTGAGTCGTGCTGCTTCAGCTATTTCGTGCATTTTGTCTAAAGGAGTCTCTTGGATGAACTTTGATGCAGCCTCTACATAAGATTTCTCATCTACAGCGCTGTCGTTGGTTTTGGTTTCAGGATTATTAATTTTATCCTCTTCCACGCAAACCTCCTGGTTTGTCATTATCAGAACGGCAGTGAAACAAAAAGACTTGTCTTTGTCTAGTAAATATTAACCTTGTCGCTGTCCTATGTGAGCTTGTATGCAACATTTCTAAAATCTAAAATTCTGACTAGACTACTTATAGATTCAATGTCTTGGTTAAAAGGGCGCAAATGTCGGAAATCTTTGCTACTACTGGAACCATCGCCGCGATCGCCACTGCTGTTGTTCCGCAACAGGGGAGCGTAGGAATTGTGCGCGTATCTGGTTTGCAAGCAACGTCCATCGCCCAAACTCTTTTCTTTGCACCAGGGCGTCAAGTTTGGGAATCTCACCGCATCCTTTACGGTTACATCCGCCATCCCCAAACGCAGGAACTCGTGGATGAAGCACTTTTGCTCATTATGAAAGCACCTCGTTCCTACACCCGTGAAGATGTGGTGGAATTCCACTGTCATGGGGGAATTATGGCGGTGCAGCAGGTGTTGCAACTGTGTCTGGAAAATGGCGCAAGACTAGCACAACCAGGAGAATTTACCCTGCGGGCGTTTTTGAATGGGCGACTCGATTTAACTCAAGCAGAAAGTATTGCCGATTTGGTAGGAGCGCGATCGCCTCAAGCTGCACAAACAGCACTCGCCGGTTTGCAGGGAAAATTAGCTCATCCTATCCGTCAGTTACGCGCTAGCTGTTTGGATGTGTTGGCAGAAATCGAAGCGAGGATAGATTTTGAGGAAGATTTACCCCCGTTGGATCATAATGTCATCATATCAGAAATTGAGAGAATTTCAAAAGACGTATCCCGGATTCTGGCAACCGCTGATAAAGGCGAACTGTTGCGCACAGGTTTGAAAGTGGCGATCGTTGGGCGTCCAAATGTCGGGAAATCAAGTTTGTTGAATGCTTGGAGCAGAAGTGATCGAGCGATCGTTACTGAGCTACCAGGTACAACGCGCGATGTTGTAGAATCGCAATTGGTTGTTGGTGGGATTCCCGTGCAGGTACTAGATACAGCAGGAATTCGGGAAACACAAGACCAAGTAGAAAAGATAGGGGTTGAGCGATCGCGTCGTGCAGCTAGTGCAGCCGACTTAGTGCTTTTGACCATTGACGCCCAAACAGGTTGGACAGCAGCAGACCAAGAAATCTACGAACAAGTGCAACACCGTCCATTAATTTTGGTGATTAACAAAATCGACTTAGCATCACCAGAAGGACTGCAATATCCAAAGAGTATCAACCACGTTGTAAAAACAGCAGCCGCTCAAAACCAAGGTATTGATGCTTTAGAAGCAGCGATTTTAGAACAAGTGCAAGCTGGAAAAGTACAAGCTGCTGATTTGGATTTAGCAATCAACCAACGACAAGCAGCAGCATTGGTAAAAGCGAAGACATCCCTAGAACAGGTGCAAGCGACAATTGCCCAGCACTTACCTCTTGATTTCTGGACAATTGACCTACGAGGTGCAATTCAGGCTCTAGGGGAAATTACGGGTGAGGAAGTAACAGAATCGGTACTTGATAGGATTTTTAGTAGATTTTGCATTGGGAAATAAACCACGAAGACGCGTATGCGCAAAGCGCAGGCACTCTCGGCGCGTAGCGTCTCGGTCAGGAGAAGGGCACGAAGAAGAATTTTCTTAGCGCTCTTCGCGTGCAATTGTTTATTTATACTTAATAAACAATTGCATAAGTTCGTAACTTTTTTAAATGCACCAGGTAGCTAAGGTAGCGCAGCGAAAAGTTCTGCAGGAGGTGAGACCAGTGCTGCAGTCCTTGTTTCCCGACAGCAGGCAACTGGCTCTCCCGTTGGGGTTTCCCGACCTAGGAAACTTTTCAAGACAAAGGGACGCAGAGTCTCGCCAAATTTCATCCGCTACGAATTAATGAAATGGTGTACTAAGTTGTAGTCGTATATGAAACTCAGGCAGGCTTTTCATCTGCCACTAGATAGTTTACATTTATTTACAAAGTTTGTGAATAAAAATCAATGTCTTTTCTCGAAGGAATTAACAACGCTAATGCATTAATCGTAGGAGCCAGCCAAGGCATCGGTTTAGGGTTTGTACAAAAATTACTGCAAGATCATAGGTTTGCCAAAGTTTATGCAACTTATCGCCAGCCAGAGTCTGCTTCCGAATTATTAAATCTCAAAGATGAATATTCTGACAGATTAATTTGTCTGTCGATGGATATTACTGATGAATCACAGATTGTTGAAGTTGTTCAACAGATAAGTGCAGCAATAAACAAGCTTCACTTAGTTGTCAACTGTGTAGGATTGCTGCATGAGGAGACATTGCAACCAGAAAAAAGTTTAAAACGTATTGAGCCAGAGAATTTAATGCGCTACTTTCAAGTCAATAGTATTGGGGCTATCCTCCTTGCCAAACACCTTTTATCGCTATTTCGTCATGATGAGCGCAGTGTTTTGGTCAGTATTTCTGCCAAGGTAGGTAGTATTGGTGATAACCAGTTGGGAGGATGGTATGGATATCGAGCCTCTAAAGCTGCACTCAACATGTTCATGCGAACAGCAGCAATTGAGTATAAAAGAACTAGCCCCAAGACATTGATAGTGATGTTACACCCTGGGACAACCGATACTCGCCTTTCTCGTCCATTTCAGGCAAATGTACCGGCTGAAAAATTATTTTCAGTGGAACGCACAGTTAACCAATTGTTAAGTGTCATCGAACAGCTTCAAGATGGCAATAGCGGGCAGTTTTTTTCCTGGGATGGTAGCCGCTTACCTTGGTAGAAATAGAGAAAAGAAAAGAGTTGTTGCCTAATAAGAATTAGGAGTTTAAAACATATAATTTTATAAACTCCTAAGGTTAAATGAATAGGATATTAAGGTTAATAAAAGGTTATTAATAACGGTTCTGGGTTATATACACCACAACGTAGGGGCACAGCATGCTGTGCCCCTAAAAACACTCTTGTTTAAAGTGTTATCGAATATGATAAATTTCTTGTGATTAACACTTTCCTATTCTAATGGTTTGATTTAGAGCCGGTTAAATTTAGGTTAAAAAAACCATGTAATTCGACGCAAATAAACGTTGTAGAGTTAGGGCGCATATGTAAACGTGTGGCAGATTTTCATTAAAAATAACCTTAAAAGTGACGAAAAGATTTTCGTGTACTTTGTTTATTTGTGGTAGCCTGCGGCACGCCCTTCGGGTATCTCCTGAGCCCTATGCCTGCGGCACGCCAAGGGCGAACGGGCACGGCTTGAGGCCGAACGGAGACGCTACGCGTTGGCGGAGCCTGCGCTTTGCGCTTACGCAGTCGCTGTGAGTTCGGGAAAACGCCACTTGCTTCAAGTCGGCAGAGCCGCCCAACGCAGTGGCTCCCCTCCTGCAGCGCTGTCTCACCGCTGCGCGTCTACGTTGAGGTTCGAGTTATTAAAGTTAACTAGAGTTCTTATTTTATGAAATCCAATCCATTAAAGCTAAACCGTCGCCAGTTCTTACTTCGTTCAGCGATTACCAGTGGTGGAATTATTGCCACAAACCTTTTATCAAAATCAACAGGTTTTGCTCAAGCACCTGCCATAATCACATCTGATAAATTGCGTCCCACCATACCTTATGGAGTCGCTAGTGGTGACATCAACGGCAATAGAACTGTGATTTGGAGTCGGAGCGATCGCCCAGCCCGGATAGTTGTAGAATACGCAACAGATGAATCTTTCCGTGGTGCGCAGCGTGTTGTTGGACCAAATGCCCTTGAAGCCAGCGACTATACAGCAAAAGTTTATCTCAAAAACCTGCCATCAAGTCAGCAGATATTTTACAAGGTCACTTTCCAAGACTTAGACGATACAAAAATCTACTCAGAACCTGTTGTAGGTACTTTCCGAACTCCCCCTGCATATGGGCGAGATATCTTGTTTGCTTGGTCAGGGGACACAGCCGGTCAGGGATGGGGTATTAATCCGGAGTTCGGTGGTATGAAAATTTACGAAACCATCCGGCAAGTCAATCCAGACTTTTTTATCCATTCCGGCGACACTATTTATGCCGATGGTCCCATCCAGTCCGAAGTCAAGCTAGATGACGGTAGTATCTGGAAAAACATTACCACACCAGAAAAATCAAAAGTTGCCGAAACCTTAACAGAATTTCGTGGCAACTATATATACAACTTATTGGATGAAAACGTCCGTCGCTTCAACGCTCAAGTCCCGATACTAGCGCAATGGGACGACCACGAAACAACAAACAACTGGTATCCAGGCGAGATACTCGATGATAATCGCTACACAGTTAAGGACGTTTCCTTACTAGCACAGCGGGCAAATCAAGCATTTTTGGAATACTTCCCCATTCGGATTGATGGGGATGAGCCAAGCAGAATTTACCGCTCCTTCAAGTATGGTCCTAACTTAGAAATTTTCATGATTGATATGCGCAGTTACCGGGGACCAAACACAGAGAATCGCCAGACAGAACAAAGTGCAGAAACGGCATTTTTAGGGAATGCACAGGTGCGTTGGTTGAAAAACCAATTGCGGAAATCAACAGCAACATGGAAAGTCATTGCAAGTGATATGCCTATTGGACTGGTAGTTCCCGATGGTCCCACCAACTTTGAGAACTTAGCCAACGGAGACGGCCCAGCTTTGGGACGGGAACTAGAATTAGCTGATTTATTACGGTTCATCAAACGAGCCGATATTAAGAATGTCGTTTGGTTAACAGCAGACGTACATTACGCAGCAGCACACTACTACGACCCCAACAAAGCACAGTTTCAAGACTTCAAACCCTTCTGGGAGTTCGTTGCAGGTCCTCTCAACTCTGGTACATTTGGACCAAATAGACTCGACAATACCTTTGGTCCAGAGGTGAAATTTCTCAGTATACCTACAGATTTGACACCAAATCGACCCCCAAGTGCAGGTTTGCAATTTTTTGGGACAGCCAAAATTGACGGTGATACAGAGGTGATGACAGTCGCATTGATTAACTTGGAAGGAAAAACTCTCTACAGTGTAGATTTACCGCCGGAAAAATAAACCATGTAGACACCCACAGAGCAGCTTTGTGCAAGCTAGACGCGAAGGCGTGAAGGACATGAGGGTTCTTCGCGCTTTTATTTTGCTGCACTACTACGCAATAGTACCCTTTTGTGTACCAAGCCAAATCCGAAATCGTCATAGACGCAGGTGAAGAATTTATCAGTACTTCATTCGAGATAAGTTAGCTATGGTAGCAGCAAATACGACCAACGACCCCACGTTAAAGCTTGGTTCTGAAGGCGAAAAAGTTAAAGAGTTACAAAAACTGTTGAACAAAAGGCTCAATCGTAAGGACGATGTCAAAGTTGATGGCGTTTTTGGTCCCAAGACAGAGGATGGTGTCAAAATTATTCAATACCAATTCCTGCTTAAACAAGACGGCATTGCTGGTCCTCTAACCTGGAAATCTCTGCGTGCTAACGCCCCAGTAGATAAACCTACTTTGCGTCGTGGTAGCACTGGCGAACAAGTTTCGATTGTGCAAAAAGTCTTGGAAGATGGCGGATATGACACTGGTGCAATTGATGGCAATTTTGGAGAGAAAACAGAAACAGCAGTCAAAGCTTTTCAGAAAGATAAAAAACTGGTTGTTGATGGCGTTATTGGTGACAAGACCTGGGATGCTTTGAGCAAACTAGCGACTTTCCTGACAGTCGATTAAAACTAATGACTTCTCTACTTCTCCCATAACTCTACTTTCAAGCTCCTGCTGCGGTAGGAGCTTTTAACGTATTCCACGGAATTCCCCACCCTCTTATAGGGTGGGGATGGATAGTGGGGCAATTACGAGGTACACCTATGAGTGGGTGTCCGAGTGATTGTCAATCTCCGGTGTCGGTAGTCGGTCAATGTAATCTTCAATAATTTGGGTGATTGTCTTTTCTTTGGCTTGCGCGACCAACCTTAGTTTGTCGTATCTTCTCTTGGAAACACGAACGTGTATATCTTTTTTCTCCATATAAATGTACATAACATGTACATTTATGACAATATATAAATGGTCGATGACCCGCCTGACTGTATGGAACATAAAGGCTAACTTCAAAGTAGCGGTACGACGCTTGCCGAAGAAACATCAGAGATCAGGGAAGGAACATGACCACTGGTTTGCAAGGTTACGCCCTGCTGTAAAAAATAATCCAAGCCATGTTGTACGTAAAAATATACACCTGCGGGAGGCGGGTGTCTGCCTGTGGACGCGAGGTAAGACCAAACTAGAGACGGCTCTAGGGAGGCGCTGGCGGTTGAGACGGGAAACCTCGCGCGACGAATAAGACCGTCCTTGTACTTAGTTGTTGTTGGAAGCCCCAACTTCAGCCGAAGGCAAGTTGGGGTACTTCACTTTTGTTTTTCAGTGGTAAAGGATATTAGACTTCTTGCAGAAGTCGGGGAAAAGGTTAAGGGGGAAGAGGGAAAGGAAAATAAAAACCCTTTAACCTTTAACCTTTCCCCTTTACCCAACTCTTGCAAAAGCGACTTTTGCAAGAGACTCCATGAGCTAAAGCTCACAAGGAACAATGAAAATGATGGTGGAACGATTTTGCGTGGTTTCAGCCTCTATTTTCAAGGCAGTTCTATTGTGTTCGCATTCCACCCTGCCTCGATCAGGAAGTTTAGGGAATTTGCGGTAGGGTAGGTAATTACACGAGTTTTCAAATCAATGAACCACATATGCAAAATTTATATGCAAAATTTCAATTCCTGTAGAGACGCGCTGTTTGAAGCGTCTCTACAATGTGGTCTATTTACCTGAAAATCGCTGTAAGAGAAAAAATTTTTTCTTAAGATACAAATGGAGAGTTTTGGTTTTAGCCAAAGCGTGGCAAAGCCTGCGGAGGTCTTCTAAGCTTGATCAAACTCACCTTGAACAGAGTAGAGCCCTACAAGACAATACACCATGCAGCGTCAAATTTATGAGCAGCTTCCCAGATTTTTCCGAGCAAGGCTATGAAATTAAGCGCATACTGGGGAAAAACAGCACCAGTGGTCGTGTCACTTACCTCGCAACCCATACAACTACTCAGAGGCCCGTAGTCATTAAGCAGTTTCAGTTCGCAACAGTTGGAGCCACTTGGTCAGACTACGATGTCTACCAACAGGAAATGCAAGTGTTGCAACAACTGCATCATCCCAGCATTCCCCGCTATCTCGATTCCTTTGAAACTCCATCTGGCTTTTGTTTGGTTCAGGAATATAAACCTGCTTCCTCGTTAGCTGAACCCTACCAGTGGACACCAGAGGAAATCAAGCAAATTGCTGTAGCGATATTAGATGTTTTAGCCTACCTGCAATCAACTTATCCTCCCGTCATTCATCGGGATATTAAACCAGAGAATATGCTCGTTGAGCGTCAGGATAAACTCAAGGTTTATTTAGTGGATTTTGGGTTTGCGCGTATCGGAGGTGGAGAAGTAGCAGTAAGTAGCACGGTTAAGGGTTCACTGGGCTTTATGCCACCCGAGCAACTGTTCAATCGCCAGCTAACAGAAGCCTCCGACCTTTATAGTCTCGGTGTGACGCTCATCTGCTTGCTAACACAAACCCGCTCAACTCAAGTCGGTGACTTAATAGATTCGGCCTATCGTATCAATGTCAAACAGTTGCTACCTTCGCTCCATCCAAAGTTTATCAACTGGCTGCAAAAGATGACAGCACCCGATCTAACAAATCGCTTCAATAATGCTGCTACTGCTCTTTCGGCACTACAGTCAATTGATGTTGTTGGCAACCCAAAAGTGGGAAAGCTCGTGCAGCATGGCAAACTCAGTTCAATCGCCAAAGTAGTTGGGCTTGGTACCCTTGGCTTAGTCAGCCTGCTTGGCACAATAAGCATCATTTCCAGTATCTCTAATTCTACAGATACTCATGAACAGCATGAGCACCACAAAATTAAGAGACATGACAAGGAAAAAAATGACCGATTCGACAGGGAAGACAATGATGTAGATGACCGACATGACAAGGACGACGATGAGCATGATGATGATGATGATGATGATGATGACGACTAAGTGCTGCTTCTCTTAATCCTTTGTCGTAGCGATAAAAATGCGCCCGCCTTACGGCGATCGCTCCGCGCCATCGTCCCCAACTCCCCCAACAAATCTACGAAATCATCTTCTCCAACGCCACTTGCAAATCTTGCGTCAGGTCATTAACCGCAACTCTTGCTGCTTGACGACTTGTCTGATAAGCTGACCAACGTTGTGTCACAGAAATTGGCTCACCTACCGTTACCCGTGATTTTCGCCAACCTAAACGAGGTCGTGCAGGGTTTTTCTCCCCTTTTATCCGGGCGATCAGGTCGAACAAGATTAAGGATGTTTCGGCAAATCTCTCAAAAGTAGGTTTTTCTAGAACATATGTTCCTGTCACCGCCACAAAACTCTCAGCTAGGCGCATATGTAGCGTCCGCAGAGATGCTTCTTCAGCAATCCAGTCTGCCAAGCCCCGCTCTACGGGTGATAATGCGTGTAAATTTGGCAAATCCTTGCGGTGGATATCATCCCAACCTGCTGACTCTATTCGGCGACTGCGCTCAATCACTGTCCCGTGGGATTCAAGACCAAAATATTGCTCGGCTGCTTGTAGTGACCTATCTAATACCGTTTGGAGTCGAGCCTCAAGTACCTCGTTACGACTTGCAGATGGATCTGTTTGCTTGACAATTGGTGTACTTTGATGGGAAAAGCGAGCGTAAAACTGTTCCATTTGGGAAAGGACATGTTCACCGAGGCGAAAGAGTCGCTCATAAAAAACTTTTTCTGGCTCAACGAGGTTTGATTCACCAAGTTGTTGCACTGGTAAACCGCAATCAGCTTCCAATTTGCCCAAAAGCCAATCTAGTTTTCCCCAAGATGGATTGATGTAGTGATATTGATTGCAAATCGGTACAATGAAAACTTCCTCAGTTCGGTTAGCTTTGACCAAATCTTCCACACACCAGAAGCCCATATGAGCTACGCCAGGTTCCAAGGGGCTAACAATTTCGCTATGTCCATTAGTTGCGCCTTCAGGAGCTACACTTATTGGCAGTTTGCCATTAGCAAACAAATCCCGCGCTGTCTTCATACCAACCTTGTCTAGCCGCTTACCTCGATGAATTGGCAAGCCACCCAACCGAGAAAAGAACCAACCAAGCCAATCCCCAGCCCACAGAGTCATCCCTCGGTCGTAGAGAAAATGAGAATGAATAGGTTGCTGTAATGAAATTCCCTTTTGACGAGCAACTTTTGGTACAGCACGGGAGAGTAAATACATCATGCAAAGAGGATCATCAACCTCTGGGTGGCGAAATGCTATCAAAAAGCGAACTTTGCCGGCTTGGAATTGTTGGTAAAGATTGACTAGCCTCTCAACATTCACAGTTTCAACCTGTGCGATCCCAGCAGGTAACCACGGTCGAATCCGAAACCGCATCAGGACTGGCAGTAATCTTTGGGTAATATAGTATACTAATGGGTTAAATTGCTCGGGAATAAACTCTAGGGGCGGTTGAGCGAGTTGAATCGAATGCGGCAAGATGGCTCTCCTGGTCGTGTTGCTTAAAATAGGTAAACTTTAAGCCCTTAGTCCTTAAATTATAGTCTTTCCCTCTGGAAAGCCGCCTTTGCGGTTCATACCCGCCTTTACGGTTCGTTATTATCTTGTGCAAGGAGGTAAATTAAACTGCTGACTCCAACCGTACAACTGCCCTTACACGGTAAGCGAATTATCGTTACCGCACCTCGCAACTACGCCGTCAGGTTATCTGAGCAACTGATCAACCAAGGCGGTTTGCCGATTTTGATGCCAACCATCGAAACCTGTCTGCTGGAAAACTTTACTGAGTTAGATGCTGCACTGCAACAAATCGACACATTTGATTGGATTGCTTTTACCAGTAGAAATGGTATCGAAGCATTTTTCCAACGCCTGAAAGATTTGGGGCTAAACCTTTTTTCTTTGACAAATTGTCTATTTTGTGCCATAGGTACAGACGCGGAAAGATTAGCAGCTTTTGGCATCAAAGCCGATTTAATACCAACACAACCCAGCCCCGCCGGAATCATTACTGAATTGGCTAAAATTCCAAATATTGCCCAGCAAAGTGTACTCGTTCCGGTTCCAGAAGTTGTCGGTGTACCAGAACCCGATGTGATTCCAAACTTTATTGCAGGTTTAGAAAAATTGGGCATGAAAGTGACTTGTGTACCAACTTATAGGACGCAGTGTTTGGACAAAAATATCTACGAGGTTGAGTTAAACCTGATTCGGCAAGGCAAAATTGATGTCATTGCCTTTAGTAGTACTGTGGAAGTCGCAGCTTTTTTGCAAATGGTTGATGCAAAAAGTAATTACGAGCATTGTGCGATAAGCCGGAGGCTTGACGCTACGCGTATCGCCTGTTTTGGGCCTTATACAGCAGCCAATGCCCAGAAGTTAGGGTTTAATGTCTCGATAGTTGCTCAAGATTATAGTTCATTTGCAGGGTTTGCTGAGGCGATCGCTCTTTGGGCATTGAAATAAGTTTGTTAAGCAATAATTGCTAGTATTAATCAAGCTGTTCAAACATGGGCAATTACTGAAAGGGTAGCATCCAAAGTGGGGTATTTTAGCCCTTGTTTACAATTAAGCACCAAACACATCTAAGGATTTGAATAAATGAGGACTGTACAAAAGCGCCTGAAATTACGTAATTTTATGACGCAGATTATGGTGAATTTGTACAGTGTCTCACCTGAGATATTGCACCATTCTCAACAAGACGAAAAATCAAGATTTCTAGATTGTATGAGTTGCAAGAAACCCGGTTTTTGAAGCTGGTGCAATATCTGAGTCACTCAATATATATTGAGACCTTACACCAACCATTGACAATCTAGAAACCTGTGGTTACAGCCTACCAGTGAGTTGGAATAAAATCTAAATATATCTACTTTATTGTGTCTTTAGAAGAGCACATGAATTGAGTTCTGAAATACTATATAACGCATGACTTATTAGTACGGACCAAACAGTAAGTTTCCAGGAGCTTCTGGGTCATCACTAAAATGGAATTCATACAATAGCTGCAATACCTCCTGTTTTGAGAGAAGACCGTCACCATTGAGATCAAGCCGTGAAAATATATACGGAACAAAAACGCGAGGAATATTATAAACCAGGAAAACTTCTTCAAACTCTTTAATATTCAACTGACCATCGTTATCAGCATCAAATACGTCATAAACCAAAGCTGCGAGCGTTCCAACTTGTTCCTCGTAGCTATCCTTTGCACTTAGTAACTTCTCATGATATGCAAACCACTCCTCTAGAGTTACTGTGTCATCGCGATTTTTGTCAGCTGCATCTCGTATATGCTGCCAGTAGAATATGTACTTGTCAAAAAGGGTATTATATTCTGTAGACCCCTGTTTCCAACCCCGTAATTCTGCAATTTTCTGAATAATTTTTTCAAAATCATCCTTAGCAAGCACGCCGTTATTGTTTGCATCATACATACTAAACAATTTCGTGAACTTTCGCTGTTGCAATTCACTAACCATGAAAAAATCCTTATAAGTGATGTTTCGTCCATTAGTGTAACTGATATCGTGCACTTAACTGTAGAAACCACTAATACACGAATAGGAGTTTAAATAAGTGACACCAGAAAAGAGAAGTTTTTACGTATACAAAACTAATTTATATTACTGTATTCAAAATTACGTAAAATTGAAACGGTTGGGCAAACCCTCCCCACTCTTTGATTATTTTTAGTAAATTTGAAACTCAGTGGTCGAACTCAAAGAAAAAAATAAGAGGTCTGATTGAACACAGACTCCTTTTTGGCAGAAGCTGAAACTCCAGTTATGCAAAATAAAGCAGTAAGAACGTGCTAGAAACTAGAAGAACGTGCAACAAGCGTCAGCCTAAATTTAGGCATATAGTGATTGGGTGAATTATCCCAAATCCTGTTACCTCCTGTCACCCTCCGTTAACCTAGACAATACCGTCGATATCACAAAACCGTAGTAAATTCGCTTCCTGCAAAGATTGTAGTCCCAATTGGGGTAAGGGTGACAGTATTGTCAAATTGAAAAGGAATAACACCTGGTGATGCACCTAACGTAACAGTTAGTGAGTCTAGCACCTCGGAAAGTCCTAGATTAGAATCAGTTAGCAATGCATTGCCTAAATTGTTGTTTACGACTTCAAAAGAGTCATTGGAATTAGAATAATTTGTGAGATAATCTTCAATGAAATTACCAAAGGGGATGACATCTTTGAAGGCGCTTGGGTCAATTCCATCGATATAATCCAAGTTGACGGCGACATCAGCAACACTAGCACCATCAATAGGAAGTAAAATATCTTCCATGCCCAAACCCAAAGTTTTCATCACTCGCCGCCTCCCCACCAAATTAGAGCAGCTGCAAGAGATTGCTACCATTGAAGTCTGGGAAGAACGCCAACCGCCTCCCTATAAAGTTTTACTAAAAAAGGTCAAAACAATTAATGGTTTGCTGTGCTTGCTAACAGACCAGATTGATCAGCAACTGATAGAAGCAGCTGGAAGCTCTTTTAAAGTTATTAGCCAGATGGCAGTTGGATACGACAATATTGATATTCCTGCCGCTACTGCACGGAAGATACCAGTTGGTCATACACCCGGTGTATTAACAGATGCGACTGCTGACTTGACTTGGGCATTACTCATGGCTGCTGCACGACGAGTGGTAGAGGCAGACCGATTTGCTCGTGGGGGTCAGTGGCGGACGTGGGAACCAAATTTGTTATTGGGACCCAACATTACAGGTGCGACTTTAGGGATTGTCGGTTTTGGGCGCATTGGTCAGGCGATCGCTCGTCGTGCTAAAGGGTTTGATATGAAAATTTTTTATACCAGCAGACACAGATGTGACCAGGAGCTAGAAAAACTTTTAGGTGTGGAGTTTACGGCGTTTGAACATCTGCTACAAGAATCCGATTTTGTGACAATTCATACACCTTTGTTAGACGAGACTTATCATCTTTTTGGCGATCGCCAGTTTGAATTGATGAAGCAGTCTGCCATTGTCATCAATACAGCGCGGGGAGCAATTATAGACCCAGAAGCATTATACACAGCGCTTACGAGTGGTCAAATTGCAGGTGCTGCCATAGATGTCACTGACCCAGAACCGATACCAACTGATAGTCCTTTACTGAGCTTAGATAACCTGATTATTACACCTCATATTGGCAGTGCCAGCCTTCAAACACGAGAAAAAATGGCAAACATGGCGATCGCTAATCTCATTGCTGGGTTGAAGGGGGAGCGATTGCCTAATTGTGTCAATCCGGAAGTCTATTAATAGTATCTAGATATAAATTCAAAGAGCTTCATACAATTTAAGAATCTATTTTTTGGGAATTGCTGCTAGTAAACGACATCTTCGTAAAGTTCTGCTATCGTTCCTTCAAAATTAATACTGTGTAGTCGAAATGATTTATTTTCTGCTGTGTAAGATTGCAAAACCCACAATCCTTCATCATTACGGCGGAAACACTCGACTCGCTGACCTCTGGTGTTAATTAAAACATACTCTTGGAGACTTTCTAAAGTTTGGTAATCGGCGAATTTGTCTCCCCGGTCAAAGGCTTCAGTAGAGTCAGATAAAACTTCGACAATTAAACAGGGAAATTTTTTATACGCAGGGGTTTCTTGATCTCGTTGGTCGCAAGTCACCATCACATCGGGATAGTAATATCGATTTAGAGATTCGATACATGCTTTCATATCGCCCATGTAAACACGACAGCCTAAGCCACGCACATGATTACGCAGAAGTGTAGCAAGGTTGAGAGCAATAGTAACGTGGCAGTCAAGCGCTGCAGCCATTGCGTAGATGTAGCCGTCGATGTATTCATGTTTGATGTCGCTGTGTTCCTTCATTTGGAGGTATTCGTCAGGGGTGAGATAGATTTCAGGTGAAGTAACCATATTTAAGACCTCAAATGTGAAGTACCCACCACTATAAACGGTACTGAGTTTTAGTAGTGAGTAGTTCACCGAGCACTATCAAAAAAGAACCAGGGATGAAAAATCCCTGGTAGTAACACACCCAAATGAGTCAACCTTGTTTTTTGGCTTGAGTTGATATCATTTGTTGTAGTAGCAGACTAAGCCACTACCATTTGTGTCGAATATGGTCGTAAATCTTCACATATTCTGCTCCTGGGTGATTCCAAGAGTAGTTATACTCCATACCCGCAATAGCAAGTTTGCGGAACTCCTCTGGATTGTTGTACCACAACTTCAAAGCACGTTCCATTGCCGACTCAAAGGCAGCATAATCTGACTGGTAGAATACATAGCCATTGCGTTCTTCCGGAGGCTTATTCTGCTCGTAGTCTCTGTCAAAGACGGTGTTAACTAGCCCACCGACTCCTCGAACTACGGGTACAGTGCCATACCTCAGCCCAATCATTTGGGTGAGTCCACAAGGTTCGTAATTACTAGGGACAATAATCATGTCTGCCCCTGCATAAATCAGGTGGGATAATTCTTCGTTAAAGCCAAGTTCTAAATGAACATCAGGATTATCGTTCAAAAAGTTTTTCTCATGGCGGAAATGGGCATTAATTCCTGACTCTGTTGCCGAACCCAACAGCACAAATTGCGCTCCATTGTGGAGGGCATGATAAATTGCGTGATGAACAAGATGAACGCCTTTTTGCTCATCTAAACGACCAATGAAAGCAATGACTGGCTTATCAACATCCTGCAATAGCAGGCGATCGCGTAAGGCGTTTTTGTTCTTTGCCTTTTCTTCAAAATTGTCCTTGCTGTAAGGATAGGGTATATGGCGGTCTATTTCAGGGTTCCAAAAATCATAATCAATACCGTTGAGTACACCAGTGAATTTATCCTGGTGTAGGTGCAAAGTATGACCCAATCCATAGCCAATATCACTGTAAGAAGCTTCCCAAGCATGATGGGGCGAAACCGTTGTCACAGCATTGGAGTAAACAATGCCGCCTTTCATAAAGTTCACGGCAAAGGGATTGAAGTTGTCTTGCAGCTTATCATACTGGAAGTAGTAAGACTCCCGGTTTAAATTTGTTGCCCTGAGAGTATCGACACCGGCAAACCCTTGATGCTTAAAGTTGTGGATGGTGTAGCAAACCCGTTGGTACTCCATGCCATGATATTTGTAGATTTCATAGAGCATGACTGGAACCAACCCTGTCTGCCAGTCATGGCAATGGATAACATCAGGTCGCTTGTTGCTTTGGAGCAGAAATTCCAAAGCGGCTTTGCTAAAGAACGCAAAGCGCATATTGTCATCGCCGCAACCGTAATAGCAGCCCCGATTGAAGAAATTATCTCCAGAGTGGGGTTCAATAAAGAAACATAGCCGCCCGTGTACCCAGCCACAATAGACTGAACAGTGAATTGCACCGCCATACCAGGGTACCCACAAGTTTGTGTAGGCGTCATGCAATCCCCAGATGTGGTCGTAGCGCATACAATCGTACATCGGCAGAATGATTTCGACGGTATGCCCCCGGATTTCTAATTCCCTGCTGAGTCCGTAAACGACATCGCCTAAGCCTCCGGCTTTGATGACAGGAGCGCACTCCGAGGCAATTTGTACGATGTACATCTTTATCCTCGCTTAATAAAAATTTACTTTTATTATCTTTTCTATCATTACAGAAAAGATGTATCCATTGGCAAGTCTCGTACCGTCTATTAGGTACAAATCTTAGGTCATAACGTGATTTGTATCATCTATCGCCAAAAATATTTTCACAAGAAGCTTTTCAAAATGAGAATTTCATGTAAGAATATGTCTTAAGCTAGATTGACAATTGTTGCAAACATAGTAGTTTAACCACGATAAAAGTATTATTTATATGGAGACTAAACTCAGAGAACTCATCGGTCTGCCTAACGTATGGCTTTTCGTCAAAAGCAGTAACGGCTGGTTAAAGAATGTAGAAATCTTAGATGTTAATTATGACACTGTAACATTTCGTTACGAACATGAATCCGATGTAGAAAACAGGGTTTGGGAGAAAACCACTCGGATTGATAATATTGCAGAGATTGAAGTTCGTCTGTTAACACTACCTAGGGGCGATAAGCAAGTACAAGAAATTAAAAATAGACTTTCCAAGCTGCTAGAGCAGGAAGAGAGATAGCAATTATAAGGTGTTCGTCTAACTGCATTTGTCTACTGGTACACCGTTTGCTACTCTTGAAGCAGGAACGTATGCAGTGTGTGCGGTCGATAGGTTGGCGAATCAAAGTGCAGGAGTGATTGCAGTGAGTTGAGATTACGCAGCTACCATATTATCTAGCTGCGATTCACACTGTTATAAAATGTAGTTAACGGCACCAAAAAGTCATACTTTGAGTAAAAAAACTCAGTGGTTTAGACAACGGAGAAAACACCACGCGAGCGATTTTAATCGCAGTCAAGGTAACTCTATTAACTTTATGATTTCTGTGATTAATTCTGTCGGTTCTACAGGCTTCATCAGGTAAGCTTCAAACCCAGACATAAAAGCAAGCTTGCGTCCTTCTTGTATGTCCATAGCCGTTACAGCGATAGCGGGAATCGCTCCCAGGGGAGGATCAAGCGTTCTGACTCTGCGAATTAAGGAATAGCCGTCAACTTCTGGCATAGCAATATCACTAATCAAGAGATTTGGTTCAAATTGTCCCATAACCTGTAGCGCTTCTACTGCCGATGCTGCCGTCATCACTCGAGCGCCAGCGCTTTCAAGAATAAAAGCGATTAAATTAGAGTTATCGGCATCATCATCGACCACAAGTACCCGTAACCCTTCTAAAGGCTCAAAATCATCTATATCGTCGTCGGGATGAAAATTTTCAGAATCGTTTGACACGATAATATCGTCTCCTCATTGCTTACTCAATTAGGGGGAAGTCCTGCTGGGAGCTAGGTACGAACTAGCTACTCAGTGGGCGTTTCTAGCAGTTTTCAGTTGTATGAACCACAATCATGAGACCTAACCCCTCCTTCCCTACAAGGGAATGGGGGAATTCAAAACCTGTCTCCTACAACGAGAGAGGAACGGAAGCGAGGTCTGCGTGTGGTCTACTCATGTGAAAATGGCTGTAAATTGATGAGTGATAAAATCAAGCTTTAAAAGCACTAGTCTTATTTCCTGTGAAGCATTTGCCATTTCCACAAAACTCTTAAGTCATTTGAGGATTTTAGCGGTTGGTTAATATTGAAACGGCTGGAAAAGCTTAATTTCAACTGTCCCAAACATTCAGTTGCTCACTGATAGCTCTAATCTTTATAAAGCTGTGCGGTTGGATGGAGCGAGCGAAGCGTTTTTCCGGTGCGCCCTACACCAGTCAGCCTTTTACTTGTTATTACACTACCACAGGACTCGAAAGAGGGCTGTCAGTAGCAAACAACGAGAAATGTACGGATAGCCTGTCTTTGCTAAAACGCAACGAAATGATTATTTTCTCAGGAGCCTAAAAACCTGATACCACCATCATCTAAAAAACTAGAGTGGCGCTGCGCTAAGAGCGCAGTGGCATAATGCGATCGGTACTTTCCGAGTTGCACTGACCTTGCTGACAGATGCGTTTAACAACTCGGTTATAGAGTCCGGGGCTGGCAAGCACCCTGGAGTATGAACTTTAACGCTTCCCAACAACGTAGCCCTATTCAGGCTAAGACTGGCTATCCAGTTTTGTACACAATGTCCAGCATTGTCCACTTATCAGCGGATAGCATTTTCCTTATATGCTAACTACCAAAATTTAACCTATTGCTTGCACACTCGAACAAATGTAAACCAAACTGCTGCGAAAGCTCTTCACAAACCTTAACCCCTCGAACACTATTACCGCGTGAATCGAGTAGTGGAGAAAACACTCCAATTCCCATCTTATCTGGTATTACAGCAATAATCCCCCCAGAAATTCCACTTTTTGCCGGAATCCCAACCTTATATGCCCATTCGCCTGCAAAATTATACATTCCACAGGTGTACATCACACTCAGAATGTCTTTAACGTAACGGCTATCCACGGCTTGTTTTCCTGTAATCGGGTTGATACCTTTGTTCGCCAAGGTAGCCGCCATCACTGCTAAATCATGGCAATTCACCATGACAGAACACTGCTGGAAGTAAAGGTCTAGCGCTTCATCAATATTTTGGTCAATCATGCCAAAATTGAGCATTAAGTGCGCCATTGCCCGGTTACGATGTCCTGTGAGGCGTTCTGAGGTAAATACTGAAATATCAACGAACACATTGTGTCCAGTGTATCGTTGGAACATATCCAGCATCTGGTTGAGACGTTCAGTTACATCCGACCCTTTGATTAAGCTGGTAGTTGCTATAGCTCCTGCATTGACCATTGGGTTGTATGGTCGCTTTGATTTCTCATCGAGCACAATTGCGTTAAATGCGTCCCCTGTCGGTTCTACACCTACTCTTGTCAAAAGGTAATCTCGTCCATGATCCTCAAGCGCCAGTCCGTAAACAAACACTTTGGAAATCGATTGAATCGTAAATAGCTGATTGTAGTCCCCAACTTCGTAAACCTCGCCATTGACGGTAGCGATGCAAATGCTGAACAAGTCTGGATTGACTTTTGCGAGTTCAGGAATGTAGTTTGCTACAGTTCCATCCCGTAGGGACTGGTACTTTGAATGCAAGTCCTTAACAAAAGATTGAAATTGTGAATCTTCTTGCTTTGCCATGAAGCTGACACTTGAGTGTGAAAAATTACGCTTTTTCTTCTAACCTTGACAAATTTTGATGTATTCGATTTGCATACGCGAATTTAGCTAATATTCTGCTCAGGGATTTTGCTTTGACGGTAAAAATTATTCATGCAAGTAACATCTAGCCTCCTATTTTGTCACTTCAAACAGTATGTAATTTATTTTACTAAATTTTAAATAAGGTTTTAAGAAGTATGGATATTATGAGTCATCTAATATCCAGCTAGTTAAAAATTATAATGATTTGAAAGTTAACTTGAATACTGCTGTCATCTTTGAAGCGAAAACTGGGTCATTGCTTGCAAACAAACCCTGAAAAAGGGCTGAAAAGCTAGTACTTAGCAAAGGATACTTAACATATAGTTTATATCTAGTTATCAAAATCACTAAAAAGATTGATTTTGTGTTTAAACTTATTGTTCAAGTAGAACTACTGGAAATTAAGTGAAAGTATGGTAGTATAAGCCGCTGTTGAAAGCAGATACCATTAATTTTCTTTATAGACAAGCGCGTAGGCTACCCTGAACAATTTAATTACCAAATATTGTTAGGTTTTAATAATAAAATTTTTAATCAAACAAAAAACTGTTACACAGCCAAAAAGCTGTTTTGAGTAAGGTTTTGGGCTTAAAAAGTGAGTTTGAATTTGATAAATTTACCAAGGATTACGCTAGATCCCCGATCCCGAAGGCTATAGGTTCGTGGTAGTCTGTTGCAGTTAAAAGCAAAAAGTGAAAGCAGAACGAGTTGGAGTTTTAGGGATATGTCACTCATTAGTGGTGCAAAATCCCGCCAATTATGGAACTTTTGTTCTTCAGTCGCTTTAATATCGGACGCATGAATCAAAAACATTTGTGGGCTGTTGTCGCTCTATTTTCTACTGTTGTTGGGATACCGTCAGTAGGTCGCGCTCAGACGACCAAGAAAACGGCTCCATCTTCGCTACCTATTGCCTCTGGTGATGTGGTGAAAGTAGGAGAGTATAAATCCGCAGCAGAGAACCCTGCTTCAGATGCTGCTATGATGACTGAAATTCATACTCATCAACTGGCAGGACGTCAGGCGGCAACGCTCTATATTCGCAACATCCCGGTTCTTACCTTTGTTGGTCACAAGCCAGTTGCCAGCACAGAGACAAAAATGGGTGCATTTGGTAACGAGAACGGCGCACAGCTTGTCAGTACAAATGCAAGCAGCCCAACGAAGGTAGCATCAATTGGGGCAAGCGTGGATATTAATAACCAGGCTAACTCTACCAAAGATGACCCAGTTCAGAGGGCAACAGTTGTAGCAGCTAGGATAAACCAGCTGATCTGGGACAAGGTGGACGCCAGCAAGATTACAGTCAGTTGGAAAGCAGCAGGCGAATCCACAGCCAATGAGAGCCAGCAGAAAAACAACCAACTTGGTGAGCAACCGCCACAAGGTCGCTATATCATCAAGGCAAATGGCGAAGAAATCGTGGAAATCGATGGCGATACACGGCTTGCAGATACAACCAATGATCGAGCAAAAGATGCACTGCAAGCAACAAATCGCTTGCGCCGACTCATAGGCAATGCATCTCCCATGAACGAGATTGCCAATTTACCCCAGCGCTCATCGCCAAGATCTCTACCAAATTTGCCACAACAAATTGCCGGACAAGTGATAGCCAGCGCTAAGGGTATGGCTTCTTATTACGGCTATGATGGTTCTGGCAATCGTACCGCCACCGGTGAGAGGTTTAATCCAGAAGGATTAACAGCTGCCCATCGCCACTTACCCTTTGGTACGCGAGTCCGCGTTACCAACACCCGCAATGGTCGTTCTGTAGTGGTGCGCATTAATGACAGAGGACCCTTCATTCGTGGTCGAATTATTGACCTTTCTGTTGCCGCCGCACGGATTTTGGGGATGATGGGCAGTGGCGTTGCACCAGTGCGGGTAGAAATCCTAGGTAGGTAAGAATAGGGAGAGCTCTTGAAGTTGGGGAAGCAGGAGGAAGCAGGGGAAGACAAATAAGACAAATAAATTTCTTTATCTCCCTCATCTTCCCTCACTCCCTCACTCCCTCACTCCCTCACTCCCTCACCTTCTCATTCCTCGTTCCCCTAGTTGCTGGTCTCTTCCTCGCTTTCAGATATAAACTAACGGGGAGAGCTAGAGAAAACTAGGGGTATTTTTGTGCGCCTGTTGAGAACAGTCGCAGCTTTACGCTGCTATTTAGCTAAACACCGTTTTGAAAACCAGCTTGTGGATCAAGCGCAGCCGTTGCCATTTGAGGTGACTGGTAGATCAAAGACAGCAGTTGGTTTGGTTCCGACAATGGGAGCGTTGCATGAAGGTCATTTAAGCTTGATTCAACGGGCGCGGCACGAAAATGCCACGGTGATTGTGAGTATCTTCGTTAATCCGCTGCAATTTGGTCCCAACGAAGATTACCAACGCTATCCTCGCACTTTTGATCAGGACCAATTACTTTGCTCTCAAGCAGGGGTAGATGCAATTTTTGCTCCTACTCCGGAAGAGGTAGGAGTTGCTGAGAAGAATATACAAGAATCAAAGGTTACACAAGTTATTCCACCATCTGCTATGATATCTGGCTTGTGTGGTCGTTCTCGGCTGGGTCACTTTCAGGGTGTAGCGACGATTGTTACCAAGCTTTTCAACTTGGTACAGCCTGATCGAGCCTACTTTGGTCAAAAGGACGGTCAGCAACTTGCCCTTATTAAACGGCTAGTCGCTGATTTGAATTTTCCAATCGAAATTGTTGCTTGTCCTACGGTGCGAGAAGCATCTGGTCTTGCCATAAGTTCTCGCAACCAATATTTGACCGCAACACAAAAGCTGCAAGCAGCAGTATTGTATGGTGGCTTGCAGAAGGCGCAAACGGCGTTCAAAGCCGGAATTCGTGATGCAAAAGCGCTTATAGCAGTGGTGCTGCAAGAAGTGGCAATGGTTAGTTCTGTCTTAGTGGAATATATTGAATTGGTTGAACCAAATACGTTGATGCTTATAGAAGAAAAAGTTCAGGAGGAAGGAATGCTCGCGATCGCCGCTCGCCTAGGTTCTACACGTTTGATTGATAATACCATTCTGCGCGATCGCAAACCGATCATCGCTATAGATGGACCAGCAGGAGCTGGAAAATCCACTGTTGCTCGTCAAGTAGCGGCAAACCTGGGTTTAGTGTATTTAGATTCAGGAGCAATGTACCGCGCTGTCACTTGGCTGGTGCTGCAAAAGGGAATTGCCCTTGACGATGAGTGTGCGATCGCTGAATTAGCCAACGGGTGTGTCATTGAACTGACTCCTACCGAGAACTTGCAATCACCGATGCGGGTTTGGATTAATGGGACTGATGTTACACAAGCAATCCGCACTCTAGAGGTGACATCTAAAGTCTCAGCAGTAGCAGCACAGACCGCCGTGCGTCAAGCACTGGTTAAACAACAGCATAGCTGGGGCAAAAAAGGTGGTTTAGTTGCTGAAGGACGGGATATCGGGACTCATGTATTCCCTGATGCCGAACTAAAAATCTTTCTAACGGCTTCTGTCAGTGAACGTGCACGTCGCCGCATGCAAGACTTTAAAAAACAGGGTCAACCTGAAGTGAGTTTAGAGCAGATGGAAAAGGACATCGCTGAACGCGACTGGAAAGACACCACGCGTAAAGTTTCCCCCTTAAAAAAAGCACCAGATGCCGTTGAAATTAAAACTGATGGTTTGAGCGTTTCTGAAGTCACAGAACAAATTGTTGACTATTACCAGCAGCGATTATCTCAATAGTTTGCCCCTGCTGTTCATTTTCAACCGAATGCCACAAATACAGTGTTGATTTGATTTTTGCCTCAAAGCATAAAAGCCCGGTTTCTTAGAAATCGGGTTTATTCAACTGATTGTAGCGCATTTACCCATCTGCGCCAAAAATACTCTACATGGGCGCTTTGACAGGCAGTTGTTAAAATCAGGTTTAGATTGTGCGTGACTTCTTGAATAAGTGATAGACTATTCTCACTTTTAGACCAATTGTGTCTAAAGCCACTAAGTGCATCGAAGTCCCAAGCATTGCTAAACCGTGTAAACTTGATCTGCAAAACATTGACAACCGCCTAAGACGATGAAACCATCTGCAAAATTCGACTTTGAGGACGAGAAGTACAACGCACCAGCTTCTCAAGTACTCCCTTGGTGTCAGATGATAAATCCTCGCTATGGCACAAATGGGTTACAGCCTCACGGTTTGGCAATTAAGCTCGATAACGCCAACGCTGTAGGCTTTCAACCCGACGACAATTGGCAGCAAATGGAGCATGAATTTAGCTCCGGAGTCGAAACGGTGTATATGACCACCACTCCACGGTTAGTCGTAGTGCGTCGGGGACCGTTATCTGTCAAAGACCGGGAAACTGGAGTAAAATTGGGTACACTCAAAGACAATTACGATGCTTTTTTAGCAGACAAACTTAAATTTAAAACATTTACTCGCTATTTAATTTATTTAGTAGGAGAAGATAAAAATTTCTTACATGAATCACCGCTACAGTTAACTGTAAATGGAGCCGCCGGAGCAAGTTTCAGTAAAGCTTACTGTGAATACCAACAAGGTAGAGTCACTGGTGGTTTCCTTGCCGAACTAGAAAAGGCTTATGCTGGATACCGCAAGCAGCCTCTCACGCCAAAAGGTGCGCTATTCCACGCCCACGGGATTTTTTCCCCGATTATTAATTGTGAAGAAAGAGGAATTGAACCGAATATAGTTTTAGTAGCTTCAACTGTGGATTATAAACATCCCACAGTCGCCACCTTAACACAGTACCTGATTGGTTCCGACTCGCAAGAGTCTGAAATTATCTGTAAGACTTTTGAAGAGCATAAGGACTTTGGTAAGGAAACGATGAAAGTAGAAACACCTCGGATGGAGATGGCGGGGGTTTCTAGTTCCTACGTTTACCCTGATGAAGATGATTATCCACCATATTAACAGTTACCAGTTATCAGTTATCAGTTATCAGTTATCAGTTTCATCCGCAGGGTTTAAATCCCCCACCATAGCAGGCGTCACTGGTCACTGTTGACTGTTTTAAGTAATTCAAAATTAAAAGATTCCCGACTTCTTAAAGAAGTCGGGAATCTTGTTGTTCACCAATGATTTAAGATTGCTATATTCTATGCAAAAATATCAACAGAAGGTCGTAACTGGGCGCAAACTGAGAAAGCTTGGTGAATGTCATTCCTCAAAAAGTTGTCAAATAGTCTTTCATCTACTTGTTTCTCATCATTCAATGCAGTGAAAGCCTGTTGACATAATACATAATCAAATCGTGGTGCCCATTTTCTAGCTCCAAGCCGTGCTGTGATAGAGCAATTATCAACCATAAAAGCAACTCCTTTTTGATGCATATAAGGGTTTAGAGAATCCACAGCTTCAATGATCGATTCATTCACAATTTCAGAATAAAGATGTCCCTTTTCCTTGAGTAAGTCTACTTGAGCCATCATGGTAGCGATATAAACTCCAGCAGCAACAGGATCAATGGCAAGTTTTTCGGATTGTCTATTGGCACGAACATTAATGCCAACTTGCCACATTTCCGTACCATCAATTTTTCCTATAGGAAAACGTTGATGACGATGATGTGCTTGAATAACGCTGCGAATTTCGTTTCCAGAAGCAACTTCATCATAAATTTCCATTAAAATTTCAAAAGCCGGATGATAAGCAGCACAGTAAGCTTTCTTAAAGGTTTCTTTGTCTGCATGATTTAGAGATTCATAAACAGACAAGATTCCGTTCTTAGAAATTATCCTGGTGATTGTTCCTGTGAGAGATTCTACAGAATTTACATAAGCTGCTTCCTGAGAATATCCATGATGAATAAACCAACGATATAAACTTTCTACAATGCCGTGAACTGCTCCCAGAAGGATTCCTCTTTCTCCAAATATGTCAGATTTATATTCTGATTCAAGAGTTGTTTGGAAAATTGTCGGAGAACCAATTGCAACTGCCCATCCCAGTGCATAATCTGTTGCTTTTCCATTAATATCCTGATGAATTGCAAAGCTGGAGTTAATACCTGCTCCGTTAATTTGTTTCCCTTGTTCATAAAGTCGCCTAACAGAAGGTCCCATACCTTTGGGACAAACAGCAATTACATTAATATTTTCAGGGAAAGATTCACCAATGTTTTTCAAATGTCCTAGCAAAAATCCATGAGATAATCCAAGTGTTGCTCCTGAACGTGTAGCCTCAAAAATCTGCTGGTAATTTTCCGCCTGTGCAGCATCGGAAATAAGAATGATTGATAGTTCCGACTCGGAAATCACTTCATACATTTCTCCTAATGTACCGTTCTCTCTAGTAAACCCAGCTTTTTCTGCTAATGGAATAGAAGATGAATTTTGCCGAAGACCTACTTTGACTTTAATATTAGTACCTGCCAGAGAATCTCTTAAATTCTGTGCTTGAGCAGGACCTTGAGATGACCAACCAATTACTCCAATTTGATGAATCTCTTCAAAAGCTTTAGGTAAAAGCGGAAAAAGATGGCGTCCTCCTCGAACGATATATTCTTCGCTACCTGCTAAGACAATCTTCTCTTTTTCAAAAGTCTTCGTGCTAAATTCCAAATTCATAGTCTAATTCTCTTCATTTATGAAAGTTTGGGCAGGGATTTTTGCCACAGATGCATACAGATGGACACAGATGATTTCTCTCGGTTAATTTCTGTGCATCTGTAGTTCTAAATATTTAGTAATCATCCTTTTACAAAAAAATATTACTGATGCTACTTTCTTGACCGTTCACGTTGTTAATTATTAGACATCTCCGAAAAATGCTAAAACCTCTGTATGACTGGCTTTTAACAGGCGATCGCTAACTTCAAACATCAGCCATTCTCCACGCAAAAACCAGCTTTTGAGATAGTTCTTGTTGAAAATAAAGTAAAAAAAACAAGTTGGCAGTAAATTTTAGCTACGTTGTCTCTCACTATTTCATAGTGGTAAAACTAAAGCTCTAATTCGGAATCTTACAAGTCCACAAATTGTCTGAATCACCTGCTCATATTTATGTGGATTTAGCCTAAATCGTTCGGATGCAGATCTAAAGATTTTAACTAACCGAATCAAATGTTCAACAAATATCCGGTTTGAAGCCATTTCTTTGTTTTTCTCTTTTTGTAACTGGCTTAATTCTCCTTTTTTCGGCTTTTTCGTGGGAGTCTTAATTGATATTTCTCCTTGATAACCTTTATCTCCTTTAAACCTTTGATTAGAGTCAAAGGTTTTTTGACTTTCACGGAACAAACTTATGTCACTTTTTGGTCCAGGTTGACCCGCGATTACATCAACAATATCTTGACCGTCTGGTAAAACAATAATTTGATTTTTAAAAGTATGCTTTTTCTTCTTACCAGAGTAATATTTTTTCTGCTCTTTATACTCTCTAGGTCTTTCTCTAGGCTGCTCACAGCTATCTACTATTAGTTCGTACTCGGTTAAAATTTCTTGAACTATCTCGTAATCACTTGCATTTTTTTTTACCTGTTCAAGTAAACTTGATGGCAAGAGTTCTTGTAGGAGTGGAAACCAGTAGTTGAATGTATCATTTGCCGTTGATTCACTCACTCCAAACTGGATACCTAGTAATTGAAATGTTGTTAAATGTCTCAAGTATATTAATGTTAAGAGAATCTGCTCTTCTGTAGATAGTTTTACCTTCCGACCACCCCCTTTATTTATGATTCTAACTTTCTTTGCTTCTATGTCTTGTTGCTTTTGCATATGTAAAGCGATCGCCTGATTTATTAGTTGTTCTAGTTGCTCATACTTTAGACCAATCAAGCGCTGCGTTTCCTGGGAGTTGTTTTTAATGTAACCTAATACGTTACTCATATTCTTATGGTAAAAAAGTTAATTTTATACTCTTTTACCACAGAACGCTTCTATTTTGGAGATATCTATTAATATAAGTGCTAAATTTTGCACTGTCTAACACATTTTTTATAGACAATTAACACTTAAAACATTCAAATGGAGTTGCGACATTTACGCTATTTTGTTGCTGTGGCAGAAGATCTGCACTTTGGTCGAGCTGCAGAACGGCTGCACATGACTCAGCAACCTCTAAGCCAACAAATCCGCCAATTGGAGGATGAATTAGGCGTACTCTTGTTTCACCGTACTAAGCGGCGAGTTCAGCTAACGGAACCAGGAAAAGCATTTTTGGTAGAAGCACGCCAGATTCTGTTAAAAGCCGCTCAGGCTGTGGAGATAGCAAGGCAAGTGGCTCAGGGAGAGAGTGGACGGCTCAAGGTAGGATTCTCTGGTTTTGCTACCTATAGCGTTTTACCTAAAGCTTTGAGGATTTTTCGAGAGCGCTTTCCACGTGTGGAACTGGAATTAGAGGAAATGACAACGACTGCTCAAGTACAGGCGCTGCAAGAGCAACAAATCCATCTTGGTTTAATGATTCCGCCTATACCTGACGCCACCTTGAGTTTTCAACCAATTCTACGAGAGCCACTTGTTGTCATATTGCCAGAAACTCATCCACTAGCAACTCAGCCAGAGTTAGCATTACCGATGCTGGCTAACGAGTCTTTTATTCTGGTATCACGTCACTTAGAGCCTGGCTACTACGACCAGTGCATTAGTTTGTTTCAACAGGCAGGTTTCACACCTAAAGTAGTGCAAAAAGCCAGCCAAAAGCAGACAATTCTCGGTCTTGTCTCTGCTGGTTTGGGTGTTTCTCTCGCTCCTGCATCCATTCGGAATATTCACAGGACAGGGGTTGTCTACATTACTCTCAATACATTAAACGCAGAGGTGGAGCTAGTCGCAGTCTGGCGACAAGATGAGCCATTACCAGTTTTGCAGACGTTCCTTGAGGTTATGAAAAAGGTTGTAAGTCAAAATTCCTGTGAAGATGCTGCTCAAGACACAATATAACAAGAGCCTTAACTCAATATGGTGATTTATGAGTAACTTACAAACAAAATTACCAACTGATGCATGGGTAGCAGCTAGTTGGAATGAATATCTTCAGCTGATTGAAAATCCAGCTTATGAAAAAGCCAAGAGCTACTACTACAATGGCAAAATGAGGATTGAGATGGCACCAGTAGGTAATGACCATTCACGAGACCACTCGATTGTTATCTATGCCGTACATCTGTTTGCCAGCATTAAAGGTATTGATTTGAACGGCAATGATAACTGCACCTACCGGAAAACAGGCTATAACGATGCGCAACCTGATGAGTCGTTCTACATTGGTAAAAATGCGGAAGTCATTCCTTGGGGTACTTCGATAATCCAACTGGATATCTATCCAGCCCCTGATTTGGTTATTGAAGTTGCAAATACTTCTGTTGCAGATGATAAAGGTGACAAGCGCCTTCTGTATGACGAATTAGGAGTAGGTGAATACTGGATTATGGATGTACAAAGTGTTCAAGTTATTGCTTTTGCTGTAGAAAATGGTGGGAGTCGGAAAATTTCTCAGTCTCAAGTTCTACCTGGGTTAGCAATTTCTCTTCTGGAAGAAGCTTTCCGCCGTACTCGTGAAATGAATCACGGAAGGGTGGGTGCTTGGTTACTATCCCAATTTCAGCAATAATTTAGCAGAATTCTAACTCTAACTTTTACAATCGATCATCTCAAATCCAATATCATCATCTGTTTTTAGCCCCTGGTTTGTTGAACCAGGAGTATTGCTAAAAGACTAAACTCCATGTTTACAACCGCTGAAGCAGGTTTAAACCGTGAGTATCGGTACCGCAGGTGTTCAAAAGACCGTATTCACTAGCCAATTGTTGCACCTGCATCGATTCTACGGCACTAGGTTTCCAAGGGTTGGGGTTGTTGTAGGCGTAAAAAGTTTCAACGCCATTGATACCCACTTGTGCAGCAGCAGGAATCAAGTCAAAATGCGATCGCCTATAACGAGCTGGGTGAGCTAATACCGCCAGTCCCCCTGCTTTCTGAATAGCAGCAATTACATTAGCTGCTTGATATTCTTCACCTGTAGTAATTTTTCTTTGGATGTATGGTTTCATGCTGGGGTGTTCTGGCTCGAAAGAATAACCCAAAATATGAACCTCAATATTTAAAAGATTGGCATTAATTTCTACGCCACTCCAGAGGTGAGGAGCGTTTGCGCCTGGGTTGTTCCACTTCCAGTTTTCCAACCAGTCTAAAGCTGCTTGGTAGCCACTTATACTATGATGGTCGGTAATCGCAAGCCCTTTTAGACCAATGGTGACAGCTTGCTCCATCAATGCAAAGGGGTGCAACCTGCCATCTGAGTGGACAGTGTGCATATGAAAGTTGAAACACGTCGGGCAACTTTTTGCATCAATGCTTTGGAATACTTGCTTTAATTGTTCACTAGAGGTAAATACCTCAACAATATTGACAGTCATAACCCCCTCTTTTCTGTATTAGGTGATTTTTTACACGAAAAAGCGCGACATCGACAGCCCAGAATGCACCAGCACCGCAAACGAGTGTTGGTACCTATTTTCTGGGCATCATTGGCAAAATTTTTCAATATGTTAAGACTACGTTAGCAAATTCAAAGGCTAACGATCATGCGTATTTTCGATTAGTTTTATAAGCAAAAGTAAGAAATGTTGCAATTCATGTCGGTTAAACCCACATTTTGCTACCGTGAAAAATATTTAGTAAATATTAAAAATAGTGCAAATAAGCACTTTAAAACACAAAAAAAAATTAATTATATAGTGTATAAATCTTATCACTTATGTTGGCAATCCAATTAATTCACCTGAGCCAGCAATAACCTCACCAATTGTAAAGGCTGTTACGTTTTGTGAATCAAAGTAGGTTATTACTTGCTGTACTTGATGGGGAGGTACTAGCAACACAAAACCAATCCCCATATTGAAAGTGTTATACATAGCTTGCGGACTCACCGAGCCAACTTCCGCCAACCACTGGAATAGAGGTGGGATAGACCAATCGCCCTCAATCTTAATCGCTTGTCCTTTACCTAAACAACGAGGTAAATTTTCTGGCAATCCTCCACCCGTGATATGAGCCATACCGTGAATTTCTAAACCCGCTTGACGCGCAGCAAGTACGGGTTTGACGTAAATACGCGTGGGTGTGAGGAAAGTTTCTCCTAATGTTTGTGAATCAAATATTTCTAGGCGATCGCTCCAGGAAAATTCTTTTTCGCTGACAATTTTCCTGACTAAACTAAAGCCATTGCTGTGTACACCACTGCTAGCCAGTGCGATCGCCACATCTCCCACTTGTACCTGGGAACCATCCAGCATCTGGCTTTTTTCCACAATTCCCACACAAAACCCAGCCAAATCATACTCACCAACCTGGTAAAAACCCGGCATTTCTGCGGTTTCTCCTCCTAGTAAAGCGCAACCCGCCTGCTGACACCCAGAGGCTATACCTGCAACCACTCCAGTGAGCTGCTCTTGGTCTAGTTTACCTGTCGCCAGATAATCCAAAAAAAACAGCGGTTCTGCGCCAGATGTCAACACATCGTTGACACACATCGCTACCAAATCAATGCCAACGGTGTCGTGACGATTGAGAGCATGAGCGATTTTCAGCTTTGTTCCCACACCATCAGTCCCAGAAACCAAAACAGGTTCCTTGTAACCACTTGGTAGTTGAAATCCGCCGCTAAAGCCACCCAATCCACCAATAACTTCCGGTCTAAAGGTGCTGTGAACTAAATTACGAATTTGATTGACAAACTCTCGACCAGCCTCAACATCAACTCCAGCATCTTTATAATCCATTAGTCAAAACACCGCTATCAATTCAAGTTAGTCAATAATCATAAGCTTAAAACAGTGAACAGTACCAGCCGCAGTGACGGCTCGCTTTGGTGGGGGATTTAAACATGCGCGGATGAAACTGATAACTGATAACTGGTAACTGTTAAAATACCTCATCTTCGATACCCCGCCACCATTCCCCCAAATTCATCAAGTCTTGATGAATGTCTTCTAACTGTTGAGCATACTCATTTTCTGAAAGTGTGGCTCGACACTCTTGAAGTTTTTTCAGTCGCAGTTGCACTAATAGCCAAGGTTTGGCAATACTGCCAGTTGCTTCGATGTATTGCGCTAGATTTGTACTATCCATATGCCATGTTGAATTTGTAAATTTTCGATGGGCTTTGCTAAAAGTCATTCCACCTAGTTAAGCTGCCCGCTGTGGTCATGATATGATCATCGACATTCTGATGGCGAGTCGGCTGCATCTGGTTGTTACTGTCACTTATATAGTCCTTCGGGGGTTGAGTGCAATACATCAGGAAATAGGAACCACAAATGGGCACTTATGGAACACTAGATAATTCTGTATTACAGAATATACCGTAGCATCTACCAGTTTTTCGGAATAAACCTAGCACCGCTGGGCGGAAGTCAAAAGTGAGCCAGCGCTGCAGGAGGGTTTCCCTCCGCAGGCGACTGGCGAACCCCGAAGGGGTCAAAAGTCAAAAAGCTTACATCATAAGCTTTTCGTTGATTTGGAATGGTGAACCAGCGCCCTTTGGAGGGTTTCCCGACAGTAGGCGACTGCTGTTCGCGTAGCGTCTCCGCAGGAGATACCCGAAGGGTAGCTTTATTTCCGCCGTAACGTACTAGTACTTTTATACTCGTGAGCGAGTGTTAGAACCTGGTGAGCGAGTCTTTTATACTCGTGAGCGAGTGTTAGAACCTGGTGAGTGAGTATCAGAACCTCGTGAACGAGTGTTAGAACGTGGTGAGTGAGTATCAGAACCTCGTGAACGAGTCTTTTATACTCGTGAGTGAGTATTAGAACCTCGTGAACGAGTCTTTTATACTCGTGAGTGAGTATTAGAACCTCGTGAACGAGTCTTTTATACTTGTGGGCGTTGTTGAATTCAGGGATGATTCTTGTGGGGTAGGCATCCTACCTACCCAAAAAATTCAAGGGAAGGGCTGTCCGGTTCATCCCACAAAAACACAAAATTCATCCTGCAAATATGCAACGTCACACTTGTGACTGTCTTTGCAAGCATTCGGCTTTGCAGGTTTTCCAGTGTATTCAGTTTATGAACAAAAAATATTTCTCTATAGCAGCTGTACCCTTAGCAGTTGCTGCAACTCTCCTCACCAACATCAGTCAATCCTTAGCTGGTTTACCGCCACTCATTCCCCGACAGATTCTATTTGGAAATCCAGAAAGAACGAATCCGCAACTCTCTCCCGATGGAAAATACTTGACATACATTGCACCTGATAAAAATAATGTTTTACAGGTATGGATACGCACTGTAGGTAAGAACGACGATCGCGTGCTGACTGCTGATCAAAAGCGGGGTATCCGTAGTTACTTTTGGACTTATAACGGTGAGCAATTAATATACTTGCAAGATACAGATGGTGATGAAAACTATCATTTTTATGCTGTTAATGTAAAGTCCAATCAGGTGCGCGACCTGACACCATACAAGGGCGTGAAAGCCCAAATGATCGCCCTAGATCCCAATTTTCCTAATGAAATGCTGGTGGGGATGAATATCAAAGACCCCCGCAAGCACGATGCTTACCGTATCGACCTGAAAACGGGAACAGCAAAGCTGGAATTAGAAAACTCCGTCAACGTGACTGAGTCAGTTGCAGATCCACAGTTAAAAATCCGTGCATCTGTAGCCACGACTCCTGATGGTGGTTCTACCTTATCCGTTAGGGAAACAACAAATCAACCTTGGAAGATAGTTCGCAAATGGGGACCTGATGATCAAGGCGGTACTGTTGGCTTTTCCGCTGATGGCAAAACGCTTTATATCACGGGTAGTCATAATGCGAATGCGACACGAGTTTTGGCGCTTAACTTAGCAACGGGTAAAGAAAGCGTGATTGCCCAAGACCCGCAGTATGATCAAGGAGGGATGTTTATTCATCCAACGAAACGCCAAATTCAGGCTGTTGCCTTTTACAAAGATAAATTAGAGTGGCAAGTACTCGATAAAAGTATTGCCCCAGATTTTCAGGCAATATCCAAAGTCCGCCGAGGTGAATTTTCTGTAGTTGACCGCGACCTGGCTGATAAAACTTGGCTAGTCTCTTACAATAATGACGACGGTCCGACCTACTACTATACCTACGATCGCACTTCCAAGCAAAGCAAACTCCTCTTCAGCAATCAACCGAAATTGGAAGGGCTACAACTCGCCCAAATGAAACCGATTTCTTACAAATCTCGGGACGCGTTGACTATCCACGGCTACTTGACAACACCTGTAGGTATTCCGGCAAAGAATTTACCCACAGTCTTACTCGTGCATGGCGGACCTTGGGTGCGGGATACTTGGGGTTACGACTCACAGGCGCAGTGGCTAGCAAACCGTGGTTACGCAGTTCTACAAGTCAATTACCGAGGTTCTACCGGATACGGCAAAAAGTTTCTCAATGCCGGAAATCGGGAATGGGCGGGTAAAATGCACAATGACTTGATTGATGGCGTTAACTGGATTGTCCAACAGGGTATCGCTGATCGCAAAAAAGTAGCTATCATGGGTGGTTCCTACGGCGGTTATGCCACTTTGGTAGGATTGACATTCACTCCTGATGTGTTTGCTGCTGGCGTGGATATCGTTGGTCCAAGTAACTTGCTCACGCTGTTAAAGAGTATTCCCCCTTATTGGGAGTCAGGGCGGGCGGAATTCTACAATCGTGTGGGTAATCTAGAAAAAGAGCCGGATTTCCTCAAGTCTCGTTCTCCGTTATTTTTCGTAGATCGCATCAAAGCACCGTTGCTGATTGCGCAAGGTGCAAACGATCCACGAGTTAAGCAGGCGGAAAGTGAACAAATCGTTGCAGCAATGCGAAAAGCAAACAAGCCTGTAGAGTACATCCTCTACACAGATGAAGGACACGGTTTTGCACGTCCGCAAAACAGGTTACACTTCTTTGCGAAAGCCGAAGAGTTTCTTGCTAAATACCTGGGGGGACGCGTAGAACCGATAGGTGACATACCTGGAAATTCTGGAGTGGTTAAGTAGAGGCAAATCAATTCATAAGGTACGGCATTCAAAATTCAAAATTTGGAATCTCCCCACCACCCCATCTCCCTCGTCTCCCTCATCCCCCTCATCTGTGTTTATCAAACTCAGGTATGATGAGTCATCAGCCCCTAACCTGACAAAATCGCACTATATGGCGTGATAAAAGAGCCATACAAAGGATGATGGGGCATGATTAAATCTTGGATGGTGATTGGGGGAGTAGCTTTCTTAGTGGCGTTGGCTGCTAACTTCATCACTCCTGGCGATGTCAAGTGGTTCAAGCGTCTACAAAGACCCAGATGGTTAACTTTTGAAGCAGCGATTCCAGTTATTTGGACTATTGTATTTATTTGCGGTGCTTGGTCTGCTTATATTGTTTGGGAAAAAGACCCAGGAACCACCTCAACCTGGTTGCGTATGGGCTTATACCTGCTTCTAGAAATTGTTACCATTGCCTTCAACCCTGTGATGTTGCGGCTTCGCAGTCTGAAGGCGGGTACGATTATCGGCGGCACGGGTTTCGTTATAAGCATTATATTAACACTTGTAGTTTTACCTGTTTCTGGTTGGGCGGCACTGCTACTCGTTCCTTACTTGGTTTGGAGTCCAATAGGTACATACACTACTTGGGCGATGAAACGACTCAATCCTCAAGATGCCTAAAACACTCAACACTCAACACTCAACAGTGAGCAAAAAATTATAACTGATAACTGATAACTGATAACTGATAACTGATAACTGATAACTGATAACTGGTTGAAATTTTCATCCCTGCGGTTGATTAAACTCATGCCCTAAATTGCCAAAATTGCCTTGAAGACCTTGACAAAATAATTAAAAAGGTATAGATAATATGGTTCCATCTTGGATAGTAATTGGGGCTGTCACTTTTGCAATTATGATCGGTAGTTTTTTCATCACGCCTCGTGATGTCAAATGGTTTGCACGCCTAACTCGCCCCCGGTGGTTGGTTTTTGAGCCACTTATCCCGATCATTTGGACTGTAATTTTTATTTGCGGTGCTGCTTCTGCCTATATTGTCTGGGAAAAGAATCCAGGAAGCTTGATAGCCTGGGCACTAATGGGTTTATACCTGTTGCTAGAAATTATCACCATCGCCTACATCCCAGCAATGCTAAGGTGGCGCAGTCTGAGAGTGGGGGAAGTTCTTGGATCAGTTGGTGTGATCTTGGGTGTGTTGCTCACCATTTCCGTTTTGCCGATTTCTGGGTTGGCGGCGCTGTTACTCGTCCCATATCTTGTTTGGAGTCCAGTGGGAACCTACACGACTGAGGAGTTAATCCAGCTCAACCCTCAAGATGCTTAGGTGCGTTACACTACAGAACGCGTCCATATCGTGCAACAACTGGATTATTGGGATTGGCTTGATTATTCAGCCAAGCCCACATCTGATCGCCTAGGGAAAAGTGCCACCACTCTCTAGGATTACGTTGAAATCCTGCTTTTTCCATAACATCACACAATAGCTGGCGATTGGCATGATACTGTTGTGCCTGTGTGGTGGAAGAATTGGCAAAGTAGTCTGGATGCGACGCTGGTGACATTTCATCTATAGGCGAACCCATATTTACAATTTCCCCCGTATCATCTACCAGTGTCACATCGACAGCAGCGCCGGTACTGTGGGGAGGCGGAGTTTTTTCATCCAGACTAGGTTCAGCCCAAATTTTATACACCTCCTCCCAGACAGCTTGGCTATTTTCTGGTGATAAGTCAGCCCCGGTGAGTCCCGCCATCTGTAAGGCTTCGCCAAAAGCGTAATTAACCATAAACTGCTGTACAGCGACAGGGCGATAAGCATCAAAGATTTGGATGTGCCAGTTAGGACGCAGCAGTTGCAGGTCATTTTGGGCTGCTATCAAATTGTCAACAACGCTTTGGCGGAGAAAATAAGCAGAGCGATCGCCATAAGGCGCACCCAGTTTTTCATAAGGATGCGGAGATTCCACTGCGAACAGTTCCAAAGGAATCTTTACCAATGGTTCACCACACTCAATGATTGGTACTTTATGATAAGGTCTCATTCGTGATGTTGACAGGAAGACGAGTGTTTTGTTGCTGTTCCTAACGCTTCTGGTACGGGATCGTAACCCCCCGGATGAAACGGATGACACCGCAAGATACGCCGAATTGCCAACCAACTACCGCGCCAGGCTCCAAATCGCTCAATTGCTTGGATAGCATACATTGAACAAGTTGGTTGAAAGCGACACGTGGGAAGAAACAGCGGCGAGATAAACATTCGGTAGAAGCGAATCAGCAAAATCAATAATAATTTCATTGCTGTCCCCGAAATCTAATACAGTGGTAATAAAGATTATATTTTTCCATTTTGTTGCATCTTTGCTAACTTCATTTTTTGATTTAGAGTCGATTTCCCCTTTGTGGCTGCAAAGTGCTGCCGTTGCAATTTGGGTGCTGCTCATGCTTTTCGCCGCATGGCTGGTGAATCGCTTTGCCAATAAAGATCCAGAAATTCTGCGGAAGATAGTCCACATAGGCACTGGCAATGTGATTTTGCTCGCTTGGTGGCTAAATATCCCCGCAAGTGTAGGCATTACGGCTTCGATTGTAGCGAGTACTGTTACCTTATTGTCCTACCGATTTCCGATTCTCCCTGGTATTAATAGCGTCGGACGCAAAAGTTTTGGGACATTTTTCTATGCCGTTAGTATTGGTATTTTAATTGCCTGGTTCTGGAGGCTGCAACAACCCCAGTATGCTGTACTAGGAGTTTTGGTTATGACATGGGGAGATGGATTTGCAGCTTTAATTGGGCAAAGATTTGGGCAACACAAATACACGATCTTTGACAGACAAAAAAGTTGGGAAGGTTCCCTGACAATGACAGTTGTGAGTTTTCTGATCACAAGTTTGATTTTAGTCAGTGTACAAGGGAACCTTTGGCAAACTTGGCTGATATCTTTGACGGTTGCCTTAGTCGCTACTTGCCTAGAAGTTTTTTCCTTTCTTGGTATTGATAATTTGACAGTTCCTTTAGGCAGTGCCGCCCTAGCTTTTGTTTTAAGCCAGTTCTTGTATTAGTGGTAGTAGCGCCCGTGACGGTGATATCTGTACGGGTTGCGATACAGATCGCGGTCATAAATGTAGTCGGGGTGGTTTTGCCCGTGACGGTAATATCTGTGGTGATTGCCATGCCCTCTGCGGTAATGAATATACTGTGGATGGTAAGATCCGCGACGGTAATGCTGTCTGTAGCTTTGTGGGCAAGGTCTATGAGGACGGGAATATCGGCGACGGGGCTTATGATAGTGGTGGTGTTTATGGTGTTTTAGTTGTTCAGTATCAGCCTCCCAATCTGTTTGAATTGACGGATCGTCACCAATCTGAGCAACTTGCGCTTTCAATTCCTCCGCTTCTGGCTGCGTCTGAACTCCTTTTTGTAATGATGCTGCGGCAATCTCAAAGCCAAGGCAACTAGGCAACAGTAAAGCACTAACTATGAATTTCCAAAACATTGTTTCACGCTCCTCATTTCTCGTTCCCTAGCAAAAGTAGGGAATGTGTAGTGTGATTTGGCTGAAATAGGATTTACGCAGTGAAACGAAAAGGCTGATTGTGCTGAAGAAAAGTCTATATAAAAGCATTACCACTTCAAGCAGGGTGAAGAGAGTTCTTAGTGAGCGCTACTCCACTGTTTTAAAATTATTTACATATTGGCGTAGCCGTGCCGTACCGCGAGGGCAACCGCCGTTTGATTGACTTATTGGGAGATTTTCCTTGACGGACTGGCGGTGTGGACTACGGTGTGGACTGATTGCGGTGGTAGGTGCGGTGTAGATGATGGAGAAGAAGACACAGGGGCGATCGCGGTTTGGTTTAGAAAATGATAGTTGAGCGATGTATGTTTCAAGCTTGTATGACAAAATCAAAAATTTTTATTAAATATTCCTTAACTGTCTTAACTGTCTTAACTGTCCTTTCCTCTCTTTTTCAGTTGTGTTAAGTTTTTTAATATTTGTTTTACCTGTCTAATACTGAATAGAACAAATATTGGTTCAGCATACGCCTCCAGTAGTTGCTATTACTGGAGGTTTTCCTATAAATATCACTTCCTTAAAATTTAATTCTCGAAAGCTAAAAAAAATATTAAGTATTTCTTAACTGTCCTAACTGTCTTAACTGTCCTTGCATTTTTGACATAACTATAACAAGATGTGTAAGTGAAAAGGCGCAATGAAAAGAACTCAGAAGTCAGAATTCAGGAATCAGAATACCCCACGGATGAATCCGGGGGTTTCAGAATTGAATTCAAGGCTCTATTTCCTTCACTTTATGTGCCGGAACATTATCCATTACAACATTCTAATAATGTTGCGTCTGGATATTGTTCAACCATTGCAGCAAGTTGAGTTTCACATCGATCCAACTCCCCCTTCATGACTCCACCCTGTTGTCTCGGTTTTAAATGACCTTGAGTTTTCTTCATGGAGAGCAGTTTTTGTACAAAACTTTTAGCTACACCAAATCTCGAGGCCACCTTCCTGACTGAGGTGTCTCCCTGTTCGTAGGTCTTTACTATTTTTTCTCGCTGTTTCGTTGGAGTAACCTTTCATTTTAGCCATTCATGCACTACTAAGACTGTACCTCATTTATCTGCAATCTGCTGTATGTAAAAAATCTAACAAATTTCTAACGCAGGACAGAATATAACATAGCTAAAGTCATAGCTAGAGAGAGATTCAGATTAGAAGTTACTAAATAAATATATATAAAAAAGAAATATGGCTATCATAAGCCCGAAAAAGTCAAATTTTCCTAAAATTTAGCAATGAATAAAATGAATTTTTTTAATAATTCTGTGCCACCTCTGCGTCGCAAACAAGCACCGCTAAATATTCACGAGTTAGAAGAAGGACTTTGGCTAGTTAACTGGCAAATCGGCAACATTAAGCTTTATTCAAATTTTTATACCCGCATAGATCAGGCTTTCATAATTTGGGGTTTGCTTCTCATCCCCATGTTTGCAACTGCCCAGTTTTTACCTATAGGTTGGGACTTGCAGGCGGCTTTGTGGTCAATCCTTTCTTTTATTGGTACTGCAGCAATGGTCTATTGGAGTACCTATTGGGTAAAGCGAAGACAGGTTATCTGGATACTCTATTGCTGGGTACTGCTGATGTTATTGGGGGTCGTCTTAACTGATTTGGGTATCTTTTTAGGATGGGGAGAAATATTATTGAATCTCTGTCCACTGTGGTTGGGACTATGTGCCCTCGGCTATCTTTGTACTGGGTTAGCAGTGCGATCGCGCACCCTGCTATTCACAGGCGTAGTTCATGTGCTGGGGATTTTCCTCTTGCCTTATCTTATTGGTTGGGAATTTCTGACGACTGGCGGTTTAATGGTCGTCTGCTTACTACTACTCGCTGAATTCGAGTGGGATCATTGTTAACGCACAGAGGCGAGGGCGCGGAGAATAAGTAATGACTAATAACTAAAAAATAGATGGAGCTAGGATTTTCCTCTCCACCTATTTTGATTTTCATTCGCTCTTTTTATGCAATCATTTACCAAGTGTCGGCTGCCCTTTCGTTATAAGGTTCTCCTGTAAACGGTTGTACACCGATATTAGGATATGCATCGTCATTAGGTCCAAAAATACGCATTGCAGCTTCAGAAATATATTGCATCACTCTAGCAAGCATCCTGGAGAAAGCCATAATATGAGACCCCCGTTTTTTGTAATCGCTTTCATTGCGATATCTCTCCTGACATATCTACTCTAGTTCCTGACATTCTCTCTTGGCACTAATAGGCAATATATCTACATTCTCTGCAATATTCATTGATAGATAGTTGCAATTCTTTAGCTAAGAAAACAGCCAAATCAAGGCTCAAGGATAAGGGTGTAAAGGGGACTGGGGAGCTCGGGGTCCCCTCTGGGGATGAGCAGGGTGGTTTCATACAAAGAAAGAAAAATAATAATAATTTGTAGAGGGTGGAGAAAAATTGATAAATAAAAAGTATGAATCTCATCGAACAATTGCAGCAAATCCCAGACTATCGACATATTCGGGGACGAAGACATGACTTCTGGTTGGTATTATTGTTGATCTTATTGGGAGCAATGACAGGGTATTGGGGCTACCGACCATTGGAAGATTTTACCAGAGTACACAGACAAGGCTTGATTGAACTGTTAAGCCTAGATGAGACAATCAAGTTTCCATCCTACTCAACGTTCCGACGAGTACTGAAAACATTAGATTTTCAGCCATTCACCGACTTATTCAATAATTGGGCATCAGTTCTTGTGCCACCGATGCCAGGAGAAAGATTGGCAATTGATGGTAAAGGTATTCGCTGCACAGTAACAGATTACAGTCAGTCCTACCAAAACTTTATCAGTACAGTATCAGTTTATAGTCACGGGCGGGGCATTGTACTCAGGATGCAACCAATGTCGAACAAAAAAATTAGTGAGATGGCGATCGCACAGCAATTAATATCCGAATTTTGTGCTCAACAAGTGATGTTCACTCTTGATGCTTTGCATTGCCAAAAAAAACAGTATCGCTGATTATTAATGGTGGCAACGACTACATGATTGGATTAAAAGAAAATCAACCGACGCTCTACAAAATGGCTCAAACTCAGTCACACAAACAGGAACCTTTGAGCAGTACTACAACAGAAGATGATACTCACGATCGCTCGGTCAAGCGTTGTTGTCAGGTATTCGCCGCTCCAGAAAAATTACAAAGTCAATGGGCTGGACTTAAAACCTTTGTCCAAGTTGAACGTTCTGGTATTCGTGATGGTCAATCATTTCAAGAGCGTCAGTTCTATATTTGTAGTCAGATCATGTCGGCTCAAGATGCTCTAACCGACACCCAGAAACATTGGGGAATTGAAAACCGGCTCCATTGGGTTCGCGATGTGACCTTTCCCTTCAGACTTTCCACTACGACGAGGTGGCAATGCACCAGTTAACTGGGCAATATTACATAATTTTTTCATCACTCTTGCCAGATTTCTTGGTTTTCGCACTATCCCTCAAGCTCAACGTGCTTTAGCCAATCAAATCCAAAAGGTTTTTTCTTTCTTTGTATGAAACCACCCTGGGGTCCCCTCTGGGGATGAGGGGCAATGGGGATTAGGGATTAGGGATTAGGGATTGGGGTAATGGTTATCAAACGAAAAATTATGGAAGGAGCTTTAACCCTTTGTTATATAACAATCCTACTAAATTATTCCTGAACAACAAGATTCCCGGCTTCTTTAAAAGGTCGGAAATCTGAGCCTGTTTCAAATTAACATTACTTTATGGTAAAATTTACCATAAAGCAAGGAAGTATTCTTCTAAGGGCCCTATGCCATGACAAGTTTCCTAAACTTGAACTATGGATATACAAACAACCAGCAACAGCAGAACATAGAGAATCCAGAACTGACACTTTCTGCTGTTGATTACAGCCTGCTGACAGATCTTTACCAGTTGACAATGACAGCTTGTTATACAGGTGAGGGTTTAGAACAACGACGAGCAAGCTTTGAGTTGTTTGTCAGACGTTTGCCAGACAATTTTGGCTATTTGATTGCTATGGGGCTGGCGCAAGCGTTGGAATATTTGGAAAAATTCCGCTTTAGTTCTTCTGGGATAGAGGCTTTGCAGGCGACAGGAATTTTTGCTAATGCCCCCGAGAAGTTTTGGTCACTGCTGGCTGAGGGACGTTTTACTGGGGATGTTTGGGCAGTACCGGAGGGAACAGCGGTGTTTGCGAATGAACCTCTGTTGCGAGTGGAAGCACCGCTTTGGCAAGCGCAACTGGTAGAAACTTACCTTTTAAATACCTTAAATTACCAGAGTTTGATTGCCACACGCGCAGCAAGATTACGCGATGTAGCGTCTCAAGCAACACTGCTGGAATTTGGGACAAGACGTGCCTTTAGCCCTCAAGCGTCTTTGTGGGCGGCGCGTGCAGCGTTGGCTGCTGGTTTGGATGCGACATCAAACGTGTTAGCTGCGCTACAACTGGGAGAAAAACCTAGTGGTACGATGGCTCACGCTTTTGTGATGGCACTATCAGCAATGGAAGGTAGCGAAGACCAAGCGTTCACAGTTTTTCATGAGTATTTTCCTGGAGCGCCTTTGTTAATTGATACTTACGATACCATTGCTGCTGCTCAGCGGTTGGCGGCGAAGGTCAGTTCAGGAGAAATGAAATTATCAGGGGTTCGGTTGGACTCTGGTGATTTGGTTTCATTGTCAAAACAAGTGCGATCGCTTCTTCCCAATGTATCAATTCTTGCAAGTGGCGACTTGGATGAGTGGGAAATTGCCCGACTGGTAGCTGCTGGTGCCCAGATTGATGGTTATGGACTGGGAACGCGACTGGTAACAGGTTCCCCTATCAATGGAGTCTACAAACTGGTGGAAATTGACGGCATCCCCGTGATGAAACACTCGAGTGGTAAAGCAACTTACCCAGGACGCAAGCAGATTTTTCGCTTGTTTGAGGGAGGGAAAGTAAAAGCAGACTCTTTGGGTTTGGCTGCACAACAGCAAACAGAGAAAACAGAAGAAACAGAAAAAACAATAGATAAGAATGGAAAATTTCTTCAATCTTCGGAAGTGCCTTTGTTGCAGTTGTTTCTTAAGGAAGGCAAACGAGTGCAACCCGTAGAGACGTTGGTGGAAATTCGACAAAGAACTGCTACTTCGGTTGCTAGTTTGCCGGATGAGACGCGCCGTTTGGATAATCCTGTGTCTGTGCAAGTGGATATTTCCACCGAGTTGAGGAAGTTGACACAGGATACTCAAAAACGAACCGCACCAAGTGCAGAGGATCTCATGTAGAGACGTGCCATGGCACGTCTCTACAACTATTAACTAATAACTATTAACTAATGACTATGAAAGTTGCTTTATTTGGTACGAGTGCCGATCCACCAACTGCTGGGCATCAAGCGATTATCCGCTGGCTGTCAGAGCATTTTGATCATGTGGCAGTTTGGGCTGCGAATAATCCATTTAAGTCGCATCAAACACTTTTGGAACATCGGGTGGCGATGTTGCACTTGTTAATTACGGACATAAATTCGTCAAAGCACAATATTGGTTTGGAACAGGAATTAAGTAGCTTGAGAACGCTGGAAACGTTGGATAAAGCAAAACAGCATTGGGGAGAGGCAGAGTTTACATTAGTGATAGGTTCAGATTTACTAGCTCAGCTACCTCATTGGTATCGTATTGAAGATTTGTTGCAGCAAGTACAACTTTTAGTCGTACAGCGTCCGGGATATGCAATAGATGAATCTAGCTTGCTCTTTGTGCAAAATCATGGGGGGAAAGTCACAGTTGCCAATTTTGTTGGTCCAGATGTTTCCTCGACAGCTTATCGTGAAAATGGCGACAAGGAAGCCCTAACACCTCTTGTCGTTGACTATATTCATAAAGAGCATTTGTACAAATGTTTGTCCGAAAATTTCACTTGTTGAACTATGAGCGCCTCCGCTACCATAGAATTCCACCACCCCTAAACTCCCTCTAGCTCAAAGGAAAAGCAAGGCTTTGAACAATTAGTTTCCATGCCAGGACGCAACCAAAGAAAGATTGCAGACCAGTTAAAACAACCACCTTTAGCAGGTTTCAAAGTTGGTGTTGATAACGTAATTTTCTCTGTAGATACTGCACAAAATCGACTGCTAGTTTTATTAGTCATGAGGCAGCAGGAGCCATTTTTAAATCATTGGAGTCTTCCTGGTACTTTGGTGTGTCAAGGTGAGTCTTTAGAAGATGCTGCTTATCGCATTATGGCTGAAAAAATCAGGGTAAAAAACCTTTATTTGGAGCAGTTGTATACTTTTGGAGGACCTGAGCGAGATCCACGAGAAGCAACCGATAGTTATGCTGTGCGTTATCTATCAGTGAGTTACTTTGCCCTCGTACGATTTGAGGAAGCAGAATTGATTGCTGATGGAGTTACTGGAATAGCTTGGTATCCAGTCAAAGAAGTGCCGCAATTAGCTTTTGACCATAACAAAATTTTGGCATATGGACACAGGCGTTTGCGAAATAAATTGGAGTATAGCCCAGTGGCATTTGAAGTTTTGCCAGAAATGTTTACTTTGAATGATTTATATCAGTTATATACGACAGTCTTAGGAGAAAATTTTTCCGATTACTCTAATTTTCGAGCGCGTCTCCTCAAGTTAGGTTTTTTATACGATACAGGAGTAAAAGTGTCGCGTGGTGCTGGTCGCCCAGCAAGTTTATATCGTTTTGATGCGGAAGCTTTTGCTCCGTTTAAAGATAAACCTTTAGTTTTTATTTAACGGCAAATATGCAAAGATAAAATATGAAAAAACCAAACGAATGTTCTAATCTCGAAGAGATTCGTGGAGAAATTGATGCAATTGACAAAGAAATCATCGCCGCTTTGGGGAGAAGATTTGCATACGTGAAAGCAGCAGCGAAGTTTAAAACAAGTGAAACAAGTGTAAAAGCACCAGACAGATTTCATTCTATGTTACAGCAAAGACGGGTATGGGCTGAAGACGCAAGGTTAAATCCAGACGTAATTGAAAAGCTTTATCGAGATTTGGTAAATTATTTTATTGATGAATAAATGAAACATTGGCAAGACAGAACTTAATTATCTATCTGTGGCTGATTGATTTATCTATTACCTGTAAAAATTGATGAATTGCATTTTTATAAAATAAAAGAAATGTAGCGAATGATGATTTTAATTATCTGTGTCCATTGGTGTTCATCTGTGGTTTAACATAAGAATTTCCAATCTTTGCCAAAAATCTAACCTTTAATCCAAAATAAAAAATGAAAATTGCGATCGCTCAAATTAATCCTACAATTGGTGATTTGCCTGGAAATGCCAAACAAATTCTGGAGGCGGCACAAAAAGCAGTCTCAGAAGGTGCACGTTTGTTGCTAACGCCAGAACTTTCCTTATGTGGCTATCCACCGCGTGATTTGTTGCTGAATCCGAGCTTTTTACAGGCAATGTCTATTGCCTTGCAACAATTAGCAAGAGATTTGCCACCAGAATTAGCTGTGTTGGTAGGAACCGTTGAAGAGAATTTAACAGCGCACGCTCATGGCGGGAAAAGTTTATTTAATACCATTGCTTTATTAGAAAAAGGTAGGGTGCAGCAACTTTTTCACAAACGCCTTTTACCAACTTATGACGTGTTTGATGAACATCGCTATTTTGAAGCTGGTTCAGAAGCGAATTATTTCACATTAGATGATGTTCCTATTGGTGTCACGATTTGCGAAGATTTATGGAATGATGAGGATTTTTGGGGCAAGAGAAGTTATATCACGAATCCAATTGCTGACTTAGCAATTTTGGGTGTAGATTTTATTGTGAATTTGTCTGCCTCTCCTTACAGTGTTGGCAAGCACAAGTTTCGAGAAGCAATGCTTAAGCATAGTGCAGTGCGTTTTAGGCAACCGATTATCTATGCCAATCAAGTCGGGGGAAATGATGATTTAATTTTTGATGGCAGAAGTTTTGCCTTGAATCGTCAGGGTGAAATAGTGTGTCGTGCCTATGGTTTTGAACAAGATTTGGTCGTTGTGGAATTTGATGAGGTACAACGAGATTTACAGTTAGGTTCCATATCACCAGAATATAACTCTGACGAGGAAGAAATTTGGCAGGCTTTGGTTTTAGGATTGGGAGATTATGTCCGCAAGTGTGGCTTTTCTAAGGTGCTGCTGGGGTTAAGTGGCGGAGTAGATTCTTCATTGGTGGCGGCGATCGCTAGCGCTGCATTAGGTAAAGAAAATGTCCTCGGTGTTCTCATGCCTTCGCCCTACAGTTCTGAGCATTCTATCAGTGATGCTTTAGCATTAGCGGAAAATCTTGGGATTAAAACCCACACGATCCCAATAGGGGAGTTAATGCAAGGATATGACAAGACGCTAGCCGAGTTGTTTGCTGGAACAGAGTTTGGACTAGCAGAGGAAAATCTTCAATCCCGAATTAGGGGGAATTTATTGATGGCAATTTCCAATAAATTCGGTCATCTCCTCCTATCTACTGGCAATAAGTCAGAAATGGCAGTTGGTTATTGCACGCTTTACGGTGATATGAATGGAGGGTTAGCAGTGATTGCTGATGTGCCTAAAACGCGTGTTTACTCGATTTGCCAATGGTTAAATAGCAATGGTGAAATCATCCCGCAAAATGTCCTCAGCAAACCACCCAGCGCCGAACTTAAGCCTGGTCAAGTTGACCAAGATTCGCTACCAGCTTACGATATTTTGGACGACATCTTGCAACGCTTGATTCACAACCATGAGTCTACAGCAGAAATTATCGCAGCAGGTCATGACCCAGCGACTGTAGATAGAATCATTAATTTAGTGGCGCGTGCAGAATTTAAACGGCGACAAGCACCCCCGGGATTGAAAATTACGGATCGCGCTTTTGGGAGTGGTTGGCGGATGCCTATTGCTAGTAAATGGGCTGCTATCAAAAATAGTTACAATCGAGTTTTCTCTCTACGGCAATAGCTCCCCTGCTGGATTTACAATGCCTTTGTTGATGTAAAAAGTATTTCTCTTATGGCAAATCAAGGTCCAATCCCAGTTGTGATCATCGGTGCTGCGGGCAAAATGGGTCGTGAGGTGGTGAAAGCGGTGGCGCAAGCACCAGATATGAATCTTGTGGGTGCAATTGACACAACTCCCGAACTTCAAGGGAAGGATGCAGGAGAACTGGCGGGTTTAGGTGAAGCTTTGGAAATTCCAATTACCAATCAATTGGAACCGATGCTGGCTTTTGCCGCTCAAGAAAGACAGCTAGGGGTGATGGTAGATTTTACCCATCCCAATTCAGTGTATGACAATGTTCGTAGTGCGATCGCCTATGGTCTTCGTCCAGTTGTAGGTACCACCGGGTTAAGTCAAGAACAAATTCAAGACTTAGCAGAATTTGCGGATAAGGCGAGTACTGGATGTTTGATTATTCCCAACTTTTGTATTGGCGTGGTGCTGCTGCAACAAGCGGCAGTAGCTGCGTCTCAATATTTTGACCACGTTGAAATTATTGAACTGCATCACAACCAAAAAGCTGATGCTCCCAGCGGTACAGCTATTCAAACTGCTCAAATGCTAGCAGAAGTTGGTAAAATATATAACCAGCCAATTGTGGAAGAAACGGAGAAATTACCAGGAGCGCGCGGGAGTCAAGCCGACGAGGGCGTTAGGATTCATAGCGTCCGTTTACCGGGACTGATTGCTCATCAAGAAGTGATTTTTGGTGCTGCAGGGCAAATTTATACTCTCAGACATGATACAAGCGATCGCGCTGCCTATATGCCAGGGGTGCTACTGGCAATTCGTAAAGTCCTCCAGTTAAAGTCGTTAGTATATGGATTAGAAAAAATTCTTTAAAAGACTCAGCACTCACCACTTAGAACTTAGCACTCATGATAGTCCCACTGACTCGCCAGAAATTTGAACAACTCATTCCTCTAATTGCCACTGGTCTACAGTACAAGTACTACTGGGGAAACTTCTCAGACTTTTTGCAGCGACTGCTCATTTCTGTAGTGACAGTTGCTGTTGTTTTCCTTGTCAAAGTTTTTCTGGGGCTTGATTTTGGTATCGTATTTTTGATCGGGCTAATTGGTGCTTTTTACTGGCTATGGGGACCAGTATTTTGGGCTAGTATGCGGAATGCTAAATGCCGCCGTTACAAATACAGCGGTTTTCTCCGTGGTCGAGTGCTGGATTACTGGATTTCAGAAGAGTTGATTGGTAAACAGGAAACTGTCGATAAAAAAGGCGATTTGGTGATTGTCGAAAACCGAGAAAAACGGATTAACTTGGAAGTCGGCGATGACACAGGATTTACTGTTGAGTATCAAGCGCCGCTGCGGGTTGCCTACAAAGTCATTGCTCGCGGTCAGAGGGCAGAATTATTGGTTATGTCGAATCGCCCAGATTTGAGCAGTATTGACGAAATTTCCGATATTTATATTCCCAGTCGAGACTTATGGGTAAGTGATTATCCTTGTATCCAACGGGATTTCTTTACTGGGGTCAGTAGCCGCCTGCGGCGCGATGAAGAAGATGAAAGACCGCGTCGCCGTCGCCGTAGAGTGGAGAGTTAGAAGGGATGAGGAGGATGTTACTCCCTTATAAGGGGTAGGCTGAAAACCCCGTGACTTCAGTCCGGGGATGAAAGCCACAACGCAGGGTTTACCCTGCCGTGATGTTTTCTTTTTGTGGTTCGGGTAAAGTATCAATTAAGTCTTCAATAATTTGAGTAATTGTTTTATCTTTTTCGACTGCTAATAAACGTAGCTTATTGATTCTGCGTTCAGTAATCCGAATATGTAAATCTTTTTTTGCCATTACTTGTACACAGCGCGAACATATTAATATTAACATAGATTCAATTAAACAAAACAAGGAGGTGATAACGCAGTGCTGGTACTAGAATACAAAGTGAAAGGTAAGCAAGAACAATATCGCGCCATTGATGAGGCTATTAGAACTACTCAGTTCATCCGAAACAAGGCGATTAGATATTGGATGGATGCACCAAGAGAACAGAAAGTAGACAAGATTGCTCTAAATAACTATTCAACAGCATTGCGTAAAGAATTTGGATTTGTTAAAGAATTAAATTCAATGGCTTGTCAGGCTGCAACAGAAAGAGCCTGGTTATCTATTGCTAGGTTTTACGACAACTGCAAGACTAAGAAATCTGGAAAGAAGGGTTTTCCTCGTTTCCAGAAAGATAATCGTTCAGTTGAATATAAGACTAGCGGCTGGTCATTACATCCTACGAAGCGACGCATTTTCTTTACCGATAAAAAAGGTATTGGAGAAGTCAGACTACTAGGAAAATGGGATATTCAGACGTATCCTACTAAGTTAATCAAGCGAGTTAGATTAGTTCGTAAAGGTGACGGTTACTATTGTCAGTTCGCGGTCGATGTTGATATTAAATCAGAACAAAGAACAGGTAATGGCGAGTTAGGGCTTGATGTCGGGCTTGAGTTTTTCTATTCTGATTCCAATGGACATCATGAAGAGAATCCTAGGTTTTTGAGAAAAGCCGAAAAAGTCATCAAACACGCTCAACGTCAGATATACAAGAAGGAAAAAGGCAAAAATCAACGACGAATAGCTCGACAGAGATATGCTCGGAAGCATTTAAAAGTAAGTAGACAACGTAATGAGCATTCCAAGAGACTGGGACGCTGCGTGTGCAAGGTTAACGCCTTAGTCGCCTACGTAGACGCGAAGCGGCGTGCCGCAGGCTAGATTTAACTGTGAAGAACATGGTAAGAAATCACTGTTTAGCCAAGTCTATCAATGATGCGGCTTGGAGTCTTTTTCGTCGTTGGTTGGAATATTTCGCTCGTAAGTTCGATACTACAGTTGTAGCTGTTAATCCGAGAATGACATCTCAAAAATGCTCGGATTGTGGCACAGTCGTGAAAAAATCCCTCTCAACTCGTACACATAAATGTGTTTGTGGTTGCGAGTTACAAAGGGATGTGAACGCAGCGATAAATATTCTGAATCTTGCAAAAGGTAGGGATGGGCAATCCCGAACAAACGCTCTCCGGAGTTGGAATCAATACGCTACTTGGTGAAAATCTGGTAGGGCAAATTCTGACGTAGAGTACAGAATCCCCTGGCTTTAAGTGGGAATGAGCGAAGCGAAATTCACACAGCCAGGGGAGTGTCAACTCCCCTCACTCCCTTGTTTAAGGGTATTTGGAACCGCAGATGGACAAAGGATTGCACGCAGATAAATACAGATAAATTATCTGTGTGCATCTGGAGCACACTGCGCCCTTGGGGGTTCCCCCCGTTGTAAGCCCTTCGGGCACACTTCGTGAACGCGCAGCGTCTGGGCAGGAGATAGCAAGTGTCCGTTGTTTATCTGTGGTTTCATTTTCAAAAAATTGACTTTTGCTAAAGGTCTTCAGCACTAGGAGAAGACCGACTGAAAATAGGGGAAAGGTAAGCAACCAAAGCACCTATGAGGAAACCGGAAATATTGCGAGTGATAGGGAGCCAGTCGTTTGTTCGTGTGACGACTGGTCCAAGACCGAAGGCAATAAATAAGATTCCCCATAAAGGAGAGAAGATTAAAGCCCATTGCCAAGCAAAAATTTGGCCCTCCTCACGAGGTTGAGCTGCTAATCCACAGATGATTCCACCAAGAACTGAAGTAATCAGAGTCAGAATCCACTGCTCGCGTGGTAGCCCGGGAACAACAGCGCAACCACCCTGACGCAAACAAGTTTTCACTGTTTCCATAGCTTGGAGAATGGCTTGGTCTTCGCCTTCTTCTCGGACAAAGTACAAATTGCCAAAGCGGGTTTGCAATTCAATCCAGAAAGTGCGTGAGAGGAGTTCATAAACCGCGTCGCCGACACTAAAGCTGAGAATGTTACCGCCACGAGAATCAGCAACCAATAAAACGCTTTTGTCATCTAAACCCCAAAACTTGATGACTGCCCGACCTGGACTACGGTCATATTGAGTCAATACTCGCAGTTTCCAGCCGGTTTCGGTTTCAAATTGCTCTAGTTCCTTAACGAGTTTTTCTTCTTGAACGCTGGTCAGAGATTTAGCTAAATCTACAACTGGGGTTGGGGTATCGGGTAGTAATTCAGGATTGTCATAAGCGTATGCGCTGGGAGAATGCGTTACCCAGATTGACCCAGCTAGGAAAAATATTGTCACAAAAGCCAGAATTCGTCGCCAAAAACTATGCTGCATGAGCTTTTTTATACAAATCTCAACACGAAAAGTGCACTTGTTTTAAAAGAATACGAGAAAAGTGATACTTCTTTACACTTTTTAACTGTAATCTAATCTAATGCTTTAGATCCACAACTTACAACGTGAGTTATATGAGAGTGGGGGCACAAAGCACTGCGCCCCCACTCTCATATACCTTTGCCAGGCTATTCTTTATCAGACCAATTATCAGATTCTGTCTGACGCTGTAAATCTTCTTGCTCAAAAGTGCTTTCCCAATCACCAGCATCGTTGTAATCGTTGTTGATGCTGTAACCTTGCGTATTTGTGAAGCGATTCTCTTGCCTTAAGGCTTGCCGTTCTTGTAATGTTAGCTTTGGTTTTTGAGATGGCGGCAGACGGTCAGTTGTTCGCCTGGAAGATTTGGAGCGAGTAAAGGATTTCCAGGCAGCTTTTACACCGACCATGATACTGCGCGTGCCGACTTGAACGTTTTGCGCTTGCTTTTTGGCACTATCAAGGCTTTGATCCACTTGTTTGACGACTTGACCAGCACTTTTTACACCATCACTGACATCATCAGTTAAGTCAGTGATTTCCAAACTGGTCATCCGAATGGCATCTAGAGTGGGTGGTAACTCTTTATAAAGAGTGTCAAATAACTTTTCTGCACTGCGAGCTGCTCTTGCTAATTCCTGCAAAGCTGGTATAGCCGCCACCAAAACAGCAGTGAGACTGGCGGCGACTAGGAGTATGGACAGTCCCAGCCAAAACAGGGGGTCAATCACTTTAATATCTTCTACTAGCTATCTAAATGTTGAGAAAGGGTATCGGACTCTTGTTGAGCATTTTGCTGCTTCACTGCTTGGCTTTCTCGCAAACTGGCATCTACGCCAGCGGCGATCGCTTCCCGCAGTCGATCCAAAGTCTCATCCCAGTTAGAGCGTGCGTTTGCAGAAAGGCGATCTGCTTGTATTTGCACACTCGTTGATATATCTTCTGCCAATTCTGGTAACGCACTGGCAGATTTCTTCAAGAGTTGACGAGTTTCGCGCCCCGTACGTGGAGCAATGAGCAACCCGGTCAAGGCACCGATGGTAGCTCCGATCATCATACCACCAACAAATAATCCAGAACGGTTGTTAGACATTTTTTGTTCCTCTCCTTACACCCATTTTATGCAGGTTTTCACGTCGCAGTGAAATCCAAAAGATTTTATCTTCCTATTTACAGAGACAATGAATGAGTCACAAAGGTTGCCTTAATGTAGGCAACAGGGTACTAGGATGTAACCTAAACTCTAAAACCTACTGCTTCACTCAATCTATAATCTGAGACATTCTGCCTTGTTCCTGTGTCCTCCTATACTCTTTACTTCCTCTTTTTCAGAGGTTTTGAGCGTAACCTCAGAAAATTACGACGCCATACTTGTTGTCCAAGAGCAAGGAGGCTGAAAATCTGCCGTACTCGCTGGATTTGTATCTGTGGTGATTGGTTTGTCTGCCGTAGATTATGAACATTTCGCTGACCTGTAGAGATAGCTACGGGTGCGCCATATAATACCCTATGACTACTACGTTCAGCAGCAATAAAGATATTAGTTAGCCTTGCCAGCCGTTGCTTAAGTTTGCGCACTCGTGAAGCTACGTACAGAAGAACCAGCGAGATCAGTATATTGATAACGACAACGACTGTAACCATTGCTTAACTTTGTTGCACCCACTCCAAGTCTTGCTCGATTATGACTCTAATTGAACCTATGAAAATCGCTCTTAAGTTACAGACAATGTATCGGCTGGTATGGGCGGCTACTAAGTCAAACAAATTTTAGATTTTATTTAAGAAGAAGTTAAGGCGTGTTTTTTCAAATCATCCAAGGAAACGACTTCCAAGGCTCTAGGATGGGTTGCTGTGAGGATAACGGGGGGAGCAACGCCAGCCTCAAGAGCTTCTTGCCAGCGAGCAGCACATAAACACCAGCGATCGCCCTGTTTCAAACCAGGAAATTGATATTCTGGCATAGGGGTGCTCAAGTCATTTCCCCGTGATTTGGTGAACTCCAAAAATTCTGCTGTCATCTGCGAGCAAACAACATGCATCCCATAATCCATACCTCCTGTATTACAAAACCCATCGCGGTAATATCCTGTGATAGGAGAAGAGCAGCACATTTCTAGATCTCCGCCGAGTATGTTTCTTGCCTCTGTCATCGCTAATTCCTTTGAGTTTTTGTGACTTTTTGTAAAGTAAGCCGGGAGATTTGGTTAGACGTTCAAGTCACTAGTCAATCATAGACGGATTGTCCCCCTGGTCTGCAGAGCCATTCAATAGCTTTTTCTTAGAGCCTGTGTACCCCAACATACGTTGGTAGAGCCCCCGTCGGGCAAGGAGTTCGGCATGGGTGCCGGACTCGACGATCTCGCCCCCCTGCATCACAAAAATCTGGTCGCAGTCTACGGCGGTTACGAGCCGATGCGTCACCAAGATGATGGTTCGAGAGCGGCGTAGACGCTGGAGGGTCTCTATCACCCACTGCTCGTGCTTCAAGTCTAGCGAACTCGTGGGTTCGTCGAGGATAAGTATAGGAGCCTTAGTGACGAGCGCGCGCGCAATTGCTAGGCGCTGCCGCTGGCCGCCTGAGAAGTTCTGACCGCCCTCAGTGACCAGGGTATCATACTGCTCCGGCAAGGTTTCGATGAACTCGGCCGCCCCGGATTCGACCGCCGCCTCCCGAATCTCGTCGTACTCAGCATCTGCGCGACCGTAGGCGATATTCTCCGCGATTGTTCCGCTTAAGAGTGGGCTGCTTTGCGTGACGATCGCCATGTGTTTGCGGACGTCACAGAGCTTAAGAGTGCGGACGTCAACGCCGTCGAGGAGGACGCGACCCTCCGTCGGGTCGTAGAAGCGCGGCAGGAGATTGAGCAGCGTGCTCTTTCCCGTCCCGCTTGGACCCAAAAACGCCACCATCTGGCCCGGCTCAATACTAGCATTGATCTTCCGTAAGACGGATCGCCCAGGGCTGTACTCGAAGCTCACGTCCCAAAGGGTTAGTGTGCGGGGACGGACAGGAAGCGGCTGCGCGTCAGGCTTGTCCGCGATCGCAGGCGGCTCGTCAATTACCGCAAAGACGCGATCGCATGAGGCTACGAACGTCTGAATCTTGGTAGTGAACCCTAACACCCAACCTAACGGATCCCAGAACTGCGCAAGGTACGCCATGAATACGATCAGATCACCGATCGTCAAGCCGTTCGGCACCGGACGCAATAACTGATCGCGATACACCAAGTACCCCCCGTAGCCGAAGATTACCCCGCCTCCCAGGGCGAATATTATCTGAACCGTGAGCGGATAAAGGGTTTCCTGCCAATTCAGCCGCATTGAGGCAGCGACGCTTTGCTCGACCACCCGCGCGAAGCGGCGCGACTCCGTCGCTTCTCGACCGAAAGACTGGATCAGCCCGATCAACTCTATAGCTTGCTGCATGGTGGAGGTCATGAGCGCGTCGGTACGCTTCGACTTCATCGCTCGACGCTTAATCTCTCCCTCGAAGTACCAATTCGCGAGTATCAGAAGGGGCGTGAACGAAAGTGCGAACACGGTGAGAAGGACATGGCGCGACAGCATGATCGCGATCATCGCCGTAAGGGTGACTGATGCCGCAGTGGAGCCGATAAGTATATCGATCACCCCCCACGGTCCGAGGCTGTCGTAGCTCAATCGGTAGATCGCGTCGCCCTGCGACTGCGAGCCGTGCCAGCCGAGACTAAGCGCCTGTAGTTTGTCGTAGAGTTCGGTGCGAACCCGCATCGTTCCATTGTACTGGATGCGGTAGTTCAACATTTTACGAAGCATCATGACGGTATCGCTCAGGATCCTGATGATCATCCCGACGATCGCCATTCCGAAAATTCGGTTCAGCCTGCCTTCGCCGAACGGGGCAAGAAACAGCGTATGAATCCAGTTAGGTTTCGGGGTTGGTGAGAGAACCGTATCGACTAGAATTGCCATAGGCCACGCGTTGAGAAGGTTTAAAAGCACCGATGCCCCGATCAGAACCAAGAGCGTGGCGATTAACCATAAGTCCTTGCGGAAGTAGGAGATAGACCGGAGGACGATCTGCATGTAAACGACTAAAGTCTCTTGTAGCGAGACAGAGTAAGAGATTGACCAAGCCCGCAACGGGAGCGGAATAGGAAACAGGGAACAGGAAACAGGTTCAAGGAAATGGGGAAAGAATTAGCTCGCCCAGATAAAGGATACAGAACCAATTCATTCATTAATGGAAAAAATTAAATATTTGAAACGAGATTGCTTGCATACAGTGTAAATACGTCCTTGTTGAAATCCCCTGATTTTAATTATGGGGATTTCCCTGTTGCCCGTTCCCAATTGCCTGTTCCCTTTTAATCAATTGCAATAACACGTTAGAAAATTCCTTCTAGAGAAAAAAGCAATTAGAAGAGGCTGGATATGGTAGCCTCTACGACACAAAACCAAGTAGGTTAAGCATTAATCACAACCGATCCTAATTGATTATGATGTAAGGCAGGCACGATGCCGACCTATGCAACACAGTCACCTATGCTTCAAAATCCCAGTTTAGAACAAGCGCTGAAATATTACTTTGGCTACGACAGCTTTCGCCCTGGACAGCGACAAATTGTAGAACAAGCGCTACAAAATCGGGATTTACTGATTATTATGCCTACAGGTGGAGGAAAGTCACTGTGCTTTCAGCTACCGGCATTGCTGAAAAAAGGTTTAACTGTGGTGGTGTCACCGCTGATCGCTTTGATGCAAGATCAAGTGGAAGCACTGCGAGATAATGGAATTGCCGCAACATTTCTTAATAGCAGTCTGAACGCACATAAAGTGCGATCGCGCGAAGAATACATCCTCAGCGGTAAAGTGAAATTGCTGTACGTCGCTCCAGAACGCCTACTCAGCGACAGATTTCTCCCATTTCTCGACTTAGTTCATCATCAAGTTGGCATTTCCGCCTTTGCGATTGACGAAGCACACTGTGTTTCTGAATGGGGACACGACTTTCGTCCAGAATATCGTCAACTGAAGTTACTACGCAAACGCTACCCAAATATTCCCGTCCTTGCCCTGACCGCCACAGCAACTGATCGCGTCCGTGCTGATATTATCCAACAACTCGGGCTGAAACAACCCAGCATCCATCTTTCCAGCTTCAACCGCCAAAACCTTTACTATGAAGTCCGTACCAAAACCAAATATGCTTACGCCGAAGTGTTGGAACTCATCCGGGAAACAGAAGGTTCAGGAATTATCTATTGCTTGACGCGTAAAAAAGTTGATGAAATTACTCTCAAACTGCAACACGATAAAATTTCAGTCTTGCCATATCATGCCGGATTAACTGATGAAGAACGTAGCAAAAATCAAACTCGGTTTATTCGGGATGATGTGCGTGTTATGGTGGCAACAATTGCCTTTGGCATGGGAATTAATAAACCGGATGTGCGATTTGTCATTCACTTTGATATCTCCCGTAATTTAGAAAGTTATTATCAGGAATCCGGTCGAGCTGGAAGAGACGGAGAACCATCTCGCTGTATACTCTTCTACAGTTACGGTGATGTCAAAACAATTGAATTTCTGATCAACCAAAAACCAGATCCCCAAGAACAGTTGATTTCCAAACATCAACTGCGGCAAATGATAGACTACACCGAAGGAACCGACTGCCGACGTACAATTCAGTTAGGTTATTTTGGGGAACGTTTTGCAGGGAATTGTGGCAACTGTGACAACTGCCGTTATCCTAAACCAGTGCAAGACTGGACAATTGAAGCCATGAAGTTTTTATCTTGCGTGGCTCGATGTAAAGAAAGATTTGGTATGGGTCATATTATAGATGTGTTGCGGGGAGCAAAAAGCCAAAAAATCACCCAATACGAACACGACAAACTTTCTACCCATGGTATTGGCAAAGATAAAACACCAGATGAGTGGCGAATGCTGGGGCGTTCTCTGTTGCACCAAGGGTTGCTAGAACAAACCGCCGATGGTTACGCCGTACTAAAACTTAACGCCCTGAGTTGGGAAGTGATGCGGCGACAGCGAACAGTTTCCATTGCGGTTCCTGTAGCACAAAAGATAACTTGGGAAGATGGCGATGAAAAAGCCGCCGAGGTGGAAATGCTGTTGCAGAGGTTGCGCACTCTACGCAAACAAATTGCTGACGCGCAATCTGTTCCACCCTATGTCATCTTTGCCGATTCTACCCTAAAATTAATGGCCCAGATCCAACCGCAAACCTTAGCTCAATTTGGTAAACTTTCTGGCATAGGCAGTCACAAAGTTTCTAACTATGGTGAAAAGTTTCTTGCAGAAATTCGCGCTTATCGTCAAGAACAAGGTTTGTCAAATCAACAAGATAATTCCACACGTTTTCAGGACTTACCTTCAGAAACTGAATTATTGACTTTACAGTTACACCAACAAGGTTTTAGCGTTGCAGAAATTGCAGTAAAACGCAATCTTCGCCCGACAACAGTTATTCGTCATCTTTCCGATTTAATAGAGAAGAATCAGTCAGTAGATTTCAATCTGTTAGTTCCTGTAGAGAAGCAGCAAAAAATTTTACAAGTCTTAGAAATTCTTGGTGATATTTCCCTAACGCCAATTAAAGAATATCTTGGCGATCGCTACAGCTTTGATGAAATTCGTTTGGTAAGGGGAAAGTGGCGGCGGGAAAGTAAGAAATAGATCTCTTGCATAAGTAGACTTATCTGCGTAGCCTACGGCACGGCTTACGCCTACATCTCGGGTTAATTATTCATTTTTTTGGACTTTTTTTTTGCAAGAAGTCTAATGATAGTCATTAGGGTGAGCAGGATGCCCGCCGTATCATGTCACTGCTAGGCTGAGGTCTATGGGGTCTTGGCTAAAAATCCTGATAAGTAGAGTTGGGGGAGTAGCGATTGCCCAAGGGGCAGTGGCGGAGCCAATCGCACGGAGTGTCCGCCCAAAGAGCGATTGCCCAAGGGGCAGTGGCGGAGTTAATCGCGCGGAGTGCAGTCGGCTAAAATCCAATTGCATTCTGGTACTACCCCTTAAACAATCGCCGTTAAGATAACAATTTACAATCCAGCTGCATAAGTTGATTTCACCAACACTTATAAAAGATTAGAAACGAAGCTTACAAGCTAAAAATTTAAAAAGTAAAATTATGTTTAAATTCAACAAACAACTGACCGCCTTAGCATTTTTAACACTAATCCTAACTGGCGGAACTGTGCCAGCCGGTGCTACTCAAAATCAAACCCCAGCAGAACAGCTATGTCAACTGCGACAAGGAATTAAACCTGTTTGCACAGTGTTGGTAACTGCCCCAATTGGAGTTGCCATCCGCTCTGGTCCTGGTTCTAATTACGAAAAAATCGGTGCCATCCCTTATCAATACGATGTCAACGTCAGGGTAAGCAAATCTTCTCGCGAGTGGGTAAAGCTTGCTTCTAGTCCTGGCTGGATTCATTCTCAGTATTTGCAAAAGGTTGGCGACTAAATACGCCGTCATTGTCAACTGCATAAGTTGATTCTGCTTACAATTAATAATTATCGTCTGGCAAGCTAAATATCTACAACACGGTTGGTTGCCCCTCTTTACAGAAGGGGCTTATTTTTTGGGCAAGAAGGCGATCGCCAAATCACTACTTTCCGAAAATCATAATGAAAGAAAAAATCAAAATCAAATACGCTCCCTTCGACCAATTTCGTCAAGTTTCAAAAAAGTTGGTTGTTTCAAAACCGAGAGAAAGGAACTGCGCACCTCTCGTAATGTTCGGGATGCGATCGCCAAACTCTCGTTAATCTAACCTTTGCTCTTAAAGCCGTCCTTAGCAAATTACCGGAAACTATTGTTGGAATTGAGTAAAATTACCCAAAAATTTTTATCCCAGTAACCCAGCGCATTTATTATGCAAAACGGTGGTTTTCGCGCAATAACAAACTAGAGTCAATCTTTCCCACACTTGCACAACCACTCAGCGCCATCGCCACATCTAGCTCATCTCGCAGAATTTTGATCGCATCAGCCACACCAGCTTCTCCAGCTACGGCTAATCCCCACAACACAGGACGTCCCACAAGCACTGCTTTTGCTCCCAATGCTAAAGCTTTAAGAATATCAGTACCTCTGCGAATGCCCCCATCTAACAATACTTCAGCGCGTCCATCCACTGCTTTTACCACTTCAGCTAAAGCGTCAAGAGATGCAACTGCTCCATCTAATTGACGACCGCCATGATTAGATACAATAATTGCCTTGGCTCCACACTCCACGGCACGAGCGGCATCATCTCCCCGTAAAATTCCTTTAAGTACCAAGGGGAGCGGACATAAAGACTCAAACCATTCCAAATCATCCCACGTTACCGCAGTGTTGAGTTGCTCGGCAACATAAGTAAACAATCCAGATTCCCCCTCTTCGTGGGGAATGTTCAACCCCGAGAGAGTTGTCAGATTAGCCAGTTGCATACCTACTGGCAAAGCAAACTCATTCCGTTTGTCTCGTTCGCGCCGTCCCAAAACAGGAGCGTCTACAGTGATACAAAGTGCTTTATACCCCGCAGCGTAAGCCCTTTCTACCAAAGCACGAGTTAATCCCCTGTCTTTATGTATGTAAAGCTGGAACCATTGGGGAGTATGAAGATTTGTGTCGTGACAGACTGCCGCCACTTCCTCTATACTCTTGGTAGAAAGAGTACTCAACACCATGCCAACACCAGCGGATGCTGCTGCTCTTGCCGTGGCAACTTCTCCTTGTGGATTGGCAAGACATTGAAATGCCATTGGAGCAATAAACAAAGGCATTTGCAGCGGTTGACCTAAGACTTTGGTTGCTAGGTTGCGATCGCTCACATCTACTAGCACTCGCGGACGAAGCTTAAATCTTTCAAAAGCAGCCCGGTTATCCCGCAATGTCACTTCATCCCAAGCACCGCTAGCATAGTAGTCCAAAGCCATTTGAGACAGGCACTTAGTAGCTAACTGTTCGTATTCAAATAAGTTCAGCGGTTTCAACAATTTTACTTTTTCCATCGCCGTGCCAATCTCAAAGATGCACAAGTCTCTGTTGGACTGTAGACCATTTTTGCAATTAAAAACCCAGTTTCTCACAAAAACTGGGTTGATCTGAATCAGATTAAAAAATAATTACAGATAGACACAAATGCACACAAAACCGTTTGTGTGCATTTGCAGTTGCTTATTTCTTATTTAATAGGGAAAACTTGGCACCTTAGATTTTGCATTGTTTGAGGACACCGTAGTCTGTACTGCTGCTTCAGTGCGTTGATTTTTGAAAGTCAAAATGACAGACAGTAATTTGGGAAACGCAACGCAAGCGACAGCGTTTATCAACGTTAGGAATAGACCTTCCATCAAACCCATAGATAATTCCCCTCTTCATAAAGATGCTTTTTATATTTTATTATTTTTACAGAAAATTCATTAAAACGGGTGAAAAGAAAAATTGGATTTTCTTGTTTGGTATATAAGTTACTGTTAATATAAAATTTTCTTAGTATAACCATAGAGTTTATGAGTAGTTTATAAATAGCCCAATCAGTTATTAATTATCAAGAGACTTATTCCAAAAGTATGAGAAATAAAAGTTTAATAAATATTAAGTAGGATGCCCTGCGGCTATGTAATCATTTGAAAGTTTGAGAGACTGAGAAATTGCCGCAGGGCATCGCATTTGTTGGTGCCGTACTCTGGCTTTAACGCACCCTACAACTTTATAAATAGCCCAATCAGTTATTAATTATCAAGAGAGTTATTTCAAAAGTATCATAAAGAAATGTTTCTAAGTTCAGATCTTGCACCCAACAAGCGCCAGAGGCTCTAATATTTCGTTACCAGGTTCAACCTGGTAACGAGGGTTTGGAGGCTTCGCCGACTCACTGTTGCAACTCTTGCAAGATCTCAGTAAGCGCAGATGCACACAGATAAATTATCTGTGTGCACCGGCCTCATTCCCCCCTAAAAGAGGGGGGAAGACAGAGGAAAAACTTTTATTTATTGTGGATCTGTGGTTTGATTTTCACAAAAATAACTTTTGCAAGAGGTTAACTAAACACTGAAGCCTATTAACCTGGAGAACACCTATCACAAAAACTAGGATAAAATTTACAAAATGAAGTTTTTGTCAAGGTGTAACTTGTACAATATGGAAAACTGGTAATTTCAGTTTTGTTATTCTGTTTTGTCTGTATTGTTGAAGTTGGCGATAACTGATTACATCTATTTTTCACAGCCAGAATGAAAGATAGAAGCTTGGGAAACACAAGACAGCCAGCAACATTGATCAGCGTTAAGAGTAAAATATCTATCAAACGCATAGGTCATCACTTTCTTTTACAAATTAGGTGCTTACTGCTCTTAGTCAAAAGTACAATTCCTGCAACCAATTGAAAGCAAACTTTTACATTGCTTCTATCTTAGATAAATTAACTATAGCATAAACTTTTATAAATATATAGTTTCATGAAGTTATGAACATTGCTGTAGACAGAAGGTAATGTGTCATTTTAGATTAGCTATTTCATCGACAGTTCGGAATATGCTGGACATATAACAAATATGTATTTAGGAGATGTGTGATGTCGAAAACATATGATATTTCCGCCATATTATCTAATCTTACTGAGCGAGAACGCCAGGAATTACAGCGTTTAACAGATTACTCTAATCTGAAGTCGGTGCCAGAAATTTGGGCGTTGGTAGCAAAGCGATGTGGTGATACTGTCGCCCTGCGCGATCCTCATGCTAAACCAGAAGTTGTGATTACATATACGCAACTCTTTCAAAAAATTCAACAATTTGCTGCTGGATTGCAAGGTTTGGGGGTGAAAGCAGGAGAACGCGTCTCCCTGATTTCTGATAACAGTCCCCGGTGGTTGATTGCAGATCAAGGTATTATGACTGCTGGGGCAGTTGATGCAGTGCGTAGTTCCCAGGCAGAACGGGAAGAACTTATATTTATCTTGGCAAATAGTGGTAGCAGGGCGCTTGTTGTGGAAGATTTGAAAACTTTCAACAAGCTTAGATCACGTCTTGAGGATTTACCAATTCAATTGGTGATTTTGCTTTGCGATGAAGCACCCCCAACAGACGAAACTTTGAAAATAGTTAATTTCACTCAGTTGATGGAAATAGGGGCAAACCATACTCTAGAACCAGTAGAGCAAAAGCCCGACACTCTGGCAACCCTAATGTATACTTCTGGCACGACGGGCAAACCCAAAGGCGCGATGCTTTCTCATCGCAACTTGATGCACCAAATTTTAGCGCTTGGGGCAGTTGTGCAACCGCAAGTGGGAGACATGGCTCTGAGCATCCTCCCCACATGGCACGTCTACGAACGTAGTTGTGAGTATTTCTTACTTTCTCAAGGTTGTACGCAAATTTACACCAACTTGCGCTCTATCAAACGGGATTTGAAAGAATTTAAACCCCATTATGTGGTATGTGTGCCGCGCTTATTGGAATCAATTTATGAGGGAGTGCAAAAGCAGTTCCGCGAACAACCTGAAAATAAGCAACGTTTGATAAACTACTTTCTGGGCATTAGCGAAAAGTATATCAAAGCGCAGCGAATTGCCCAAGGATTGAGTTTAACAAATCTCAACCCCTCAATATTTGAGCAATTGGCAGCTCGTATGCAAGCAACTGCTTTGTTCCCACTCCATGCTTTGGGAGAACAAATAGTTTATGCCAAGGTACAGGAAGCAACAGGGGGGAGAATCAAGCAAATGTTTAGCGGTGGTGGTGCGCTTCCCAAGCACATAGATGACTTTTTTGAAATTATTGGTGTGGAGATTTTGCAGGGCTATGGCTTGACGGAAACTTCTCCTGTGACTCATGGGCGTCGTTATTGGCGCAATTTACGTGGTGCAGTTGGGCAACCAATACCGGGTACAGAAACGAAAATAGTAGATCCTGAGACTCGTAAACCTTTACCCACCGGGGAGCGAGGTTTGGTGCTGCTGCGGGGACCACAAATTATGCAAGGCTATTACCAAAACCCCGAAGCAACAGCGAAAGCAATTGACGCGGATGGTTGGTTTGATAGCGGGGATTTGGGTTGGGTGACACCGCAAAATGATTTGGTACTAACCGGACGGGCAAAAGATACGATTGTATTAACCAATGGGGAAAATATCGAGCCGCAGCCAATTGAAGATGCGTGTTTGCGATCGCCCTACATAGATCAGATAATGCTTGTTGGACAAGACCAACGCAGTATCGGTGCATTGATTGTCCCCAATTTGGAAGCCCTGGAAAAATGGGCCGAAACTCAGAATCTGCATCTACGTCTACCAGATGAAGCCGCCAAAGAACAAAATAAGGAGGACTCAGCAAACAAAACGCAAGTCAGCGTGGAGAGTAAAATAATTCAGGATTTATTTCGGCAAGAATTGAATCGGGAAGTGCAAAATCGTCCAGGCTATCGACCGGATGACCGCATTGGTCCGTTCAAGCTGATTCTGGAGCCGTTTTCAGTAGAAAATGGCTTGATGACACAAACCTTGAAAATTAGGCGACACGTGGTGATGGAGCGCTATCGCGATATTATTAACGGCATATTTGCCTAATTATTTCACCTGCAAACTATAGAGTGAACGTGAAACATCTATGATGAACCTCTCCAAACCTCAACAACTGCTCCTAAAACGCGGTGTTAACGTCAAGGCGATTGTCACTCCCCTGTGGAAAGAGGAAGTGCAGCAGCAACTGCAAGCTCAAATTAATCAAATTGACCAGCAGTTGCAACAACTAGACAATGAAGGACAGCGAGCGATTTCAGCAATTCAAAAGCAGAGTCTGCAACCACCTGGCCCCCAAACCCTGCAACAAATTGAGAATATCCAAGTTCAAGTTAATCAGAAGAAAAGCGAACTCCTGGAACAGAAAAACCAAAGTCTACAAAACCTCCAGCAAGTACAGCTTCTACAGTTAGATGAGGAAGTCAACCAATTCCAAATGGAAGGCTTTTTCAACGTGGAACCAGGTGATAACTTGATAAGCAAATTACAAGTAGAAGTTGTGCTACGTGATGGTGTTGTAGAAGAAATTCGCGGCGATATTTAAATTCGATTTAAATTTGTCCAAAGTCTAATTGTCCTTGGTTCTTACCAGTGATTCATGACTAGTACAATTTGTTACAAGGCGCAAATGTTAACCACATAAGCTTTTTGTGTCTTTTTAACAGTTGGATGATTTCCACACCCGCTGCACTAGTGACAAATAACTACTGACAGGTTTGGGTTGGCTGTTTTGTGCTGACGCTACTTCCAGGTATACATTGTACCTGGGAGCCAGCCCAAACAATTTGCCACACACGAGGGGAGTTCACCAAAAGCGATCGCCCAAACGTTGCTAGTTCCACTCGATATTTAACTGCTTTGAGAGAATTGTTTGCTGGCTCTATTTGCGTAATCGTCACAAATGCTTGATTTGGGAGCGGATAAAATACCTCGACTTTGCGAGTTGCGCTTGAGTCCTCCTCATCAAAGGCATTGAGGGCAAGTTCAGCAGGATCGCTGCCTAAGAGAGGAGAGGTGATTTTTTCTAAAGGTACAGGATTATAATTGGCTCGCTCCGGGTTGACAATCTCCTCTGTTAGGTTCACATCGGAAAACTGCGGCGGTTGTCCATTGCTCGTATCAGAAACCGCTTCAGTCGTTTGACGCTGGGTGATGTAAACACCAGTGGCAGCGGTGGCAAATATACTAACTACCACTATCAGAAACCACTTCAACTTTGGCGACATAAAATTTAACAGTTAATTCAAACAGGCTAAATATCAATTTTGAATTTTAGATTGAGGTAGCGTCCTTCATCTTCTTGCTTTTGAGTGGAATTCAAAATTTGATCAGCCGTGATCAGAAATACAAACTTATAGACCTTGTGGTCTTAATATAGTTCCTCGCATCTAGGTAAATTAGGGGTAAGGATGTAGGGGTGTCAGGGTATCAGGAAAAATAAGAATGTCATTTACTATTTTCTTTTCAAAATTTAAAAATTATTCCCCTACATCCTACACCCTTGTTCCTCGATACCCTGCCCCGAAGGGAGCTAGGTCAAGATACAATGCAATCTGACACTAGCTGTAAAAATCCATTAATTCTCGATTCACCAAACCACCCATATGAGCATTTACGAAGTATTTATGCCGGCGCTAAGTTCCACCATGACCGAAGGTAAAATCGTTTCCTGGGTAAAATCACCTGGAGACAAAGTGGAAAAAGGCGAAACAGTGGTGGTTGTCGAGTCAGATAAGGCAGATATGGATGTGGAATCCTTTTATGAAGGATATGTTGCCACAATCCTTGTGCAAGCTGGTGAAACAGCCTCCGTTGGAGCTGCGATCGCCTTGTTAGCAGAAACCGAAGCTGAAATCGAAACTGCGATCCAACAAGCCAATTCTGGAAGTAGTCCTGCTCAACAAGAAGCAACTGCTACCACTTCTGGAAAAATAGCAGAAACAACCACAGTCGCAACCCCTGCTGCTTCTCAAAACGGAAGTTCTAGCCGTACAAATGGGCGGCTTGTAGCTTCACCCCGCGCCCGCAAGTTAGCCAAGGAACTGAAAGTTGATTTGAGTGGCATTTCTGGAAGTGGTCCCTACGGTCGCATCGTCGCCGAAGATGTAGAAACAGCTGCTGGAAAATCTAGCAAACAACCTGCCACAGTTACCCCAGTGGCATCTCCACAACCAGCACCAACTATTACCCCAGTTGCACCTACACCCACAAAAGTTGCTCCTGCACCCGCACCCACGCCAGCCACCGCTGCAGTTCCGGGTCAAATAGTGCCTTTAACTACCTTGCAAAATGCCGTAGCGCGGAACATGGTAGCCAGCCTCTCCGTGCCTGTCATCCATATAGGTTACACAATTACCACAGATGCCTTAGACAAGCTTTACAAACAGATTAAGTCTAAAGGCGTGACGATGACAGCGCTACTTGCAAAAGCGGTAGCGGTGACACTGCAAAAACATCCCCTGCTTAATGCCAGCTACTCAGAACAAGGAATTGTCTACCACTCTAATATTAACGTTGCCGTAGCAGTGGCAATGGATGATGGAGGATTGATCACACCAGTGTTGCAGAATGCAGACAATATGGATATATATTCTCTGTCGCGTGATTGGAAGTCCTTAGTTGAGCGTGCCAGAGCCAAAAAGCTGCAACCAGAAGAGTACAACAGCGGCACCTTTACAGTAACAAACTTGGGGATGTTCGGCGTAGATAGATTTGATGCAATTCTACCACCCGGACAAGGTTCCATTTTGGCAATTGGGGCATCACGTCCGCAAGTGGTAGCCACAGCCGACGGTTTATTTGGCGTTAAGCAACAGATGCAGGTGAATATGACCTCTGACCACCGGATTATTTACGGTGCGCCTGCTGCGGCGTTCTTGCAAGATTTGGCGAAGTTGATTGAGACAAATGCTCAATCTTTAACAATGTAGATTTGAAAAGACGCGATATTATATAGCGTCTTTTAGTTGTTTTGTAGAGATGTTGCACTGCAGCGTCTCTACATTTATAGCGGTTTGCAATTGGGTAAGATACACCAAAGAAATAATGAAATATGTAGCATAATACAATACTACACTTTCTTAGTATCAAGATTAATCGTTGTGGGATTAGGCTCTTGGAGAATGTCTTCCAAGCGGATTTTAACGGCTACTTTATATTCGGGATGGGTCAGAATATAAAACTTTTCGTCCTTGATACCTTGAAATAGATAATCAGCTACAACCTCAGAAGACATTCCAGCTTGCATAGCTTGGTGAAAAGATTGTTCCAGCGCTGAATTGCTTGAGGTCTGTTCTGCTTCAGGTGAAAGATTCTTTTGCTCAGATGGACGATTTCGTGCTGAGTCAAACAGTTGGGTATTGACCCATCCTGGACAAAGAACAGATACCTTGACTTTGGCGCTCATTTGCACTAATTCACGGTACAGTATCTCAGAAAGGTTCACTACTCCATGCTTAGTGAGGCTATAAATTCCCGTTCCAGCAATAGATGTTAACCCCGCCATAGATGCAGTATTTACAATGTGGCATTCAGTATCTTGCTCAAGCATGATAGGTACAAAGACATGAACCCCATGAATCACGCCCCATAAATTTACACCCATAACCCATTTCCAATCACTTAAAGGGCTTTCCCAAGTGCGAGAGGCAACTGCAGTGACACCTGCGTTGTTGCACAAAAGGTGTACAGATCCAAAGGTATCAAGTGTTTTTTGAGCTAGTGTCTCGATATCGGTAACTTTTGAAACATCAGTCAATACAGTCAGCACCGTTGCTCCTAGTGCTTTCATTTCTGCTTCGGTTTGGGTTAAGGCTTGCTGTTCAATGTCCGCTAGAACAACCTTCATGCCTTCTTGCACGCAACGCAAAGCTATAGCACGCCCTATATATACCACTAGCTGCACCAGTGATTACTGCCACTTTGTCTTTGAATTGTTTCATGTAGCTGTTATACGTGACTGTATATGAGATAGAAATTACTGACAACTGAAAGTTACTGGAAGAGCCGCCAATCCACGTAAAACTATATTCTTTCGCCACTCCAGCTTATTTGTATTCAGCTTCAGGTCGCAAAGCCGTTGAACGATCGCATTGATAGCAATCTGACCTTGGATGCGTGCTTGCGTAGCACCTAAGCAATAGTGAATGCCCGCTCCAAACGGCAAACTGTAATGCTGACGAGTGAGATCGAGGCGATCGGGATCGGGAAATTGTGCTGGATCTCTATTGGCAGCCCCCAGGCACAGATCCACCCGATCGCCTGCTCGAATTGTCTCTCCACCTATTTCTACATCTTCAATTGCTAATCGGCTAATGAGTTGCACTGGGCTGTCATAACGCAGCAGTTCTTCAATAGCGCTATTAATAATTGTTGGTTGGGCTTTGAGCTTCTGCATCTGGTCAGGATGATGCAATAAGGCAAGTACACTGTTGCCGATTAAATTTTCCGTAGTTTCTTGACCAACACTAAACAACATCGCGCAGATTGCCAATAGTTCGTCATGGTTGAGCTTGCCACCTTGGTTTTTAGCTGCGATCAGATAGCTAAGTAGGTCTTCTTTTGGCTTTTTTTCTCTTTCGGCAATCAAGCTACTGAAATATTCTCTGAACTCCAAAGCTACTTTATTTAGGTACTCATAATCTTTAATTGATATTGGCTGGTCAAACACGTAAAACAGGTCATGCGCCCATTGCGTTAGCTGCTGCTCAGTTGGCACACCCAGGATAGTGGCAGTCACCATCGCAGGCAGTGGACAGGCAAGATCGGCAATCACATCCATGCTGCCTGCTTCTTGAACTTTGCCAAGCAATTCATCCACAATCTTCTGAATCTGGGGTCGCATTGACTCTAGCATATTCTAGTAGCGGGAGAGCACGACGAATGGTGTAATCGTTATCGTAGCTTGTTCTACTGTTAAAGAAATCAATGACTTGTTTTTTGTATTGTTGCTCGTATTGGCTGTTATGCATAAGATTTTCATTGCCCGAATTGCATGGTTTTGGACAAAGACCTAGGTAACTGATGGCAAGGCAACTTGAACAAGCAAGCGCACCAAGGGTTTTCGTTCGTCGGCTTTAACAAAGTGTTAGGCTGCGCTTTCACCACTGTTTAAGGTTCCCGTTTCTGGTTTTCGACCCAGGATATACCAAGTAGTGACTTCATCCCACACTCCTTGTTCGGTTTGGAGTGCCTCTAATTTTGCCTCAAATTCAGCTTTAGCTTTTACTAACTGCTCTGACGAAAGCTTTGAGGAGAGATTTCGATATTTTGCAAGGGGTGGACGAGAAATTCCTTCCCATGTTGCTTTTGCCTGTTCTAAATTAATGTAGTTACCATGCTGCTCAGTCTTGATTTCTATCACTTCAAAGCCAGCGTCCACGAATAGACTTTGACACATTTCAAGTGTGCCGATTCGATTACTAGCCTCTAGCAAAACACCATACTTTTCAAAGACCTCTCGCAAAACAACGTATGCGACATATGCAGTATCGGCAGGTGTATGAATGCCAATGACCCCACCAGGTTTGAGAAATAAATGCCAAATCCGCAATGTGGCTTCTTTGTCCTCTATCCAAGGAAATGTATTTGCACACAAAATTTGGTCAAAACTATTGGCAGAAAAATTGAGCGATTCAGCATCGGCTAGTAGAAACTCAACATTCCTTAGACCTAATGCTTCAACCTTACATCTCGCCAACTCCAACATTCCACTAGAAATATCCACACCAATAACTCGACCACCATCTCCAACGATTCGAGCTGCTTCAATTGCAAGGTGACCTGTACCCGTTCCAATATCCAAAATATGCTGTCCAGAACTCACGTGCGAATATTCAAGGAGATGTTGACAAATTCGCAAATGCCACTCGCTATCATCATAAGTTTGGCTTCTGCGGTTGTATAAATCTGCTATTCCCTGTTTGTAATCATTTAAGTCAAGTTGTTTGGTCATTAGGGTTTCTCTCACCAACAGTCGTTAGTTCATCGCTAGCCTGAGGATAAATTGCCAGTGACGCTGCTGTCTTCTGAAAACTTGCGCTCTTTGATGTTGAAATCTTGCAAAGTAGCAAAATTACAGTTCGTAATAACCGCTCTTTGCCCTTACTACAAACTATCTTCAGTTTTAGAAAGCCGACTTACAACATTTCTCTGTATGCCTTAGGTGTCATTCCTACCAGCTTGCGAAACAAAGCTGTAAAATTGCTTTGGCTAGAACAGCCAACACGAAGGGCAATTTCAACAATAGGTAACTGAGTATAAGTGAGTAAAAATTTGGCACGCTCGATGCGACATTGAATTATATATTGATGTGGAGTCAGCCCCATTAAGCGTTTGAACCAACGACAGAATGAATAGGAACTCATGTCCACCAGCACAGCCAATTCTGGCAGACTTAGATCCAGTGCTAGGTTGTCATGAATATAATCGATTACCTGTCGCAATTGTCGCTCAGAAAGATTAACCTCAGGTGGAATGAGTTGCGGTGATACAGAATAAGTTTTGAGGAGATGGGCTGCAAGAGCTGTAGCAACGGATTCTCCGTAAACTTTACCAGATGGGCATCCAGCTTCCAGTTCCGCTTTCAGCGCCATTCCCAAGTGAAAAATTTGCGGGTCGCTTACTCCCCTATGTGGTATGAGTTCAACATTAACCGCATTGTCTGCTACTCTCTTAAATAGACTGGAATTGACAGACACCAGAAGAAATTCGACATCCTGATACCAACGAGCTTGTGTCTGAAAGCCTTTTGGAGTGATACCAATTTCACCTCTTCTCATCTGCGCCTTGTGTAACCGTCCGCCTGCTAGTCGCCAGTCAATTTGATATTCATGACCAAGCATGATACTGATGCTGTGCTGCTGCAAGCAAAGCTCTGGAGATTCAGCGGGTGGTAAATGATGATATTCAACCACAATACCGTCCCAGTTTGTTGTGGTACTCGACAAAATTGGTGGCTTGCAGGCGATCGCAACAAGTTTTCCGCTTGCCAGATTAATGGCTGAGAGTCGTTCAGATTCCATGCTACTTTTTGACTTTGCAGCTACTACAAAAAAATGCTCGCATCACACAAAGCACAAAAGCCCAGCTTTTTTGTATTCCGAGTGACAAAAGGTAACTGGGCTTTTGTTGCTAATGGCTCATTGCTAATTGCTGTATCGCCATGAGCCATTAGCTATTAGCAACTAACAGAGGGCTTTGTCGATTCAGCTTGAACTACTTAGGATTCAGGCGTAAGTCGGAAAATCGGTGTAGCCTTCTTTGTCAAAAGAATACCAGATACTTGGATCTGGTGGTGGATTTAGAGGCCAGCCATTGGTAAAACGCTCAACTAAATCAGGATTGCTAATTATCAGTCGCCCAAAGGCAATCAAATCAGCACTACCATCCTTGATTGCGGCTTCAGCGGTTTCTTGTGTATAGCCACAGTTACCGATGAGCGAACCTGTAAACACAGAGCGAAGTTCAGCCAACGTCATCGCCTCTCCCAACTCGTGAAAGCCAAATCCTAGTCCATCTAGTATATGCAAGTAAGTTAGACCGTAAGCATTCAACTGCTGGGCGACATAAAGAAAGGTTTCCCGGAAATCTGGTGAACCCATGTCATTATAATTGCCATTTGGAGACAGCCTCACTCCTACTCGGCTAGCAGGCCATACAGTTAAGATAGCCTCCACAATTTCTTTGAGAAAACGATAGCGATTCTCAAGCCTACCACCATATTGGTCTGTCCGATGGTTGGTCTTAGATTGGAGAAACTGATCGATTAAATAGCCGTTAGCTGCATGAATTTCCACTCCATCAAAACCAGCATCTTTCGCCCGCTGGGCTGCGCGACGATAATCTTCTACCACTAGAGGGATCTCGTTCGTCTCTAAGGCTCGGGGAGTTTCGTAGGGTTGTTTGCCCATCGGAGTTTGAATGTAATCTCCATTCAGCTTCACAGCAGAAGCGGAAACCGGCTGTTGACCATTTTCCTGAAAACTACTGTGACTCGCTCGCCCCATGTGCCAAAGCTGTAGAAAAAACGGCGTTCCTTTACTATGCACTGCATCCACAACCTGCTTCCAGGCTTGCGCTTGTTCGTCTGAATAAATACCAGGGCTATTTACCCAACCATTAGCCTGTTTCGAGATTACGGTAGCTTCCGCAATCATCAAACCAACTGTTGCCCGTTGAGCGTAATACTCGGCCATCAGGGCGTTGGGCATACGCTCTTTGCCTGCGCGAGCTCGAGTCAGGGGAGCCATTACGACTCTGTTTTTGAGAATCAAGCCTCCCAAATCAAAAGGGCTAAGCAGCGCTTTCGATAGCGTTTGAGTAGTCATTTATTTGTGATCTCCAAAAGTGAACTTTGGACAAAAAGAGCAGATCTAGAAAAAGCAATAGACAGGAGTCCTCCAGAAAAGTCGATCTTGCGCTCTTTTTTCTTTTTAGATTATCAGCCGTATCAAAACGAGCAGAAATTCTAGCTGTATCGCTTTTCTGCCAAAACCTGGTTCAACGCTACATTGGGATGGCAGTCAGTTGCACAATTGATTGAAAAATGAAAGCTAATTGACAAACCCTGTCACTTCAACTTTTCGTGCTTTTTTATGGACTTTTGCTATTACAGCGCTTTTCAAGTAAATAAACCACGGGGTAGGGGCTGTTCTGTGCCCAGACGTATCAACTTAAGCTAAAACCCTTGTAAAATCTCGTTTCCAGGTGGAACCTGGAAATGCCCTTGAAGCGGCTAGTAACGCTCTTAAGGCAGGCAGAGCCTGCCAAGGCTGCATTCCCGGCCTCAGGCTGGGAACGAGGCAATCTCTTAAAGCTTGTTCTATATTGGTTTTGACCTTAAGTTGACACCAATGGGCAGTGCCGTGCCCCTACGAAAATCTGTGGTTCAATTAACTGAAAATAGCTGTAATTCTGAGTTTTGGGTTTTCTTAGTTGTAACAAGGTGATTGCCACTCAGATAAGTCTGCCACAAATGATTTGCATTTCACACAAAGCACAAAGACCCAGCTTTTTTGTATTCCGAGTGACAGGCTGACTTAAGTTGAGGCATCTCCTTTAGGCAGAGGTTGAGACAAAGCAGTAAGGTTATGCTCAAATCTATATCAAATAGTGTATGGGCGAAAGTACCCGGCAAAATAGCTAGGAACTGGGGTATTAAAATGGCTATTAAAGAATTTTTAAACAAAATCTCTGACACAATCTGGGAAGTGCCGATTTCCTACAAACAAGGGATGCGCGTTCCCGCCCGGATCTATGCCACAGAAAAGTTAATTGAGGACTTGGACGAAGCCGTATATGACCAAGTGACCAACGTAGCGACACTTCCAGGGGTAACTAAGTATGCGTTATGTATGCCAGACGGACACTTTGGTTATGGTTTTCCCATCGGTGGCGTGGCGGCGATGGATGTGGAACAAGGAGGTGTCATTTCTCCTGGCGGTATCGGTTTCGATATTAATTGCGGTATGCGCTTGTTGGTCACCAACCTGACTTACGATGAAGTGAAACCCGATATTAAAAAGCTTGTAGACAAGCTTTATCAAAGGGTTCCCGCCGGGGTGGGAAGCACTGGTTTTGTGAAGCTTTCACGGAATGATTTTCGCGAAGTGGCTGAGCAAGGCGCACAATGGTGTATCCGCAATGGCTACGGTTGGGAAGAAGATCTAGCACTGATGGAAGAAAACGGATGTCTTAAAGGTGCTGATTCCTCCAAAATCAGTGAAAAGGCAATTGATAGAGGTTTCAACCAAATCGGCACTTTGGGGTCTGGTAACCATTATCTAGAAATTCAAGTTGCTCGACCGGAAAACATTTTTGATAAGGAATTAGCCGCGAGTATGGGAATTACCATGCCAAATCAAGTGGTGGTGATGTTCCACTGCGGTAGTCGAGGATTTGGTCATCAAGTCGCAACCGACTATCTGCAGGTCTTTTTGAAAGTGATGGAGAGCAAGTACGGCATCAAAATTCTGGACAGAGAATTAGCCTGTGCGCCTTTTAACTCTCCTGAAGGTCAGGCATATTTTACCGCAATGAAGTGCGGTATCAATATGTCTTTTGCAAATCGTCAAGTCATCTTGCACCGCGTCCGGGAGGTGTTTTCGGAAATTTTTGGATACTCGGCAGAGGAATTGGGTATGCACATGGTTTATGATGTCGCCCATAATACCGCGAAATTAGAGCGTCATATTATAGATGGCAAAGAGCGATCGCTCCTTGTACACCGTAAGGGTGCAACTCGCGCTTTTGGTCCTGGGATGCAAGATGTTCCAGAACGGTACAAGGATATTGGTCAGCCAGTGATTATCGGTGGCAGTATGGAAACTGGGTCTTATTTGTTAGTAGGTGTACCCACTGGCGACCAGACTTTCTTCAGCACTGCTCATGGTAGCGGACGCACAATGAGTCGGGCGAAAGCACGAAAAACCTATCGTGGCGAAACACTCAAGAAGGATATGGAAAAGCGGGGCATTTATGTCCGCAGCAACTCTTACCAAGGACTGGCGGAGGAAGCCGGTGGAGCATATAAGAATGTAGATGATGTTATCGAAGCGGCTGAGTTAGCTGGGATTAGCAAACGGGTGGTACGCTTAACCCCGATTGGGAATATTAAGGGGTAGGTTATGCTAAGTACATGATTCCATAAGTTCATAGCGAAAACTTGAACAAAGACTCTGTGTACCTTTGCGTTTACCGAGAGTATTCCTCTGCGTTTAAAAACGTTACGAATTAATGAAATGCTGTACTAAGCAAGGAGGTTCTGCTTGAACACTAAGGTATCATTCTGGCTTATTCCCTCGGCAGAACACAAAGCATTTTTCCAAAAAATTATAGATACTCTTGCACAAGAGTATGACGCTCCAAGTTTCACCCCTCATGTCACTATCTACTCTGGTGAATACGCCCTTGATGAATCTCCTTCTGAACTTATAGAAAAGGCAACACAGGGAGTTGAAAGTTTTAGTTTAAAAGTCGATAAGCTCCTATATACAGAGGAATTTACTAAGACTTTATTCGTACAATTTCACCAGAATCCGATTCTTAGTAAGATATCAGAAACCATACGTTGCAGTTCACAAAAGCAATCTAACTTTGCTCTTAATCCCCACTTGAGCTTAATTTACAAACATTTAAGTGAGGAAATAAAGAAAAATGTAATAACTTCGATTCGTCTGCCAAAATCTGAAGTGTTTTTTGATGAAGTTCAAGCTATTGCGACTTCGGAGCAAGTACAAAACCGAGATGATGTTGAAAGCTGGACAGTCATTTGTACAAGGAAACTTCAATCTTAGAACAAAAATAGAGAACAAATAAGTTATGGCAGTACGCACACCACTTACAGTGATTACAGGACCGTTGGGAAGCGGCAAAACAACGCTGCTGCGTCACATCCTCGAAACTGTCCCCAAAAAAATCGCGATTTTGATGAACGAATTTGGCGAAATAGCGATTGATACCAAAATCATTCAAGGCAAAAATGTCGAGATGGCGGATCTCGGTGGCGGTTGCGTCTGCTGTTCGCTGCTGGGCGAGTTTGAAGCCGCTGTTAATGAAATCATTGATACAGTTGATCCAGACCAAATGGTGGTGGAAACAACCGGAGTTGCAGAACCGGATGCACTGGTTTTTGATATTCAAGAAAGTTTACAAAGAGTGCGGCTGGATGGGGTAGTTACAGTTGTTGACGCTGATGCAATGGTGAAATATCCGTCTGTAGGTCATACAACTCGCATACAAATTGAAGCAGCAGACACCATCCTCCTAAACAAGGTAGATTTAGTTTCTGAAAGCGAGTTGCAAGCAATAGAAAAAAAGTTAAATTCCATTAACCAAATCGCTTCGATTTTACATACTGTGCGGGGCCAGGTAGATCCAGATTTGTTGTTTGGTATCGGTCGAGAACGGGTGCAACCACCACCGCACCACGTTCACCAAGTGGAATTTGAATCGTTTAGCTACAAATCTCCTGCTACTTTTAATCTTGAATGTTTTGAAGAATTTGCTGATAATTTGAAAACAGACGTATATCGGGCAAAAGGGTTTATCCGCTTTCCCGAAGGTATTTATCTATTTAATTTTGTGGCTGGACGCTGGGAATTGGAACCATTTGAACAAGAAGCGACGGAAATGGTTTTTATTGGCAAACAGTTGAGCGAACGAAAAGCAGAAATTCTCGGTCGTTTAAAGAAGTGTGAGCAGTAGATCCCCCCAACCCCCCTTAAAAAGGGGGGCTATGATGAGAAAGTATATTTACTTATATTAAGTGTTATTTATGTCATACGAGTTTCTTGAAGATGTTGCCACTGCTGATATTGCCTTTCGCGCTTGGGGAAAGGATTTACAGGAGGTTTTTAAAGCGGCAGGTGATGCAACAATCAACACTATGATTGAAGATTTGGACTCGATAGAACTTAAGGAAACGCGCACCTTTAGTTTAGAAGATGACCAATTAGACCTTTTGCTGTTCAATTTTCTTCAAGAACTGGTCTACTACAAAGATAGCGAACTCCTGCTGCTGCGATCGCAACAAATTGAGTTTGAGGAGAAACAAGGAAAACACTACCTAAACGCTGTACTCCAAGGAGAAAGGCTGGATCGCGATCGCCACCAACAACGAGTAGATGTCAAAGCTGTGACATTACACCTTTTCCAATTAGAAAAAAGCAATGACGGTTGGACAGCGATGGTCATTCTTGATATTTAATCAGTATCAGAGCTGCACAACTCTCTTTTGTAAAGTTTCTTTGCCCAAAGAAAGTAAAAATTTTAAAGTGTCACTGTTCTAACGGTTACCCCTCCTATAATATCCGAGTTTAAATATAAAGCTTATGTAAAGAGTGTGGAAATACATAAGAAACTGTTAAATTTATCAATATTAGTTTTTTTGATTTAAAGCGATAACTAAATCGAGCAGGGAGCATTAACCAAAAACTTAACACTTGACAGTGCTGTTCTTGGGCACTGTTGGCTTCTTAGGAGGAGTGAAACAAAACCAGGATTTTTACCATGCTCTTTTTTACCGCAGAGGATCTAGAAAATCAAGGTGTTTTCTGCAAGGAAGCATCACAAATTATCTTTAAAAATAAAATTTTGACTAGATGTATAGATTTTTCCACACAAAATCGCCGAAGAGCCATCAAATTTTGTCAAGAATTTTTTGAAGATCAACTTTTCTGTTTGATCGTAGAAAATCAGTCATATCTGACGGTTTGGGTGGAGAAGAAAGAAGTGAGGTTCACAGGCGAAACTGGAATCGCAATAAATTATGTGCAGCCAGTGTCTCATAGTCTTTCATCTCAAGCTAAAGATAAACCTGAGGAAGCTGAAATCTCAATAAATCGTGTGCAGTCTGTGTCTACTAGTCTTTCATCTCAAGCCCAAGATAAAGCTGATGTTCAAACAGAGTTGAAGTTTAGAGGCTCTGTTTATCCCGAACGCTCTACTCCAGATTTATCTCCAAAGAATGAAAAAGATTCCGATTCAAATCCAATAAAAGAACGGGGTGAGTTTGACATACCTTTATCTCAGTCACCTACCGAAGACAAAACATCTACTAAAAAACCAACTAAGAGATATCGAGGGGTTTCTTACTAAAAAGTTTCAGGATTATCTGGATTAAACCTTGTATTAAGCTATAGCGGGAGGATGTATTTGTCCCCACAAAAAATCTCTATTTCCATGCCTAGGAAGAAGTTCAAGAAATCAAAGCATAAGAAAAGCCGACTCTTGGCAAATTGGTTAACCTGCTTAGCCTTTGTCGCTATGATTCTGCTGATGTGGAGCTACGCCGCAGTTGCGGTTTCCCCAAGCCTAGAGCAGCGTCTAGAGGTATTAGAGAAAGGTCAACAGAGCATTCGAGTAGTTGCAGATACCGTTTGGGTGATATTTACAGGTACTCTAGTGTTCTTTATGAATGCTGGTTTTGCCATGGTAGAAACAGGTTTCTGTCGCCAAAAGAATGCGGTCAATGTGTTATCCAAAAACCTGATAGTCTTTGCCCTTTCTACAGTAGCTTTTTGGGCAATTGGTTTTGGAATCATGTTTGGCGATGGGAATGGGTTGTATGGACACAACGGGTTTTTCTTAAGTCCATTAGACAACAGCCCCATAACAGGGCGTGACTACAGAGGAGTGTACACATCCCTCAGTTCCGCAGGCATACCCCTCCAGGCAAAGTTTTTCTTTCAATTAGTCTTTGCGGGAATTGCAGCCACCATTGTTTCTGGCGCTGTCGCCGAACGGATCAAGTATGCGGCATTTCTCATTTTCAGTCTTTTATTTGTAAGCCTTTCTTATAGTGTCACGGGTCACTGGATTTGGGGAAAGGGTTGGCTATCAAATCTAGATTTTTGGGATTTTGCCGGTTCAACGGTAGTTCACTCGGTAGGTGGGTGGGCTGGTTTGGTGGGAACTTTGCTGCTAGGAGCACGCTTGGGCAAATACCAAGACGACGGTAAGCTTGGCAGACAAAGGCTGACTTATTCTCCCCAAAGCCGTAGCGTTTTTGGTAAAAAAATTGTTGCTATACCAGGGCATAATCTCAGCATCTCTACTCTAGGTGCTTTAATTCTTTGGCTCGGCTGGTTTGGCTTTAACTGTGGCTCGACGCTGGCTGCTGACCCGCCAGCTATTAGTCATATTCTTCTGACAACTAATATGGCAGCGGCAACGGGCGGATTAGCAGCTACCATAACTTCTTGGCTATATTTTGGGAAACCCGACCTTTCATTCCTGATCAATGGAATCCTTGCAGGCGCGGTATCGATTACAGCCTCCTGTGCCTTCGTCAGCATGGCTCATGCAACCATCATTGGTACGGTTGCTGGGGTCATTGTTGTTTTTTCAGCCGTTCTTTTAGACAGGCTAGAAATCGATGATCCAGTGGGTGCTATTTCAGTTCACTTGATCTGTGGTATCTGGGGAACATTTGCAGTCGGGCTGTTTAGTGTAGGACCTAATATTTATCCTTGGTATGGTGAAAATAATGGTCCTGCGAAGGGGTTGTTTCTGGGAGGCGGTTTAAACCAAATCTTGGCTCAAGTTATAGGTATTGTGTCAGTGGGTGTTTTCACGGCTCTATTTAGTCTATTTGCCTGGTCAATGATTAAGCTCACGATAGGTCTAAGAGTCTCACAAGAAGAGGAAATCGAAGGTCTTGACCTTAGTGAACATAGTATGTCTGCCTACGAATACGAAATCGGCGAGAAGGAATAAATTAAATAGTTGAGGGCGATCGCTCTTTGGGTAGCAATGCTACTTTTAGAAGCAGCACCGCCACGAACCGCAGATGTCTCTCAAAGCTGAACCTTGCATTGTTTGTTTTGAATTGAAAAAGACTAATTTCACATCTCGATTTATAGATCTTGCTGCAGGAATCTCTGTATAGAACCCATTTGACATCTTTTACTGACTTGAAGTACAGTTACGGCAAAAGCCGTATCCAGCAGCCATGCCGTACTCTAGCAGCCTAACAGACGAAGAGTGGGAAATCCTTGAACCCCTACTGCCTCAAATATAGCGTTTCTCGGTTGCGTGCAATACACAGCTGTAAAGACGTAGCATGCTACGTCTCTACATTATTCGTGGTGGTGTATGTGATTCAAATGAGAACCGCTATTTTATCAAGAAGCATGATCGCACGGAGATGGGCGACGCATCCACAGTTATAGTCGCCTTGCGTCGTCGTCAAGCCTTATATGACAAAACGAATGGGGTGATTGCTCCAGAAGAAGGGTGGGCGATCGCTGATGATGATTACTCACAGACGATTAGTTTTCTGCCACATAGACTATGACGCATTTTCTAAGTATTTATACCCCCCAGATTTTGGGTACATTTGGGTACAGAAATTTAGTATATTTTTCAGTTAAACCTCGTCTACGTTGAAACCCGTAGTTTTTCCTCGTCAGGGTCAAGGTGATTTTTGACCCATAGGCGATTGCGCAGAGCGCAGAGCAAGCGGGCGTATCGCAAGGGAAAGTAGAGCAAGCGAGCGTATCGCTAATCTGAACTTCCCCCGCTAAAGTAGTGAAAGCGCACCTTTCTTGCGCTGTCGCAGATATCAACAGCTGACATCACACAGAATGGTTATTAGACATCTCCGAAAAATGCTAAAACCTCTGTATGACTGGCTTTTAACAGGCGATCGCTAACTTCAAACATCAGCCATTCTCCACGCAAAAACCAGCTTTTGAGATAGTTCTTGTTGAAAATAAAGTAAAAAAAACAAGTTGGCAGTAAATTTTAGCTACGTTGTCTCTCACTATTTCATAGTGGTAAAACTAAAGCTCTAATTCGGAATCTTACAAGTCCACAAATTGTCTGAATCACCTGCTCATATTTATGTGGATTTAGCCTAAATCGTTCGGATGCAGATCTAAAGATTTTAACTAACCGAATCAAATGTTCAACAAATATCCGGTTTGAAGCCATTTCTTTGTTTTTCTCTTTTTGTAACTGGCTTAATTCTCCTTTTTTCGGCTTTTTCGTGGGAGTCTTAATTGATATTTCTCCTTGATAACCTTTATCTCCTTTAAACCTTTGATTAGAGTCAAAGGTTTTTTGACTTTCACGGAACAAACTTATGTCACTTTTTGGTCCAGGTTGACCCGCGATTACATCAACAATATCTTGACCGTCTGGTAAAACAATAATTTGATTTTTAAAAGTATGCTTTTTCTTCTTACCAGAGTAATATTTTTTCTGCTCTTTATACTCTCTAGGTCTTTCTCTAGGCTGCTCACAGCTATCTACTATTAGTTCGTACTCGGTTAAAATTTCTTGAACTATCTCGTAATCACTTGCATTTTTTTTTACCTGTTCAAGTAAACTTGATGGCAAGAGTTCTTGTAGGAGTGGAAACCAGTAGTTGAATGTATCATTTGCCGTTGATTCACTCACTCCAAACTGGATACCTAGTAATTGAAATGTTGTTAAATGTCTCAAGTATATTAATGTTAAGAGAATCTGCTCTTCTGTAGATAGTTTTACCTTCCGACCACCCCCTTTATTTATGATTCTAACTTTCTTTGCTTCTATGTCTTGTTGCTTTTGCATATGTAAAGCGATCGCCTGATTTATTAGTTGTTCTAGTTGCTCATACTTTAGACCAATCAAGCGCTGCGTTTCCTGGGAGTTGTTTTTAATGTAACCTAATACGTTACTCATATTCTTATGGTAAAAAAGTTAATTTTATACTCTTTTACCACAGAACGCTTCTATTTTGGAGATATCTATTTTTGGCAATGATCAATGCCACTTCAGAGCTTCAAACCTACAAAATCCAAAATTTTTCAATTTTAAAAGCTGTAACTCAGTCTGGACAAGAATTTGAGCCTTTATCTAAATTCCTTAGCGTACAAAAAACCCAATCTAGCACGATGACCTCAAGTAGAGTTTTTTGTACTTACAAAAATTTATCAGTCAAACTACTTAGGGCGTTGGCGCGATACTTCTTATCCTTAACTCTCTGGCAGCAGCCAGCGCCTATGGTAATAAATCAGGTGGCAGTAGAGGAGCCAAACTAAGCAAAGCTTTACGATTTACAGACTTTCCTTTTTTATATCCCGTAAAAAGTCAGATATTCAGCTTGTAATTACACTTATAGCTGAAAATTTGCTACCATAATGTCATTACTTAGACATACAAGTATTAATTTTTTTATTGTAAGTATTTTAGCCAGGGCAAACGCATCTTAATTAGTCTTGACAAAAACCTTAATTAGTGCATCGACGGGAGAACAAGAATTTCTTGTTTGATTGGTTTTTCAGGAGTTAAGGCGTTAGGCGTAGCTCTGCCGTAGGCAATTGCTAACAGACTTGTCAATAACCGGGCATTAATGCGATTATTTTCAGATTTATTGACATTGAGAGGTTGTTGTTGACAAGATGCGTTTGCCCTGGTATTTTCCTATCTTTATGAAAAACTCTTGGCTCATAGTCGTAAATTTACGAGGAAGCACCAATGAACGATCAAGCTAGATTAAACGATATCAAAGAAGTTTTAGAAATACTCTACGAAAAACTGGGCTGCTTTCAAAAAGAGTTAACTTTCAGTAGTAGTCAATCCGCTAACTTTGAACTAAAACAACGAATTAAGCGAGAAATCCTTCCTGATATTCGTAAATATGAGACTGAATACTGGGAACTTTATCCGAAAGAAGTAATCATCATTTCCGACGAAGAAGCAGAAAGCCAGCTAGTTAAGGTTGAACAAGCGGTTGATTCTATCGAAAAGACATCTTCTAATAACCACTCTTCCGAATTGATTCCTCTCCTGCATACTATTCGAGACAAATTAGATAAGCAAGATAAAACAGCTTCAGCCAAGTTGAAGTTAGTTTTACCATTGATTCCTGCGATCGCATCTTACGAACTAGAAATGGAAACGGAAGGATTGATCTCAAAAGTATTAAAAACAGTCAGAAGTAAACTTCCGAGGTAGATGATGACTGGATTTCAGAATGAACAGTATTTAGAAAGTTTAAAACAAACTAGAACTACCTGGCTAGAACAAATTGCTCATTATGAAAAACAGCTTTCTTTTACTAGTAGCGCGGCTACAACATTTGAACTCGAGCAAAGAATTAAAGAATGTCGGCAGAAATATGAAACAATTACAAAAAACATAGAATCTTGGCAAAAAGATAGTCAGCAAATTGAAAGAATTACTAAAGATATAAATTTTCTTCAAAAAAATAGTAATCAAAAGACATTAGAAAAAAATAAATTAGAGATTTTTGATTATTTGTGTCAGCAGGTTCACGACATACCTATTGTAGATAGACCAATTGAAATATTTTATCAAAGCCAAAAAACCGAGCCAGTTGTATCCACTGACTGGCAGGTTAAGATGCAATTTTGGATGCTTAAACTGGAGCAAAATACCTATAAACAGGGGGAGATAAGTACAATCGCGGTGGATGATGTGATACGAATGTTGTTGTCTCCTAATTTCTCTCCCAGAGAAGCTCGTGCTTTGTCTAGTTTTGCGATGCAATGTCTTGTCATGGAGGTAAATTGGAAAGAAGAGACAGTAATTTTTGCTCTCAATAAAGCGATAGATAATCTCAATGAATTTGATGGTTTTAATAATAACTTAAATACATCAATTGACAAAGCATTTTATGCTGTGATGCAGTCACGCTTTGAATCATTTTTACAAAAAAAATTATTACAAACAAAATTATATACAAGCCCGTGATGCTCGTAGAAGTCAGATTGGTTGTATCTTATTAAACACAAAAATTATAAATAGCCAAGTTATTGATGCATCAAATGCAACTCAAATATTAATTCCATTATTAGAAAACTTAAGTGTTTTTTGCTCAATTGAGGAACGTGTTGATTCAGCATTAAGCTTAGTAGATATATTTTATCGAGCACAAATTCAAAATAACGACATCAAGATAGGATTTTTATCGAATGTACTATTACGTGAAGTTATTAAAGTCTTACTAACTGCGATTGAAGAAGAAACAACAGGTAATTATGGATTATCAACTGCTGCTATATGGGCTACTGTATGGTTAACGAATGCCAAAACTAGTCATTCTTACACAGCATATACTTTTAGTGAGCGTGAACTTGATGTTTTCAGAAGAGTTGTTGTTAATGAGAAACATGATATCTTTGCTCGAAGTAATGCTGCTTTGATTTTGAGTATTTGTAACTCTAAAGCAACTATATTTTCCCAGGCTGACTGGATTTATCAATGGGCAGTTGTGGCAGATGGTGCTAAACCTCAAAGAGATTTACCAAAAGTAGCTTATATCGATCATTCAAAAGAAATTGATGTCATCAAGAGACTAATTTTTACAAATTCACCGAGCAAAGTTAAAAGAAGTGCAGCAGTTGCTCTCGGACGATTAGGGTTCTTTATTCCCGAAATGGTAGACTCACTTCTAGAGATTTTTAAAGATGAAACCTATCTATGGGAACAACGTGATGAAGCACTAGTTTATCTAGTCTTTATTAGCAATTCTCAAGTCATCTCCGAACTTATACGAGGAGCTAATCAGCCTGAAAATAATACGGATAAGTATGGATTACGCGATCGCTGCTTTCTAGCATTAATTGGGATGGGTAATGTTGCGGTACTAAAATATCAACTTGAGCAATTAGAACGAACGTATATTAGTAGCTATGCTTACGCATTAGCTGGTGTTGCAAGTCCATTAGGGAGGCAGGTTTTAAAATCGATGATAAATCATCAAAATAAAGAGATTCGGAATGTTGCGATCAATGCTTTGCGTAAATTCAAGAAATAGAATTTTCAACCAAGGTTAATGTTAAACAAAAACCCATAGTCAAATAGTTAAAATTCACTTGGAAATCATAGTGATATGTATGTAGATAAACTAATTGTAAGACAAGGTCATTTTGTTCATAAACTCAAAGCAAAAGATAGCACTGGTAGATGGGCTTATTATTTTGTTTATATCATACCAGCTTTAGAGCAGGAGTTTTTGAAAGTACTTGAATCAAATCAAATTATTGATTTAGAGAAATATGGCACAGTTATCGGTTCTTGTTATGGGGAAGAACCTGACCAGGAATTAAAAGATTTTTTGAAGGAAAAATATGGGTTTAATGTCTAGCGACGGTGGTATATGTAAATTATAAATATGAAATCTTTCGACATATAGGCTGTGTCTAATTTACATACACAAAACGTACTTTTGGAGTCACATTACTATTATTCTAATTCTTTAGCTTATACAATTTAGCTGCACGTCATCTTATTTACAAGTAAAATGCCAAATATAAATTCTCAACATAAAACAGAAAAGATTCTACGCTGATTTGAAGAGATAAATATGGAAATAAAAAGTATGCTCGAAAAAAATTCTACTAATAGTCGCTTATTAGCAAGCATCAAAAAGCAAATATTTGAGCTTTTGAGTTTTTTCATCAATTCTGAAGATGATTTAGATTCACAGCATAAATCAAAAGTATATACTTACATAGCTAAATTTATCCAAGATAAAATTGACAAGAATAATAGTAATTTTAATACTTGCCTGAGCGCAGTTTATTTTCTTTGTGGAGAAACAGACTCAGAATTAATCACTGAGATAGAACCTAGTATAGAAACTCAAAAATTAATATCTCTCATAAAAGAGCAGTTGATAGCAGTCAAAGTTCATTATTATCGGGATATACAAACTAATTCATACAATCAGAAAACCGAAATATTTGCTCTGCTAGCTGGTAGTAATAAACCCACATTAAAAAGAATTGAAGAGTCAGAAATCGATTTAGACGATTTACCAAAAGAAATTCGAGATATTTTTATTGAAGAGAAAAAAGAATCTATATCTTTTCAAATTTATCAGAGTTAGGGACTATTACTATGTATCAAGAAAATATGACCAAAATATTAGAAAAAGTGTTTGCGATCGTCATCCAAGTAGCTGCGGTTATTTGGGAGCAAGTTTTAGCATGGACATATTCAAATTTTCTCACTTGGATTCGGAAAGATATGATTCCTATCCTTGAAGAATCAGTCAAGTTGGCTTTTATTGTTGTGGATAAAATTACTTCTAAAATCGTAGATACTGTAAAAGAAGCATGGCAAGAAGTGAAACAAATACTTTTAGAAATGGTTGTGAAATTTGAGCGTGTAGCTTCATCTGCTGTTTGGAAAAAAAAATCAACATCAACAATCTTCAAAAAGTTTGAAGCAAACCGACCAGTTTTTGTTAAAAGAGAAATAGAAGAAGACCTGGATTGGGATAACTTACCACCAGAAGTAAGAGAATCTTGGCTGAAAGGTAGTCAACATAATTACAACATTGATTTCATGGAAACAAGAGAAAAAGAATTAGAAGCTATGATAATGGAACAATAAAAATTGATATTTATCTGTAGTTTTATTATGATTTGCAAATTAAATTACTAAGGATTAAATATGAATTCCAACAATTCAACACAAGCAATTCTCACAACTGTAAGTGTCGTTTTTAGTTTCACTGCATCAGCTATATTATTCTTCTGGGAAAAAGTGACTGACTGGGCAAGAGAAAGCTTTTTCCCATTCGTTGAGAAGCATTTACCTATCATTCGCGAATATGTTGAAAATGCTTTTGCATGGATTGATAACAACATTGCTGTTCCTACACGTAGGTTAATAAAAGGTGCCTGGAATAAGGTTCGCCAGTATTTATTAAAAATGGCAATATATTTTGAAAAACAAAGCTCTAATAGATGGGTTAGAAAAACTACTTCCTATGTTATTAAGACTTTAGAATCAAAAACAGTAATAAAACAGGTTGTTGAAGAGGAAATTAATTGGGATGATTTATCTCCAGATATTAGAAAGTCTTGGATGAAGAGTAAAGAAAATAATCTTGAAATCGATTACACTGCTCTCAAAGATGATAATTGTGATTCAATGGAAATGATTAATTAATTTTTCATCAATGGAATTAACTTCATGAAAATTATTAATTTACTTGGTTTCGGTATTGTTGGCACTATTGTGTTAGTTGTAGGAGGCTTAATTATCAAAGGAATGATTGATAAAAATGAGACGCAAGTCAAGAAAGATTTGGATGAATGGGTTGATAGACTTATCGCAGAATCTTTAAGCAGAAAATTGGATTATTCTGCTAGTTCTATTTTCCAAGCTTTAACTAAGGGAGAAGATACTGAACTGACTCGAAGAATAACAGAACTAATTGAATCGGTTGAATTGGTATTCCAGCGTCGTTCATCGCTATCAAAAGTGGAAGTTTTTCTGAATGCTAGTTTTCAAGATGGCACATCTTTCTCTGCCAACACACAAAGAACATGGGATGATTTACCCTTTCCTATCCGTAAGGAGTTTTTAAAGCGCAATGATACAAGTATCACTGTTCCTTGGAATTTACCTTTAGTTAATAGTCAATCAACTTAGTAACTATGAATAATCAAATTTGGCAAGCTATTGGTACTGTCATTATTGGAATTATAGGTTTTGTAATCACAGCCATAGTATCTATTTTCGCATATTATGCTATTAAAAAATATGTGCCGATTTTACGTGCTAAAACAGCAAAATGGTTAGACGAAAATAGAAGTGTAATTCGAGATAGAGTTAAAGATTGGTTGCATAAAAATAACTTAGAAGAAAGCAAATTGCTAGATGTTTATATGGTTGTTGATACAGTAGCAGGAGATGCTCAGAAATTTCTTTATACAGTCCATGTCGAAACTAAGGAAACAGGAAAAGTCAAAATTAATCAATACGAGATAACCATAGAAGAATTTAGAAAAATTGATACTACTAAAAAGGAGAAAATAATTGAGGAAATCGGTCAGACTAGTATTTTGAGCCAAGTTATGTAAAGACTTGAAATTGTCTTTTTTATTTATTTTGACAAGGATAATAGATATGCCAATGGGCTGGAATAGAATCCAAGAAAATGGAACTAACGAAACTAGAGAGAAAACCCACATTTCTCCAAACTTTGAATCCGGAAAAGATAAAGATATCAAATCAGATAATAACGACGTAACGCGGACGGAAGTTTTTATTCCCCAAACACCTCAGCGCAATCTTGATGATGTGATTCTACCTAAAATTACTAGAGAAAGAATTGAAGCTGCTTTAAATCGTATTCGCTATCACGATAAGTTGTATAACGAATGGAATTTAAAAAAGATAGACCCTTCTGGTTGTCGAGTCGCTCTTAATTTTTTCGGACAGCCTGGAACAGGTAAAACATCATGTGCAGAAGCAATTGCCAAACTTCTCAATAAGCAAATCATCACTGTTAATTATGCTGAAATTGAGTCTAAGTATGTTGGTGAAACACCGAAAAATATAACTGCTGCTTTCAGGCAAGCTAAAGAGACAGATTCAATTCTATTTTTCGATGAAGCAGACTCCATTCTAGGTAAGAGATTAACTAGTGTAACTCAAAGTGCTGATCACGGAGTCAATGTCAGTCGTTCGGTAATGCTTTTACAACTCGATAGTTTTGATGGTATTGTCATTTTTGCGACGAATTTACCAGAAAATTTTGATGGGGCTTTTGTTCGACGAATCTTAGCTCATATTGAGTTTGAACTTCCCGATAAAGATTGTCTTTTCCAACTTTGGCAGTACCTATTACCGAATGAAATTCCTCGTACGGATGATGTAACCTTAGATTGGTTAACTTCTCAGTCTATTGGTTTAGCAGGTGGTGATATTTTAAATGTTGTCAAACTAGCTGCTAGCAAAGCAGTGGCTCGCACTGTGGATAAATGTAAAGTTTCTCAGCAAGATTTATTAGAGGCAATTTATCAAGTTCGTAATGGTAAAGAACAAATTGGTTCTACACTATCTAAAAATAAAATTATTGCTGTCAAAGAAACAACACTTACTCGTGATGAATTAAATCCTGACATAAAAGAACGATACGATGCGGCAGTAGCTCAATAAGGTAATTGTTGAAGAAGTATTGAAAGTGGTTCATCAATTCCTTAGCGTAGTAAGTTTTGATAGTTTTTGTCGCCACCGGCAAGATGCTTAAACACACCATATTCCCAAAAAGACCATTCTAAAAATTAGTAGTTTGGTCATTTTTTTGCTCGTATTTTAGGTGTTTTTAACCCAATAACGGGAAATCCGGTAACAGCAAAGTGGTTTACCGAGAAACTAGCAGTCACAGCTATTAATACCATTAGTAACCTAGCTAAGACACCCACAAGCGGGACAAATATATTCTTGATTGTGAATGAAGCGCACCATAATGCTTTTGGGGGTAGTTCGGCTGATTTCACTATTTCAGGAAAGGCGATCGCCTGGTCATCAACAAATGCAGGCTACTCAATTGACACAACTGATGATGTGATTGCATTTTATGAGACGGCAGAATAATGGCGATTAAAAGCAAGCAAATAAACTTTGATGCTCAGAACAATTTTGGTGGACAAGTAGTAAGCTACAGCGCCACAGAACCCACAAACAAGGTTGCAAACATGCTTTGGTTTGAGCCTGGAGGTGTGTTTCCTCAGCCTTGGACATGGGACGCTATTAACGGTTTATGGATGTCAAGCCCTTTCATCCAAGATTTTGGATACACAAACTTCAGTATTAGTACTTCAGATACAGCAGGTAGCAATACAAGCTGGACAAACAGAACCGCGCCTTTTTATCGAGTGACAGGCAATAGAATTAGGATAAACCATCTATTTGGAACCCTATTTAATACTGGTTCTGTAAACCATGACTCAACCCTGTATTACAAGTTTTTTCTGGATAGGTTTTTGGGTAGTGCAATGTTTCAATTGCTGCTGAATGTGTTGGAGGATTCCTTTATCTACAAAAATTCTCGCCCATGAGCGACCATGGACGAGAAGCTTCAAATTACCACAAACTACCAACAATATGCGGTTAGCCAACGAGTTCCTTCACCTTGTTGATGATGCCTTCAGGGTCGATTCCCTGATGGGGGAACTGTTCCCATAAACCGCCACTACCTTCTCTATGAGTGCCGAGGTGGGCGAACTTTGGTGTTAGTCCGCGCTCAAGCAACCAAGTCCCAAAGCGGCTACCCAGTCCTGTACGGCGATTAAATGATTCAACGACCAATACAAAGGGCGCTTTACCAACTTTCGCAAGCGTTTCTTCGTCAATAACGTTGAGTGTTGGCTTATTGATTAAGCCGACGTCAATCCCTTGCTGTTTAAGACGTTCTACAGCATCCAGTGCGCGGTATAATCCCTCACCAAAGCTGACGATGTAACCAGCAGTTCCTTCACGCACGACTTCATCTTTGCCAGGAACAAAGGTGTAACCTTCGCCGTAGAGGTTCTTTCCATTGACATCAACAATGTTCGGAGTCTTGGAACGGGTGGAGAAAATAAACCGTAGTCCTGGATCAAAGAAAACTGCTTCAACGCAAGCTTTCATTTGGGCGGCGTCTGCGGGGAAGTACAACCGTGTTTCGTAGCCGTCATCCAACCCGTTGTCGGCAAACATATTGTTTATACCGAAGTGACAGGTATTATCCGCCATGTCATCTACGCCAGAGTGAGAGAAGTGACACAGGACGTTGGAGTAGTTCAGCCGCGCCATCGTGATTTCCGAAATACACATTTCCAAAAAGGCGCTGAATGTGCCAAAGATGCCCTGCTTGCCTTTTTCCATGCCAAATCCGGCAGCCGCAGAGAAATTACCTCTCTCCATAATGCCAGAACTGATGAAGATTTCTGGATAGGCGTCATGAATCTTCTTCAGCCCGCAAGAGCCTTCGAGGTCACTATCGATACATATTACTTTTTCCTTGCGCTCTGTTTCACTCAGGCGGCTGAGGACGGATACCACCGCATCACCAAACACGTTGCGGTTAGAATCCCATTTGTCACCGGAACCTGTGAAGGTGTCGCTGTGCTTGGGTTTTTGGATGCTCTTGAGATATCTGACGGCATCGGTGAGTCCACGCTTTTCCAAGTAGGCGATCGCCTTATCTACTGGGATAACATCATGACCATGCGTTGAACCTTCTATGCCTTCAATGCCTACAGCCATTTTTCGCTTGTTAACCAAGGCGACGGGTCCGTTAGTCGTTACTGCTTGACTTATCCGACGATACAAATCATCCAAGTCCTCGCCATCTCCCTCATTGACATTCAGCCCGTGACCAGAGAGTGTTTTGGCAACGCTGAAACCTGGCAGATAATCAGAAGGATGTCCGGCGATCGTAACATCATTATCATCGATAATCAGCTTCACATTCAGATTCTTGGCAACCGCCAAACGTGCTGCTTCTGCATCATTGCCTTCCTGCTGCGAACCATCAGATCCAAGGCAGATAACCACCTTATTCGGATTTGCCAGTGCCACACCATTAATGTACGGCCATACATGTCCCAACCGTCCAGAACTGAACTTCACTCCGGGCGTCAGTCCGAGTTCAGGGTGTCCAGGCAGTTTTGCACCAGCTTCGCGGTAATGGACAAGACTTTCAGCAGACAACTCTCCGTGCAAGACAGCCATGAGGTATTGCGTCGCAACGCGGTGTCCCGCTTCATCAAAGAAAATCGGCACGAATTTATCTGGTGCGCCCCGGAAAAATGCATCGAGAATGACGACCTCTGGCACAGTGTCGTAAGCACCACCCGTGTGACCGCCCAGACCTTTGGCAGCACCTGTAGCGGTGAAGAAAACGATCGCATCGCGGCACAACTGAATGTTAGCTTTGAGTGTCTCCCGCTGTTCATTCGTGAGGTTCGGATTGGTAGGGTCTAGTGCCAGTGGCTTGTATGCACCAAGGTTAATAGAAAAGCTAGCTGTAGCAATAGTCATGGCTGATATTCCTGTATGTAAATCATTAACACGGGAGAGAACCGTCCTCTTCGACGGTACACTGCAACGGGAATCTATATTGTTATGGTGGATTGCAATCAACTCACCGCACGTTTATTTTCTTACCCAGTTTTCCAAGAGAGTTTTTATCCTCACATCCTTATTTGCATCAGAAGTGTAGCCATTGTTAGCCGTCTTTAGACAGCTTGGAATGGCATGAAACGCTGCACTTTCGACTCTATTGAATGGCAACGATTATAGATAAGTATAAATGCTTATGGTAAGAATGAGCAAGATAAATCTTGAAGATTAAGACATTTGTGCTGTTGAACACAGCAGTAAGGGTGCTGCTTGTGGTGATCAAGAAACGCTTTGTTGCTTATGATTCAATTGCATGCGAGTGTAATATCAAATGTGGCATCCGAGGAAAGGACGAGAAACTGAAAGTTTCCCTTGTTTGCTTAATGTCCCCTTTACCAAGTCCATACCTTAAGTCCAAACTACAGTCAATCAGGTTAAATGACTGATTTTAAGAAGTTCTTATAAAGATTTTACGAAATAATATAAAAGCTTCATGAAGTTTGGAACAAATTGATCTTATAGTAGAAAAAGATGCAAATAATATTAAAGGTGCACAACGACTCCAATGATTAGAGCTTTTAAGGCTTCATGTGAGTCAGACTAAAAGATGTTTTTTGACAGTGTCAGGTGAGAAGTTAAAAAACTTGCTTGCCCAGAGTAAATCGACTGAATAGCGGGTATCTACCGCCAGCCAAAGCTTAAAAAGCTTTTTAATAGCTGGAATTCTAACGCCATGTAAAGACGCTTACTGTTGCTTCGTCAAGTGTCTCTACAGCTAACCCGTAATCACAAGAATTTACTATGTACAACCAAAAGTTTCGGGCTTTCACTAGCATTAGCCCAGTTTTCATTGATTCTCAACTAGCAGAGATCGCTTTCGTGAGTAAAGGCGTTACACCAAAAGCCAAGGTGATTGTCCTCGACACTACAGAGAACAAAAACGCACAAATTACCAAAGTCTTTAACCCACATCTCAATATCTCTAGGGTCCCTATCTCCCACCAACAATCGGAAAGTCTGCAATTAGGGACAACCTAACCAGGGCGAACAAAACCTAAATAAAAACCACACTGCCTCTTAACAAGAGTAGGTAAGAGCATCAAATAGAAATGCTAATACCGAGCTTTATGGTGGCTTTGGCTATGCTAAGGGCGACTAGAGCCGCCTTTGGGCAACAATTGGCACGAGCCAACTAGTACTCCACCAGACAAACTTTGCGGGTTTGTAGTGAGCGATTTATCGCTCAAAGGCGCACTTCTTCGTGCTTACTACGTACCCCTCAGGCTTTGTCTTGGCGGACTACTAGAGTTGAGACCGCAACTATCTGTGATGCACATAATCGGCACGAGTCTATATGTGCAACTCATATGATCATGACGTGATAGGCATGGTCAGAAGCTTGTTGCCCATTGGTACTTCATCGAGCGTGATAGCGACTTTATCTATCTCTAAACCACTTTGTTGGTCATAGTTCATAAGTTATTGGTCAAGACAAACAACAAACAAGGATTGATTCAACATGGCTACTATTACCGTTTCCTCTACTGCCGACAATGGAGCCGGTTCTCTTAGAGATGCGATCGCTCAGGCAAAATCAGGTGATACCATTCAATTTGGCTCAAACCTTGCCAATCAAACGATTACTCTCACTTCAGGTCAGCTGACAATAGACAAAAACCTGACGGTTGATGGTGCAGGTGCTAATGGTCTAACAATTAGTGGCAATAATGCGAGCCGGATTTTTGATGTACCACAAGGTGGCTCCACTTTTACTTTGCGAAATTTGACGCTTGCGAATGGAAAAGCCAGTGGTGAATGGGAAAATGGTGCTGGAGGTGCAATTCGGACAGTTAGTAGTGATAAGCTCACCACTCTTAATGTAGAGAACAGCAAATTTGTGAATAACAGCGCTTCCGGCGCAGGAGGAGGCGCAATTTGGGGAGGCTTTAACACCGCTAACACCATCACTGGCAGTGTATTTGAGGGGAACGACAGTACTGCTGGTAGAAGCGAACGTGGTGGTGGTGCGATCGCTGTCAACACTAACAGTACTCTGACCGTGAAAAATAGTGACTTCACGAATAACAAGGGAACGAATGGCGGTGCAATCAACACTGTATTGAGCAAACTCACAGTAGAAGACTCTACTTTCCGCAATAATGACTCAACCGCCGGAGGTCCAATAGGTCCTCACACCATAGGTTATGGTGGTGCGATCTATACTGATGGCGCAAATGCCTCTGGACCAAATTACGATTATGGTCCAGTCGGAGGCACAATTACCATTCGCAATAGCGAATTTGAGGCTAACAAAGCCGCCGGACAAGGGGGAGGGCTGTTTCTGTATGCTTATCCCCCAGACAAAGTGATTGTTGAAAATTCCAAAATTAGCAAAAATGAGGTCATTCAGGACTCTCGAGGCGATTCACTCGGCGGCGGTCTGCGAATTGGTAATGGTGAGTTTACCGTCAACAACACCACCTTCAGCGAGAATCGGGCACTCCAGCAAGGTGGTGGTTTATGGGTAGGAGAACAATCGCCAGGTACCATTAGCAAAAGTACATTCACAGGTAATCGAGCCGAGAGTGCTGACAGCAAAGGTGGTCAGGGTGGAGCAATCACTTTAGCCAATGGCTCCAATCCCGTCACTATTGATGGTACGACCGTTGCTGACAACTACGCTGGTTTTCAAGGTGGAGGTATTTCCGGAGGTGGCTCATCCACCACTGTCAAAGACTCAACCTTCGCAAATAACCTTGGAGGTAACCCTTGGAACATCAAGAACCAAGTTACTGATCAACTCAGGGATGGTGGGGGAAATACCCAATGGCCAGCCAAAAACGCGAATGATCCCACTGACCTGAATGTCACAGCATCTATTAATATTGCAGAACCCAAGGGCGGTGGTTCGCAAAATATTGTCCCAAGAGCAGCCAATTCTGTAGGTATTGATAACAATGACCCCACCCTTGGTACGGGGAATAACCTCAGCCCAGCAGTTGTTAGTGACAATACCTTAAGCAACACAACTTCTGTTGTAGACACCACAGGTAACAGCTCCAACGCTACGTTGAGTAGTATCTTTCCTGTCAATACCATAGGTAACAGCGACAATGGTAACAAGACCCCTGTAGATATTAGTGGAAATCCTACGAACGCTGATTCAGATGGTGGTCTTACCCCAGTCCTTAGCGGTAGCGATAGCCAGCTGTGTGGCAATATCACTATGGACGATAATCTCTACAATAGTTTTAAGGAACAAATCACACAAGGCAAGGGGCTTGACGGGTTCACACTAAATCCTGGTCAAATTTCTGAATTGAATCGTAATTTCAACTCTGGAAAAGACTACACCGGCATCAGCTTGTTAGATGCTCTAAATCCAGGTCAATCGTCAACTAACAAGCCAGGCGGTGATAGTTGGAATCTCGACAACACTCAGCGTCAGTCACTGGCGAACTTGCAAGGAACCAACACTTCGACGCTTGTGAGTAACCCCCAATCTGGCTCTGGGCAACTTTACCCAGTTCAAACCCTGTAAGCGTGTTGGGTATTGGGTGAATCATCTTGTGTATGATGATTAGCACCCAATACTGACGGGTACTACAGATGGCTAATCTCATCACTTGCGAGCGTTTTCGGATTCTTCAGGTTTGACAGAAGTTTGGTTTTGTCAAACCTGATTTCTAAAATACTCTCACTTGTAAGCTAATACAAAAAATATCGGAGCATCACACCAAACGCCTTGTTTTGTCATGGGTAACGCCTGAATTTCTGATATATATTCAGCCTTGCATTGCTCTAACTGATTTGGTGAAAGTTGCAATACTTGATAGCCAAAAACATTTTTGGAGTTCATTTTCCATAACTCCTCAGCAGTTTGAGCATCAGGAGTGAAATACCAACCAAACTGCTCTTGTGTCACTTCAATATTTTTAAAACCCGCCTCTTGTAACACGTTGTGGCATCTCTCAACTGTACCAAGTGGTTCATTTGGATTGGGAACTTTTACACCATATCTTTGGGCAACTTCACGAAACAAAACTGACGGAGGAAAAGCTGTTTTCGCCCAAGCATTAAACGCCAAAATTCCACTCGATTTGAGAAAGCGATGCCACTGGCATAAAGCTTTGGGAATATCAGTTAAATAACAGATAGCCAAAGAGCATAAGATAACATCAAAACTATTATCAGTAAAAGTTAATTTCTCTGCATCTGCTTCTTGAAAATTAACATTTTTCAAACCCTCCGTCGCCAGTTTCTGTTTTGCACAACTAAGCATTCCTGAGGAAATATCCACACCGATGACTTTACCTGCACCGCCAACTATTTTGGCAGCATTAAGAGCGACTATACCTGTACCTGTTGCAATATCTAAAATTGTTTGTCCAGTTTGGAGTTTGGCGAATTCAATCAGGCGATCGCCAACAGGAGCATAAAACCTACCTTGGTCGTAATGAGTTCGAGAATTGAAGTCGGATAGTAACTGCTGCTTATACTTTTTTATATCTACTTCTTGTAGCATTGGAATAATTTCCCAAATTCTTTTTCTCTCTAACTGGTATGTCACTCTTGAGAGGCTGAGTTTTGTAATTGATAATCTTTTTTCAACAAAGAAAATATTCTTAAGTCATGAAACTGACCCTTCCAGTAACCATATTCTCTAAGAATGCCTTCTTCTAGAAACCCTAATTTTTGCAACAACTTAATAGATGCTGTGTTTTCCAGCATCACCATCGCCTCAATTCGATTCAATGCGATCGCTTCAAATCCAAACTCAATGACAGCCCCGAGTGCTTCTGTCATAATACCTTGTCGCCAATAAGCTCTTGCAAGCTCATAACCAAGTTCTGCCAAAAAAGGATTCTTGTAGCGATAACCGCAAGAGCCAATGATGACATTATCGTTTTTTCTAGCTATTCCCCAACGAATTCCCTGTTTACTTTGGAAACGTTCTGACCTACGATGAATCAAACCTTTCACTTGTTCGATACTTGTAGGAGGTTCTAGATCGTGATATTTAGTTACGTCTTCATTAGCAAAAACCTGAAAAATGGCTTCTGCATCAGACAAATTGGTTGCCCTCAATATGAGATTTTTGGTTTCTAGTTGCGGAAATTCGCACTTTGCACTATCAGACATCATCCTGCATTTTGCTCCTCGTTAAAATTGCGATCGCCTAGCGTGTCCCGAGGACGAGCGCGGACGCTCTGCGCCATCGCCTTTTTTTTATCAATCATTTATCAAAAATCATAACTTCTCCTTAAAATTTTTGAAAAAGTAGGATGGGCAATGCCCACCCCATGATTTAACCCTTCACGCAAACAACTTGCTTCAAAGTTGCTACAACTTCGACTAAATCCGCTTGATTCTCCATAACTTCTTCTATCGGCTTGTAAGCGCCTGGAATTTCATCCAAAACGCCTGTATCTTTACGGCACTCTACGCCTTTTGTTTGCTCAATTAAATCATCTAATGTGTAGACATTTTTTGCCTTCGCACGAGACAGTAAACGTCCTGCACCGTGCGAACAACTGCAAAAACTATTGGCAGAACCTTTACCCTTAACAATGTAGGATTTAGCCCCCATTGAACCCGGAATAATGCCATAGTCTTCTTCTGTTGCGCGGACTGCACCTTTACGAGTGACGTAGACATCCTCGCCAAAATGCACTTCTTTTTCAGCGTAATTGTGATGGCAATTCACTTCTAATAAAGGCTTAGTCGCCTTACCACCCGCCAGATGTTTCTCGACGATGCGTTGGAAACGCGCCATCATCACCTCACGGTTGAAACGCGCATAATTCTGTGCCCACTGCAAATCGTGCCAGTATGCCTGGAATTCTGGTGTACCAGCGACAAAATGAGCCAAATTAGGATCAGGCAATTTATTACCCGCCATTTTTGCTAATTCTTTAGCTGTGTTAATGTGGCACTGTGCTAATTTATTGCCGATGTTGCGGGAACCAGAATGCAGCATCAGCCAAACTTGGTTCTCTGTATCGAGGCAAACCTCGATGAAGTGATTCAATTTGTTACTAATTGCTTGTTAATTTGCAATCGACCAAGTCATTTCTGCTTGGTTCTATACCTTCCTATTCGGTATAGTTCGGAGCACACCTTCATCCTAATTAACTAGGATGCCCAAGTCCCTCTGCTCTCTACGGGGTGTTTTACCACTTCCCTCGGTGTTAACAATCTCAGCATTCACCGATTTGGACGAGTTTTGATTACTGTATTGCTACAGTAAGGGGCAATTCTTTACCCCCTCCTAGAGAACCCATTTGCTTCATCGCTTTAGCTTGCAAATCTTGCACCCCTCGATGCAAGTCTTTGAAATCACTCCACCGTTGCCAGTTGGTGGCACTTTTTTCAACGTCTTTATTTTCGTTGAAACCTGTGGGAATTGCTGCTTCAATATCCAAGCGGATTTTCTTCAGCTTGCCTTCTAGTTGAACACCATTAAATGGCGTTTTAATAGCGCACATCCCGCAACCAATATCCACGCCGACAGCAGCGGGAATAATAGCTTCTTTTGTCGCAATCACAGACCCCACTAAGGCACCTTTACCTAAGTGAACATCTGGCATCAAAGCTACATGCTTAAAAACAAATGGTAGTGATGCGACATTCTTTGCCATCTTAGTTTCTTCTGACCCCAAGGGGTGATTTGCCCAAGACAGAACGGGCGATGGGGTTGAAATTTTTAATTCTTCGTAGGGCATAATTTTTTGTATTTTAGATTTGACTTTTGACTCGTCCGAATCGAGTTTTTACATGAGTTAGTTACAACAATCTCAATCTTGTATAGTCTTTCATTTTATTTACGACTTCCTTACTAATGGATGTATACCTATATGGTATGTAATGCCCACCAGAACCAGATAAGGGTGGGCATCACCTACTGCTACTCCCAGCAGGTAGCAGTATTTGTATTATATATGTATTATAGCAATATTCACCAATGTCAACTCTCTCGCTAGATGAAGCATGCTAGTTTTAGGAGATATATTAAAATTTGTAAATCAAATTACACTGACTCAAGAAACCTCATAAACTCAGACATAATCCTATGGCTGTTCGTCAAGATACAATCTGGGAACGTTTTCTATCCCCTGTAGTGCGTCTGCTGATTGATGAAGAGGGGTTGCGCCGATACGCCGAAAGTGTTGACTGGGAACAAGAAAGCAGCCGCTTTCGACGCGGTGATGTGGCAATTCCGGCATACTACAGCAGCCAAAACTTTCATGGGATTGAGCGTGGGTATCTCAATTCTGGTGCGGCGGTTAGTTACGATCCGATTACCCAATATGTTCTTGCCCCTAATGAAAGTTTGGTACGTCAGGCTTTAATTGATGCTATCAAAGTACAGCCGCGACGAATTCTTGACTTGGGCTGCGGTACAGGTTCCACAACTTTGATGTTAAAGCAGGCTTTCCCCCAAGCAGAAGTCATCGGCTTGGACTTATCGCCTTATATGTTGGTACGTGCTTCCCATAAAGCGGAAAGTGCTGGTTTAGATCTTCACTGGCGACATGGAAATGCAGAGAAGACAGGTTTGCCTGATGCTTCTTTTGACTTGGTAACGGCTTCTTTGTTATTCCATGAAACACCAACAGCAGTATCTCAGACAATTTTACGAGAGTGCTTCCGGTTGCTGGTGGCGGGTGGACAAGTGTTGATTCTGGATGGAAATCAGAACACCTTACGTCAGTTAGACTGGTTAAATAATGTTTTTGAGGAGCCGTATATTCGCGAATATAGTGCTGGAAGTGTAGATGCTTGGATGGGTGCAGCAGGATTTGAAGCGGTGCAAACCCAGGATGTATGGTGGATAAATCAAGTTACAAGTGGGGTGAAACCAATTCTATCTGAAGATGCTAGCGTTCAAACAAATGTAGGGCGTTACACTCCTGCACAGGTAGACAACAAAGTGGATAATGAAGATTTGCAGGGCTTTCCATCTCCAGCTTTTGATACAACAGCATGAGTTTAAAGGCAGTTTTATTTGATTTTAATGGTGTCATCATTAATGATGAACCACTCCACGAGCGACTGATAGAGCAACTTCTGCTTGAGGAAAACCTTACCCTCAAGCCTGGTGAGTTGCGCCAAGTTTGTCTGGGACGTAGCGATCGCGTCTGTCTACAAGAGTTGCTTGCTAGTCGCGGTCGTGTTGTTAATGATACCTATTTAACTCAGTTGCTTAATCGCAAAGCAGAAGGGTATGCTCTGGAACTAGAAAAAATCGAAAAACTGCCTTTGTATCCTGGTTTAGATGATTTGTTATCTCAAGTGCATTCCCGTAATCTCAAACTAGGGCTAGTCAGTGGTGCGATCCGCAAAGAAATAGAAGTGGTACTTGATCGCGCTAAACTGGCTGAATATTTTGAAGTTGTTGTTGCGGGTGATGACATTACCACCAGTAAACCAGAACCAGATGGTTATTTGCTTGCTGTGGAACGTCTAAACCAGAAATATCCTGATTTAAATCTTCAACCACAAGAGTGTCTAGCAATTGAAGATACTCCTGCTGGTATCCAAGCCGCAAAAAAAGCGGGTATGCAAGTGGTAGGTGTGGCAAATACTTACCCATTCCATATGCTTCAACGCTGCTGCAACTGGACAGTGGATGATCTCACTGACTTGGAACTCGAACGGGTACAGGAAGTTTTTTCTCAAAAAGAATTGCAACGTACTACAGGAGAATGATACTATAATAAGTTGGGTGTCTTTAAGCGGGGAATTAGCTCAGTTGGTAGAGTGCTGCGATCGCACCGCAGAGGTCACGAGTTCGAATCTCGTATTCTCCATTAACCTCAAATACATATACACCTGGTTGGTTTGAGAATTTCTCACGCAGGTTGTAAAGATTGTTTTTTATTTTTTGCTCAATTGCAGATTGGATTTTTAAATCAGACTGTAAATTCGCGTAATTTTGTGACAAAATTACGCGAATCTGACTTTCGCGGATCTAATCTTTAGAGGATGTCTGAAAACTTTAAGAAAGGTATATTTTGTCATTCTGAGCGTAACGAAGTGGAGCGAAGAATCCCAGTTTCTCGTTAATTTTTAAGATGCTGAGCGCTAAGGCGCACGCTACGCGAACACTACGCTGGCGCTCCGTTCAGCATGACATTTTTGACTTCTCAGACATCCTCTTAAATTGACCAGAATAGTGGCAATATTTTCCACTTCTACCCCAAAACTGCATAAGTTGATTTTCCTTACATCTATTAACAATACAGAAGGAAAGCTCATTCATGCTTAACTTCTGTTGGGCAAATCAAGTCAGGCTTGAGTCAGACAATCAAATTCCTGTCAATGGGTAAGTCCTAGAGTTTAGGAATTAAGAGTATTTCTCCAACTTCATACTTTTAATGTTTACCCATCATCATGTGGGTTTAAATTGTGTTGCCTAACTTACAAGATTTGCAAACAATCCAGCAAAAAAAATATCAAGATTTAACCACATTCATTAGAGAGGCTAAAAGTAATGCGTTTACAAAATTTCTATCAAGCTGCAAAGCTTGCAAAGGAAAGTGGAGAAAATTATGCCTTTGGAATCGAAGTTATTGCAGCAGACGAAGAACTCACCAGACATATACAAGAAGTTCTGGTGTGGTTGAAATTCCTCGACCCACCTGTTGATGGAAAGTTTGGTCCAATTACCACAGGTGCATTTATCGAGTTTCAAGATATTATTAGCAGCGTTCGCTCAGAAGTAACTCAAGAAAGGGGATTTTTAAGTTTATATACAGCAAAAGCTTTGATTGAAACTTCACCCACAGATCTACTCAATTCAAGACCCACGATTGATTATTCGCGTCAAGATTTAGCTGCAAGCTTAATCAAATACATGACAGAAATGAACTACAACATTTCTGTTGGGGATAAGAAATACATCATTGTCTATGTTGAAGGGATGAATATTGACGGGAGTCTCAACTCAGATGCTCCCAATCACTTCAATGACTTACGTTTAGTAATTGAAATTCCTGACGCAGATAAGATACCTGTGATTCGAGGTAAATGGGAAGGTACAACAGAACCCGGTACTCACTACACGCTCAACCCTGTGAATCAATTGGGTGCTGCAAGAATAGCCTTTGGACAATATAAAGCTTGGCGAGTAGGTACTCACTCAGGGCAAACTGGTGCTGACCCACACGAAGCTTTGATTCAACATACACCTGTTTCTGTGTACCGCGATAAAAACAAAGACTTTATTCGACCAGGAGATTTTCTAGACACGGGTAATTTTGCTATCAATCAACACTGGGGCTATGACTTACCCCACACAGATATAGGTATGGCTGGTGCAGGTTGTCTTGTAGGTAAAACTCGTGCTGGACACAGAGAGTTCATGGCATTGATTAAGCAAGACAAACGCTATCAGTTAAACAAAGATTACTTATTCCTGACAACAGTCATCGCTGGTGATGACTTGTTTAAGGAAATTCCTCGAATCTCAGGAGGAGTAAGTACTCAACATGGAATAGATGTTTCCAACTGGAATGGAGATTCTATCAACTGGCAAAAAGTTAAAACCAGTGGAGTTTCATTCGCTTTTGCAAAAGCCACTGAAGGTGGTGATTGGGTAGATAAATGCTTTGCTAAGAACTGGGAGGAAATGAAAGAAGCTGGTGTAATTCGCGGTGCTTATCACTTTTTCCGTCCGTTACGCGACCCAAGCGAACAAGCACAGAATTATCTACGAATCGTCGGCAAAATTGAACCTAACGACTTACCACCTGTACTTGATTTAGAACATTATCCGAAAGAAGTAGAAGAACAGTGGAAGCAGTTTCAATTATCTGAACGCATTCAGCGCGTACAGAAATGGCTGGACATTGTTGAATCAGCAACCGGACGCAAACCGATAATCTACACAAGTTGGGGTTTCTGGACATCTTACATGGATGATAGACAAGAGTTTACCAAATACCCTCTATGGGTTGCCAACTTTACAAATAAACCCCAACCTCAAGTCCCTGCAAATAACTGGGGTAGAAATGGTTGGATTTTCTGGCAATATACCGAAACTGGTACCGTACCGGGAGTATTAGGAAAAGTTGATAGAAATCACTTCAATGGTTCCTTAGATGAATTAGTGGCTTTTGTCGGTTCTACCCTGACAAGTCGTACCTTTGCAGCCACAGTTCCTCTCCGAGAAATCCAAAGTGAAAATCTGCTTTCCACTCCAACGGTTTCAACTCATCTAGAAATGTCAATCAATGCAGATTCTCGTCATTAATTTGAGTTAATTATTTTCTGGTTACTCTTATAAAACCATCTTTGAATAACCAGATATTAAGTGGTAGTTTTGAAACTCATTGAAAATATCATCTACCACTTATAAATAAGAAAAAAAATTCTGATATTGGAGTATCAAAAATGAAAATTTCTCGCAAACTTTGTACAGAACTATTACTAATTGGGGAAGATGATCGCGCTTTCGATGATATGATACAGCAGATTGCAAGTTAGTGAAGTACAGAGATACCCCACCCGCGCTGTCGCGCATTCTCCCCTTGGCAAGGGCAGTGTTGGGGAGGGGTGTACTCGATTTAGATGCAAAGTGCTGTAATTTAACGGGATTCCTTCTCTGAAAATATAGTGTGCGATCGCACTTTCCAACATAGTGCACAGTGCTTTGGCTGACATATTTGGAATTTCGATGTCTTTCGGTATGGTCATTGAATTGCTTGAGGGTGTTTTCTTCTCCTTTAACAAAATCACTAATTACGCAAGTATCTAGTAGATAACCCATAATTAAAGTTCTATTTCGTTAGGTGGTAGAAGTTGATCTCGATACGATTCAAAGATGATACTTTCTTTTACACCTTGATATTGCATGATCATTTCTGGCCAAGTTGTGGGTTTTGTTTCTAAGAAAGTGACGAAAACTGCGCTTTCAGTAATGCCTTGTGGTGTTTCAGCGAGTTCAATTTTGCCGTTTTTATAGGTTCCTTGAATTGTTTGTAACATAAAGCTTACCTCATCCATGAATTTTAGCCCGTTTCTTCTAAATTGTAGCTTTCTAATCGGTCATGCTGGGCGGGAATTGGATGTCTAAATCTTTAACAGAAAGCTTACCGGACATCAGGCGAGTAAGCAGGCGATCGCCTGTTTAAATAAGTGCATTGTTTGACTTTGCGAAAAGCTCTTTGTGCTTTTCATTGCCCCTATTTAAGATTTACTTTATCCACTAATAATAGGCAATAGGTTAACACTTCAACTCCCCAAACTTGGGACTCCACCACCCTTTTGCAGTGGTAAAATAAGCCACATCCTTATGTTTCTGGTCATTTCGGGACTTATAATCGGAACAGCGGAGCATTGTCTTACTCTGTCCGTCTTTCGTATAACTGTACTCTTCCAGAGGTTTCTTACACACTGGGCATGGATATGTCGTTATATTGACTGGAGCCTTTGCGGAATTTCCTGATTTGGCTGCTTGAGAACGAGGTGCTTCCCAAGTCTTAGTGCGATCGCTCCAAAATAGGACGGTATCTTCACACCCGCTGAGGCATTTGAGAAAGTATTTCTTTGTAACCTTATTGCTGGGAATTTTCGCTAAGTAGTTCTTACACTGAGGGCAACGAGTTCTGGAAGTCTGATATTTGCGTTCAGCTACAGGAGATGCTTTCGCCCCATTTGATGAACTGACAACTGAACTGACAACGACAGTTTTTGCTTTTGCCAAAGCTGGTGCAAAATAATTCTGGTTCCAATTTGTCAGGTAGTGCTGCCAAGGCTGTTTCCCGGAAGCAATTGCGTCCAAGGCATCTTCCATCTTTGCAGTGAATTCTGTTTGCAACAAATCTGGTAATGCCTTCTGCAAAAAAGCATCAACTTCTAGCCCTAAAGTTGTCGGCTGTAGATTTTCTTTTGTGAGCTGGACATAACTTCGTTTTTTAAGCGTCGCAATTGTGGGAGAATAAGTACTAGGACGACCAATGCCTTTACGCTCCATCAGTTGTACCAGTTTTGGTTCGCTGTAGCGGGGTGGTGGCTGGGTCTTTTTCTTCTCGTGACCTGCATTCTCCAAAGTTAGGATTTGCCCTTGTTGCAAGTTTGGCAGCATTGTATCCTTGCTGAGGTTCGACCAGTACCGGGCATAACCGTAAAACTCTATGACTTGTCCTCTTGCTTGCCAGAGAATTTGACCAGACTGAGTGATGACAAGAGTTTTCCGGAGTTGGGCTGGGCGACATTGGGAGGCGATCGCCCGTTTCCAAATCAGCACATACAGGTTAAACTCGTCTGTAGAAAGTTGTACTCGCAATTCAGTTGAAGGACGAAACACATCCGTTGGTCGGATTGCCTCATGGGCTTCCTGAGCCGTTTTATTGCTACGATGTCTGGTAACAGAAGGCGGCACATTTTCTGGGTCATTCTGCTCTAACCACTTGCGGGCACTCGCGCAGAACTCTGGACTCAGCATAACTGAATCTGTCCGCATATATGTAATTAACCCCGCCTCATACAACTTTTGAGCCACCTGCATAGTTTTTTCAGGAGCAAATTTCAACCTCGAACCAGCAGCTTGCTGAAGAGTAGAAGTGATAAACGGTGGAGGTGGTTGGCGGTTGACGATTTTCCCCTCGAATTGGACAATTTGGTGAGGATAGCGTTTCGCTTCCTCAACTAAGTGTGTTGCTTCTGCTTCCGAAAGAACGCGAGTAGACTCGGTTGCTTGTGTGCTGTTAACTGCGGCGTCATCATGAACTTCCGCTTCCTGTGGTGCTTCCGACGGCGTATCCACCTTACCTTTGTAGAAAGCGCGGAATCCTTCAGCATAATCAACCCAGACACTCCAATAATCTTGCGGGACAAAAGACTGAATTTCCCTCTCGCGCTGGCAAATCAGGTGCAGGGTAGCACTTTGAACGCGTCCGACACTCTTCGCGCCATTATTCAACGCCCAAACCAGCGGGCTTCCCTTGTAACCGACGAGTTTGTCAAGACAGTCGCGACACAATCCTGCTCCCACCAAGTTAAGGTCAAGTTCTCTGGGATTGGCGATCGCACTTTTCACCGCAGACTCAGTAATCTCCGTGTAGACGACTCGTTTCGGTTCCTTCAAACCCAAAGCTTCCTTGAGATGCCAAGCGATCGTTTCTCCTTCCCGATCTGGATCAGTCGCTAAGACAACTTCTTTGACCTGGCGAACCGCAGCCTTAAGTTGTTGAATCGTTTCCTTTGCTTGCTGGTTGCGGGGTACATAGCGACATTGTACACTGCTGCCATCCAGGGTAAAACCCAGCGAATCTTCACCTTCATCGCTGAGTTCTCGAATGTGACCGCAACTAGCACGAACAATCCACTCCGATCCCAGAATTTGACTGAGTTTTTTGACTTTACCGGGGGATTCGACCACTAGAAGGCGTTTAGGCATAGCACCTTATTTTTGGATGCAATCTACACAGTAGGCTCTTAGTTTTTTATACTACACTTGTTTTGACTTTCGTTATCTGGTTTGATTGGTTAAATCTGTAGTAAGGACTTCAGTCCTTCTTTTCGTGGAAGAGGACTTTAGTCCTCACTACAAACTTAGTGACTAATTTGTTTAGCCAGCCAAACCCGAAAGTGAGAATGATATAAGCTGTAAGTGGTTTCTTTGCCGACGCGTTGCTGTAGGAACTCAAGCCAATTTTCTAGAATTTCCGCCACATCATATTCATCTTCATCGATAATTTGGGTAATCGCTTTTGTTGACATTCCTCCGGTTTCCGCAGCACTCAGCACACGCAGCACTTGCAAAGCAACATCAGACAAACCTTCACCTTTTATCTTCTGCCAATGCTGCTGGTAATATGCTTCTAAACCTGGGGGAATTCTATCAAATTGGTAGGCTTCAGAGTAAAAACCCTCAGCAATGGCATTCAAAATATGGTGCAGATACATAAAATTATTTTCGCTTTCCGTAGTGAGGCGTGCAATCAATTCTTCCTCACGTATATGTGAACTATCCCCACTTTCTACTCCCCTCTCTGCTTGCGGAGAGGGGCTGGGGGTGAGGTACTGCCGAATGTATGCCTGCACATCTTCCCGGTTTTGTTCTGGATATTCCGATAAATCAAGAACTTGCGACGGTGCTTCAATCAACAAACCAGATTTTTCTCTTTTGAAAGGACGGCGAGTGAGAAGAAAATAGACCCCATCTGGCAGATATCTGGGAAGATAAAACAGATTTGAACCTAGAGGTTGCCTGTTACGGTCAATCGCGTCTAAGGCATCAATAGCAATTATCAAGCGTTGATGGGGTTGTAGGCGATAAGCCGGAGGCTTGACGCTGCGCGTATCGCTAATTTTCTGGAGTAGCAGCGAAAGAAACCAACTTCCCTCTGTGGCGTTGTCGGGTATTGGGTGTAGAGACGTTTCATCTTGTAGAGACGTTACATATAACGTCTCTACAAGGTTGGTGCAGACAGTTGTAAGAAATTCCTCAGCCCGATTTTTCCCCTCAACTTGGGCATTGTAATAAACAACATTACTGTTTTCCGTCGCATACTTGGCGAGGATAGCACTTTTGCCGCTACCGGGTACACCAACAATGGTGAAGTAACCCCGCTTGTGACGGTGGAGAAAGTCGCTGATGGCGGTGAAGATAAATTCACGACCGATAAAGTTTTGGCTTTTTTCGAGAATGACTTGTTGAAATTGGGTTGGGTAGGAGGCGGAATTGATGGCGGTTTGGGAAGGTGGGATATTCATGGTTACGCCTCCATGCCTTCGAGTCGCAGAAAGTGTACTCTTCCTGAACTATCCCCCGCCACAATTGTCCACCCATCTGGTGCAACAGCACAGCAAGAAAATGGGCTTTCCCCAGTGAAACTGGCAATCGCCTTCCTAGAGTCTAAATTCCAAATTATGAGCGTGTTGTCATTGGCAGCAGAAATTACATACTTCCCATTAGGAGTAACAGTGACAGCATTTACTGAGGCGCTATGACCAGTAAGGGTGAACAATTGCTCTCCGGTTTCTAGGTTCCAAACTTTAAGAGTACAGTCAGATGAACCAGAAATCGCTAGTTTGCAATCGGGGGTAACAGTGACAGTACATACCGAGTGCCTATGACCAGTAAGGGTGAACAATTGCTCTCCGGTTTCTAGGTTCCAGACTTTAAGAGTACAGTCAGATGAACCAGAAATTACTTGCGATCCATTAGAAGCAACAGCGACTGCATTTATCGAATCCTGATGACTTTGTGCAACACTTTTATGTTCTGTTACTGGATGTTCATTTCTAAGAGTTGTGTTGTGGAATTCATTATTATCTGGCTCAATCTCTGGGAGTATCTCGTGGCAAAAATCAATAAATAACTTACCATTTGAATCAAGGAACAGATATTTATTTTTTCCTGGGTAGAAAGAGGAGAGGCTAGATACTTCTTCGCCCGTATTCATATCCTGAACTATAAGATTCTTGTTTTCTGAAAAATAAATTGCCCACCTGAAATCAGAAGTCATTGTGGTTCCATCTCGGGGATTCAGAGTCAGTTTTTCTCGTTTTTTTTCTGTTACGAGATACCAAATTGTCAGAGTCTTTTTTAATAGACCTATCCTGAAATGAAACATTAGCCCAGACTGCACAAGAGTTTGAGATGAGTTTTCCGAGATGTCTAATGAACTGGAAATCCTCTGCTTACTTTTGTATGTGACAACTGCATTTGAAGAATCTTGCTGAGCATCAAATGGGAACAGTTTTTCTCCCATTGTCAAAAAATTCCAAACTTTAAGAGTGTTGTCAGATGATCCAAAAATCACCTGTAACCCATCAGGGGTAATAGCGACAGCATTTACTGGGGCACTGTGAACATAGCTAGTAAACATTTGTCCTATTTTTATCAAATTTGTAATGAAGGAGAAAACTCCTTGCCTTGTTCTAAGCTTCTGGACTATTAGGGTATTGTCAGATGAACCAGAAATAACACGCAACCCATCAGGGGTAATAGCGACAGCGTTTACTGGGGCGCTATGACCACTGAGAGTAGAAACTTCCTCCCTGGTTTGCAAGTTCCAAACTTTGAGAGTGTTGTCAGATAAACCAGAAATAACACGCAACCCATCAGGAGTAATAGCGACAGTATTTACTGGGGCGCTATGACCAGTGAGAGTAGAGAGTTCTTTTCTTGTTTCCAAATTCCAAACTTTAAGAGTTTTGTCTCTTGAACCAGAAATTACTCGCAACCCATCAGGGGTAACAGCGATAGCATTTACTGGGGCGCTATGGTCCTTCAGGGAGATCAGTTCCTCGGTTGTGTCTGGGTTCCAAGCTTTGAGAGTGTTATCAGATGAACAAAAAATTACCCGTAACCCATCACGGGTAACAGTAACAGCACTGACCCTATCCCCACGATAGGTAACAGAGGACAGTTCCTTCCGTGTTTCTAAATCCCAAACCTTAAGATTATTGTTTGATGAAACAGACAATACGCGTTTCCCATCAGGGGTGATAAAGACAGCAATTACCGACGAAAGATGACGATTAAAGGTAAACAGTTCCTCCGCTGTTTCTAGGTTCCAAACTTTAAGAGTACAGTCATATGAACCAGAAATCACCCGTTTGCCATCAGGAGTGACGGTGAGTGCATTTACTGAGGCAGTATGACCTGTGAGGGTATGCAGTTCCTCGCCCGTTTCCAAGTTCCACACTTTCAAAGTGGAGTCAGATGAACCAGAAATCACCTGTTTGCCATCGGGAGTAACGGTGAGTGCATTTACTGAGGCGCGATGACCTGTGAGGGTATGCAGTTCCTCGCCCGTTTCCAAGTTCCACACTTTCAAAGTGGAGTCAGATGAACCAGAAATCACCCGCTTGCCATCGGGAGTAACGGTGAGTGCATATACCGAGTTGCTATGACCAGTCAGGGTATGCAGTTCCTTGCCCGTTTTCAAGTCCCATACTTTGAGAGTACAATCAGACGAACCAGAAATCACCCGTTTGCTATCAGGCGTAACCAAAATAGCTTTTACCGAGCCGCAATGACCTGCAAGGGTGCGTAGTAAGCGTCCACCTGGGGGAGTGAAGCTGAGTGTTAAAGGACGGAACCAAAGAGTTTTACTCTGCTTCGCCTGCTCTAGTATTGCTTGAATTTTTGGTACTTGAAAACACTGCAAACGACCCCAAAATTGCTCTGCTACTTGCTTTGTATCTTGAATTAAAATATGTGCTGACAGTCGCAACGCCCCTTGAATTAATTCCAGCGCTTTAACAGTTTCGAGGTCGTATTCTGGGTGAGATAATAATTCTGCACCATCAATCAAATCATAATCTTCAATCAGCGCCTGCACGCCAAATTTAGGATGATTAATTTTTGCTTCTATAAAGTCAAAATCAGTCAACAGACGGCATAATTTATTAAGTTGACCACCTTCTAAACATAAACGTGGTACTTCACCTAAGAAATGTTCTATTTCTTCCGATGACAGTTCAGCTAACCTAGTGCGGACATTACTCATCGTCAAAAAGACCTCTTGTCATGATGTCCACAACTTCGGCGCTGACACCTGGTAAATTCACCCCCGCCGCCTGTACAATATCCTGGCGATGCAAAAAATCTCGGAAACTTTCGTGATAAAACCTGTAACACGGTGATGAATAATTTTCCTGTTTCTGTAAAAACTGCGCCCACCCATCAAGAACTTCCTGCACAGTCAACTCTTTCTGCTTAGAATATTTGGCAATCACTTCACGGGAAGCAGCCCTACGTAACGCACACATGACATAGACAATCTTGATTTTATTTTTCGGTAAAGGCTTGGTTGTCATGCCCATGAGTTGCCAGTGGTTTTCATAATATCCTTGTAAACCTACAGGTAATTCATCCAAAGGTTTATTATCGTAAAAACCATTAGCAATTGCTGGCAAAACACAGCGCAAATACATAAAATTATTTTCACTTCTACTAGCTACTTCTTCCACAAAACCAGTAGTAGAAACATGGTTTTGCTTTTGAATCCACTGACTCAAACCCTGTTTATATTCTGCATCATTGAGCAATAACCAAATATACTCTTTCACATCCTGGCTACTCCTTTCGGCGTAGTCTCTTAAATCTAATTGCTGGGTGGGAACGCTAGGTGAAACATTCAACCTTTTCTCATTTTGGTTATAGGGTCTTCTTGTCAGCAGAAAGTAAACGCCTTCTGGAAGAATAGTAGGCAAATATAAAAGGTTTCCGGTCGATTCTTGGTCAACTTCATCCAGTGCATCAACAACAATTACCAGGCGTTCACCAGCAATAATTTTTTCGCTAGCTTTGGTTAGCAAAGTTGATAAATCAGCCTCTGCCGCATCTTGCAACTGGTAACGATTCATCAATTGTTGGCGAATTTTTTTCAAGAACAATTCCGGACGATTCATCCCCTCAGCCCGAATATTAAAAAAGCAAATCGCTTCTGGGTTGTCCAATACGTACTTAGCCGCGATCGCACTTTTCCCCATTCCTGCATCACCCACGACAGTGAAGTAGCCATTGGGGTTTTTGCTGAAGAACTCTTCAATAGCATCAAAGACAAATTTTCTACCACGAAATGACTCTGTTTTGTCTTTAATTAATCGCTCAAATTCTGGTGGTATTTGCTGCGGGTACCAATCTTTTGAATCAACTATATCAGTTGGTTTAATATTTAAAATTTTAGCAATATTTATAACTGCCCATTTTTCAACCCCATTCGGGCAATCTTTTGTACCTAATAAACGTTTAATTGTGTCACTAGAAACTTTTGCCTCATTTGCAAGCTTTTCTATAGTCAAACCCGCTTCTTTATAGGCATTTTTCAACCGATTTTTGCCTTCTTCGCTAGATTGAACTTTTTCAGATTGCAGCATAGATAAAAGAGATTGATGAATCTAGGCATTTAATACAATACGGTTCCGTTAGTGATGTTAATCCTTAAAGATCCCCCAACCCCCTTAAAAAGGGGGCTACATTCCCCCCCTTTGTAAGGGGGGCTAGGGGGGATCTAGCCTTATCTGAACCGTATTAGCATTTAATAAAGCATACCGAATCTTAATTTACCTGTGTAGGGCAGTTAGGTTTTATTACCTTGCCCCATCTGCCCCAAAACATAGGGCAAATCGTAAATCTACACTCAACCTGTCTGCTCTCGAATTTGAATTGTTGCCTCTATAGGATACGAATATGCAAGTTAAGAAAAAACCTTGCGCTTAGCAGTCAATCAACAAATGACATACACAATAAAGGGCAACAACTCATGAACTTCAATATTTTTGCCAAACCACAACCCAACAATAACAATAATGCACAAGAGATGGAACAAAAAATAATTGAAGAATTACTACGCCAAGCACGTCTCACCTTCAACCTGGCTTTAGGCGTAACCGCAGCATCTGCAATGATGACATTATCTGGCGTGGGACTTCTCTATTTAAAAAAAGTACCAGAAGCCAGCCTCACAACAGGAGCAGGAATTCTCGCCAGTATGAGCAGCGTTCAGTTTGCCAAAGATGCAAAAGAAGAATTGGGCGAGATGATAGACAAGTTGGCGGAATAAGCCCGGAAATCGCTATTTCGCGTTTTCGGGCTTAAATAGAGATGCGATTATCCTTTGGGCGATGAGGCAAAGCGATCGCCTCTAGTATCAATATATTCAGATTCCCGACTTCTTAAAGAAGTCGGGAATCTAGTTGTTCATAATCTTGCACTTGCAACCACTAGCAGTTAGGTTAAGAAAACAGACTTAACTACACATAGTTGAGACTTAGAACAATAACAGCAAAAAGTCAAGACTTAAGCAGCGCACAATAACATAAATTTTTATTCAAATGTTACTTGAAGTTCTTGATTCTAAATCATTATCAATTTATAACTCAATATATTAAGTTTCCAATAACACTTGTGTCAGCTTCTACATTCACACCGGAAGCTTCGACCAGAATTGTGTATCCTGAAAACAGCTAGGCTAACTTTCAATGGAGGTCTAATGACTCCCAAAATTATGCGTCAGCTTTGGTCTGTGGTGGAAACCGCGCAAGCTAAGACGCTCTTGCAGCTCGATGATGCTAGCTTGGTGCAGTGGTTGGTAAAACAAATCAAAACCCAAGCTTTGCTAGATTGTCATGAAACCGATTTCCTCAGCGACTACATCCAATCCCGACTGGCTCTTATCCGTGATATTGCTCAAGAACGTCAGTATTCGTAGTTACAAGATAAGTAGTCAAGAGTCAAGAGTTATTTGACTCAGGACTATCAAATCTGGACTAGAGACTTTTTTGCGGCAAATAACCTTCTACTAAACAGTCGGAACCAACAACCCGTATCGCCACACGTTCTAAGGACAACGCCTCAGTCATAGTGGTAAAGCCCAAGTCACCGACAGGTGTGGGGGCATTACTACCACCAATGATTTTGGGAGCAATAAAGGCAAGCACTTTTTGCACTGCTCCTTGGGCGATCGCTCTCGCAGCTAAGATACCACCGCACTCCCACAATACGCTGCAAAATCCCCGCTCGTATAAGTACGCCATCACCTGATCTGGTGCGAGTGGTGTTAACTCCACCACTTCCACTCCCTGGTTCCGCAACAGTTCTTGAAAATCGGCGTGAGCTCCTTTTTCTGTCAAAACCAAAGTGGGAGCCTCTGCGGTTTGCCATAGGTGAGCCTTTTCGGGTAAATTGAGAGTACGGCTCATCACCACCCGTAGAGGATTATGTGCCCCTTGGCGATGGCTCGTTAAATAAGGATTATCTTGTCTGACGGTATTTCCACCAACAATGACGGCATCACAAGCTGCTCGCAGTTGATGAACTTCGCTACGGGCATCTTCATTTGTCACCCAAGCACTATGACCTGTCGTCGTAGCAATTTTACCATCCAAAGTCATGGCATATTTTAAAATGCCAAAAGGTCGATGGTGAAGAATACGATGGACAAAGCCTTCATTTAGCTTCTTACAAGCTTCTTCTTCCACGCCCACCAGCACTTCTATTCCTGCAGCGCGTAGACGGGCGATACCACCGCCAGCGACAAGTGGATTGGGATCAACCATCCCCACCACCACTTTGGCAACCCCAGCAGCTACCAACGCTTCCGAACAAGGGGGAGTGCGTCCGTAGTGATTGCACGGTTCCAGGCTAACGTAAATAGTAGCTCCACGAGCGCGATTCTCCTCTGGAGAGGCTGCGCCAACGCCTGCTGCCTTTAGAGCAAAAACTTCTGCATGCGGCTCACCAACACGCGGATGAAACCCCTCCCCAACAATCTCTCCATCTTTGACAATCACCGCCCCCACCATTGGATTTGGGGAGGTGCGTCCTAAGGCGCGGCGGGCGAGTTCCAAACACCGCTGCATCATAGCGCGGTCAAAGTCACTTCCTACTATTTGCTTCGGGTTGGAACCATCCGGAAATCCTGACCCCACAACAAAAGCATCTGGTTCGACCACTGGCGAATTATCCATAATTCCTAGCAACAGAGTGAATATTTTGTACGCTAGCTGCAGAAAACTGTTTCAACTGAAACCAGCTTCTGTGATGATTGCGATTTCACATAACTCTAGCTTTAATCCATCTTGCCAGAGGATACTGAAATTCCAAAAAAATTTAGGAGTGAGGGTCAACTTATGTGACTCCTCACTCCTCACTCACTCCTTTACTGGGGGTTTAAGCCCAGATTATCCACACTCCGCACTTGGTTCTTGGTTAGAACATTTTCAATTTTGAATGCCTGAATTTTGAATTGTTCACGGCTGTTCCGCCAATTTTAGCCGCAGCCACCAACGCTTTAAAGGAAAATAAACCACTGGTGCCCACAGGCTACTGAGAATCGCAGAGGCAAGGGCAACCTTCTGGAAGTATGCCCAAATGTCTGCTGCATTGCGATCGCCCATTAAAATCAATTGCCATGCAAAAATTGTCTCAGACAACACTGCCATAGCAAACACAATCAAGGCAATAGAAATAAAGTCTTCTTGTATAAAACGCTGCTTTTGTAGCATCCCAGTCAGAGCTCCTACCACCCCCAAGCTCAGAGCATGAGTTGGGTCAGGCGATGTCATAGAATCTTGAAGTAGCCCTAATACAACACCTGCAAATGCGCCTTGAAAGGCTGTGCGCTTGACACTCCAAGCAACTACCCAAATCAATAACCAGTTTGGTCCAATTCCCAATAGTTCCATACCGGGGAAACGGATGAGCAGCATCAGTAAGCATAGCAGCACTGAGCCAACCGTTATCGCCCAATCAGTCGCTAAACGTAAGCGCGGATGCCAACGAGAAAGGGGGCTGATTTGAATTATGGACTTTCGCTTTGGCGATTTTGGTTTTTTGTGTTTATTACCCCGTGATTCCGGAATCCTCATTTTTTCTAAGAATTTTCATTAAATTTTAAAGAACTCAGGAGTCAAAACCGAGAATAAATAATAAGATTCTTTCTTCTTTGAAAGCTCTAGCACATACTCTGGAGCAATTCTGAATTCTGAGTTCTGTATATTGTGTTCTTATTGTGGTTTTGCCGAACCGATATTTTGTGACTGCTGGTTTTCTGCCTTCGGATACACTGTCACCCAATCCAAAGAGCGTATCGGCGGAAAAAGTTCCACCTTCGCCACAGATGCTGGAAGTTTCTTCAAATCCAACGACTTCACCCGTCCTACAGCCAATCCCGAAGGAAATCTCTTACTATAGGCAGATGTGGCAATTACATCTCCAGGTTTAACATTTGGGACTTTTTCATAAAATTCCAGAACTGCATCCGCAGAAGAATCTCCCCGCAAAACCCCCTTTGCTCCTGTGCGACTCACTGTGACACCCACTTGACTCTTGAGGTCACTAATTAACAGTACGCGGCTGGTATTGGGACTCACACTTTCTATTAGACCCACCAATCCACCATCAGCCTTGACAACATAACCTTCTTGGATACCTGCAAGGCTACCGCGATTGAGGGTGACTTGTTGCCACCAGTTGTCAGCACCACGTCCCGTCACTCGCGCTGGAATTGGGCGCGATGCGAGCGGTTCCTTTTCCACATAGCGTAATAACTGTTTTAACTTTTTATTTTGGTTTTCCAGTTCTACTACCCGGGTTTGGAGTTCTAACAACCGAGCATCCCTGAAGCGTTCTTCTTGAGGTGGTGCTGTCTGCAACATCTGGATTGGACGAGTCACGCCCTGGTATACCTCAAACAGAAGCGCACCTTGAGTCTGTCTAAGTACCAAAGCACTCCCAACTATTACACCTAGCAACCCTATTTGTAACCCTTTGCTCTCCCACCAGCGACGTGCCGTAAACATAAGAAACCTTTTCTAGCCGTAATATTACTAAGGATATTGGATTCTATATTGAACCCAATATCTGATATTGCGCAGTTTTTGCTACAAATTGCGAGAACGTCCGCTGAAAACCCTTTCCAACTGCTTGAAATTTTCTAACACCCGACCTGTTCCCAGTACAACACAGCTTAATGGGTCAGCGGCAATGTGTGTCACAATTCCGGTTTCATGACTGATCAGGGTATCCAATCCTTTCAGCAGGGCACCTCCGCCAGCTAGCATAATTCCTCGGTCAATAATGTCTGCTGCCAATTCTGGAGGTGTACGTTCCAAAGTCCGCTTCACCGCTTCAATAATCACCGACAACGGTTCCGCCATACTTTCACGAATTTCTGGTCCCTTGATTGTGACTGTTCGCGGTAGACCAGAAAGCAGGTGCAAGCCTCGGACTTCCATCATGGCATCATCATCATCATGAGTGGGATATGCCGACCCAATCCGAATTTTGATGTCCTCAGCAGTACGTTCGCCTATCACTAAATTATGAACTTTTTTCAGATACTGCATGATGGCTTCAGTCAGTTCATCTCCAGCAATGCGTACTGATTCAGAAATGACTGTCCCTTGGAGACTCAAGACAGCAACTTCTGTTGTGCCACCACCAATATCGATTATCATATTGCCTGTTGGTTCAGCGACGGGTAATCCTGCCCCAATTGCTGCAGCCACAGGCTCATCAATCAAATAAACTTCTCTTGCACCAGCTTGAGTAGCAGCATCCATGACTGCTCTTCTTTCTACCCCTGTGACTCCACTGGGAATACCAATGACAATTCTAGGTAATACTAGGGATTTGCCCTCATTTACTCTCTGGATAAAGCTTTTGAGCATCAGCTCGGCTGTATCGAAGTCAGCGATTACACCATCGCGCAAAGGGCGCAGCGCAATCACATTCCCAGGTGTCCGCCCGAGCATTTTTTTTGCCTCTTCTCCAACTGCTAGCGCTACCTTTTCGTTTTGATCAATCGCCACTACAGAGGGTTCTTGGAGAACAATGCCTTTACCTGATACATAAACGAGGGTGTTAGCGGTACCGAGGTCGATACCCATATCCCGCGATAAGGAAAACTTACTAAAAAGGCCCACGCGTCTCTACGCCCCCTAATTAAATACTTTTTAACTTTTACTGTTATTGAGAATTGTGCAGGATTCTATTACTTTTATTGACCTGAGTCTAGTAAAGTAGATTATGTTTTTATATATTCTTTTTAGAATCTTTAACCAGTCTCAAGCTTCTACTGTTTTATATTCTCCGACTGCATAAACGTATCCGTATCGTTTTGGAGTTTGATCAGAGTAATTTATATCATTTCTCTAGGTAATTATAATTGTTTTTTATTTAACGTTCTGCTAGTGGTCTAGCAATTCGCTATTATGGTATTCACAATACAAGTACGTTTGTACTGCAATAAACGCACATGAGCATAAATATCGTTACCCTGATCGGTCGTGTAGGAACTGACCCGGATATGAAGTATTTCGAGTCAGGTAGCGTTAAGTGTAAATTAACACTGGCTGTCAATCGGCGCACAAGAGACAACGAACATACTGATTGGTTCAATCTGGAATTATGGGGAAAAACAGCGCAGGTGGCTGGTGATTACGTGCGTAAAGGCAAACAAATTGCCGTCAAAGGTTCCTTAAAATTTGATACTTGGAGCGATCGCGCCACAGGAGCAAATCGCTCCACACCCGTCATCCTCGTGGATCAACTGCAATTATTGGGTTCTAAACGCGATGCTGAAGAAGCTGGAGTAGATATGAACCCTGAGAATTTCTAGCAGGAGTCAAGAGTCAAGGGTCAAAACTCAACAGTCAAGAACGTTTGACTAATGACTAATGACTAATGACTAATGACTAATGACCAATGACTAATAACTAATTTGCAAAGTCACCGTAGCTTCCACCTGTTGCTCACCTCCAACTATAGGAGTGGAAGCGTCTTGGGAAGCTAGCTTAGCAGATTCAGCACGCAACAGAGGTCGTGGCGGTGGCGGAGGTGAACTAGCACCATTCACCTCAATACCGACCACTTCCTTAGGCTGAAAACCCAAAGCACTTAAAACAGCTTGAGCTTGTTGTTGAGCATCTTGGGTTGCTTCTGTTAATGCTTGTTGTCTTGCTTTGGCGATCGCTTGTTCGCTAGCCACAAAACTAATGCCGCTAATTTGAGTTGCACCAGCTTTGACGGCTTCATCTAACAGAGTTCCAGCGCGGTCAGTGGGAATGCGAAAACTCACGACATTGGAAGCAGCATACCCTGTGATACGCTGCACGTTATTGGTGTAACTATAAATTGGGTTAAGAGTAATACCAGTTGTTTGTAATTTTTCCACATTACGGCTCTTTAATAAAGCTACCACAGCTTCGGACCTGCGAGCAGCCTCTTGTTGTACCTCCTGTGCTGTTTTCCCCTGAACCTCCACCCCCAAACTGACTTGAGACAGAGTTGTAGGAATTGTCTGGATTCCACGACCATTGACATTTAGAGTACGCAACATCCTCTCTTTCTGTTGTGCCAAACTAGGCAGCGTACAAATGACACATATAAGCAACGCTAAAGATAGAATTTTCCACCAGCTCCCAGCATTTAACTGAGAACCAGACACAGCATCTGTATTCATAAAACGTTCACTCCTCTAAAAATGATTAATTTATAGAGATTAGGTAAGTCGTGGGAAGTCAAGAGCGGTTAGCTGTCACCAACAACCCTTCGGGTGAGCCACTTTGCACACTCGGGGGAACTCCCAAGGGCGCAGTGGCTCACTAACCACTCATCGCTAACAACACACAACTCACAACTCACACTCCCTAGCTCTTCCCTAAAGACACAGTTAAGAACACTGCGTCCATACAGAAGATATGTTTTTACTTTGACATGACTATAGTCAATAGTCAGAGCAGTTACATTTTTAGAAACTAAAGAAAGAAACTAAAAAATAGCTATTGGCTAACCGTTGACTGTTTACTATTGACAGTTAACCGTCAACTGTTAACCGTAAACAATTGAAGGAGAATATTTGTGGCATACTGGCTGCTAAAGACAGAACCAGAAGAGTATTCCTACTGCGATTTAGAACGAGATGGCACTACAGTTTGGGAAGGAGTTAGCAATTCATTAGCTCTCAAGCATCTGCGGACGATGGAAATTGGTGATTTGGCGCTTATTTATCACACAGGCAAACAGCGGCGAGTCATAGGTGTAGCCCAGGTCGTCAGTCAACCTTACCCCGACCCAAAATTGGATGATGCCAAACGGGTTGTTGTCCAGGTGCGAGCCCTACGAAGAGTACAAGAGCCGATAACCCTGACCCAAATTAAGCAGGACGGAAATTTTGAAGGTTTTGACTTAGTGCGCCTGACAAGACTATCTGTAGTACCAGTATCAGAGCCTCATTGGCAGCGCCTTCTGCAATTAACAAGCGGCATGAGTTAATTTATCAATGCTTTCTATAGCGCGTTTATGATAGTTGCTTTCAACAAACTTGTAAATTAAAGGGAAGGGTTTTCCAAAATAACCGATGCACTTAGATACAATAACCTTCTCATTACCTTTGTTGGCAACCGCAACAGAAACAGCAGATAGTTCACTGATACTGGCAGCGGTGCTGCTCAGTATAGTCGTCATTTACCTCGCTAGCAAGGTAGGTGGGGAATTATTAAGCCGCTTTGGTTTACCGCCAGTCTTGGGGGAATTAGTCGGTGGTGTAGTGGTAGGCATCTCTGTCCTACATCTGTTGGTCTTTCCAGAAGGCGGGGGAGATAGTTCTAGCTCTCTCATCATGACCTTCCTTCAAACCACTGCTGGTCTCACTCCAGACGCCACTGATGCTGTTTTTACAGCGCAGTCTGAGGTGATTTCGGTTTTGTCAGAACTGGGAGTGATCATTCTGCTATTTGAAATTGGTTTGGAATCAAACATCAAAGACTTGATAGCTGTTGGTACCCAAGCACTTGTGGTAGCAGTGGTAGGGGTGGTGGTACCCTTTACTGCTGGTACAGTCGGGTTGATGACTTTGTTTGGCATTCCAGCTGTACCAGCGATTTTTGCAGGTGCCGCTTTGACTGCTACAAGTATTGGTATCACTTCCAAGGTTTTGTCAGAACTCGGGCGTCTCAATTCAAAAGAAGGGCAAATCATTCTGGGCGCTGCTGTTATTGACGATGTACTGGGAATTATCGTTTTGGCGGTGGTAGCAAGTCTTGCAAAAGAAGGCTCAGTGGATGTAAGTAAAGTCATTTATTTGATCATTAGCGCCAGTAGTTTCCTGTTGGGCGCAATTGTCCTTGGAAATATCTTCAGTAAGACTTTTGTAGCAATTGCAAGCAAGCTAAAAACTCGTGGTGGATTAGTGATACCAGCGTTCATCTTTGCCTTTGTAATGGCATACTTTGCTGCCACCATTCAATTAGAGGCAATTTTAGGTTCTTTTGCCGCTGGTTTAGTCTTAGACGAAACAGATGAGCGTGTAGAACTGCAAAAGCAAGTTATCCCTATTGCTGATATGCTAGTGCCGATTTTCTTTGTGACTGTTGGCGCAAAAACTGATTTAGGAGTTTTAAACCCAGCAATTCCTAGCAACCGGGAAGGTTTGGTGATGGCGATTTTCCTGATCGTCGTTGCTATCCTCGGTAAACTCGTCACTGGCTTTAGTGTGTTTGGTCAACCTCAAATTAACCGCTTGGCAATTGGTGTGGGAATGATTCCCAGAGGCGAGGTAGGATTGGTGTTTCTTGGCATCGGCTCATCGATTGGCATTCTCTCAAAACCTTTGGAGGCGGCAATTATTATGATGGTCATCCTGACAACCTTTCTAGCGCCTCCCCTTTTGCGGTTCGTATTCCCAGAACCAGAAACGGCAGCTACAGGAACAGAGCAACTGATTTTAGATGATTCTTCCGGAAAATCCTTGGTCATGGAATCACCTGATTCTCAGGACACTAAATAAAAGTTTAGTGGTGTGCCACTGCTTTGTTTAAGGGGTATGTAGTGAGCGCTTAAGCGCTGTATTAAAGCAGCCTAAGTGCTTACTACATACGAGGCAAACTTGATGTCACAGACTACTAGAGTACAGACGCAATATTTACAGCATCTGTACTTAGACCTGTACTGCGTTCTCATCAATTGCCAATATAAATAATTTGTAACTTTTCTATGACTAATGGAAACTTTTATCTCTAAATATTCGTCCCGTAAAATTAAAATTTTCAGGAGTTTTCTTTAAACACAATCAACATTGGGAATGTTATTTTTGTTCTATCTTCCTCCTCGCTCACCCATCCAACCTTGGATATTTGTCTAGCAATTAAACAGGTGCACCCATAAGTTAATACCACATCAGGAAACAGTAGCAGCATTATCAATTGGTGCATTAACTACCAAAAATCACACAACGCAAAAAATCCCTTTGTGAAGGATGAAGTGTGTAGACGCCACAAACACTTTCCAAAAGGAATAAACCTCTACACGAAAGCGTCCTCCGGAGGGCAGCTTTCTGCAAGGGTAATATGAAGTATGAACTGAAGACAAAAAAGTGAAGTATGAAGTTAAGTACAAACTATTTTTCCTTCATTCTTCTCTTCTAGACTTTATTCATGCATTTGCTGGAATTGACTAATGCTTTGAGATTTTAAATTTTAGATTGAGGAAAACTCGTGAAATTCCCAAAAAATCGGCAACTCATGAGTCAACATACAATTTACAATCTAAGATCCAAGATCTAAAAATCTGAAATGCCATAACGGCATGAAAGACTATTAGCAACGTGCTAGAATTTGACCCCACTAAGTCATTTAAGTTCCTGATAAGGATTAATACAGAACAACATCTACCCTTAATGGTAAAACTTTAATAAGTATTAGGTAAATGGTACGCTTTCCTATCGCCCAAGTCGGATTGTATCCAAAAAATAACCACTATAACAGTGTCTTTATTAGAGCAGAAAATGATGCTTGTGGCACCAAAGCTAAAGTGTGGGCGGTGATAGTGTGAGGATTTACCGAAACTTTGACCAACAAAGAACTCAGAACTCAACCCAATACCAGCTGCAGTAAACAGTACACAGTGATTCGATAACTGATAACTGATAACTGATAACTGAATTCTCTCGTTCTGGGTTTTATGTTTTGGGTGCTTCTCCAATCATGACGGCTCTAATAAATACGAATCAGGAGAAAACACTGTGAAAACCCACTGGTTACTACCTGGTACTTTTGTAACGACTAGTTTCTTGATGGTATCGTCGCCTGCTCAAGCAGCGAAACTGCAATCCTGGCGTTTTGATGCCAATCAAAACCGATTGGAAATCAACACTCAAGGTTCGGTTCAACCCCAGGCGCAACTCGTCTTCAACCCCACGCGATTGGTTATTGATCTGCCAGGAACTGATTTTGGGCGTCCGCAGTTGACGCAGTCAGTAGGCGGTGCAATTCGCTCTGTTCGTGTTGGTCAGTTTGACCCACAAACAACTCGTATAGTCGTCGAACTGAGTCCAGGTTATACCCTCGACCCGAAGCAGGTGAAGTTTGAAGGGAAAACTGCCAGTCGCTGGATGGTACAATTACCAACGCCACAAGCTGAGGGAGTTGCCTCAAGTTCCCCATCTCCAGGAACAAAAACCTCAGCAACACAAGCTGAGGAAGTCGCCTCAAGTCCCCCATCTTCAGGAACAAAAACCCCAGCAAGACAAGCTGAGGAAGTTGTCATCTCTTCTCCAAGAAATGCTTATAGCGTAGTCACAATAGACTCTGAAACTGAGAAAAAACCTGAGTTTTCTAAAGCTGTTGTCATCGCAGAAAGAACGATTCAAGTGGAGAGCGTACAAGTCACAGGAGACGGTTTTTTTGTCCGCACCAATGGTGGAAATCCTCAAACTCAGATCATTCGCAGCCGCGATCGCAAGACCATCTTCATTGACATTCCTGGTGCCACTTTGTCACCCAATTTTGGCGATCGCGATCGCTCTATAAATAAGCATGGTGTCAACCGTGTTGAATTTAATCAACTGCAAAAGACACCACCTGCTGTCCGGATGACACTGCGGGTAGACAAAGATACCCCTGACTGGCGCATCAGCACAAGCAGTTCTGGTAGTTCTAGTGGTTTGGTTGTTCTACCGAATCGTTATGCAAGTAACTTGCCCAAAAACGATGATTCTGACACCTCATCAGGCAATGTTGCCAACGCTGCTATAGAAGTACCAACAAGTAACGAAATCTCCACAATTGGGTCTGTAGAGTTAGCTGCTGGTGGTACGCAACTGCTTATTAGAGGAGACCAACGTCTATCACCTGCTAAGACTGCTTGGGATAAATCATCTGGTCTATACCGCATCACGATTCCCAATGCTAAATTGGCTAGTGCCGTCAAAGGTCCAAATTTTGATGCTAGTAGCCCTGTGCTGCGCGTACGTCTACAACAACAAGACTCCCGTACTGTTGTTGTCTACGTCCAACCAGCTGCAAACGTACGAATCGGGCAAATCAATCAACTCAGCGGTCAGCTTTTGTCTTTAGGATTAGAACGTACTCGTTCCATCACACCCTCAATTGCTTTACCCGCCATACCACGACCAAATCCGCAACCTTTGCCATCAAGAACGACAGCCAGCAAGCCGCCAGCCCGTAATCCCCGTGTTAAGGGAAAAGTCGTTATCGTCGTTGATCCAGGACATGGTGGTAAAGACTCTGGAGCACTTGGTATTGGAGGAATTCGAGAGAAAGATATTATTTTGCCAATTGGCAAAAGGGTGGCAGAAATTTTGCAGCAAAATGGGCTGCAAGCAGTGCTAACTCGGGATTCTGACTATTTCGTGACCCTGCAAGGACGGGTTGACATAGCAGAGCGCACCAATGCTGATGTGTTTGTCAGCGTCCACGCTAACTCAGCAGGAGCAGATCGTCCGGAGGTGAGTGGTTTAGAAACCTATTATTATGACAATGGTCTGGGTCTCGCTCGTATCGTTCATAACAGCATTCTCCGGAGTGTGAATGTTAGAGACCGTGGCGTGCGTAAAGCCAGATTCTACGTCCTCAGAAAAAATTCTATGCCGGCAATTTTAGTGGAGGCAGGCTATTTAACTGGCCGAGAGGACGCCAGTAAACTGCCAAACAAACTGTATCAAAATCAAATGGCAGAGGCGATCGCTCGTGGTGTCATCCAGTACTTAAAGCAAAAATAAAACAATTGAGATGCCATCATAAGCAGACACCCGTCAGCAATTGCCCTGTCTTGAAAAATAGAAGCGCGAATCAAAACCTCGCAACGCTTTTTTCGCTTTTTTCATTAAAGTTCTCAACAATCCAGGAGTCATTGTAGAGACGCGCCATGGCGCGTCTGTACATCTTTGTGTTTTGACTCTTAACTCTTGACGACCTTTAGCTTTTAACTATGCAAGCTTATAAGGACGCCAGCCCGAAAACCCTTGAGGATGAAATACGAAGCACAGCCGAGTGTTTCAGCCATGCTGTCTTACAAGCAATCAAGGGCGGCACAAGGCGTTTACGCCGAGCGTGATGTTTGGTTTTCGTGGTTCAGCTAATAGCTCTTTTACCGGAACTTAGATTCCGGTCTTTATTTTTGTCATCGTTAGTACAGGGTGTAGGAGAACACTTTTTTAGTTCTCTTACACCCTTACCCGTGTACAGGCGCAAGGCATTGTATTCGTATGCTCCTAGACGCTTACACCCAAACTCTGGCTACCTGGAAACAACACTTTTTGTTAAAAAAAAGTATAATCTTTGACATAATTAGTTAATTTGTTGGCGCAATTGACCAAAGGTCAGTAGGCATATGGACAATCGCCCTTTGGGTGGCACCTTTGGAGCATCAGGCTGTGCCCAAGATTATACTCCAAACAATATGCTCTCTTTACCACATCAGTTCATACCCTCTAAGATATCTAAGAATCACACAACTTAATATAGAATTCTGACGGAGTTAAGTAGAAATGACCAAGATTGACTGCTCTATTATTTTTATATTGGTGTAATCTAATGCGCATATAAACTCCATTTTCTATGCCATAAAAGCATACAAAAATCAGAGGCTCATGCCACGCTTGAGGGCTATTAACATCTATATACGAGCTAACAACTTTTTTACAGCTTAGCTCTGAGCGGTGACAGTGTGAGGATTTACCGAAACGTTGACCAACTTAGAACTCAGAATCATCCGTTGTTTCCAGGGCGGGGGAAATCTCTTTCGGTCTACCTGCAGCACGTCTTGGATAGAAGAAGGAAGCGTTTGTTTGCTTACGCTATCGTTACAGAATCCTCCGGTATCTACCTTGGAGGAATTCTCTCGTTCTGAGTTCTGGGTGCTTCTCAAATCATAACGGCTCTCATCAATACGAATCAGGAGAAAACACTGTGAAAATAAACTGGTTATTACCTGGTACTGTTGCAACTACTGCAATCTTCATGTTAACTTCGCCAGCTCAAGCAGCGAAACTGGAATCTTGGCGTTTTGATGCCAATCTCAATCGATTGGAAATCAACACAGAAGGTTCGGTTCAGCCCCAGGCACAACTCATGTTCAACCCGACGCGATTGGTTATTGATTTGCCAGGAACTGACTATGGACGTCCGCCGTTTGTTCAACCAGTGGCTGGTGGTGCAATTCGCACTGTCCGTGTCGGTCAATTTGACGGACAAACAACTCGTATAGTTATCGAACTCAGTCCGGGTTATACCCTCGACCCTAAGGAAGTGAAATTTGAAGGCAGAACTGCCAGCCGCTGGATGGTACAATTACCAAAGCCACAAGCTGAACAAGTCGCTCCATCTTCTTCCAATACTTCTTCCAATAATTCTTCCAATACTTCTTCCAATAATTCTTTCAATGTTTACAGTGTGGTGAGACCTGGCTCTAACTCCACAGGGAATAAAGACACAGCTGTCAATACTGACTCATTAGCAAATAAGAACACAGTTGTCAATACTATTGAAGGACAAACTCAAAAAGAAACAATTATTAGCAATGCTCAAGGATTGGCTCAAATTGAGAACCTACGCGTTACAGGTGACGGTTTGTTTGTCCGTATAAATGGAGGGAATCCTGAAGTTCAGACATTTCGCAGCAGTGACAAAACTGCTATTAACATCGATATCATTGGTGCAGCTCTGTCACCCCGTCTATCGCAGCAGAATCTACGAGTTAATAAGTATGGTATAAAACGAGTTGAATTCACTCAACTCAGAACAAGACCTGGTGTTCGCATGACGTTGTGGGTAGACAAAAATAGCCCCGACTGGCAAGCCAGCATGAGCAGTTTTGGCGGTTTGGTAGTTTTGCCCAATGGTGATACGAGGAATTTGTCTAGAAATACTAGTAATTCTCTTCCTAATTCAGACATACCTAGGAGTATAAACCCCCAGAACTCCAACGTAAATTTACCAGCCAGCGGCTCAGTATCTACAATTGAGTCTGTGGATTTGACTGCTTCTGGGACGCAACTACTGATTAAAGGCGACCAACCTCTGTCTGCATTTAATGGTGGTTGGGATAGAACTTCTGGTATGTTCCGCATCACCATTCCTAATGCTAAGTTGGCTGGTGCTGTTAGAGGTCCAAATTTTGATGCTAGTAGCCCTGTGCTGCGCGTACGCCTGCAACAACAAGACCCTCGTACTGTTGTCGTCTACATCCAACCAGCAGGAGGCGTGCAAATTGGGCAACTCAACCAACTGACCGGTCAACTTTTGTCTTTGGAATTACGACGCTCGTTTTCTCCGTTAACTCCCCGCGTTGGTTTACCTCCGTTACCAAGAGCAAACCCACGACCATTACCGCCAATGACAAATAATCCTCTGCCCCTACCGCAGCCACTGCTACGCCCCCCGGTGCCTAATGGACGAGTTGTCGTTATGATTGACCCGGGACACGGTGGTAAAGACTCTGGCGCTCCTGGTTTGGGTGGATTGCTGGAAAAAGATGTGGTTTTGCCTATTGGCATAAGAATAGCAAATATTTTACAGCAAAATGGCGTACAAGTGATGCTAACCCGCAATTCTGACTATTTTGTGGGACTTCAGGGACGGGTAGATATGGCAGACCAAGCAAATGCTAATTTGTTCGTTAGCGTTCACGCTAATTCTGTTGGTGGTCGCCCGGACGTGAATGGGTTGGAAACCTATTATTATGACAGCGGTTTAGGTCTGGCTCGTGTCGTCCACAGTACCATTCTCCAAAGTATCCCTACTCTGAGAGACCGAGGAGTGCGCAAAGCAAGATTCTACGTTCTCAGAAAAAGTTCTATGCCCTCGATTTTAGTAGAAACAGGTTATATGAGTGGTCAGGAGGATAATCCTAGGCTGGGAAGCCCAGAATACCAGAATCGCATGGCAGAGGCAATTGCTAATGGTATACTATTATACTTAAAACAAAGATAACAATGTAGTACAAGTTCCTACATAACTGCTCTGGTTTGTAGTGAATGGTGAACCACTGCGTTCTTGGGAGTTCCCCCCGAATCCCGCAAGTAGCGTTCACCGTACGTCCTGCAAATAGGCTATGCCAACGCGCTTAGCGTCTTTGTTAACACGCTCGAGCTCTTCCCTTGGCATACCTGAAGGGTATGAAACTGTTAGTAGTGAAGAACTCACAACTAATAATCGCGACCATCCTGTATCTTCAAATCCAAAAACTTAAATCACTATCTGCCTGTGTTTCCATCTTCTATCTTTGAAGGCGATCTTTACGATTTTTCTCAAGCACCTCAACGTGCCCCAATTGGCATTTTTGACAGTGGTGTAGGTGGTTTAACAGTACTGCGCCAACTCTATCGTCAACTCCCAAACGAATCAATTATTTACTTTGGGGATACAGCTCGACTTCCTTATGGAATTCGCTCGCAAGCTGAGATTATACAATTTATGCGGGAAATCCTTGCTTGGTTGCAACAACAACGTGTAAAAATGGTTGTGATGGCTTGTAACACGAGTTCGGCACTGGCGCTAGAGGCGGTGCGTGAGGAATTTTCTTTACCAATCCTCGATATTATCCTGCCAGGGGCAAGGGCAGCAGTTGAGAGTGGAAAGCGCATTGGTGTGATAGCGACTCCCGCAACTGCTAAAAGCAATGCCTATCGCCGTGCTATCCTAGAGATAAATCCCGAAGTCCAAGTTTGGCAAGTGAGTTGCCCAGAGTTTGTGCCGCTCATTGAGCAAAACCGCATTCATGACTCCTACACGCTACAAGTGGCACGGTCATATCTGGAGCCATTGTTACAGCAGGAAATAGATACTTTAGTCTATGGCTGTACTCACTATCCTCACCTTGCACCCGTAGTGCGATCGCTTCTCCCCTCACACGTGAAGCTTGTTGATCCAGCAGAATATGTTGCTGCTGCTTGTGCCCAAGATTTAGATATCTTGAACTTGAGAAATACTCACTCAGCTATGCCAACTCGCTTCGCCGTCAGTGGTTGCCCGCAACAATTTGCTCAGTCCTCTGTACTGTGGCTCGGTTATAATCCAACAGTTGAGGCAGTGCAGTTGACAAATACGGCAGTTTATAGTACACAGTGAGCAGTTATGAGTCATTAGTACAAAGACTTTTACTAATGACTCATAACTAATGACTATGGACTAATGAAGGCTTGTTGCTTCACTCACCTTTGGCGTTACTGTAACCTCCTGCTTGCGCTTTCCTTGTGAAGCCAAAGAAGCACCCTTAGGAGTGGTTTTTTTCCCGGTTCGCTTTGCTAGTGCTAATAGTAAATAAACTGCTAACAAATAACCAGAAGCTAATATAAAAATCATCATAGGTATCTTTCCGTAAATCATTTTTTCTGCCAGCACTTCTGTCTAAGGAATATAAAATCGAATAACATAGCAGAACCACAGCTACACAAACTTATTGTTGGTACCTGTTTTTTGCATTGCAAAATGTTTGGTAGAGTTCTATCTCTCCCAGTTAAACTCACTTGTATTTAGTTTTTCTTGCAAACTATGCCTACAACAGCAGTCAAATTACCAAACAGCAATTTTGAACTCCTGCTGAAGCTGTCTACCTAGTCTGCATTTTTCCGCAAACACTTTACCTTGTAGTACAAGGTATGCGCTCTCGCTACGCTAAAAAGTGCAGCTTTTTCCCTTACGGGTAGCGCATAGTTTTAACCTTAGAGGTTCACATACCGCAACTGTGACCAATAAGATAACTCTTTTGGTCGCAGGTCACGATAGTCTATTCAGAGCCACAACACCAGATAAATAAAAATACCGAATGGTTATTTTTTTCTGGGGGTGAATATCTCAAAAATTTTAAATCCCTTGACTTTAGCGTAACACAACGACCCTGAGTTTTCAGCCAATTTTTCTGCTAAATTTGAAATTTTCTAGAGTACGTTATACAAGATTTGCCCAAATTATTCTCTAAAGGAAAATAAGTATGTGTCATAGGTGATGAGTAAGAGGTAAGAGGTTTTTCAATGTTTGTTTTCAGCTTTACTTAAAGAGTTGACAGGCAAAAATGAAGTTTTTGTTAAGACATAGAGCTTTTGTCTACTGCATCAGGCTAATTGCTTTCTTCAGTATAAGTATTAAAAAGATGATTTGTATCCGTCGATGTACGTAGATAACCCCCAGTATCTTTTTCTCAAGTTAGAGAACAAGATAATTGATCTCAAAGTTTTGTTAAGACTACTGCAAGTGGAGGAAGTAGAAGGCTACTAAAGTTGCTAAAAAGCTGATGTGATGACTCGTGGGGGAAGTTATCCAATGCGTGTCTATCTTCAGGCAAAACCTAAAATTTTGCGTCTTGGAGGTTTTTGGGGCAACAAATTCGGTTAGGCGTGATTAAGAAAGAAAACTCATGCTGAATGCTTTATGAAAACTTTGCGCTGGCACAGGGTTATCTTAAAATGAGTATAGGATATGTAAAATTTCGTAAATAAAGCCAGAGTCTGCCCATCCATGACCCCAGCCACCTCCCTTTTTTCCCCAGTGGAAGCCGACCTGCAAATACTAGCAGACAACTTGACACAGCTAGTAGGAAATGGTCACCCTATTCTTTGTGCAGCAGCCGAACACCTATTTGGATCTGGGGGAAAACGCATAAGACCGGCGATCGTCCTCCTGATCTCGCGGGCGACAATGCTCGAACAAGAAATTACGCCCCGTCATCGACGCTTAGCTGAGATTACGGAAATGATTCACACGGCAAGCTTAGTGCATGACGATGTGGTAGATGAATCCGAGATGCGGCGCGGCGTTCCCACAGTTCACAGTTTGTTTGGCAACAGAATAGCGATATTGGCAGGAGATTTTCTCTTTGCTCAATCTTCTTGGTATTTAGCCAATTTGGACAATTTGCAAGTGGTGAAACTGCTGTCGGAGGTCATTATGGATTTGGCGTCTGGGGAGATACAGCAGGGACTGAACCGCTTCGATGTGAGTATCTCGATTGAGACTTATCTCAATAAGAGTTATTACAAAACTGCCTCTTTAATTGCCAATAGCTCTAAAGCAGCCGGGTTACTGAGTGAAGTTTCTCCAGAAACAGCCGAACATTTGTATAGCTACGGGCGTCATCTTGGTTTAGCATACCAAATTATAGATGATATTTTAGATTTCACAGGTTCGGTAGAAATTTTAGGTAAGCCAGCAGGGTCGGATTTAAAAAGTGGTAATCTAACCGCACCAGTTTTATTTGCTTTGGAAGAAAAAAAATACTTGGAAGTTCTGATAGAAAGAGAGTTTGCTCAGGAAGGTGACTTAGAGCAAGCCATATCCTTGATACATGACAGTCAAAGTATTGAGCGGGCAAAAGAGTTAGCCGCTCATCATGCGAAACTAGCTGTGGAGCATATTACGGATCTCCCACCGTCTGAATCTCGCGCTTGCTTGATTAAAATGGGTGATTACGTCCTCAGTAGGCTTTTTTAGGGTAGAAGAACCCGCGATGAAGGATTAAGTAATAATTCTTAATCCCCCATCACCAATCCCTCATACGTGATCACTTCATGCAATATCCGGAGGAATTTCTCTTTTTGGTCGGTTTTGCTGCAAGTGCTGTTGTATTAAGTTTTGCAGGTCGGCTCGTCGAACTTCAATTGAGTCAGTATTAGTGCGAGGAGTTTCAAAAAAAACTATACTATCTACGGGTTCCATTGCTACCAATTGGAACAAAATATGAGTCACAGGGATGGGTGCAGCTACCAATTGAGGGTCAAGCCCAGCAGATGATCTGAGTGGGACATCCTGTATTGTAGGAAAAGCATAAATTACGCGCTTTTCCAACTGTGGATTCGCGCGATTGCTCAATGTAGTCAAAACCCAGCTTTGTTCCATATTTTGGAGAATATAATACTGGGAATGGCGTAATTTATGAGCGATCGCGCTAAGGACGGGAGCGATTGCTGTCACAAGTTGCGGTATAACACCATCTTGGGGTGCATTGTCGATCAGCAATTGAATTTGTGCTTGTAAATCCATAATGACCTGTAAACTAATGACTGGGTAGAGGCAATAACATCCATCAAGAGCAAACAATCAAACGAAATTTAGGAATCATAAATTCAGCCTAATCTTAAACACACAATTTAGGCGCGTTTGACTTGTAGGCAAAATCTTGACCCAATACCCACAGTGTTATCAGGTGGTACTTAAGTATGTTAGGGTCTTTCTAAACACTGGACTATGAATTCAGCCGCAACCACAACAATTCAGGGAGTAAGTTCTATCGGCGTAGAGGCGATATTTCAACTCCTTTTCAAGGAGCTTCAGCAATCAACCAAAGCATCGGAGCAAAATTGCCGCGATGTGGCAACACGAATTGCTGCCGAAGTTTATAGAATTTGCAATGAAAGCAAGCGCATCCAAGCGACCGGTGCAGTCGAAAGTTCTGCAATCAGCCTAGCCCGACATCGGTTGCAACAATGTCTCAGGTATTACGAGTTAGGTTCCAATCGAGGCAGAATAGAATTACACAGTACTTTGAGTGCGATTATCTATCGCTACATCAATCCTCCTCAAAGACAATTGAGCTATCAAGGACGGCTCGTCGTCATTGAAGATTTTCTGCAAAGTTTTTACTTAGAGGCATTAAACGCCTGCCGACGGGAGAACCAACTGGGTCCTACCTATAGTCCCAAAACTCTTTTAGAATTAGCAGAATACATGGCATTTACAGAACGTTATGCCAAGCGCCGAATTCCCTTACCCGGGCGTCAACAACAGCTCATTATTCTCCGAGCGCAAACATTCTCCCAACAACAACCCCCGGAAACTTGCGTAGACATAGAACAGGCGGCAGAAGGTAGTGGTAACGAAGCCGATGGCTCTTGGGAAGATCCAGCGGTGCAGCAATTGCGAAGTGCAATGGCAACACAACCAGAGCCAGAACCCCAAGAAGATACCTTACGCTCTGTCGTCGTTACTGAACTGATGAATTATCTCGAAGAGCGGCAACAATCAGACTGTGCTGATTACTTCGCCCTCCGTCTCCAAGATTTATCAGCGCAGGAAATTGAGTCGATTTTGGGGTTAACTCCTCGCCAGCGGGATTATTTGCAGCAGCGGTTTAAATACCATCTCATCCGGTTTGCCTTATTACATCGCTGGGAGTTGGTTCACGAGTGGTTGGAAGCAGATTTACACACAAATTTGGGCTTGACTCCTCAACAATGGGAAGTGTACACAGCTGAGCTGGACGAGAAACAACGGTCTCTATTACAGTTGAAACAACAAGGTCATCCGGATGAAAAAATTGCCAAAACTTTAGGGTTATCAATGGCACAATTACAAAAACGGTGGTTTAAAATTCTGGAACAAGCTTGGGAAATTCGTAACTCCTTAGTGTCCGGATCGGGTGCATCTACTCATGAATAGTGACTCAGAATCCTTACAAAACCAGTTACTCGCTTGGTTGCTGGCAGAAGATGCCCAAACAGGCGAGCCAAACTTGGTTCAGTGTGAGGAAAATGAAGGGGTAGAAAATTTTAGTGAAATCGTCGCCGCCCTAAACGGTGGCGCTTTTGAGTTAGGATCTATACCCCCAACCTTTCGACTGGGAGAAATTCCAACTGTGCAAGAACGTTTTCAAGCCGTCCTTAAACGTCGGTTACAAAGTCAAATTCAAAATCATCCACCGCTATTTCCTTGGGAAGCACAACTTACAGAGTATCCCGAGTGTCTAGACAAGCCATCGATTGAATTAGTTCCGGTTTGGGGCTGGGCGGCACAGCAATCCAAGCTCAATCTGCCGATTCCACTACCGGAAAGAGTTTTCCAGCAATTACTGGAAAAGTGTCAAGCGATCGTTGCCTCTTCACTGCCGTTAGGGGCAAAACTCGTTGCTGCTGTGGAGAGCCTATTCCCTGAGGATTCTCAGGCACTGAACGACTTAGCCGGATTGGTGCTAAGAACTCCCTCTCGTTCTGTGGATGCAGAAACAATGCCGAATCTAGAAAGTGAGTACCCAGATTTACAGCCCCCTCAACAGATGGCGCTGTCGTTGCTGGCGGCAAAACAGCTGCTAGAAAATCTGACTCTGCCTATTTCAGCTACCAATCCAGTGGTAGAAAGGCAATGGCTAACGAGTGCAGGTGTTCTTACTCTCAAGGTAGAATACCAAACTCAAGGTCAAGTGACGAAGCTAAAAGTTCAAAGTGAGTTGCCCTCTAAAGCGATTGTGAAGCTCCAGGGAGATGCCTCGCAAGCGATCGCCGATTCGTCGAGTCCAGGATGCTTGAGTGTAGAATTACACGACACGCAACCGAACCAAACTTATACCCTGGAAGTTGAGTTAAAAGAAATAGACCAAAAACCGCTTTTGTTTGTGATTGTTCCCACAATGTAAATAAATCTTGCCATCGCTAGCAATCCACATTGATAAATGCCATTGATATAAAATGAATATCCTGGGAAAGGAAAAATACCCCATTTTTAAACAAGCGGTCATTAGGGCGTCTACAGAAAGCTGCTATGAGGAAGAGACTTACGAGTTCGGTTTCACCGACTCACTTTGTGTCTGTGGCGTCCATATCATCGCTTGACTAAAATACCCATAGACTGCTTTCTCCTTTGCGATGTTTAACAGATCCAGGATACGTTGGCGTCTACCTGCAAGTGTTTTCTGGCGGCAAAATATGCAGGATTCGCCGTTAATGGAAGTGGAAAATTCAATTGCCTTGCGGGTGCTCGTGCTAGCGTTGGTCATTGTCGGAATTGTGGCGACGGATACTGCTGCTGAGACTCAATTCAGTCTTTGGTCGGTACCGCTTTCAATGGTGGGCGCGATTTGGAGTTACTACCATCGCCACAATTACAATGTCTCGGTTAAGTTCTGTATCGCCATAGGAATGTTAGCAGCACTGGGGGCTTTTTTTGGGCGATTGTTTGGCGAGTTAAATGATACGCGGCTGGCATTAGCGGAGTTATTAATTCAACTCCAAGTATTTCACAGTTTTGATATGCCTCGCCGCAAAGACTTGGGATACTCAATTGTCATCGGGTTGATTCTGCTGGGTGTTGCCGCTACCCTCTCGCAAACTTTAGCATTTTCCCCAGTGCTGCTATTATTTTTAGGGATCGCTCTACCAACCCTCGTTCTAGAGTACCGTTCGCGGCTCGGCTTGCAGCCATTAAAATTGTTCTCAGGCTTTGCTTGGGAACAAGATAAAAATCAAAAATTACCTTCAAATTTTTTTACTTCTTACTTTTTACTTTTTACCCTGATTGTGGTATTGGGACTGGGGATTTTTGCTGTTTTGCCCCGGTTTCCTGCATATCAGGTGCGAATGTTTCCAGTAAGTTCTCCGATAAACATTCAAAGAGATTTTACAGGACGCAGGATCATCAATCCCGGTTATGCCCGTCAAGGTCATGGCAAAAATCAAGGCAGTGGTAACACTAATACAGGAGAAGGAAACCAAACTGGTGAACCAGGGCTATTGAATGATAATTTTTATTACGGTTTCAATAGCTCCATGAACCAAAACCTCCGAGGTGTGATGAAACCCAAAGTCGTTATGCGAGTGCGCTCGCAAGCCCCAGGTTTCTGGCGAGTACTGGCATTTGACCGCTATACGGGTCAAGGATGGGAAATTTCACGTAACGAGCAGGTGCAAACCCTCAAGCGTTCGCCTTGGTTATACCAAATTTTCCTTAGTTTAGCACCTATCTTTGGGAAGAGTCAAGAAATAGTACAAACATACAATTTGGTGTCGAATTTGCCAAACTTGGTTCCAGCTTTGGCTTATCCCAAGGAAATTTACTTCCCGACACCGATGATCGCTGTGGATACAGAAGGCTCTTTGCGATTGCGCGGAGCGCAGTGCCCTAAAGGGCAATCGCCTGTGGAATTATCTGAAGGTTTGACATATACGGTCATTTCGGAAGTACCGTATCGCGATCGTACTTTGTTGGGGAAAACCTCAACCAAGTATCCACAGAGTATAGAAAAATACTATTTACAAGTGCCACCTGAAATTGCTCACAAACTCAGGCAACACACTGAAGAAATTTTAGCCAACTACAACACTGAAAGGGTCGGCAACTCACAAAAAACTCTTGATTCAGCTTATGAAAAAGCTCTTTATTTAGCTCAGTACCTGAAGCAACACTACAGTATTCCCAAAAATCCTTTAGATTTGCCATATTTAGGTGACAAAGAAGATTTGGTAGAAGCTTTCTTGTTCAAGTACAAAGGAGGCTATCGAGACCATTTCTCCACAGTGTTGACAATGATGCTACGCTCGATTGGTATACCAGCGCGGTTGGTAGCGGGGTTTAGTTCAGGAGAATTTAATCCATTTACAGGAATGTACGTTGTCCGCAACACTGATGCTTATGCAATGACAGAGGTATATTTCCCTAAATACGGCTGGTTTGCTTTTGACCCCATTCCCAATCATCCGCTGACACCTGCTTCAATTGAGGATACTGAAACTTTTAGCGTTTTGCGCCAGCTTTGGAACTGGATTGCTGGGTGGTTGCCTTCTCCTGTGACAGGTTTGCTAAATAATGTGTTTGGAGCAATATTTAGTTGGATAGCAAGAGTCTTATCTTGGTTTTTCTCTTTATTCTCTCAAGGCTGGCTAGGTATATTGATTGGTGTGATTTTGGCGACGGCAGTTGCTTTCTTAAGTTGGATAAGCTGGGAACAGTGGCGAGAGTGGCGCTCAGGCTTTGCGCTGAGTAAATTGCCACCAATGGAAAGACTTTATCAACAAATGCTGAAACGGACGCAGAAGAAAGGTTTGGGTAAACATCCCGCACAAACTCCCCTAGAGTACGCTCAAGTATCGTATCAGCATTATTCCTTTGCAACTGCTGAAGTCATAGATGAAATTTGTCAAGCTTATGTTAGCTGGCGATATGGCAATCATGCTCCTGATTTGAACCGACTGCGACAAAGATGGCAACAGGTGAGAAACAGTCAATAACCTAATGCGCTTCTATAGCCGTTCTCAATTGGGTGTAATACAGATTGTTGGTAGGAGTTGTTGTATGCCCATACGAGTCAAGCGCGACAGTTGAATGATTGGACTATTAAGTATTTTTCCAGTATTTTATGTCAAGTTTTTTGCTTGACTAACCTTTGATTTACCTATACCTTTGGGTATATTTTCAAGAAAGTTGGCTAATAAATTGCTAAAAAAAGCATTTGTTAGTTAAAAACGAGGACAGGCGTGAATATAAGCGTTGTAACTCCTATTTTTTGTGGATAACATGGAAAATAATTCTTTCAAAGCTTCTCACACCGCGTTTAGCGTCAGTTTTTTATGGACATTCAGTTAATCAACATCGGCTTTGGCAACATCGTGTCTGCCAACCGAGTCGTTGCCATTGTCAGTCCAGAGTCTGCCCCAATTAAGCGGATCATTACCGATGCACGCGATCGCGGTCAGCTGATCGACGCAACTTACGGTCGCCGCACTAGGGCTGTCATTATCACTGATTCCAGTCACGTTATTCTTTCGGCGATTCAGCCAGAAACGGTAGCGAATCGCTTTGTCATTACGCGCGATCATCATCAAGCTGTGGATAATTGACTCAAGGTAGGTTGATACCCCCACTTTTGTTTGCACTATACCAGCAGTACGATGTGAATTAAACTGGTTTTATGTCACCCAGACTACAAAACTTTTTTAGTCAGGAGTCATCCGACTCATGGCTAGTAAATACTATCTACTGATTAATTCACTCCGAAGAGCGGATAATGCAAGTTATATCTACCAAAAGTGCTGCTACTACTAAAGAATGCCCACCTGTGGGCAAGCTGATTATTTTGACAGGTCCGAGTGGAGTTGGCAAAGGCACTTTAATGCGATCGCTCCTACAGCGTCATCCAGAACTGCATTATTCTGTATCCGTGACGACTCGTTCTCCTCGCCCAGGAGAAATTGACGGCAAAGATTATTACTTCGTAAGCCGTAGAGAGTTTGAACAATTGGTGGCTGCTGGCGAATTACTGGAGTGGGCAGAATTTGCTGGTAACTATTACGGTACTCCTCGGGAAGCCGTCATTAACCAAGTTCGCTCTGGCAAGTGCGTTGTGCTGGAAATTGAGCTAAAAGGGGCACGACAAATTCGTGCTTCTTATCCTAGCGCCTTCAGCCTTTTCATTTTGCCGCCTTCTATGAGTGAATTAGAGAAACGGATACGTGGTCGCGCCCAAGATTCAGAAGAGGCGATCGCTCGTCGCCTACACCGCGCTGAAGAAGAAATAAGTGCCGCTGATGAATTTGATCTGAAAATCGTGAATGACGATTTTGAAACTGCTCTAAATACAATCGAAGCGGCTATCTTTGGTTGACACTCCAAGGGATGACAGCCACGATCATTCTTTGAGAAGGCACTCGCTATCTTAGTAGGTGTGTTCGCGCCCTTGATAATACTCCTACTCCCTAGGCGATGCAAATTGCCTGTACTCTGTAGGTCTAGCAAATATCTAGCCTACTTTCTTTTTCCTCAAAAGCTTGCCTATCGTTAATACACTACTTTTGCTTGCAACTTGCTTGGATTAGCTATAAGTACATCCAGAGTGTAGAGCGTCTAATCTTCCAATTTTCATGGTCAGGCAAAGTTTACTGCGTCTCGACCAGCTACATCTATTCTACCATTTGACAGGGGTAAAGCTCTCTCGGTATTCTCTTGTCAAAGCTCAAAGAACAAGTAAAGGACGCCAAGAAAAAGTTATGTCAACCTTTTCTTTGCGTCCTTTATTTTCTATGATCTGTCCAATGTCTAATAACTTATGACTAAGGACTCATGACCAAATAAAGTCTTAAGGATGAAGGAGCGAGGCTGAAATACTCAACACTTCACTTAGTACTACCCTACCATCGTCAAACCCCGTTAGGGGTCTCCACACTTCATCCTTCAGGTGACTCTTAACCAAACAGATTTTGAATTAAACCCCAATTGCTAGTTAAAAAGTAAGCGACTACCGCACCACCAACACCACCGATTAAGAAAGCACTGGCAAAGCCGTTCCAACCTTCTTTGGATCTAAAAGCATCTGGAGGGTTGGGTGTGGTGACAGTAACGTGTGGTTGAGGGGGATTGCTATTGCCATATAGAGATAGGCAACCCGTCAGAATGACAACAAAGCTCAAGGTTGCCAGTAATCCAGCTAAGTTAGCATTAGCCGTATCGCGCAGAGGACCCAATTTGGCGAATGGACCAAAAAGCCAATAACCATGAGCCATACCAATTTCTAACCCACGTCTGAAAGGCGTATGCCCTGGGCGGTAAGCGGGCAAGGCATTAATGTACCACTTGACTAGGGGTGAAGCATTAATTGGTGTTTCCAGATTACCCCGCTGTGGATCGCGCCCTTCTGGAAAGACAACTTCGCGATTTCTCGCGTCACTGGGGCGATTTTTTGATGCATCTACTGCTGTTGCTATATCTGCCATATTTTCTGTTTTCCTCTAGATGGAATTGTGGCATGATTTTCAAATTAATAATAATTGTTACTGGTAGCTAAATTTCATTGTTGCTCTTGAAGTTTATAAAAATTAATTTAGCTGTTTTATATGTTTTGAAATATTTACAACTTCGCATTGTGTGTCCAGTATGACTCGTTTGAACGCACTGTCTTTACGACTTATTTTAAGTAAAGTTATAAGTTATAACTTATAACTTTTCAGTCAGGAGTTGGAAACTATGAAGTATCAACGATGAATTATGAATTCATAACTCATCATTCATAATTCATAATTTCTAACTCCTAACTTTTCTCAAGAATCTACGGTAACGGATGGAAAAGAAGGTCTGGGAAGAAGTAGTTAAATACGATCAAAAGAACAGCCGTAAAAATCAACTTGGCAAACAACAAGACCGGTGCCAGGGAAAGATATTGAACGAAATAATTTGGCTGATTTTGCGCCATGAATCATTCTCCTAAATAAGTTAGTTCAATGAGAGCATTGTGAATTCTGAATTGTTAGTTGTTAGTTGTTAGTTATCAAAAAGTATCACTAACCACTAACTCACTTCCAATCTTAAAATCCTCACTAGCGTGGGGAAATGGGGATTTCTTCATCCTTGGCTGTTAATTCACCCGACAGCAATTCTCTCAGGGCGGCTACAGGCCAAGTAAAGCCTGACAGCATAATTGGCAGTGCTTTTGGTACCTCAATTTTGATTTCCCTCCATTCGACCTCACCGCCTTCTTTTTTGTTTGTTTGGAGATAGGTGCGACCTACCCAACCAATCCAACCAGCGATATACAGGAACAGAATGCCAGGAATCGTGAAGTCACCAACATGGCTGAGACGACCATCCACGATCAGATGAGGTAAACCTTCGGGACCACAAAGTTGCTGAGAATAACGCTCAAATCGTTTTTGCCCAGAAGCCGGGTCAAAGTTAGTAGCACGGGCAGCTTGTACCCGTTCTTGGAAGGCAGGAGATTCGCTGCAAGGCACAAGACCTGTCCCTGGAGTCTGCGCTTGAGCAGGTGGGGCAAAGTTGAACCAAACACAAATCGTTAAAATCAAAGCAAACAAGCGTCGCATGGAATTGTTTCCTTTTATTACGAAACAAAAAGTTTTTTGTACAAAACGAGGCGGCTTGTACAATCCTGATTTGCATAACTAGCAAGTCATCATATCTCTTGCCCGTGAACCGAGTAAAGTTGAAGTAAATAAAAGTTAAAGCTTCTCAAACAAATCTTTGGGAGCGCCGAGCCATGAGTGGTGAGTCTTGAGTCAAAAATTTTCTGTTTTTCACGTAGTTTTTCGGTTCAAAACCAATTCCAGATTCTTCTGACTCAGAACTTACCACGGTTGACTCAACACTCTCTCTATCAAAACTCAGAACTTAGCATTTTTTTAGCAATGGCAACCGTTTTGGCAATTGAAACTAGCTGTGATGAAACCGCCGTGGCGATTGTTAACAATCGTGAAGTTTGTTCTAGTATTATTGCCTCGCAAATTCCAGTCCATCAGCAGTATGGTGGAGTGGTGCCGGAAGTCGCATCCCGCCAGCATCTAGAAATCATAAATGAGGCGATCGCCCAAGCCTTGGAACAGGCACAACTAGACTGGAGCAACATTGATGGGATTGCGGCGACTTGTGCCCCAGGACTGGTTGGGGCGCTGTTGGTTGGGTTAACTGCCGCCAAAACCTTAGCAATGGTACACAACAAGCCATTTTTGGGAGTTCATCACCTCGAAGGTCACATTTACGCAACTTATTTGAGTGAGCCAACGTTAGAGCCTCCTTTCCTTAGCTTACTGGTTTCCGGTGGACACACAAGCTTGATTTACGTCAAGGATTGTGGTATGTACGAGACTTTGGGCGAAACTCGTGATGATGCTGCTGGTGAAGCGTTTGATAAAGTGGCACGTTTGTTGCATTTGGGCTATCCCGGCGGACCAGCAATTGACAGGCTAGCACTCGAGGGAAATCCCCAAGCGTTTACCTTACCAGAAGGGAAAATCTCCTTACCAGGTGGCGGATATCATCGGTATGATGCCAGTTTTAGTGGGTTAAAAACGGCGGTACTGCGGTTAGTGCAGCAGTTTGAAAAAGATGGGCAGTTTTTGCCAACGGCAGATGTAGCGGCTAGTTTTCAGGAAACTGTAGCACGCTCGCTCACCAAAAGGGCGATCGCTTGTGCCCAAGACTACGGTCTTTCCACGATTGCTGTTGGTGGAGGTGTAGCAGCTAACAGTGGTTTAAGACAACAGTTACAACGCACAGCAGAAACTCACAACCTACGCGTGTTATTCCCCCCCCTAAAATTTTGCACCGATAATGCTGCGATGATTGGCGCTGCTGCTGCTGACCATCTCAACAGAGGTCATACCTCTGTTCTCACCCTCAGCGTTCAGTCTAGGCTAGCGTTAACCCAAGTTATGCAGTTGTATCAAGGGTGATCACACGAATCAGGAGAATATTACTCCCTCATCTCCCTCATCTCCCTCATCTCCCTCATCTCCTCTGCTTTGTAGTACTGCACAATGAGAGAGCGGATGTGAGTAGCAACCGCGTCCGGCTGTTCCAACATGGCTAGGTGCCCGCAATCAGGAATTTCGATAACATTGTCACCACAGTAGCCGAAAAGAGGGTGAAAGCTAGCTAAATGCCGCACATACTTGGGTTCCATAACCTTGTCTTCCGCACCAGTAAGGAAATAAATCGGTTGTTTGAGTTGAGAAACAAGTTGCGGCAAGCGGTTAATTTCTTCTTCTGTTGTAGAATCTAGCAGTGCTCCCAAAGCTGCTTCTGGATCTGCAACAACAAAATCAATCACCCGCTGACGCGCCCAATTGCGCTCCAAGGGGCGTGCTACACTCGCTCTGGTAAACAGTAAATCAATCAGAGGCACTTGGCTAAGCCATTTCGGGCGAAGTTGCAAAAACCGCTGACCCGCCGAGCGAAACTGCTCAAACGCTTCTTTAAGATAAATTCCACCACCTGAGTTAATACAAATCACACCTTTGACAGATTCAGGCATTTGAGCAGCACCCCAAAGAGCGATCGTGCCTCCTAAAGAGTGACCAACCAACCAAGCACTCTTTACGTTTAATTGTTGCAGGAGATCTGCTAAATCGTGAGCATAGGCAGCCGGAGTATAAGGAGAATCAAAGGGATTAACAACCGCACGACTAGATTTATCACTTAAGCTGAAATAAGTTTGTTCTCGACTAAAATCAGTTTTTAACCTAGACTGCGACTCTCCAAAACCTCTCAAATCATAGGAAAGACACTGAAAATCATCTGACAACCGAGAAATCACAGGTTGCCAGTATCCACTGCTATTGAGCCATCCGTGGATAAAAACTAAGGTGTGAGGATAGTCCGTGGGAGCCGTTAGCTCGTATGCGTGTGGAACGCCCAAGATTTCGATGGTTGCCATACTCCTATCGTACCCCGTTCAGGCAGGCAGTAGGGGAAGCAGGAAAAGCTTGGCTCAGACCCAGGCACGGAGAAATTTTCGCTTGGCTGTCCCATCCCTCATCTCCCTCATCTTCCCAACAACAATTCTCAGGGCTACTGAAAATCTTCGCTCTAAATAAGAGCGGTGTGGCGAAAGCCCCCGCGATGGGAGCCGGGGGTAAGCTTACGTTCAAATACTTCTGTTTTAGTTAATTTCTCGTTGGCTCTACAACAAAATGCTAAAGTTGAAAGAGATTAGTGTGAGACACACTCTTGCTGACTACTGTCATTCAAAATCCCGCAAAAACACAAAAAACTGTCTGTGTAAGGGGGATAAAAGGTCGGTAGTTCGGTGATCCGTGAATCAGCACTCTTCTCAGTAGTAACCAATTCAGTTATAGTACCCGAACCGCGTTGGCATGGGTTTTTGGAAAACTTGGTTTAGTACATCAGAAGCTACCTCAACAACCAGAACAACACCCTTAGAAGAGTATGCAGTGGAAACTGTTGGTAACTCAAACTCTAATAGTGTTGGCGAAGTTCATCAGCAGGAAACTCGCATAGTTTTTAGTACGGAGCGAGATATCGACCTGTATGAACTAGAGGAACTATGTGATTCAGTCGGTTGGTCGCGTCGTCCTCTGCGAAAAGTGAAAAAAGCTATTGAGCATAGTTTTCTCGTAGCCTCTATGTGGCAAGTGCGAGGAAACAAAAGGCGACTTATTGGTTTTGCCCGTGCGACGTCAGATCATGCCTTTAATGCCACAATTTGGGACGTGGTAATTCATCCGGAATTTCAAGGTAAAGGACTGGGTAAGGCTCTCATGAAATATGTACTCAAAAAGCTTAGGAGTGAAGAAATTAGCAATGTTACTCTTTTTGCTGACCCCCATGTTGTAGACTTCTACCGGACTTTGGGTTTCATGTCCGACCCAGAAGGCATCAAAGGTATGTTTTGGTATCCTCATTAATTTTTAAATGAACACAGTAGCTTTTACCACAAACTCAGCTAGGATTTTAAGGTTTGACTATTAAGACGCTGTTTGCCATAGAGCGAAAAGCGGTAATTCCTTATTGGCATCACTTCCAATTAGAACGGGTAAGTGGTTGTTACTTGCTTGCAGTAGGTGAGTATATCCTACACAAAGCTTGATAAAGCAGGGTGTTGGCAAAAAGTAAAAAGCGTGGTACGATTAGAAAGCTAATCCAAAAATTTACACAAGTGAGTCAAGCACTATTAGTGTAATAAACAAGTAAAGGTTAGTTGGCTTCTGTTATCGGGATGTAGCGCAGCTTGGTAGCGCGCCTGCTTTGGGAGCAGGATGCCGCAGGTTCAAATCCTGTCATCCCGATATATAAATATTAATGAAGAAATCCTAGACCAGTAAATTGGTCTAGGATTTTTTACATATTTTTTAGCTAATACATATAGCTGGTAAGTATGTAACCAGCCCTTCTCCTGTCCCAGACGCTGAGCATCGACAGGGTTTCACGAAAATTACTCAAAATGTGAGCGCCTTTGCGGCGGGCGCGGTTCTATTAGACGAGTCATAAGGTCTTTTTGTATAAAAGACCGCGCCCGCCGCAACCAAAATTCCGGGTTTTCTATGAGTAGATATGGATAAGGCTGGGCAATTTTGAGCAGGATCAGTCCAGGGGTACGTGCGCAGAACTTATGAATATGAGTTTGGACCTCGCTGGGCGCAAAACGTACCTCCAGCGTATAGGAAGCACGCAGTCGCTTCTATCGGGCGTCTACAAATGTTATCTCAATTTGGTAATGTAAATTACCAAAGAATACACATATAAAAGAATATAGTTTTTTTAGCAAAAATTATCAAAAAATCAAATAAAAAGTCAACATTTGCCTGTTTTTGGACTGTTAGTTTGATATGTAAGTGTATGGACACATAAATTGCATATTTTCCTGGAAGCTGTAATGATGCTGCATTGTGCTTTTATTATTCTCTATTAGCCAAAGTTATTTTTAAGCAGTGAGTTACCGCAAAAGTGCAAAAATCTGTAAATCTTGAAACATTTTGCAGCAGCCGTAGCAGGAACGATTTAATATTTCTTGTCGTCAACTATAGGTGAGAAAGCCAATAAAATCGCAGATGATGCCTTAGGTAAAGAGAAGATTTCTCGCCGATCTTGTTAAGATACAGCAGGCATCTACACTTCTTCGTGCAATTTTTAGTAATGCGAAATTGAAACACCAAAAACAGCACACTCAATTGGTAAAGAAGGTACTATAACTAAGACTAGTTGGTACTGTGCAAATCCAACTATTTGTCAGACTTGATTTTAGATGTATTGATGCGAGGAGAAATCATGAATTCATTAGTTCGCTGGGGCACAACATTGAGTTTAGTTGGGAGTACTCTGCTGGCAACGGTTTTTAGCGGGAATGCTCCAGTACTCGCATTGACAGAACAACAAATTAAAGAAAAATTAGACCCGGTACCAGTGTTTTTGATTACTAACAACCAAGGTGTACCTCTAACTCGTACTGTCAATGGGCAAAATGGACAAAACGGACAAAACGCGCAAAAGAAGCAAGCCACAGTGACAGATGTTTTCATGAGTGGACAGGACGCTCAGGCTTTTATCACCCAACTGCAGAATGTGCAAGGCAAAGACCCGAAAATGGCAGAAATGTTAAAAAGCCTGCAAGTGACACCTGTACCCTTGGGGATGATTTATCAAAGACTTCGAGAAAATGCTAAGAAACCAGACAACCTCGTGTTTGCTTTTAACCCTGGAAAGCAGGATCTAGACGGGGCGGTGACATTGCTGCGCCAAAGTGGTAAAGAAGTTAAGCAGTTCCCCAGTGTGCCTGTTTTCATCGTTAGATCGCCAGACAAGGGGTATGTATCAGTTAAACGGAAAACTGACAACAAGGAAGTTATTCCTCTGTTTTTAAGCCAAAAAGACGCTCAAGGTTTGTTGAACCAAGTCAAGCAACAAGTTCCCAAGGCTGAAATTCAGGTTGTGGACATAGACGGAGTTATTAAAACTATGCGGGATAAAAATGATCCGTGGCTAAGCCAAGTATCTATAGTGCCATCTACCGAAAGTATGCAGTATGTTATTAGCAAGCAAAATAATACAAAGCCTGGTGGCTCTGCTCCGAATCAAACCCCCTCTGCCAAACCTTCCGCACCTGCTCCTAAAAAATAATAAAATTATGCCTTAAGATAGAGGCATGAGGGATAAGCAGTCGTCAGTAACTGGTTTGCAACTTTGGCAGTGGCGGAACGCGGCAATTCAATCTGCGATCGCCACTGGAATTTCACCTGCTGAAGTAGATTGGTTACTACAAGAAGTTGCTGGGTTAGACCGATTGGCATTGCGTTTGGAATCATTTAAAGACCGAAATCAGCTTGCTTTAGAGTTATCTTTAGAAGATTTAGACAAACTCTGGCAGCGGCGATTAAATGAACACTTGCCAGTACAATATGTTGCTGGAGCGACTCCTTGGCGAAACTATAAAATTGCTGTGTCCAACGCGGTTTTGATTCCTAGACCAGAAACAGAGTCTTTGATAGATTTAGCTGTCGCGGCTACTGAAAGTGGGACAGATCCGTCTTTAAAACAAGGACACTGGGCTGACTTGGGAACTGGTAGTGGCGCGATCGCGATTGGACTGGCAGATGTTTTCACGAAAGCAATTATTCACGCTGTTGATTACAGTCACCAGGCGCTTCTGGTTGCAATGGCAAACGCCCAAAATCTAGGTTTTGGGGAGCGCATTCGATTTTATCAAGGTTCTTGGTGGCAACCTCTGGAATCGCTCAAGGGTCAGTTTAGTGGCATGGTGTCTAACCCGCCTTATATCCCCACCAACATCATACCTACCCTACAACTTGAAGTCGTTAACCATGAACCACATCTCGCTTTAGACGGGGGTGCTGATGGTTTGGATTGCATCCGCCATTTAGTAGAAATCTCCCCCACCTATTTACGACCCGGTGGGGTGTGGCTGATTGAGATGATGGCAGGACAAGCAGATACCGTGCAAGAAATGTTGCAAAATCAAGGTAGTTATTGCAACATTCAGATTCACCAAGATTTCGCTGGTATTGAGCGCTTTGCCCTGGCGTATAAAAAAAGTACGTAATATAGCGCTTGGATTAGGGATTAGGGATTAGGGATTAGGGATTAGGGATTAAGAACCCTTGCAGACTGTTCCCCAGTCCCAAGTCCCCATTGCCCCTCATCCCCAGAGGGGACCCCGAGCTCCCCAGTCCCCGTTAATATAGGAAAATTTTCTTCCTTTTTCCACTGATAATTAGGTATTCTGAGTTCTGAGTTCTGAATTCTGAGTTCTCTTCATGCAAGTTTCCCTAGACGCCCTTGTGGCTGGTGTACGTGCTGGTCAATTAATAAGTTTTCCTACAGATACTGTTCCCGCACTGGCAGCTTTACCAGAACAAGCAGGCTTAATTTATGCAGCGAAGCAGCGGAGTCGCGATAAACCTTTAATATTAATGGCAGCCAGTGCTGAAGAAATCTGGTCTTTTGTCACGGGTGATGACAATGAGTATAAGATTTGGCACAAAATTGCTAAGAAATATTGGCCAGGAGCGCTGACTTTGGTGTTGCCTGCTTCAGCAAGTGTACCAAAAGCGATCATTTCTATTCCTGATGGAGATTTAGATACCGAAAAGGGTCAGCCGACTCACTTCATGACAATAGGGATTCGAGTGCCTGATTGTAGGATTGCTCAGACAATTTTGACACAAACAGGTCCTCTGGCAACCACCAGTGCCAATTTATCAGGTCAACCGCCCTTACAAACGATGGCAGAAATTTCGGCACAGTTTCCCGATGTTTTGACTCTGGCGGCGACGGAACTTAAAGACGAGATACGAGGAATTGGTGTCCCTTCCACTGTTGTTAAATGGACTGGAAAGAATTGGCAAATTTTGCGGCAAGGTGCTATAAAGGTAGAGCTTTAAGCCTTAGGTTCAGTAGATAAAAGAGTATTTTCTGTATGGGGCGACTGCCTAGGGCAACTATGCTCTTTGCCGAAACAGGTCTGTTGTCTACTTGAGTTGTCTACTTGAATGGCACTATTTTTAAGGTGGATGAGGCACTTGTCCATCTTTGCCCTACTTTGAGCAATACTTCGGTAACGCTGCACGGCATCTAACCCAACTTAACTACGTTTGTTTATACATATTATGGACATTAGATGGGAATGAAAGTTCCCGTTTTGTCCTACATCCTTTAGCTTCAATAGAAGCTTGTTAGGCTTACCGCTTTACTGTTAAGCTAAAACACATTTAGATTGCGTATTTTTGGTTCTGATAAGGGTGTAGGATGTAGTGAATTTATCTAAACCTATACTTTTTATCCCTTAATCAAATGTGCAAACAAGATGTGCAAGAGCTTATCAACATATAAAAGGGTGCATCTGGAGGCAGGCAAATCTGAGTTCACCAGACTAAACCTGCTTAAGTAGGCTTGGTTTGTCAGATGGATGCTCCTGAATCATCAACAGTACTAAGAGTCAGGAACATTGCAGTGTTCCGGCTAAGTGCTGTGTGTAAACAATTCCAAAGTTTTCTCTTCAACCTTAAAACTGGGTCAGAAATAGAAGAATTTTTATCTGTAGCTAGAAATTCAGGATTGGAGGACTCTGTTAGAAAGGAGTGAAATGGGAACTCTGGAACTTTGTTTTCTGCCTCTATGGTTTATTAAAAACGTGATTGTTGCCAGATTATGAATTGGAGTAACTGGGTATATTTAGGAGCGGGACTAGCATTAGGGGTAAGTGTGAGTGGGTTATTTGCGCGGCGGGAGGCGTCTTCTAGCTCATCCACAGTCTCATCAGTGAATGAACAACAGGCTACATCGGCACTCCTGCAACAGATCAAGCAAACGCAGCTAGCATATTTTATGGCACGGGAAATCAGCCAGTTTAAGGCAGGGTTTTTGGCGCGGACGACTCACGTATTGCGATCGCCCTTGAATGGTTTGATTGGCTTGCATCAGTTAATTTTGTCTAACTTATGTGAAAATCCAGAAGAAGAACGAGAATTTATCGCTCAAGCTCACGAGCGAGCGCTGAAGCTGCTAAAACTGATTGATGAAATTCTTAGCGTTGCCAGAATCGAACATGGTACGAATAAATTAAATATTCAGCCTTTAAAACTAGCGGAACTGTTGCAGGAAGTTCACAACTTAACTTATATGTTGGCGGAAAACCGCAATTTTCCCTTACTCGTGATACCACCAGACCCAGAAATTTATATCTTTGCAGACCCTTTTTGGCTACGACAAGTCTTAGTAAATTTGGTGGAAAGTTGCATTGGTCTGATGGAGGAAGGCAGTATCTGTATTTCTGCCAAAGTTTCCCAAACAAGTGATTGCGTTCACATTTGGTTAGATGTGCCAACTGATGCGGCTCCCCAAAGTGAGCCGATAGATTTTATAACATCACAAGAAAATATGCCTGAGGCTGATGGGAAAAAAGACATTTTCATGCCTGGAATGAAGCTATTACTCAATCAAACTCTTTTGGAAGTCATGGCGGGAAAGTTGGAAATCGTTCCCTTTCCCACCACTGAGGGACAAGCCGACGATGTGAGGAGGCTACAAATATCTATCCCCCGAGTGATTCCTGAAGCTGAATTTCCGCTGGAAGAGAACTAAAGTTAGGTTGATTATATAGCACCATTGTGGTGGTGGAATTAGCTTGGAAACCAATCCTTTCGTAGAACCGCTGCTTGTGAGTGGTCATTAAGTAGACACGCTCAACGCGGTTCATACGGGGATGGCTCAAAACGGTTTCTACCAACTTGCTTCCCAGTCCAACACCACGGAACTCTGGATCGATGGCAACATCCCAAATAGTAGCGCGGTAGATGCCATCGGAAGTTGCTCTGGCAAAGCCAATCAGCCGTTCTGCATCCCAAACGGTAATCACAGGGTCACTGTTGGCAATGGCTATGCCCAAATCTTCGATGCTGCGACCTTTTGCCCAGAAAGCAGAAACGTTTAATAGCTGCTGAATCTGATAAAGATCGATTTCAGACTTGCGATCGCTAAATCGAATCTGAGTATGACTATCATTCATGGATTTTACCGAATTGCACGAGTATATTCGCTATCCTGAATCCGATTTTGCAAGATAGCGGTTGAATTGTATCAATGATAAACTTTAAAAAAATTAATACTTTAATTTAACTGCAAACCCATCTCCATAAAGGATGACTTGGTCCTTGCTGGCGTATCCGACAAATCTGTTGTTCTAGGCGTTGCTTTTCCTGCTGTGGTAGTCCTAGTAGGGCATTGCGACTTTGCCAAATCAGAACAGCAAGGGTGATACCCAGACAAAAATATAGACCAAGAGTAGCCAAGGGATGATAGTATAGCCCGTATCGCACAGCTACCCAGGTAAAGTATTGTCGCCACAGTGCAATTTCGGAACGTAAATCCCACACACAAACAGGCAGAACAGTGAGCCACAAAAAACCGACAAACAACCACCTGCTATATACCTGTAGCTGGTGCAGCTTTTCTACTTGTTTAGCAAAAGACGGATCGCTCTCGTCAGGATACCAGCTATTTGGTGATGGTTGTTCTCGTTGAGCCATAAGTGGGTAGGAGATGGAGGGGGAGATGGGGCAATAATGAATGGGATAAAGAGCGTATCCCTCACGGGACGCTTTGCGACGAGCGCGAGTATTGGGGAAAAAATGAACTATTTATTATTCTTAACTCCTAACTCCTAACTCATCACTCATAACTAACTATCAACTGAAGCATCTATTGATTCGGCGCGATTGGGTAGTACCGAGTCGCCTTTGCGCTCTCGCCACCAGGCAAGGAGTGTACTAGCTATAAAAATACTGGAATAAGCCCCAGCTGCAAAGCCAATAATCAATGCTAAAGCAAAATTCTTCAGTGTTTCTCCTCCAAATAGGAAGAGAGCAGATAATGTCAGTAACACGGTTAAGGTTGTGTTTATTGACCGCGTTAAGGTTTGGTTGACCGCATCATCTACAATTTCAGCAATGGGGCGATTGGGGTTGGTTTTGAGGGTTTCGCGAATGCGGTCATAAATGACCACAGTATCGTTAACCGAAAAACCTGTAATTGTCAGCAGGGCGACGATAAACAGGCTATCTACTTCTATACGCGCGACCAAACCCAAAATCGAAAAAATCCCAACCGTGATTAATATATCGTGGAACAGAGCAACAATCGCAAACACGGCATAGTCCAACTGGAAGCGAAAAGCCATGTAGAGAGTGATGCCAATGAAGGAAACTATCAGAGCGATGACACCAGATCTGAACAGTTCTTGCCCAATGGTAGGACCAACCGTATCAATTTGGTTTTTCTGAGGGTCAAAAGCGCCAATTTTCTCACTGATAGCATTTTGCAACTGGGTACGCTGTTCAGAAGTTAAAGTTTTTGTCCGAATTAATACACCATTTTCTTTTCTTGTATCTTTATCGGCAATAACTTGGATACTGCTATCACCCAGCCCTTGTGCTCTGGCTACTTCTCGGACGATGTTGACATCAATCGGTTTGTCGCAGTTACCTGGTTTAGTACAATCTCGTTCAAACTGCAGCCGCGTACCACCGATAAAATCCAGACTGGGACGTAGGGGAGCACCAAGTTGTTGCCAAGAAATCACCATTGAGATGATACCGGCAAGGATAATCGCGGAGGAAACAATCCACCAAAGTCCTCTTGATTTGTTGATACTAAGTCTCATCGAGCCACCTCTGCCTTATTCGTCACTGGCAGGTTCGGACAGAAAAGTTCGGTTTTGCGCAGCGAAGGGAATGAAATTGCGAAAAACATAAGTGTGCGACTACAGGTGATTGCTGAAAACATACTCACGGCAACACCCAAAGCTAAGGTGAGAGCAAAGCCTTTCACCAACCCAGATCCGAGCCAGAAGAGTGCCGCACAGGCAATCCATGTTGTGACGTTGCTATCTAAAATACTAGAAAACGCTCGGTAAAAACCGGATTCTACAGAACGATACAGAGATTTGCCTGCTCGTAATTCTTCCCGTGTACGCTCAAAAATAAGCACGTTAGCATCAACCGCCATACCAATACTGAGGATAAAACCAGCAATACCTGGTAGTGTGAGGGTAACGCCTAACAAAGCAAAGCTTGCCCAAGTTAGGAGAGAGTAAATCACAAGAGCTATATCCGCAATTAGTCCCGGTAATCGATAGTACACCACCATAAATATTAATACTAAAGTCAGACCACCGATGCCGGCATAAATGCTGCTTTGTATACTATCTTTACCCAATGTCGCCCCAACAGTCCGGATTTCTCCAATTTCTACTGGTACGGGTAACGCGCCACCACGTAGTTGCACGCCTAAGTCGTTGGCTTCTTGTGCAGTAAATCGACCTGTAATCACAGCAGAACCACCAGTAATACCCGTGCTAGCTAATTCTGGTCCTACGGTGGGAGCACTAATGAGTTCGTTGTCCAGAAAAATACCTATGCTGCGTCCGGTACCGGCGAGTTGTTTCGTCAGTTCAGCAAACACTTCACCGCCCTTTTCATTGAAGCGAATAGCAACATGCCAGGCACTTCCTTGCGTTGGTTCGCCATAGGCATCTTTGAGGTATTTACCTGTGAGTGATGGGTTTGTGCTTTCAAACAATTCGGCAATTGCTTTAGTATTATTTTGCAGTTCTTGTTGATTTTTCTCTATAGCAGCTTTGTCGTTGCTCTTCCTCAATTGTTCCTGCTTTGCCTTCAGTTCTGCTCTGGATGCTTGAAGAGCAAACACTTGACTTTCTGTATTTGGCTTTTGCTTGCGAAACTCTAATTCTGCCGTACCTCCCAGGACTCGTTCTGCTTGCTCTGGATCATTAACTCCGGGCAGTTGTACTAAAATTTTGTCAGTACCTACTGTTTGGATCACTGGTTCAGAAACGCCCAAACCATTGATCCGACCTTCTACGACGCTTTTGACAGCATCCAATTCTCGTTCGGTAATTTGTTGAATTTCTGGTGTGGTTTTCACTTGAATGGTAAGCTGTGAACCTCCGCGCAAGTCTAACCCTAGAGGTATAGGAATTGTGGCAATCACCGTAATGGCGGCGATTACCAAGATTAAAATCAAAGCTAATAGCGATCGCTGTCTTTGCATACCCTTACTCGCTGCGACAAAGGCTATGATAGCGCTCTTTGGAAGAGTTTTGAGTGATGATCTGTTAGTTGTAGAGACGCGCCATGGCGCGTCTGTACATTTGTTAGTTGCTAGTTATTCTTGACGACTAACTACTAACGACTACCCAAATTTCACTTTGCAGTCTTAAACGCGCAAAGCTACCATTTTTTCCACAGCTTCAACAATTTGCTCTGGTTGAACAATCGTCAATCTCTCCATATTACCGTTGTAGGGCGTGGGAATATCTTGGGAAGAAAGTCGCAGTACAGGTGCATCCAATTCATCAAACAAGCGTTCATTGATAGAGGCAATTAATTCTGCTCCAATTCCTCCTGTTCTCATGCCCTCTTCCACGATAATCACTTGATGTGTTTTTCTTACTGATGCACCAATTGTATCAAAATCTAGTGGCTTGAGTGATATTAGGTCAATGACTTCTGGATCATAACCTTCTTTTTCAAGTGTTTTTACCGCTTGCATCACATGATGCCTCATCCGCGAATATGTCAATATTGTGACATCTTTTCCCCGCCGTACAACTTCTGCTTTATCCAAAGGCAGTAGGTATTCTTCTTCTGGTAGGTCTTCTTTCAAGTTGTAAAGCAGAACATGTTCAAAGAACAACACTGGGTTATCATTGCGGATAGCCGATTTCAGTAATCCTTTGGCGTTGTAAGGAGTAGAGCAGGCGACAATTTTCAACCCTGGTACGGCTTGGAAGTATGCTTCTAGGCGCTGGGAGTGTTCTGCGCCAAGCTGTCTTCCCACACCTCCAGGGCCGCGAATCACCATTGGAATTTTAAAGTTACCGCCGGAAGTATAGCGCAGCATTCCAGCGTTGTTGGCTATTTGGTTAAAGGCAAGAAGCAAGAAACCCATGTTCATGCCTTCAACGATTGGTCGCAACCCGGTCATTGCTGCCCCAACAGCTAAACCTGTAAAGCTGTTTTCCGCAATAGGAGTGTCTAGAAGTCGGAGTTCGCCATATTTTTTGTATAAGTCTTTAGTCACTTTGTAGGAACCGCCGTAATGTCCTACGTCTTCACCAAGAACGAAGACAGTTGCGTCACGCGCCATTTCTTCATCAATGGCTTCCCGCAAAGCGTTGAAGAACAGTGTTTCTGCCATTTGACCAATATTATCGATTATTGTTCTTGAATCTTATCGCGCATCTGCTCTCCAAGACGGTGAGCAATTGCACGAGTTGCATCTATAGTCATAAACCGTAAAAAGTTCAGAGGACAACACAGACACTATTATTACGGGATTTGGTAGTTTCTCGCCCTTTCCTACGGGGACTTTACCGAATTTATAAATCAGTGACACATATCACGTGCTTTGTACAAGGCAGACCTTATTGTGGGACCACAACGCGTGTATTAACTTTCTTCATGACAAATTCTTTTCAGTCGGGAATGTTCTCAGTGATAAGCTAGAACACGTTGAAATGACATATTTCGTTGTGGAAACTTTTCATGATTTTTTCCAAAATAGCATTTGCCAATTGTAACTTTTAAACTTTAATTAAGCAATTTTGTGACTTGAATAAATGTCTTATACAATACCAAAGAATTTACTTGTTACCCGATTAACCTTTAAAAGATAATGGGAGTATGTCAATGAATCTACCTGTTGTTTTCGATATTGCTCTTGGCTTAGTTTTTATTTACTTAACTTTGAGCTTGATAGCTTCTGAAATTCAGGAATTAATATCTACCCTTCTACAATGGAGAGCTAAACATTTAAAACAATCAATTGAATTGCTTATGGCAGGTGGTAGCCAAACTGGATCAGAAGAAATCGAAAAGGCAGTGCAGTTGGTAAAAGAACTTTATGGAGACCCCATAATTAATACCTTAAATCAACAAGCAAAGGATGGAATAGAAAAGGGATTCCGAGACGTTACTAAAACCATTAACTCAAAAGTATCAAAAGAAAAAGAAAGTGCTCCTTCCTATATTCCTTCCGAAACATTTGCAATCACTTTATTAGAAACTTTAAAAATTCCCCAGTTAATTAATCATGTGAAAAATCCTAGTACTCAAACTAACTTGCACATGATACTATCCACTTATAAAGAATTGAAAACAGGCATTAATGATAAAAATAGTGATAGCTACCAAAGAATCCAAGCAATATATGGAGATATTGAGCAAAACCAAAATTTTCAAAATCTTGTTAATAGTTTACCTGATTACGTACCTGATAAGTTAATCAATAGTCTTAGCGTTATTGCTGACAGGACTAGGATAAAAATTGGTGATCTCAAACAAGAAGTGAATCAGTTTAAAAAAGAGGTTGAAACGTGGTTTGACCGTTCAATGGATCGGGCTAGTGGTGTTTATAAGCGCAATGCCAAAGGAGTTGCAATTTTAATTGGGATATCAATTGCAATATTAACCAATACTGATACATTTCACCTGCTCAACAGACTATCACGGGATTCGGCTATCCGCTCTGCCATTACTCAAAGTGCAAGCCAGCGAGTTGATTTTCTTAATGACTCAAATGCCAGAATGGAAATTCAGAAACTGTTAGGGGATGCTTCTGTACCCATTGGATGGCAAAACATCAATCAACAGCTTGATCTTGAACCATTGAATACTAGTCAAGGCAATACTGCTAACGCTGTCTTGCGCAAAATTTGGAAGGTTATAGCTATGTTATGCGGTTGGGTTGTAAGTGGTTTAGCTATTGCGATGGGTGCGCCTTTTTGGTTTGATATCCTTAATAAAGTTGTCAATGTGCGTAATGCTGGTCCAAAGCCTGAGTCGTATACTAAGGATCAGCCGCCTTCACAATAGTGTTTCACTCCGGAGTTTCCCCTCTTCCTCCACTGTTTCAACTCAGATTGAACTCACATCACTCGCAATTTTTGGCTCAAGTTATCTCACTCGTCCTTTGAAACTGAAAAACTGGGGCTAGCAACAGGCTATGAATTGAATTTAGTATCCAGCCTCTCTCAAGTGCAAACTTGGCGAATCGCTGACTTGAGTCACCTGATTCATTTGAGGAGGTTGATTGACCTGATTTTCCGGAAATCTTCTAGGTCTTCCTGGTTTACGCTTATGTCGTTGATTTATTGATTTTTCGCTTGCAGCAGCCAGTTCTTCTGGTGTACATTTAAACAGCCGCAATGCATCTAAATATTTTTTAGGTGTCATGGTAGGCTCTGTACGCCCAGCTTCCCAGTTGCGAACACTAGTTTCACTAATTGCAAGCCTGAAGGCAACCTCTGCACGGCTAAGTCCCGCACGCTCTCTCAGGACTTGCATATCCATACCCAATGCTCCCTTTCTAAAACTATAGTACTTATTTATTAAATCAATTGACGTAAAAAAGCCAACTGAGGATTATTTCTTAACTATATTATTTTATAATCTATTGCTTACGTATCTGGCAAACGGGCGATAGCCCTCACCCCCCATAGTTAGTCTTTTTCAAGCGTTTGGGAAGCTGCCTCTGTTTTATAGTGTATTTTTATCTGTCACCCAAAAAGTCTCGGCGATCAAATTTATCTCTTAAGTAGAGGATAATCTCATACCCAGACACAAAGACACCTAGATTGGCTCTGCGCCCTTGCAGCTTGGTGTGAGATTATCAACAAACTTACCAAAATTTAATGATTTGGCACTTGAGGCAATCAGCGTTTAGCGCAACCAGCGCGCCGCATCTTTAGCATGGTAGGTTAAAATCAAGTCTGCGCCGGCGCGTTTAAAGCCGATGAGAGTTTCCATCACCACACGCTGTTCATCAATCCAGCCGTTCAAAGCTGCGGCTTTAACCATAGAATACTCACCAGAAACGTTGTAAGCAGCAACAGGCAAGTTACTCGCTTCCTTAACGCGCCAGATAATATCCATGTATGCCAAAGCTGGCTTAACCATCAGCATATCAGCACCTTCGGTGATATCCAGTGCAATTTCTTTAAGGGCTTCCCTGGCGTTACCAGGGTCCATTTGATATGTTCGGCGATCGCCAAACTGTGGAGTTGAGTCTGCTGCATCCCGGAATGGACCGTAGTAAGCCGAAGCATATTTCGCAGCATAAGACAAAATCGGGGTATCTTGGAATCCAGCCTCATCCAAAGCGCTGCGGATGGCTTGCACAAATCCATCCATCATTCCGGAAGGCGCAATGATATCAGCCCCGGCTTTTGCTTGGGAAACCGCTGTTTTGCCAAGTAATTCTAGAGTTGGGTCATTCAAAACCCGTCCGGTTAAGTCACCGACTTCCAAATAACCGCAGTGTCCATGACTGGTGTACTCGCACAAACAAGTATCAGCAATCACAATTAAATCAGGTACTGCTTGTTTGACAGCGGTTGCTGCTTTTTGAACAATACCGCAATCATGCCATGCGCCAGTGGCATCCACATCTTTATCTGCAGGAATGCCAAATAAAATAATGGCAGGAATTCCCAGGTCGTAGACCTCTTTTGCCTCTTCCACTATTTTGTCTATTGAAAGTTGGAAGACACCAGGCATAGATCTGACTTCGTTGGCAATTCCCTCACCTGGTACGGCAAATAGAGGGTAAATTAAATCATTTGTGGTTAAAACAGTTTCGCGTACCATTCGGCGTAGTTGTGGATGGGTACGCAAACGGCGGGGGCGATGAGTCGGAAACATAGGGCTTTTTAAAATTAACAACTAACTTGTGGGGTAATGCTGCACCAAAGCAGCAGCTTACCCCATGAAGTATAGTACGACGTGCTTAAGCCAGTTTTCAGACTATTATGAAACGTAAAGAGGTATTTTTTGGAGTTCGTAGCATTTGTCAACATTTTTTCTAATTAGCTCGAACAGTTCGTCGGCGTACTTTGGGTTTTCTCGTTCGGAGCGAGTATTGACACCATGAATAAATAGGACGTAATCAGTAGCCATAAGCAAACCTTTTAAATTCACATGAGTTTAATAAAGTTAGAAAACTGCAAGGCATAGAGAGTTATCTAACCGCTAAAATCAAAATTCTCTATCTCTATCTGTATTTTTTATATAGCTGTCAGTCAAATCAACTTATGCACTTCTTTGATAAGGCATAAATGAAGATTTGTGTTGATCTGATGACTTCACCGTAGTGCTAATATTCTCCGAAAAAGTTTGCTAAACTATTTGAGGAAATTTTAATGGACAAAAAACAAAGCGTCATATACTTAGAACAAAAACGCTCTGTAGTCAGACAGACTACAAAAAGCGCTTAACTGTGACGCCACTTGCGAGACTCGCGCGAAACGAACACGCAAGTGGCTCCTCTGCCCTACTGCTGCTGATCCCTGTGGGGCAATTTTATATTTTACAGCTATATTGCCGAGCAAAAATATTAAAACTTCGCTCAAATTGTACATCTGGACATCATTAAAAATTAATGGTGATGTGCGCGCAATCAGTCCAGAATCAATAGTTCATCAACCGTTGACGCACTCCTCGGCATAAATGCACGAGGATTCTTAAAGGTTGCTACTCCGAAAGCTAAAGCTTTACTCCGTAGCAATTCTTCTTCCTGTTTCTTTGACTCTTAACTACGCTTCGTCTCGTGACGAACGCCCCCGTCAGACCGTCTCCGCAAGCATTTTACTTTTACATCCAGGAAGCGTCCCTCCCCAGATGGATCTGAATTTTATGGGTTTGTTTCTCTGCAATTTCTAATTGCTTCGTATTACAGGTCGCGTCACCATTACATGTTCTAGGGTGATATTTGTCTCGACAAGCCCAAACAAGGTTGAGATACCTTTAATCTGTGGTTCATTGACCACTTGTAATAATATTGTACATCTTAAACATGGGTATGCTTAGGGAAAAAGAGAAACAACAAGTGAAAACGGCGTTGCGTCGGATTTCATCCCCGGATTGAAAGGCAGGGGTTCTCATCCTCCCCAGGGTGCTTTGATAGTTTTTTGATGAATGACTAAAGGCTAATGAAGCGTGACTTATGACTAAAAAACCCGGAAAATGAAGGGATAGCGGAAGGGTTTATCTGGATCGGTAACAACAGAGAAAATTGCCCAAATTGTCAGTCCCCAGTGGACTAGAAACCATAAACCTGTTAGTGGTAACAGCAAACCAAAGGTTATCCAGGTTAATCCTGTTACAATCGCTCCATAAAGCCATACATTAAAGTGGAAGTTGATTGACTCTTTAGCATTTTCCTTAACAACTGGGTCTTCAGACAGAAATAGTACGGCTATGGGTAGACCTACAGACACTAAAGTAGCGCTCAAGAAAATTGCACCATGACTCAGTGCTGATAGAATCTTCCGTTTGTCTGAATCGTACATTCTTTTTTTTCTCCCTTAGTTTAGCGTGGTAATTATACAACGACCCTATCACGAGCATTGTTATCTTAAGATTAAAAGACTCGCTAAAGTTGGAAAAAGTTAAGTTAAGTTACAAGCAAGCAAATCATAGTATGTCTACTGAAATACAGTCGGAATTGCATCAAGCAGTTGATCATCGTCGCAACTTTGCGATTATTTCTCACCCAGACGCGGGGAAAACGACACTAACAGAAAAGCTTCTGCTGTACGGAGGGGCAATTCATGAAGCTGGCGCAGTGAAGGCAAGACGGGCGCAGCGCAAAGCCACCTCTGACTGGATGGCAATGGAACAACAACGAGGTATTTCGATTACCTCTACAGTGTTGCAGTTTGAATATCAGGACTGTCAGATAAATTTGTTAGATACGCCTGGACACCAGGATTTTAGCGAAGATACTTATCGTACCCTGGCAGCAGCAGATAATGCCGTGATGCTCATTGATGCGGCAAAAGGTTTGGAACCGCAGACGCGGAAGTTGTTTGAAGTGTGTAAGATGCGCGGTATACCCATCTTCACATTTGTGAACAAACTTGACCGTCCCGGAAGGGAACCTTTGGAACTGTTGGACGAGATTGAGCAAGAATTAGGGTTGCAAACCTATGCTGTGAATTGGCCCATTGGTATGGGCGATCGCTTCAAAGGGATTTATGACCGCCAAGAACAACAAATTCACCTGTTTGAAAGAAGCGCCCACGGTAGTCGCGAAGCTGTGGACACAGTAGTTGATTTGGGCGATGCGAGAATAGAAGAACTTTTAGAACAAGACCTCTACTACCAACTGAAAAACGATATAGAACTCCTAGAAGGGGTGGGACCAGAATTAGATTTGGAATTGGTTCATCAAGGCAAAATGACACCCGTTTTCTTTGGTAGTGCGATGACCAACTTCGGGGTAGAGTTATTCCTAAAATACTTCCTTAACTACGCCCTCAGACCTGGTTCCCACAACAGCACTGTGGGTGAAATTCCCCCCACCAACCCAGATTTTTCTGGATTTGTCTTCAAACTTCAAGCAAACATGGACCCGAAGCACCGCGATCGCGTCGCTTTTGTGCGCGTCTGTACGGGTAGGTTTGAAAAAGATATGACAGTGAATCACGCCCGCACAGGCAAAACTATCCGCCTGTCCCGCCCACAAAAATTATTTGCTCAAGAACGCGAATCAATAGATGTCGCTTATGCAGGTGATGTCATCGGTTTGAACAATCCTGGTGTTTTTGCTATAGGCGATACTATTTATACTGGGCAGAAACTGGAATATGAGGGAATTCCTTATTTCTCGCCCGAGTTATTTGCAGTTCTCCGGAACCCCAACCCTTCTAAATTCAAGCAATTCCAAAAAGGCGTTTCCGAATTGCGAGAAGAAGGAGCCGTGCAAATAATGTACTCAGTGGATGAAGCGAAACGCGATCCAATTTTGGCAGCAGTCGGACAGTTGCAATTTGAAGTGGTACAGTTCCGGTTGCAAAACGAATATGGAGTCGAAACTCTGCTCGAATTGTTGCCTTACTCTGTCGCCCGTTGGGTTGAGGGCGGATGGGAAGTGTTGAACAAGATAGGACGCTTATTCAATAGCACAACAGTGAAAGACAGCATGGGACGCCCAGTGTTGCTATTCCGCAATGAATGGAATTGCCATCAATTGCAGGAAGACCATCCACAATTGAAATTGAGCGCTATTGCCCCAGTCGTTTCTGGACAACAACCGATAAATGATTCAAATAGTTAGTTGTTAGTGGTTAGTAATTCCTACCAACTCATGTAGAGACGCGACGCCAGTCGCCTAGGTCGGGAGACCCTCCAAAGGGCGCTGGCTCGCCATAGCGCGTCTGTACAACTACTCACTATTTAAGAGCGAAGTGCTTGAAAAAGCTCATAGATGGGTATTTTAAAAAAGACCGGAGTGAGAAATTTATATGCCTTCACATCCTGAACCATCTTTGGAGGCAGGATTATCCGCAATTAAGCAGGGTGATTTCCAAAGCGCGATCGCGACTTTAGAAGCAGTAGCTGGAACTGGCAACAGCAACACTCTTTTGCAAGCGCAGATAGGGTTAGTCGTAGTTTATGCAAAGAGCGGTAATATCCCAAAGGCGATCGCCTTATGCGAAACTCTCACTCAAAGTCAAAATCCCCAAGTACTACAGTGGGCAAATCGCACTTTAGAGCAATTGACACTCCCTCAACAAAGTAGTGAATCAACAACTGATGTCACATCTTCTGTCCCGATTGAACTGGACAAAAGGAACTGGGGAGATGAGGGAGCAACATCCTCCTCATCCCCTCCTCGAGTCAGTCGCGAAAAAGCTAAACCACTGACAATTCATTGGCGACAAGCAAGAAGAGCACAGTCTTGGCAACCGCTGCAAAAGCTCAACTTAATACCCTTTCGGCTGCTGATAGCTGGAACATTCATCGCTTTATTTTGGGTGATGCGGGAATTGCTCGTATTGGTGATGCGATTTATCAACGATATCCTTAGTAAACTACCATATTTGCAGCGAATACAGCTTTTCTCGGCTAATCCTACTTTATTCTTACTATTGCTACTGCTCATTTTGATAGGCTTTTCTCCCTGGTTACTAGACCGAATACTTATAATTTTTTACGGTCATAGAAAATTGGAGAGAGATACCTTAAATAGATACAGTAAAGAAGCTGTTCGGGTGCTGCAAGGCTGTTGTCAGCAGAGAGGCTGGGAGTTACCAAAACTTGGTGTTTTACCTTTGGCAGCACCCTTGGCGCTGACTTATGGGAATTTACCGCGCACAGCCCGAATTGTGGTGAGTCAGGGGCTGTTAGAGCAACTGGCAGATGATGAGATAGCCACAATTTATGCGAGCCAGTTAGGGCATATTGTCCATTGGGATTTTGTCGTGATGTCTTTGCTGCTACTCGTAACAATCCCAATATATAAAGCATATCAGTATTTTTCTCAATGGGGAGACACAACAACAGCGCGAATTTGGCGTCCTATTGTGGGTATTATGGCAAGCCTTACCTATGGAGTTTGGTGTTTGCTGACTGGAACAAGCATATGGTTGTCACAGTTACGGCTTTACTATAGCGATCGCTTTGCTGTTGAAATCACTGGTAACCCTAATGGTCTTGTCCGTGCCTTACTCAAAATTGCGATTGGTATTGCTGATGATATCCAAAAACAAGAACACACCAGTTGGCAGTTAGAAAGCTTAAATATACTAGCGCCTGTGAGCCACCAGCAAAGTATTTGTTTGGGTAGTATTGCTCCTCACACGACGTTTGAATCGTTTTTCATGTGGGACTATCTTAACCCCTATCGCTGCTGGTTTGTAATTAACAATACTCATCCTTTGTTCGGCGATCGCTTGCAACGTTTGGTATCAATAGCCCGCCGTTGGCATTTAGAAACACAATTGAATTTGGAAAGCCAACAGCCTTTGAGAGTGAAGCCTCAATCTTTTTTATTTCAAATCGCTCCCTTTTTAGGAATTCCCATAGGTGCTGTGTTTGCCGTTCTAATTTGGCTCATTTGGCAAACAGCATACGCACTTAAGTTTTTGAACTTAAAGTGGATATACGATGATTGGTCTTTTGTGACAGGTTGCGTACTGATTGGATTTAGTATTGGTACATTGTTCCGGATCAATTCTTTTTTTCCTGATATTAAACTTACCACTGCCCAAACTGATGACCGATTGCCTAACCTCTTATCCAACCCAGCCGTTCTTCCATCCGACAGCATAGCCGTGCGCTTCGTGGGTAAGTTATTAGGTCGTCGAGGTGTAAGTAACTGCTCGAGCCAAGATTTCATCCTGCAATCCAACACAGCTTTGGTGAAATTACACCACATTTGGTGGATAGGGCAACAGGTCAATCTTCAGGACTTGATTGGTCGCCAGATTACAGTCACAGGTTGGTTACGGCGAGGAGCAACGCCTTGGATTGATATCCAAACTTTGCAAACTCAAAGCGGTACAACTATCTACAGTCCTCATCCCATTTGGTCTACAGTCTTGGCTGTTGCGGCAGAAGCTTGGGGAGCATACATCCTTTTAAGAGGTTAGTCAGCGGTATGTAAATAAAAGTTGCACAAATCGAAATAAAATGTTACTTTTAGTAATATTAACAGTTGCAACCGATATAACAAGAAAACCTAAAGTTAATTATCTGTGCGACTGGTTGCGCTAATATATCCCCTTTTCCCAACACAGCAGTGAATCAGCCAGCCACAGGCTGGTTTTTGTTTACCAAAAAGCGAACTTTAAGAAAAAGTGTACTTTATGCTACTATGCGATTATGAGATCGCTGGAAATGTCTAAGATGAACTAGCTAGGTGTAAAATAGCGTGATAACCTAAGGAATAGTGTTTGATTGTTCGGAAAAAAAGTGCAGAAGAAGTTTCCAGTGGCAAGCAGTAGGCTGTAAAATTTAAAATTCTTAGAATAAAGGTGTTATTAGCGTTGTGCGCTTTTGTATTATGCAAGCTTTATCCTGGTAAAAAACTGTATTGTATTGGTTAACAGTTTGGAAAAAAAAATTGGTTTGTGGCAGCGTTGGTCAATGGTATCTATTGAAAGCCAGACCCAAGCTAGTGTTTTTTGCCCGGTCGTTTTCACTCAACTCATGGAGGTGTAGTTATGTCCGTTCGCCTATACATAGGCAATTTGCCTAAAGAAGAAATAGATCGTCAAGAACTGCAAGCAGTTTTTGCAGAAGAAGGCGATGCAGTTACCACTAAACTGATTAAAGACCGAAAAACAGGCAAATGTCGTGGATTCGGTTTTTTGACAGTAAATAATGACGAACAAGCAGACCAAATTATTGAAAAATACAATGGTCAAGTGTTCAAAGACTCTACTATAAAACTCGAGAAGGCATTACCTCGTACAAAAGGAGAGGAAAACAACGAGGAACTACCTAGTAAACCTACTCCGAACCCTGTAAGTAGCACCCCTACTCCTACTCCAGTAAGAGAAAACAATCGTAGGGAAAAAAGCTCCAACAAGAAGTCTCGTCGTGGTGGCGGTGCTAGGGAAAACACACCAGTCGTATCTGGTACGGATGACGCGATTCGTCCAGATCCTCGCTGGGCTAATGAGTTGGAAAAACTCAAGCAAATGCTTGCGGCACAAACTACAAGCTAATGCGCAAGCAAGAAAGATTAAAAATTAAAAATCAAAAAAACTTGATTTTTAATTTTTAATTGTTATCCCAAAAATGGCTGAGCTATCTAGCTAAAGGGAAGTTGTAACCATTGTTGTAAGTGCGATCGCAACTGTTGGGTGAAAAGCGATCGCTGGCTATATTTTTCTGAGCGAATAGGCTTGCGTTCTTGATCTAGTGTCCAACCGTAATCGCTACTCAGGCGCAGCCTGTCTTGCCAGTCTGAAATAGAAACGACAAGTCCAGATGCAGGGCTGTTGTCTACACCTTGTACACGGAAGACATAGTTAAATGTATTCTGTTTACCAGGAGCGACGGTAGAAGGTTGACCGCATTCTACCAAAAGTCGCGATCGCACTTGTTCGACAAGACCCGGTTTTTGCAAATCTTCGAGAGTCCGAACCCCTAAAGTTAGGGCAAAGTAAAAATCTTCAACCGGAATAAATTCTAATTGCATAGAATCTCTGTGAGAGTTCGACATTTTGCTACTGATTGAGAATGTAATCAAAATGGTAAAACATAGCAGGGACACGCAACCGATCACAAGCTTCGTACAGCACTCTCTCTTCAATATTGTCAGTGATGGCAAGTGCAGCAGCTGTATTCAGTACCGTGATGTTGTTATGTGTGAGACTTGCATCCTGTGTTATCCGTTAGTCTTCACCCGTCCCCACAGACGTTTTCAAAACCATTAAGGGCAGCAAAATCACGAACTACTCCCTTACCGCTGGAGATTACCGTAGCAATCGTAAATCATAAGCCCTACAAGCTGCCTTCGGCTACGTGAACAACAAGATTCCCGACTTCTCACAGAAGTCGGGAATCTAAGCTAATGGATTTATGTGGCTTTGGCACTCAGATTGTCCGGACTTACAAAGCAAGCACTTTCACACAAATCAAATACGATTGCTATACACAAGGTTATAGCCAGTGTGTTCATGCTCTTCTAATAGGAATAGTTTTTTATGTAGGCATTCAGTGAGTGCAACCTGAAAATTGTCTTAATATGTCATCAAATTTACTTTAAATATAAAACATTGAGTATTAATTGTTACTTTACATCGAGCGAGAAAAACGTGATTGTTGCTCAAAACCACAGTATAAGTTTCGACTTTTAATTTCAACTCACTTTTTTTGAGTCATCCTCGTTTCCTACAGGTCTAGTTCGAGAAGTTGTACTTGGAAACTATGCTAAGTAGCAAGCAAATATATATTTTGAAGATAGAACGCAGATTATAAACATTATCTTTAAGTATTTGAACACACTTAATCTATTTACTATCTATTTACAACAATCAACACTGAAGACATCAATATAGAGAAAAAGCTATGGGTGTAATTAGAATTACAATGTTTAGGTTTACTTATGAATAATATTAGCTAAAAATATATCAATTTAAGTATAAAGAAATTAAATATAAATACGTAAAGAAAAATCTTACTTCTGGTAGCAGATGTATAAAAATATGTGCCATATTAAATTAAAATAAAGATTAATTAAACTTTCTGCATAGATAGAGATATACGGCTAATCACCAACTGACTCTGCCTGAAACCTCTTGAAGCGAAAACACCAACAAACTATGAACTCTAGAACTGAACAACGTATCGCCTTGATTTCAGTACACGGCGATCCGGCGGTTGAAATCGGGAAAGAAGAAGCTGGAGGACAAAATGTATACGTGCGCCAAGTTGGAGAAGCACTAGCTAAACTTGGATGGCAAGTTGAAATGTTTACCCGCAAAGTGAGTGCGGAACAAGAAACAATAGTTCAACACAGCCCAAACTGTCGAACCATCCGGTTAGAAGCTGGTGCCGTTGAATTTGTGCCACGAGACAATTTGTTTGGATACTTGCCAGAATTTATAGATAATTTCCTCAAATTCCAGCAAGAAAATGGCTTTGTATATCCTTTGGTTCATACAAATTACTGGCTCTCTAGCTGGGTAGGAATGCAGTTGAAGGAAATCCAAGGGAGTAAGCAGGTTCACACGTACCACTCCCTAGGAGCAGTTAAGTACAACACGATTAATACGATTCCTCTGATTGCTACTACCCGCCTAACAGTGGAAAAACAGGTGTTGGAGACAGCTGAACGAATTGTGGCGACAAGTCCGCAGGAACAAGAACATATGCGATCGCTTGTTTCCACCAAAGGAAGTATCGACATTATTCCTTGCGGTACTGATATTGGGCAGTTTGGTTGCGTAGACAGACAAGCAGCAAGAGCTGAGTTGGGAATCGACCCCGAAGCGAAACTCGTGTTGTATGTAGGACGTTTTGATCCACGCAAAGGTATAGAAACACTGGTGCGTGCTGTGGCAGAGTCGAAATTGCGATCTGAAAAACTCCAGTTAATTATTGGTGGTGGTAGCCGCCCAGGTCACAGCGACGGAATGGAACGCGATCGCATTGAAAATATTGTCGCCGAATTAGGCATGAGCGACTTTACAACCTTCCCTGGTCGTTTGAGCCAGGAAATCCTGCCATATTATTATGCTGCTGCTGATGTTTGTGTTGTTCCCAGTCATTACGAACCCTTTGGACTGGTAGCAATCGAAGCGATGGCAAGTCACACACCAGTCGTAGCAAGCGATGTTGGCGGACTTCAGTTTACAGTAGTCCCTGAAGAAACTGGTTTATTAGCACCACCACAAGATGTTGCGGCTTTCAGTGCTGCGATCGACCGAATTCTTGCTAATCCCCAATGGCGAAACCAGTTAGGTCAAGCTGCTAGAAAGCGGGTTGAAACAAAGTTTAGTTGGGAAGGAGTCGCATCTGAGCTAGCTCAACTTTATACCCAATTGTTACAAGAAAAAGCTGAAGAAATACCACAAGAAACGCAGAAAGAAGCGATATTAGCGAGTTAACAGTACCGAGTCAAAGGACATAAGTCGTGAATAGTCAACACTCTATAGACTAAACCTGACTGTGATTAGTTATAAGTTTTTACTATATCCCGATTGTCCATTATGCATGACCGACAAACAACTCACTCAATACCGTTGAAAATCTTAACATAAAGGATTTCATAGAAGACTTCGTAAAGAAGTCTTTTTATTTGTTGAGAATTTTTATTTGAGAAAAATTTATGTTTTACAACTTAAAACAGATTGTCTGTGTCTGTTTTCGAGAATGTGCCCAAAAAACAAGGAAATTTTATATTTAGTCAAATTTTCTGTAAAATACAGTGCTTTTTCTCGCCATTGTGCGAGCTCATGTCTTAACCTCTAAAGATAGAAGTGATATCAGGTTCGGTTGATTGCTTATCATTCCTGAAGAACCCCACCCCTTTATCCCCTCCCCGCCAGCGGGGAGGGGAGCCTAAGCGCAGATGATTGCGGGGTGAGGTGCAGTCAAGGTGGAAATCATAACTAATTAGCCGAACATGATATGATTGCTTGCTTTACTACTTAAGTTACAACCAAAGCCAACCGAAACAGGAATCAGTAGTTTGATGAATCTACACTTGTTTATTTCATACAGCAGCAATATTGGCGTCAGTGGTCAGAAGTAGAATTTGCTCGATATCTGGCTGTTGAGTTGAAAAGGTGTACCTCAATAAAGATGCAAACTGTTGTATGTGTTGGAGTAAGATTTTTGATTTATTAGGTGCAATCTATTAAATTTAGTAGCAATTTGGGTGTGCAATCAGGTTCGCTGCGCCTGAAAGCAACACTGAGACGTTAATAAATTAGTAATTCAAAGGAAATACTATGCTTCGTGTACGCAAGTCTATCAATTACAGCAAATCACTGATTGTTTTGGGATTAGCTACGCTGGGTTTATTTGTAGCACCTCATTCTGCCAAAGCCTTGACACTCGTCAATCAAACAGGTTTTACTGACACAGACTTTGAAAACCTGATAAATCAGGGTCAATTTAACGAATTGTTTGTTGCCGAAGGTCGCATTGGCGATTTGGGTGGTACTGCAACTTATGAACTCAGTATAAATGAGGATGTTAAAAAAGGTGCTAATTCCGTACAACAACAGCAGTATGCTTGGGAGAATAATAAACCGGTAGACTTCAGCTTGGAATACACAGGAAGTACCGTTAACTATACGGTTGATGGTAAACTCCTCAGCAGCAACGCTTTTAATGGTCCGGTGAATGACATTTTTATCCGTACCTTTGCCTCGAATAACAGTGCTGTATCTCTGACTAACTTGGCGTTTAACGGTGAAGGAATTGGAGATTTATTCTCTTCTTCTCTAGGTATTGGCTCAGACGTAGATTATCTGCGAATTCGTGACATCAGCGATCCATTCGTGATCACTGGTAAAACATCGTTGTCCTGGGCTGCAACCCCACCAAGAAATTCTCAACTAGCATACCAAATCAAGGTTGGCGGCAGTTCCTCAAGCACGAGTGTACCTGAACCTGGTACAGTTGGTGCAATCTTCTTGGCAACAGTGGCAGGTGTCGGTTATGGCAGAAGAAAAAAAGCCAAAGTAGCTAGTGGTCTGTTTGATTAATTCTAATGGGTTACAAGATCCCCGACTTCTTTAAGAAGTCGGGGATCTGACGCCTACGACATATCAAAATTAATGACATAAACTACTAGCTAATAGGCTCAAAAACTAGTCAAAAAAGCAGCGGTCAGCATGATATTTGAAAAAATCAGTACAGCTGACCGCTTTTTGCTTGCCCCACTTTATGCTGAATCAGAGAAAATGGAATTATACTGACAGTCGATACTCAAACAACAACGGCCAATCGTCGTGCAAACATTTGACTTCACAACGCTCAGCGCTGTTTGTAGCGACATCCGCGCTCACTGGCTACCATCACGCATAGAACAAGTTTATCAGCGCAATAGCTACACCATTGCCATAGCACTCCGCACTCTCAAACCACGGGGTTGGCTGGAAATTTCCTGGCATCCCCAAACAGCTCGCCTTCATATCGGCGATCCACCACCAAGAACACCAGATACTTTTACCTTTAGCCAACAACTACTGCACCAGTTGGGTGGTTTGGCGTTGGTGGGGCTGGAGACAATCGCTCCTTGGGAACGTGTGGTTGATTTGCAATTTGCCGGTCGTCCGGGAGAAAGCGCCCTGTATCACCTGTACATTGAAATCATGGGCAAGTACAGCAACGTTATTCTCACCGATGCGAATAACAGCATTATCACCGTTGCCCATCAAGTCAGCCAACAAAAATCCAGCGTCCGCCCCATTCTTACAGGACAGCCTTATGAAACACCACCGAGTCTAACTGCTGCTATACCAAGTTTGGGCGAATCTCAAGAACGCTGGCAAGAACGAGTCAGCTTAGTCCCAGGAACTGTCAAGCGTCAGTTGCTCAAAACATATCGCGGCGTCTCGCCTTCACTCATACAGTCAATGCTGTTGGTATCAGACATAGATCCAGAAAGTTCAACAGACACTTTAAAACCTGATGATTGGCAACGGCTGTTTCACCATTGGCAAGAATGGCTGCTGATGTTGGAAAGCCAGAAGTTTGAACCTGCTTGGACAAAAGAAGGATACACTGTACTTGGTTGGGGTGCGATCGAGAGCGCGAAAAATATCCAAGAGTTACTCAACCGTTACTACACTGACCAGAGCAATCAACAAACATTTTCCCAACTGCGCCATCAGTTGAGCCAGAAACTGAATAATATTCTGGAAAAATTACGACTGAAAGCTGCTAATTTTGAGCAACGCTTGCAGCAGTCTGAGAACGCGGATGAGTATCGACAAAAAGCTGATTTGTTGATGGCGCATCTGCATGAGTGGCAAGTGGGAATGAAGGAAATTATTCTGGCTGATTTTGAAACTGGTAAACCGACAAAAATCGCTTTAGAGCCAGATAAAAATGCTGTGCAAAATGCTCAAAGTCTTTATAAACAGCATCAAAAACTCAAACGTGCTCGGACTGCTGTAGAACCGTTATTGGCTGAAGTCAAGGCTGAAATTGAGTATTTAGAGCAAGTGGAAGCGGCGATTTCTCAGATAGAGAATTACACAACAGCAGAAGATTTACAAGCTCTAGAAGAAATCCGCGAGGAACTTATTGGGCAGCGGTATTTAGAAGACTCAGGATACCGTCGTCGCAGTTCAACTGAAGCCGCTAGCACTAACTTTTATCGTTACCGCACCCCCAGTGGTTTTGAAGTCTTAATTGGTCGCAACAATCGCCAAAATGACCAATTAACCTTTCGTGTAGCCAACGATTACGATTTATGGTTCCACGCTCAAGAAATTCCTGGAAGCCATGTGCTGCTTCGTCTAGAACCAGGTACTCCTCCAGAAGAAGCCGATTTGCAATATACTGCTAACTTAGCAGCATACTACAGTCGCGGTCGTCAGAGTGAGCAAGTGCCAGTGGTTTACACTCAGCCAAAACACGTCTACAAACCCAAAGGAGCCAAACCAGGAATTGCTATTTACAAGCAGGAGCGGATTATTTGGGGACAACCGCAGTTAGTTGAAATAACTAAAAAGTAAAAAGTAAAAAGTAAAAAGTAAAAATTAATTAGTTTTACTTTTTCTTGCCAGATGCTTGAATTCTTCTTAAAGATAGAGGCTATTTTCCTTCCTCAACATCTTTTTTTGATAAATATCCATAAAAAGTCTGTGCTGGCTGTTACAATATTGTTAAGAAAAGTTTCCCGTTACGTTTTGAGAACGTGCTACTTGGGTTTGACCCTCTTGAGAAGACAACGCAAAGAAAAATTTTAATAGACCAGCTGTGGTAGGCTGGTCTTTTTGTACTAATTAGAAACTGAGTTTAGAAACTCAGTGTAGTTCTGACCGCACCAATTACAACATCATCGTTATCATTATTATGATCCGGCGCTGTTAGCCAGATGACTCCAGGAGTAATGGTGATATTGTCAGTGACTTTGTATTGGTAGAACGCCTCAACGTGATAGGAAGTGTCTCTATCTCTAGAAATTTCATTAATGCTAGAACCTGTGACCTTAGGTTCCATACCAAAGATGATGCCTGCTAAGTTGCCTTCTTTACCAAGATCACGCAATCCAAGAGTCACAGCCCAGTTCCATATTTCTAACTCTCCACGGTCAACTCTTCCTCCTTCGGTGGATAAGTTGCGAGCGTTAGTGTATCCAACCCAACCCCCTAAAACAAATTTCTCACTCAAACCAAGGGATGCTTGTATACCGTAGGAATTGCTAGCAAATGGTACAGTCACCGGGTCAGGCTCTCCAGTCACATCAGGCGGAGCAGCAAGCTCAGAGCCAAGGAAGGATATAGGATTTGCCCGTACACTACCAGTACGCAATTCTTGATTATAGGCGTTGATGTAGGTCAAGCCAATAGTAAAGCGATCGCTCGGTTTAAATGTTAGCTGTGCCATAGCACCGTATGGACCATTGAACAATCCATTCTTAGAAGACGGGTCATTGGGTGAATTCGCCAAATACCCCAGACTGAGTGAAACTGCATCACCAAACTGTTGAGTAACTCCCAACCCCGCACCATCCATGTTGTAATAAATTGGGTTGCGCGTGCCAAAGCTGGACAAAGCACCAAACGCGCCGTCCCCATCAAAGATATTTACTGTATCGGTAATGTCGTCCGCTGCACCCGCATTGGCAAGAGCGATCACTTCTGTACTTTTGGTCAGGGGAAATTTGTAGTACAGCGCATCGAGAATAGCATCTGTGCTACCGTCTTCATCGGCAAAGAACAGATTGCCCTCCGATGTACCAATGTCAGGACCAAGAATATTATTAGCCTGGATTCTGGTGAAAAGTTCATCTTCTCCGGTGAAGCTGGTTACAAACTCCACACGCGCCCGCACCCCAAATGTTGTATTGTTGTCCTTGACATCTACATCGTTGACTCTATCGCCTCCTAAAACATCGGTGATTGCAGCGACAACTTGCCCTTGTAGTTTTGTCGTAGTAGAAAATTGATTTGCCTCTAGTTCTGCTGATTTTGCTTCCAAAACATCTACACGACCTCGTAGTGTCGCGAGTTCTGCTGTAAATTCCTCTTGCAGTCTTTGTAATGTGACTAAATCTTGTTTCGTAACCAAATCTGCTGTAGCGGTGGCAATAAGTTCGTTAACCCGGTTGAGACACGCATTTAAACCAGCAGCAAACTCATACCGTGTCATCGCCCGATTACCCCGATAAGTCCCATTCGGGTATCCTGCAATACAACCGTACCGCTCCACCAGGGATTGCAGTGCTTGAAATGCCCAATCTGTGGGTTGTACATCCGATAGCTGAGACACCGAAGTGACTTGTGCCATTGTTTTGTTTTGAGGGATTTTCTCAGCTTCTTTGTCCAAATTGCTAAGTGTTTCCCCTGCAATTGCGCTGGCACTCATCACTAACATTGTGCCGAAAACCGCTGGACTTACCAGCAGGGATTTCCAGAGTTTTGTCATTTTTTCCTCACACCCATTCTCAATGAACACCCACACTGTGCTTTGTCAAAGCTTATTGTTATTAGAAGGTAGTCTCATTAATTTATCAATAATCAGCAAATTGTTTAATCATAAATTTCAAAAAATATCAATAAACGTATGTGCGAATCAAGGTAGCACTCTTAGAGGACAAACCCTAAGAACTGAGTGTAGATAAATCCATTCAGTCAAGCAAGTGTGCAGACAGCAGAACTTTTGCTTGCTGAAAAATTTTTGTTGCTACTAACACTCAATCGCAGACCTTTTACCTGAGAATGAGAATAATTATACTATTAAGATGTAAAATTAAGTCTCATTGTCAACAGAAATTTCAACCAAGGCAAAGCAAACAGCTTCCAGCAAGGAGAGAAAACAGTGCTCTGGACTAATGAAGGACGTAGAACAAAAAGACACAGAAGCGGTATCATACCTTTGATTGCTCTGCTTATGTTATCACTGAGTGCTGGCTGTACTGAATCTAACACCAATCAGGCAATAGTTCCTGAACAGTCACCGCAGGCACGAGAAGCTGCGTCCACTCCATCACCGCAGCCAGGAAAAATCAAAGTGGTGACGACATTTTTACCGATGTATTTGTTTACCAAAGCCGTAGCTGGGAATACGGCGGATGTAGAAATTTTAGTGCCACCGGGAACAGAAGTACATGAGTATCAATCTACACCAGAGAATGTAAAGGCGATCGCCACGGCAAATGTGTTGGTAAAAAATGGCTTGGGTTTGGAAGAATTTTTAGAAAACACAGTTAAAAATGCCCAAAATCCCAAATTGTCTGAAATTGATGCCAGTAAAGGTATTCAACCCTTGAATGAAATTTCACCTGTTGAGAAAACTAATAAAAAAGAGGAAGAACACGACCACGAACACGCTAAGGGAAACCCGCATGTTTGGTTAGACCCAGTGTTAGCAAAACAACAAGTTGCTAATATTAGAGATGGTTTAATTGCTGCTGACCCTGGGAATAAAGCGACCTATGAATCAAATACAGCAGCATACATTAAGCAACTGGAAAGCTTAGATAGCGATTTTAAGCAAACTTTGCAGAAGACTCCCAATTGTACCTTTATCACCTTTCATGATGCCTTTCCATACCTAGCTAAACAATATAACCTCAAGCAAGTCGCCGTCGTGGAAATTCCAGAAGACCAACTTGCCCCAACAGATGTGCAAAATGCTATTAATGCAGTGAAAAAGTATAAAGTAAAAGCTTTATTTAGTGAATCAGGAGTAGATAACAAATTGTTAACAAGCCTTTCTAAGGACTTGAATTTAACTTTGCGTTCCCTAGATTCTTTAGAAACTGGCGAGAGAGACCCGCAGCATTATTTCAAGGCTATGCGAGATAATTTGCAAACCTTAGAATCAGCGTGCAAATAATTTTTTAATTTGTCATTTGCACTTTATAGGAAGGATCCTTCGGGTATCTCCTGCGGAGAGGCTGCGCCAACGCCAGTCGCCCTGACAGAAGGAAACACTCCTTGGCTGCGCTGGCTGACAAATGACAGGTGAATAATGACTCATGACCAATGACCGATGAAGAATGATTAATAACTTTCCTACGTTAAAAGTAGAGGGATTGACTGTCTATCAAGGCAGCTACCTAGCTGTTCGGGATGTTTCGTTTGAATTATTTTCCGGAACAAATACAGCCATAGTTGGTCCTAATGGTGCGGGTAAAAGTACCCTGGTGCAAGCAGTTTTAGATTTGATTCCACGAAGTGCTGGCACAATTGAAATATTAGGTCGCCCAATAACACGCCTGGAGAATTTACGTCACCAGTTGGGCTATATGCCACAAAATTTTATCTTTGACCGCAGCTTTCCCATTTGTGTGAGTGAATTGGTAGGGTTGGGATGGGTTTATTCATCTCCTTCTAATTCTGTAACAAGCGGAGGTGAGACAAGAAAAAAGTTTTCTTTTGCAGGTTTGAGGGGATGGCGCAGAGCGCCCGCTTCGCGAACGAGTCGGCTAAAATCAGCAGCAATCGCTGAAGCTTTGCGGCGAACCGATGCTTACCATCTACGAAATCAGGCAATTGGAACTCTCAGTGGTGGTCAACTTAAGCGGGTATTGCTAGCATACTGTTTGGTCATGCCTCGGAAACTTTTGGTGTTAGATGAGGCGTTTGCTGGAGTAGATGTGCAAGGTGCAGCAGATTTTTATACCTTGCTGAATGAACTTAAGCAGGAAGAAGGATGGACAGTGTTGCAGGTTTGCCATGATATTGATATGGTGAGCCGTTATTGCGATCGCGTCATTTGCTTGAATCAAACCATCGTTTGCACTGGGGCTCCAGAAGTTGCCCTTTCGCCGCAAAATCTTTTAGCGACTTACGGTCCTGCCTTTAGTCGCTATCAACATAATCATTAACGCGGGTTATGAAAAAGAAAGAAGAAAGAACAATTTCTTCATTCTTACTCTTAATTTTTCATTCTTCACTTTTATTCATCTAGGTGTTCGGCAACAGCCTGATAAAGATGCAAAACATGGCTGTCGTGGAGGCGATAGAAGACATTACGACCTTGCTTGCGGTAACTGACCAAACGCATCGCCCGTAAGTTTCTTAGTTGGTGGGAGACAGCAGATTCACTCATATTCAGTGCTGCTGCCAAATCACTAACACAAAGTTCTTGTTCCGCTAACAGTGAGAGAATTCGTAGACGATTAGCATCTCCTAAAAAGCTGAAAAATTCCGCCATACGCTGGGCTTTTTCACTGCTGAGAATCTCATGTGACAGAGGTTCAAGATTATCGTTCTCTATCTGGCGTATTTGATTATATGTATTAATTTTTTTTTTGGAAAGAGAATTGCTGAGATGAACTGCCATAATTGTTATTTGTTAGTAAAAAAGAAATCTTATACACTCAAAATACTTTCAAATTTTTGTCAAAAGAATAACATATGTTTTTATTTGATCATTGCCAAATAGCTTGGCTTGCTATCACCAATGTCAATGACCTGGTGAACTTACTACAGTTTCCCTTCATGCAACGTGCTATTGCAGGTGCTGTTTTGATGGGAACACTTGGCGGTTTACTAGGCAGTTTTGTCACCTTGCGCCAGTTGTCTTTTTTTAGCCATGCTGTTGGTCATGCTGCTTTAGTGGGTGTGGCGTTAGGTGTGCTGCTACAGTTAAATCCCACCTGGATGCTGCTACCATTTACACTCATTTTTGGGTTGGTTGTCCTCTACTTTATAGAGAAAACTGATTTAGGTAGCGACAGCGTTCTAAGCATTGTCTTGTCAGGTGCCTTAGCAGTAGGTGTGATTCTTAGCAGCTTAATTAAAGGATATCGCGGCAACCTAATGGGCGTGCTATTTGGCGATATTCTCGCTATTGACATGACAGATTTGATTTTGACCCTGCTTGTGCTTGTTGGAGGCAGCCTATTCTTATTATCAACCCTTAGGCAGCAAATTTTGTTAACACTTAACCCTGCTGTGGCAAAGGTTCAAGGCATTCCAGTTCAGTTGTATCGGTATGGGTTTGTGGTACTGCTGTCATTAGCTGTTGCTGTGGCAATTAAAGCTGTTGGCGTTTTACTCGTCAACGCCTTTTTAGTTATTCCCGCCTCTTGTGCCAAACTGATGAGTCACCACTTTAACCGCTTCCTCCTGTTGTCGGTGATTGTCGGTTCCATAAGTAGCTTTGCTGGCATAATCGTATCGGGTCTTTTGAACTTTGCCTCTGGTCCTAGTATTGTTCTTGTTCAGTTTGTGGTATTTTTGACAGTTTTCGGCTGGGTGAAGTTGAGGACAAAAGCTGCATAATTTTTTTTCTGTTAGGACTTGCCAAATGATTATGAGTTTGCTAAATTAAGTAATCGTGGCAAAGAAAAAAAAACCACGCCGGGATAGCTCAGTTGGTAGAGCAGAGGACTGAAAATCCTCGTGTCACCAGTTCAAATCTGGTTCCTGGCATTTAGATAACAAAGTAAAGATAAAATCGCTCTGTCTAAGGGTTGTATATCTTGTCAGAAGGATTAATTGACAGTAATCCGTTTGGTGCGATGAAAATTCAAGTACCAAAGAGTGCAATAGAGGAACAGGATATCAGTCCCTTTAGTAAAGAAGAGAGAGATTTAATCATCAGTACTTTTGAGTGCGATCGCACTTTATAACAGCGATTGCCCTCCGCGCATTGCAATCATGCAATCGCAATTACCTAAGCCAATTTGCTAGTTATTGATTCAGGCGATTGCCCAAGGGGCACTGCGCTGGGCGCAATCGCTTTGTGCAATAAAATCCCCTCCAGTAAGAAAAACGGAGGCGAATATGCCTTTAGGAAATAATTACGGTCTATGCTATTACTCCTAGTTGTCTGTTACCTCAGCAGCTAGTGACATCCTCCCCCACTAAATTAAAAACTATAGTGGGGGCTTCTCCAAATCACTTTGAAGATTTCCTGGTTCTTCCCTTGCGGGATTTCGACACTTGCCTAGACTGACTTTCAGCAGTCCCGGGTAGTTCGTCTGCACAGGCAGTTTCCTTTGCGCCGAGTCCCGGCGTACTAGTGAGGGCTATGCCTCGGTTTCTAATATTTTGACCTGCGGCAACATCCCTGTCTGTTGTATATCCACTTCGGAAGACAACTATGGATTCTGACGCTAAGGTCTTTTTTGGCTTCACCACCACATTCCGGACACTCCTGAGAAGTACCTCTAGCATCCACCTCACTGAAGAATTTTCCACGTTTCCAGCACACATATTTGACGATAGTTCTAAACTGACCAAAAGCGGCATCCAGCATATGCTTGCCGAACATTCCTTTCGCTGTGGTGCGGTAGTTTAGGTCTTCCATGAAGACCATATCACCGCTATCACAAAGAGTGTGTGCTTGCTTGAAGTGAAAATCTTTTCTTGTGTTATCTATTCGGTGATGAAGTCGAGCAACTTTGATACGTTGTTTCTCCCACTAAATCAAAGATTATAGTGGGGGTATTATTGCTCCCCCAAACCCCCACATTCTGATAAAAATTTCCTAAGTGCAGCAACTTGATGCATGGGCAAGATGTCTGCTCTAGGAATCATAATGTTATATGTAGCGTTATAAGCATTTACTACCTATGCCGAAAGCAATTTGGAATGGCGCTGTGTTAGCCGAAAGCGATAACACAGTAGTTGTGGAAAACAATCATTACTTTCCCCCTGACTCAGTTAACAAGCAGTACTTCAAGGAAAGCGACACTCACACAACTTGTCCTTGGAAAGGTCTCGCCAGTTACTACACTATTGAAGTAGATGGACAAGCTAACAAAGACGCTGCTTGGTACTATCCTGATGCAAAGGAGAAGGCAAAGCAGATTGAAGGCTATGTCGCCTTCTGGAGAGGTGTAAAGGTCGAAGCGTAGTAAAAGTTTGATCATTCCAAAATACCTCACCCCTAACCTCTGTCCCAAGTTGGGAGAGGAGTTAGGGGTGAGGGCTTTTGTAGAATTTGTAGTAAAGACCAACTATAGTGGTTAAATTTTCTTAACGTTTGATAACTTTGACTTAACTTTTCTCTACTCCTTAGCAATAACAATATCGTTGGACTTGATCACTGCGTAAGCTTCTGTACCCTCAGACAAACCTAGTTCGTCTGCTGACACTCGGGTAATGATTGAGGTTAGTTCAACTTTATGAACAATCTCCAGCGTGATTTCAGTATTAACGGCTCCTGTAACAACTCGTTTGACGATTCCCTTAAGAATATTACGAGAGCTAACTTTGAGTCGTTTCTTCGGACTAAAAACTTCTATCTCAGGAGTTCTAGTCTCCTCTGTTTCATACTGTTGAGTTGGTCGTGATGGCGGTTGAGGAGACTGGTTGTTTAGGCTACGCACGAGTTCCCGCAAAATTTCTGTTTTGGTGCGCTGAGACTGCTTTGAGATGTGTTCCAGAATTTTTCGCTCCTCCTCAGAGGTTTGAAAAGTGATCCATCCTTGTTCTTTTCTTGGCATAATTATACCAATTTAGTTGGTAATTAAGAGCTTTTTCTGGTACGATCCTACCAAGCGTCAATCCTTAAAAAATAAAACTCTGTTGAGCCGTTTTCCAATCAAAAGAAGATGACTTCTTACTTTCCTTGGTACAGCATTTGTCAGTTCGCCTTTGGTAGTTAGCTTGGCATTGTTTGATCTGTTCCCAGTTGTAGCACAAGTGACATCCTCGCACACGATAATCTTTGATTATCATATAAAAATAAAAATATCAAGACAATAGCAAGTTGCTATTAAAGGTAGTACTCTCCCAGTCTCCGGAGTTCCTTAAGCAATGGTGTGCGAGTCTTAGTCAGCTTCGCCAAACAGGTCTTATTACCCAACCTACTTTATGTAGTTATCCTGGTTGTTGGAATTGACATCCTCCCACCGCTAACCCTTGCGGGTGTAGCGGGGGATTCCAAGAATCACTTCTTGGGCTTCCTCTTTCTGTGAGTCGGCTTATCTTGAGGAATTGCTTCACCAAGACAGAGGTCGGTCTCTCCAGAGGCGTGACTCCCCGTGTGCCCCACGGTACGTAATGCCTTTTCTAGTATGTTTCGTGCTGCATTGTGGTCGCGGTCTTGAATGTGTCCGCAATGAGAACAATTATGCGTCCTAGTACTGAGACTTTTCTTGACTTCGGAGCCACAATTGGAGCAATTTTGACTTGTGTATTGAGGTGGGACGGCAACTGTCGCCACACCGAACACTTTTCCAAAATACTCAACCCATTCTCGAAACTGAGTCCATGCAGCATCTGATATTGACTTGGCAAGGCGTCGATTCCTCACCATGTTACGCACCTTCAAATCCTCATACGCCACGAGGTCGTTAGACATCACTACGCACCTTGCTGTCTTTACGGCAAAGTCTTTACGCTGGCGACTTACTTTGAGGTGTTTCCTTGCTAGCACCTGTCTAAACTTCGCTCTATTTTTAGAGCCTTTCTCGGTCTTAGAAAGACGACGTTGCAATCGTTTTAACGACTTTTCACTTTTACGCAGATGCCTTGGATTGGGAGCGGTGTTCCCATCTGAATCCGTGTAAAAGTGGTTTAGTCCAACGTCAATCCCTACTGTCGTATAAGTTGGTTCACGTTTCTCAATTCGTTCTTGGTCAATACAAAACTGAACATAATAGCCATCTGCTCGGCGCACGACGCGCACACGCTTGATTTGCTTGATTTGATAAAAATGCAAATCGCGGGTTCCCCACATTTTAAAGGTTCCCGCACTAAAACCGTCACGGAAGGTTATATTCCTCCTGTCTTCTGAAAGCTTCCACCCATCGACTTTGTACTCTACGCTTGCGTGGGTTTGCTCTGTCTTGAATTTGGGATAACCTTTCTTCCCTGGTTTAGCCTTTTTGCAATTATCAAGGAAACGAGAGATTGCTGACCAGGCACGCTCAGCAGAAGCTTGACACGCTTGTGCAGACAGCTTTTTGCACCAATCAAACTGTTCTCGCAATACTTTGCAGTATGCGCTCAGGTCATATCGACCTATGTTCTTCCCATCCATCCAGTGTCGAAGGCAAGCGTTGCGAACAAAACGAGCAGTCCTGATTGCCTCGTCTAGCAATCTGTACTGCTCCTCTGTTCCTTGCAACTTTGCCTCAAAAACTAGCATGGCGTTCCTCAATCCTACGTTTAAAATTATAACGTAGGATTGTTCTTTCTGTGGGCATTGAACCCACAGAAAGAACCTGGAGGGTCCATGTACCCCACCACGCTCACGGAGTACCGTTGTAGTGGGGGCACTATCGCCCTCCAGACCTCCCATTAAGGTAGGGAAGGCGTTTTAGAAAGAAACGCCTTGACAATATAGTTCCGAATCACATAGTCAAATATAGACAGACATTTGTTCATCGGCTTTAAGCAACTCAAAAGAAGAACGTAATTTTGTACGGAACTTTTGAGTTCTATGCCTCGGATGTACTACCAGACACCCTGTATCCCTCTTAATTAATTAAATTATTTGGGATTACTTTTGGTTTTAGATTAAGGTCTACTTAATCTTTTTTGAGGTGGTTCTGTAGTAGAACTCTCAAAATTAGTCTAGCAAAATTCAGATGTTTGTGTATATTTTGCTAGATTTTGAGCAAAGTTTTGTCATACCGATGAGCCTCCATGTGATAATAGGCGCAACCATGTATTAAAACACGTCTTCTTCATCGGGGGTTTCATCTATGCCCATTTCCCACGGTATACCCTTCTCAGATGGAGGACAAAAACGGATTTTGGCAGTATTGGAAAACAGCTTTAAGCTATCAACTATTTGGGGAATAGCTTTCGCTATATGCGAGTAACTGTCTATGTCATAGCTGATAATAACGAGTATCAAAGTACCAGCGTTTATCTGGAAATACCAGTGACAACTAGACAACAAAGCCCGAGTTATGGAATTGCAAGCCTTGAAAAACTGTTTGCCGATAGCCTCTTCTAGTTGTCTTAGTAGTAACCCATCAAGTAGTGTTGCCTTTGGAGGCAAATCATCTGGAGAAAGAGGAGGAAGAAAATGTTTACTCATGGCACAAAACCTTTCTATCGACCGGATAGCTTATACATAAATTTGCACGGCTTGATGAGAACACGCCAAATTCTCTATATTTTTTTCCAAATTAAAATAAAAAAATTAATATAATGCGGGCATAAATTGCATAAACGTTCGAGTGGAGGTCAAAACAATTCAAAATTCAAAAATCAAACATAATACCCCATGACCGCATCCACGGGCTTGAAGCAAGGATGCTGCGCTTTTTTCTTGTTTTCCATGTCGCGCATCCTCCTGTCTTGTATCCCAACTGTCAATTCAAAATTTTTTCTTAAATTTTAAACTAAGAATATCGCGAATTTTGAATTCAAAAAAGTCCTTGACTGTTGAGTGTTAATACTTAAGGCTCAACAGCCCAATCCTTGGTGTTGCATTCATTAAAAAGAAGCACCCCCTAATACCGTTTCACTTTAAGGTTGATACAATTAGACAGCTCAAGAGCAGGGGAGCTCAAGAGCCGGGGAGAAAAAATTTGTATCACCAATTTCGTGAAATGGTATAAGAGTCCCCCCGCAAGCTTCGGAAAGCAATAAAAATCTTATCGTAAATTAAAGGGTCTAAGACCCCTACGTCTATACGTAGTCTCAGTTTCAGTTGGGGTTTAAATCCCCCTATGTAACTGTCTTTAATTTTGAATTTTGAATTTTGAATTTTGAATTGTTAATCCCTCCCTGTTTACGGGGAGGGTTAGGGTGGGGTTCTAGGGACTTATGCAATCTTGTTTAATGTAGAAGTTTATTTGTATAACAACTTAATACCAATTCATAAGAAAATTTGTACAAATTTCATGAGTTACGAGTATAAAACTCATAACTCATAACTCATCACTTTCAACATTATCCTTTGGAGGCTTCTGCTAAAGGAAAAATGATTTCATCCAAAGTTTTCAGTAATTCTTGCTCGTTGTAAGGTTTGGAAAAGTAAGCTCTCGCACCCAATTGTATTGCCAGTTGACGATGTTTATCGCTACTACGAGAGGTGAGCATAGCAATCGGTAAATCTTTAAAATCATTATTTGATTTGATACGACCTAAAAAGCCGTATCCATCAACACGAGGCATTTCAATATCACAAATGACAGCCTGAACTCTCAAACCATTTTGAAGTTTATCTAGCGCATCTTGACCATCTTTAGCTTGTTCGACTTGATACCCTCCTTTTTCTAAAGTTAAAGCTAAGAAGCGCCGGACATTAATTGAGTCGTCTACAATCAAAATTGTGCCTTTCTGATTCATCGACACGACTGTGTCGTCAGCTGGCGTCAGGAAAACGTTCTTTAACCTTGCTGATGGTAGTTGATTGGTTCTAGGCGTGCGCTCATTGGTAGTAATCCAATAAAGTAACTCGTTGGCATTCACCAGTGGTACGACCCGACCATCACCTAAAATGGTACAGTTGCTAAAACCACTGGGCAAAGGTATGTTTCCTTCAACTCGACGGATAGCAACTTCTTGTTCACCCCAACAACGGTCTACCTGCACCGCCATGACTTGATTGCCTTGGTTGATTATGATTACGCTTGTAGCATTGATTGCGGGAGGGCTTTCTTGGTTCGGGTTATCGTAGCGGGGGCAATTAAACTCCAAATGCCGACCGAGGCGAACCAGCGGTAGCATCGTTCCTTGCCAATTCAGGACTTCGCTGGTAGCCATTGGGAACACTTGTTCGTTATCAAGCAAGAATATTTCCGAAACCACATCTGTGGGAAATGCGAGAAGCATTCGATTGCTTTCTATCAGAAGGACTCTTGCAACTGAGAGTGTAAATGGTACTGACAGCGTATAAGTCGTACCCTTTCCGGCTACGGTATCAACTTTGACATCTCCCCGCACTTGTTTCAAGTTGCTACGAACCACATCCATACCGACACCGCGACCGGATAATGCTGTCACTTGGTCAGAGGTGGTAAATCCTGGTTCAAAAATCAGCGATAGCAATTCTTCATTGGTAGCTTGGGCTATCAGAGTTGGTTCTAACCCCATAGCTATAGCACGGGCGCGGATTTTGTCTAACGCAATTCCGCGTCCATCATCTTTAAGGGTAATAATCGTGCGATTACCTTGATGCGTGGCTTTAATTTCAATCAATCCTTGCTCTGGCTTACCGCAGGCTTGGCGTGTTGCTGGGTCTTCAATTCCGTGGTCGAAGGCATTTCGCAACATATGCATCAAAGGCTCATTTAAAGCCTCCAAAATGCTACGTTCAACTAAGATACCAGCACCCTCAATTTTCAGTTGCACATTTTTGCCGTACTCTACAGACAGGTCGCGCAAAGCCCTTGGAAAGCGGTCAACAATATCGGACAGTGGACGCATCCGTACTTGAGTCAGCTTTCTTTGCAACTGCTTGGATGTTTTGGTGAGTTTGCGGGCAAATTGGTCAGTATCGTCAATACTGAGTTGAATGTCAGTGGTAACTTCTTGCACCTGAACGATAGTTTCCATGACTTCCTGAGAGAGCAAGTTTAATTCGTTATAGCTATCCATTTCTAACGAATCAAACCTGCCTTGTGTCTGGTTGCCATCGTCAAATGCTATAATATGTTCCACTTTGTCGCTCGGTGGCAACGCTAGCAATGGAACACCGGTTGGCTGTACGCCACCAGTTGCTATTCTGTCGTAAGCTGTCCGTAATTGCTGATTTTCTCGCTCCAGACTTTGCACTCGCTGGTTCAAATTGCGAATAAGTTTGCGTAACCTCTCAAGTTGCAAATTTAATCCGTTTCGCTGAATAATCAGTTCCCCAAACAAATCATTAATTTGCTCGAGTTGCTTACTAGGAACTCGGACTGTATTTTCCTGAGGTTCGCTCTTATTGCTAGCAACAGTTTGTTCGACTTTACGTTCAACAAATTTGTAATTTGTTGTCGGAATTTCTTTCTCAACGACTGTTTCTGGTTGCACTTCAACTTCAGCGTTACTCTCCTCAGCAAAAGCTGCCTCTAAAGCTTCAAAGTCAGCGGCAATGATTTCACGATCCAGCCAAGTTTCTTCAGTTTCTTCTGGTAGCAGAATTTCTGGTGCAACTTCTGTTTCTGGGTCTAGCGTGGGTGCTGCTTGTGCTTCGGACAGTTGTATTGGAGTATATGCTGCGGCTTCATGTGCCAAATCCTCGAGTTCGATCGCTGTCGGTAACCTATCGACTTGATGTGTGATCACCAAAGCCTGCGATCGCCGCCATGCTTCCAATGCAGCACGGGCAATTGTTTCTATCTGGGAGGGATCACCAGCTTCCAAGTGGTTTGCCACTGATTCGCAAAGTTGGGTAAAAGCTGGCAACTGCAGCATTTCACCCAAACCACCCAACTCAGCTGCCATAATCGCAACTTCTTCTTTCAAACAAGGCTGCGCACTATCTGCCAACACAGATTCTAGGCGTTGCAAACACCCTTCTACCTCTGTTTCAAACAGCAAAGGGATGATGTCTTGCCCATCTTCTGGAGACAGCATACTAGCTGCATCTTCAGGGGATGGATCGCCCAAACGCGCATGGAGTTCTTCAAAAACGGGATAACAGAAAGTCGATAACCACTCTTCGTCTACACTATTGCCTTCTGATAGCAATTCCACTATCTGACGTAGCCAATCGACTCCAGATAGCAATAAACTTTGCAATTCTGTATCAATTTCTAAAGAATTTTTTCTAGTTTTTAATACTTTAAACGAATCTTCTAAACGGTGAGCCAAATCACTTAGGGCGCGAAACCCCATCATCCCTGCGCCACCTTTAATTGAGTGGGCAGCTCGCAGTGCGGCGTTGATTTTTTCTAGAGAGATGCGATTGTTAGTGTTAAGTTCCAGCAATACCCCTTCCAGGGTATTGAGGTAATCAGTCGCTTCCTCCAGAAACTGCATCTGGATTTCTAATTCTTTGTCGTGTGACATAATCTTTGCTATCAGTCAGTCATGAGTCATTAGTCATTAGTCATTAGTCATTGGTCATTGGTCACCGAGAATGACAAAGAACAAACGATCAAGAACTAATTCACCTTGAATGTACCGACAGTCGCTTGCAATTGCTGCGAAATCTCCACAGTTTGTTGCAAAGACTCGGAAACCTTCTTAGAAGAATCGCTGGTGCGCTGCGAGGAAGCAGCAATGTCTTTCATTAAAGAACTGACTGTTTGCGATGTTTGAGCCTGCGATGCTGTGGCGATTGAAATCGACTGCACCAACAAGTCAATCTGGCGCGAAATCTCTAAAATCTGACCAAGATTTTGCTTGGCGTCTTCCACAATCCGCGTTCCTTCCACAACCTGAGTGGTTCCTAGTTCCATAGCTTGCACAACTTCTGTTGTTTCGCGTTGGATGTTTTCCACAATTTGTTCAATTTCTTTCGTCGCCGCCGCACTTCGGGCTGCGAGTTCCCCGACTTCCTCCGCGACGACAGCAAAACCTTGACCTTCCTCACCTGCACGCGCAGCTTCAATTCCAGCGTTGATGGCGAGTAAGTTGGTTTGCATAGAAATTTGATTAATCAATGCCACGACACGCGAAATTTGTTGCGTCGATTCTCCTAAACGCTTGACTTTCTTGGCGGTTTCGCCGACAGTTTCTCGCAAATGCAAAATATTTTGCACTGTCATATCCATTGCCATGCCACTTTTTTTAGCAGTTTGGGCGGCGGTATTGGCAACTGAGGCTGCTTGCTGGGCGCTGACGGCGACTTGTTGGATTGATTTCGCCATGTCGTCAACTGCATCAAGAGTGCTGGTGATTTCTGCAGCTTGAGCCAGTGCTGATTCTGTGAGTTCACGGATCGCGCCTTCGTTGGAACCTATAGCCTCATTCACAGAAGTTGCAGTTTCCTTAACTTGAGTGACGATATCGCGCAAACTTTCAATAATCGAGTTGAAAAAGTCAGCTACTGTGCCAATTTCTCCCGCAGTCACTTCTGCACGCACTGTTAAGTCACCAGCTGCTGCGCCTTCTACCTCAGAAAGGAGTTCCAAAAGTTGCATTTGTAGGGCTTCTTTCTGTTGGCGTTCGTCTTGTGAGACTTTTTCAGCGATCGCCCTTGCTTTTTCAACCTCCTCAAGAAGCTGTGCTTGTTCTAAGGCAAAGCCGACTTGAATCGCCAGTTGTTTAAACAAATCTATTTCAGGTTGTTGCCAATTTCGAGGACTGTCACAATGATGAGCAATCATCAACCCCACCAGATCCCCACCGATAATAATTGGTGCTACCAAATTTGCTTTGACGGCAAATTTCTCCAACATTTTGATGTAACAAGCTGCATTGCTGAGATTCGGATCTTCATAGATGTTGGATATTGCCCGCACTCGACCATCTTTATAAGTTTCTACATGGCGTTCTCGAAAACAGGGATCATCGATTTGCACTCCTAACATCCTTGGTAGCCCAGCCGTAACTGATTCAGCGACGACATTTCCATCCAAGGTTTCGGGATTGAATTTATAAATGACAACCCTGTCTGTTTTCATCGCCTGACGAACTTCTCTAACAGCTGTTTTATAGATGTCTTCGACTTTCAGGCTTCTACGAGTTTGCAGGGTAATATCTGCGAGTAACTTTGCCCTTTGCGTGTCCAGTTCTTGTTGTTGAACTAGGGTTTGGAGTTGCGACGCCATTTGGTTGATGTTGGCACTCAAAACACCAAACTCGTCTTCTGAGTGCACCTCCAGACGAGTATCAAGTTCTCCCTTGCCAAGTTTTGCTACTGCTGCTGTCGCTTTTGCAATTGGTTCTGTGGTACGTTTCGCTAACCATACTGCAATCAAAGCCACAATTAATGCTGTTAATCCTGCACCGAAGGCAACTGTTAGCAACACTTGTCTTCGAGGTTCAAATGCGATCGCTGTATCTGTAGCCAGAATCGATTGCCAGTTTAAAGAAGGTAATCCTTCTGGGGCTATGGATGTGTAGCTGACAAGTTGCTCTTGTTTTTCAGTTTGATTAACACTAATAAAGGTATCGTCTTTTGTTTTTGCTTGCTGTTGAGCTAAACCAGGAAAATCTCGTCTCGCATTTCTACCTATATGTTTTCTGTCCGTCGCCAAGAAAAATTTTCCCGACCCATCAATCAAATAGTATTTATGCCCTGATTCTGTATAATTCTTGAGTACCTGGTCTAGACTTTTTGCGGGCATCCTAGCTCTAACTATTGCAAGCGTCTCTCCGGCGTTGTTTTTGACAGGCGCTGCAATATGAATGCTATGAGTTCCTGTATTACTTATTACCTCTGGTTGACTGATGTAAGGGCGATCGCCCTGCTTAACTTTTTGAAAATAATTACTATTGCTTTGATTAGAAATTGCATCTCCTTGCGATTGGGCAACGACATCGCCGTTTAAGTTGAGTACTGCAATGCTGTCATATACTTTATAAGTATCAACAAACTTATTGAGCAATGCCTGCTTTTCCTTTTGAGAAGAAGCGTCACTTTGCGAATTTCTGATAATTGGTAGACTAGATATGACTTGAATATCGTTGTACCGTTCTATCATGAAACGGTTTACTTTGTCTGCCAGACCTTTGGCTTCGGCTTGTTGAAGTTGGGAAACTTTATTGGTTAAGGAATTACTAGCAACTAAGTACGCAAGTATTCCAATTGTTAAAACTGGAAGTGTCCCCAGAGCGAGCGCGACTAATGTGGCTTTGGTACTTAACTTGAGTCGCTTCAAAGTTCTAGATGCACGATTTGCCTGATTATTAGGAACAGTGTCAGTACTCGCCTCCTCAGGCAGTTTTACGACATTATTTGTGAATTCAGATAGAGATGATCCATTTTGATCATCAATACTTTTAGCAGGATCAGTTTTATTAAACATAAAGGCATTCTCCTGAGGTGGTGAATCAAAACACGAAAAATAAGTTTTTCTTTGGAGTACACCCTAATCACTGCGGAGAATAGAAGACTGCACAATCGCTTGTGCATCTAATACAAGCAATATTTCTTTTCGTTGAACAACGCAACCGCGTAGATAGGGAATTAAACTGGATGCAACTTGTCCCACAGGAGAGCGAATATCCTCAGGCATAAACTTAGTCGTACCTTGTATCTCTTGTACAACCAAGCCTAAAAGTACTGAATCCACCCGAATAATGATAACGTTATACAGGCGTTGCCTACTATCTAGATATTCAAGATTCAACATCTTTGGCAAATCGACTGCCCAAACGATACGGCTCCGCCAGTTCATCAATCCTAGGATACAGCCGGGCATATTGGGCATGGATGATATAGTCTCAACCGGCACAACAACAGCTTCTTGCGTGTGCCTCATTGGTAAGGTGGCAGATGTGTGTCTATTGAGTTGAAACTTGAGATAACCATCCCCCAAGCTATTTTGATTTTGTTTTAAAGACGCCAGTTTTGAACTATTCATTCGATTCAAATCACCACTGATTTAATAGCTCGTAGGAGCTGATCGCGGGTGTAAGGCTTGGTAACATAGGCATCAGCGCCTTGTCTCATTGCCCACAAGCGATCAATCTCCTGGTTTTTAGAACTGCAAATCACAATCGGCACTTTTTGAGTCGCCGGATTTCTCTTGAGAGAACGACATAGCTCAAAACCGCTCATTCCTGGCATAACCACATCAGTTACAATCACATCTGGGTTTTGTGATTGTGCTTTTTCTAAAGCTTCCTTTGCCCCAGTTGCTTGAATAACGTTATAACCACTTTCTTCGAGATAATGGCTCATCAGTTGCAATTCACTGGGAGAATCTTCAACAATCAGAATTGTGCCAACCAAAGTAATACTCACCCCTGCATCTCCTATATAACCAAATGTACTTTATTCAACTGCGTTCTTTGTTCTTTTCTTCTTTCCCTCAATTTCCAATATGTTTAAACACCATTTTCAACAAGTCCGATTGGGAAAAAGGCTTGGTCAAATAGCCTGAGGCTCTAACCATTTTTGCCTTTGCCCTATCTATAAATCCTGTTCTGCCAGTGACCATAATAATCGGGATATTCTTAAAAGCTGAATGTCTCCGTAGCAAAGAACATAGCTCATACCCATCTAAATTGGGCATTTCTACGTCTAGTAAAATAACATCTGGCTTGCTGCGGAGAATTTGCATCAAAGCTTTTACCGGATCGTTGATCATCACAACTGAAAATGTGCTTTCATCCAAAAAGTGTTTGATAGAATTCAACACTGTTGGACTGTCATCTATGCAGGCAACTGTATATGTGTTTTTACTAACGCTTTGCTGGAGACCTTTGTTACTGTTAAGATGAGAGGTATCAAAATTATTCGGTCTTGGCAATTGTTCGCCTAGTTTGACTTGAGAATTCTGCTGCGTTGACGAAACCTTGGTGGTTGGCATAAATTGGGGGGTAACTTGCGGATCAACCGTTGATTCGGTCTGTTGCCGATTCCGTAACTGCTTTTGACAATGTTCTACAAGTAATCGCAAGTCCAAACGACAGAATTTTGGTAGTTCATCTAAGGGAGTTTCACTCTTAAATTCATAACTTCCTTGTTTGATTGCAAGAAATGACTCTAGCAGTTCTTTAGCTAATTCATCTATAACGACTGCTGCTTGCGCAGGCGTAATGTATTCTTCATTCACTAACCAGCAAATAGCTTGATAATCTAGTTGTGGTATTGACTGATTCTCTCGGTTTTGCTCAAATATCAGTCTTACCTGCATAAGAACTGTACTGTTGAGTGTCTGTGTTTCCTGACTTAAGCGCCCTAAGACATTCTCAAGCCGTTCAAACATTTTATCCGAAGAGGCATAAACTAGTTTACCGTCCTCTAGATAGATTGACCAAGAAACCTGCTCTGTAAATACTTGTAAGCAGCCTGTAGCACGCCGACTGGTTAATTGTGCTAGTAGAGATAGCGGGTGTAGTTTCTGGAAAAACTTGTAGCTACCTATAGGAGTTGTGCTCATTTTGCTTTTACTTAGGCTAAATTCTTGCTAGTGTGAGCTAAATTTCTGTAAAGCTTTTCCACAAGTCCTATGAAACTCATCAGAGCTTTTGTTGCAAAAAATACAAAAGTCTAACTTTAAGGTTTGAGGTAAAAGCCAACGGTAGCACCCTTCTCTTCAGACGAAAAATCTCAGTTAATTCGTTAATTCAAGTTCAATTTACTAACTCATACTGAGATTAGCAGACATCTTTACACGACAAGTCAAAAAAATGTAAAGACTAGATGAAGCCACTTACCTTAGAGTAAACCTTGTATGATGGCAACCGAGACAATACTGCTTTGACAGGCAAGTTCAACCCTGCTATTTTCAGTACTCGTACTTCAGTATAATACGGTTTTTCGGGCTCGGGGAAATCTAAGGTAAAGTTTGCTAGAACATCAGTATTATTACTTGTCGATTATGTAAAGTTAACATAAAAACTTCCTGATGACAGAATAGTTCCACTGTCTGTTATATACCTTACAAGGTAAATCTGCCAGTTATGTTATTAATGCAATCTTTGAAAGTTAGAAAGTTCAAGTTTATACCAAAGAAATTTTAACACTATTAATGGCAATAGAATTTAGACTGCCGTTGCATTTATATACATACTGTATCAATTGTCTTCTTAGTAACTTGTCTTTGTTGAGAGAATCTTAGAGTAAACATGGATATTGCTGAAAGTAGTGCCTTTTAAGACAGACTTTTACAAGGAACACATCGCACCACTCAGGATTACTCCAGTGAATTTGCTACTTAACAATTAAGTCCATTATGATTCTATGCCAATACCCCTAAAAGGCAACTACAAGCCATTAGATCATTGAATTTATCAAAAATTATAGTTACTCTCTCTAGGAGGAAGACGTTATATTTGTCTGTCTCAGTTGTGAATTCAATTGATAATTATTTTATTCAAAAAAAGATTAATTTTTCTTAGCTTGCAGCCTATACGCTTCTCGCTTTTTATACAAATTCGCTTTATCTTTGGAAAAGACTAAATACGTTCTGGAAAACCTACTCAAACTTACCTAAAACAGTGATAACTGAATCGAGGCTGGTTTAACGTTTACCTGTTTCCAACACAAGGCTCCATAGGCAAACTCTGGTGTTTCTTCATATGATATATAAAAGTGCGGATGAAAGGACTTGAACCTTCACACCTTGCGGTACTAGAACCTAAATCTAGCGCGTCTGCCAATTCCGCCACATCCGCATCAGCTTCTTATCGTATCATAAGAAAGTTATTTCTTGCAATATCTATCGGTTAGTTGTTAGTGGTCAGTTGTTTGAGTACCTACTCACGACCAACCCCAAACCGATACCAGTTTTGACTAAGTACAGAATTTCACAAGTTCGTAACGAATTAATTTCAGAAAGGCTCTGCGTTACTCTGCGCTGACTCCCTATGGCTGACGTCACGCCTGACGGCGAAGGGGTATGCCTAGTGGGTACGGCCACGGCTATCGCCTGTACCGTGCGGTCTCCGGAGGAGATACGGCACGCTATGCGTAAGTCCTTACGGACAGGCTGCGCCAACACGTTCGCGTAGCGTGCGCCTTTGGCGCTCAGTGTGCGCTTTGCGCTTACACCAGTCGCCTGCTGTCGGGAAACAAGGATTGCATAGCGCTGGTTCACCAAGAAAGAATCATCCACTACTAATCATTCGCTACTAATATTAAACACCAACGGACAATGGGTATAGATTAAGAGTTCTGTGAGCGCCGTATTGGTAGGCGCGCCCCCGGATTCATGAGTGGAGAAAAAAGAAAGTTTTCCACGTTGTTATACCCCCGGATTCACTCGCGCGTGGATATTCTGATTACTGTGTTCTGTGTTCTGCGTTCTTCTTAACGCGTCCCTCTGCGTTTTAAAACGCGCTCGTATTAATGCAAAGCTGTACTAAGGTACAGCAACACGAGGCAAGCGGTGCTTGAACCCGCAGAGAATTTCCCAAGAAATTGTATTTAATTGATTTGCCCAATCTTCAGCAGAGATTTGTTCTTTTCCTTGTGTTCCAAGTAAGGTGACGACTTCACCTTCTCGTACATCTGGTAATGCACTCACATCTAACATCAACTGATCCATTGTAATTGCGCCAATCTGTGGCACCTGTCGACCGCGAATTAACACTTGCATTTTATTGGAAAGATTGCGAGGAACTCCATCTGCGTAACCAATTCCTACGACCGCTAGGCGGAGTTCGTGTGGGGCAATAAATTGATGACCGTAGCTGACGCCAGTTCCAGGGGCGATGGTTTTTACTTGCGTGACTCGCGCTTTTACTTGCAGAACTGGTCTCAAATCAATGCATGAACGCAAATGATCTGCTGGGTAGAGTCCGTATACAGCTAAACCTACACGCGCCATATCATAGTGTAATGCTTTGTCGGTAAGTGTAGCGGCTGAATTTGCCAAGTGCAGACAAGGCGGTTCTATACCTATTGTCCTAAGTTGGGCAATTGCTTGCTCAAAGCGTTGTTGCTGTTGTTTCATGATTGTGGAATCGGGACTATCTGCCGTTGCCAAGTGAGAATATATACTAGCAATGGCAAGATGAGGTAAGCGTTGCACAAGCTGAACGAACTCAGCCGCTTCCTGAAAATTAGTTCCTAACCTGGACATCCCCGTATCTAATTTGATGTGTACAGGTACGGGAGTCTTGTTATTGATAGTTAAGAGCGTGTCAGAAAATACGAGGGCTTGCTTGGGGCTTGTAATTGTTGGCTGAAGTTTCCATTGGGCGATCGCCTGAATTTGATCGCTCGTCTGGCTTGCACCTAAAATCAAAATTGGAGCTTTTATTCCGGCTTCTCGCAATTGGATTGCTTCTGGAACTGTAGCGACTCCCAGCCAACTCGCCCCTGATTCTAACACTGTTTGGGCAACTGTAACTGCTCCATGTCCATAGGCATCTGCTTTGACCACCGCCATCAGTTGAGTGCGCGGTGACAGTATCTTTAAAAGCTGCTTGACATTGTACGACAATGCTGATAAATCAATTTCTACCCAAGCACGTTGGGATAACCAAGCGTAGGTGTCACACTGCCCATTAAAGCTGACACGGTCGGTTTGCTCTTGGCTCAACATCTTGACTTACTCCTATCACACCACTCTTTTTGCTTCTAGGTCATTTCAATTATTCACATGGCTAGAAGCCTAATCTTGATTAATCTGGAAGTTTACATTTCATTCTAAAATCGGCACAAGATCATTAGGAAGGAGTGGAGAGCAAAACAGCAGGAGAGAATAACTCATGAGGTGTTGAGTTTTAAGTTTTGACTCTTTGTATTTCTAACTATTGCAAGATGTATAATTTTTTTTCATCACCAAAGATGAATGTAATTGTGTTAATATATGTAAAATTAATAGCTTGAGCGCTAATCAATGGGGAAGGTTTTAGTTCTAAACGCCTCTTACGAACCGCTCAATATCACGAGCTGGCGGCGAGCTGTGGTCTTACTGATCAAAGGCAAAGCTGAGCGAGTAGAGTTCAATAATAAGCAACTCTACTCGGACTTTCCGCTTCCGACTGTCATTAGGTTGCGCCACTACGTGCGCGTTCCCTATAAAGAGATTCCTCTGACTCGTCGGAATCTTTTGCATCGTGATGGTCACACTTGCCAGTATTGCGGTTACACAGGAGATGATTTAACTTTGGATCATGTGTTTCCGCGATCGCGTGGTGGGGGCGATACTTGGGAAAACATCGTTACAGCCTGTGTCCGCTGTAATGTGAAGAAGGGAAATCGCACGCCTAGTGAAGCTCACATGATGTTGCGTCATCCTCCACGCCGACCTTACAGCAGTTTATACTTTGAGGTGAGCAAACATCTCAAGAGTGGTATGCATCAAGAGTGGCAAAAATATGTTATTGGACTCTGACAATTTCAGCGTTGTTTGAAAAAGCCTCGCAGTTGTCAGTTTTTTGCGTTATTGCCTTTGCTTGGTGATTTTCGCTGGTCTACGGCTTACCTAGGACTTAATTGGAAGCTGATAGAACCGGAGAAAATGCATACCCGCTTGGAGCAACTTCGCTAATATAGCACAAATCAACGCCAAAACAAGCAGGGTGCATTTAAATCTGCCAAAAAAATTAGGGTCAATGCTAAAGGGGTTTTTCTTACCAGTCATTGATCATAGATTCTTGACAAAAAATAGACTGGCAGATATAGAGCCAAGATCTGAAATTTTTGCGAAGATCATAAAGTGTGGCTGAAGTAGTGAATGACAAGCAGGTAGTCTTTCTGAACAAAAAAGGAGCCTCACACTTATAAAAACGTTTCGTATGCACTTTAATTCTTCCCTTACTCAGATTGAGAGTTTGCCGTTGATAGGTGACCCAGTTCCAGACGATGGAGAAATAGACAAAGATTCAGTTGAAGTTCCACTCACTAAGCAGTCAGGCACGGGATTGACGGGTGAATCGGGCAATTCTCTGAGTCAGCGTAACAATTCATTGGTAAATCACAAATCAGAAGAGCTGCGCAATACGTTTCTTGCACACAGACAAGAACGCCAATTGTTAATTCTTCAAGATTTTCCTGACCCTGATGCTTTATCCTCTGCTTGGGCTTACCAGTTAATTGCTCAGCAATACGATATAAAATGTGACATCGTTTACGCTGGTGCATTGAGTCACCAAGAAAATATTGCATTAGTAAAGCTGACTGGCTTACCCGTCCAGCGTTGGACACTACAAACACTGAAAAGCAAGGACTTATCATCCTACCAAGGTTTCGTACTGATTGATAACCAAGGAACCACTTCTCAGTTATTACCTGTAGTGCAACAGGCAAAAATACCATTAGTGGCGGTGATCGACCACCACAGTTTACAAACTGACCTGAAATCGGAATTTTTTGATGTTCGTCCCTTTGTACGGGCGACAGCAACGATTTTTACCCAATACCTACAAGCGGGGTTACTAACTCTAGATAGCAGTATAAATCAACACGTCAAATGCGCGACTGCCTTGATGCACGGCTTGCGATCGGATACTAATAGACTGATGCAAGCACAGGAAGAAGACTTTATGGCAGCAGCGTATCTGAGCAGATTTTATGATGCCCAGTTGCTGAACGCGGTACTGCAAGCGAATCGTTCTAAGCGAGTCATGGACGTTATAGAGCGATCGCTCAAAAACCGCATCGTGCAAAATAACTTTTCGATTGCTGGTGTAGGTTACTTACGCTATGACGACCGCGATGCCATCCCCCAAGCGGCAGATTTTCTAGTGACAGAAGAAAACGTTCACACTGCTGTGGTGTACGGCATTGTTCACGATGAAGATGAAGAACTAGAAGTGGTGATTGGTTCTTTAAGAACCACCAAACTCACCCTTGACCCCGATGAGTTCATCAAAGAAGCCTTTGGACAAGATAGCCAAGGACGCTTTTTCGGTGGTGGAAGAACAAGCGCAGGTGGATTTGAAATTCCAATGGGTTTCTTATCTGGGGGTAATGAAAATTCTGGTTATGCGAAAATGAAATGGGAAGTTTTCGATTCTCAGATTAAGCAGAAGCTGCTGAGATTGGTGAATCCGAGAGATAACCCGATACAGCCGGAGTAGAGGAGAACAACACAAGGGGGACAAGGGGGACAAGGGGGACAAGGGAGATAAGGGAGATAAGGGAGATAAGAGGGAAAATAACTTTGACTTCCGGACTCTTAGTTAGAACTCAGGACTTAGGACTCAAATTGTGGAACTTTATTTAATTCGTCATGGTATTGCTGAAGAAAGGCGACCAGATATCAAAGATGAAGAGCGATCGCTCACGAAAGAAGGGCGGCAAAAAACAGAGAAAGTTGCCCAACGACTGAAAAAGTTGGGTTTGAATTTCGATTTGATTGCCACAAGTCCTTTGGTTCGCGCTCGGCAAACAGCAGAAATCCTCATAGCTGCTGGATTGAGTTCTAAACTAGAGGAATGTACCTACCTTGCTCCTGATGGTCGTATTGATAGTTGGGTTGTAGACTGGTTGGAAGCAAGAAATTATTCACCCCAAACCCAACTTGCCCTAGTAGGACATGAACCAGATTTGAGTGCTTGGGCAGAAATTCTCCTATGGGGACAAGCGAAAGCAACGTTAGTCCTGAAAAAAGCGGGTATGATTGGGGTAAAACTACCAGAAAAAGGCTCTCCTCTGGGTCGTAGTCAGATGTATTGGTTGACACCACCCAAGTACTTGCTTTAACAGTAGTGTAACGTTTTTGAAAGAATTTCAAAGGAAACGGTTACTGTTATGGCAACAAGAATTTCTGGTAAGTTAGCCTGAAAAAATCTTTCACAAAAAAGCAGATGGTGTTGCCATGATGGTGTGCGAATTCAAGCCTGGATTGGATGGCATCCCCGCCGCCCAATCCAGTATTAGCAATGTTGACGGGCAAAAGGGAATACTAGAATATCGTGGCATCCAAATTGAGGAATTGGCTTCAAAAAGTACATTTCTGGAAACTGCTTATCTTCTCATTTGGGGTGAGTTGCCCACAGCGGAAGAACTGGCAGCATTTGAGTATGAAGTTTGCGAACACAGGCGGATAAAATATCGCATCAGCGATATGATGAAATGCTTTCCCGAAAGCGGTCACCCAATGGATGCTTTGCAAGCCTCTGCGGCTGCGTTGGGTTTGTTTTATTCGCGCCGTGACTTGGATAACCCTATTTACATTCGGGATGCAGTTGTTCGCCTGATAGCAAAGATTCCGACAATGGTGGCGGCGTTCCAGTTGATGCGAAATGGTAACGATGCAGTACGTCCCCGTGATGACTTGGACTATTCCGCCAACTTTCTGTACATGCTCAATGAGAAAGAACCTGATGCACTGGCGGCGCGGATTTTTGATATCTGCTTGATACTTCATGCTGAACATACGATGAACGCCTCCACCTTCAGTGCCAGGGTAACGGCGTCTACACTAACTGACCCATACGCAGTGGTAGCGAGTGCTGTGGGAACGTTAGGAGGACCGCTGCATGGTGGAGCCAACGAAGAAGTGATTCAGATGTTGGAAGAAATTGGCTCTGTGGAAAATGTGCGTCCTTACATTGAGGACTGTCTGGAACGCAAATCCAAAATTATGGGCTTTGGACATCGTGTTTACAAAGTGAAAGACCCACGCGCTACAATTTTGCAGGACTTAGCGGAACAACTGTTTGCCAAATTTGGGCATGACAAGTACTATGACATTGCCCTAGAAATGGAAAGGGTGGTGGAGGAAAAACTAGGTCACAAAGGAATTTATCCTAATGTTGACTTTTACTCGGGTTTGGTGTATAGAAAATTGGGAATTCCTACAGACTTGTTTACACCAATATTTGCGATCGCCCGTGTTGCCGGTTGGTTAGCACATTGGAAAGAACAGCTCGAAGAAAACCGAATTTTCCGTCCTACCCAGGTTTATGACGGTAAGCATGGCGTTCCTTACATTCCCATCGAGCAGCGTTAGAGGGATTAGGGATTAGGGATTAGGGATAGGGGATAGGGAATTTCCCAGTCCCCAATTGCCAGTGCCCAGGAACCGATTGGCACTGGAACGCGAAGAAATTCAAGGGATAGGGAATTTCCCAGTCCCCAATCGCCAGTCCCAGTCCCTTTATTAGGGAATTCTAATCCTTACTATAGGTAGAAATTCTCGTCTAGCTAAAGGGGCAAAAACCATGCAACGATATACTAGGCATGGGAATTGCAAAAAATCTTAAATTTTGTCCCGTGCCGTCATGGCTCGGGTTTCCACACTTCCCCCAAGGTTTTATGAGCAAATTTACAGTTATTAACAAGCGTGGATAGTTGTAAATGACAATGTTCTGATGACTTGAAGAGCAAAAGCACATGAATTCAGGAATTGATCTGCAAGGAACTTTTATTGAATCCCTCAGGGATTTAGGATTGAGCGCTGGCATAGCCAAGGCGATTTGGATGCCACTGCCAATGATTTTGATGATTATTGGTGCCACTGTGGGGGTGCTGACCTGTGTTTGGTTAGAACGGAAGATTTCGGCAGCAGCACAGCAGCGGATTGGTCCTGAATATATTGGTCCTTTGGGTTTGCTGGCTCCTGTGGCGGATGGTCTCAAGCTCGTTTTTAAAGAAGATGTGGTGCCAGCTCAGTCTGACCGCTGGCTGTTTACCCTTGGTCCAATCATCGTGACGATTCCAGTATTTCTGTCATATTTGATTGTGCCCTTTGGGCAGAATCTGGTGATTACAGATGTTGGAATGGGGGTCTTCTTGTGGATTGCCTTGTCTAGCGTTGCACCGATTGGCTTGTTGATGGCTGGTTACGCATCTAACAACAAATACTCTCTCTTAGGAGGGTTGCGGGCTGCAGCACAGTCGATTAGCTATGAAATTCCTTTGGCACTAGCGGTGCTGGCGATCGCCTTGATGTCGAATAGCCTCAGCACCATTGACATCGTCAATCAGCAATCTGGCTACGGCATTATTGGCTGGAACGTTTGGCGGCAGCCAGTCGGTTTCATTATCTTTTGGATAGCCGCCCTTGCTGAATGCGAACGATTGCCCTTCGACTTGCCCGAAGCAGAAGAGGAACTGGTTGCTGGTTATCAGACAGAGTACTCTGGCATGAAATTCGCTCTGTTCTACCTGAGTTCCTACGTTAACCTAGTACTTTCTGCCCTGCTGGTATCAGTTTTATACCTAGGCGGTTGGGATTTTCCAATTCCCATTAACTTGATAGCTGGTTGGTTGGGAGTCAGCGAAATAAATCCTGTTTTGCAGATTGTCACCGCCGGTTTGGGAATCACCATGACCGTACTCAAAGCATACTTCCTCGTCTTTCTGGCAATCCTGTTGCGTTGGACAGTGCCACGGGTTCGGATTGACCAATTGCTAGATTTAGGATGGAAGTTCTTGCTGCCTGTTGGTTTGGTTAACTTGCTACTCACTGCAGCCCTGAAACTTGCGTTTCCCGTTGCCTTCGGAGGGTAATAGGGGCTGGGGAATAGGCAATGGGCAATGGGGAGTGGCGACTGGGGACTGGGGACTGGGGACTGGGGACTGGGAATTACCTAACCCCTAATCCCTAATCCCTAATCCCTAATCCCTAATCCCTAATCCCTAATCCCTAATCCCTAATCCCTAATCCCTAATCCCCAATCCCTAATCACCTATTACATAAAAAGAGACAGAGACACGAAAAAAAAATGTTAAAGTTCCTCAAACAAGTTGGTGATTACGCCAAAGAAGCGGTGCAAGCTGGTCGTTACATTGGTCAGGGATTATCTGTTACCTTCGACCATATGCAGCGGCGTCCAGTCACCGTGCAGTATCCTTACGAGAAACTGATTCCTAGTGAGCGGTTTCGCGGTAGGATTCACTTTGAGTTTGATAAGTGCATTGCCTGCGAAGTTTGTGTTCGGGTTTGTCCGATCAACCTGCCTGTAGTGGATTGGGAATTCGACAAGGCAAGCAAAAAGAAAAAGCTCAATCACTATAGCATCGACTTTGGAGTTTGTATCTTCTGCGGTAACTGCGTGGAATACTGCCCAACTAACTGTTTATCAATGACAGAAGATTACGAGCTTTCCACCTACGATCGCCATGAATTGAACTATGACAGCGTAGCGCTTGGTCGTTTGCCTTATAAGGTCACTAACGATCCAATGGTCACGCCGTTGCGCGAACTCGTTTACCTACCCAAAGGCGTCATGGATCCCCACGATGTACCGGCTGATGCACCTCGCGCAGGTGCGCGTCCAGAAGACCTTGTGGAACAGGAAAAGTAAATGGTAGTAGTTAGTGGTGAGTTGTTAGTAGAAAACAAGAGCGACTCACCACTAAACACCATAATTAACAAATGTACAGACGCGTTATGGCGCGAATGTACAACTAACAAATGACTGAGGATAAAAAACAGTGAATCTAGCGGAAGGAGTACAGGTTGTTTGTTTTGCCATACTGGCAGTGATGTTGATTGCAACAGCGCTGGGTGTGGTACTGTTTGACAACGTCGTTTATTCTGCCTTTACGCTGGCAGGCGTATTTGCTAGCATTTCTGGGCTGTACCTGTTGCTAAATGCTGACTTTGTAGCAGCAGCGCAATTGCTCATTTATGTTGGTGCAGTGAACGTATTAATTTTGTTTGCCATTATGTTGGTAAACAAGCGGCAAGCTTTTACGCCCTTCCCCACCGCTTGGGTACGCAAAGCACTCACGGGTGTAGTCAGTCTGGGATTGTTTGCTCTTTTGAGTACGATGGTGTTAACAACTCCTTGGTCACTGTCTACTGCTACGCCTCCAGGCAACACGATTGTTTTAATTGGTCAACATTTCTTCAGTGACTTTTTACTGCCTTTTGAACTAGCTTCCGTTTTGCTGTTGATGGCGATGGTGGGCGCGATCATTTTGGCACGTCGCGAGTATCTGCCTGAACAGGTCATTTCTGGAGAAAAACAGCAAGTTTTGACCTTACCAGAACGCCCCAGAGAACTGGTATCAATCGGTGAATCGAGCCGCAATATTCAGTAAACACTTATCAGTAAACAGCGCAAATTAATAACTGATGACTGATAAGTGATAACTGATAACTAATAACTGATAACTGACAAGGGGGACAGCAAGATTCATGCCAATTCAGTACTTTTTATTACTTGCAGCAGCTTTATTTTGCATCGGCATCTATGGCTTAATTACCAGCCGCAACGCCGTAAGAGTGCTGATGTCGATTGAGTTGCTGCTCAATGCCGTTAATCTGAATTTAATGGCGTTTTCTAACTTCCTAGACTCAACAGAAATTAAGGGTCAGGTATTCACCGTATTCGTGATCACCGTAGCAGCAGCTGAGGCGGCGGTAGGTTTGGCGATCGTACTTGCCATCTATCGCAACCGCGATACTGTTGATATGGAGCAGTTTAATCTCCTGAAGTGGTAATTCTGTGGATCTCAAGCAAGTCATTATTGCTTACAAAGCACGAGATTCCCAAAGTAAACGCTGGGCAGAAATCTGTGCTAAGCAACTAGAACATCGCCAATGCCACGTTTTGATGGGACCAAGTGGACCAAAAGATAACCCATATCCGGTGTTTTTGGCTTCAGCAGGGCAACCCATTGATCTCGCTTTGGTACTTGGCGGTGATGGTACTGTTTTAACAGGTGCAAGACATCTAGCCCCAGCTGGCATCCCAATACTAGCAGTGAACGTGGGAGGTCATCTGGGGTTTTTAACTGAGTCTGTAGAAGAGTTTCAAGATACTGAACGAGTTTGGGATCGGCTGTTTGAAGACCGTTATGCTATTCAGCGGCGGATGATGTTGCAAGCCGCAGTGTTCGAGGGAAGTAGCACAAATTTGGAACCAGTTTCTGAACGTTACCTCGCTTTAAATGAAATGTCTGTCAGACCCGCTTCTGCTGACCGCATGATTACCTCAGTCCTAGAAATGGAAATTGATGGTGAGGTGGTCGATCAATATCAGGGAGACGGGTTGATTATTTCTACTCCCACTGGTTCCACAGGTTACACCGTGTCTGCAAATGGTCCGATAATACATGATGGTATGGAAGCGATTACCATCACTCCTATTTGTCCGATGAGTCTTTCCAGTCGTCCCTTGGTCTTACCCCCTGGTTCTGTTGTCAGTATTTGGCCCTTGGGGGATTACGATTTGAGTACCAAGTTGTGGATGGATGGGGTCTTGGCGACTTCCATTTGGCCCGGACACCGTGTTGATGTGCGGATGGCAGATTGTCGGGCTAAGTTTATTGTTTTACGAGAGAACAACTCGTATTATCAGACGCTGCGAGAAAAGTTGCTGTGGGCAGGAACAAGGATTCGCTACAGTAGTGCCAGTCATGCTAATTAAATCATAGATCCGCATGACCCCACCCCCTTCGGGTATGCCTTCGGCACGCTACGCGTATGCCTGCGGCACGCTTTGCGCTTACGCCAGTCGCCTACGGCGGGAAACCCGCCTGCAGCGCTGGACTCACCGCAAGCGAGGAGGGGATGGAAACAGAACATGCGTGTCAACAATCACGCTCAAACACTCAATTTCCGCGTCGTTTTAGATCCCCCAACAGAGTTAAAAAGGGGGCTAAAATTTTATTTCCCCCCTTTTTAAGGGGGGATTAAGGGGGGATCGAAAATCTAGATGGTATAGCAGGGGACGCTTGGACTGGGGACTGGGTGAAAAGCCTTTTTGTGTCTAGGTTTTATCATCTGTTGATGTCCTAACCACCTTGGCTGTTGCTATACATCAAAAATGTTCAAACGCTTGTCAATAATGACTTTTGGCTTAAGTTGACACCAATGCAAACAGAAGCGCTACACGTCGCCACACACTGCATCTGCTTCTACCTCTATCAACATCTCCGGATTTATTAGGGATTTGACTTCCACCATTGTTGTAGCAGGCGGATTCTCACCAAAAAATTCTTGATGCGCCTGTCCAAACTCAGCCCAACGGCTAATATCTGTAACAAACATACGAGTCCGTACCACACAGCTTGTGTCTGCACCTAAGTCTTGCAAAGCCTTGTGGATAATTTCAAAACAGCGTTTTGCTTGCGCGTAAGCATCGCTAGGAGCAAACACTCCTCCCGCTTCATTGACTGGTGCTGTACCAGAAACATAAATTTGGTTTCCGACTCTGATAGCTCGACAATAGCCTACTTTTGATTCCCAGGAGGCACCGGAAAAAGTTCGTCTGACTGGCATGGTATGGTAATACTATAGCGGTTTGTAACCCTTGTAAGGTACAGAAAAAATAATGAACCACAGATGGACACAGATGGACACAGATAAATAATTACTTTATTCAATTGAGTTGCGCTATAAACACTCACAGAGGAAATTTTATCTGTAATAGCTTTGCTCAATCCACATTCGTACTTCGGGGGTTCGCAAGCAAGACAAGTAGTGCGATCGCTTGGAGAGGGGCTTGTTCACGCTTTTGTGTGATAGTCAGCGTGAATGCCATCTATTGCCCTTGCCTCTGTTTTGAAATCAAGCGTGAGAAACTAAAGCCAGGAAATTCGCCGCGCTGACGATGGCGATACCTTGATAACTGCCTAACGATAAGAGATGGCGATCGCCCAAAGGGCAGTGCGCTGAGTCCCGTTCGCGTAGCGTGCCCGCAGGGCATAGGGACACGCTACGCGCCGAGAGTGCCTGCACTTTGCGCATACGCGCAATCGCACTTATTTTGGTCAAATGGAGTAAACTGCGACGGCGCTCTTAAATTAAATAAAGATAAGATGTTCATCGTCAAGTACTAAATCAGGTTACTGTCAAACTACGCTTGCCGATTGTCAGCAAAGCTGTTCCAGTTAGTTCATCTAACAGGGTGATTTTTACAACTTATTTAGAAACCAAATTATGCGCCATATCAAACTCGCTCCAAATTGGTTGCGGTTTCTAATTGTCGTGGTGTTGGTGCTAGGTGTCTTTTTTCGCTTCTTCAACGTTGACGGCAAAGTTTATGGACACGATGAAACTTACACTTCATTACGGATTTCTGGTTATACAACGACAGAAGTCAGGCGGCAAATCTTTAATGATCGTGTCGTTAATAAGGAAGCTTTTGCTAAGTTCCAGCGTCCTAATCCTGATAAAAATTTAGGTGATACAGTTAAATCTTTAGCAATAGAAGACCCTCACCATCCTCCTCTTTATTACGTCATAGCACGATTGTGGGCGCAAATCTTTGGCACTTCGGTGACAGCTATCAGAAGTTTGTCTGTGATTATTAGCTTGCTAGTATTTCCCTGCTTTTATTGGCTGTGTCGAGAATTATTTAACGTGCCGTTTTCAGTACCATTTGTGGCGATCGCACTTATAGCAATTTCCCCCATTCATCTCATCTACGCCCAGGAAGCACGCGAATATATTCTTTGGGTCGTCACAATATTACTTTCCAGCGCTTCTTTGCTGCAAGCTTTGCGACTAGAATCAGAACAGCGATTACCAGATCGCACCTTGGCATGGGGAATTTATACACTCACTTTAGCACTGAGTCTTTATACATCTTTGTTAAGTGGATTTGTAGCGGTTGCTCATGGAATTTATGTCATGACAACTACAGAATTTCGCTGGACTAAAAAAGTCGAAATTTACACACTAGCATCACTTACAGGTTTTTTAGCCTTTACTCCGTGGATTTTAGTTATTCTTACCAACCTGTTGCAATTTCATCGTAAAACAGCGGGAACAACAGGAAAATTACCACCATTGGCTTTAATTCAATCTTGGCTAATCAACTTAAGCCGTATTTTTTTTGATTTCAACTTTGGCTCAGAAAATCCCCTCAGCTATTCAATTTCCTATATTTTTTTAATCTTAGTGGGATACTCAATTTATATTCTTTGTCGTACAACCCACCCAAAAATATGGTTATTTATCGTGTTATTAATTACTGTGCCAGCAATACCTTTAATGCTGCCAGATTTGATTTTTGGAGGAACAAGGTCAACAGCAGAGCAGTATTTAATACCTTCTTTTTTAGGTATTCAACTAGCAGTTACTTATCTGTTCGCTTATCAGCTATATGATGGGATTATTTTACTCCGGAGAATTTGGCAGACGGTATTAGTGCTGGTGATTATGGGTGGTGTAGTTTCTTGTGCAGTGAGTTCCCAAGCAGAAACTTGGTCAAGTAAGGGTGTCAGTTTTGGTAACACACAAGTCGCCACAATCGTCAATCAGGCTTCTCGCCCACTGTTGATTAGTGATTCTTTTGGCATTAATTATGGAAATGTCTTTTCTTTGAGTTATCTTGTAGAGCCAAAAGTACGGTTTTTGTTGGTCAAGGACAAAAAAATTCCCACAATTCCCAAAGGTTCCACGGATGTTTTTTTACTTAACCCTTCAAGTACTTTACGTAAAGGAATTGAAAAGAAGTATAAGTTTAAAATCAATAGAGCTTACGGTGACAAATATTACTCACTATGGAAAGTAGCAAAACTTTCATTCAGTAAAAAATATGCCTAAAAAATTATGATAGTGCGTTCCATTACATTAACGCACCCTACGTATTTCAAATTTTCTTTATAAATCCAGTTTTCATGGTAATATAATCCTTTAAAGCCATATAAAGCCATATTTATCAATAATAAACCTCTTCTAAAACTCAAGTATATGAAAATGAAACCACAGATAAACCTTGCCCTCGAGCGAAGCGTAGACGCCCTCTGGACCGCTTCCCGCAGGGTAGGGACAGATGGACACAGATAATTCATCTGTGTTTATCTGTGGTGTGGTTATAAATACTAAATATAGACTTTGGTAAGAGATATTATGAACTACGGCTAAGGGATTTCCAAGAAATAAATTATCCATCTTGCGGCGTGGGCGTCCCCGCCCGCCCAGTTTATAGGACGGGCTGTCCGGCCCATCCCACAAGAAAAAGTTGGATATTTTTTTATTTATTTGGAAGTCCCTAAATATGAGATATAGCGCTTCTCGTTTGGATGAAGTAATTATTTATCTGTGTCCATCTGTACGGCAGTTGCTATCTCCTGCGGAGACGCTGCTTTGAACAACGGGGGGAACCCCCGCAACGCACTGCCTTGTCCATCTGTGGTTCTTATTTCTTGATGTATTGCACTCAACTCCCGAACCGCTATAGACTTATATCTTTCGAGTCTGGTTACTAGATTAACTTGATTTATGATTATGTAATTTTAAAAAACTTTTGGAGAACCTTTTGATGAAGTATTCGATACTCGCTTCAAGATGGTTACGGTTTATCATTATCTTCCTATTGGTGGTGAGTGGATTCTTTCACTTCTTTAATCTTGATAAAAAAGTTTACTGGCACGATGAAGTCTATACATCGATGCGAGCAGCAGGCTTCACGCGTGACGAAATAGACCAAGAACTTTTTCAAAATCGCATAGTTCCAGCACCACAGTTGCAAAAATATCAGCAGATAAAACCAGGGAGTACTCCAGCAGACACAATCAAATCTCTAGCAATAGAAGATCCACAGCATCCACCTTTGTACTTTTTGATAGCAAGGTTCTGGATGCAAGCTTTCGGCAGTTCTCTGGCTGCATCGCGTGCTTTGCCAGTGTTATTTAGCTTGTTAGCATTGCCCTTGATGTATGGTTTGGCACGAGAACTTTTTGCCTCACGTATAGTAGCAACACTAGCAACAGCGCTATTAGCTATATCTCCCTTTGATATCCTGTTTGCTCAAACAGCAAGGCAGTATAGTTTGTTAACTGCTACTATCATTGGTAGTAGTTTTTTGCTACTTCGGGCTTTACGCTTACCAACATGGCAAAATTGGGCGTTGTTTACCTTAGCAAACACGATAGGTTGGTATACTCATCCCTTTTTTGGTTTAACAGTGGTTGGTGAGGGAGTCTATGTCCTGCTGTTACTAATTACAGGAAAAAAGCAAGAAGCACCAAAAGCTTTGCAAGCAGTTATCAAATTTTTTCTGGCAGTTTTCTGTTCGCTTCTGTTGTATCTTCCCTGGATAATTGTACTGATTACTAATTACCAACGTGCATCTGCTACTACAGATTGGACTAAGGTCAACGTGGAATTCATCTACCTTGTAAAGTTGTGGATTCTCAGCTTTAGTTCCCTGTTTTTAGACTTAGACTTTGGCTTTGACAGTGTCTGGACTTATCTGCTGCGATTGACAGTTATCCTAGTTATAGGAATCGCAATATATACATTATGCCGTCGCACGAGTCGAGCAACCTGGCTATTTATCCTGACTTCAATTTTTGTGCCTTTTTTGATGTTGGTGTTACCAGACTTGCTGTTAGGAGGAAAACGTTCTGGCGTTAGCCGCTACCTGATATCCTGCTACCTAGGAATACAACTAGCTGTTGCTTACTTATTGGCAACTAAAATTCTGGATGGACGCCGAGTCTGGCGCGGTGTTATGATGCTGCTTATGAGTGGAGCGATCGCATCCTGCACAGTCAGCGCTTTCTCCGATTCTTGGTGGAACAGAGATTTAAGTTACTTCAATGCTGAAGTTGTTCGGCGCATAAATGCCACTTCGTCTGCGGTAGTCATTAGTGAAATTGGCGATGACTATACAAACACAGGCGATTTGATTTCCATGAGTTACCTGCTGCATGACGATGTCTCACTGTTGCTGCTGAGTCAACCTCCGCAATTAGAAAATGTCAAATCTTTATTACCAGATAGCATAGAACCTTTTGTGTTTCGACCCTCTAAAAAATTTGTTGAAAGTCTGAAGCCAGAACAAGGACAGCTTGTCCAAGTCTTTCCAGAGGCGAGACTTTGGCAGATTAAGAAGCAATACAGTTCAGTTAAGGATTGATCCTCCCTAGCTTATATCTTGCACCTGGAAATGTGAATGTCAATTCCTTGACTAAGTGCCACATCTCTCAGGCGTTCAATATCTTGTAAAAGAAGTAACATTACCAAATGCGGAAATATAGTTTGGAACGCGATTTCTGCGGCTTGTCCCCAATCAGGTAGATTTCTAAAGGCGATCGCTTCGCGGGGAGGATTTTCGCCGAGCGCGGTCGATAAATAGGCCCAATGCGCCAAAACATAAGAAATAAGGGACAGCACGAACCAACGGTAAACGCCTAAAAGTGTCCCCTGTCCAAAGCGGTGCAACCCAAAACGGTGCTTTGCAGTTTTAAACCAGCCCTCTATCTGCCATCGCCGTTTACCCCACCAAGAAATAGTGCTAGCCTTGAGAGCTTTAGTAGAAATTACAAATCGCTTTTCATACTTACGATCATGACGTTGAAAATAGTACCAAGATACATAGACAGGAAACTTCAAGCCTTGAAGGCGAAGTTGTTGTCCTCGTTTATGTAGTTGAGCAACACAGCGCCCATCAATTAACTTGCGGGTACGAGCAATGCCAGCAATTATATGGTATTTTTTCTTTCGGACACCGTGTAAAAATTGCACACTACCAAAGCCTGTATCTACCAAAACCATTACTTGGAAGTGCTGGGTTAATTTTTTAGGCAAAGATTTGACCATTTTTAATCCCAATTGTGCGGGGGAAGAGGTTCGTTTACCTCTCCATACACGGAAACTCCAGGGTACTCGCCACCGACCAACAACGGTGGGCACTACAACCAGGTGTAAACCTCGTTTCCCGTTGTATACGCGGATTAAATTTTCAAATCCTTTAAATTTCCCAAACTTCTCCAAAGTTGTCAGGTCAATAATCACTTGTAAAAATGGTTTGCGCCCTAAAGTCCGTTCCGAGAGAATTTCCTGAATAACACGGTTACGAGTAGTACGAATTACACTCAATGTTGACCAATCGTAGATATTAAGAAATCTGCTCAAGGCGCTAGCAGACTTGCTTTTACTATGTTGAGGTAAGGGATAACCAAGTGAGCAGCAAGAACAATCCCAACATCGCTTCAAGATTTTTTTGTTGGTAGACAGAAGCCATCAGCGATAGTAGGGTATAAACTAAATTTTGGGCGTGGGCAAGAATTGAAACCATTTTTCTTGCTTTGATATATGCTTTTCACGCCCTTTTTTCTCATATTTCTGCGCTTGTGTGCAAATCCATCTACTCTTTCAAGTTAGCGATCGCCTGCTCCTTAGGAATTTACGTAATCTCACCCCTTGTTGGTTATATAAATGTCTTTTTTCTACTTAAACACCTGCTCACTGCTGGAGTCACTTTTTTACACTCTTATTTGCCTATTAGTGGTTTATCCCCAGAGGTGCAAGATATAAGCTAGCCCTCCTTAAAAAGGAGGGAACTAAGCCCCCTTTTTAAGGGGGTTGGGGGATCTTAACAAAACTAAACACCACTAACTGAACCGTATTGGATTAAGAAGTGATATAGCAATCTTAAACTATTCGTGAACAACAAGATTCCCGACTTCTTGAAGAAGTCGGGAATCTGAAACCATCCTCAAATCTGTGGACGTGTTTAAACCTGAGAAACAGCAACTGCACTCACATCTACCTTTCTATTAAAGAGAATTCGCGGCTTCAGCAAAATTCTGAATATCAACAATAACGAACTAAATTCTCCTGGTGTCTTGTTGCGCTTCCACTGTCCCGGACGACAAAATAACATTTCCACAAGACGACGATGTTGATTCAAACTGACTGATTCAAACTTCACTCGCACTGTCGGAAATTGATCTTTAAAACCAGTACGGACAATGTTTGCCTCAAGCTGTAAATTCTCCTCTACAATTTCTAGTTTAATAGGCGTATTTTTTGATAAATGAGTAGGAGGGTTCTGCGTAACAGCAACTTCAGCACCTACCTCAGAAATCATTGTAGTTACTCCCCAAAAACTTTGCTTGCCAATACTTAAGCGCACCACTCGCCGCAAGTCAAACCATTCATAAACATCTGGTTTAGGAGCATCCAGAAAAATCAGCATAGCTATGCCAATCATAATCAAATTATAGGCACTCCATAACCAACCTAGGCTGATACCTTTAATTTGTAGAGCAGCTTCTGAAGAGACTGTGGAAGACCATGCACCTTTGTCCATGCATATTCCCACATTCTCCCATAAACTCAAGGCATTAGCGATGAACAAAATTATCAGAGGTAAGGCAAGGTTCCAGTTGAAAGAAAATCGGTTACTTGCTGTTCCTTTCGGTGTCACCTTAAACCCTTTATAAAAAGGATTTACCATGACTTGTATGACAGTCAATGCTGTAGGAACACACAGCAAGATAGAATAAATATCAGATAAAAAAGCTGAGCGTGATTGGTAATTTAACCAAGCAAATACAGTGAAATTTACGAGGTAGTAAGGCAGGAAGAAATACAACAACTCTGCTACGTTTGACCGAACAGGAATCACGCCTAAAAATGAATAAGCTAAAGGCATGAGGAGAAAATAAACACGCGAAATAGCGCCAAACCAATGCAGCAATCCTTCTAAATGAGCCAATCTTTGAATTAGGCTTAGTCCAGGAATTGTTAAAGGATTGGATTTGATAAAAAATGCTTGAAGTGTGCCTTGTCCCCATCGTAATCTTTGAGTTGCATAAGCAGCAATATTGTCTGCTGCTAAACCAGCGCTGAGTTTTTCATTAAGATAAATCAAACGATAACCTTTGGCAGACAATCGAATTCCTGTAAAGTAATCTTCACTCAAAGACTCGGTAACAAAGCCTCCTGCTGATAAGAGTGCGCTACGTCGAAGAACGAAGGAAGTCCCACAACAAACCATACTGCCTGCACCATCTTTAATAGCTTGAGTTTGGCGATAAAATACTTCTTCGTCTGGGGTAAGAATATTTTCTAAGCCAAGGTTACGTGCTACCGGATCAGCATTGTAAAAGCTTTGGGGTGTTTGTACAAGTGCTACTTTTTCATCTTGAAAGAAACCAACTGTACGACTTAGAAAGTTTTTAGTAGGAACAAAATCAGCATCGAAAACAACAATGAATTCTCCATGAGTTTTGGCAATAGCATGATTTAAATTTCCTGCTTTGGCATGCCTGTTGTCTGGTCGCGTTACATACTCACATCCCAACTCAAAAGCCAATTTTTTGATTTCTGGACGCCTTGTATCATCGAGAAGATAAATTCTCTTATTGGCATATTCTAAGGCTTGGCAACCGATAATTGTGCGTCGGAGAATAAAAGCAGGTTCATTGTATGTTGGTATCAAGATATCAACAGATGGAACGAAATCACCATTGATAACAGCAACGGATTTCTCATCTGCTTCGCGGCGACGGTCTTTGATATTTAACATCAAAAACAGCTGGATAGTGCCACCGAAGAGCATTAACATTTCCAGCAAGAATAAACTTAGACTAAAAACCCCATTTAGGGGATTGACAAGATTTAAGGTAGAGAGCGATCGCCACAAAATATACCTTAAAGTTAGGATAATTAAAATTCCGACAACGAGCCGTTGTGACCAAACACGAGGCTGAGGAGAGACTTTCATAACCACTAACACAGTTAGCAACAGTGCTACCGTGGGTGCTAGTAAATATTTTCCCCTCACCATTGGCACTTCTAGCCAGATTGGTGGGTTTTCTTGGAACAGATGAATCTGAGCAAAAATTCCACTAATTGTGTCTTCACCAGCAAACCATGCTGCTACGATAATGCTGAATAAAAAAACGATGCTCAATAGAAACAGTGTTGCTTTTCGTAATTGAAGCCAAGATCTAGAACGGAGTTTCTTGACCAAACGCCGTTGGCGAAGACGGCTTACATTATTTTTTTTCAACTGTGTAATGCTCATTTTTATACTCCTTTAAAACCACACCTATCATTCATGATTTTTCATTCTTGCCTGCATTGCCTAAGGCTTGACAGTTGCATGGTTTATAAAAAACAGCATTCAACAGCGGAGAGTTAGCGAAGTTTACACGTTTACACAACTACTTATATCAAATTGTTAAGATTTGGTAAATAGTGTTTCGCCTTTAGGATTAAGGTTAAACGCAAATTGTGCTTGTAAGATGAAAATCGGATTAAAAATTTGCGTTGGCACAGCGCCAGTTTTTAAGAAATTCTCAGCCTAAATTCATTTAGCTTCACCGAAAGACGGTTTAAATTGTCCTTAGAGATGGATGTGAGGATTGCAAACCGATGAAGTTGAAGTATTTGGCACTGCCTGGTATTGTCGCTGTGTTGACCTTACGCTGTCCCAGAGATGTAACATCGGCAGTATGCGGTATAAAATAAAAAGATTACGTAAGTATTGCTTGCTTACAAAAAACCAGAGGTACTCAACGTTATGTCATACCTCAAAATGTGAAACTGGCAGATTTTAAGTCTGTAGAGATTTTTAAGTCTGTAGCGATATGGTGTTCTGCGTTCAATGCTACGTTTGGCTACGCAAAGTTGAGTCTTTCATGATAATTTTTTCGGTTTTGTATTTCTGTAAAAACGCAGAAATTCTTTGAGTCAAACCAGGTTTGTGCAAACAGGTATTTTATGGAACTTGCAGATTTTCTTGGTCTTATCCATCCAGCGATCGCAGTCTTTTTTGTCTTTCCCCTAATTGGAATGGTGGTTAATTTTGCTTGGTCTACACGCCAGCGTCGCCTGCAAACCTTAGATTCTGGAAAAAGTAAAATTCCCGCCGTTGTGGGGGTAGAACACAGGCGATTAGGAAATTGGCTAACGGGTGCAGTTGTCGGATTGGCTTTAGTAGGGTTATCCTACCCAATTGGCAAAAATATTATCAAAAATCAATTGTGGAATAAAGAGATTTTCCAAGTCATTTTTATTCTTTTGATGTTTGCTGTGACTATTGCCTCTTTAGTATTACTTTATCGAGCTAAGGAGGCACTGTGGCGGGGAGTTTTTGCTACTTTAACGGGTGCAGGTTTAGTGATTCTCGGCTGTCAAGATGGAGTATTTCGTCGCACAAATGAGTGGTATTGGTCGCATTATTACTTTGGTATTGCCGCAGCCTTGCTGATGATTTTTTCCCTAGCAATTGTTCCTGATATTTATAAAGATAGGTCGAATCGCTGGCGCATCGTCCACACAATTTTAAATAGCATTGCCTTGTTACTATTTATCGGACAAGGAATGACCGGAACGAGAGATTTACTAGAAATTCCTCTGAGCTGGCAGGAACCTTACATTTATCAGTGTGATTTTGTTAAGAAAGCTTGTCCTACACCAAATCCTCAACCTAAATAAAGAGTTATGAGTTACGAGTGCTGAGTAATGAGTAAAAAATTTTCTTCACTCTTCACTCTTCACTCTTCACTCTTCACTGTTCCCAGGTGGGTGCATTGGTAGTCTCACCGTAATGGTTGTTCCCACTCCCTCTTTACTTTTTATTCGGATCTCACCTCCATGAAGATCCACGCATTTTCTTAGAATTACAAGCCCTAATACACATAAATTTGTTAAATAAATTTTATGAAATTTTCTACAGTGAAACAAAGTAATACCAATTCTTTATGAAGATGCATAGAATATTAAAAAACGAACCGCCAAGACGAGCCAGCGCTGCAGGAGGGTTTCCCTCCGCAGGCTACTGGCGTCGCCAAGAGCGCCAAGAATGGAGGTTATTTATTTAGTGCAGCTTCACATTAAATTGGTATAAGACACTTTTTATCGGTGGTTAAACTGCGCTCGCGCCCTGCCACTTCCCCGAAAGTGGGTAATCAGACCTTAACTACTTTTGACTAAAAATCATCCTGCGAGCGCTTCTTACGCTTAAGTGCCAAAGGTGCGCCGATAGTGCCAAGGATGAGTAAGCTAAGGATGGAGGTAGGTTCAGGGACAGTGATTATGGTTGCAGAAAAACTAATAGGTAACTCACTATCTTCCAGTCCCAAATTTTCAAAACCAGGTACAATTGGCTGGGCAGAAAAAACCTCTAAATAACCCGGTGTCGGCAAAAAACTAGCGAAAAACGGACTAGAATAGTTTCCCTGCTCAGTGGAATACCCAAAACCATCACCCGTTAACTGCTGAGTATTAAGACTAATTAAATTGTCAACATTAAAAGGTTCGTTTCCCGGTATTGAAGTCCCAGCAGGTTGCAGATCAGTAATTGTTTCACCATTTCGTGTACCAGTAATTTCAGAAATCTGGTAAAAACCCAAATCATCAGGGGTGTCATTAGTGGTGAAAGTGCCACTCGCCGTTATGCCAGTACCAGAATAATTCCAGTTCCAATTTAAAGCAGAAGCTGCTTGCATTGTCCCGAAAATCAATCCAGATGTGGCAGCAAGGACTGTGACAGATAGTAGAGCTAGATTTTTCATGAAGGTCGGAGCGTGTTATCACGGAACTTGTAGGTTGAGTTAAGCTACAGCCCAACCCAAAACTAATGGCAGTTTAACACCAAAGTATCTATACATGGTTCGTACTGACGTGGTCCTTTAGTACCCAACTTCCCCGCGCGACTGCTCCGCCACACAAGCGCCACACCACCTTACAACCACACCGGACAACAAAAGCCCCACAAGAAACGCGTGTTGTGGGGCATGACTACAAAAGGGGTTTGGGCAAGTGTGTGGATCAGGGAACCCCGCCCAAGGATAACGGGGTACGTGCTATCTCTTGTTCGTTAGGGGTAGCTTAACTGGTTTATGCATTTTTATTGTGGTGGCTACGGCTGCGGTTAGGTGGTGGTTAGTGATTGAGGGGCTACAGCCCATGAATGCAAGCCCTCAAGCCTGCTTGCGCCTTTTGAGTACAGAAAATTTACATACAGCAAAAATATCTGGAGAATGATCCGGAACACCGGGACTGGTGTTTGTAGTTAAAAGTGTTCCCAAAAAAGAGAACAAAAACCAGACACAACTGCATAAGATAGTCAAACCGACCCTAAGAAATACATAGAAACAGGTTCAAACCTAACAAACAAAAACCAAATTTGAAATTTTACATGAAGAGGTAAGTAATTATGACTAGCTTTACTCAAATCCGGACACAAAACAACCTACTCCACCCGATTCGTCAATGGTTGGACTCGATAGAAATTCATAACCCCAAATTAGCTCATTCCTTGTGCAAGCTGATCCCCGCACAGTGTCCTTTCGAGCGTGATATCACAATGTTTGGTCGCAAGCTATTTCACATTCCACCTATGTGTAAGTTAAATCCTTTGTATGAAGAAGTGGTGAGTCTGCGTTTCAGAGCTTTGTGTTATCTTGCTGACGAATGCGGTGAAGACGTCACAGCTTATTGCTAGGAGTTAAGTGTAGTAGTGATATCATACTGCAATCATAGGCAGCAATTATAGGTAATGGCACGCTCAGCGTAGTACCTTCGATAAGATTTGATTTTATCAAAAGCATTCCACCATGAACTTGCACAATCCGTTTCATAAGCACAAGTTCTAACCCAGTTCCAGAAGATTTTGTAGAGTAAAAGGGCTGGGTTAGCTTGGGTCAAAGGAGTATTTACTCGTCCATCCCCGACAACTCATGACACACTACTGGATTTTAAGCTGTTGTGCCTTTAATTTGCACAATTTGGGCGGGCAGGATGCCCACCCCACAAGAATTTCATTGAAATATGGTATGCAAATTAGACGATTTTCAGCTTAAAACAAGCTTGGGGTTACGGCTTTATAAGCGACTCCAATATTATTAAGGTTTAGATTAAGATTTAGATTCGCTACTTACACCTCAAACTAGAGGCGAATCATTAAATCACCCATCTGGTATTCAATCACTCATTTAGTTACCGCTACACTTAAAAACCGTAGACAACTTCAGGAGTGCGATGAGTTATCTCGAAACAGCGGCGCAGTTTTACAGTGAAGTCGCCCAAACACCCCAAGTAGGACTTTGTTGTGTGCAAAGCACACCCCTGCAATTACCAGGGTTGAACATTCCCTCTAAGATGCAGGAAATGAATTATGGTTGCGGTACCACCGTTCACCCCACCGAACTTGGAAATCAACCCACAGTGCTGTACGTTGGAGTTGGTGGTGGATTAGAAGCTTTGCAATTTGCCTACTTTTCTCGACGTCCCGGTGCTGTCATTGCTGTTGACCCAGTGCTTGAAATGCGTCAAGCCGCTGCACGTAACTTGGAAATTGCTGCCAAAGAAAACCCTTGGTTTGATACCAGCTTTGTAGAAATTCGGGAAGGCGATGCTTTTAACTTACCTGTTCCTGATGATTCTGTTGATATCGTGGCGCAAAATTGCCTTTTCAATATCTTTGAACCAGAAGATTTAACTCGTGCTTTGCAAGAAGCTTATCGGGTGTTAAAACCAGGGGGAAGATTGCAGATGAGTGATCCAATTGCGACTCGTCCCATTCCAGAACATCTGCGAAAAGATGAGCAGCTGCGAGCAATGTGTTTATCAGGCGCACTCCCTTATGAAGAGTATATTCAGCGTATCATAAGTGCAGGATTTGGTCAAGTAGAAATTCGCGATCGCCGTCCTTACCGTTTGCTTGATTCCCAGACTTACAACCTACAAGAAAACTTACTTTTAGAAAGTCTAGATTCTGTGGCTTTCAAAGTTATCATTCCTGAAGATGGTGCTTGCGTGTTCACAGGAAAAACAGCCATTTACGCTGGTTCTGAACCATTTTTTGATGATGAAGCAGGTCATGTTCTTCCGCGTGGTATTCCAGCATCCGTGTGTGATAAAACTGCTGCAAAACTTGCAGATTTCATGCCAGATAAAATCATGATCACTGATTCAACCTGGCACTACAACGGCGGCGGTTGTTGTTAACCTTGTAGGGTGCGTTACACTGCGTTAAATCAGATCTTGCACCCAACAAGAGCCAGAGGCTCTAATATCTCGTTACCAGGTTGAACCTGATAACCAGGATAAAAATCATGTGTGTAGAGACGCGCCATGGCGCGTCTCTACATTGTGTTCCAGATAAGGGTTCTGGTCTTATCACCAAGCGTATTGCCTTATAATTTGCATTTTCACAAGTTAGATAATGATTCAAACAGCGCTCACGCCTTTCCAACAAAAACTTGCGTCTCCTTTAACAAAAAAAGGAATCACTGTTTTACAAATTAATTTAGGTAAGCGCTGTAACCTTGCGTGTAGCCATTGCCATGTAGAAGCAGGACCAAAACGCACAGAAGAACTTTCTCCAGAAATTTGCCAACAATTGATTGAGATAATTCACAGATTCCCGGAAATTAAGATTGTTGATTTAACTGGCGGCGCACCTGAAATGAATTATGGTTTCAAGCCACTGGTAGAAGCAGCAAGAGCAAATGATAAACAGGTGATTGTGCGCTCTAATTTGACTATCTTTTTTGAAGAGGGATTTGGCGACTTACCAGAATACTTCGCTAAACACAAAGTTCGGGTTGTTGCTTCTCTACCCTGTTATTTAGAAGATAATGTAGATAAAATGCGCGGTACAGGCGTGTATGATAGTTCCATCAAAGCGCTGCAATCGCTGAATCAATTGGGTTATGGCAAAGAGCCAGATTTAATTGTGGATTTAGTCTATAATCCACAATTGCCTACAAGTGAGAAATTTTCCCAAACGCCAGATCAAATCAAGCTGGAAAGAGATTACAAAAAGTACTTGAAAGAAAGCTTTGATATTACTTTTAACAACCTCTTCACCATCACCAACATACCAGTTGGAAGAACAAAACTGTATTTAGAAAGGAAGAAATTATACGCTCCTTATTTGCAGTTTTTAGAGTCTCATTTCAATACGGGTACGGTTGAACATTTGATGTGTCGGGATGAGATTTCAATTGATTATCTGGGTAATGTGTATGACTGCGACTTCAACCAAATGATGAATTTACCTGCGAAAACTCGCGACGGGGAAAACATCACTGTTGCCAAATTGCTGCAAGCTGATCGTTTGGACTTGATAGGTGAGGTACAAACAGCAGCTTATTGTTATGGTTGTACGGCTGGTAGTGGTTCCAGCTGTGGTGGCGCTTTGGTGTGAAGTTCTTGTATGATTTCCTGGGCAAGGCGTTCAGCAACTTACTTGTGCTGCTTGAGAATAATGTCGTTACCAAAACTGTTACCGGCGCTTTACTAACGCTCGTATAGGTTTATGATGAATCAAAGTTAAGTCTCCTCACACCACACCTATAACCGTGGACTCAATTGAGCTTCCACGGTTTTTTATTTTTTCATCAAATGTCAACGGATACTAGCAAGTCTAGGGAACTTACGCAAAGGCGCTAGTCTCCTATACGAGAGGAAGCGCGTGAATACGCCGGAAAAATTTTTGTTACCAAAATTGTTACGAGCCTGTTTATACTGGTTAGTTACCGTTATGATGATATTAAGTTAAGCTCCTCACACCACACCAATAGCCGTGAAACATTAAGTTTCATGGCTTTTATTTTTGTTGTACAGTGACACACTATTTGTCATGTGGTGTAGAGACGCGCCATGGCGCGTCTCTACATTGTGTTTTTGATAAGGGTTTTGGTCTTATCTGAACCGTATTGAATTATAGTCATTATCGCCACACATTAGAAAACCTGGGTAAACAAAAGGCGATCGCCTCACTTCCCTTTTCCCTGAGCCGGCGGAATTTTTCCTTCATCCTGTGCCTTTTTAATCGCTCGTTTCACAATTAACACTGCCATTTGAGACAAAGAACGCTCCTCTGCATCAGCCAACAGTTGCAGGGCTTCTTTGTCTTCTTCTTCCATGTAAAGAGTTACTGTTACTTTTCCCATATCACCATCATAAGCTCTGTTGTGTGTTTTTAACTTAAACACATAAAATAACATAAAAACACACTAATAAACATAATATTTATGTATAATTACTGGGATATGGAGTGGCTTAACAAAAACACAGCCCTGCCAAATTCTAGAACTGCGCTATACATTTGGTGATTGAAGAAGATAGTGCTGTAGTTTGCTCGTCAACTTTCTGAATTTTACTTGCTTAATACTCAGCGATGCCTGCGGCGGGCTACGCCAACGCATTCATCAACAATTAGCGATAGCTTCGCTGCTGCCTAAGCGCAAAGCGCACGCTACGCGAACGGCAGATCGCATCTTTTTGAAATCAAGCGATCGCAAAATCAGTGTATTGTCTAACATCCTCTGGATGAAAAGCTAAAACAATTTTATCTTTGGGAATTCCTGCGGCTACAAGTTCATTGGCAATGCCATATTCAGTCCCATCGCGCTGAATCCAAATTTTTCCATTAATAATTTCAATATGGATAATACAACCATGAACTCTTTCTTCTCCCTGCCATCCCAAAGTCATTACTATGTAATTAGTAGCTGTGCGATCGATGATAAGCTTTATTTCTAATTGACGATTTGCATAGGGTATTTTTATATAATCAGTCAGAATATCTTCGATGATTTTTTGATATTTTTCTAAGGTATCCATTGCACAATTACCTCTTGCTTTGGCTCAAATACAAGTAAACGTAAGCGGTTCTTTTTTAATAAAATCTTGCCGATGGTTTCGGTAAAAATTTCAGTGTAAGTTCGGCGGGGGATAGCAAGATATAAAATCCGGTTGCTTCCTTGTTCTTCTAAAATATCATAATAAAGAATAAACTGTCCTAATGCATTTTCTAAATCTGTAACGGGAGAGGGATTAAGAAAACTCTTGATTTCAACTGCTATTTTTTGCTGACCTTTTTCTGCAGCTATAAGTTTTTCTGCACCCAAGTCTATATATAAATCTTTTGTCCCACATTTTAATTTAAATGGGTCATCAGTAATTAGCCAACCATCTTTTTCTAGGGCTGTTATCACAACATTATGATAAACATCTTTGGCAGGCATGAGTGTTTGCAAAAAGTGCAGTAATTGTGAGTTATGCTTTATGGTATTTTAGCGCAATATGCTTTTAAGTGTATCTTTGCAGACGAACAATGCAGTAAGAAGAATCGGGAGAAAACAGGCGATCGCAAAGATGCCAGTACCGTTCGCCGAGCGTCTCCGCCAGGAGAAGGCAATCGCATTCATCAACAATATAAGGAATAATCTTAAAAGCTTCAGTGGCTAGTTTTTTTGTTGAATGGAGATGTAGGGGGATGAGCGATCGTTGTCGGAAACACATCACTAGAGATGCAACTCCGTACTTTTCCGGAATATAGGGCGCTGATGTTGAATATTTATTATGACTAAGTGTCCAATATGTCCCGCCCTAACCCATGAACGAACAGCGTCAGCAAGCCTATTCCAACCTCATTCAAAGCCTGTTGAATTGCCCTAGTCACGATGAAGTCCAAGAAATTTTAGTAGCAAATCAAAATTTACTGGATGTTGGCTTCTTGCAGGCGGTAGAAGTGGCAATGGGGATGTTTTCACAGCAGGGATATGAGAATACAGCGAATTGGTTGCAAGGTTTGGCAATGCAACTAAAGGGATGGTTGAATCGAGATACTGAAGTAGATTTGCAATCTCTTAGTGAGGAAGAAGTACAAGTATATCTCCAATTCTTGATGGAGGTACTGCAAACAATCCCAGAAAGTAACGGTGAAGTGCAAGTACTTTACTCTTTGCTGGCAAAGAATGCAGACAAACTCGACGGAGTATTAGCAGAAATATTGCGCCGTTTGGGGAGAAATATACTTAGAGAAGCGGAAGCAGATCAGGCGAAATATCTAGCAGCAGTTATTTTTGAGTTTAGCAATCTAATAGCGCAATTCCCCTTGGGTAACAAAGCCAGCAATATGGAAATTGCCATCACTGGCTATGAACTGGCGCTAACTGTCTACACTCAACAAGCTTTTCCCTATGAATGGGCAATGACACTAAATAGTCTCGCTAATGCTTACCGTAACAGAATCACAGGAGAGCGGGCTGATAATTTAGAAATCGCGATCGTTTATTTCCAAAATGCTTTGATAGTCAGAACTTTTGACGCTTTTCCCCAAGATTGGGCAATGACGCAAAATAATCTCGCTAATGCTTACAGTAACAGAATCAGAGGGGAGCGGGCAGAGAATTTAGAGCAGGCGATCGCTTGTTATCATGATGCTCTGAAAGTTTATACTTTTGACGCTTTTCCCCAAAATTGGGCAATGACACAAAATAATCTTGCAAATGCTTACAGTGACAGAATCAGAGGGGAGCGGGCAGAGAATTTAGAGCAGGCGATCGCTTGTTATCATGATGCTCTGAAAGTTTGTACTTTTGACGCTTGTCCCCAAGATTGGGCAATGACACAAAATAATCTTGCTTGTGCTTACAGTAACAGAATCAGAGGGGAGCAATCTGAGAATTTTGAGCAGGTAATCGCTTGTTTCCAAAATGCTCTGAAATTTTATACTTTTGACACTTTTCCCCAAGATTGGGCTGCAACCCAAAATAATCTTGGTGTTGCTTACAGTAACAGAATCAGTGGGGAGTGGGCTGATAATTTAGAACAGGCGATCGCTTGTTTCCAAAATGCTCTGAAATTTTATACTTTTGACGCTTTTCCCCAAGATTGGGCTGCAACCCAAAATAATCTTGCAAATGCTTACCGTGAGAGAATCAGAGGTGAGTGGGCTGATAATTTAGAGCGGGCAATCGATTGTTGCCAAAATGCTCTGAAATTTTATACTTTTGACGCTTTTCCACAAGATTGGGCTGGTACACAAAATAATCTCGGTGCTGCTTACGGTGAAAGAATCAGAGGGGAACGGGCACAGAATTGGGAGCGGGCGATTGCTTGTTTCCAAAATGCTCTGAAATTTTTTACTTTTGACGCTTATCCTCAATATTGGGCAATGACGCAAAATAGTCTCGGTCTTGCTTACGGTGACAGAATCACAGGGAAGCGGGCTGATAATTTAGAGCGGGCAATCGATTGTTACCAACAAGCTCTGAAAGTTTATACTTTTGACGCTTTTCCACAAGATTGGGCTGGTACACAAAATAATCTCGGTTCTGCTTATTGTAAAACAATTGGACGGGAGCGGGCTAATAATTTAGAACTGGCAATCGTTTGTTTCCAAAATACTTTGAAAGTCAGAACTTTTGACGCTTTTCCTGTTGATTGGGCAATGACACAAAATAATCTCGGTGCTGCTTACTATTACAGAATTAGAGGGGAGTGGCTAGAGAATTTAGAACTGGCGATCGCTTGTTTGCAAGAAGCTCTGAAAGTTTATACTTTTGACGCTTTTCCCAAACAATGGGCAGGTACACAAAATATTCTCGGTCTTGTTTATGGTGACAGAATCAGAGGAGAGTGGGCACAGAATTTAGAGCAGGCAATCACTTGCTTCCAAGAAGCTCTGAAAGTTTATACTTTTGACGCTTTTCCCCAAAAATATGCAGAGACTTTATTTAACTTGGGTATGGCTTACCAAAGCATAAAGCACTTTACTATAGCTTACAATACCTTTGAATGCGCCATTGCCACAGTAGAATCTTTACGGGAGGAAATCGTTTCCGGGGAAGAAAGCAAACTCAAGCAAGCAGAAGAATGGAACAAACTTTATAGCCGTATGGTAGAAGTTTGTCTAAAATTAGGTAAGTTCGTGGAAGCAATTGAATATGTTGAACGTAGCAAAACCCGTAACCTAGTTGAACTGATCCTCGAAAGAGACCGGAAAACTATCTTCCCTCCAGAAGTAGTTACTCAACTAGAAAAATACAGGGATGAAATAGCTACAGGGCAAGCTCAAATCCAAAATGGTAAAGCTGAAAATCCAAAAGTCCTAGCACAACGTCTCCAAGAATTGCGACAGCACCGTAATGAATTGCAAAACCGCTACTTACCCGTTGGTTATGGTTTCAATTTTGACTCGTTCCAGGCTAGTTTGGATGAGCGTACAGCCATTATCGAGTGGTATATTCTCAACGATAAAATTCTGGCGTTTATTGTCACACGTACAGGAGAAGTCACTGTTTGGCAATCCCAACCAGAAGACAGAGAAGCTTTTGGGAATTGGGTCAATCAATATTTGCAAAACTACTACAATCAAAAAGAGCAATGGCAGAATAGCTTAGGGGAAGAACTCAAAAAATTAGCTTCGATTCTGCACATTGATGAAATATTAACCTACATACCAAACCACTGCGATCAACTCATCCTAATTCCCCATCGATTCTTACACTTGTTCCCCCTTCATGCACTCCCAGTAAATCAAAATTCTGAAAATTCGCGTTGTCTTCTGGATTTATTCCCTCGTGGTGTGAGTTATGCACCTAGTTGTCAATTACTGCAACAGGTGCAAATGCGACAACGTCCTGATTTTCAATCCCTGTTTGCGATTCAAAACCCTACACAAGACCTCTCTTTTACTGACTTGGAAGTAGAAAGCATATTATCTTACTTTCCCGGACATCAAGTATTACTCAAAGAACAAGCCACAAAAGCTGCCTTATCCCAAGCAGCAATACAATTAAAACAAGCGAATTATCTCCACTTTTCTTGTCACGGTTCCTTCAACTTTAATTTTCCCCAAAATTCCTTCCTACTGTTAGCAGATGCCTATGTTTCTCCCATTCCCGCTAATGCTAGCCCCGAAATATATCTAATTGTATCCGATGACAAAGCTATAGATTTAAGTAAATGCCTGACATTGGGTAATTTGTTTGAGCGAAATGAGCGAGGAGAGCTAATTTTCGACTTTAGTCAATCTCGTCTCGTGGTTCTTTCAGCCTGCGAAACTGGATTGATTGACTTCAACAATACCAGCGATGAATATATCGGTTTACCCAGTGGCTTTCTCTACGCAGGTAGTAGCAGTGTTGTAAGTAGTTTATGGACTGTAAACGATTTATCAACATCCTTTTTGGTGATTAAGTTCATTCAAATTTTGAAGTCTGCTACAGATATGTCAGTACCACTTGCTATGAATCAAGCGCAACTCTGGTTGCGGGATGCTACTAAAGAAGAGTTACATAAATGGGCAGATCAAATGCCTTTAGATTCTACCAGAAAACGAAAAATACGTAGTCAAATTAATAAGATGACTGGAGAGAAACCATTAAACTCTCCTTATCATTGGGCTGCATTTACTGCTGTTGGCAAATAGGAGAATAATCATGTCTGATCATGAAATAACTGTTAACATTTTTGTCCATCTATTGACAACTCAGCCCTCATTGCTTTCAAAAGAAGACAGGGATGAATTAATTAAATTGATTGATAAACAACCTGATGAAATTCAATCTCTCTCCAATGCAATTTCCGATTGGTTGTCAGAACATCCTAAAGTAGATGAGGCTTTTGCAGAATTTGAAGAATTAACAGAAAGAGCGCCAGGGGAGAAGCGAGCAAATACAAATATTCCCAAATATGAACTTGATAAAAAGAATATAATCAATGCTATTCAACAAAGTTCGTCATCTGCTAAGAATGTAGAAAAACCGTCTCGTAATAATTGATATTCTGTGAAAAGTTAGATCCCCGACTTCTTATAGAAGTCGGGGATCTGGACACCGCGACATTTATCATCATGACAAAATGGATTATCTTTCAACAGTAAAGGTAGCTTATCCCAAGCTAACTCTCTATGCCTTTCATCTGAAGCATAGTCTGTCACAAAAACCCAAAACCCCTGTAGAAAATGCCAACCATTTATGGCTAAAATGCCAGCAACTTGGTAAACAACTTGGTGTGACTGGATTAGAAAATTTACCGAAATTGATTGAAGAAGCAAAGAATCAAAAAAATAGCATCACTGGGGAAATACTTCCCGAACGTTTTTTAGAGTTCACCGTTATCAAACATGAAAACAATCTACGCTTAAGCGGCGAAGCTAATCCCCTAGAAATTCACGATACCTACGCCCTTGATTTAACCCTACGTTATCCCCACCCAGAGGTACAACTCACTGATTTAGGAGGGCTAAATCCAGATAATTACTTACTTTCTAAAAATATCAAAGCTTCTCTAGGACAAACTCTAGTATTTTTTGCTCAACCTGTAGGAAAGATAGATAATTATCAAACCTTTGCTGATGCTTGTGCCAAAGTATTACTATCAGAACAAACTTTCGGAGAACTAAATTTTAAGTGTCAGGCTCAAGGGCAATTATTAGGTAGTCCTATATTTGAATATAACAATGATGCTGACTCTCCTGAAGAACAGTGCCATTTATTAATTTGGTTAAATACCCATTCCGAAACTACAAAATTAGAAACAGACGGAAAATATTATTATCCTTTAATTGACCTTCTCCTTTGCCGTAGTAAAATTATTTATGCTCGTTCGGAAGCTATATGGTGTCATCAACAAGCCAGAGCAGCCTATTCTGATTTAGAAAAATATAAGCAAGAGTTTAAAGAACAAAAAAATAACCCCATAGATTTAAAATTTGAGAAATTCAATCAATGGCTTAATGAAATACCAGAAATTTCTTTTAATTATGTTGATTATTTAAGAGATTTAGAACTGCACAAAACTACAATTAAAACTAATAGCAAAAACTATCGATTATATCTTGACAAGCTAAAGAATGTATGCATAAAGTCAGATAATTTAGAATTCTTGTCCAACTTCCTGGAACTGGCTCTTGATACCTTTGTCGAACAAATTAATACTGACTTAGCTTATCTTACCCCCGGTCAAAACCTCTTTGATCAGATGATTGCCACAATTCGCGGCATAGTAGAGGTAGAACAAGCCCAGCGCGATCGCTCTTTAGAACGTAAAATACAAGTACTAGGTACAGCCTTTGGTGGTGGTGCAATAGTTTCTGGTGTTGTCACCCAACACATAGATAAACCCTTCACACAGACAAATTTCAAGTATCTAGTTCATCATCCTCTAGTATTATCCTTGCTGTGGAGTTTTCTGGCTACCTTCGTTTTTGGTTTGGTGGCTTGGTTGGTTACTAAACCGAAACCCAAGAGAACTAAAGGAAAGTAAGTGGAGTTAGAACAAGTTATCGTGTCATAAGGGACTTCCAAATAAAAAAATATCCCAAATTTTCTTGTGGGATGGGTGTCCCCACCCGTCCTTTGTATTCAGGGCGGGCAGGATGCCCACCCCACAAGATGGATAATTTATTTCTTGGAAATCCCTAACGACAGCTTGTTGTGATCTAACGACAACTTGTTCGGATCTAACGACAGCTTGTTGTGATCTATCGACAACTTGTTCGGATCTAACGACAGCGTGTAAATTCCTAACGACAGCTTCTTGTGGAACTGCGTTCGCGTATCTCCTTCGGAGACGCTTCGCGAACGCGTAGCGTGTGCGAAGCACTCAGCGGGCACTCCCTGCCATCGCCCTCTTGTTTGCGGTAAAGTGTCAAATGCAATGACCAAGCTGAATTCACACCAGGAGGAGTTATGAAAGCAGTCTTAATGACAGCAGCAGGTAGTCCCGAAGTTCTGCAACTGCAGGATGTGCAAAGCCCTGGCGTTCCTTTGGGAGAAACTGAACTTTTGGTACACTTACGCGCAGCAGGCATTAATCCGATTGACACCAAACTTCGTCAACGTGGCACTTTCTACCCCGACAAAATGCCTGCGATTTTAGGATGTGATGGTGCAGGTGTTGTCGAGGTGGTGGGTGCAGCCGTACAGCAATTTCGCGTAGGAGACGAAGTGTATTTTTGTCACGGTGGCTTGGGCGCACACCAAGGGAACTATGCTGAATATACCACTGTTGACGAGCGGTTTGTTGCCCGTAAACCTGCGTCTGTATCCTTTGCGGAAGCCGCAGCAGCGCCCTTAGTCTTAATTACCGCTTGGGAAGCTTTATACGAACGGGGACGCTTGGAACCTGGAGAACGAGTTCTCATTCATGCAGGTGCTGGTGGCGTCGGTCATGTAGCAATTCAACTAGGGAAGCTCAAAGGTGCTGATGTCTGCACGACTGTTAGTACTCGGGAGAAAGCGGATTTCGTCCAAAAACTGGGTGCTGACCATGTCATCTATTATAAAGAAACAGACTTTGTGCAAGCAGCACTAGATTGGACTGGCGGTGAAGGTGTAGACTTAGCTTTTGACACTGTAGGCGGAGAGACTTTTCATAAAACTTTCCCAGCAGTGCGAGTCTATGGCGACATAGTGACGATTTTGGAACCAGACGCTAACACCATTTGGAAAGCTGCTAGATTGCGTAATCTCCGCATTGGTTTGGAATTAATGCTGACACCAATGTTGCAAGGAATTGTGGAAGCGCAACAGCATCACGCAGAAATTTTAGAACAGTGTGCTAAGTGGATTGATGCAGGGAAATTGAAAATTCAAGTTAGCGAGACATTCCCACTGGAAGAAGCAGCTAAAGCTCATCATTTGCTTGGAACTGGATCAGTGACAGGTAAAATTGTTCTGCTAATGGGAGATAAGTGATACGAAAACTATTTTGGTAAATTATGACCCCACCCCTTACCCCTCCCCGCAAGCGAGGAGGGGAAAAAATACCTTCCCGTCTGTGCAAGTGAGCAGGGGAAAAAATATCTCCCCTTCTTTGCAAGTGAGCAGGGGAAAAAATACCTTCCCGTCTGTGCAAGCGAGCAGGGAAAAAAATACCTTCCCGTCTGTGCAAGTGAGCAGGGGAAAAAATACCTTCCCGTCTGTGCAAGCGAGCAGGGGAAAAAATACCTCCCCCTCTCTGCTTGCACACAGAGGAAAAAATACCTCCCCCTCTCTGCTTGCACACAGAGGAAAAAATACCTCCCCCTCTCTGCTTGCGGAGAGGGGGTTGGGGGGTGAGGTTTTTTCATCTTGGGTAGGGTGCTTAAAACAAGCTGGCTTATTGATTATCTTATGTGCGCTCTTATTTTTTTCACAACCCCTACCCGCATGGGGCGCACCTGCACAAATAGAACGTACTCCTTTAACTCTAGAATTATTGCAAGAGCGACTGCATACGCCCATCCTTCGTGAAGGCAATGTCGTAGTAGATTTACGCCAGATGGTGATAGATTTACAACCGGAAAATGCCAGCTTTCGGGATGCATTCTATCAAATTTTGCGAAAAGAACTGCAAAAAGCAGGCTCAAAACCTTTAGGTTTAGACTTGAGTTATTCTCTGATTCAGGGAGATTTTTTTGGCAGCGATTTGGGCTTGAGAACACCTCTATATGCTCAAGCGATCGCCCCTCTTTTCACCTCAACTGAACAAGAACAACTGGAACGTCTACGCGAGGTTTGCTTGCAGTCACTTGCTGTAGCATTACCTAGTTCTAAAGACTGTAAATCGCTTTTAGCAAAGTCAACTACATCCACCGAAATTAGTGTTTTCCGTGGTTCGTTGACACTGGTAGAAACTCGCTTCAATGGGGCTGTGCAGTTTGCCAATACATTTTTTCTTCAGCCTGTGGATGCTCAAGGTGCTATTTTTACTCAACAGGCAAATTGGACTGAAACAAGATTCAGCCGTGCAACCAGCTTTACCAGTGCGATTTTTAAGAAAGAAAGCGAGTTTCTGGGCAGTATCTTCTTTGATAAAGCTAATTTTAAGCAAACGCAATTTCAGGAAAGCGCATATTTCCAAGACAGTACTTTCGAGGATACAGCCAATTTCACCCAAACAAATTTTAATAAGTTGGCTAAATTCAGTCGCGTGCAGTGGCAAGGAAATGCTGATTTCTCTAATGTACGTTTTTTCGAGCAAGCACAGTTTACTAAAGCTATTTTCAATCAGTTTCTCTTCCTTAAAGAAGCGACATTTGAGCAAGCTGTAACTTTCCGGGAAGCACAGTTTAACCAACTTGTGAATCTGCAAAGCGCTAGCATTGTCAATTCTGCGGATTTTAGTGATGCTGGATTTGCGAAGGATGCTTGTTTGAATGTCTCTGGTCTAATTTTTAACTCTAACCAAGCAAAAATTTTAGGCAATCCAGGTCAAATTGGTAAAATGCTTGTGGTGTCTGGGTTGCAAGGCAATCAAAGCGTTTTGCGGAATTTAGGGCAAAATTTCCGTCTGTTGCAGCAAATTGGCGATGCGAATCAGTTGGAGTATACAAAGCAGCGGCTGCGACTGCAGGATTTAAGCCGTCATCTGGTTGGTACGAATTTGAATAGTGCTTCTCAAGAACGTTTGGTAAAGCTGGGTTTTTCGGTAATTCAAGCAGAAGCGATCGCCCGTCGCCGTGTTCAACAATTATTTCGGAATAAAACTGAGTTACTTACTTTACCGTATATAGATTATGACACATACACGCAAATCAGCTCCCACTTATTTGTCAGCGAACCCCTTTCACCATTTGGGTGGTTACTGCAAGCATGGAATTGGTTGGCGTTGAGTTTACTGCTGCTGCTTTCTGGCTATGGGACGAATTTTTGCTTGGTGATTGGTGTGGGGTTGATTGCGATCGCCTTCTTCGGTTTGCTGTTTTGGTTTGTTGATCGTTTCCGTCGCCTGCTTCCAATACCAATTATTCCCACAGGTTACGAAACCACTTGGATGCTGACGAGTTTTAGCCTGTTAACACTGTTTGGCTTATTTGCTATCTTTCGGACAGGAGAACAGCCTTGGCTAACACTAGCGTGTCTTTTCGTTATTATCTTCCCGTTAGCGATCGCATTGTTATTCCGACTTTACCAACAAGGGCGCTATCACAACTTGATGGACGTTTCCTACTTCACGGAAGATGGGACTTTGCGCCAGTTACGATTACTTATTGGACGTTTGCCAGTGATACCCCGGTATCAAATGTTCCGTGAGCGATATTTGCCTCTGTTGTGGAACAGCGGCTGGAACTGGCTCAATTACTACGACTTTAGCCTCAACAACCTATTGAGATTAGGCTTTAATGACATTCGCTTACGAGACGAACACCTTCCTGGTATCATCACCACACTTGCCTGGTATCAGTGGATATTGGGTATACTTTACATCACGCTACTTTTGTGGACTCTCTCCCGTACAATTCCCGGATTGAACTTGCTGATTTATCTGAAGTAATACTTTGTTAAGTAAATTGTTGTCGAGTTTTGATACTAGCGCTAACGTTAAAGATATTAACCCACGCTATTAACATTTTTATCAGATTTTATAACTTTATCAATGCTTGAGTCCTGCCCATTTTTAACCGCTGACGAGCAGCCTATTTCTCTTGAGCAAGCCTTAAGATACCTTGAGTCTGCTGGAAAACTTGAGTCTGTTCTTTGGGCGATTATGCGTCAGCACGTCTTAGAAAAGGAACTACAAGCCGTAGACGATACTGATATTAATTCTGATTTAATCGAACAAGTCGTGATTGATTTTCGATTAAATAATCAACTTACTGATTCTGCAAGTTTCCAAGAATGGCTAGCTCAAGAAGGTTTAGATTACCCTTCCTTTCGCAGCCAAATCGCTTCTAGTCTCAAATTGGAAAAACTGAAAGCTCAAGTAACTGAGCAAAACATACAGGAATATTTTATTGAACGCAAGATATTTCTAGATAGAGTAGTGCTGTCGCGTCTAGTCGTAGAAGAACAAGCACTTGCGGAAGAGTTAAAAAGTCAAATTATCGAAGACGGTGCTAGATTTGAGCAGCTAGTTCAGGAATATTCGATAGCAGATGACCAGATTTTCAATGGCATGATGGGAGCAATTAGTAAAGGTACATTGCCAGATGCACTTAGGGCTGCTATTAATTTAGCAAATCCTGGAGAGTTGATAGGACCAGTGGAAGTTGAGGGGCTGTGGTATTTAGTTCGCGTTGAAAAATTCCTAGATGCTTCGTTAGAAGAACAGTTAAAACAAGAACTAGAAGATGAGCTTTTTGAGCAATGGTTAGAAGAGAAAATTCAAAATATTAATGTCAAGCTTCAGGTGAATTTTTAGTGATAAATCATGAACTTACGCTGGGAAGAGTTGCCTTTTTGCTTGCTAACTCCTGAGCAGCAAATCCAGTTGAGAAATCAAGCAGAAACTCGTCGTTATCAGACTGGAAATATAATTTGGTCTACAGATGAACCCGGAAGCCAATTTTTAATTATCTCGGGAAATGTCCGTCTTAGAGAAGAGGGAAACCCTAAGTCATCAACTTTAAAAGCAGGAGATTCGTTTGGGGATTTACTAGAGCTTTCTGGACATTTTAAAGCTGTGGCATCTAGCAAAGATGTGGAGGTGGTACGCTGGGATGCAGGACTGTGGCAGCAAGCTTCTTCTTTAGAATTAAAGAGCTTTTGGCAGCAAGAGCGATCGCGCTATCAGCCAATAGAGGCTAGTCTCCCCCAACCAGTATCAGGCTATCCATTTGTCTTGAGTCCCAACACTGCGGCTGCTTGCTTAACAATGGCAGCTCAATATCTACAAAATCCCATCCAGTTGGAGTTTGTACAGCGTCAACTCCGGGGACAAAGTCCTCATGATGTGATGGAAGCTGCTGAAAAACTGGGACTACAACTACGACAGCTACAAGTAACTTGGAATGATTTGCGCTCATTATCCTTTCCTGCTTTGCTGCTTTGGCAACCCCCCCTTCATCCCCCCCTTGGCAAGGGGGGGAAAGAGGAGGGGTGGATTGTTGTGTATGGCATGAAGGGAAATCGCTTAATTATCGCCAATCCTACCAACCTCAGTAAAACTTGCGAAAGCGTTCCCCAAAAGATGCTTGAGGAAAATTGGAATGGGCAACTTTGGCAAGTCGAACCAATCCAAAAACAGGAGAAATTCAACCTCAGTTGGTTTGTCCCTGCGATTTGGCGCTACCGCAAATTACTGGGAGAAGTTCTGTTACTTTCTTTCGCGCTGCAATTGTTGGGGTTAGCAACGCCAATTATTACTCAGTTCATCATCGACAGAGCATTGGTGTACGGCAACCGTGGCACTTTGGATGTGATGGCGATCGCCCTCCTTATTGTTGCTCTTTTTGAGGCAACTTTGGGCATCTTGCGGCTCTTTATCTTTACCCACACCGCCAACCGTCTCGATTTGAGTTTATCCTCTCAGTTGTTTCGTCAACTGATGCGCCTACCCTTAACTTATTTTGAATCACGGCGGGTAGGTGATACCGTTGCCAGGGCGCAGGAATTAGAAAATATTCGTCAGTTTATGACAGGTACAGCCTTAACTGTCATCTTGGACAGTATTTTCTCAGTGGTGTATCTGGCATTAATGTTTTCTTACAGTGTCACCCTCACTTGGGTGGCTTTGGCTGTAATTCCCCTATTTGCTGCCTTAACTTTAGTGGTAACGCCGATACTACGCCGTTGGCTGAATGAAACTTTTGATCGCGGTGCTGATAGTCAATCTTTTTTAGTAGAGACAGTTACGGGAATTCATGCTGTGAAAGCCCATGCTGCTGAACGCAAATCCCGCCGACGTTGGGAAGGCTTGTTTGCCCGTTACATTCGCACGAGTTTTAAAGCTTCCACTACTTCTAATATAGGTAGTAACATCGGCGATTTTTTGACAAATTTTTCCTACTTAATTATTCTTTGGTTTGGAGCCGGACTCGTCATTGAACAAAAGCTGACAATTGGTGCATTAGTTGCTTTTCAAATGTTAGCTTCTAGGGTGACAGATCCACTGCTGCGTTTAGTACAGCTTTGGCAGGAATTCCAGCAAGTTTTGCTATCTGTGGATCGGCTGGGAGATATCCTCAATTTTGCCCCAGAAGCTGAACCAGGTTCTGGTGTCGTTTTACCACAGTTAAAGGGTAATGTACATTTTGATAAAGTGTTTTTTCGCTATCAAGAAGACCAAGAAGAACCTGTTTTGAAAGGTATTTCTTTCACTGTGCAACCAGGAATGTTTGTGGGAATTGTCGGGCGTAGCGGTTCTGGTAAAAGTACCCTTTCTAAACTTTTGCAACGACTTTACCAACCAGAATCCGGCTCAATCTTGATTGATGATTTTGATATTAAAACTGCTGATATTGGCTCTTTGCGGCAACAAATTAGCGTCGTCCTCCAAGAAGATTTCCTCTTCGACGGTACCATTTCCGAAAACATCACCTTCGGCGATGTAGATATTACAGCAGAACAGGTAAAACAAGCAGCACGACTGGCGGTGGCTCATGATTTTATCAACAAACTGCCCCACGGCTACGAAACAAAAATTGGGGAGCGGGGAACCTCTTTATCTGGCGGACAAAGGCAACGCATTGCTCTATCGCGTTTATTCCTTTCCCAAGCCCCGATTTTAATCTTGGATGAAGCGACAAGTGGCTTAGATAGTGAGACAGAACAAAAAGTATTGCAGAACTTGCAGGAAGTGAAGGGGGAGCGTACGGTATTTATGATTGCCCACCGATTTGGAGCATTGAAACGAGCAGACTTGATTTTAGTATTAGAAAAAGGGGAGATTGTGGAACGCGGCAATCACGAAGAGTTGCTGGAGAAACGAGGCGTGTACTTTGCTTTGTATCAACGGCAGATTGCTAGTGTGTGAATTATTAAGATTGATAAAAATACATTGACACAGTGAAGGCTTAAAGAAGCAACTAGAAGTAAAAACTCCACATTTTCACGGTTGTTTTCTAAAATTTTTGCCTGTAGAGAGAAAGGTTAAAATGCTACAGTCAAGGGTTTACTTAGTTTCTGGCTTTGACTTAAATTACACTGAATAACTATGGTTAATACTCAAGACATTAGGTTTAAGAAATCTGGCGGAGGACTTGTTTCAGAAAATCCCCTTTCTTCAACACATCCCCGTGCAGCAAATCCTCTTTCTTTAGCACATCCCCATGCAACAGCCGCCTCAACACTAGTCAAACCGCAGCCTTCAGCACCTTCCCGTGCTCCTGCTGTCAGCCTTCGTTCGGGTGATACTCTGTGGGAAATCGCCCAGAAAAAACTTGGGGATGGTACTCGTTGGCGCGAACTTCAAAAAGCTGATGGTAGTCAATTTACTGGGCAAGAAGTTAAGCGTCTCCAAGTAGGGACGCAAGTTTATCTTCCTGGGGCTAACTCTACACATTCCCGTGCTACTACAGTCAGCGTTCGTCGTGGTGATACTCTCGGAGAAATCGCACAGAGAAAACTTGGTGATGGTAACCGTTGGCGTGAACTTCAAAAAGCTGATGGTAGTCAATTTACTGGGCAAGAGGCTAGGCGTCTCCAGGTAGGAATGGGGGTTTATCTTCCAGGGGCGAAGCCGACGACGGCAACACATTATCCTGTTACCTCGCTCTCTAATAAATCCGATTTTTCTGCACAGGTTCTTCCCGTTAAAAGCATAACGCGCCGTGAGGTAACAGCTAGCTCCACTCCTTCGACTAGAAGCACTGAGTTTAGGGCTTCGCCTGCACTGTTTTCTAGAACCTCCCAGGTATCTGCACAAGTTTTTCCCACTAAAGGTACAACGCGCCGTGAGTACCCCAATGGCTCTAGTCATCAGAGAAGAAACACTCAATCTGGGAGTTCATCTGACAGTACGAATAATGCTCTGAACCTGATCGGCGGTCTTGCTACAGGAACCGGAGTAGGAGTCTTAGCAGCAATTAAAAATTTGTCACCACCTTCACTTAGTCAAGCAAAAGATGTTTTAAAGCTTGTCAAAAACGGTGGCATCGGAAAAACTGAATTGGAAGCAAGGCTAAAAACTTCAGGATGGGTCGAAGTACAAGGTAGATGGGCTAAAAAATCGAACCCAAACAGCAAGATTGGTAGTATTTGGACAAATCCAGCTCGTGATGAAAGTATAACCATTAGACCAAAAAAGGGTGGTTCATTTGGTCTGCGTGGATATGATGGACCTTCAGGGGGAGCAGTAAATTATCTCAGACAAGACCCAAAAAATCACAAATGGAATAGTCAGGGTAGACCAGGAGAGGGAGAGAAACCGCTAATCAAAGAGAATCCACTAGATATCCGTGGTAGAACAGGATCTAAACCTGGGCATATATATAGTGATAAGGTTAAGAAGGATGCGAAACGTACACATTTCCTGCTTAAGCCCGAATCTCGTGGAGTAGTAAAGGCACTGGAAAATGTTCATCTTCCAAAAGCCGTTACAGCAGTCACACAATCTAGAGTAGCTAGAGGAGTTAGAGAAACTCATTTGAAACTTCAAGAAGCTAGAGCAGCTGGAGTAGATAGAGTAGCTAGAGCAGTCAGAGAATCGAGAGCAGCAAATACGACACTTCGCGCTGCCAGAGCAGTCAGAGAATCGAGAGCAGCAAATACGACACTTCGCGCTGCCAGAGCAGTCAGAGAATCGAGAGCAGCAAATACGACACTTCGTGCCGCTAGAGCAGTTGGAGAATCCAGAGCAGCAAATACGACACTTCGTGCCGCTAGAGCAGTTGGAGAATCCAGAGCAGCTACTGTGGCACTTCGAGGAGCTAGTCGAGTAGCCGCACCAGTTGCAGGGGTAGTGGATACGGTGAACCTGTACAACGTCTATCAGAAAGACGGATTTGGGAAAGAATTTCGGAAAACGGCAGGTAGTGTTGCAGGTGCATGGGGTGGCGCTGCGGCTGGTGCTGCTATTGGCTCAGCCATTTTTCCCGGAGTTGGGACAGTTGTTGGAGGTGCCATTGGTGGAATCGCCGGAAGTGCGTGGGGTGATGATATAGAGCAAGGAGCAGAGAAAGCAGGGAAAGCGATCGCGGACGGAGCTAAGAACGCCTGGAATAAACTTTTTGGCTAACAAGCTCGATATGGGGCATTGCTGAAACATATGATGAGTTTGTACTTCAAAGCTCAAAGCTTGGTATCAGATGATTCCGCCAATCAGCAAAGCCCATTAATCTTGCGGAAAAATGTCCAAGCGATCGCCAATTCTTCTTCAGAACCCCGACTTCGCCAAAGTTGTCGGGGTTCTTATTTCGACGATTCACTTAACAGAAAACACCTCATCAAATTTGCGCGTAACTGGTTCAATCAACAAGCTCAAAATCGACTTCTGCCGCATCACGATTTCCCCAGTTCCCTCCATCCCAGGAGTTAATGTCTTATCCTGACCCCGCCTCCTAATTGTGACTTTATGCAGTTTTATCCTAGTCGGATAAACCTCCTTGCCCGAATTCTTATCCTTCACAACTGCATATGGACTAACGTAAACCACAGTCCCTTCAATCACACCATATTCTTGATAAGGAAAGGCTTCTATCTTCACCTTTGCATTCATCTGTTCATCAACAAATCCCCGATATTGATTTGGCAAATCAACTTCTAGTAAAGGTTGTTTCCCGTCTGGTAAAATTGACAATAACTCTTCACCAGGTTGCACTGTACCTTGACTTGGGTTGACTTTGATGTTATAAACTCTGCCAGCAATTGGAGCTGTAATAGTTTGATTCTGCCGCTGATTTTTAGCTTGAGCTAGTTGCCTTTCAACTGTCTGCAATTCTTCGCGGCGCTTGCTCAGTTCCGAAAGGGGTCCAGTTTTATAATTTTGCTTGAGTTGCTGGATATTTTGCTCTTTGGCAGCAATACTTTTTTCTAAGTCTCTGACTTTATCTTGAGCATATAGATAATCTTGTCGCGGGATAGCACCAACTAGACTACGCAACCTATTGACATCCCGTTGAGCAGCTTTGAGATTAACTCGCAAACCGGAAAGTTCAATTTCTGCCTGCCTAATGCTTGCTTTCTGGCTTTCTGCTGCTGCTTTGCTACGACTTTGGATGTCTTGCTTAATCAATTGGGCTTGATTGTTTAGCCGCTCAATCTCAGCTTGAGACGATTCTGAGTCAAGCGCTACCAGGATGTCACCCTTTTGTACCTGCTGACCTTCTTTGATCTTAGTTTCGTTGATATATTTAATTTTGCCACTACTAGGCGATCGCACTGGCTGCACGTCTTGCTCACCGGGAATCAACTTACCAGGAGCCACAGCCACTTCATCAACTTTACTCAAACCAGCCCAGGCGATCGCCCCAAATACTGCCAAACTTAAACCCACCCCTACCAATCTTGTATATAGGGGTGGTAGCTCTTGCACTGCCTTACCTAATTCATAATCTAGGTAAGCATCTGGGTTAGCAAATTGCTCTTTTGTCTGCCGAGCTTGAGCTGGAGAGGAAGCTAAAGGCTGCTTCATCTAAAAGTCTCCGGGAGGGTGGAAACCGTGCGTCTTTAGACCACGGAGGAAACACGACTCGGCGTTATTTTTAGCCGTTTAAATACTTTTGAATACCATTACCGCCTTGGGGTTACTCGATATCGTGTAATGAGTGCGTTGTACTTTCGTTCAGGCAATTATGAACTGACATCTTTCAACGCCAGATACCTAGGTCGGGAAACCTTCCTGCAGTACTGGCTCCCCTGTACGCATAATGGTTTTGCTCGCCAAGAGCCTTCCCTTACGGGAGTAAAGTTAGCCTGGACAATGTTAACGGTCGGTAATTTATCAAAGACACTGGCTTAACCCAATAAGCTTGTTTAATCCTTGATTTCTAGAGCTACAGACTGACTACGCATCTGTAGGTAGGAACTTGAACACTTACCGTTAACGTAGTACACGAGGTACTGAGTCGGGTCAGCTAATCCTAGAGGTTTGAGGCTAGAAGCCCCTCGCCTTTAGGCAGGGGTGCTGACACTTTTTGCAGCTTATTTTACACTTTTCGCAGATTCATTTATAATATCACTTTCTTGTTCTTGGGTGTTGTATTCCTCGGTGAAGTAGTAGTAGCTCAGACTGAGATTTTGAGGAAGAACTGCATTCGCCACTTGTCCCAAGACATTCTGACCAGATTTTTCCAAAAGCTCTTTAGCAAAAGCAGCATTCACGGAATCAACAACCCCCGGTCGAACGACCAATAAAACACCGTCAGCCATTTGACCCAGAGTCGCAGCATCAGCAGCAACCGTTAATGAGGGAGCATCAATGATGACAGAGTCGTAGTTAGCGGCAAAATTTTCCATCAATCCAGCCATTCGTTTCGAGTCGAGGAGGGATGCTGGACTGGGAGGCACAACTCCAGAAGTGAGGACATCCAAATTATCCATGACTTGTACGATCGCACTCCAGATTTCAGCCTGCCCGACAATCACATTACTCAGACCTGGGGTATTTGGCAAGTCCCAGATATGATGCTGAACTGGACGGTGCAAATCCCCATCTACCAGTAAGACTCTACGCTCCCTCTGAGCCATTGCTATAGCTAAATTGGCTGCTACTGTTGACTTACCTTCTTTGGGTACTGAGCTGGTGACAACAATAACTTTTAATTCTTTATCGGCACTCGTAAACTTCAAATTCGCCCGCAGCATCCGGAAAGACTCACTAATTGGGGAGCGAGGAGTATCTCTAACAAAGAGCCGATGTGTTAATTCTGACTCTTGATTGCCGCAAGTCGTTTTTTTAGACTTGTTCAAGGAAGGAATAACCCCCAATAAGGTTAATCCCAGTAATTGTTTTGCCTCATCAACAGTCTTGATTGATTTATCTCTGGCTTCTAAAAGATATATAGTCGCCAAGGAAGCTAGGATACCCAAAAGACCTGCACTCAGGTAAGAAACCGTAGGAGAAGAAATAGGTTCTTCAGGAACTTGGGCTTTGGATATAATCCTGGCGTTACCTAAGTTCTGATTTTCCGCGATTCGGCTCTCTTGCAACTTTTGTAGTAGAAGTGAATAGGTAGATTGAGCGGCTTGTACTTTACGTTCTAACTGGCGCTGTTGTTCCTCCAATCTTGGCAGAGTGTTAAGTCGTTGCCTGTAGGCAGCTTGTAAGTTAGATAATGCGGTGACTTTACTAGTTAAACCCAGACGACTTGACTCTAATCTGACAAGCTCTGCAGTCAGTTGTTGTTGCAGTTCCCCAACCTGCAAATTGTTATTCACTTCTGGTTGCCGAGGTCCCACAACCTTTCCTACTCGCTGTTGTAGTATTCCTTTTAAGGCTTCTAACTTGCTTTCTAAACTAATGATTTCGGGATGTGTGTCTTGTAAAATAGAGCGCCTAGCTGCAAGTTGCGACTCTAGCTGCTGGACTTCTTTGAGAATATCTTGTACACCAGCAGACTGGCTGAGGGAAGTCATAGCGACCGCCTGCTGGGAGTTCATACTCAATTGGGCGCGGATCGCTTGAGATTGGGCTTTGACATCAGCAATTTGGGATTGATCTGCGCTAATTTGCTTTTGCAACTCGCCAATCACTTCGATCGCCTTATTCGCTTCCTCTTGTAGGGCAATAACTTTATTCTTTTCTTTGAACCGCGCTAGTTCAGCTTCTGCTTGGCGGACAACTAATTCAGCTTGTGGCACCTGTTTTTCTATAAACTTACGGGCAGCTACCGCTTGGGCTCTGTTGGAAGATACGTTGTTCTCTAAATAGACAGCCATCAGCGTATTAACAACTTGTGCGGAGCTTTCAGGATTAGTATCCTTGTAGGAAACTTTGAGAACGTCGGTTTTCTGAATATCATTTACAGTCAACCCTTTAAGAAATTCCTTCGGTTTTAGGGGTGCCCCTTTGCTGTCTTTCAGCTTGAGTCTGTCTATGGTATTTTCCAGTACAGGTATAGAAAGTAAAACTTCTGCCTCTGTATTTAAAGGATTACTTTTATCCTGCACGACTGGTTCTAACTTGCCTATTTCTGTTCCCACTCCTGTTAGGGAAGAAGTCGTATTTATCCTTTGAAACAGCAGCTTTCCTTCCGCCACATAAGAAGGCTTTTTCAAAGATGCAGCAAAGAGTGAAATAAAAAAAACAGTAAAAAAGATTCCTAAAGCAGGCACCCAACGGCGCTGCAGAATCAGCCAATATTTATCAAATCTTAAAATAGATTCCTGTGATTCCATAAATAAATTTTCACTTATTTAGTTTACTTATTTAGTATTGATACATAGACGCAATGAATATTGCATTCATTAAATATTAATTTTTGGTATAACTTCATACTACTTTATACTATATGATAAACAGGGAAGTGTGAGTTTTACAAGTGTCAGAATACACTGCTGTGATTGCCTGAATCACTCGCTCTAAGTCTTCAGTTGTGAGATTAGATCCAGAAGGCAAGCAAAGACCCCTTGCAAATAAATTTTCAGCCACTTCACCTCCAATACATTCACAATCAGCAAACACAGGCTGTAAATGCAACGGCTTCCACACAGGACGAGATTCAATTTGCTGTTCAGCAAGTGCTAAGCGGACTTGTTCTCGAGAAGCGCCAAAAGCTGCTGGATCGATTGTCAGGCAGGTCAGCCACCGGGTGGCGCGTCCATAAGCGGCTTCTGGCATGAATTCTATTCCTGGGAAATTTGCTAAAGCACAAGCGTAAGTTTCAAAGTTGCGTCGTCTAGCTGCAACTCTGTCATTGAGAACCCGCAACTGACCGCGACCGATACCTGCCAAAACGTTGCTGAGGCGATAGTTGTAACCAATTTCTGAGTGTTGGTAATGGGGAGCCGGATCGCGTGCTTGAGTTGCCAAAAAACGGGCTTTTGCCACCAGTTGTGCATCGTCGGAAACCAACATCCCGCCGCCGGAAGTCGTGATGATTTTATTCCCATTGAAGGAGTAAATGCCAATGCGCCCGAAAGTTCCAGGCGATCGCCCTTTGTAGGTAGCTCCTAAAGATTCAGCAGCATCTTCAATTAAGGGAATCTCATAGCGATTGCAAGCTTCCAGAATTGGATTGATATCGGCACTTTGACCATATAAATGCACGACTACAACTGCTTTCGGCAATTTGCCTTGTCGTGCGCGGAGTTCTAGTGCTTGGCGCAATAACTCGGGATTCATGTTCCAAGAAGTGCGATCGCTATCAATGAATACTGGTTTTGCCCCTAAATATGTAATTGGGTTAGCGGTGGCTGCAAAAGTCAGGGTAGAGCAAAAAACTTCGTCCCCGTACTCAACGCCAACTAATTGCAAAGCCAAATGAATAGCCGCTGTGCCAGAACTTAAACCCGCTGCATGGCTTGCCCCTGTGACTTGACAAAATTCTTGCTCGAAAGCATCTACATGAGGACCAACGGGGGCGATCCAGTTCGTGTCAAACGCTTCTTTGACGAATTCTAGTTCGCGATCGCCCATGTGTGGTGTTGAGAGGAGGATTGGTTTACTCATGATTATTTTTAGTAATTCGGATTATCTGAAAACACCGCAATCATTCAAATAGTTTGATTATCAAAAACTAAAAAATTCCTGGATTTTGTCTTGGCATACTTCCGGGCTGGCTTGTTGTTTAGCATTCGACCAATAATACAATGCTTCACAAATATGATAAGTAAAAATCACAATTCTCTATGTTATGGGTATTAGCGTGAACGATAAGCGGGAAAGAAATTTGACTGCAACAAATCTGAGGCTGTTACCCCCATCATTTTAGCTCTTAAGTTCACTAAGTGATGATATTTCTCCTCATCAGTTATCAAGCGTAATGTTAAAAACTTGTGAGTCAGTTGAGAAAAACCCGATTTAAAAGTATACAAACTGTCCTCGCTGGAACCACCAAGTCCACCGCCCAAGTGTAAAAATTCATTGCCGCGTTCCTGTGCCCAGTATCTTGCATAGTCCGTCTCTAGACTACCTGGTGATAGGTGAACAAACTGGTTTCTTGTTCCACCCAATGTGCTTTGCACAATTCCACAACATTCTGTATACAAACCAACACAAGCCACCTGCTCTTCGTATTCAACAATGCATAGATGAAGATTCAGTCCTAACAAATCATTCATCTGAGTGAAATATTCGGAATTAAAGGTGTAGTATCCTGTTGTTGCATTTACGCGTCTCATCGTTTCTTCATAGATTGCAACGAACTCGTCTAAATAATCTTGGAATGGAACCATTTTTGCAATCATTCCTAGACGCTTACACTTATTAATCGTGCTGCGATGACCCTTTCTGGTGTGGCTCCACAAGTTAGAAAGCCTCAAATCAACTGAGACAGTCTCCCCATTTACGGTAAAAGTTCCCGCTTGAAAGACTTCGGTGAAACTTTCACTTAGAATCGGATGCAAACGAAAGAAAGCAGAACATATCCCCCGAGAGCGAAATTCCTGCTTCATCCTATCTAGAGCAGCATCTGCAAATCCTGGTGTGTTCATAGCTGCTTCATTCAGCAAGATTCCCGGATAGCCGTAGGGGGAAATAACATCAAAAATCTCTGCTGATTTTACTTCTTCAAAGAGTATGTCATTACATTTCCTTAGCAAATAAGGCACAAAAATTTTTTTGTCACCTTCAGTTATTAAAATAGCTTCGGGAATGCCATCAGTTCTTTTAGATTCTAAATAGACATACTCGGGCAAATGGTAAAAATCATGACGTATTTCTTGCAGCGTTTCAAACCACAAATCGTTTTCTAATTCAATGACTTGTATATTCATATTATTTGCCCCATTTCGCTATCTCTGAATCTGACTCTTTACTAGCTATGTTCTGCCGACCACACAACAGGAAATACAGCTGGATCGCTGTAATCTGGATTGCCGTTTGGCAATTTCCGACATATACGATCAAGAAAATGATGAATTTGTTCTCCTTTGTGATTCCAGTAAGGTTGATAACGGTTGGCATCGTCCTGTAAATGCACAGCCATTGCTAAGCGGATCGAATTGCTGTAATTAGGATAGCTGCCGTGAATCGTCCCACAGTGATGAAAGCTGATTTGTCCCTTCTTTAAGGTCATGGGTACTTCGACAATCCGCCGTCCTTCTTGGGCGAATTTTTTTTCTGTTTCCTTAAGATTGTGATGGTTAAAGCAACGCAGATGTTCCGTACCTGACCACTTATGGCTGCCATCAATCACAACTAGTGGTCCTATCGATTCGTCACAGTCATGGAAGGGTATCCAGGCGGCAAGTAGGTTATCTGAGGTACAGTTAGAACAGTAAGCACGATCAGTATGCCAGCCAACTACTCCGAATTGATCCTTAGATTGCGGTGTCTTATAGACAAGCTGATCTTCAAAAAGCCGAATTCGTTTGCTTCTAGTTAGCCTAGCAGCGATCGCCCCAATAATCGGCTGTAGTCCCAGCTGCCGGAGTTCCTTTTTCTGCATAGAAACAAATTCGTTATTTCGCATACTGTCACCATCTCCTGGCTTCCAGTTGCTATAACCGCTACTGTAAGGAAGTGTTGCATCTCTCTCCCCACGATAGAATTTTTCGCTACCCAAAATTGCCTGATCAATAATCTCGTCTGGAATGACTTTTTTTGAGATATACCAGCCGTGTTCCTCGTAAAAAGCGACATCTTCGTCTGTAGGTAAAAGAGCTAGCTGCTCTTGTGAAAGACTTTGTGTGAACATTTAGATAATTTTCTCCCCATAAATTATGACTTTTAAATTGCTAATTTTTGTTATTTTTAGTTATTCATTTTAATTCTTCTTTGCTCCATGATTTATTGCTTTACTCAATCTTTAAGTTCATTTCAGGGACTAAGTATTGTTAAAAATTCCTTATTTAACTGTCAATAGCCCAATTCTTTATCATGCTTTATGGCAATGCTAGCGCTCAGTAAAGTCTAAAAAATACTTACTTTTTCTTCATTCTGGAGTGTTTATTCAAGTATATAGAGCTTTAGCACCTTGACTATTTATCTGCTCATAAAATATTTCGTAAGAGAACAAATGCCTCTGCAGCAAAGCATCCAACTGTACTACCACGTAAAGTAGCCAAGGCTCTGAGAGACTCCTCTGAGCGCTCATGAGGAAAGGGCTTGAGCTGCGAATCATACATTCGCATAGCTTGAATTTTTGTTTCAACGAAAGCGGAAATATCAACAAAAACATTAGGGACAAAGTTGGGAGTCAAATAAGGAGCATTCCAGTTTGTTTCTGAAAGGGTTTCGTAAGCATAGATAGCTTTTGGTGCAAAAGTGTTAATGGGTCTAGCAGCAACCAGAGCTGATAAGAAAACTCTCTGATGGTCGATATGAATATCACCATTGAATGGAATAAAAATAGTCTCTGGTTGTACGTGTTTGTAGACCTCAATAAGTTTATTATTCAAATCACGATGAGGTATGATATCTAGTTCAGCCGCTGGGAAAGAAAGGAAGATAGTCTCCTTAACGCCTAATAGCTGATGCGCTGCTAACGCTTCCTGCTTTTCCTGTTCAATCAGATGTTGTTCACATTCGGCAGATGCTTGGGTTACGGTGACCACGTAAACTTCAGCACCTTCGGTAGCAAATCGAGCAATTGTTCCTCCAACTCCTAGAACTTCATCATCAAGATGAGGAGCAATCACAAGAGTTTTCTTATTCAAAATTTACCTCCTTTTCTATCAAACTTTTATGGTACGTTTAAATTTTAAGACTGTATCAGACACGCACATTTATTGTGAAGTAAGTAGGTCGGCGTGAATATTTATCGTTGAGACAAGGCAGAAGGCAGAGGGCAGAAGGCAGAAGGGAAGAGGGTTTCAGTTAACTTTACTTTCCTTTACATAACTAGAAATTTTTCCGCCGACTTACTTACAACGGATGGGCGTAAAGCCCACCCTACCAAAACTTTCATGCGACTTGTTTGAGCTCATTGTTTCGCTCAAAGAAGGGAGGGGTTGGGGTTGACCTGTTCTAAAATTTGCTCTTTGAGAGTTTTTTCTAGACTTTCCAAGCTTGTCAATTTGCCAGCAGGTGTATAGCGGTGTAATATTCCTGCTGCTTCTTTGAGACAAGCTTCTAGGCGTTCTAGTTCTTCACGAGGCATGAAGATGGTGTTTTCGGTTGTTGCTGCCAACGAATATTCCCCAGTGTTAGTTTGTGGGTAAAGTTCAAATGGGTCTCCTCGACCTATTTGCCAACCATCTTCTCCATAAACACCTTCTTTTAGAAGCACCACTGGGATGGTTTTTAGAAGAATCACCAAATCCAACCACCAAGTCCAGTTTTCTACGTACCAAACGTCTAGCTTAATCCGCTCATCTACATCATTGAGAGCACCACCATTAACCTGTTGCCATCCTGTTATTCCCGGGGGCATTAATAAGCGTCGTCTTTCCGATTCCGTATAAGTAGGTAGCGCTGACATAAGAACAGGTCTAGGACCAACTAAGCTCATGTCACCAAGTAAAACATTGAAAATTTGCGGTAATTCATCAAGATGATATTCGCGCAAGAACTGACCAATGGGTGTAACGCGGGGGTCGCCCTTGAATGTAGCTAGACCAGTACCTTTATGGACAGCGCCATCAACCATTGAACGGAATTTGTATATCTTAAAAGGTTGCCCTAGCCTTCCCATACGTTCTTGACGAAATAAAATCGGACCTGGAGAACTCAATCGAACCGCCAAGGCAATCAGAGCAAAGACAGGCAATAAGATTAGGCACAATATGCCTGAAAGCAGGACATCAAATAAGCGCTTAAAGGCAAGATGAATTCTAATGCCTTTACGGTCGTTGAGATAAGCTTGTTCAACTTCTTGCCACTTTTGTAGTGTCCAAAGATTAGTAGACATCTGAATCTCCCATTTGAATATTCCAACTGTTGTCAGAGGCTAAGATTGCGTCACTTTGTAAAGAGAGATTGAAATAGCCAAAGTTTACTTTTCGACCTGTGGGCGATAAACCAGCATCTGGAAGCAAGTTAAACAGTGATGACAAAGGAAGCGCCCAACAAGATACACGTTCAACTTGCGATTGAGTAAACTCCTTCAAAGTAGATGCCAGTAAGTGTTTTGCTGTTGATGCTTGAGCAATAGGTACTTGCCAATCCACGATATGACCATATCGGACGCCTGATCGCACATATTCTTTGAGGACAGCATAACCTTGCATATTATCCAAGGAACCAGCTACCAGCAGCTTGTATTTTGCATCAGGGTTCTCAAAGAAGCGCCAGTGTAGCCAAGGTGGTGTTCTCCTCCCGCCAATTCCTTTGTGGTCTTCTTGGTCATTTGGCAGTGACAAACTAGGTACGAACTCCACAGGTAAATCTGTCCAAATCTGAATTTTGGCGTCCATTTGCCTATCCGGCAAAAGCAATGGACCTTCCCATTCTGTCAGTTGCGGTAAAGCTTTCCATCCCAGCACAACCTGTCGAATCTTCCAAGCCACATCGTTAGGAAAGGCATAGAGAAACAACAAACCTTTGTGACGGCAGAGATCGTAAGCCAGGTGAGCCATTTCTACCAGCGTCGTCAAATTCCTAGCGGATGGGTGTACCATTGTCCCAACTGCTAAACCAGCCAAGCAGGGCGTGCCATATAGCCAGAAGGGTCGCGGTTGTACGGCGTAGTGCCCAACAATACCCTGATTGTTCTCAGCAACCACTATAATTGCTGCTTCCTCAGGAACCTGTTGATAAACCCATTGCCAGTCCTGGTGAGAGACCTCCACATTGAATACAGCACGATAGAGTGCCAAAATTCCTGATTCGTCACCTGGACGAAAAGGACGAACTGTCGGCTTTTCCATCATCCAAGCCTCACAATGCATTGTGCTGGCGTAGCGCATCCTCTAGCCGCGCCACCGATACCAATTCAGCTATTTCAGAGGTTTTGAATTTGACATTATAACTACGTTCTACATTGAGAACGACTTCGAGGTGCTTGAGAGAGTCCCATGCTTCGATAGTGTCACTACTCGCCTCAGGGGTGATCGCTTCAGGAGCGATTTCAAGTGCTTCTGCAATTATTTGTATTAATTTATACTGTAACATTTTCTTGTTCCGTAATGATTGTTATCCAAGATGGTTGTTCTACCGATGAAATCGGCATGTGAAATTCCCAAATTTCCTCTTGCCAGTTTTCAGGCGGTTGCAGACCATGTTTTGCCAAAAATGTACGGGTAGGACCGTTCTTCTGAGTTGGTTTGAAGCATCCAGCTAACTTTGCCCCGTTATCTTCCGCTTGAGCTATCAGATAAGCAAGGAAAGCATCCTCCACGCTTCTGCCCAAAGCACGGCAACTTATGAGGAAGTTCTCCAAATGCCAGTAGCCTAATTCATGACGAACAATGGCTGCTCCCACTATTCCCAAATCTCCAAATCTGTCTTGAAGCTGCAAGCTATAAAGCCGATAGTTGGGATTGGCACCTAGGGCTTGCACTTCGTTTTCGCTATAGCGACAAGTTGTAAAATTGAATTGATTGGTACGTTGAGTTAATTGAGCTATCCGGGAAAGTGCAAAGTCACTAGCTTCGCGAATAGTGACTACTATCTCTAGGGAAGAATAGAAGCCCTCTAGAGAACCAGATTGGGAATGTTCCAAATAGAGCTCTCTTTGTACTTGTTGGCGGTACATCTCAACGCGTCGACGATCCTCATTTGTAAGCGACAGCGTATCGAAGCATTCAAGTTCCAAAAGGTGTGCAGCATAGTCCGAAGGGTCGTCAGGTACATCCACAACCAATACTTCTAGCAGTTGATGGCTTACTATTTCACGTTCTACAGGACTGTCATCCCAGAAGACTAAGCTGTCTAAACCGATGTTCAATTTTTGAGCAATGCGGCGTAGATTTTCTGGTTTTGGCTGCCAGTTAATCTCCATACAGGCAAAATGCTCTGGACGCAAAATTGTATCTGGGTGTTCCTGTAGGACTGTCAGAGCCTCATCGGGGTTATTCTTACTGCAAACTGCCAGAATGACCCCACGTTGTGAGAGTGCTAAGGCTGCCAGCTGAAACTCACGATAGGCTAGTCCTATTCCTTCATGCCCCAATTGGATTCCCAACAGTCCATCTTCACCAATCACCCCTCCCCACAATGTATTGTCTAGGTCTAAAACTAGGCACTTACGACGTGGTGTGAAGAGTGCAGTAATATAGCGAGCGTATTGATGGGCAAGAAGATTTAAGCCTGTCCTTGCCAATCGGATACGCCCAAGATGCCAAAGGCGTTGGTCATACCAAGTTTTCCATCCGTGCTTTGCAACTAAACTAGCATAGTCAAACAGAAGTAACTGTGCTTCTGTTTGGCACAGATGCCGCAGGTTGCGATTGAATACTTCTGTGGCAGATGTCAGAGAATACCCAGCGTTACCCTCCAGTATACCCAAAGGAGTAACAGGGGCTACAATTGTATTGTGACAAAAAATAACACTTTGCGGGGGCAGGTTGTGCAGTAATTGTTTCGCAACCATTTCCACTCTTTGCCATGCCCTCTCACCGACTTTTTGAGATTCTTCCTCTAACAGAAGATTAAAATCAGCGGCAAGTGGCGGTATTAGATCACAAAACTCGGCAAACAGCAGGACAATATCTGGGGCAAATTGATATAGTTCCGAGCCTGGGTTGAGAGCGTCTGGTTCCCACTGCCCATAGCTACTAAAGTAAAATTTGGTAGCAAAGCCACGCTGATTCAGTGTAGCTTCCAGGTTACGTGCTATCAGCTCTAGGTTGAATGAACAAAGAATAGCTAGACGCAAGGAACGTACTATAGTACTCACTTACTGTTTTCTCCTCGTTCTAAAAATTCGATGATGGTTCCATGCCAGTACACAAAGGCGATGTGTTTTCCTTGGAAGGCTACTGCTGGCACTGGAGTACAGGTAATAATTCCTCCTTGTTCTCGCACGTACTCGCAGCTAGAGTTAATGTCATCCACTAGGTAGCAAAGGTGATGAAAACCGGAACCGCGCTTTTTGAGAAAATTGGAAACTGGGCTGTCTGTCTCGGCAGGTTCAACCAGTTCAATCAAAACATCAGACCCGGAATTGATAAACTGAACCCGTACTTTTTGAATAGGGTCGTGGTAGATCGGGGTCGCCGCCTCAAAACCCATTGCTGAGTAAAGATTAAGACCAGCGCTAATGCTGGGAACAGCTACACCTATGTGATGCAGGGCGAGAGTTTTATTTGGTAACATAAACTTTTTCCTTCCCAAGAACCTCAGCATACAAATTTTCGTGTAGCTGTATAATGTGCTTTAGGTCATAGTCAGCCATGCGCTCCCGGCCCCGCTTGCCCATGGTTCGAGCTTCTTCAGGATGGTCTAGTATCCTGGCGATCGCCCCAGCCAGTCCCTCCACATCTCCTACTTTCACCAGCAGACCACAGCCTTGGGCCAGTAAGTCACGAATTCCTCGAATGTCTGTGCCGATGACTGGAGTCTCTAAGCACAAAGCTTCCATCACACTTCTGGGTAGACCTTCTCGTTCAGAGGTAAGCAACGTCGCCACTGAAGCACAGATCAAAGTGGAAACATCTCGACGGAAACCCAAAAAATGAACCTGATTTTGTACCCGTAGTTCAGTTGCTAACTTCTGCGTCTCATCCATCAATGATTGTGGTCCATCCCCAGCAAAGGCTAAGTGAACTTCAGGGCGAGCCAGCCGCGCCAATGCCCTCACCATATCTGTATGGCGCTTGTTACGAGTAAACTCAGCTACTGCTACAAACAGTGAATTTTTTGGTGCTAAGCCCAGTTCTTGACGCAGCCGCAATAGATTATCTGCTGTCACATTATTGACATTGTAGCGATTAATATCGACTCCAATTCCTGGCATATAATGGACTCTGTGCGGTGGCACCAGCCCATAACGTTTCGCTGCTTTCTCATCGTCACGGTTAATCACTACTAGGTGGTCAGTCCATTGCCCAGCCAGTTTTTCTAGAGCTATGAATACCGCATTTTTTAAGGGTTTCCCGCCTGGATGGAAGTTAAAGCCGTGAGCTGTGTAGATGACTTTGGGTTTTTTGTGTTTTGCCAAACTGTTGAGGGTGTACCGAGTAACAAAAGAAGCTACTGAGGTGTGTACGTGAACTAGGTCGTATTCCCTCTGCGCCAATACCTCTCGAATTTTTCTGGGAGCGCTGAATAAATTCTTTGGATCTAGAGGGTTGCGTGACCATTCAACTTCCCAGACTTGATCAAAAGCCTCTAAGCATTCAGTAGAAGCCGAAACTCCACAAGCCATCGCATCTACCAGCCAACCTTGGGCGCGGAAGTGGTGGGCGAAAGGAAGGAGGAAGCCACGTAGCGTATCTGGGATTGTAGTGACCATTAAAAGTCTGTTCATTTTTTTGCCTCTACCCCCTGGTGTGTTGGTTGTAATAATTCTGGCAAGCCTTCGCGGATACTTATGGACGGCGACCATCCCAAGGCTTGTAGTGCTGTGTTATGTGCGAGACTATGACGGATATCACCAGGGCGGGGTTGTTTGTGGATGGGTTGCAAGTTTTTCGCTGTTAAATTATGCAGATATACAAACTCAAGCCCCAAAGTCCGGGTATAGAAATGACCCATGACTTCAGATGCCAGCTTGTCTACCCCGTAGGGAGTGATAGGATTTGCAGGCATGGACTCGTTTTCCGGAAGGGTTGGTTCATCGCCATAAACAGCAGCACTTCCAGCGAAGACAACATGGCGAACGTCAAGTTTACGAGCTGCGTGCAATACATTCAGGATGCCGCCATAGTTGACCTTTGCAGTTCCCACCGGATCATTAACGGATTTGGGAACACTGGCGATCGTAGCTTCATGGAAAACATACTCGCATCCTTGCATGGCTACCTCAACCGTTGATAAGTCGGCAACATCACCCACCAAGACTTCAACGTTTTGCCCAGAAATAGAGGCAATATTTTCCAGTTTGCCAGTGGAAAGATTGTCAAGGATGCGAACTTTATAGCTTCTTTGAAACAAAGCTTCTACAATACGCAACCCAATAAATCCACACTCACTAATCACTAACACATTTTTTTTGCCGATTGTCTTCCTCATAAGTTTTGCCTTACTTGCTACGGTTTTTCGGTCAACAGCCACTGAGCACACTTTCATACAAGCTCTCATATTGAGCCACAATAGAATCTAAAGAAAAATTTTCAATAATTCTGGTTCGTGCCGCCTTTCCTAAAGCGTTCCTACCCTCTGAACCAAGAGCGATTAATTCTTTGGATGCATTAGCTAAGGCATTTGAATCCCGTGGAGGTACGACTCGTCCTGTATTACCAACAATCCAACCTGAATCACCAACATCTGTCACTACGCAAGGCACACCGCAAGCCATTGCTTCTCCAATCGCATTAGGAAAAGCTTCACCATAAGAAGAAGAAGAACAAGCTATATCTAAGGCAGCAGTCAGGCGGGGTATATCGTGTCGTTCACCAAGTAAATGGATTCGTTCAGCAATTCCTAACTGATCAATGAGTTGGCATAAAGTCTGGTTTTCCCAATCTACCCTATCACCAGCAAGCACAAAATGTACATCTGGATAATCTTTGAGTAAGAGTGCAGCGGCATGAAGAAAGTTAGCATGGTCTTTCATTGGATCGTAACGACTAATTCGACCAATCAAAAAAGTGTCGTTACTGAGACCTAATTCTGTTCTTACACTGATGCGAAACTCCAATGAAGGTCTGAAAAATTCTGTATTAAAGCCATTGGGAATCACAATACTTTTCGTTACTTGATAGCCAAGCTTATCGTGTTGAATAGCACTTATTTTGGAATTGTATAAGATTTTTTTAGGAAAACTGGATAGTGGAGCTAGGATCTTAATAAGAGTAGCTGAGCTTGCTTTTTCGTAACTTAAGGAGTGAAGAGAATGACGGATATTCCATATTACAGGCACGAATTTTAGGGTGACAATCCCAGCTAGCTGTGCTGCTATGTTTCCGTGATACATCCAACCTTGGACTAAGTCAGGTTTACATTGATGTACTTTATGAATAAATCGCCAAATTCCCCTTAGCGTTAGCTTTCCAGCCTCCATGCCAATGGAATACACAGGTATACCCAAGGCTTCAATGCGATCGCCCAAAGTACCACGATCTATCAAAGAAATGATACTTGGCTCAAACCGTCGTCGATTGGTTTTAGATAGTATCTTGTAGAGCATCATTTCGGCACCACCAGTTTCAAGACCGGTAATGATATGTAGGACAACTTTTTTGCGTAAATTAATATCTGTGGACACAACTTTTCCTCACAGGTCTTTTTTTATTTTTATTTTTACTAATGGATATCTTGCTTGCTATAAAAAAGAAGGGTAAAGTTGACAATAAGCACCATAAATTAAACATAATAAAGACTCTTGGATCTCCAGCCGTCTGAAAATCTATCCACAGTTTTGCTGTTAAAACATAAATAAATGGCATCCAAGGTACAGCATGAATATTATTTTTAAAAATTGTTTGTAAGTAACGACCAATCCATCCATAAGTCAAACAAACAATAATAACTCCAGCCCAAGACAAACTGTAAAAACCAAAGGCAAGAAAACCAGGTGGTATACTATAATCGACTGGTCCAACTATATATTCAGTGTTATAAACTGTAATCGTATCCGGTACATCTACATTCAAAAGACGCTCAGGAAGTATAGTAGCAAAAGCATAAAGCCAATCTAGAAATAACCTCATATTATACTGAGTATTTATTGCGGCATCGAGTGAATGAATTGGGTAAACAAAATTACCCATAAATTTGTAAAAATTAAACCCACTATCTGGTTGATTAGAAAGATACTCTTGAAATCTCTCCCATACCGCAACATAACCATCTGGGAGTGCAGTCAGACTGAAGGCAATGGGTTTACCGTACAACAAAAAGAGAGCAATAAAACAGAGAACAGGAATAGTAAACTGCAATGATAATCTTCCCGTCTTAAGTACCCAAACTAAATACCATACGAGAAAATAGGTTATCAGTATCATTCGAGAACCTTCCATTAAACAGGTTACGACTGCAATGACAACTGAAATCAAAAATGTAGTATAAAGAATTAATCTCCATTTCCAAAATTTTTTACTTAAGACGAAAGACCCGAACAAATAAGAGGAAAATATTGAAAAAAGCATAAGGTGTTTAAAAAATCCTAAGGCTCCACCTTCTTCTGTTGCTGCCCCTGCTCTTATTAAGCCTGCATTTGATATAGCATATAAAAAATTGCCATACTGCGAACTATATATCTGAATTGAAACGCAAGAGAATAAGAGTAATAAAACAGCATATACCGTCACAAAATTATCGCTACGGGTTTCAATAAAGATAAACTTTCCATATTTTTGAGCGTCACTGGAATAGAAACCGATAATTACGAAAAAATATCCTAAAAATATTGCTAATGCGGTTTGTGGGTTGCTTATATAAAGCGTTGACCGAAAACTCAGTTCTGCTCTTGCCGCAAAGTCAGCATCCAATACAAATGCGGGCAAGGGATACATGAGAGCAAAGATAATATTAAACAATGTTAAAAAATCAAAATGATTTTCTTTTTTTCGGTTGATTTCTAGAAATGCTATGAAAAATAGTAGTCCAAGATAGGCTGAACTTATCATACAGATATCCTCCGAAGAAACCTTTTTTTAAGCAATTTTTAGTCATATTTTTCAATGAAAAATGAGTTAGAGTTAAGTCATTATGTAAGGATCTGATAAGGATCTGAAAAAAGACATGAATAATATTTTTCATCTGTACTCCAACAGTGTCATGTATTCAGAGACTGCTCGTTCAGTAGAAAAATACATTGCCCGTTGAACTAATAAGTCACAATTCACAGGAGACTCTAGTACCTGAGACATTGCTACAGACAGCGCTACAGGATCGCCAACTGATACCAAGTGTCCATATTTTCCCGCTTCTAAAATCTCTCTTGGACCACTAGGGCAATCTGTAGCAATCACTGGACAACCACAAGCCATAGCTTCAATCAACACAGTTGGTAATCCTTCCCAGCGAGAAGAAAGTACAAAAGCACTAGCTCTACTCATGTATGCATAAGGATTTTCGACAAAGCCAGGCATGGAAACATCTTCTGCAATTTCTAGTGTCTTAGTCATTGCTTCTAATTCAGTCCTGGATTCTCCTTCCCCTAAAATAAGTAGGCGAGCTAAAAGTTGTTTTCTTAAAAGTGCGAAAGCTGTGATGAGAGTCGAAAAGTCCTTCTGTTTGGTTAATCGACCTACAGCTAAAAACACAGGAGGCGCTCCTTTTTTAAACCAGGGATGATCTAGGGGGGTTTTTGCTTTGGTAATCAGCTCCTGATCGACAACGGGATTGTATATAGTGTTGACCTTTCCTTTCTCAAAACCAAGTTCACTTTCTAAATCCCTTGCTACTGCCTGAGAAACAGCCACAATGGCTTCTGCACTGGGATAAAGCAATTTCATAAACGCTGGAACAAACCTAGCTCTTAGTAACTTAGATTGAGAGACTGATAAAGTATTGTGTTCTACCAATACCAATCGCGTTTTTGTGCCAGCTAGCTTCTTGGCTAGAGCTGCCACTACGTTTGCATGACCCAATTGTGACAGCAGCGCTGATGGTTTGTTTTGTCGTAAGTAGTTTGACAAGGGCAACATAGCGTTGAGGACTCGTCCTGCTGCCAAGTTAACGACACGCACTTGCTCAGGTACTTGATTTAAATACGGCCCCTCTGCACTAGCTAGAACTAGATCCAAAGGAATATCTTTTTCCAACATTCCTTTAAGCAAATTGACGGCTACTCGTTCTGCACCACCGCCGTGAAGGTTCGGAATAAAGAAAGCAATACGTCTCATAAATTAGGTAATAAAATAAAAGTTAAAAATGGGAAAACCAACTTTTTTGATTGTTTTTTAGTCATTTTGAGCTTAACTGTTTTACTTCACTGATTAATACTTCCCACATTTCCACTATCTTCTCTAAGCTGAACCGTTTCACTGCTTCTGGACCATGAGCAGCTAGACGTTGTCTCTCTTCCTCATCAGACATCAAACGATCCATTGCAGCGGCTAATCCAGACATATCTTCATTTGGTACTAAAATTCCATCTACACCATCACGGATAATCTCTCGTGGTCCACTAGGACAATCTGTAGAAATAACTGGCAACCCACAAGACATCGCTTCAATTAAGACATTCCCAAAACCTTCAAAGCGTGAAGACAACACAAACAGATTTGAATGTTTTAATACGAGAAAGGGATTACTGAATAGCCCAGGAAAAAAAACCCGATGAGTTAATCCTAAATCGTCTCTGAGCTTTTCAAGATCTGAACGAAGTTCTCCTTCTCCTAATATCAGAACTTGCCAATCCGGATGGTGGTCAGCAATTTTTTGAAATGCAGATAATAAAATGTCAAAACCTTTTTGATAGGTTAAGCGACCCATCGCAATAATCCATTTTTTTTCTGGAGCCGCATTTTGAGGTAAGTTGATTGTGCTAGTGTCATCTTTAAATGGTGCTAAGGGGTTGTAGATAACTGCTCGTTTTGTTTTTGGCAACCAATCAAAATAATTATCAACTCCTTTGCTTGAGCTAACTACCTTAGCAGCTTTTGGATAAGTTAAACGTCGCAGCTTGTCCCACAAACTATTGCAATAAATATAATACATATCTGGATTATTCTGCTCACTGACTAAAACTGAATTTTCTGTCATCGTAAGAGCGAGCAATGTCAATACATTAGTTTCATGTAAAAAAGAGATAACTATGTCTGGTTTAAGTGATTGAATAGCTCGCCTTAATACCCAAAGGCGATATAAATTATTCCATATAGCATGAATGAATGTCGGTGAGTTATTGGCAACATTTAGAACGAGCCTGTCAATTTTATTTGACAATTGATAAAAGTCCTTTTCTTTGCCAGAAAGTGTTAAAAACGAAACTTGATGACCTTTTTTCAAGAAGCCTTCAGCCAGCAAAACCGCTGCTCGTTCTGCACCTCCGCATGATATGGATGGAACTACCAATATTAATCGCATTACTTTATTAATAAGCATTGTTTTATTTGATTATTAGTAAATAAAAGGACAAATAAGAAAGAAAATACATAGACACAGCTTGTGGATAAAGCTATGCCTCTTATTTGAAAAAAGTGCATAAACAAATAATTTAATGTTATATTTATCAGTAAATTCAAAGCGGAAACCCACATTAAAATTTGATTCTTTTGCATTGATGTAATTAATCTAACTACCAAAATATTGGCAACATAAAAAGGCATTTGTAATGCATAAAAACCTTGAATTTGAGCTACTAAATGCGTATCTTCACCAGTAAATGAACCTCGTTGGAAGAGTACCTGGACTATAGGCTCAGAAAAGACAAACAGGAGTCCGGTTAGTGGTACAGTAGTCAAAAAGATAAGTCGCAGGTAGTGTTTAAGTGTACGACGTACTGCCATCCAATCCTGACAAGTCACCATCTTTGAGAAATAGGGAATTACAGCAGTGCTTAATGCTGTAGTGATTAGGCTAATTGGAGAGGCAATTAACCTGTTACCGTAGTTCAGTGACGCTACGCTTCCAGGGGACAACATTGCTGCCATTATTTGATCTATTGGACCAGCGCTACATATCAGTAATGATCCGGCAACCATTGGGGCATACTGGTTCACAACTTGGCGCAGATGAGCATCAAATCCATGCCACCTGGGAAGTAATGAAATGCCTTGCTGGTGCAGACCAACTGCTAAAATAAGCATTTCCAGTAATGCACCAAAGACTAGTCCTGCGGCTAAGGCAAAAATACCCCACGACTTAAACCCTACGAGCAATATAACACTTACAACCGGAGTGATTATCGGGCATAAAGCAGCTAGCGCAAAACGTTCTCCTGCATTCAAAACAGCACTCCATATGGTAATAATCCCGTTCAGTAAGACAATCGGTGAACTCACACAAAGCAGACGAAAAGCGAGGTCTAACTTTTGGGAATTAAACCCTGATGCAATCCTTGGCAAATACACTGGTGCAGTACTCAGCATCAATATGGTCGTGATTACCAGCAGCCCTAAGCTCCAAACTGTCGCCCCAGAAAACAGTTTTTCAGCCGCTGTTTTTCCTTCCATCTCTCGTACTTTAATATAAGTAGGAATAAGGGCAGCATTAAAAGAGGCAGCTACTACATTAACGATAAAACTAGGAATCAGCAAGGCAATTAAAAAAGCATCCAAATCATCTCCTGTACCAAACCTCCAAGCAATCACTAATTCTTTACCTATAGCCCCGACTTTCACGAATGCCGTTAATACGCCAACTGTCAAAAATGCCGCAAAAATCCTGCGATTGATAGAGCCGCTAGTCTGCTTTTTCCATTTGTTAATTATTGTCTTTAGCACACCAACTCCAATTGAGTGTCTATTGTTCAAATGTTTTCTATTTATACCTATTTCACATATTTGGCTACTTCAAGTGATACACTGCAATCTTCCAGTTCTACTTCTAAAAAGGTTGAACTTGGATTCAAAAAACGACCTAATAATTGCATGGGGCTTAATGTATTTGAAGCAGAAACTTCAGGAGTAACCTTTGTCGTTATTTGCGGATGAAAAGGAACTCTCTTAAATAATTCATCATAAAGAAAAGTATATAATTGTTCCCTTTCTTCTTTGGTTGAGTTTCGCAGTCTGCTTGCTAATTCTTTTTCAAAATTGTAGAAGTTTTGAACAAGTTCAAGTGTTATAATACGTTTTTTAGCATAGCTATACATATTTTGTTTCATAGTCGTATTTTTTCATTTAAAAATATTTTTTATAGATTTTTTTATAAACACTAATTATGCAATCTAAAGAATTGCTCGCCTGAATAGTTGCTTCCTGCTGTATTTTTATCAACAACAATACTAGTCAATAAAGAGTTATAACCTGTGCTTGCTTCCCAAACATTTTGATTAGCAAGTCTGATTGAATATTCTGGACGATTATATAAGTTGGGACTTGGATCGGGTAGGTTTAATAACACCTGATATTCTCCAAGAGGCATGGTTGGTGGAATACCGCCTACAATCTTTACTATCTTGGTTTCACCAGCCATCCACATTCGTGGATCATTTTTTACAGGCAAATAATATTTATTTCCTGTTTGACGGTTACGTAGAATCACTTCGAGCCTCCGAGGGTTGTAGGGGCTAGCCCACCCATCATTGGCTATTTGAAATTCCATTAAAAAAGTGCCCCCTGGTTTTATATTTCTTGAAATTACTGATTTTAAAAGGCGGAAGCGGTAGCCTAAACGACGTTTAATTTCCTCCATGCACCCTTGAGTTTTCCAGTCTTGGTATATTTCCGTTCCGCCTGAGTCAGAGTTGAGTGTACTCCAACGCATTCGTGCCAGTTCAGTTAAAGCATTAGGACAATCGTCTAGTTTCTCGTCATCTTCGTTAGGGAGACAGACTTCACCACCCTGCACGACATATCGGTTATCAAGCCTTAAAAATTTCTTTTGACGTTCTACAGCATCAGGGTTTGTGCTGTTGTACGTACCTCCGTCATCAATGCTAGCTAAGAAACAATCATTATGGACACCAGTTCTAGCTCTATAGGTACGATTGAAAGCTTCTTGAGGGGTAAGAGGATTGTGATTATTAAAGGCATCCCTTTTGTGATGTGCGTATGGTATTGCAATCATCCTCTCACCCGGCAAGACAGATAGCAATTTAAACAAGGTTTCTCTTCTAGCCTGAGGGTTTTCGTCTAAGCCATGTGGAGATCTATTCCATTGTCCCCAAGAGCCAATAAAACCTGCCTCCAAGTAAGCAATGACATCATAGTTAGCTTCAAATACAGGTTTTAACTGTTCAAGATGAGAGAATATTATTTGTTGCGGAGCATCATCACCACCTCTTTGCCAATTGTAAGCAAACCGGATAATCAGTTTAAGTCCAGCTTTTCGTGCGATTTCACAGTCGTTTGATATCATTTTTAGAAAAGACTGCGAGATAGGGCGGCTTTTGAATTCTGAAAGGAGGTAAATCCGGCGAACTAAAGTCATCTTCTGACTTCTAAGTTTTTGCATTTCAGAGATTTCTAAGGGAGAAACAGGCTGATTGCGAATAGGGTTTATTGCAACAAAAAAGCCTCTTTCTGGATTAGAAAAATTTTCATCGCTCCTTTCATACTCTTTGGTAAGAGTAGCAGCATTTATAGGCGCAGTGTTTTGACATCCAAACGCAAAATGGATAATGATGACTAGGACTAATGGGAAATAGATATTTTTTACAATTCTAATTTTCATAGCTTACCTGTTGGTCGTTTCATTAGACCAGATATCATTGCCAAATACATTTGTGCTCGTAGTTCCTTTGATGAGTTCTTTACACCCTTTATGTTCCTAGTTGTCTTAGGAAATTTACATTTGTATTCGTCATAATATTGCTATTTGTTAAAGCAGTCACTTGCTTATTATTTTGTAAGTATTTTGGTTTGTATCCTGGCACCAGTTGCTCAAGCAAAACCAGGATAGAATTGGCATCATTATTACCTGCAGCTTGACACAAATATTCTACAGAAAACTCTAGATTTTCTGGAATGATATTACTGGCATTTTTCACAAGAAATAATTTCTCGTGTTGAGTAGGTTCGTACTCTTCTCCTGGAATAAACAGCTCCTCAAATAACTTTTCCCCTGGTCGCAACCCTGTAAACACAATGTCAATATCTTTGTTGACTTCATATCCCGAAAGGCGAATGAGTTCCTTTGCCAAGTCAACTATTTTGACTGGTTCGCCCATATTCAGCATTAACACTTCACCACCGCGACTAAGTACCGCAGCTTGCAAAACAAGTTGAACTGCCTCTGGAATAGTCATGAAATAACGGCAGATGTCAGGATGGGTCACTGTAACTGGACCACCCGCAGCAATTTGTTTTTTGAAGGTGGGAACGACGCTACCGCGACTACCCAAAACGTTGCCAAAACGCACCGTAACATAAAGATTGCCACTTTGTCTTGCAGCTTGTAGCACTAACATTTCGGCGACTCTCTTGCTAGCCCCCATAACATTAGTAGGGTTAACAGCTTTGTCTGTGGAAATCATCACGAAATGTTTAACGTTGTATTGCAGCGCCAGTTCCAGCAAATTTTTTGTTCCAACCACATTGTTAGTGATTGCTTCTGATGGATTTAATTCCATGAGAGGGACATGTTTATGAGCCGCAGCGTGGAAAATCACCTCAGGTTGAAATTGCTCAAAAGCATGTTTTAAGCGCTCCTGAAAGCGAATATCAGCAATGAAGCCAGTAATACGAGGGGCGTGTCTTTGTCCTTTGCTATCGTTTTTGAGTGCTTGAGCAACTTGTTCTAGTTCTTGTTGGATATTGAAGACAGAATTTTCTCCATGTCCCACAAGTATCATGGCTGCAGGGCAAGATTTGAATATTTGACGGCAAAGTTCGCTACCAATTGACCCACCTGCACCTGTAATGAGTACTTTTTTGCCTTGGAGGAATTGGGAAACTCGCTCAATATCCGTCTGTACAGGTTCGCGTCTGAGCAAATCTTCAATCCTGACATCCCGAATGCTGTCTACCCGCACACGACCATTGAGGATTTCATGTATCCCTGGTAAAGTGCAAGTTTGAATTTGAGTTGCGTTGCAGATCTCTACGATTTGCCGAATGACTTGTCCAGCAACCGAAGGCATTGCAATAATAACTTTATGAATCTCGAGAGATTTCACAATCTCAGGAATTTCGTAGCGATTGCCTACTATAGAAATACCCCGAATACGTGCGTGTAATTTTTTGGGATCATCGTCAATGAAAGCAACAGGATTAAAACCCAGTTGGGGATTTCTCTGCATATCTTCCACTAACGAAGCCCCTGCACTACCTGCACCAACTATAAGCACGCGTTGCGGTAAACCCAATGCTGCACGTTGCTGGCTAACTCTTTCTACAACCCTAATACTGAAACGCAGTGTCACTATGAAAATAAACGAAAGTATTCCATCAATAAGTGGCAGCAATTGCGGTACTTTATCGACCACTACGTGTATGTAAACCAGAACATTAAAGAATAAAGTTTGGTTGACTACCGCAATTGCCATCAGCGTGGCTACATATATCAGTTCCTCAATACTGGCATACCGCCAGTAACGCCTGTATAAACCAAAACTCCAAAATATCCCTAGTTTGACAGATAAAAACAGTATAGTTACCAGCCCTAGCTCTGATGAATAGAAAACAATATCAAGATTGCCATCTAAACGCAAAAGCAGAGCTAATAATGGTGTTATGGAAAAAACAATGATATCAAAAATGAATAAATGGCGGTTTCTTAGTTTTAGAAGACTGCTCAATAAAACATTCTTCGATTTTTGCTCGAGATTGTCAGAAGTCATGAATCACCCTTTGTAGTCATTTTAAAGAGGTAAAAATATTCATATCTTGCACATACCTAATACGCTGCCCTAAAGTAAATTTCCTTTCGGGAAGCCGCTTTCTAGACATCTACGGGCAAATCGCTAAAGCAAGTTAAAACTGGCTAAAAGACTTATCGTCCATAGCACCTTTTAACCCGTTTTAATAGGTTTCAGTGCCCATCCCAAACTTTTGTTTTGGGCTGGGTGCAAGATATAAGCAACAGATTCTAGCCGTGAAAGTCAAACTTGCTATAGGGTTAAGTGCTGGCATCAGCCGTGTAAATCTTTGAAAGTTCTAGATTTACAAAAATTTTTAACGGTAGGCACACTAAAATGGTAGATTTTGCTTTTACGCCTGTCACAAACGCGAGTTATACTAGCACAGCGTGTTTGTGCCATCTATAACATTCCCTTTTTTTACAGAAAAAGGCGAATGTAGAACTATAGGATTTCTAACCGTTACAAAGTGTAACGGGATAACTTTAGCATCTTTCAGTAGCTAGGCAATTTCCACACATAATGCCTCTAAACCATTTGAGCTACTGAGAAAAGATATCTATCTACTTGTCTACTACTTATAACCCTGGTCTAAAATGCTCTTACAAATAAGATTCACAAACTAAAGTATGTTGTGATACATAATAATCTATACTAAAATTCCAACACTTACAATCACTGTTAACAACACTTTAATGAAAGCTTAAATTTAATCACCGTAGATTTTACGTAGGAGTTGCCTTAAATGTAGAGAAATTGAGCATTTTATGTAGAAAATAACGTATCATTTTACTCAAGCATCTGTAAAAATTGTATAAAGTCAAAGCCTGAAATAGCGGTATTCACTGAAAAAAACTCTTTAAAACAGCTAGCCATTTTACACCCTTGAGGTGTAGGATGGCTAGCCGCATAAGTTATCTATCAAAAATGAGCTTGCAATTGCTTGCTACTAAACCTTTGCTTCCAAAGACTTGAGCAATTCAGTATTCACACCAGACTCACGCGTTAACGCAATCTTGCCAGTGCGAGCTATTTCTCTGAGACCAAATTTTTGCAGCACTTGTACAATTGCCACCATTTTACCTGGATCTCCCACAACTTCCAGAGTCAGAGAATCTTCTGCCACGTCCACAACTCTGGCGCGGAAAATCTGAGAAATTTCGACAATTTCTGAACGGGTACTGCTGGTTGCATTCACCTTGAGCAACATCAATTCTCGCTCTACGCAAGGAGTTTCCGTCACGTCCTGCACTTTCAAAACGTTGATCAGCTTGTATAATTGCTTAGTGAGTTGTTCAATAACGCGGTCATCACCAGGGACAACCATTGTAATCCGAGAAATTCCTGGTTGCTCAGCAGGACCAACCGCAAGGCTTTCGATGTTGAAGCCGCGACGGGCAAATAAGCTAGAAATACGGGAAAGAACTCCCGCTTCATCTTCTACAAGCACTGATAAGGTATGTTTCATCGTCGCCAACACAGGCTAGAGGGAGGAAGTTATGAATAACAGAGATAAGCTAATGTATTTTTAACTTGTATGCAAACGGGCGGGCAAGATGCCTACCCCACAAGACATCTGTCTAAATGCAATATGCAAATTAAATGTTTGTTAGCTTATGGGTATGTAGCCGTGCTACACGTACTGTTGCACAAGATTGCAATGTAACCCCTTATTGTAGCGGATCTGGTAATTGGAATCGAAATAAGTCGTCTTGGGTATTACAGTTAAAAAGCATTTCCGGATCTGGCAAAGGTAATGCTTGCACGCGATGTTGCTTCAGCCACTCCTGAAATGACCGCCCCCCTTGGTTGATATACTGCATTAAACTTGGTAAACAGCGACGGCGGTAGAAACCACACAGCGGTTCCCATCCTTTAGTATGATGAACTAGAGCAGCTATAGCCTCATCTTCCACACCATCCAGCGCCGCCGCCCATTCTTGCAACACCTCAACGCGCAACTTAGGTAAATCGCAAGCAAGCAGCAACACCCAATCTGTTTGCACATACGCCAGTGCTTGGGCAAATCCAATAAGTGGTCCGTGCGGTAATGATTCGCCGCTCGTTTCATCAGACAAAGGCACTTCGCGGATAAACTGAACTGTGGGTGATAGCAAGTGTTGGTAACGTTCCTGCCAGGGAGTGACGACGTAAACCTTATCAGCGCAACTTGCAGCAATTCGACAAACCAACTGCAACAGGGGTACGCCTTGAATGGGAATCAATGCTTTATCCCGTCCCATGCGAGAACTCTTTCCGCCTGCTAAGACTATGGCAGTTATAGCGCTTTTCATTTGAATAAAGTAATTATTTATCTGTGTCCATCTGTTTCCATCTGTGGTTCATTATTTCTTTGTTTACCTTACAAAGGTTACAAACTGCTATAAGTGATTAGTCATAATTCATAACTCAATGGCGAATCTGCTTTGTTTGGACGGATGAGAACAATGCTTTAGAAGTTGAAATAGTAGATTACCATTGAAGGAGGTCAATAATTATGAATAACAACCGTCTATCAAATATCCACCCTGGCGAAATCCTGCAACTAGAATTTTTAGAGCCATTCAATATTACCCCTTATCGATTGAGCAAAGATATAGGTGTAGCTCAGACACGAATTAGTGAAATTTTATCTGGAAAACGCAGTATTACAGCAGATACAGCTTTGCGTTTATCTCGCTATTTTGGTAACAGCGCTCAGTTTTGGTTGAATTTACAAACGCAATACGATTTGCGCCAAGCTCTTGAAGAGAATGCAGAAGTTTACAATCCAATACCTAAACTTTCGTTTCATGACGTAGCTTGAGTTTGTCAAGTATAGCAGGGGACGCTTGGACTAGGGACTGGGGACTGGGTGAAAAGCCTTTTTGTGTCTAGGTTTTATCATCTGTTGATGTCCTAACCACCTTGGCTGTTGCTATAAATGTAGTCTCAAGTTGCAGGGTGCGTTACGCTGTCGCTAACACATTATACGTGTATTTAAAAAATCAAATATTATCCCTATAGTAACTGGTAACTGTTAATTGAAAATACTCTAAATTGTATCAGGATCAATGTTTAATTATCGCAATTTAGCAGCTAATCTTTCAGCTTTACTAAGTGCTAATTCTTTTTGCTGACGTTCAGACTCAGCTTCTTCTTCTGGCGTTGGGACTAACTGTCCTGATGGTGTAAACAATCGCAATAAACCTTGATGAATTCCTAGATATAAATCTAGCTACTGACTCCACAAATGCCCTTGCTCATTTGCTTCTAAAGGTTCATACTTGCCATCTACTAAATGAAAACCAGCAAATTCTAATGTATATGGATCGAACCAAAAGTAATCAGGGGTGCGGAAGGTGTTTTGATAAAGTTTTTTCTTAAGTTCTTTATCAGTATTAGCAGTTGATTCTGAAAGAATTTCTAGAATAAAGTTAGGATATTTACCTTCTTCTTCCCAGACTACCCAACTTTTGCGGGTTTTGCGTTCTGTGTCTAGTACGACGAAAAAATCTGGTCCCCGGAAGTCTTCTGATTTGCGTTTGCTAAGACTGTAATAAATAGTAAGATTGCCAGCAGCGTAAAAATCAGTCCTATCTCGCCACAACCATTTTAGACATTTAAGTAAGAGCATTATTTGCTCTAGATGTAGTTCAGTTTCCAAGGGAGGTTCGTCACTATACATATCACCTTGGGGCACTTGGGGGAAGGATAACATCTTCTGGGATGTCTTGAGCAAGGTCTAGTTCTTTGGCGAGGGACATGGCTTGTATGGTATCAGGTATTTATGGGTTTATTTTAACGCTGTCATGGTAGGGTGTTTTTAATTGCGATCGCCCCAATTTCCTCGAATCACTTGTGTTAAATGGTTACGAACTAGTAAAAATAAAATTTTTGTAGGGTGTGTTAGGCGCATCCTCTCGATATGATTTGTAACGAAAAACATAACGAAAGCGCCTAACGCACCGCCATAACATGGTGCGTTAGGCTAAAGCCGTAACGCACCCTACTTACAATTTACTGGTTCACATTTCTTTAATTACCATCGCCCCAATTTCCTCGAATCACTTGTGTTAAATGGTTACGAACTTGCTTTTCAAACTCACTCTTGTTTTTGTAGTTCCAAGATAAGCCTTCTTTCGGAAATTGCTTCTTGAATTCTAGAACTTTGCCCCACTGCTGTGTTTCTTCCACTGATTGAGCTGTATAAGCTTTCTTACAGAAGTAGAACATAATCTGAGGACTACCGCGCTTTTTCCAAGATTCATAAGCACATTGAAATTCATGTTCTGTACCAGATTGACCATCTTTGGTTGGTGTGCCAAATCGCTTCCAAAAAATTCCTATCAGGATATCGCAATTTTCAATATCTAATATAGGGTCAATCAAACCTTGCCATCTAAAGACGCGCCATGGCGCGTCTCTACATTTGCTTGTTCTAGCAATAACCGCGCTAAGGCTGTGGATTTTCCTGAACCTGGTCGTCCTACTAATAGCACATGGTCTGGTGCATATTGCCGCAAACCTTCCAAAACACTGAATCGCTCAATTTTCTCCTGCTTCTCCCCTTGCTGTTCGCGCTCAACTGTTTGTACCATCAAACCCAAGTCCAACAGGGGAATGTGCGATCGCGGTTCAGCGTTCTTGATTCTTGTGGGATGGGCATCTTGCCCGTCCTATATCCGGGGGAACCAGAAGTCATTGGTGTCAACAATCACGTTCAAACGTTTATCCCACCTTGATTTACCCCACCCCTTACCCCTCCCCGCTTGCGGGGAGGGCAGGGTGGTTTCATACAAAGAAAGAAAAATAATAATAATTTGTAGAGGGTGGAGAAAAATTGATAAATAAAAAGTATGAATCTCATCGAACAATTGCAGCAAATCCCAGACTATCGACATATTCGGGGACGAAGACATGACTTCTGGTTGGTATTATTGTTGATCTTATTGGGAGCAATGACAGGGTATTGGGGCTACCGACCATTGGAAGATTTTACCAGAGTACACAGACAAGGCTTGATTGAACTGTTAAGCCTAGATGAGACAATCAAGTTTCCATCCTACTCAACGTTCCGACGAGTACTGAAAACATTAGATTTTCAGCCATTCACCGACTTATTCAATAATTGGGCATCAGTTCTTGTGCCACCGATGCCAGGAGAAAGATTGGCAATTGATGGTAAAGGTATTCGCTGCACAGTAACAGATTACAGTCAGTCCTACCAAAACTTTATCAGTACAGTATCAGTTTATAGTCACGGGCGGGGCATTGTACTCAGGATGCAACCAATGTCGAACAAAAAAATTAGTGAGATGGCGATCGCACAGCAATTAATATCCGAATTTTGTGCTCAACAAGTGATGTTCACTCTTGATGCTTTGCATTGCCAAAAAAAACAGTATCGCTGATTATTAATGGTGGCAACGACTACATGATTGGATTAAAAGAAAATCAACCGACGCTCTACAAAATGGCTCAAACTCAGTCACACAAACAGGAACCTTTGAGCAGTACTACAACAGAAGATGATACTCACGATCGCTCGGTCAAGCGTTGTTGTCAGGTATTCGCCGCTCCAGAAAAATTACAAAGTCAATGGGCTGGACTTAAAACCTTTGTCCAAGTTGAACGTTCTGGTATTCGTGATGGTCAATCATTTCAAGAGCGTCAGTTCTATATTTGTAGTCAGATCATGTCGGCTCAAGATGCTCTAACCGACACCCAGAAACATTGGGGAATTGAAAACCGGCTCCATTGGGTTCGCGATGTGACCTTTCCCTTCAGACTTTCCACTACGACGAGGTGGCAATGCACCAGTTAACTGGGCAATATTACATAATTTTTTCATCACTCTTGCCAGATTTCTTGGTTTTCGCACTATCCCTCAAGCTCAACGTGCTTTAGCCAATCAAATCCAAAAGGTTTTTTCTTTCTTTGTATGAAACCACCCTGCTCCCCGCTTGCGGGGAGGGGAGGTTTTGGCGCAAGACAAAACCGGGGTGGGGTGAAGCGACAATCGCGGGCGAATATAGCGGTTTGCAGTTTCGTCCAATACACACCTAACCCCCAACCCCTTCCCTACGAGCGAAGGGGAGTAAGATTCAAAGCCTCTCTCCTACAAGGAGAGAGGAATGGAAGCGAGGTTAAAAATGTACTCCACCCAACCGAGAACCGCTATATAAAGCAATACCTTCAGTTAAGGGTTATTTATGACATCCCATGCGTGTAATGAAAGTGCATGCTACGTCTCTACATCGTCTTGCTACAGGTGGGGTTGTCAACACAGTTACCACGTACCAGCCGCAGTGCCGAGCTATGACTATACAGTTGCTTGGGAGGCGTGAGTGCCCCACGGATACAAGTGGATTGTTTCAAGTGGGGTTTAAATCCCTATGGGTAACCTGGTCACTGATAACTGATAACTGTTCACTGTTTTAATCATCCCCTTAGCTGACTCTGCTGCACTTGCTGCAACAACTGCTCTAAATTCGCAGCTGCTGGAAGACACTTCAACGCTTGGCAAACTAAGCCGACACTTCCCTCTGGTAATTTAGCTACCGCAACCAACCCAGTACTAGGTAAATACCTCGGGATGAGAGACTGTATCTGCTCTGTGGTGGTGCGGATTAAGGTACAGTTACGATACCAATCCAAGGCGATAAACAAGCTGGGACAAGCTTGGGGAGCGCGGCTCATCACACTTCTAAATGCTTTTAACCCTTGCTCGGCTAAATCTAAGTAATCAAGATTGTCGGTTAGAAGAGCGATACGGACAAGGTTGGCGATCGCAACTCCATTGGCGGATGGTGTCGCATTATCTGCATAGCTCCGCTCTCGCACAATTAAATCTTGACTTGCGTCACTCGATGTGTTGTAGTATCCACCTAATTCCACGCTCCAAAGATGTTCGTGGAATTCCTCAAGGATTGCGATCGCTCTTTCGAGCCACAAGGAAGATGAGTTGTCAGTCAGTGAAACTTGGTGTAAATCGAGTAGCGCTTTGATAAAAAAGGCGTAATCTTCAGACTGAGCAAGTACCGTAGCTTTACCTTCGTAATTCAATCGGTGGAAACGTCCATCGACAAACTGATGATCCAAGATAAAGTTTGCTGCTTTTGCTGCTAGTTCCAGATACTCTGGTTGTTGAAAGACTCCATACGCCCTTGCTAAACCAGAAATCATTAAGCTATTCCAGGCGACAATCATCTTTGTGTCTGTCACCGCGGGAATGCGTCCTTTCCAGTTTTCGGTTTTCGCTTCTTGGTTGTTGCGGGCGGGGGGGAAAGTCTCTACTGACTCAGGTGCTGCACCGTAGCGAACAGTAAACAGTTTTGCGAGTGCGCTTTCCAAGGTTGCACTCAGTTGTCCTGAATTCCGCCTTTGCAAGACATTCTTACCTTCAAAGTTACCATTAGGCGTAACTGTAAACTGCTGTTGCAATTCTGTTAGTTCTTCAGGAGTCAGCAGTTGCTGCAATTCGCTGTAACTCCAGACGTAAAACGCGCCTTCCTCGGGTTCTGCTTCTGTGGAAGTGGTGAAACTATCTGCATCTTGAGCTGCATAGAAGTAGCCAGTTGGCGCAGTCATTTCTCGCTTCAGCCATTCGACTGTTTTGGCGATCGCTCTCTCAAAAGCTGGCTCTTGGACTCCTGCGTTCCACAAATTAGCGAGATACTCTACAATCTGACCGTTGTCGTAGAGCATCTTTTCAAAGTGTGGCACTGTCCAAGTGTGGTCAACAGTGTAGCGGTGAAAGCCACCTGCCACATGATCATAAATGCCGCCCAGTGCGAGGTCTAGTCCCCGTTGGGTACAAACTTGCTTGCCATCATACCGCGATTCAAAATCAAACCTGCTTCCCCTTAATGCAAGTTCTGCGTAAGGAATCATCGGGAAGCTGTTACCGGTTTGATTGGGTGTGATGATACCTGTAGAAGTTTCCCAACCTTTGTGCAATAATTCTCTATCTTGAGATTCTGTGACTCCACCGGGTTGCAACACTGCGGAGGTGAGGAGTGACTCAAGAATCACTGCTTTGCGATCGCGTAAATCTTCTTTTTCTGTTTCGTAGTAGTGACGAATTGCTTGCAGGACTTGCAAAAAGCCAGGACGACCGTAGCGCGGTTCAACTGGGAAGTAGGTACCAGCGTAGAATGGTACTAAATCATCTGGGGTGAGAAAAACGTTTAAAGGCCAACCCCCTTGACCGCTCATCATTTGCAAAGCTTGCATATAAATGCTATCAAGGTCTGGTCTTTCTTCCCTATCTACTTTTATAGGAAGAAAGTTGGCGTTCATGTACTGGGCAATAGCCGCGTCGGAAAAAGCCTCACCTTCCATAACAGTACACCAGTGACAACTGGAGTAGCCAATGGAAAGAAATATCGGTTTATTCTGTGCCTTTGCCGTTGCGAGTGCTTCGTCACACCAAGACCACCAATCAATAGGGTTTTCGGCGTGTTTGCGGAGGTAGAGACTTTGAGCTTGAGCCAGACGATTAGTCATGATAAGATGCCTGTGGACAGACTTCTTTGCTTAGTCTAGCTCGTTACAGAGATATTGATTCAAACGCCTTTCACAACTTTATCGTTGGGCGAATTACATAAGCAGGCTGATGATTTCCAAACCCTATCGCTTTGGTAAGGTAATTTTATCACCCTACGCGATAGGCGCAAAACTCCTTATCTTTGAGATAGGAGATGTAGCCCCAACGGCAATTTTAATTGCCGTCAACATGATAAGATACCTGTAGTGGAAGGGTAATCAACCACTTAAAAAACCCAATTCCTGCCTAATATGCAGACGCTGAACCTTGACAATTGAAGATATGCAGTTCTATTCCATAGTTCTAGTTCTTACCCAGGAATAGGTAAAATCTTCATGGGAACTAGACGAACAGCATTAAACTCAAACAAATTTTGGGGCAATCCAACTACCGCTCTTGCCTCGGAAAGTTAACGCTTGGGGAGAGAACCACCTCTGGGTTAGATCCCGCAAGGAGTTTAATCTAAGTGGACTCGTGGAACCAAGAATCTCGCGACTTTTTACCGAAATGAGCATAGCGATATTTCGGTAGTAGGGATGTCAATCAACTGACTTAAGCACTGCTCTTGCAATTGGAGCTGACATCGTACCTGAAGTTGGTGTTGCCTCTGTCTTAATTGTCGTTGGGCTAAGACCTGCTATCAGGTGGAGTAAGAAGGTGATGATGGCGGCTTGCACAAGTTTTTCGATCATGACAACTTCCTCTAACTTTAGGTGGGTGACATCTTGAGTACAATTTGTTATATCGATTGCTCCCTGTATTATTTATCTACCCAACAAAGCGTTTCTATTCCGGAAAAGACCTAGTAAAAATGCTGACAAATTTACACAAACGTAACAAGAGGAAAGCTTTCTGAGAAAAGTAGTCAAGTCCAGTAGAAATAACTAGTGGTTCGCCACATTAATTCTGATGGTTGTATAAGTTTGTAGTAAGGACTTTAGTCCTAGACCCCGGGAGCGCTGAAGCGCTCACTACGAATCGCACGAATTTTTTTTCCAAGATTGGGTTCGGGCTTCAGGAAAACAATCAGCCGTTGCAATCGATAAAATGTATGTAAATTAGTTACAAACAGTCTGCATGATTCCTATCGTTATTGAACAATCAGGTCGTGGCGAACGCGCCTTTGATATTTACTCACGGCTGTTGCGTGAGCGCATCCTTTTTTTGGGACAGCCGATTGATAACAACGTAGCTAACTTGATTGTTGCCCAGCTGCTGTTCTTGGATGCAGAAGACTCGGAGAAAGACATTTATATGTACATAAACTCTCCTGGTGGTTCGGTAACAGCAGGTATGGGGATATTCGACACTATGAGGCACATCCGCCCAAACATCTGTACAATATGTACCGGTTTGGCAGCAAGTATGGGTGCTTTCCTCCTCACTGCTGGTACCAAGGGTAAGCGGATGAGTTTACCCCATTCTCGGATTATGATTCACCAACCTTTGGGTGGCGCTCAAGGACAAGCGACTGATATCGAAATTCAGGCACGCGAAATCCTTTACCATAAGCAGCAGCTCAATCAATATTTAGCCGAGAACACTGGTCAGCCATATGAAAAAATTGCTGAGGATACAGAAAGAGACTTCTTTATGTCCCCAGAGGAAGCAAAGGATTATGGCTTAATCGACCTAGTGATTGACCGCCACGCTGCTGGTAGCCGTCCAATGGCTGTGGTGTAGTCAGTTATCAGTTATCAGTGAACAGTTATCAGTTATCAATTATTCATTGTTGACTGATGACTGTTCACTGTTTCAAAATCCTGCTAATGGATCTAGGGGCGTAGGTTGAGATTCTAAGTATCTGAGGAAATCGTGCAATTCGTCGTCACTCAGTAAATGACGCGATCGCTTGCCATAGGTTTTAATCAGATAATCTCGCCCCTGGTCTGTTGTCCAACCTAGGCGCTGCATTTCGACGCCGATTTTAGCGATATCATCCGACTGATCAACAGGTTCGCTCTTCTTCTTTTTCTTTGTTGTTGCTGTTTGGGTTCCAAGATCTTCTAGTGAACTGCTGTAACTGCGTGACCCAAAAGGTGTCACATTACTTGGAGAAATCTCAGGTGTCGTGTTATTTTCTTGGTTACCAGAGATCATTCCCAAGTTTTCCAATGGGGTGTCGAATTGGGTTTCCTGCTTGTCATTAGTAGGAAAGCGTTCAATGAACTCTTGGTTTTTAGTATCGTTTTTCCCGATTACAGATGAAACTGCTGGGGGGGTTGGAGTTACTTCTGTTTGAGGAAAACTGTTGACAGGGGAATATGTATCGTTGACTTGGTTTACTGGAAAAGTTGGGGTTGGCTTTACCTGGTTAGCAGGTTCTCCTGAAACGACTACTGACTCCTGTGCCGAACTGGTGATTCCTAAAACTACCAGCGCCCGATTTCTAGCTTGGTCTTCTGCTTCTTCGAGTGTTTCTGCTGCAGCCATTCCAGTGGCGCGGGTGACACCATCAATTTGTACACTTGCCCGAACAATATATTTACCGTGATAAATTTGCACTAATTCAGAAATCAGATTGCCTTCGGGATATTTGCTCCGAAATTGAGCCAACATAATACTGCCACCAATCAAAGTCTGTTGAATAAAGGGTTTGCGGCTAACAGGTGTGTCCAAGATTGGACTCCTCGTTGGGTTATGTACAACATACTCTCACTTTATGAGTGCCAACGAAGAAGGCTTGAACAATTAGCAGTTACCAATGACCAGTTATCAGTTTCATCTGCCTGTTCACTGATCACTGATGACCCTTCGGATTCGCCAGTCGCCTAGGTCGGGAGACCCTCTCCGTATCCCTCACGGGACGCTTTGCGCTCAGTTTCCAAGGGCGGGGGGAACCCCCGCACGGAACTTCTCTCTGCAGCGCTGGCTCACTGATGACTGATTTAATCCGTGTCCTGATTGTAGCACGAGGTTTTTCGGGCAAATTTTTGGCTACTGCTTGTTGACCAAAGGTGATTTGGTTGTCCTTGCTATACTAATTACCTAATTAGTAATGTAGAACTATTTTCTGTAAGTGCGCTCTGTATCTACAATAATGAAGGAATGGTTCTTCCTCACAGCTTGTTTGCTGCTGACCTAATTGTTTCCGATCCTACATATGGGTCAATTAGATTTGTCGGCAGTTTCTCCTAGTTAAAAATCAGAGTCACATGGCGTAAAAGTACCTTAAAACCAGACAATCCAACACCTGCGATTTCCCTAAAGAGTGCTTTTGGGCAGCGTGGAGACTTCTCCAACGTACGTAACTCAAACACCCGTTGCGTAATTACCGAGGGGGCAAAATCTCAAACGGGCGTACTTTGAAAGATTGTCTAAGATAAGGAACTTGAACGTATTGACGCTCTGAGATGTTCGTGCAGTGCCCAAAGATTGTTGGGCAATTCGTTTCCCGAAGAGTGTCTGTAGTCGTGAGGGTACACAGCACAGAACCAGATTCAAAAAAAAATGATGTTTTGACCAAAGGCCGGTTCACTGCATGGAATTTTCAATCGCTACACTTCTGGCAAATTTCACTGATGATAAATTAGTGGCTCGTAAACTTTTGGAAAAGAAACTTGGTTGCGAAGATGAAGCCAGTTTACAAAAGCTTCATATCGCTTTGGAAATACTGGAAAGAATCGGAGTTTTAGTCAAAGAACGTGGCAAGTATCGTCGAGTCACAGAAGAAGGGCTGATTGAAGCAAAACTCCGTTGTTCCAGTAAAGGCTTTTGCTTTGCAATTCAAGATGTGGAAGGAGCTGAAGATATTTACATCCGGGAAAGCCATCTGAGTAATGCTTGGAATGGCGATCGCGTTTTAGTTAGAGTTCTTAAAGAAGGTAGTCGTCGCCGCTCCCCAGAAGGAGAAGTTAAGTTAATCTTAGAACGCTCGAATCACACCTTACTAGCGCGGATTAAGCAAGTAGAAAGTGGATATCGTGCCGTTCCCTTAGACGATAGGCTACTGTTTGAACTCAAAGTGCAAGCAGAAGGCATTAAGTTGGAACAAGCAGTTGACCACCTCGCTCATGTGGAAATTTTGCGTTACCCATTAGCACAATATCCACCATTGGGTCGGGTTGTGCAAATCCTTGGGAGCGACGCAGAAGCGGCGGCGGATATAGATTTAGTCACCTGCAAGCACGACCTTTCGCGGACTTTTCCAGAAGCCGTACAAGAAGCAGCCTCAAAATTGCCCAAAAAGCTGCTCAAGGCAGATTTGAAAAATCGCCTGGATTTGCGGCACTCATTAACGTTGGCAATTATTGGCAACAACAATGACTCGAAGGTGATAGAAAATGCTTTCACCTTAGAGAAAACAAGCGCTGGAAATTGGCGGTTGGGTTTTCATATTGCTGATATTTGTCACCTGATTCAACCAGACGAAGCCCTCGACCGAGAAGCACTCAAGCGGGGACGCTCAGTGTATCTGGGAGAATTGGTGTTGTCGATGTTACCAGAGGTAGTTGCCGAACGCTGTGGTTTATTGCCCGGAAGCGATCGCTTGGCTCTATCTTTTTTAATAACAGTTGATTCAAAATCGGGAGAAGTGCTGGAGTGGGAAATTCAACCCAGCGTCGTCAAAGTAGATGTCGCACTGAGCGAACAACAAACAGAGGCAATTCTGAGCAACCAATCTACCGAAAACTCAGCGCAAATTGTAGAGATAGTCCAACAACTCACTAGTTTACAGCAGTTGTTAAGACAGGTACGCTTGGGTCGTGGCTGCTTGCAGTTAAATCTGCCACCAAACCAAAATCCATACTATGATGAGGGCGCTTTGGGGTGTGTGGTAACCAATGATTTACCTGTACACTCGCTGTTAACTGAGTTTGTGCTACTGGTTAACCAACTTACGGCGACCCATTTGAATGCCCTGGGTATCCCTGGCATTTGGCGAATCCAAGGCGCACCCGATACCGAAGATGTTCAAGAGATGCTGAAATTAGCAATCAATCTCGGGATTGAACTGACCCTAGAGCCGGAAATAGATATTCAACCCCTAGATTATCAACAGTTGACCAGAGTTTTTGCAGAATCAGCATCCGAACAAGTCCTTACCTACTTGTTGCAAGACACACTCAAGCCAGCTACGTACAGTATAACCAAAGGATCTCACTTTGGCTTGGCATTACCAGAATATACGCAATTTACAGCCCCCTTGCGGCGTTATCCGGATTTGCTGATGCAAAGGGTATTTTATACGTTACTTGAACACGGACGCGATCGCCGCAACACCCGTGTCAAAGAACGTGTCAACCTGCGCCACTCCTCCAGCCACGGTGAAATTAACTGGAACGTCCTGCCGCCAGAATTGCAACAAGAACTTCAAAGCGATTTAATGAGGGTGATTGTCCAGCTCAACGATAGAGAAAAAGAAGTTCAAGAAGCAGAAGCGGACTTGGCAGGATTGCAAAGAGCCTCACTGATGAAACAGCGCATCGGCGAGGTTTTCACTGGTGTGATCACAGGAGTCCAATCCTACGGGTTCTTTGTAGAAATCGAAGTTCCACCAGCCGAGTCAAACACAGTTGGCAATCCTCGCGTACCACTGCGGGTAGAAGGACTGGTACACGTCAGTTCTCTCAAAGACGATTGGTATGAGTATCGCGCCAGACAACAAGCATTGTTTGGTCGCAAAAACCGCGCTTCCTATAGACTAGGCGATCGCGTAGCTGTGCAAGTTAAGAGCGTTGATTATTACCGCCAGCAAATTGATTTAGTCACTGTTGGTAGCGATGGCGCTGTTTTTGGCAAGGATATCAGCATTCCCAATCGCGATGACTCAGATCTGTACTTAGCACACGACGAGGATATGGAACCGGATGACTTAGAACAGTATGCTGAGGATGAATGAAGCAATTAGAAACTGGGGATTGAGGAAAGAGGATACACTAGACACCCCAGACGCGGGGACGCGGGGAAATTTCCTCTCTCCGCGTCCCCGCACCTCCCCACGCTAGTTGCCACGCTTGAGGAAGCGGCTTCTGTCCCTCGTCTTCCTCGCAATTTTTCATCTCCAATTCCTGGTAATTTCCACATATAATAGCGTGCCCGATAACACAAAACCGCTCATTTTAGGCGTATCAGGTGCCTCTGGTCTGATTTACGCCGTTCGCGCTCTCAAATTTCTGCTAGAAGCCAACTATGAAATTGAATTGGTTGCTTCCAAGTCAACTTACATGGTTTGGCAATCTGAGCAGAATATTCGTATGCCAGTAGAACCCACTCAACAAGAGCAATTTTGGCGACAGCAAGCAGTCGTTGAAGAAGCAGGTAAGCTACGCTGTCATCCTTGGAGTGATGTCGGGGCAAATATTGCCAGTGGTTCCTTTCGCACCCTAGGGATGATTGTTATTCCATGCAGTATGAGTACTGTAGCCAAGTTAGCAGCTGGTTTAAGTTCCGACTTACTGGAACGTGCGGCGGATGTCCAGCTCAAAGAAGGGCGAAAGCTGGTTGTGGTTCCCCGTGAAACTCCCTTTAGCTTGATTCACCTTCGCAACTTAACCACCCTAGCCGAAGCCGGAGTCAGAGTTGTTCCCGCCATTACCGCTTGGTATCACAATCCCAAAACCATTGAGGACTTAGTTGATTTTGTGGTTGCCCGTGCGTTGGATCAACTCGATATTGATTGTATACCAATTCAAAGATGGCAAGGTCGTCAAGATTAGTCACAATAGGGGAGATGGGGAAATGAGGAGCAGGGGAGTTCAAGAGCCGGGGAGAATAATTTTTGACTAATAACTAATGACTAATAACTAATGACTAACAACTAATGACTAACAACTAATGACTAACAACTAATGACTAATGACTAACAACTATGGCTGTATTTCGCTTAATTTTGTTAGTGGCAGTGTTGGGAGGACTAACGCTTTTGCTAGCCCAGAACTGGTCTCCTGAACTCCCGCTCGTATTTTTGGGGATGAAATCCAAACCAATTCCACTGGCGATTTGGATTTTGTTCAGTACTGCTGCTGGTGGTTTGACAACTGTATTCGTCACAAGCTTATTCAATTTGTCTAATTATTTTGCAGGACAACGTCGAACCCCGCTTAGGGAGCGTGCAAGTACAAGGCGTACAAGTCAAAGCCAAACTCGTAGGGAAGAACCAACCCCCCCTCCTTCTGGCTCACCATCAGGTAGCAAAACTGAGTCAACGCGAAGCAGTGATACTTCTGATGATGACTGGGAAACAGATAGCAGCACAGATGATTGGGACTTTGAAGAAAAAGAAGAAGCGCCTACACCTAATCCTCAAAATACACAAGTCAGAGACTCTAACACTTACGAACGTCAACAAGAACCCAAAAGCAGCTCTAAATCTGATTCAGTTTACTCCTACAGCTACCGCGAACCGAAAAATTCTGGAGTGGGGAAAACTGAATCCGTTTACGATGCTGACTATCGAGTGATTATCCCCCCTTATCAACCACCGACGACTAGTCAACCCGAAACCAATCAAGCTGAAAATGATGATTGGGGGTTTCTGGATGACGATTTTGAGGATGAGGATAAGCGCCCTCGTCGTTGAGTCTTTTCGACTAAATTCCACAACGTTCACGGGACTCCTGCTTGACTTTTCCAGTCATGGCAGCTTCCTGCAAGTTCATGAAAGCATTTAAGTCCTCCATATCATACCGGGTTGTCAGCAACACTCGCAGTTGATTTTCTGCTTCAACAGTTAAATAGCCAGTTGCTAAAGCTTTTTGCACAACATCTCGAATCCGAGTCATGGTTGAAACCTCAAACGACCACACTTAGAGCACACTTATATTTATTTAATCGGGCTGTTTTAGATAAAATATGCATTGGCTTTGTGCCTCAACCGCTGAGTTGGCAAAGCTTTTTTGCACCTTTCCTGATAACGAGTCATCTTTTACACCTTGAACGAAAACACTGGCTTGTTGACTACAGCTTACTGGAACTCATTACTGGGGCACCAACATAGTGCTGGTAGAAACACAGTGTTGTCTAATAGATAGAATTGCCCCAGCAAATAGTAAGTTACGCTTGTTTATATTGACCGACATCATCAGGATAAAGTTTCAATCAAGTTTTATTAAGTTTCTGTTAAGCCTAAAGATACCTAACCCAGAACAGATAAATCACCTAACAAATGTTATGAAATTCGTTAGAAATTCATAGTGTATTTAATTTGACTTCATATAAAAATAGGTATGATATTGCCTTGGGTTATTCTAAATAAATAATGGTAATGACGGCATCTGATTCAAATAAGGTAGAAGAGGAATTTACAGAAGCTAAAAATAATTGGGAGCTAGAAAAATTATACGTTGATTTAAGTTCTGCAAAAGGAAAAGGCCTCACACCTGTTGAAAAAAAATTCCTGCGAGGTTTACTTTGCGGGTTTAGTCCAGCGGAAATTGCCAATCTAGTTTATCAAAGTCGTAGTAGCAGTACGGTCAGAGTCTATCTTTCTAATGGATTGTATAAATATATAGAAGAAATGTTGAGTAACCAAGCAGGATACTCAATTAAAGTGAAAAATTGGAGTCGGGTAACTCATTTACTAGAAAAAGCAGGTTATAAAAAAGTTTTGCTCGAAATAGAGCCAATCAGCAACCAAATCAACCAAATAAAAACAAATAATATCAAACCGACCGATTTTACTGCTATGAAATCAGTCAAAACGCAAGATTGGGGTGAAGCCGTTGATGTTAGTATTTTCCAGGGAAGGACGACAGAATTAGCTCAGACAACAGAATGGATTGTCCAAGAACACTGTCGGCTTGTTGTCCTTTTAGGTATGGGAGGAATTGGCAAAACTGCTTTGTCAGTCAAGCTAGCAGAACAAATCAAGGATAAGTTTGAGTATGTGATTTGGCGAGCGCTACACCTTGCTCCTGCTCCAAATATCTTCTTCAATGAACTCATAAAAATTTTGTCACCTACACAACAGACAAAAGATTTAGAAGTTGTAGGTGGTAGTATTTCGCAACTCATTGATTGTTTACGTTCTTCACGTTGTCTCATTGTATTAGATAATTTTGATGCAATTTTAAGCAGCGAATATACTAGCGAGTCAGACATATATCCTACCTCTAGTGCTTCTCACTCAAACATCAACAATTCTTCTGTATTCTATCTCCCTCAAATTCGTTATCGTCCAGGATATGAAGGTTATGGAGAATTGATTAGACGAGTGGGCGACTCTCAACATCAAAGCTGCTTAGTTTTAACGAGTCGGGAAAAACCTCCCGAAATTCCTGCTTTGCAAGGAGAAAAGCTACCTGTTCGTTGTTTAAAATTAACTGGTTTAAGTAATGCCGAAAGCATGGAGATTCTTAAACTTAAAGGGCTTCCTTGTTTTCCAGAAGAATGCAAAATATTAATAGATTGGTATGCAGGTAATCCCTTATTTGTTAAATTAATTGCTACTGCTATTCAAGAATTATTTGGAGGCAATATTTATGAATTTTTAGAGCAAGGTACCAGGGTTTTTGGCGACATTCGAGCGATTTTAGACCAACAGTTTAGTCGATTATCTAGCTTAGAAAAGCTAATTATGTACTGGTTGTCTCTAAATCAAGATTTGGGTTCAATGCGTAAATTGCAGACAGAAATTATACCACGAGTGCCGCAAAGATTAATGTTAGAGGCAATAGAATTATTGCAAAGGCGCTCTCTGATTGAGCGGCAAGCATCTCGCTTTCGTCAAATCCCTGTCTTGATAGAGTACGTTGCGGAACGATTAATTGAGGATAATTTTAAATTAATGCAAGAAAAACCAAGCTCATTCGTGATGAGCTATTCAATTTTTGAAGCACAAATGAAAAATTACATTAGAGATATACGTTTAGGTACCGAGATTTGAAGTAAATTGGTTATTGGTTCGTAGTGGTGCTTAAGCCTTACTACAAGACTAATGACTCATAACTAATGACTAATGACTAATGACTTGTTGAAAGGAGTCAACCTGTACTTAATTGGCATGATGGGCGTTGGCAAGACGACTGTAGGGCGCTTGTTAGCACAACATTTGGGCTACGGGTTCCTTGATACTGATACCGTAATTGAGAAAGCTGCGGGTGATAAACCGATAACCCAACTGTTTAGCGAACAAGGGGAAGCAGCGTTTCGCCAGTTGGAAAGTCAGGTACTGTCACAAGTGTGTGCTTTCACCAAACTTGTCATTGCAACGGGTGGGGGTATTATCGTACGGCGAGAAAACTGGAGTTACCTGCACCACGGCTTGATTGTCTGGCTGGATGTACCCGTGGAAATACTTTGCGCCCGATTAGCACAGGATACAACAAGACCACTGCTGCAAGATACTGATCTCGAAGCTAAGCTGCGATCGCTCCTCGATGTGCGACAACCTCTTTATGCACAAGCGGATCTGCGAATCACCCTGGGTGAAGGAGAAACACCAGAACAAGTTGCCACACGGATTATTGAGGAGATTCCCAGCGTCCTGAAACCAAAAGTTTCTCATCCTGAACTTTATTAACAAAAGATTAACAATTAAGAGTAAAAACTAAAAATTTCCAGTTTGTACGTGGAAGAAATTTGCACTACCGAGAAGATTTTATGAGTTTTTAGTTCCTTAAAGGGATTATTAATATAGATATCCACTTTTTTGCCCTAAGGTTAAGTCCTAAGTGGCATTTGTTACATAATACACTTTTTCTTTCCCGTAATTGTCATTGATCCAGACGAAAACTCAAGATATCTATCAATAGCTCCTCATGATGGTCAGCGAAACTGAGTACATAAGGCAAGATGCCGCCAGCCGCGTACAAGTGCTAAGCGAAGCACTACCGTACATTCAACAATTTACTGGTCGAACCATTGTTGTCAAATACGGTGGTGCGGCAATGAAAGATAGCAATCTCAAAGATAAAGTCATCCGCGACATCGTATTTTTATCATGCGTCGGGTTACGACCAATTGTGGTACATGGCGGTGGACCGGAAATTAATAGTTGGTTGGATAAACTGGGAATTGAACCGCAATTTAAAAATGGTTTACGAGTGACTGATGCCCCCACAATGGATGTGGTGGAAATGGTGTTAGTTGGTCGAGTCAATAAAGAAATAGTCGCCTTGATTAACCAAGCCGGTGGTTCAGCAGTGGGACTTTGCGGCATAGATGGTAACTTAATCACAGCTCGTCCTCAAGGTGAAGAAGGCATCGGCTTTGTGGGGGAAGTTAGCAGTGTTGATATCAAAATTTTGGAGACACTCGTCAACAATGGCTACATTCCCGTAGTTTCCAGCGTTGCAGCAGACGAGTCAGGACAATCATACAACATTAACGCCGACACCGTAGCTGGAGAAATAGCAGCAGCAATCGGAGCAGAAAAATTGATTTTGCTGACTGACACCAGGGGAATTCTCAAAGACTACAAAGACCCTTCTACCCTGATTCCCAGAGTAGACATTCAAGAAGCCCGGGAATTGATTACGACAGGTATAGTCAGTGGTGGGATGATCCCCAAGGTGAATTGTTGCGTGCGATCGCTTGCTCAAGGAGTTCGTGCAGCTCATATCGTCGATGGTCGCATCCCGCATGCACTGCTGTTGGAAATCTTTACTGATATTGGTATCGGTACAATGCTCGTTGGCTCCCAGTTTACAACCTAGTAGCTAACAGCATTCGTTTTGATAAGTTCGTAGTGAGCGCTCTTGGCGCTTACTACAAAACACGTAAAGTAAAGGATTCCAAAAATATTGCTACCAATGGTAGCGGCTGTTGGCAAAATAAAGACAGTGCTGATTTTTGTGCAAACCGTGAGTTCAGAAAGTCTAGAAATTGCCAAAGCTAAATACCAAACTGGGAAAGCTGCCTTTGAAAACGGGCAGTACCGAGAAGCTGTTGAAGAACTGGAAAAGGCAAGTGCCCTCTTGGCTCGTAATTCTCGCCTTGGTGGGGAGGTACAAATTTGGTTGGTGACAGCTTATGAAGCAGCAGGGCGCACAGAAGATGCTCTTGCCCTGTGTGAACAACTCAAGCGCCATCCCCATCTAGAAGTTAGTAAGCAAGCAAGGGAGGTGCATTACATCCTTAAAGCACCCAGGTTGAACCGACCAAAGGAATGGATGACCGAAATTCCTGATTTAGGCGCAGTACCTGATAATGAAGCTAAAATTCGTTTGAGTGCAAATAATCCCAAATCTTCAGGGCGGCAGATGCCTCCTGAGCCGGAATTTGTTGACCTCAACCAGGTAAATACCAGAGATAATCGATTTATTTGGATGGCATTGATTGTCATTGGTTTAACGGTGGCTAGCTTGGTTTGGTTTAGTTTTTAAACCGCACCGCTGAAGACGCAGGTAAGGAAAAAACAGAGATGAGTTGACTTTTATGGGGTTTTATAGTAATGATTTTATCGGCTTTGTCAAATTCTGTGCTTGGGAAATTTAACCGCGTTTTTCCAATCCGAAATCCTATTTTGTGGGTTGTGCTGTTAACGTCTCTGCTGCTATCTGGTTGTGTCAACTATAATGTGGGCGTTAATTTTGGCAATGCGAATGGCGGCGAGTTTGTGCAGCACATTAAGTTGGAAGAAAAATTAACCAGTTTTAGTGGCGATTCTGTATATGAATGGTTGAATAGTATAGAACGTCGCGCCCGTAAATTGGAAGGTAAAACACGACGGCTTTCTCAACAAGAAGTTATTGTTTCGATTCCCTTCAGTAGCGGTCGAGAATTACAAACGAAGTTTAACGAATTTTTCCACCCTAATGGCAATCAAACATCTGAGCCCGTCGAGAGTGAATCTAACTCAGAACTGCCGAGAATTGACTCTAACTTACTGGTGTTTCAGAATAATTTCTTACTTTTAGTGCGGAATCGATTGATTTATGACTTGGATTTGCGATCGCTCGCTCTGATTTCCAGCAATGGAAATGTTTTGGCTAATCCTGGTTCAATTCTCGATTTAGACTTTAGCTTGAACACTGCTTGGGGCGCACGGAGTGTGGAAAATACCGAAAATGCCATCCTTCCAGAAAAGAATGGACATCAGTTGATATGGAAGCTCAAGCCGGGAGAGTTAAACCATATAGAAGTGGTTTTCTGGCTTCCTAGTCCCCTCGGTATCGGTAGTTTGTTGATTATTCTGTTTGTCTGGGCTGGATTTTACCTGAGATACACTTTTATGCCTGATCCCAGGGTTCAGTTTGCTCCACAACCAGCAGTCACAGAACAGTCCTGAGTTCTAAGTCAATACGGTTCAGTTAACGATTTTTTGTGGAGATTTCATGCGTGTAGAGACGTGCCATGGCACGTCTCTACAAGGGTTATGGGTTATTGTTGAAGAAATTTTCTTATCTGAAGCGTATTGAGTTCTAAGTAGGGATTGCCCAGAAGACGCAGAGAGTTTTTCAACTCTTACTCGCCGCGTCCTCCTTGTCTCCCTTATCTCCCAATACGGTTCGGATAAGCCTTTTTTTCTCTCCCTGCATCCCCTGCACCCCTTGCTCCCCTTACTTACCTCAACAGATTATTTTCCCTAACCGAACCGTATTGCCTTAGGGACTTCCAAATAAAAAAATATCCAACTTTTTCTTGTGGGATGGGCCGGACAGCCCGTCCTATAAACTGGGCGGGCGGGGACGCCCAACGCCAGTCGCCTGCTGTCGGGAAACCCTACCAAGAGCGCTGGCTCCCCCACAAGATGGATAATTTATTTCTTGGAAATCCCTTATCTCCTACTCCTCCTGCCTCAAAAATTTCCTTATCGCACCCGTACATTAAGCTGTTGATCCCAACGCAGTGGTTTATTTGCTTTTTGCAGAGGAGATTCTGGGATTTGACCCACCGACACACCATATTTCCAGTCGGGTGGACAGATAGCGATATAGCGTGCATAACCTCCTAAGCCACCTTTAAACTTAGGATAACCAATTGCCACCAGTGCGCCTGTTTCTGGTACTTGATCTAAATTCGCGACACCTTCTGCTTGGGCATATCCGTTGTTCAATAGCCAAGCTTCTCCTTCCAAAGTTGGGGTGCTATCCGTATCAAGAGGTTCGTGTCCGTGGAAGAGAATCTGGCGCTGCAAGTGCAAAAACTGGAGGGCTTGCAGCGATACCCCAGGAAACTTTTTTCTTTTAGCGAGTTCGGGGTTGGGCCATTCCTTAGACCAGTCTGAGCGGACAAACACAACTGAGCCTTCAGGAATCCTACCATGCCGACTTTCCCAATCCTGAATATCTTGAACAGTGAGGTGATAGTTGGGATCACGAGCGACTTTGTCTTGGATCGGAATCACCACCAAGGGACGAACAGCAAAGGTTGCAGGTAACTCATCAATAGCTGGATAGTCAGGGTTCCAGTGAGCAGGTGGATCTAACTGAGTTCCAAGCTGATCAGTAGACAAGTCGTAATGAGTTGTTTCAAAGCCATCCTTTTGGTAGGTGTATGGCTTCCCCGTCTTTGGGTTGACGCTGGGTTCAAACTTGGACGGACCAAACCCTGACCAGACAGGAATTGAAGGAGCGATGGTATGCGTGAGGTCAACGTATTTAGCTTTTTTGAGTGACTGTTGATAAATCTGCCATAAGGGAGGGACAGGGCGCGGCTGTGCTGCGTTGATGGACAGGCAAACAACAACGCTCAAAAAGGTGACTAAACACAAAAGTGCGAGTTTTTTCATTTCCTATTGACTAGGGGGACAAACGCACAATTTTCCAACTACCATCGTCTAAGCGAGTGTAAAGCAAGCGATCGTGCAGGCGGTTGGAACGCCCTTGCCAAAATTCGATTTCTGTCGGGATCACTCGCAAGCCGCCCCAGTGCGGCGGTCGCTGAACATCTTGATTTTGATATTTAATTTGGAGTTTCTGCATCCGTTGCTCAAGCACTTCTCGGCTTTCTATCACCTCGCTTTGATTAGAAGCCCACGCACCCAGGCGACTGTTTAGAGGACGGCTATAAAAATACTCATCAGACTCGCTTTCTGAAACTTTTTCGACACGTCCACAAATGCGGACTTGGCGTTCTAGTTCCGCCCACCAAAAAACTAGGGATGCTTGGGGATTTTGTGCTAACTCTTGTCCTTTTTGACTGTTATAGTTGGTGTAGAATACAAAGCCCCGCTCGTCGAAACCTTTGAGCAGCACCATTCTTGCCCTTGGCTTACCATCGGGTGTGACCGTGGCAATAGTCATGGCATTCGGTTCAGGAAGTTGGGCGGATAATGCCTGGTCGAACCATTGTTTAAACTGTATAAAAGGATTGGGGTTAACATCCGAGACGCTAAGACCCTGCAAGGTGTAGTCTTTGCGAAGGTCGGCTATAGTTTTGTCCATTGTCGTTTGCTTCCTTGTTATCAAGTACATCTATGGGTGTCTTTGTTAAAAATATTTATTTATTATGGTGTCATCAGCCCCAACCAAGTTGTACTTCATGCGTCAAGGCGCTTCTAAAAGAGATAACATAAGATGCACCGTTCAGCGTCAGTTCAACGTCTGTTAATATACGGTCTGGGCGGTCCGATTATCGCTCTCAATCTCTGGTTGCTGTATCTGCTTTTTCGCTTATTCCTGCACCCAATCACTATTGTGAGCATTGCAGCAATTCTGGCTTTTTTACTCAACTACCCAGTGAAGTTCTTTGAACGTGTTACCTTGACGCGTCCTCGGGCAGTTATCATCGTTTTGCTAGTGACTCTGACGCTTTTGGTCATTCTTGGCGTGACGCTAGTGCCAATAGTGATTGACCAAACGATACAACTTTTGAATAAAATTCCGGATTGGCTAGCCACCAGTCAAGCAAATTTGGAACATATTGAAGCTTTAGCTCAGAAGCGGCGTTTACCCTTAGATTTGAGGGTGGTGAGCAATCAAATCAATGCCAACATTCAAAGTTTGGTGCAACAGCTGGCTTCTGCTGCTGTGGGATTTGCAGGGACGGTGCTGTCAGGCGTACTTGATGTGATATTAGTGGTTGTGCTGGCATTTTATATGCTTTTGTATGGCGATCGCGTATGGTCTGGCATATTCAACCTCCTCCCACCTCATATTCGATTCCCGTTGACCACCTCTTTGCAGCTTAATTTCCATTACTTTTTCCTCAGCCAGATTTTGCTGGCGTTGTTCATGGTGGTCAGCCTCACGCCTGTTTTCTTAATTCTTAAGGTGCCTTTTGCCCTGTTATTTGCCATACTCATAGGCATATCCCAACTTATTCCCTTCATTGGGGCAACTCTAGGTATTGGTTTGGTGACTTTTTTGATTTTGCTGCAAAATTGGTGGTTGGCAACTCAAGTAGCTGTCGCTGCCATTATCATCCAGCAAATCAAAGATAACCTCTTAGGTCCCAAGTTACTTGGCGATTTTATTGGCGTTAATCCCATCTGGATTTTTGTGGCTATTCTCATGGGATTCGAGATTGCTGGTTTATTAGGAACACTGGTTGCTGTCCCGATTGCAGGTACTATAAAGGGTACCTTCGATGCTATCAAAAGCGGTAATACCGCAAACAATGTCACTTAGTAGAAGTATGCTTGAATGATTGAGCAAAAAATTAATATATAAACATTATTTATATAACTATCTCTAAATTTTTATTTGTATAAAATATTATCTAACACTATACAAAATAGATTTCTTTTTATACCATTTTATCCTAGATGTGCAACTTGATTGTTTTCAAATTCCTGAAATCAAAAGTTGCATAATCCCGAAATACCATTCACAATGGTATGAGTTATGATTTTCAGGGAAGCATTGGGCAAAAACAATTACCTAGTATTTAGTTTCCAATGAGACAAGTCAACTTTGTAATAATTTTTATCTTTTGTTTAGCACTGGCTTTATTTAGCCTTGAAAATACCCAACCTGGAACAATCAATGTCGTTCCAGACTTGCAAGTGCAAGCACCAATTGCAGTTGAGTTGGTTTTGGCAAGCGGTATAGGAGCGGTTTTTGCTTGGTTATATAGCATTTGGACACATTGGCAGAGACTGCTAGTTTCAGGTCAACAAGTGCGACAGAAAAATGTCCAAATTAAGGAACTAGAAAACAAGGTTGAACAGTACCAAGCAGAAGTTCAATCATTGAAACTTGCTCTTCCACCAGCAAATGATTCCTTAGCAAAAGAAGCACAAGCTATTACCCAATAAAGGAAGTTGTTAGTGGTTAGGTGGTAGTTGTTAGTGGAACAACTAACAATCAACAACTAACCAATAACAACGCTCCAAATGCACAGACGCGCTCTCATAAAAGCGTCTCTAAGAATTCCCAATCCAAAATCCAAAGAATTAATGGATGCTTCCGAGCTATTAGAAAAAATTACACTCCTTATTCATCAGGCGGAGCTTGGGGAAATAGACCCTTGGGATGTCAAGGTGATTGAGGTGATTGACCGTTATTTAGAACTAATGGCACCGGAGGCAACCACGAGGGGTTATGAAGCCGACTTATCTCAATCAGGGCAGGCTTTTTTGTCGGCATCCAAGCTTGTGTTATTTAAAGCAAACACTTTGATGCAATTGCAATTATCAGCAGAACAAGAAGCTGTGGAAGATGATGCATTGCCAGAGAGTGAAGACGGGGTGAACTCTCATGCTCAACGCTTACCATTAGAGCGGCACTTGCGTCGTCGTCTAGCAGCAATGCCACCACCAAAGCGTCGTGTGACTCTGCAAGAGCTGATTGAGCAATTGCAAGTCATGGCGCAACAATTGAAACTGGTAGAAAAAGTCAATAAACCTGCCCGTCCTAGACGCCAACCTAGTTTGCAAAGTATGCGTGCTGCATTAGAGTTGGCTCACCAGGAAAATCTTACAGAGGTGGCAATTGAGCTGGAGCAGGTGTTGCAAAGTGTAGCAACAGATCTGAGTTTACAGAAAAATTGGCTGAATCTGGAACAGCTAGTCGAGTTGTGGACTCAGACAAAGCAACCAGAACAGAATAGTACACACACATCAAGGCACAGCCATCTAGTTGTTAGCGTTTTCTGGGCGCTCCTACTGCTTTGTGCTCAATCAAAGGTAGAGCTATTTCAAGAGGAGTTTTACCAAGACATCAAAATTAGGTTACTTACAGATTCAGCCAACAACAACAAATCCATAGATAGTCCTGTGAATCAAGAGTGTACAACATAGGAATATTCATGATTTTCAGACTTTGGCTTCAGTAAACTCGAAATTCCGATTAAATTGAAGACATAACCAATCAAAAGATGTAGACGCCCTCTGGGTAGCTTCCCACAGGGTTAGGGGCGCAGCCGTTAGGTACGGTAGGATAAAAGATGATGCAAAGCATAAAGTATTAAAGCTAAAGTACCAAAATTTCATACTTTACGCTTCCTATTTTATACTTTCTTCATAAGTTGTCCTTCACATATTACACTGGCTATGCCTATGGTTGCACCAAGTCCTCTTAATTTCTGTTATCCGTGCTTTTAGGGATGACTTAGAGCGGAAATAAACTGATGATGAAGTACCAATTGATAACAGTAAACTGGCTTGTGGTTGAGGAATAAAGACATATGAAGGCGATGATTCTCGCGGCTGGTAAAGGTACTCGCGTACGTCCGATTACCTACACAACGCCCAAACCGATGATGCCCATCCTGCAAAAGCCAGTAATGGAATTTTTACTAGAGCTTTTACGCCAGCATGGGTTTGACCAAATTATGGTCAATGTTAGCCATTTAGCAGAGGAAATTGAAAGTTATTTCCGTGATGGTCAACGGTTTGGTGTGCAGATTGCCTATTCTTTTGAAGGTCGCATTGTTGATGGTACCCTCGTGGGAGAAGCCGTTGGCTCTGCGGGAGGAATGCGGAAAATCCAAGACTTTTATCCGTTTTTTGACGATACCTTTGTGGTGTTGTGCGGTGATGCCTTGATTGACCTAGATTTGACAGCAGCTGTCAAGTGGCATAAATCTAAGGGATCTATAGCCACTATTATCATGAAATCTGTTCCCCTAGAAGAAGTTCCCAGCTATGGTGTAGTCGTCACTGACGAAGATGGTCGCGTGAAAGCTTTCCAAGAAAAACCCAAAGTCGAGGAAGCTTTAAGCACCAATATCAACACAGGTATTTATATTTTTGAACCAGAAGTTTTTAATTACATCCCCTCTGGGGTAGAGTATGACATTGGTAGTCAGCTGTTCCCCAAACTGGTGGAAATTGGTGCGCCCTTCTACGCTATCCCAATGGACTTTGAATGGGTGGATATTGGTAAAGTCCCAGACTACTGGCGGGCAATTCGCGGTGTCCTTTCAGGGGAAATTAAAAATGTGCAAATCCCAGGTCAACAAGTCGCGCCTGGTATCTACACTGGCATGAACGTTGCCGTCAATTGGGACAAAGTCGATATCACAGGTCCAGTCTACATCGGTGGCATGACCAAGATTGAAGACGGAGCCAAAATCGTTGGTCCCACGATGATAGGTCCAAATTGTTGGGTATGCAGTGGCGCAACTGTAGAAAACAGCGTGATTTTTGAATGGTCACGACTGGGTCCGGGAGTACGACTCGTTGACAAGTTAGTATTTGGTCGTCACTGCGTAGACAAGACAGGAGCAACAATAGATGTCCAAGCCGCTGCTTTAGACTGGCTGATTACTGATGCTCGTCAAGATCCACCGTCCCATACCCCAGCTGAACGAGAAGCCATTGCGGAATTGTTGGGAACAAACGCTAGTTAGTCAAAAGTCATTAGTCATTAGTCATTAGTCATTAATTAATGACTAATGATCAATCACTTTTAACTATTCTTTTAACTATTAAGGTAAGTGTAGCGCCGCAAACTCTGTTCGTAGGTTTGCATCAGTCTTTGAGATTCCGCTAACGTAATGCGATTTTCTGCTAAAGCATTTTCGCAGCGCTGGCGGATGCTTTCCACCATGTCCTCAGAGTCATACTGCACATAGCTCACCACTTCGCTCATGGTATCGCCTTTGACGACATGTTCAATTTGGTAGCCTTTTGGCGTCAATTGGATGTGAACTGCGTTGGTGTCACCAAAAAGGTTGTGCAAATTGCCCATGATTTCTTGGTAAGCTCCATTCAGGAACATCCCTAGATAATAGGGTTCTCCTGGTTTTAAGGTGTGCAGTTCCAAAACTGATTTTACATCTCGCAGGTCGATAAACCGGTCGATTTTACCATCACTATCGCACGTTAAATCTGCCAAAATCCCTCGCCGTGTTGGTTCTTCTCCCAAACGGTGGATTGGCATGATGGGGAAGAGTTGGTCAATAGCCCAACAATCAGGTGCGGATTGAAAGACAGAAAGATTGACGTAGTAGATGGAAGCCATGATTTTTTCTAGGTCTTCCAACTCGTCGGGTACGTATTCCTGCTTTCTGGTGATCTCAACAATTTTTTGACAACAAGCCCAGTAAAGCCTTTCCGCTTTAGCGCGTTCTGTGAGACTTAAAATCCCTAAGTTAAAGCGACTGATGGCTTCTTCTTTGAATTGAGTCGCATCGTGGTAGAACTCTTGGTAATTCTCTTGGTTGATACATTGGTAAGTTTCCCACAGATAAGTAATAATTGGGGATTCTCCCTCTTGTGGCAGTTCTGGCGCATCCAGAGGGACACTGCTGGTACTAAGTACATCAAAAATCAGCACTGACTGATGGGAGGCGATCGCCCGTCCGCTTTCGCTTATCAGTGTTGGTACGGCGAGATTACGCTCTGAACAGGTATCTTTTAACTCTGCCACAATGTCGTTGGCATAGTTCTGCATATTGTAGTTTTTCGAGGCGTAGAAGTTGGTTTGCGAGCCGTCATAATCTACGCCCAAGCCGCCACCAACATCGAGATACTTCATGTTTGCCCCCAACGCCGCTAACTCTACGTAGATACGGCTGGCTTCTTGGATGGCATCTTTTATCACATTGATCGCGGATATTTGCGAGCCGATGTGGAAGTGTAACAGCTGTAACGAACCCAAAAGGTTAGCTTCGCGTAACTTGTCAACTGCCTCAATAATTTCGGGGATAGTCAGACCAAATTTCGCGCGATCGCCTGTTGAGGTTCCCCAGCGTCCCATGCCTTGGGTACTGAGTTTTGCTCTCACACCGACAATTGGATCAATCCCCAATTGTTGGCTGACTTCGATCACCAAATCGACTTCTTCAATTTGTTCTAAAACGATCACCGGCTTTTGCCCCAGTCTTTGTGCCAGCATCGCCGTTTCGATGTATTCCCGGTCTTTATAGCCGTTGCAAATGAGCATTGCTCCTGGTGTATCTAGCAATGCTAGGGCAATCATTAATTCTGGCTTGGAACCGGCTTCTAAGCCAAATTGATGGGGTTTGCCGAACCGAACCAAGTCTTCAATTAAGTGCCGCTGCTGATTGCATTTGACAGGAAAGACACCACGGTATGTCCCAGGGTAGTTGTAGCGGGCGATCGCTTTGGCGAAACAAGCGTTTAACCGCTCAATCCTGTCTTCTAAAATATCCGAGAAACGAATTAACATGGGTAGCCCCAAGTTACGCTGCTTCAGGGCGTTGACGAGTTCATACAAATCCAAAGAACCACCGCGATCGCCCTTAGGAGAAACAGTGATATGACCGGCAGCGTTAATCGAAAAGTAAGGTTGTCCCCAACCTTCGATCCGGTAAAGTTCTTCGCTATCCTCTATTTTCCACAGGCGCGACATATCTGGAGACGACGCTGGTGGTAGCAGCTTTTTTTGTTTGTGATTTTTCAATTCAGTTTTGTGTCCGTTAGACGGCGGTTTCACCACCTCTTCTGATGCATCTGTTGACTCAGCACGCATTTCTTCCTGACCTCTATGTTACACCCACGAAATAACAATTTAGCGCATTCATCTTTCAGCGCATATGCATTTTAGAGATACTTTCTTTTGATATTCTCAGATTGGTCATTTGTGATTGCTCATTTGTCATTGACTCTTGACAAAAGACCAAAGACACTTGACAAAGGACAAAGTTGTTAAATTTGAGGAGATAGCAATGGAGCGCACATTCTTAGCAATTAAGCCTGATGGCGTGCAGCGTGGATTGGTTGGTGAAATTATCCGTCGCTATGAAGAAAAAGGCTTTACCCTCGTTGGTTTGAAATTTCTGAAAGTCACTCGGGAATTGGCTGAACAGCACTATGATGTTCACCGGGAAAGACCTTTTTTTAGTGGGCTGGTAGAGTTTATCACTTCTGGTCCGGTGGTGGCGATGGTTTGGGAAGGCGAAGGCGTTGTCGCCGCCGCCAGAAAAATCATTGGGGCAACAAACCCACTTTCCGCAGAACCAGGCACAATTCGAGGCGATTTTGGCATTAATATTGGTCGCAACCTCATTCATGGTTCCGATGCTATCGAAACAGCACAACGGGAAGTTGCGCTGTGGTTTAAGGAAGAAGAATTGGTTTCTTGGCAACCAACCTTAACACCTTGGTTGCACGAGTAACTTAGGCATTGGGTAGTTCCAAATGTAGAGACGCGACGCCAGTCGCCTGCTGTCGGGAAACCCTCCTGCATAGCGCTGGCTCGCCATGGCGCGTCTCTACAACAGTCCCACTAACAATTTCTACTCTCTACTTCCTTCTACAACTTCAGTCTTTTCTGGTTCTTCTATGATTTCTTCGCTTTCAGTGCGCTTAGAAAATCCCCAAGCCAGAATGAGGGCGATCGCCGTAATCATGAACCATTGTGGCGGTACCAAAGAATCGTTCACCACTTTAAGGAGCAAGCGCAAGCCCACTAATGCCACAGTGATATAGCCTGCGTCTTCCAAGTAGACATATTCATCTAACCATTGGATAAACAAACCCGCCATAAAGCGCAGGGTGACAACACCAATAGTCGTACCCGTAATCACCAGCCACGTTTCATTAGAAACGGCTATTGCAGTGGTGACGCTATCGAGAGAAAATGCTAAATCCGTGAAAGCAAGAACAGGTATGGCTTGCAACACTGAGGTAAAACGAGGACCGTGGTGTTGATTGTCTTCGCCTTCTTCGGAAGTAAAATGTTGGAATACGAGCCACAGTAGGTAAGCTGCACCTAGTAACTCAAACTGCCAGAACTGTTGCACCCAGGTAGCTGTCAGAAGTAAGGTGATTCGCAAAACGTAAGCAACTACCAAACCAATGTTGAGTGCCTCACGTTCGAGCTTTTTGTCTTCCAGTCCTTGAGCGATCGCAGCGAGGGCGATCGCGTTGTCAGCAGACAGCACCGCCTCTAGAAAAATCAGGATGAGCAGGACTATGGAGGTTTCAATGCTGAAGTGAAAGTGAAGATAATCAAAAATTTGGTCTAGCATTCCAGGTTTCTCAAGCTGCAAAACTTAAAAATGAACAGTATTAGCGAATTTATTATAGAAGGCGCAATAAAAAGCTACTTTAATAAAGCTTAACGTGTCAGGGCTAATTTCTGAAGACTGGCAAACCGCTCTTTAGTAGGCTGCGAACCCTACAAAGTGACGCACCGCAAGTTTAACAGCTTAGTGAAGACGGTGTGTTAGGGTTTACCGTAACTGTGACTGTTAAAATAGGTATTGACAATTTTGTTAAAATATGTTTTATAGCTAGATGAGTCCGACGCCGTGAATGAGTTTCGCGCTAACTTAAATAACAATTTGAGGATTATCAGATAAGGTATTTTCAGATTTTTGCTGAATGGGAAAGGTGAATAATTATTACGTCTACATTCTCACTAATCGCTCAAAAACTCTTTATACTGGGGTAACTAATGACTTAATTCGTCGTGTGTACGAGCACAAGCAAAAGCTAATTCCCGGATTCACTCAGAAATATAACATTGATAAACTGGCTTATTACGAGGATACTGTAGATGTCACAGCAGCGATCGCTCGTGAAAAGCAAATCAAGGGTTGGTTGCGTGTAAAAAAGATTGCTTTGATTGAATCAATGAATCCAGAATGGCATGATTTGAGCGCAGATTGGTATGAAAAGTAACCCAATCCATGTCATGAGAAACTTTTCTATTTGCTAAACCAAATAACTCCACTATGTCATGCTGAGTGTAGCGCAGCGAAACGAAGCATCTCTAGAAATCGCGTTTCTCCAAGATTCTTCGCTCCACTGGCGTTCCGCGCCTCCTGCGGAGGAGCTACGCTAACAGAATGACATTTTGGACAATCATGTCATGCTGAGTGTAGCGAAGCGGAACGAAGCATCTCTCCGGAAACGAATGACATTTTGGATAATCATGTCATGCTGAGTGTAGTAAAGCCGAACGAAGCATCTCTAGAAATCGAGTTTCTTTAAGATTCTTCGCTCCACTGGCGTTGCGCTCAGAATGACATTTTGGACAATCATGTCATGCTGAGTGTAGCAAAGCGGAGTGAAGCATCTGTGGCGACAACATGAGTATGAGATTGTTCGCTCCACTGGCGTTCCGCTCAGAATGACACTTTGGACAATCATGTCATGCTGAGTGTAGTAAAGCGGAACGAAGCATCTCTAGAAATCGAGTTTCTTTAAGATTCTTCGCTCCACCGGCGTTGCGCTCAGAATGACATTTTGGACAATCATGTCATGCTGAGTGTAGCAAAGCGGAGTGAAGCATCTGTGGCGACAACATGAGTATGAGATTGTTCGCTCCACTGGCGTTCCGCTCAGAATGACACTTTGGATAACCATGTCATGCTGAGTGTAGCAAAGCGGAACGAAGCATCTCTAGAAATCGAGTTTCTCCAACATTCTTCGCTCCACTCCGTTTTGCTGAGAATGACATTTTGGACAACCATGTCATGCTGAGTGTAGCAAAGCGAAACGAAGCATCTCTCCCGACAACATGAGTATGAGATTCTGAGCTTCACTGGCGTTGCGCTCAGAATGACATTTTGGACAATCATGTCATGCTGAGCGTAGCAAAGCGGAGTGAAGCATCTCTCGCGACACAGAATAACATTTTGGACAACAACTTGGTATCAACGCCAAAACCCTAAAAGCCTCCCAAACCAGGAATTGCTTACACTTTTCTCATCCTGAAGATTTGTTAGATTTTCATGGCTAGCACTCATCTGAGTCCGGAGATTTTCCAGATTTTCACGAACAGTAACCGTTTTGGGATGATTGATCTCAAACACCTGCTGAAGAATCTCTAATGCTTCCTCATACAAGGGTTCTGCTTCCGCGTAACGTCCTTGAGAATGGTAGAGCTGTGCCAGGTTATTGAGACTTTCAGCGACATTTGGATGGTTTTCTCCCAGTAGGCGTTTATCAAGTTCCAATGCTTTTACACAAAAAGGTTCAGCTTCGCTGTAGCGCCCTTGCTGTCTGTAGAGTTTACCTAAAGCGTGGATAGTGTCTGCTAAAAGCGGATGATCCTTTGGTAATAGATGTTGCTTGAGTTTCAAGGCTTGCAGAAAAACTGTTTCTGCTTCGTTGTATCGCTCTTGAGCACGGTATATCAATGCTAAATTGTGAATGTCTGTAGCAAAACTAGGATTTTCTTCTCCTAACAATCGTTTATCTATTTCTATTGCTTGTAGGGATAATGGTTCAGCCTCAGTGTAGCGCCTTTGATAGTAGTAGAGTAATGCCAGGTTGTTCAAGCTTTGTGCGACATCGGGATGTTCATCTCCCAGTAGGTCTTTTAGTAGTGCCAAAGCTTGCACATACAACCATTCAGCATCGCTGTAACGTCCTTGAAATTGGTAGAGTAATGCCAGGTTGTTCAAGATTAGAGCGACATTTGAATGGTTTTCTCCCAGCAGGCGTTTTCTCAGTTCTAAAGCTTGCAGGTACAAGGGTTCGGCTTCGTTGTAGCGTCCTTGATCACGGTAAAGTTCTGCCAGGCTGTTCAAGCTAGTGGCGACATGGGGATGTTCCTCTCCCAAGCGTGCCTGCACTACTTTTAAACACTGTTCCCTCCAAGGTTCTGCTAGCGCATACAACCCTTGTCCTTCATAAAATCCGCCTAAACCGTCAAAAACCGAAATTAGATCTTCATTGCGTACCGCATTAATCAGATTTTGTGCCACTTCTGTCAGATGAGGAATGGCATCTTGCACTGACTCAATAAATTCACGAGTAGGAGAATAGGGTATTTCTTGGGCAATTGCGACTAAGGCGGCGGCAAAAGCTTGTTTGAGTTCGCCTGGTTGTTGTGAAGTTTCTCGCTTACCTTGCAAAAACTGCCGAATTAAGGGGTGAATTTTGTAGCAGCCTTCTTTTTCTTCCACCCGTTGAATCAAGTGGCGTTTGTAAAGTTGCTTTTTCGCTTCGTTGACATCTTCCTTTACCCAATTGAGCAACTCAGCAGCAGATTCTACCAGTTTCCAAGGAATCACATCTTGGGCAAACAAGCTTAACAACTCACCTACACGCTGTGTCATCGAGTCAAGTTCTCGCCAGCTTAATTCAAATGCAGCTTTCACTCCGCGCGTTGTGGGGTTGATCGCTTCACCATCCAGTTGCTGTGCTTGCAGCTGCTGTAACATCTTGGCTAAAGACAAATCTGGATCTTCACGTAAATATCGCCCTACCAATTGCAAACCTAAAGGGAGATATCCCAACCACTCACATAATAAAGACGCAAAATTTTGCGTCTCTACGTTACGATATACCCGCCTTTCGCCCACCAAATCTGTCAATAATTGCAAAGCCTTATCTCGTAACAGCACATCCAGAGGTAATTCCTGAATATCGGCGTCGAGGTTTCGCAGTCGCGTTGTGATCAAAACGCGGAAGCGGTTATCTGTTGGTAGTAACTGTTGAGAATTGTTCCAATCTTTTAAATCGGTGATATCGTCCAAGACAACCAACACCAAACCTTCTGCTGGTTGCCAGTTTTGCCAGCACCATTCTACCTGTTTTGGGAGAGTCAGCTGCTGTGGCACTTCCCGATTCATGTAGAATTGGGCAAGCTGCACAATCTCCGCCGCTAAATTTGATTCTTTGGCATTTAACCAGCAAACGCCACCAGAGTAATGTGCTTGATGCTGGTGTGCGTATTGTGTCGCCAGTTCAGTTTTCCCCACACCCCCCATACCAGCAATGGCAGAAATTGCCACAGTACCAGGTTTCTGCAATTTTTCATGCAGTGCAGCAAGTTCCTGCTCTCGTCCCACAAAGTTGGCGACGCCTCGGTAAGGAATAAATTTAGGGGGATTTAACTTTGTCCGTTCCCCTTCGGACGACTGTAGTCAAGAAGTGGGAGTATTGTAGTTGATGTTAATTGGGCTATTATCTACGCCTTGAAAGATCGGCGCTTTACTATCATTATTTTGATAAGCTTCGCCACCATAAACATTTTGAACATTTTGCCCTTGAATCTTGCCAATGTTGATTTCTTGATGGATGTCTCTGGCAAGAGTTTGCACCTCTTGAGCAAATTGCTCATCTTTATCCATCTCTACCCGCAAATAAGCGGTTACCGTATCTAAATCAGCCTTGGAACCTTTTTCAGCAGCAGCAAGGGCAGTTTCTGCTTTGATGTTTCCTCTTAACTTCTGCCAAATCTTTTTCCGCAGCTTATCCATCTTGACGAGTGCTGCTTCTGTAAACTTCTCAATAGTCTTTTCAAAGGCTTTTGTAAAAGCGAGAGTTGCGATCGCCCCTGCGGTTAGTGGTTCCATAAGTTTCTTTGTCAAGCGGGATCATACTGATAACTTGCAGCTTGGCAATAAAGATTCCGTAAAGGTTGAGATTATTTTACAGTATTTTCCCTGAGAAATGCCTAAGCGTGTTTCTTATGGGGCTTCCACCTGAAAATTCTCTAACTGGCAAATTGCTTTCATAACCTGCAACAACCGAATTGATTCCTCAGTATCAATCAGATTCAGTTCTGGCATGATCTGATAAGTTGTGGGACTACCTTGTCTCAAATGCACAAACAGATAACTACGTCCATTTGTCACTAGTACAACACGGCGTAAATAAGGCAACCATTTAAAATCCCTAAAAACCTCATTCCATAATACTTTTGACTTTTGACTTTTGACTTTTGACTTCCGCCTTGCGGTACTAGCCCCCACACAGATGATTGCTGCTCTAAACTCTTAAAAGCGTAAGTGAGCAATTGTGGTAAACCCTCAAATACATCTACCGCACTGTTTTTCGTCTCAATCACTAAAATCCAAAAAGGTGGCGCAGTGGTCGCTTGAGCGTTGTTGACTGCTAAAATATCCATGCGTCCTCTAATGCTTGTCTCCTCATCTTCAATGGCGATCGCTATCACATCCTCCATCGTTAGGCGAATAGGCACATCATAGAATCCAGCTGCTCGCATCAAGGGTGCAACTGTCAAAAATTTAACCAATCCTTCAGAAATTTTACCCGCCGCTAAATAACGCCAGAAGTCATTCCTAATTTTCATTGACACTCTCAGGTCTAAAGACACTGAGATTCTTGGTTCATTGACTCGCCGTTAGACAGCAGGCTTGCGCCAACCGCCCAAGAGGGCAAATCTCCCCAAGCGTAGGTTCCCGTGTGCCCCACGGTACTGAGTCCTCTTTTCAGGATGTTGATGGCTGCGTTCACGTCTCTATCCTCCACAAATCCACAATGTGGACAGATATGAGTTCTGGTGGATAGAGACTTCTTCACTTTCTCCCCACAATTAGAGCAATTTTGGCTTGTATTGTGGGGAGGAACAGCTACTGTGACTTTCCCATACTTATGCCCAAAATATTCCAACCAGGACCGGAAAGTTGACCAGCCAGCATCAGATATTGATTTAGCTAGATGACGATTACGTACCAGCCCTTTGACATTTAAGTCTTCATAGGCGACCAAATCGTTAGATTGGATGACGGAGTATGCAACACGCTTGCAATACTCTTTTCGTTGCCTACTTACTCTTAAATGCTTCCGGGCATATCGATTTCTAGCTTTGTGGTAGTTGGTTGATTGTGGTTGCTTTACCTTTTTCTTTTTAGGATCGTACTTTTTGGATTTTTTGCGATTAGCACGATTTAATTGTTTTTCAGACTTGCGGTAAAACTGGGGAGATTGTTCAACATTGCCTTTATTGTCAGCAATGAAATACTTCAATCCCAAGTCGATACCAACGATTTGACCTGTAGGCTGAGTCTCAACTTTCAAATCAATATCAATTGCAAATTGAGCATAGTATCCGCGACTCACGACGCACTAACCGGACACGCTTAATCTGTTTGACATCGTAATAATTTAGGTCGTAGGTTCCCTTTAATTTTAAGGTTCCTATTCCTTTTTTGTCTGAGAAACTTATGGCTTTACGAGTCGCCGAAAGCTTCCATCCTGATGTTTTATATTCAACAGAACGGCAATATTTCTTGAACTTTGGGAAACCCTTCTTGCCTTTAACTTTCTTTTTACAATTATCGTAAAATCGTGCAATAGCACCCCAAGCCCGTTCCGCCGCAGATTGTCTAGCCATTGAATTAAGTTCGTCAGCAAAAGGAAATTCAGCAGCAAGCACAGCACAATGTTTGTTCAATGCATACTTATCAACTTTTTTGTCTTTGTTATCCATCCAGTAGCGTAAACACTTATTTTGAATGAACTGACTTGTCCGAATAGCATCGTCTATCGCTCTATACTGCCTGTCTTTTCCCTTGACTTTGAACTCGTATATTATCACTGGTTTCGACCTAACCAACACCATTATTATGCTAACACGTTTTGCATAATAATACACAAAGATACTGTAAAGATGACGGCGATTAAAATCGCTCGGGTCGCTTGTATCTCAGGGCTAAAGCCTCTGAGTTTTACGCATACCGCGAGGTACTATAAATCTTGTTGTTCAAACTCTGCCACAGGCTCTAGAGTTAGGAAGTCTGTGAATGAACCAATAGGCTCTTCTTCCAGTTTCAGCAGGCGATAACATCATTGAGGGATAAGCTGCTGAGTTCTACAGTGATTGGCATGGGCGCTGGCAGTGTTTTTGAGTACTACCTAGATTTTGCAATATGAAAATCAAAAATAAGTTTCTCAACGCCCACTTCTTATGGTTATGTATAAATTAACTTTGTAATACCGACACATCTTAACGAAAATCAAAACACTTTCGGGTAAATCTGCGTACACAATAGTGTTCAGTCACATCGCCAATTGCAGAAAAAATATGTCCCAACCCACGATAGAATCAATCCTTCAAGAAAAGCGTCTATTCCACCCCAGCCAAGAATTCTCCCAAAAAGCCCAGATCAAAAGTTTGGAAGAATACCAGCGCCTTTACGACAAAGCTAAAGCTGATCCCCAAAAATTCTGGGCGGAATTGGCAGAACAAGAGTTGCACTGGTTCCAGAAATGGGACACAATTCTAGATTGGCAACCGCCGTTTGTTAACTGGTTTGTCAACGGTAAAATTAATATTTCTTACAACTGTCTTGACAGACATCTCACCACTTGGCGCAAAAATAAAGCTGCCATTATTTGGGAAGGAGAACCAGGCGACTCGCGCACTATCACTTACGCCCAACTGCATCGGGAAGTTTGTCAGTTTGCTAATGTGCTGAAGCAACTGGGTGTGAAAAAGGGCGATCGCGTGGGCATTTATATGCCAATGATTCCGGAAGCGGCGATCGCCATGTTAGCCTGTGCCAGAATAGGCGCACCCCACAGCGTTGTTTTTGGTGGTTTTAGTGCAGAAGCTTTGCGCGACAGGCTAATCGATGCTCAAGCAAAACTCGTAGTTACCGCTGATGGTGGTTGGCGTAAGGATGCAATTGTACCTCTCAAGGAGCAAGTAGACAAAGCTTTAGCTGACGGCGCTGTTCCCAGTGTAGAAAATGTTGTGGTTGTCAAACGTACCGGACAAGATACCAATATGACATCGGGGCGCGACCAATGGTGGCATGATTTACAAAAAGGTGCCTCTGCAGATTGTCCCGCCGAACCAATGGACAGCGAAGATATGCTGTTCATCCTCTACACTTCCGGTAGCACTGGCAAACCGAAAGGCGTTGTGCATACAACTGGTGGTTATAACTTATACACCCATATGACCACCAAATGGATTTTTGACCTGCAAGAAACCGATGTATATTGGTGTACTGCTGACGTAGGTTGGATTACGGGACACAGCTACATCGTTTACGGTCCCCTTTCCAACGGTGCAACAACGGTGATGTACGAAGGCGCGCCTCGTGCATCGAATCCCGGCTGTACGTGGGATATTATCGAGAAACTCGGCGTTACCGTTTTTTATACCGCACCTACTGCCATTCGTGCCTTTATCAAAATGGGCGAACACTTGCCCAACGCACGAAACCTGTCTTCCCTGCGCTTGCTGGGAACGGTGGGCGAACCAATTAACCCAGAAGCTTGGATGTGGTATCAGAAAGTGATTGGCGGCGATCGCTGTCCAATTGTTGATACATGGTGGCAAACGGAAACTGGCGGTATCATGATTACTCCACTTCCTGGGGCAATTCCCACCAAACCTGGTTCCGCGACTCGTCCGTTCCCTGGCATCTTAGCGGATGTCGTGGATTTAGAAGGCAACCCTGTAGGCGACAACGAAGGCGGTTACTTGGTCGTGCGGCATCCTTGGCCCGGTATGCTGCGAACAGTATACGGCGATCCAGAACGCTTCCGCCGCACTTATTGGGAACACATCCCACCGCAGGATGGGCAGTATGTCTACTTTGCCGGAGATGGGGCAAGACGCGATGAAGACGGTTACTTCTGGGTCATGGGGCGCGTTGATGATGTTATAAATGTGTCAGGTCATAGGCTCGGTACAATGGAAATTGAATCAGCCTTAGTTTCTCATCCCACGGTAGCTGAAGCCGCTGTAGTAGGCAAGCCAGATGATATGAAAGGGGAAGAGATAGTTGCTTTTGTAACTTTAGAAGGTGGTAATAACCCCAGTGAAGAACTGAGTAAAGAACTGAAAAAACACGTTGTGCAGGAAATTGGGGCGATCGCCCGTCCGGGAGAAATCCGCTTTACGGACGCGTTGCCCAAAACTCGTTCTGGTAAGATTATGCGGCGCTTGCTGCGAAATCTTGCTGCGGGGCAAGAAGTTTCCGGCGATACCTCCACCCTAGAAGATAGAGGTGTGTTGGATAAGCTGCGCGAAGGCGCTTAAGCAATAGATTTCTGGCAAAGATCCTTAAAACCCCCTTGAGTCCCCCCGCAAGCGGAGGGAGGATTTAGTTCCCTCCTCGCTTGCGGGGAGGGTTAGGGTGGGGTGCTAGATATTCGTGCAAGATATCTAAACCCCCCTCAGTCCCGCCGCAAGCGGAGGGAGGATTTAGTTCCCTCCTCGCTTGCGGGGAGGGTTAGGGTGGGGTGCTAGATATTCGTGCAAGATATCTATCGACTCAACAACTTCCTTCGCAGATTGTCCAACGCCGTACACGCACTCACATGACGAATTAAAGAACGACCCCGCGCAGCACCAAAACGATATTCAAAACTTTCCACTTCCCCATTTGGTCCTGCTAACCCAATGTAAACTAAACCCACAGGCTTAGTCTCCGTACCACCGCCTGGTCCAGCGATACCAGTGATACTCACTCCCCAACTCGTAGCGAGGCGATCTCGCACTCCCATAGCCATTTGTTCTGCCACAATAGAACTAACGGCCCCAAATTTTGCCAAATCTTCTGAGTTCACCCCCAAAAGCCTTTCTTTCGCCGAGTTGTCGTAAGAAATCACCCCACCCCAAAAGTAATCAGAACTCCCAGAAATCTCCGTCAACATTTGCCCTAGTCCGCCACCAGTGCAAGATTCTGCCACAGAAAGGGTTTCCCCTGCTGCACGCAACAACTCACCCACAACTGAGGCAAGGGTATCATCATCGGCACCATAATAATCTAATCCAGCAATTTCTTTAATTTGTTTCTCAACAGGTGCAATCAAATCCTGTGCTTGTTCTTCGGAAGTAGCTTTCGCAGAAACTCGTAACTTGACTTCCCCTCTACTCGAATAAGGTGCAACTGTTGGGTTGGGTAAGTTGAGATAAGCTGTCACTTTCTCCGCCAAAGCAGATTCCGCAACACCCCAAAACTTTAACATCCGACTGTAAATAATTTCTTTGCCCCAACCTTGACTTTTAAGATAGGGAACAGCTGTTTCCTCCCACATCCGGTGCATTTCACTTGGTACACCAGGAAAGGTAAAAATCGTTAACTCCGGACGCGGTTGCCAAATAATACCAGGTGCTGTTCCTGTGGGGTTTGGTAAAATTTCTGCGCCTTGGGGTATCAAAGCTTGTTTACGGTTGCTGGGAGTCATCACCCGACTGCGCTGGATGTATTTCCTGGTAATATCTTCAATAACGTCTGCACGTTCTACCAAAGCAGCGCCAAAAAAATCAGCAATGGTTTCACAAGTCAGGTCATCTGGTGTGGGACCAAGACCTCCGGTGAAAATCAAAATTTGTGCTCTAAGACTCGCAATTTCTATAACCTGTTTTAACCTTCCTGGATTATCTCCTACTACAGTTTGATAGTAGTGAGGGATACCCAGCTTGGCTAATTGCTGCGCCAAATACTGAGCATTGCTGTTCAGGATATCTCCTAACAGCAATTCCGTACCAACACAAATAATTTCTGCACTCATAAAATAGGATATTGTTAGTTGTTAGTTGTTGGTCGTCAAAATATATCACTAACGACTAACTACTAACCACTCACCATTAAGCACCTAGGATTGCCGCGAGTGTTTCCAAACTTTCCAGCCAGTGTAGCTTAGCAAAGAAGTGGCAGCACAAGCATAAGCAATCCCACTGGGTATACCAGCTATAGCCAATGCCAAACTCCCAACCCATAGAGTTAAAGAATAAATGAACAAAACGCTTAATCTGTGAGACAAACCGGCTCGTAGCAGTCTATGGTGCAGATGGCTCTTATCTGCAACAAAAGGCGATTTGCCACGGCGCAGTCGTGCCAAAATCACTGCTGACATATCTACAATTGGTACTGCCAGAATGAGGAAAGGCAATAACACCGCAGTGACAGCAGCAGTTTTGACTAAACCAACGACACCAACTGCTGCAAGGGTGAATCCCATAAAATAAGACCCGCCATCTCCCATAAAGATTTGCGCGGGGTTAAAATTATAACGCAGAAATCCCAGTGAAGCACCAGCAAGCGCTGCGGCAATTAGGGCTGCTGCTGGCTGCTGCATAAACAACGCTGCAACTAGCATCACCACAGCCGCAATTCCAGACACGCCAGCAGCTAAGCCGTCTAAACCGTCAATCCAGTTAATTGCATTCACCATTCCTACCAACCACACAACTGTGATCGGCAAACTCCACCAACCAAGTTGAATTATTCCACCTGTGGGAATGCTTAAGAAATCTATACTGACACCTACTTTCCAAGCAAGTGCTGCAATAATAATTTGCATGACAAGGCGTGCGATCGCAGACAAGTTTAACAAATCGTCTGCTAAGCCGATGAGAAAAAAGCCAATACCTCCTAAGGTGATTCCCCAAATTTGCCATTCTTTTTCTGGCGGCAAAATTCCAAATCCGCCTAACCACCAAACAATGAGCAGGGAGATGAGAGTACCTGTAAAGATAGAAACTCCTCCCAGGCGCACCATCGGGCGCTGATGAACTTTTCGGTCATTAGGTTTATCTAGGCGTCCACTTTTGATGCCAATATTTCTAACATCAGGCGTAGTCCAGAGAACGACTACGGCGGCAAAGAGGAAGGCAATCAGATGATATATCTGAGGAGGCATCTGTATATTCAATATATTAGGTTTGAAGACAAAAATCTGCCGACGACTTGTCTACCTATATTTACTACAATTAAGATTTTAATCAGCAGGGGATTTTTACATTTTGGATTTTATAGCAGGGGACGCTTGGACTAGGGACTGGGGGCTGGGTGAAAAGCCTTTTTGTGTCTAGGTTTTATCATCTGTTGATGTCCTAACCACCTTGGCTGTTGCTATAAATTTAAGATTGCTGACTCGAAACCTGAAAAAATTATGAGTTAGGAATTATTAATTAATAACTCCTAACCCATAACTACTAACTATAATTTCACGCTAACACTGGTACCGGAATCTCTATGTGAGGATACAAGGGGAAGCGATCGCACAACGCTTTGACCCGTCGGCGACAATCTTGGGTAATCTCTGCTGAATCTGGATTTAACAGGCGATCGGCAATAATATTGCCAATTTCCGTAAATTCTTCAACTCCCAAACCCCGCGTTGTCATGGCTGGGGAACCCAACCTTAAACCGCTCGTCACAAATGGTGACTCTGGATCGAAGGGAACTGTGTTCTTGTTGGCGGTGATATTGACACCACTCACCAACTGATCTGCTTGCTTACCTGTCAAGCTGATAGACCGCAGATCAACTAGCATTAAATGGTTCTCAGTGCCATTTGACACTAGCTTTAAGCCTCGGTTTTGGAGTTGGGTAGCCAAAGCGCGGGCATTTTCAATCACTTGGGCAGAATAGACTTTAAACTCTGGCTTTAGGGCTTCGCCAAAAGCGACTGCTTTACCAGCGATGACGTGTTCCAAAGGTCCACCTTGATTACCAGGGAAAACTGATTTATCCAGTTTTTTACCTAGTTCCGGGTCGCGGGTCAAGATTAAGCCACCCCGAGGACCGCGTAGAGTTTTGTGTGTCGTTGTGGTCACAACATCACAATAGGGAATAGGGTTGGGGTGATGACCAGTCGCAACCAAACCGGCAATATGGGCAATATCTGCCAGTAAGTATGCGCCAACTTCATCGGCGATACTGCGGAACTTTTCAAAGTCGATGATGCGGGGATATGCCGAATAACCACAAATCAAAAGCTTTGGACGCTCCCTAAGCGCCAGCTCCCGAATTTGGTCATAGTCGAGTTGTTCTGTTTGTTGATTAACGCCGTAATGGCAAGCACTGAACCACTTACCGGATACATTAACAGGCGAACCGTGGGTCAAATGTCCTCCATGAGACAAATCCATTCCGAGGAATTTATCTCCTGGTTCTAGCAGCGTCAAAAACACTGCAAAATTCGCCTGTGCGCCAGAATGGGGTTGGACATTGGCATGAGCAGCACCAAACAATTGTTTGGCACGGTCAATTGCCACTTGCTCAATTTTATCTACAAACTCACAACCGCCATAGTAGCGTTTACCAGGTAATCCTTCTGCATATTTATTTGTCAGTATGGAACCCTGAGCTGCTAGTACAGCGGCAGAGGTAAAGTTTTCACTAGCAATCAACTCCAAGTGGTCGCGTTGGCGTTGCAGCTCTTGGTTGATTAACTCCGCCACAGCAGGGTCGGAGGAGGCAAGAAAATCTGAGTTAGTCAGAGTCACTTCAGCTATCCTTATGGAAATTTGCACAACAGTCGGTAAGTGTCCAAAGTCTATGGTCTATAGTCCATATAGTTGTTGACTAATGACTAACGACTCATGACATTTATTTACCCCGACTTACTTAATTATTGGATGCTAGACCAATAAATGCGTTAATAATCATAACGCTCTTTCCTCGTATCTTGTGTGAACTATAGCTGCTTGCCACTATGGTGCCATAAATTAATTTATGTATTACTTTTTACTACAAACTCAAACAGCCAACATACAATCTAATTAAAACAGTGAACAGTACCAGCCGCAGTGACGCTTTCTCCGGCTGGTGGGGGATTTAAAAGAGCCACCAACGCTTATGCCTACGGCACGTCTCTTGACGAACGGTGCTCTTGGTGGGGGACTGAAACATGCAAAGGATGAAACTGATAACTGATAACTGATAACTGATAACTGATAACTGATAACTGATAACTGATAACTGATAACTGATAACTGATAACTGATAACTGGTAACTGTTAAAGCCCATATAGCAATTTTCATTGGTTGGTTGTTAGCGACATTCTTCTTAAGTAAGCATGGAAGGTTGGGCAACGGATGACATACAAGAATGTAACAGATGTGACAATCGAGCAAATGACGCGTGTAACGGATAACTTGTTTTTGGGACTGACAGATCAACCATCCGCTACAACATCCAGTGCTACCCTAACCAGCGTTCCCCCCCAGGACATATATAGGTAATAATTCAGAATTGACAGGAGGGATTGGATGCTAGTGATTCTCATGGACGATCAAATTTTTGCTCCTCAACAGGTATGCCAATCTTGCTTACTCGCTGACGGAAGCGGTCAACCCCGGTGGCGTCAAGGTAAACTGTACTGCGGTCACGTTATTCGCAAACTTGCTGAACAGCAGCCAGACCAGTATGAGTGTCTAATGGGTTTCCGCATCGTTAACATTGAATAATCTGATGTTCTACCGGCAATACCAAGTAACTGCGTTATTGTAGGGTCAAGTGACCATTAAATTGTAACTACAGGAGAACGCAAGATGGCTTCGCGCGGGTCTACCACGGTTTCTGATCGGATTTTTGCTTGTTTACCTTATTTGCTTCCTTTAGTCGAGGTTTTTAGATACGGCATATTTTTGTTCAGACAGTTTCCACCTCTGGCATTGCTGTTTCTACCTCTTCAGCCATTGATCACAATTTACTTTGGCGTCCCTTTTGCTGGACTAATTATTTTCTTTGCTTTATTTCTTTTGGTAGTTAGGAAAGAAAATATTAGTCACTTTATTCGTTTCAATACCTTGCAGGCAATTCTTTTGGACATTGTCATCTTTTTGTTTAGCATCTTAACTCAACTTATTGGGATAATTCCAGCTGGTGGTTTTGCAATTCAAACTCTATACACCACGATTTTTCTGGGCACGATCGCAGCAGTTGTATTTTCTGTTATACAGTCGCTGATGGGACGTTACGCAGAAATTCCTGCCATTTCCGAAGCAGCCTACATGCAATTGCGCTAGCGGTTAACGGGCGATCACAGTGTTTTCTAAGCGACCAATTCCTTCAATTTCCACACGCACGCGATCGCCTGGGTGCAACGGACCAACTCCCAACGGGGTACCCGTTAGAACCACGTCCCCAGGTAGCAGCGTCATAACTTGACTAATATACGAGACAAGAAAATCTGGGGGAAATACCATCTGGTCGATATAGGCAGATTGTACAGGAGTTGCCTCCTCATTCAAAAAAGTCTGCAATTTGGCTCCTGGGCTGACTTCTCGAACAATCCACGGTCCTAAGGGGCAAAACGTATCAAAACCCTTGGCTCGTGTCCATTGACTATCTCGTTTTTGTAAATCCCGCGCTGTCACATCATTGGCAATGGTGTAACCCCAAATCTTTGTTTGAGCTTCCTCTGGCGTACACAAGAAAGTGCGATCGCCAATGATCAGCGCCAATTCTCCTTCGTAGTCCACCCGCTGCGACTGTGGTGGATACTCAATTTCTGCACCAGAGGCGACGATAGACGTGGATGGCTTGAAAAAGAGCAGAGGCTCACTGGGTACTTCTGTTCCCATCTCTGCCGCATGATCTGCATAATTCTTGCCAACTGCCACAATTTTTGAAGGAGCGCAGGGAGCCAAAATTTGATAATTTTCTGGTTCCAAAATTAAATCAGTAGGTTGCCCTTGTAGCCAGGGTGGAGCATCCAGTACATGCACCTTGAGAGAAAGCTGTAGCAAGCCATAGTAAATTTGTCCTTCTGGATTTTGAACTCGCACATACCGCTGCGCCATAACGTTTATGAGTAACCTCTTGTGCAATCAAACCGTCACTATGTAATACTAGATGAGCAAATTGGCTAAGCATTAAAATTAAAAACTGGTAAGATTATAAAACCTGACGGGAAAGTGCAAAAATCAATCTTTTTTTACCGAAACATTGTCAACACGCATACTTAGAAAAACGTGATACAATTGTAACGGTAGAAATGTCTAAAATGCGCTGTAAAAATCTTGGCAGAAAAAGTGCCTAAGCCTGCAACCCCGAAAGACGACTAAAGTTGGTTGTAACAACGACTTTAAGAGTAGCTAGGCACTCCTAACGGATTGTCAGCACTAAAAGATTTTTGGGAACCACCAACCGTAGGATAACTAGAAAAAGGAAGTTCAGCCCAAGAATTTCCCAATTGATCATTCAAAGAACTGACAAAGTTCCTTGTTGCTTGAGATGTCTATTGGTGTAGGGGTCGTCAATGGCGACACCTATGCATTCTTGACCTCAGCAGCCATGTAGTCCATAAGGAAAGAAAACAAAATGCAAATCGTTTACGAAACAATGTACATCCTCCGTCCCGACCTGAATGATGAACAGGTAGAGCAAGCGATCGCCAAATACGAGAACTTGGTACGGGAACAGGGAGGCGAGAATATCCAGATTCAAAATCGAGGAAAGCGGCGTCTGGCTTATGAAATTAATAGGCAAAGAGATGGCATCTACATACAGATGAATTACACTGGGCCTGGCAAGATCATTGCTCCCTTAGAACGCGCTATGCGTTTGAGCGAGGAAGTGATTCGCTACATGACGATTAAGCAAGAAGTCAAAGAGGTAAGCTCAGAGGAAACAGCAAGCGCTGCCTAAAGGCTATTGCTGAATTGAGATTGGTGCGGCTCTGTTGCCCTTAACTTTTATTAAGTTGTGGGCATGAGCCGCAAAAATGTATAGAACCTGTATAAAATATTTTGTTAAACATAAGATAGAATAGGGAGCGCCAAAGACACCGTACAGGCAAATCATCTCCCTAGTTTTACTGACAGGGATATGTCAATTGACAAACGCATGACTGCCGCAGTAGTACATCACAAAGGAAAAGATTCTTAATCGGAGCTGTAAGCCACTGTGAGCCAAACTGATACCTCTACTATCCAAGCTCTCTCCGCAGAAGTCTCGAAGCTACGCCAAGAGTTGCAGCTTCGAGATCAACTGGTGCAACAGCTGTCTCAAGAACTCTTCCGACTGGTTAAGGGCAACAGTAATTTTATGTCCCAACCAGAAGTGTCTGAGCGTCATCTGACTCAGTTGCAAGAACTACGAGAACAACTGCAAGCTGTAGAACAGCAGGTGACATTTTACCAAGAGCAAATTTCAGCGCGCGACGCTGAGATTTATCAATCGCGTCAGTCAGTGCAAGAACTCACAGATCGCAGCCGAATGCTGGAGCAAGTTGTACAGGAGTTGCCTCAAATATATCGTCGCAAGTTTGAGGAGCGCATGACTCCAGTTAGAGAAAAAGTAGCAATGCTACAACGCGAAAATCGCCAACTCCAGGCAGAACTCCAAAGTGTAAGTTACCGTCTAGCGTTGAGAACTCGTACTTCGTCTCACAGTGGTATAGATTTGCCGAATTTCCCCCCCATCGCATCCTCTGAAAATAATATTTCCACACAAAATGCCTAAAGTGTTGATTGTGGTTGACTCAGACGGGAGAGAAATCACAGACTCTCCCACCGTCAAAAGGATGTTATCAGCAATAGAGAGGGCAATTGCTGAAGATGCTACGCCAGCAACCTCTGTGGAAGTAGTTGCCGCAAATTATTTAAGATCTAAAGAAGAAATTTTGGGATTTCAACCCTCAGATGGGGATAATTTTTCCCAATTGCCGGAGATGCTTTTTTGCCCCTTAACCCTCTCATTGCCTGAGCATTTGGGACTGCCATTTCAAGCAATCATTAAAGCTTGCGCAGATGTTCCTGGGTTACGTCAACAATTGGCACAGCACATGCAAGTCGCCATTGGTGATGGTTGCTTTTGGTTACCAGTGGTACTCACTGCTAAAGGACCGCTCTACGGTGAGGTCATTGCTCTAGCTGAGGAATTCTATGAAAAAAAGTTACCACAGAATTTATTGCTCTGTGACATAACTTATTATCAGCCTTTTCATTTGTCAGATGCCTTGCGTCAACCTCTGTATCACATGGCATACAATCTCTTGCAATCTTTATCAGCACCACCCGCTACATACCTGGTGCAGTTTGGATTGCAAAAAAGTGAAATTTGTTTTGACCGTCTTTGGCCATTTCCAACTGCACCAGCTTTGGCTAGCGTCGGCGTCCAACAGCCAGATTTATTTACTTGCCATTGGTACTGCTTAACAGCAAAGCCAATACTCGACTTGACTATCATTCCCGTTGTCCAATAGAATGTCAGTCTACTGTGACTAAGCTTCTTTCTTCAACAACGCTGAAAATGTCTTCGTAAGCGTTGAATATCTCAAACACTGAATCTAATTGGGTAAGTTCTAAAACTAACCTGACAGGAGCTTGAACATTGCAAAGAACCAACCGGCAACCACTTTGACGCGCCGACTTCAAGCCTTTGACTAGGGAAACCAACCCGGAACTATCCATGAAATCAACTTTTGCTAAATCAATAACCCACAGTTGATTACGTTCAGGAACTACGGCAGCCATCCTTTCGCTCAGAACCGTACCACCTGCTAAATCTATGCGTCCTTCGGGTTTAAACAAAACTACTTGACATTTTGGTGTGATAGTCATGAATCTAACTGAGTAATTGAAACACTTTACAAAAATGCAGAAAACAGACACAGATACTCATTCGCTTTCAACCGTAAAAAATGCTGCTTCACCCAGTTATCTGGGAACTGGCAGCAATGCGGTTAAGACTGATAATGTCAGTATCCATGCCGTATAATATGTCCTAACTTTCACCAATATAGGCATAAGCATAGGGTAATTTCGGTATCAACCGTATCTTTTACGAAATTTTTACAATGTCAGGGCTATTTCATAAATTTTTTATAAAAAAAATATATTTTGTTTAGGTAGGCGTAGGGTTGTGGTATGTGGAGAAGAAATAGTCAAAAGTCAATAGTTACGATGACTTTTGACTATGAATTTTGGAGTTTGGCAAACGACTCAATTGACACTTGGCTCAAAAAAGAGTCAACATAGAGTCAAAGTAAAAATTTGTGAAGAGGGCGGTGCTGGATGTCTCTTGAGTTTATATCACTAGAAAACATCCAGAAAGTTGCTCATGAATATGGATATTGGGCAATTTTTTTGGGAATATTGTTAGAGAATCTAGGCATTCCTCTTCCAGGTGAAACCGTTACCTTAGTAGGCGGGTTTCTAGCAGGTAGCAAAGAGCTGAATTACTGGCTGGTTCTCACTGATGCGATCGCAGGTGCTGTTATTGGAGGCATCTGCGGTTATTGGATTGGTAGAATTGGCGGTTGGTCTTTGCTTGTGCGCCTGGGTAACTTGTTTAGAATTTCAGAAGCCAGACTTTTGAGTATCAAAGAACAGTTTAGTGAAAATGCCGGAAAAGCCGTGTTTTTTGGGCGCTTTTTTGCTTTGCTGCGAATTTTTTCCGCGCCACTTGCTGGCATAGTTGAAATGTCCTTCGGAAAATTCCTGATATACAACGTCGTAGGAGCTATTACCTGGGGGAGTGTCATGGTGACACTCGCTTTTTTTGCTGGAAGACTTGTTTCCCTGGAACAATTGGTTGCTTGGGTGACTCAGTTTGCACTCTTGGCGCTGCTGATTCTAGTTGCGGTGATTGCCATCCCCATATGGTTGGAGTCCCGGGGAAAGGGAGGGGAGGAGATAGGCAGATGAGGGACGATCGTTCGTATCCCCCTTGTCCCCTTTTCCTTTTTTGATTTAGAGAACGATTTAGAATTTAGAAAAAATTCAGCATCACACAGAACTGAGTTCTGGTTTTTGACCTGTTGAGTTGAGAATTTTCATTTAAAATTGTCGAATTTCTGGTTTTTCATTAAGTAAGAGCCAATATAAATTCAGTGCTTGCACCACCTGTACTAGAGCAGCAAGACCGATAGGTTTAACGAGATAGGAATTAGCCCCTAAGTCGTAAGCTTGATCAACATCAGATCTCTGGTTAGAGGAAGTCAAGACAACCACGAGTAAGCGTTTGAGTTCCGGTTGCTGCCTTAACCATGTTAAGATTTCATGACCGGAACGACGCGGGAGTTTTAAATCTAACAATACTACCACGGGTAAGGGATAGTGATCGCGGTCTGCATATTCTCCTACACCACTGAGGTAGGCAACAGCAGTATCTCCGTCAGTCACAACTTGCAGCGAAGCATTAGTTAAATTCGCTTTGCGAAAAGCACGTTGTGTAAGGAGAATGTCATTAGGATCATCTTCTACTAGCAATATTGTGTGTGCTGCTGTCATCCGGACTCCTTAAGTCAATCCAAAACCTGGTTCCCTGTCCCAACTGGGATTCTACCCCTACTTGCCCCTGCATACGCTCAACACCTTTACGCACAATAGCTAATCCTATCCCGGTACCGGGGTAAGTTTCCTGCCCATGCAAACGTTCAAAAACCCGAAAAATACGTTCTTGATGTTCGGGGGCAATGCCAATGCCATTATCAACAACCCACAAGCGTACCCAATCGTCGTGTCTTTCGGCAAACACCTGCACCTGTGCTGGTACATTGGTTTGCACAAATTTCATCGCGTTTAGCAACAAATTTGTAATAACTTGAACTAATGTTGGACGATGAGCAATAACTTGTGGTAGCGGTGATTGAATTTTAATTTCTGCTTTCTTTTGTTTTATCTCAGGTTGGATTTCGTTCATCAGATCTGACATAAGCTGTGTCAAATCTATGGCTTTGAGTGACAATTCAGCACGGTTGAGGTGACTGTAGGCAAGTAAGTCCTGTATCAAATCTTCTAATCGCATCGCAGAAAGAATGATACGTCGGGCATACTCTTTACCAAGTTCGTCAACTACATCGCCGTAGTCTTCTAGCAAAGCTTCCGCAAACCCGTGCATTGCCCGTAAAGGAGCTTGCAAATCGTGAGAAACTGTATAACCAAAGGCTTCAAGATCGTCGTTGGCTGCTTGCAATTTCTGGGTACGTTCAAAGACTCGCTTTTCTAAGGTTGCCTTTTCCTCCTCGCTTTGAAGCTGGTTACGCCTAAATAAGTAGTAGACTAAAGCTAGCAGTGCCAAATTCACGCCAGTAGCCAGAGAAAATGTGAGTAGGGTTTGCTGAATGCTTGCTTGTGACTCTTTTGCCCGTTGCTGCAAAAGACTGTATTCTACAGCTTTCATGTCAGCAATTTGCTGACGTATATTATCCATGAGCTGCTTACCGCGATTCGTGCGAACAACTCGCACAGCAGCATCAAACCCCTGTTCGCGACGTAATTTGATGGTTTGTTCGAGTTCTGCTAGTTTAGCTGTAATCCTTTGTTGTAAGATGTAAAGCGGTTGTTCGTAATTGGGATTATCTGCTGTTAGTTTTGTCAAAGAGTCAATGGAAGTTGAAATTTGGGCGATCGCCCGTTGATACGGTTGCAGATAATTTTCATTGCCAGTGAGCAAATAACCGCGCTGTCCAGTTTCTGCGTCCTTTAAGGTTGAAAGTGTTCGTTCGAGTTCAGTTAACACCTGGTGGGTATGAGCGACCCAACGCTGATTTTCAATCAGCCTGCGGATATTGCGGTAAGATACTAGCGAATTGATGAATAACAACACCAACGCTAACACCAGACCCACTTTAACTTGTTGTGCAAGCGATCTTTTCATTTTACGTCGGCAAGGCAAACTTCTACCGATAAGGTCATAAAAAGCACCTACACTTTAGCCTCAAAATTTAGCACTGTACAACCATTTTAAGTGACGTTGAAAAATCTTTGTGTCAGGAGAATTGCTTAATCTTTAACAAGAGTTCTTTAAAATCAGTATAGGGTCAATAAGACGTTACCCATGAGGAGTTACGTCTCATTAAAACTTTCTGATGACCAAAAGCATAATCTCGTTTACGGATAAGTTTGAGATAGGTTTACTCAAACTTATGGGAAGAAGATAGGTAAATTCAACATGGATATCAAAAACGGCTTTGTAGGTAGCGTAGGTCATACACCACTGATTCGTTTAAACAGCTTCAGTGAAGAAACTGGATGCGAAATCCTTGCTAAAGCAGAATTTCTCAACCCTGGTGGTTCTGTTAAAGATCGGGCAGCACTTTACATTATCCAAGATGCCGAAGAAAAAGGCTTACTTAAACCTGGTGGTACGGTCGTAGAAGGAACGGCTGGTAATACTGGTATTGGACTGGCACATATTTGCAACGCCAAAGGCTATAAATGCCTGATTATTATTCCCAACACTCAGTCTCAAGAAAAGATGGATGCCTTGAGGGCATTAGGCGCAGAAGTTCGCCCTGTCCCTGCTGTACCTTATAAAGACCCCAACAACTACGTCAAACTCTCTGGCAGAATCGCTAGCGAGATGGAAAATGCGATTTGGGCAAATCAGTTTGATAACTTAGCAAACCGCCACGCCCATTACGAAACCACAGGACCAGAAATTTGGACACAGACAGATGGTAAAGTTGATGCTTGGGTAACTTCAACAGGAACTGGCGGCACCTTTGCAGGTGTCGCAATGTACTTAAAAGAGAAAAATCCAGCTATCAAATGCGTTCTTGCCGACCCGATGGGCAGCGGGCTTTACAGCTATGTGAAAACAGGCGAAATCAAGATTGAAGGCAATTCTATTACCGAAGGCATCGGTAACAGTCGCATCACCGCCAATATGGAAGGCGCACCTGCTGATGACGCCATCCAGATTGATGACACGGAAGCTATACGTGCCGTGTATCAGTTACTGCGGAAAGATGGGCTATTTATGGGTGGTTCCACAGGTATAAATGTCGCCGCTGCGGTTGCTTTAGCAAAACAAATGGGACCAGGACACACCATCGTCACCATTTTGTGCGATAGCGGTTCGCGTTACCAGTCACGTATATTCAACGACGAATGGCTAGAATCAAAAGGTCTTTTACCCCATTAGTCATGAGTCTTTTGTCATCAACTCATTAAACCTCTTGCGGAATGTGAGTTTCATCTGTGTCCACCCCCCTCATTCCCCCCTACAAGAGGGGAGCCACAAAGAGTGCGGGGGTTCCCGAGGCAGTGCGTTGCGGGGGTTCCCCCCGTTGAAGCAACTGCCGTCCCGCCCTTGAGAAGTGGCGTGGGAAGACGGAGGAAAAACTTTTATTTATTGTCCATGTGTGGTTAATTATTCTTTTTTTTCGACTTTTGCAAGAAGTCTATTTTGTCGAAAAGCAAAGGACAAAGAACTCATCACAAAAGACAAAGAACAATTGATATCATGTCCGGTTAAATAACCAAACTCAAGTTTGTAGTGAGGACTAAAGTCCTCTTGGACGAAAACAAGGACTGAAGTCCTTACTACATATAAGTTTTATTATGGGTAATTTGCCGGACTTGATATGACAAATGGACAATATATCTCAATCATCTAACTCCCCAGCAACGCCGCCAGCTGAATCTCCTAAGTGCGTCCGCGTGTGCCAAAATCGTACTTGCCGCAAGCAAGGTGCAGCAAAGGTACTAGCGGCTTTTGAGGCGCAACCATTTCCTGAAGTGAGTGTAACTGGTTGCGGCTGTTTAGGACAATGCGGCAATGGACCTATAGTGCTGATACTACCAGAGAGGGTCTGGTATAGTCGCGTTCATCCTAGTGAAGTAGCTCTATTGGTAGAACAGCATTTACGCGGTGGTTAAAGAGTGACACAGATGCTCTATTATCGGTTTCATCCACACGGATAAAGTGCATTAATAACAGTTTATAGAGGTCTGCACTCTTTTTGACTGAAGCGGGACATCTCATCATGAATATTCAGCAGCTACGCCATTCTTTGAAACTTAAGTGGGTGAGTTACTACTCCAACAATCGTTCCTGGCTGATAAAAATGCGAGTTTGGGGAAGTTACGATGGTCAGCGTCGTCCTTCCTCTGGTTTTATTTTGGCAACTGTGTCTGTTTTGGAACCAGAACTTGAAGAAATTTTTCCTTTTATTTTGGAACTGAACAACGATCCAGATCAGATTATTGCAGCTTTAGGTCTTAACTTTAATCCTGAGGAGCATTTAGATTTAGTAGAATCAGCTCATTCTCTGGTTGAAAATGAGGTTAAGAATGAGTCTTGGCACGAGACGTTGCCTAAATATCAAGCTTTAACGCCCAGTGTAGTTGACACAGAAGTGGAAAACAATGGTAAACCTGTACCATTTGCTTACTTTTCACCGGATTTGGAGAACCTCTCTCCAAACCTCTCTCCACCTCTCCCTAACCCTCCCCTAAAAGGGGAGGGAAGAGGAGCAGCTTTTATACTGAGACAGACTTTAAATTCTCCCCATTCCCTTTTAGGGAAGGGGGTTGGGGGGTTAGGTTTAACGTTGTTTCCACATGGTGTCAAAAGTCAAGTATCATCTGTTGCACTGACTAGCGAAGTTCCTCCGCAAACGCAAACCGAGAGCCAACCTTCGACTTTTAGTCAAATTGTCAGTGAAGTGGAAAACAACGGTAAATCTGTAGAATCTGTTGCAGCTGTTAGCACTCACGTGGAAAGCAAAAGCAACTCTGTTGGTTCAATAACTACAACTACAATCAAGCCGGAAAACAAAAGTCAGTCCATGCCTTTGGCTGCATTTTTTTGTAACAAGATGGAAAGCAAAAGTCAATCCGTGGCATCTGTTAGCCATGCTACACGGCTGGACAGGAAAAACAAACCCAGATCATTGCTTGCAGTTGATACTTCTGATGGGGAAAGTAAAAGTCAACCTATGTCATTGGCTGCGTTCATTGCTAGGAAGGTGGATAGCAAACCTGTCTCATCTGTTCCCTTTGCTACACAAGTGGAAAGAAAAGGTAGGCTTGTGACCACTCCACAAAAAAATGCTCATAACCAAGTGAATCCACCACCTGCTAGTACTAGTCATTTGGCTAATTGGATAGATGACTTTTGTCAGGGTGTGGGATGCGATCAAGAAGAAACACCTTTTATTCGATAAAAGCACTGATCACAACTGTGGGTAATCCTGAGAAACAAACGGGATTTCTGTGACTTCGCCTTCAACTTCTCCTACATAAACTTTCAAACCTACACCACCAGCCTTGCTGCGGATGTAGCCAAGCCCAAAGTGACCATCAAGGGTTTTTGTGTAACTGGTCAGTTTGCCAACTTTTTCATCTCCGATGGTAATTGGACTTCCCGGTTCGGCTGGAGCATTTAGGTGAATGCCCCAAAGGTGCTGCTTTACACCTTTATAAGTGTTTAAACGGGCGATGGTTTCTTGTCCAATGTAGCAACCTTTATTAAAGGAAATAGTTTGCCATAAACCCACTTCCAAGGGATTGTAATCCTCAGTAAGTTCTTGGTCTGGAGTCGGGCGTCCTTGTAATATTCGCAACGTGTCCCAAGAGCGATCGCCTATGGGTACTGCCCCAGCTTCAACAATTTTGCTCCAAAGTTGTTCTTTATCAGCAGCAGGCAAAATCAGAGTGTATCCAGGGTAAGCTAAGCCACTTCCCACGGCGACAAGAACCCCGCCTGTGTCCCCCCCGCTAGCGGGAACCCCGCCTGTGTCCCCCCCGCTAGCAGGAACCCCCCCTGTGTCCCCCCCGCTAGCAGGGGGGATGAGGATGTGATTGCCATAAGGTTGACCGATAATTGCTTCAGCCCCTAGCTTTTTTACGACAGCATCACTTTCTGGTCCAATGAGGGTAATGGTGGCAGTTTCGTCAGTGATATGAGTCAATTGCACCTTGTCAGCAAAGAAGATGTAACGATCTAGCCATTGCATCAAAAACTCGCGGCGGTTAGGCGAAGCCAGCAACAACACCGAATCTTCCAGGATGTATGCTGTTACCAAATCAAGAGTGCGGGCGGTAGAATTCACAAAAACTGTATCACAGCCTTGTCCTGGTTTGAGGCTTTCGATATCGTTGGTGCTTTGGTTGTGCAAAAAGCGGAGGCGATCGCCATCGGAAACTTTAATGCGTCCCCAATGGGAGCGATCGTATACTGCAACAGAGTTTTGTGCTGCTTGGATAGCCGCTACGTCGTTGGTGTCAATGGCAGATGTAGACATGGTGAAATCTTTACGTGCCGCTAGGTTATGGGCATTGAAAATCTTAGCAAATATGGGTTTTGGGGTTCAATGCATTTGTGGTTTGGGGTGGAGAAGTTGCTGGATATTAATTAAACGTGAGTTCGATGTATCCTGATTTGACCCCTCTCCAAACCTCTCCCCTTGTAGGGGAGAGGCTTTAAATTCTCCCCCTTCCCTTTTAGGGAAGGGGGCTGGGGGGTTAGGTTTCGCGTTGGTTTTTCCACATGACGTGAAAAGTCAGATAAAAAACTACCCTGCCCCAACCCTCCCCATGAATCGGGGAGGGTACCCCATAGGGCGGGTGGGGTGAATGCGCGATTTATAACGCAATACAGTTCAGATAAGACCAAAAGCGTTACCAAGACGGCTATGTAGAGACGTAGCATGCTACGTCTCTACACTGCCAAATCTCACCAAAAATCCTTAACTGAACCGTATTGATTTATAACGGAATCGCAAATGTAGTTCAAGTTCTTCTTCAGGCTTGTTCATATAACTTTATTTTAGATACTATCGCCTATCCATCCGAGCAAGCGTTTAGAAAAATTGAGCAACTGCTTGAAAACATCACCCTGTCCCTCGTGCCAAAGCTGATAAAACTTTGGGTAGGGCATATTTTCGGCACAGCCCCATAAAATTTTTGCCGCTCGCCTACGGATTTCTTCATCTTGAGAGTTTTGGATTAACTCAACTAAAGCCTTGATTACAGTTGGGTTATCCTTGCCAATCTCCCATAAGCTTTCTGCCGCTCGCCTACGGATTTCTTCATCTTGAGAGTTTTGGATTAACTCAACTAAAGCCTTGATTGCAGTTGGGTTATCCTTGGCAATTTTCCCTAAGCTAGATGCCGCTAGCCTACGGGTAGATTCAGACTGAGAGTGTTGGATTAACTCAACTAAAGCCTTGATTGCAGTTGGGTTATCCTTGGCAATTTTCCCTAAGCTAGATGTCGCTAGCCTACGGGTAGATTCAGACTGAGAGTGTTGGATTAACTCAACTAAAGTGTTAATTGCAGTTGGGTTATTCTTGCCAATTTCTTCTAAGCTAGATGCCGCTAGCCTACGGGTAGATTTAGACTGAGAGTGTTGGATTAGCTCAACTAAAGCCTAGATTGCAGTTGGGTTATCTTTGTCAATTTTCCCTAAGCTAAATGCCGCTTGCCTACGGGTAGATTCAGACTGAGAGTTTTGGATTAACTCAACTAAAGTGTTAATTGCAGTTGGGTTATCTTTGTCAATTTTCCCTAAGCTAAATGCCGCTTGCCTACGGGTAGATTCAGACTGAGAGTTTTGAATTAACTCAACTAAAGCCTTGATTGCAGTTGGGTTATCTTTGTCAATTTTCCCTAAGCTAAATGCCGCTTGCCTACGGGTATATTCATCTTGAGAGTTTTGGATTAACTCAACTAAAGCGTTGATTGCTTTTGTGCGATCCGTCTCTTGTAGTGCTGCTTTTGCTTCTTCTGCAATCAGTCTTGTAAAACTCCAGTCAACGATTTGCTCGACTATTGCATCTGCGTGGAGATAATCCTTAAATTCAGCAATCCCCGCTGCAGCTAAAAAGTAGGCTCGATAAGCATAAAAGTTGTTGTTTCCACACCCATCCTTAAACTTTACCAACGCATTTATAAACTGCTCTTTCTGCTGCCTTAGCTTCTCATCCTCTCGCCCCAACCACAGCAAAATCACCTCTTTCCACTGCGGTTCAAAAATGCGGTAAGGCAAGTACTTGTCTGGATTCTCTTTATCTTTTACAGGTTTATTTTTGTGAGTGCGGGGTAAGAAAAAGTCCCAATCCGGAATTGCACACGCTGCAAAATATTCTTGAAACGTCGGATGGAAGAAAGCATAAACGGCTTCGTCACTTTGGGAATCTCGATCTACCAAATTTAGCCAACCCAAATCACAGGCTAATTTGAACAAATCCTCGCCCATTTCCTGAATTGCCAGACTTTCCCGCAAGCGAAATCTTGCTGGGGTTTTGATTCCTGCTACGGCTAATTTCCCCAGATAAAAGTGCAATTCCTCCCGATTCTTGACTTCCTTGTGTTTCCACTCATAAAAATAGCGGCGGAATCTGTCGTATAATCCTGCTTTGGTTTTTGGCAATTCTGCTTGCTTATCCAAATAGAAAATCTGACACAACAGCGCCAACCTCAGCGGATTTTTGACTAATGCGCGGATGCGTTCTCTTCCGGTTTCTTTTAATTTCGCCTGTAGTTGTTCGCCTCGCTGTGGCTCTTTAGCATGATCAAACCACTGCTGAATGAATTCGTCAATTTGCTCTGGCTGAAAATCCTGAGTGCGATACGTGTCAAAGCCACTCAGCGGATTGTTAACGCTAGCATCCCAGACATTCACCCGACACGTTAGCACCACCCGCGCTTGAGCCAGCCAGGAAGTGAGTTGTTTTTGAATTGTATCTAACGCCCGGACGGGTGAATCAAAACCCATCTCATCCACACCATCCAACAGCAGCCACACCCCACCCTGCTGGAACCGTTTGATGAACTGTTGCTGAATCTGCGGCTCAATTTGCGGCGTGATCACAACTTCAGGATGAGATAATCTCATCGCTTCTGGGAGCCACTTATTAAGGAGATATTCTTCTAGCGTTCTTCCTTCCAGACTAGCCAGAGAAATAAAGATGGGCAAATTTTCTCCCCTCCTCGCTTGCGGAGAGCAGCGCCGTGCGGGGGTTCCCCCCGCCCGTGCGACTGCGGAGGACGGGTTAGGGGTGGGGTTCTCCGGGGATTTCAGGTGTTGCAGATCCCCCCAACCCCCCTTAAAAAGGGGGGCTTTAACTGAGTCTTGCAAATTTAAGATGAAAGATGCGATCTGCGCTTCGCAGCAGCGCTTCGCTATCGCCCCCAACAAAGTCGTTTTTCCTGCTCCCGGTTCGCCAATAATCGCAACGTGCTTGTTTTTTCCTGTAGGAGTTTGCTCAATAACCTGTTGGAGAAACTCGTGATGTTGGTAAATTTGGGCGATCGCTTCTGTCTCTACCCCATACACCTCATTTAGCTGACAATTTTTATCCATCCCCCGGCGAGACTGTTGTTTGCGTTCCACTAATCCCAGTGGTACATGAACATTCACCTCACATCCCATCTCAGTGACTTTCCGTCTTAACCTCTGGGATTCTTGCTGATATTTCAGCATCGCATCGCAAACTTTGCGCCAGTCAAGCGAAGTTATTTTTTCAGACTCTACCGAATCGGTGGCGTGGTGATGATGCACCTCCATCTTGTCGGCGTTGTATATATGACCTTCATTATCGTTTTGCTCGTACCCTTTCCCACCAGAAACATTCATATTCCATTCAGTGGAGTTTTTCTAAAAAATAGGGAAGCTAATTTTTTGGCTTCCCAGAAACTTAAACTGACTGTTAAGGATGCTTGTGGATGTTTATTGTATCAGCGTTATAAATTTCTCCTTTGTTCTGATTTTGCTGATAAGCTTTGCCACCATAAACGTACATAACGTTGGAACCTGCACCCTTCTCTTCAAGTTCTTGGTTAATTTCATTGGCGAGATGGGAAACTTCTTCTTTAAATTGCGGATCTTCTTCCATCGCAAAATTAAGGTAAGTTTCAAGTACCTTGAAATCTGGCTCCAAACCTTGCTCAACTTTATCTATCTCGGCTTTCGCCTTTTGATGATTTGTTAACTTGGAAACGATTTTCTGGCGCAATTCATTAATTTTAGGAAGTACTGCTTCAGTTGCTTTCGCAATCACGGTTTCTGAAACTTTTGTGAAAATGAAACCGATAATCGCAGCCGCTGACAAGGTGACAGGTTCCATAAGTATAACTTTAAATAATTTATATACATATTACTTCAATGATAATCAATGCCATTTTGCAAAAGCTTGGCATCGTCCTTCTTCACCTCTTCTGTTAGCGTATTCCAACAAATAAATTATCCAATCTTCTGTGGGGTAGGCATCTTGCCATTGATGTCAACTTAAGCTAAAACCCTGTCTTTAATCTCGTTTCCAGGTGGAACCTGGAAATGCCCTTGAAGCGGCAGAGCCGCTCAATTGGGAGGCAGAGCCTCCTAAGGCTGCATTCCCAGCCTGAGGCTGGGAACGAGGCAATTGTGCGTTGTTTACAACCGTTGTAGAGACGTGCCATGGCGAGCCAGCGCCCTTTGGAGGGTCTCCCTCCGCAGGCGACTGGCGTCACGTCTCTACATTGTTTTTTGGAGAAATCTATTCTGCAGGCTTTGTTCATCTAGCCCCAGAATGCTATTCTGCGACCTTTTTGCATACACTATCAAGTCGGAAACCTCACGGCACTTTTTACCGTCTTTCTTCATTACTGGCAATGAAAGTCCTGAGTGCTAAATCCTAAATAATTTGCATTTAGTACTCAGCACTGTTTTGGTGAATTTACTCTGGTAAATTTGCAAACACTTGTTCAACTAACTCCTTTGTCTTAGTATCCAAGCGTTGCCAGTCCACCTCGCCGTTTTCATCGAGTAAACTCGTATCAATGTTAACTGTTTCATTCCCCGGTATGTATTCACGAAAACACACTTGATAACACAATTCCCATAAATCTATACTGATTTGTTGCTCTTGACGCTGTAGACATAAATGGTATCCTGGATGGGGCATTGGCAGACGCGAGAGTGTTTCTCTGATTTCCAAAGCTTGCTCCGGTGTTACAGCTTCCAGGTCTTGCAGGAGCTTCGTCACTATTGCTTTGGTCTCATCAGTAGTGCCAGTAGGCCAAATCAGGACATCTTGATAAGTCCCCGTCCAGGAAGATACATCAAGCAACTTGCGAATATTATCGACAACGCGAATGAAAGCAGGTTGCATGAGGAGTTCTGCCTGCTGCCATGCTACTGAATTGCTAATTTTAGGTGGCATTGGAATTAACAAGGGCTATTGAAAGAAAAATTAACAATGTGTATTTATTAAAAAACTACGTTTTACATCCAAATCTTTTCTCAAGATAGCGGATTTCATTGAGAAAAATTTGGAGATATTTATTACCCTCTTTAAAATTGGGTGTTATCGCTGGGGAGTGAATATGATAGGCAAATTACTGGATCATCGTTACAAAATTATTAGAGTCCTTGCTACAGGAGGATTTGGTGAAACTTACATTGCCCAAGATACCAAACGACCGGGTAATCCCATTTGCGTTGTCAAGCACCTTAAGCCTGCTAATTCCGAGGCAAAAATGTTTGACACTGCTAAGCGCCTGTTCCAAATTGAAGCGGAAACTTTAGAAAAACTGGGCAACCATAACCAGATTCCTCGACTTCTAGCTTACTTTGACGAAAACCAAGAATTTTATTTAGTACAAGAATTTATTGAAGGGCATCCCCTAAGTGAGGAACTGCATCCCAATCAGCGCTGGAATGAAAGCCAAGTGACTAGTTTGCTGCTGGAAGTTTTAGACATTCTGAAATTTGTCCACGGACAGGGTGTGATTCACCGCGACATCAAGCCGGATAACATCATCCGTCGCGCCTCGGATAACAAACTCGTTCTTGTAGACTTTGGAGCTGTTAAACAATTGCGAGTGTCTGCTGGATACGCTTCGCGAACACAAATGTTTACGGCTGCGGGTCATCACTCTGCAACTGTAGCTATTGGCACTCCTGGCTATATGCCCACGGAACAAGGTCAAGGCAAACCCCGCCCGAACAGTGATATGTATGCTCTTGGCATCATTGCCATTGAAGCGCTGACGGGAGTCGCGCCAATGGATTTGCAAGAAGATCCTCACACTGGGGAAATCCTTTGGCAACATCTCGTACCTGTAAGCAACGCCTTGGAAGCCGTGTTAAGCAAGATGGTGCGTTATCACTTCAAGGATCGCTTCCAGAGTGCATCAGAAGCACTGCAAGGATTGCAACCGCTTTCCTCAAGGTATAGACCCGAAGAGTACTCAAACACTCCCAGTTACCAAATCATCAAGTCCTCATCTGCCTTATCTCCACAGTCTCGACAAAAAACGCTCGCAGTTGCTCCGGCAAATCTTGTCGCCCAACCAGTAGCAGCAGTAACCCCTAAATCCACCCCCAAAGGTTCTAGTGGACCTGACTTATTACAGCTATTAATTCTGGCGGTTTTGGTTGGTGGCGCTGCTGTTGTTACCCCAGCTGTGGTCAAGAACGTTCAAGGTTTGGCTTCCGATTTTGCTATTAATAACGCGAACTCACATAGTGAGGCGACATTAGCACAAAATTGTTTAGCTATTGTCAAGGAAAATTCTAATATCCGTTCTGAGCCAAGTCCTATTAACGATGATTCTATTGTAGAAACTGTTACTAAAAATAGTAAATTTGAGGTGACAGGTATGCGGACAAAACGCGGTTGGGTACAGATTAAACTTGATCCCACACAGAAGGCTTGGGCAAACTCAGAAGTTATTAAAAATAACGAAGAATGGGTTTCTTGCCTGCGAGACAAGGGCATTGCAATCAAAACAGTAGATGATAATAACTTGATTGCCGATCGCCCAGCGCCTAAGCCAAAAACAAAACCTGTGGTTGATGTACCCACTTCATTGTCACAGTCAGAACAATTAGGAAAATCACAACCTTCAGCTTATAATGACAACGGTTCCCAGGTTGTGAAAAAAGCCAAGAATAAGTACGAATCAGGAGATTTACAAGGTGCGATCGCGCTCTTAAGGACAATAACTTCAAATCCTACTGCTGTCAAAGAGACAACAGAGATGATATCTCACTGGCAGCAAGATTGGACTAAAGCAGAAGCTTTATTTAAAGACCTCGACACAGCATTTGCTGAGGGACAATGGGATAAAGTATTGGCTTATAAAGACCATCCAGAAAAATTACCCAATATTCAGTATTGGCGAAATAAAGTAGAGCCGTTATTTCAACAAGCTGCTGATAATTTAGCAAAACAACAGCTTCCTGAATTAGGGAACTTTAGCAATTACAATAAACCCAAAGTGGAACATTCAAATTCCAGTTTGGATAATCAACCTGACCCTACAAATAGTTATGATTATACCGATATTTTTGAAGAGGAAATTCTAGAACTAGAAAAGAAACTGTAATAAAAGCTATCAATCAACCTTGGGTTGTTGCTAATATAGCGCTTCTTGTTTGGATGAAGTAATTATTTATCTGTGTCCCATGAGTGGTTCTTATTTCTTGATGTATTGCCCTTAACACTAGAACCGCTATACTTTTTAATGAGTCGTTAGTCGTTAGCTATTACTAAAAAGCTAACAACTAACAACTAAGATTTAACAATTAGCAGTCAATATCTCTATACATTCCATACTAAGGTTGTCGAGCTATTTTTTCGGTTGTGCGGGGGCGCTCTGCCGCTCTAAAGCAGCGGTGAAGAAGTAAACTCGGTCACAATATTGGCTTTGACTAGTACAAACAGCCTCGATAGCAACGTTGCTGGCATTGCTAACATCAAATGCTAATGAAGTTTGCTGTCCAGGGGCAACAGTACGGGTTTCAGCTTGGTTGCCATCTAAGTAAACCTTCACCTCAACCCCTGGACTTTTTGTATCATTGTCACGTATTCCAAAACCCAGATTGAGGGTTTGAAATGGGGGTTTAGAACTCTTTTCTGGCTTGATGTTACAAGTTAGAGAAGCAGAACGGTTACCTGGTCCGAGGTAAAACCTGCTCGTATAAACTGCTCTGCCTATAGAAACATCAAGGTTCTCCTGACGAACAGTGCCAAGTCCACTGTTTACACATTTACTATTTAGCAGCGAGACAGGACGCTGTGCCCGTTGTGCTTGAGCAATTTTCCCTCCAAAGGAGAATAAGGAGGACAATAGTAAGGCACTGGTAAGCACTGAACTGATTAACTGAGTTTTTTGCATTGCAATTTAATAAAGTAGTTCGTAACGATTCAGGCGAAAACAAAAATAATAATAATACCTAATTGACTTTCAATTTTTTTGTATGCTGAACATCTGAAAACTTTTATACCAAGTTAGGTGAGTCGTGGAGGCTGCTGGGGTGATAGCGAAATATCTCCCCACCTCGCCAACAAACAAAACGCTTTAATCGACTCTCACACGGAAGCGAACAAAAGCGGGGTTTCCGCTGTTCGTATTAAAAGTACCCAAATTAACAATCACCGCACCTTTATTATTTGTTTGATTTTGGCACGTATTACCTGCAGGCAAAGGTGCCAAAGGTGATAAAAATGTTCCTTGATCTGCACCATTACCAGCCCCAGACACGGAAATACCGTTGTTGCTATAACTTGTACCATCTGGAATTAAGTCGCAGAACCTAACATTGTTCACTCCTTGGGCAAGGAAATAGATTGTGTACTCCACTTCATCGCCGCTTTGCACAGGCGTCTGTAAGTCGCGAACACCACGAACAGGCTGTGACTGGTTGATTTGATTGTCATCATTCCCAGGACCATCATCAAAGGTGGTGAAGTTAGTGCCTGGGATGGACTGACCATTTCTCAAGACGTTGGTAATTCGCTTAACCAACAGCAAATTTGTCTCGCCTGCGCCTAAAGCAGGAACATTGAAACCGAAGTTAGCCGTATTGATATTCTGACCACCTGCTAGGGTAATGGGATTGGGCTGAGTCAGAGTGGGAGTAAAGTTAGCCGGAGGGTTGGTAACGGCGACTCTGTAGGTGCCTGGGGGCAAATTGGGGAAGCTGTATCTGCCGTTGTTATCGGTGGTAGTGGTGCGGGTAATGTCATCGGGAGTGCCAAATTGACCATCTGGTCCTGCACCCGTCAAAGTGACGGTGATGTTAGGAATTCCATTTTCCCCTGTGTCTTGAGTGCTGTTGCTATTTCTGTCGTTGAAAACAGTATTGCCAATTGTGCCGAGTTGCTGCTGTGTGAAGCCAAAATCAACCGTGTTCAAATTTTGACCAGCTGCTAGGGTAATGGTCGTGGGTGGAGTTTGGCTGGGGGACAAGCCATTGGGTGGGTTTGTGACGCTGACTCTATAGCTTCCAGGAGGCAGATTGGGAATGCTGTATCTGCCGTTGTTATCGGTGGTAGCAGTGCGGGTAATGTCGTCAGCTGTGCCAAATTGACCGTCCGGCCCTGCACCAGTCAAGGAAATGGTAGAACCACTGATTCCGGGTTCTCCTGCATCTTGGACACCGTTGCCGTTGGTGTCGTTGTAAACTGTATCGCCAATTGTACCAAGTTGCTGCTGCGTAAAGCCAAAATCAGCCGTGTCTAAATTCTGACCTGCTGCTAGGGTAATGATAGCGGGCGGAGTTTGGCTGGGTGACAAGCCATCGGGTGGGTTTGTGACGGCGACTCTGTAGTTTCCCGCGGGCAGATTGGGGATACTGTATCTGCCGTTGTTATCAGTGGTAGCAGTGCGGGTAATGTCGTCGGCTGTGCCAAATTGACCGTCCGGTCCTGCACCTGTTAAGGAGATAGTACGACCGCTGATTCCAGGTTCTCCTGGGTCTTGGACGCCGTTGCCGTTGGTGTCGTTGTAGACTGTATCACCAATTGTACCGGGCTGCGCGAAGCCAAAATCAGCCGTGTCTAAATTCTGACCTGCTGCTAGGGTAATGGTCGTGGGGGGAGTTTGAGTGGGAGACAAGCCATCTGGTGGGTTAGTGACGGCGACTCTGTAGTTTCCCGCGGGCAGATTGGGGATACTGTATCTGCCGTTGTTATCGGTGGTGGCGGTGCTGGTAATGTCGTCTGCTGTGCCAAATTGACCGTCTGGTCCTGCGCCTGTTAAGGAGATAGTACGACCGCTGATTCCAGGTTCTCCTGCGTCTTGGACGCCGTTTCCGTTGGTGTCGTTATAGACTGTATCGCCAATTGTACCTGTTCCCGTCGGCACACAAATTTGTATCCGATCAAGACCAATCGTCTCATCCTGCAAAGGGTTACCGAATTCTGTTCCTGGTTGGTAGAGAATCTGGATTCGAGTCACCGCACCAGATGGCGTAGCTGTGACGTTACCAAAGCTTTCTGTAGGAAAAGCATTTTCAACGATACCTTCTGCAACGTTGCCAGTCACTCTGACATTACTAGGACTAATCGCCGTAAGAGTTACCCCAACAGGTGCATTGCCATTAAAAGCTGTTACCGTAACTCTATCTTGGTAAATGTACGCAATATCACCTATAGTATCGCGTGCGCCAGATCGGTCAACATCCAACAAGGTGAGGGGAGAAGCTAAGGTAACTGGTTGTGAAAAGTTAATGGTGAGCGTCGCACTACTACCTACTGGCGCTGGTCTGTCAAAACGAGAGTTTGGATCTTCACTCCTTCCGACACCTATATTAAACCTCAAATTTGGTCCTAAAAGGCCACCATACGTCTCGTTGGTAATTAATGTTTGGTTTGGATCAAGAACTTCACCAGGGGTGCTTTCAGTAAAGCTGAGGGTAGCGCTGATTCCGTTAATGCTCAGGTTCTGACTAACAATTCCTGCAAGGTTGCTGGTTGGAGTCCATTGTAGGGTTTGTGCTGTTGTTCCAGCTGGGCAACTGCCTGATTGTTGTGCCAACGCCTTCCCACCCGAAAAGTTCCCTACTATTGGGACTTGCGGCAAGGCAAAAAGCACAGTAGCAAGCGTAGTCTTGAAAGTGAGAAGACGCACAACTTTTTTATTAGTTTTATTTAATACATGAGCCACAGCAAATTCCCTATGTCCTGCCGACAGGCTATCTACTTCAAAGACTTGGCGCGAAAGCCAACGGGAAGATGGAGCGATTGCGCGGAGCGCACTGCCCTTACGGGCGATCGCTTTTAAATGCTGAAATAAAGCTTTCATGAGCTTCTAGATTTTGGACGTGTGGACTGTGAACTATGGAGTTTGGACTATAGCGGTTCTGGTGTTGAGTGCAGTACATCAAGAAATAAGAACCACTCATGGGACAGTCATGGGACACAGATAAATAATGACTTCATCCAAACGAGAAGTGCTATATAGATTGGACTATCTTCTCCCTCGTCGCCTCTCGATCTGCAAATCATCTTCTTGTTCTTCAATAATCAGCTCAATACCTCTGACATCTCTAAAGATGATTTCAACACGGCGATCGCGCGCGTAATCAACAATATCCGTACCCCCCGGAACCTTCCTCTGGCTTTCGCCAAACGAGCGGATGGTCATCCGTTCTGGTGCGATACCCTTACGCAGTAAATAATTTCTCACAGACAATGACCGTCTTCTACCCAACGCTTGGTTGTATGCGTCGCTGGCGCGGGGATCTGTATGACCTTGTAATTCGATAACGATGAATGGATATTGCTGCAAGACTTCTGCTACCCTATCGAGAACAGCAGCACTTTCCTGACTAATAAAGGATTTGTCTAGAGCAAAGTGAACGTTGCGCGGTACTCGTAGCCGGATTGGTTCGGCTGGCGCTTCTGGTGGTGGTGCTGGTGGTGCTGGTGGTTCAGGTGGTGCAGGGCGTGAAGTACACTGCGGTGGTAAAATCTGCTGTGGTTTGCCTGCTGGGGCGGAGTTCGGTGAAGTGCCTGTTGTGCCACCTGTTGTGCCAATAAAGGCGCCAACAGCGGGTTCAGATGTGCCGTATCTGGGGTCGGTGGCGATCGCACTGACGATATCCCCAACCTGTATATTTTCTACCGCCACGCTAAAATTACCCTTCTCATCCACCTTGGTTGTCGTGAGTGGAGTCGTGAGCGCCCCGTAACCTTGTTGATAAAGTGCCTGTTTTCCTGTTTGATAATCGGTGAGGCGATAAATAGTCACCTCAGAACCGGGGTCGGCTTTTCCTTGTAATGTCACGCTGTTACCAGCAGGAACAAACGTTCTTGTGGCGAATTCCGGAGCGTTAATGGCGGCATTACCTGTATCCTGACGGCGATTAGGGGAATTTCGCTTGGGATTGGGACCATCTCCCCGTTGAAAGTCGTATACGTCTTCCGGATCTCGTTCGGTGTTGAGGTCAATACTCAAGCCCTCCAGTGCCGCAAACCCGTTGTTTTGGATAATATTACTCTTGGTATTGGGAAAAGCCGACACGACAACCCCAGGTCCCGTTTGATTGTCAATTTGATTACCTACAACTTGATGATTGCTGCCCATCAGGTAAACCGCTGCTCGCCGTAAACGCCTGCCATTATAGGTGATCCGGTTATTTTGGATTCGCACATCTCCTTCTGGTTTAAATAAATACACTCCGGCACCATCGTTGGCACAAATCAAGTTGCCTGTAATTTGGGACTTGTTAACGACGCCTTCTATACGTAAGGCATCCGGCATTCCAGCTAGTCCATTTCCAACAATAATGTTTTCGGTTATTACCGTATTTTCTCCACGAACAGAAGTAATAATCGCGCTGCCTTCGTGGTAATAAATACGGTTGCGCCGAATTGTTGCCCCTTGGGAGTTAAAAACGTAAACTCCGAAAGCCGACGTGTTATCGGGGAACCTTTCATCAACCGTCAGCCCCAACCAGTTGTTTTCAATGACAACGTTTTTCGGAGGAACATCCCTGTTATAAAAAGGAAAGTCATCGTTGGGGGGCTGCTGTCTCTTGGTATTGGGAGGTGGGAAACGATGGGAAATCACAATATCCCCAGGCGGTGTCGTCAGCGTCACTGGCTTAGGAACGCCATCGTAAATCAGCAGGTTTCCGAGTTGCTGCTTGATCGGGCTAGCATTGAAACCGTAAAGGTTTAAGCCGCGAATGGTTACGCCATCTGCGACAATAGTCAAACCGCGAAAGATTTCTGTGTTTGGTGCAGGGGCGATCGCCACCACCGGAACGGGGATGGCAATTTCAGCAGTTGCTGAAGTTGAAGCATCGTATCCAGGCTGAGTCGAACCATCTATGACTAATCCTGGAGATGCCAAATCTGGCAGTTGTCTCTGTAACTGGATAGCCGTCGCACCCGCAGGGAGATTAAACTCGATGCGACTCCCCCCAGTGGTTGGTTGGATCTGCGCTTTTTCTCCACTGCTGAGTCGCTCAACTGGGAGCGTACCATTGACAACCTCAATTGCTTCGCGCAAAGTCAGTTGCTCATCCGGTTTGACATCACCATCTTGATTGCTGTTAACTACAACCCGGAAGGATGAGGGAGATGAGGGGGGTAGTTGTTGTGAAACATTCCCCATTCCCCCTTCCCCATTCCCCAATTTGGGTGTCTGACTGAATGCAACATCTGAAGGTAGAAGGTAAAAGGTAACAGGAAGTAAATAAAAAATTTCCCCCTTAATTTTTCTTTTGTTCTTCCTTTTGTTAAAAGCACCCTGGAAATTGGGTAGCCAATGAACTTTCATGGACATGACTCACTCCTCTCCACCTCGGAAACCGGGAAAAGCCTGCTGTTTTCTGAGGCTGTTGATTAGCTGTAAAATTCTAGATTTTTGTGATTTGGTTTGCCCAAACGCTAGCGCTTGTGTCTGTTTCAGACTCTCGATGAGTTGGCTTTGAGGTGTCTGTGATTCAGTTACAGATGACGCTTGTGTTTGTTTGAGACGCTCGATAAGTTTAGTCTGAGGTGTTTGGCTTCCAGGTTTTGCCTGAGATATTGGTGACACTTCAGACTCTTGTTGCTGCTTGGGTACAGGCTTTTGCAATCCAAAACCGCCCAAAAGCTCATTCAACTTCAAGCTGATATTTACGTAAAAACCACCTTCAGAGCGGTAGCCAGTAAAATCGCGGTCATCCACGCTGCCAAAGCTGTAGCCCAAACCAATCCGCAAGTCTGGTGTTAAATAATACCCACCTTCTACAGCAACTCCAAATTCATCGTAGTCAGTGCCGCTATTGGAATTTTGACCAATCCAACGTCCTTCGACGGCTAAGTCGGTGCGATAACCCAGCCTGTAAGTTGTCCGCAGTTGTGCCAAGTTGACACTACCGTCGTATCTCTCGCCATCTAAGAAGGTGACACCATTGCGGAGGGCATATTTGCCGTAGAATTCCCATCGCCAGTTAGGAGCGTAAATGGCTTCTGCGGAAAAGACATGACCTGTTGCTGTGGAGCCTGTGAGCTGAGTTTCCGGAATTGAGTCATAATTTTGACGCCATTCGTATTTCAGCAAACCATTGAATTTATCATTACTGGGGTCGCGGTAAGCTAAACCAACTTTCAGGTTGGCTGTGTCTCCGAGTTCTTGAAATCTCACTCCTGAGACGTTGATACCAGCAGAAGTCGGCAGAAAGACATTTGCCTCACCCGCTTGTTGAAAACGGACTAACGCAGTTAAGGCGGGGGTGAGTTTACCAGCAGCAGCGGCTGAGATAACGAGGTTATTCGCTTCATTTCCGTCTCGATATTCAAATCGGGTACTTGCTTGGAAATTGGGATTATCGGTGTATTCCAGTCCGAGGCTGTAAACAGAACCGGCAAACAGTCCGAGTGTGGAAGCTGATTGACCGATCGCATAGTATTGCTCGTACTGAGAACCTGCAGCGGTGCCGTTGAAGATATTTTTGAAGATGTATTCGTAACCGACGTTGACTCGTAAACCAGGAGCGATCGCCCACCTGTGATTTAGTCCCAGAGCGCCTTGACCTTGTAAGCCGTTGTATGCTGATAGCACAGAATAACGACCTGTCAGAGCGGTATCCTCAGAAAACTTATGGTCAACAATCGTATCCAGGGTGGTGATCGAGTTGCCTCGGATTAAGCTGGTGTCATCGTAAAACTGATGAGCCAATCGTAATGTCACACCTGGAAAGGCTTTCCAGTCCAGTCCAAAAGTTGTACGGTTGGGATACAGTGGGTCAGAGTCGCCCAAATTCAGTTCATTTAGAGCTTGGAAGGTCAAAGTTTGAGTTAATGGCAGCTTCAGACGGGATACCAACTGATCGGCATCGCCATCAAAGCGATCGCTGACACGGTCTTCACGAGAACGGTTAACATAACTCAAACTCAAATCAGCAGCACCCAGCTTTTGTAGAATTCCCGCGCTGAAGGTTCTGAGTTCGTTATTGACGCTTTCACCAGGACGTGCTTGTGGCTGGGGATTGAATAAGTCAAAAAAGTCTACAATTCGACTCGGAGAGGTTCCATAGTTTTCTTCGTAGTCGTAAGCTGCTATCAAGCTTGTGGTATCAGTTATCTTGGCAAGAGCTGACGCTCCGTAGCGCGTTTGTCCGGCGACAAAACTAAAGGTGGCATTGTTGGCGAAGCCTGGCTCAACTGCGCGGTAGTAGGCTGACGCTTGGAAACCACCAAAGTTACCAACAGCCTCTAGGCGGTAAGCATTACCATTGATTTCCCGACCAGTCACGAGGTCATTGTTAGAACGAGCAAACTCCCCGACAATCCTACCTGTATTGCCGAAAGATAGAAGGAAATCCGCTCCATACAGATGGAAATCTTGAGCGCCTTGGTCTTCGAGTAGGTAACTCGCACCGAGGAACGATTTGGTTTCCAGTGCTTGAGAGAAGTTGTATTGTAATCTTCCAGCATAAAGGCTGGAGTCTTCACCGCCTTCGTTTTGGTAGGTGACAACAACTCGCCTCACCAAAGAGCGATTAAACGGGTCGAGTTGGGTTGCCAGAATAGAACGGCGAAACAGAAGTGTACCGCGATCGTAGTCAATTTCGTAATCAGGACCGCGAAACAGTTGTTTACGCTCAATCACCGTCCCAGGACGATTGATTTCTTCTGCTTCCACATAAACGGTTTCACTGCCTGGAATCAGGAGACGTTTTGATAAGAAATAGTTACCACTGGTGCCATTAGGTACAAAAGTATCCCGTTGGAAGCCCTCAATATTGTTGGCATACATCCCAGTGATCTGGAAGTTGCCTAAGTTGTAGTTTGCTTTAAAGCCGTGTAACTGCCGAGAAGTGGCGGTATATAGCTGAGACCCTCTGGCAAATTCTGCTGTGCTGTAATCCCCCCACATAAAGTAGTCTGGTTCTGCCCCCACTATGGAGGGTGTACGCTCAAAGCGAGCGTAAAAACTATCTATAGAGGGAGTGGTAGCAGTAGAAGTGGAACTATCGCCGTAGACGGGATAAGGTTGTTCGCAAAACTGAGTACCACCAAATAAGCGGTTTCTACCTTCGCAGTCTTCGTTAATTGGGCGATAGCTGTTAAACGCTCCTGTAAATAACCACTCCCCTACTTGACCCGTGGCGAAGACAGAAGCCTTGAAATCAACCGTTGTGCCATCATTTATTTTCTCTGGGTCAAGAAAATCCCGAAAACTCCCCCAATAATCAGTGCCACCTGCACCAATTCGCAAATTCACGACTCCTGTTACCAGTGATGGACGGAGATAAGTCGTAAATTCTACTTGGGTGTAAGCCTCAATTGGGGTCTTTTTGAAGTTGTTGAATACAGAAGTCTCTGTTTGTTGCTCAAATGGTGCATCTCCCAGAATCTCCAGTTGTCTGGGCGCTGGGGATTGTTTTCTAATACTGTCTACCGCTGCGCGAATGCGGACTTGTTGAGGTTTGATGTCTGATTGCAGTGTGGCGGTGAACTCACCACCCCGTGCCATCACCTGAAATCCACCTTGGTCTTTATCTTGGTCTGCTCCAACAAATTTCCCTGCACTCGTGGTCAAAGTCACCATCACATCTTCGCGGATGATTTGACCGTTTTCATCGGTTATTTGCCCAGAAAGCTGAATCGTAGAGCGTCCGTCAGCTTGGACGCGCGGGTCGGCTACAGGTGCAATGTCAATTTTGACTTTGTTCTGGGTAATCGGCTGTGAAGGTACAGATGGCGCACTATTCCCCGTTGGAGGGGTTTGTGAAGTGGAGGGAGTCGGGGGAGTCGGGGAAGTAAGGGGAGATGAGGGAGTTGGGGAAGTAAGGGGAGATGAAGGAGATAAGGGAGATGAGGGAGATAAGGGAGATGAGGGAGATGGGGAAGCCGGGAAAGCTTCAATTGATTGGGACAAAAAGAATGATGAGGGAGATGAGGAATTGGGGAGTGCAGGAGACAACAAAGTAAATTCCTTCTTGTCCTCCTTGTGCTCTTTGTCCTTCTTGTGCTCCTTGTCCCCTTGTCCCTCTGATTCCCCTAGTTGGAATGATGTTACTGTCTGCCCTTGATCTTCCGTTGGCGCACTGGCTAAAGCAGCGTTGGAGAACCTTGCCTCTGTGCCAACAAAAGAGGGTAAAGTGACTGCTATCAATGCTGGTAAAATGCCTGCACTCCCCTTAGTGACTAGGGAAAGGTACAAAATTTGGCTGTTGTCGCCACTGCCAATTTTTTTGGTAAATGTTTTTCCTAGCTTTCTTGTTTTCATCGCTTACCCTCTGAAAACGCCGGTGTAACCCCAAAATTCACCCTAACCATACTGCTGGGTGCTAATTTCACCAGGCGTGACTGGCTATTCTTTTCTATGAAGTACAAGTTAGGTGCCAGTGCGTAACCTGGTAAGCTACTCAAGTCCAGCGTTGCTGACCGATAACCAGAGATGACGTTTGGCAAGGAGAACAGACCCTTTGCATCGGTAACGATGCGATTGCCATCATCCATGTAAATAACGGCGTTTGGTATTCCCGGTTCGTTCGGTTGCTGTTCTCCGTCAAAGTTTTTATCGACAAACACCCGACCAATCAAGGTGCCACAATCAGACAAAATACCTGGTCGAATCCGCAACAGATAACTAGCTTGATTACTTGTCAAGTTCCCAGAACTGGCTTGTGCCAAGTTTCTTCCAGTTCCTCGAACCGCATCTGGTGTGACCTCGGCGGCGTAGACAACATTCAAAGTCTGGTTTGGTTGGAGTCCTTCTTGTGAGGTGATTGTCACCGTCCGATTTGAAGCAGTGTTCACGCTCAAAGACACAGGTCTATCTCCTATAGAACCTTTAAGCGACTTGGAGACAAATCGTAAACCTAGAGGAAGCCTGTCTGTAATCGTCAAATTCGTTGTCGCCGAACGACCTGTATTTCTAATCGCCAGGCGATAAACGACTGTGTCGCCTGGTTCGGCTGCAGCTCTATCACCTGTTTTGATAATCTCCAACGCAGCTTGACCCGCTCTAAAAGTGACGGGATTAGAATTTACTCTTTGTGGGAGATTGTCTGCACCACCATTTGCAGTGTTTGAGATTACCCCTGTTTGAGCAACAGAAGGGATAATTTTATAGGTAAAAGCACCTAAAAAGGTAAAGGCTAAAAAGAGGTTTTTATGCCTCAGCCATGAGAATATAGATGTCATTGAAGGCATCAAGCAACAGCAGAAGTTTGTCTAACGTTTGGGTTTTCAACCAAACACGTTTAGGTTTTTAACCAAACAACATTAGAGTTGTCGCCAAATAAGAATTTGTATTCCAAAGCCCCTGATTTATTGAGGTCTAAAGCGAAGAAAAGGTTCTTAAGCGACAAGTCTGTTGTTTTTCCTGTAACTTTCAAATTTCCTTGCTCCCAATGCATCGTATCAGTAAAAGCCACTAAGGTTATCTGTACTTCCGTATAATTGCTGTTTCTTCACGATTCTTTTCACAAAATCTTTAAATAGATTTTTTATGGAGGGAGCATAATTCAAAAAAATGTCTGTCAATGATCACTAAACCAACTTTTGCTATCACAGCAATTGCAGTTTTCGTTTTAAAAGATATACACATACCTCGAAATCAGGATTTCATTACAGATATTGGGCTTGTTTGAAAACAACACCACAGATGAACCTATGAAATCTGGTTTATGCAGGTATTACAGTGTCACGCAACAAGTCCATCAAAATGATTAAGCAAACCGTACGTAGATGACTATATTCTTCCGTATTTGCTCACATTTTGCTGAAACCAGCTTGTTAATCTCTTAAGAGATTTACGCCTTATCTTTTGCTTTTGTAAGACAAGAGGCTGGCTATTAACCTGCTGTTGATACCATTGCATTTTTTTCATTATTATGCTTTGCAAAGTCTTTAATTTTTTACTACCAGAGCATAATTATGCAACATTATTGTGCAACATTTCCCTGTGCAAACACACAAGTTTCTGGCTTTATCAGGTTTAGCAGATGAGCACTATTGATGATCCCAGTGAGATCTATTCACGCAGATATCATAGAACTAGCTGTGCAGGAATTGCGTGAAAAACACAAAAACAACCTGCACAAAGAGTGCTATTTTCTGCTGTGCTACCCAGATGTCAACAATCTGCCCAAATAATATCTTCAAAATATTAAATTCTAGAAGAATGGGCAACTCAAAGCAGCATGAATTAGGTGACTGGTAAAGCCCAGCATAAACCTAATTCATGCACAAGAGAATCATCAGATTTCTCAGTGAATAAATACGTTTTAGAAGAATAATACAGTAAACGGGAAACGATGCACCAGTTTCTTTAATCGAATCTTCATTTTTAAGCAACACATCAATAATATGATTTAGCGATTGCCTCCTCCAGGTGCACTCCGTGCCAATGCGGTGCATGGCACGCAAAGAGGGTTTGCCCAAGGCACAGCTTTCTCTAGAAGCATCGCCCGAAGCAATCAGGGATATAAAAATTTATATTCGGTCTTTTCCGTATCCGGATCTTTACAGAAAAACATAAAAGTTATAAACAAATCACTTGTTAATCTTTGCTGTTTTCATAGAAAATTCTGATTTATATATCTGTTATACCGTTACGATTTCAAGCACAAACTGGTTAAACAGCAACTGTGTGCTAAAATTTGTCCAAGTTTATTGACCTTTTTGTAGAATTATGATAATTAATAACCCTTGACACGCAAGAGAAGACATTTTACTTTTTCTGGAATCAAGAGCCACACTTACTTTAAAAACACAAAATATTATCGTGGCAGATATCACCTTGATAATTCCACAATAACACCGCTTCAATTCACATTGCGCTCGTTGTAGGATAAGCACAAAGTTCTAGGCTTGTCAATAGCCTAGAATCAATAGCTCTTTGTTCATCAGTGTTAGCTGTTAAGTGTTGACAGTTTTAATACGTATCGTCGTATTCTGGTGCTTCAACTCGTCTGACTTCGGTACGAGGAGGCAGAAACTCAGTGCGACGTACGGGAGCCAGCGGTGGAGTTGGACCGTTATAGGGATGAATAACTTGTACGGTACGACTGGGACGGTCTTTTGGTGAAAACAAAGCCAAGACACCAGCTACCACAATGCCACCGCCTATCGTGAGAGTTATGCCTCCCACCGCCCAAACAACAGGAGAAGACCACCAGCGATTTTCAGACTGCTGCTGCAACTGTGCTGCATTTTGGTTCTGCTGCTGATTTAATTGAACTTGGTAGTTGTAAACTTGCTGAAGTTGGGACTGGAGTTGTTGGACTTGAGTTTTGAGATTATTGTTTTCGTTTTTCAGTCCCTCATTTTCCAATCTGACGCGTTCCATTTGCACGCGCTCTTCAGTATTCGGGCTGACTGGCATTGGGTTAGGATATGGTTGCCCAGGATAAGTCGCAGTTGGCGGCATCATTGCTGGAGGCGCTACCACAGTCGTTGGTAATTGTGAGGTAACTGTATAGTTAGGTTGCAGGGAACTCCCTCCTGCCCCCTTGAGTAACACCAGAGCTGCCAGTCCAGCTACGGCAACTCCACCGATAAATGCCATACTCTCACTCATCGCCTTTTCCCCTAAAATGCGACGAAACTACAGCTATCGCTGCCTGACACTCTCTCACACTCATAAAAATCATAAAAGTTATGACCTACTTGTTTTCACATAATACCTAAAGCTTTAGTCGCGGTATAAGGCAGTTTTTTACCGCTAAATATGTGCTTTATATATTCAAGACGATATTGGTTAAATTGTCTACCAAGTAAGGTAAGAAAAGTTCGCTGTTACAGTTTCTTAATCTACTTTTTAATCTACCTCCCTTGATAGAGCAACCTAAGTAATTAAGCTTAGATTAAGTTGTAATTATGGCTGCTTGAGAGTTTGACAAAATTCAACAGATGGGATTTAGTCAGTGTTGCGGTGTGTATGATTGCTAAACGTTTGACAAAAGCGCTGCCTACTATAACTGCATCTACTCTCCAATCTCCTACCTGACGACTTTGTTCTGGTTGGGAAATACCAAAGCCTACACGAATCGGCTTATCAGTCAGACGACAAATCTGCTTTTTGAAAATCTGGTACTTGCGGTTGTTTGAAAGCGATCGCCCCTATGTGCCCAGCCAGCCTCTGACTCGCTCCCTGAACTCCGTTCAGGGGAGGCACGAAGTGCCTCGGGCACAGGGCGCGCTACGCGATGGCACGCAGTGCCCGCCAGAGGCGATCGCACTTGCCTAGTCGCGTTCGGGCAATTGCGCAGTGGCAAAGCCAATCGCCAACTGGGAGTCGTCGCTTGCAGGATTTCCAGCACCTTCTCCAACGTTGTTAAGGGTTGGAGAAGCTGCTGCTGTTGACTTCTACTCCCTATTCCCTACCTGCTTTTCTTGTTCTATTTCGGCTTGAATTTTCGCCAGTTCTTCGGGAGTGAGGTCTTCCAAACGTTTCTGGAAGTAGGCTTGTTCATATTGTTCGCGTTGTTGGTGGTAGGTCATTTTTTTTCCCACAGCACGGAAACCATAGCTTAGCAACCAGCCAATCAACCCAACAAATAATAAAACTTGGCTCCAAGTACCAGCTTCCAAGTTATCTACGCCTACTAATCGCAGTAAGACATATGCCGAGCCGCCGGCAACAAAAATTCCCAAGCCAATTCCGATAGCGTCAATGCGTCGCATGAGAGTTATGACCTACCAATTTCGTTAGACTTCAATTTGTCGCCGTCTGGGCCGCAAGTTCACAAACGGCGATAAAAGCAACAAACCCGGAAAGAAGAAGAATACCAAAAAGTACATAAAGGCACGTTCTACAGAGCTAGCCACATACCAGCGTAGGTTTAAGTAAAACAGGACGGCTGCTGGTACCACCAGAAGATATGCTCCAGCCAAAATCAGATACACTAGCGCTACAACCATAATTTCTTGGTTCTTAAGTAGAAAAGACCTGTTGGTGCTGTTTTCCATCATAGGCTGAATGCCTGGGCTGTTGAAAGCATTGTTGCCCCCAGGAAGATTAAATAATAAAGATAGAAAAAATTGTTTCACCTGCCTTGTTTTTTTTGATCTTTTTTCTAAAAATGATGCTATAATAAACAACCAGTGCTATGATGCACAACAAATGAGTACTTGAGTAAGCATCTGTAAAGTTGCGACAAAAAAATGTAAGACGCAAGTCAGGCAGAACAGTTGGCTAGGGGCGTTCCCCGAATTCAACAAAGTGTCCCTGAAACCTAAAAGCGCAGTTTGATCTCAAGAATCTCAAATTTTCCAGCAAAAAGTGCAAAATTGGACAAAAAACACATTTAATGCTGGAATAGATGAGGAGGTTATTTGGTACCTCCACAAAACAAGTGACTCCTAAATAAGTTAGGGGGTGTGGCGGAATGGTAGACGCTACGGACTTAGATAACTGAGCCTTGATGGAGAAATCCGCCAAGTGACCGCTCTCAAACTCAGGGAAACCTAAATCTGGTAACAGACATGGCAATCCTGAGCCAAGCCGAAAAAAGAAAGATAGAAGACAGAAGATAAAAGATAAAAAAGTTTATTCTTTCTTCCCTCTTCAGTCTTGACTCTTTTTAAGGAAGGTGCAGAGGCCCGACGGGAGCTACCCTAACGTAAAGTCGAGGGTAAAGGGAGGGTCCAATTCTCAAAGCCTAGTTGGGTAAATTAACCTGTAAGGCAGTAGTGAAAGCTGCGGGAGAATGAAAATCCGTTGATCGTAAAAGGTCGTGAGGGTTCAAGTCCCTCCACCCCCACTTGGAAAATTCAAAATTCAAAATTCAGAATTCAAAAGGAATTCCGGATAAAAACCGTACTGACTTGTCAGAAATCACGACTGAAGACGGTGTTCGTCGAGCCAAGCTAAGCCAGCACCAGCAGTTTCAGCGAGAATGCTCACCAGACGATACAGACCAGTTGCGCTGATCAGCACTGCAGTAGGAAAGTGTTGCTGTAAGAGTGCGATCGCAGTGGCTTCAAACACACCCAAGCCACCAGGTGCGCCTGGAACCACTAACCCCAGCAACCACGCGAAACTAAAAGCACCAAGTAATAAAGGAATTTGACTCAAGTTCAAAGGACTCAAGGCAAACAAAGTTAACATAAATCCTGTACTGCGCAGTCCCAAAAAACCTAATTCTCCTAGTAAAGGGCGCAGAGGATATTGTTCAAGACTCAAGGGAACTGCTTGGGGGGTATCGTTCGTAGACTTTTTTGCTTTTATGCGGTGTAATAGGCGAGTTGCTCTATTCAAAAACCTGGGATGGAGAACACATAGCACTCCCAGCAAACCCAGTAGTTGTAGTATGAGCAGGATGATGGTGGTTTTCTCAGCCATAAATTGGCTGCCTACTAGGACAATAATTAAAGCAGCAGCTGCCATCAGTAGAGGTTCTAGCAATACACTGAGAGTCGCTGCGCCACTAGAAACATTTGCATTTTTTGCAGCCACAATTCTTCCGTAGTAATGCCAGATATTGCCTGGTATATACTTAGCAATATTTGTTTTTAGGTAAACTTGAATAAATTCTGAAGAGTTAACAGGTTGATTTAATTCTTTAAGAACCCAACTCCATACCCAACCTGCCCAAGTATGTGCCAGTAAAGTGATACCTGTGGCGATCAAAAGAATTGCCCATCCTACTGCATCAATATGGATGCTAGTCACTTCTTGCCAGTTATCCTTAAGGGCTTTTGCCAAAAAAAACAATGTCCCACCTAAAATTACCCAGCGTAAAATTTGCTTCATCTTTTTAGTGATTTAACTTATAAATTTGCTGAATGTGTAAATACATCAAATCATAGAGGACATCAGCCGTATATCCCAATATCTTCAGCAAAAATCGCTAAGGCATGAGTTAAATATATGTAGCTATTTTGACTGAGCAGCATCACCAAGTATGATTTCAATTTTTACATGAATGAAAAAGTTATATTGACTGATAAGTTTTGCTTTCCAAATGTTAATTTTTGTAAAGAAACAAAATAGTATAAATGTATTAGTTAGCATTTATTTTGTTTTCTAAAAATTAGCTTAAATAAATATAGCCAAAAGTATTAAAATGGTACAATTATTATTCTTTAACAAGTTAATATCACTAGCATAAATTAATAACTAAATATTCATATACTACTTAAAGTCAGCAGAATCGGCATAAGTAAATTAAAAGTTAATTATAGTAACTTATATCTCTCTAAAGTTAGATAGTAACAGTCAAAAAGTGCTAACAAAAATGTGACCTTTGCTAGAGGCATTGTTTGCTCTTGGCTTTGTAGTCTTAGAAATTGTTGGTCAAATATTAGAAAATTGAAGCAAGCAAAAGTATGATGATGCCTTCGCTGCTAAACAGAACCATACAAAGGTGTTAAGCGAGAATTTTGCTTGTTGAAAATATTTTTCTTGTTTGTTGTTGATTAGGAGGAATCGGTGAAGAGCTTAACTTCTTTTATAAAAAAACTGCGTCTACGTCAATTTCTGACTGTATTTTTCGCTGGGCTATTGTTGATAGTAAGCACGGCTTGTAATGGCGCGACAAATGCTCAAGGTGCAAATCCAAATAATCCTGCTGTACAAGCTGGTGGTGCAAATAATCCCTATAAAGGTGGTGGGGACAAGTATACAAATGAGAAGATGTCCAAGTCTGGACTCGATCAAACTAGCTTACAACTAGACTCACAATTACTTATTGCCACTGCTGTTAATAAAGAAGGGAAACTTTACCCTGGCGCTGAAACACCAGAAGGCAGAGCATACGTAGAATCAGAATTGCCCATCAAAACTGAGAAAAACATAGAGAAGCCTGAACCAGGTGGCTTGATTCAGCGTGAGGGAGATGTTGGCGAGCGAATTCAAGACCGGCTTGAAACTGTTGGGAAAGCATTTGAGGATGCTTCAGGGTTTTTGAAAGACAAGGCAGATGAAGCAGCTGCTAGACCGGAATTGCAAAAGAATCCAGCCGTGGGTAAGTAAATAGAAACCATTTTCTGGATTCCGGATTTGAAATAAATCCAAGGACAAAACTACTGAGTTAGTTCTTGCTTAATCTTTGATTTTGTCATAAAAACACAAGGAGTTGCACTGTGAAAAAAGTCGTTGCTTTGTTAAAAAACATTCGTCCACTGAAACTTTTAACAGTTTTTTTGGCAGGAGTTTTCCTATTCTTTACACAAGCTTGCAATTCTGTAGATGCAACAACGCCTAGTCAAACTGCATCTCGTCAAACTATACCTCGTCAAACTATAGGAGAGGAGCAACATGCACGCCCTAATTCTGAAGTGTATGTTCCAAAAGGTGATAACATCCTTTCTCCTAATGAAGGCGGGATGAATAATTTCAGTGATGTAGATCCTAGAAGAAAGGGAGCCGACGTAAAAGCCAAAGCTGAGGCTCTTAAGCAAAATGCTGAACAAAACGTCATTGACGAAACAAGCAACATCGGAGAAAACACCCGTCGTATCCTGGATAAGAAAGGGGATAACGTTGAACAAATAGGCAAGAATCTGCAGCAAAATGCTCAAGAGACAGCAGATAAAGCTAAGAGCAGTGCTACTGACTTTGCACGTGGAACCAGCAAAGGAATTGAAAATATCAAAGACAACACCAGCGATGCTGCTAAGGGTGCGGCGAGAAATGCTCAGGGTACAGCTGAGGATGCAAAATTCAATGCTCAGCGCACTGCTAGTAAAGCAGGCGAAGCAGTGAACACAACTTTGAAAGATGCCAATAGCAATGCTGCCGAAAAAGGTAAACAGGCAGCTGAAAATTCTGGGAACTTTTTGGAAAAGGTTGGTAGTGCCATCAAAGATGCTGTTGATTAGTTCATAATCAATCCACCTTTATGTGCTGCCAGACTTCGAGTCTGGGGCTACACGAACTAAGCCCGCCCAAGCGGGCTTTTTTGCTATTTTTAGCTATTAGTCTAGTAGTTGATTGCATTAATTATGATGGTTGTATAAGTTCGTAGTAAGGACTTTAGTCCTAGACTCTTTAAGCGAAGACAACGCTCACTAGGAAGCCTTCAAAACTAATGCGTTCTTACCATTAGTCCCCTTTTGGTTCTACGCAAGTGGGGAGAGGTTAAGAGTGAAATTTTATTTTTTGCGTGTACCAATTCTGTAGTGCGAGCCGCTGAATTTCTCGCCAAGCAACATTCTGTTTTCGCGCCAGTTCTGCACAGTCTTCGTATTCTGGTTGCACGTTAGCGATCACTTTATCGTTTGCTTGTCCCGTCCAAGCAACCTTAAGGCGGACAACACCATATTCAGTTTCTACTTGTTGAATTTCCCGTTGGAGAATAGTGCGTTCCTGAGTTGAATGACGAATTCCCAAAGTGGTGGTTTCACGAAATAAAACTGCTTCACAGTTATGTAGATTTTCTGCATGACAAATGACTGTCAGCAGAATTCCCGGACGGGATTTTTTCATACCTACAGATTGAGTGAACACATCCAAAGCACCAGCAGCAAATAATGCTTCAAACACATAGCCTATTGCCTGTGGACTGAGGTCATCAATTTGGGTCTCTAAAACTGAGATACTTTCCAAGGTCGGGCTAGTATCCTTGGCAACGGATTTTGTTGCGGATTTATCTGTGAAACCAACAGTTAATTTATCTGTTAAATTTGTTGCTTCACCCAGCCACAAGCGCAAAATATTGGGAATGGGTAGATGAATTGAACCGGCTCCCAATCCTACTTGTTTAACGGTCATAGGCGGTGGAGAACTAAAGTCTACGGCAAGGGTTGTGGCGATCGCAGCTCCGGTTGGTGTCACCATTTCGCGTTCAATACCGTTACTATATACTGGACAAGCCCGCATTTCCCATAACTTCAAAACTGCTGGTACTGGTACTGCCATCTGACCGTGCGCCGCCCGCACTGTTCCGCCACCAGTTGGTAACGGTGAGCAGTACAGTAAAGGTAATCCTTTATGATTGCTCTCAATACCCAACCAATCTAAACCCAAACAAGTGCCAACAATATCTACAATTGCATCAACAGCACCGACTTCATGAAAGTGAACTTTTTCTGGTGCTACACCGTGTACTGCCCCTTCTGCTACTGCTAGTTGCCGAAATACTGCCAAACTCCAAGCTTCTGCTCGTGATGGCAACCCAGCTTTCAGAATCATCTGCTCGATTTCTGGCAAGTGGCGTGCGTGATGCTGACTGTGATCGTGATCGTCGTGATGATTCACGTTTACTAAGTCCACATAAACTTTAGTACCCTGTTGACCATTACGATGAACAAGTTCTGCTCTCAATTGATACTCATGCTCAATCCCTAAACAGTTCAGTTTTTCAGTTAAATATTCTAAGGGAACACCTAGACTAACTACGGCTCCCAGGCACATATCACCGGAAATACCCGTCGGACATTGAAGATAAGCTAATTTAGTCATAATTTAGTCATTAGTCAGTTGTCAATTGTTTGTTAGTTGTTAGTGAGCGACTGCGTCCTTGGGGGTTTCCCCCAACCCCAGAGAGGATTCCAAAGCCCATCTGTTGTTAAAAAGTACCGCTAACCACTAACTTCCTCTCCCACTTTTATGGCAAAAATTTTCCAAGTCCATCCTGATAATCCCCAAGTCCGGCGTATAGAGGAAATACAAGCAGCACTGCAACGTGGCGCAGTGATGCTTTACCCTACGGATACAGTTTATGCTATTGGTTGTGATTTAAATGCTAAATCAGCAGTAGAGCGAGTGCGACAAATTAAACAGCTGGCAAATGATAAACCACTGACATTTTTATGTCCCTCGCTTTCTAATGTAACGACTTATGCTTATGTAAGCGATACAGCTTATCGGATGATGAAAAGCCTCATTCCAGGATCATATACGTTTTTGCTACCTGCTACCAAGTTGGTGCCACGACTCGTGCAAAATCCCAAGCGTAAAACGACTGGAATTAGAGTACCAAATCATACCGTATGTAAAGCTTTATTGTCAGCGCTAGCAAATCCGATTATTTCGACTTCGGCACATTTACCACCGGATGATGAGATAGATGATGAGTCCAATGGGATGGAAGCAGAACCTTACTTATCCCGGGTAGAACTATTTGACCGTTTGGACAAATTGGTAGATGTGATTGTGGACACTGGTGAGGAACCTAAGTATGAAGTTTCTACCATTTTGGACTTAACAGGAGAAAGACCAATTATTGTGCGGCAGGGTTTAGGCTGGGAAAAAGCAGCGGCATGGGTATAAACATTAAACTACACACGCTCATCTGTCAATTTCGCAAAAAGAAAGCCAGTGGCTCCAGTTTTCAGATTGTCATACCTACTACATTGGCAGGAGGTATGACTTAAATTGCGATAAACCTAGGATCAGTAAGCATTTGGAGTACTTTTGCGTCATGGCGGATATCCGTGTGCAAGTTACTTTTTAGTGGCTTGTGAAAAAACCGACACACTGCCAACACTGTAACTTTTTCGGATCTTTTACAGTCATATGTGTGAGCAGTGCTGAGGGCGACTCTTGATGGATGAAAATCATCGAACAGATTCGCCTACTGGCGTATGCCTTGGCAGTGCTGTCTTGTGCATTGTCGTTACGGTGCAATACCACTTGTAGAAAAGTCATGAAAGCAAACCTCGCCAATCTAGCCACGTCTACACCCTCTTTAAACCGCCACGTTTCGACTGAACAGCCAGTTCAGGTAGATGCTGATGCTCTAGTGCAACTGCTGTGTAAGGAAATGCAACTTCAGGTAAAAACAGCACCTAGATGCGTGCAAGCTGTAGCAAAGCGCATAGCTAAAGAAGTGGAACGGATCTGCAACAAAAGCTCCCGTATCCAAACATCAGGAGAAATTAAGTCTTGGCTGGTGACTTTGGCAAGGCATCGTTTACAAAAATGCCTGCGTTACTATCAATTGGGTTCAAAAAAAGGTCGCGTAGAATTGCATAGCCAACTGGGCGCAATGGTTTACCGGCACATTACGACATCAAAGTCCGAGTTAGGGTTTGAGGCTCGTTACAACCTGATTGAAGATTTTTTACAGGCATTTTATCTGGAAGCTATTAAGGCTTTCCGGCGGGAAAACGAACTACCTGAGGATTACACCCCGCGCACTCAATTGGAACTCGCAGAATACATGGGGTTTACAGAGCAGTATGCTAAGCGCCGCATCAATTTACCTGGCGGTAATAACCAGCAGTTAGTTATATTGCGTGCCCAAGGTTTTGCCCGTCGTTTGCCTCAGGAAACAACTGTAGATATCGAAAGGGCTGTTGAGTCCGCTAAGAGCGAAGAAGCAGAATCTTATCAGCGCAACTCAGCAGTTCAACAGGTTCGCTCTCAAATGATTGCACAACCTAAATTCGATCCTGCTGAAGAGTCCGAGCGCGATCGCGTCGTCTCAGAACTAGTAAAATATCTAGAAGCTCAAGGTCAATCTGACTGCGTAGACTATCTATCATTAAAACTCCAAGATTTCTCAGCACCAGAAATCGACCAACTTTTGGGTTTGACTAGCCGCCAGCGCGATTATCTGCAACAGCGTTTTAAATATCATGTAGAAAAGTTCGCTAAGCAACACCACTGGCAGTTAGTACATCAATGGTTGGGCGCAGGTTTAGAACAGAAGTTGGGTTTATCTTCCCAACAGTGGGAAAAATTTTTGAGCCAACTTTCTGAACAGCAGCAGCAAATCTTGCAACTTAAAACTGCAAAATACAGTGATCAAGCAATAGCCAAAACAATCAAATGCACTCCTAAACAGCTCCAAAAGCGCTGGACTCAAATGTTAGAAATGGCATGGACAATCCGCAACGGTAACACTGAAATTCAGATAGGCTAAAGTCTTGGTAACTTGTATCAACAAAGAAAGCAACGTTATCTAGTTTCCAGACTTTATCCTGTTTGTTTAAATGTTAAACATAAATTATTTCTTACTTCTTACAACTAAGAAATTTACTTCTGTCCTCCCTAAAAAATTTTTTCCTTCTCTTCCCTCCGCCTGTGGAGGATAGAGGAGGATAATGAGGACAATAAACGGAGAGTAGCAGGGTTAAAGAGTTATCAAATGTTCCAGCAAAAAGTAAATGAACATTAGGAGCCGCACAGAAATAACTTACCTGTTTTAAGAAATGTAAGCCTTGATTTACAAGACTTTCAGCTATTAAAAAAGGTAACTTATTGGTGCGGTGTTCCTTAGGCGAGGAACTACACTTAATTAACTTCTACTTTCAAATATGTCAGAATTCATCCGCAATACAATTTCTAGCGGTTTTTAATTGAATACGATAGATATAGCAGAATTCAGAAACCGCAGCTAGGAACTCAGAAGTAAAAAGGGCTTAGTGTCTCGGCTTTTAAACAAAGCGCGTTGTACTTCATGCACGAACAAGGTGCTGTATGTACAGGCACACGGCTGTTTGCCTCTATAATTTGGTGTATTCCACATAAAGAAAAACCGCAATGCTTTAATACAATTGTATTAAATACACCTGTACTCTTTAGGGAAACTTTCTACATATTAGCGTCCTAAATCGAAAATTGATGTTAAGTAACTGAACATTTTCCACTGCTTCCATGAAATCCTAGAATCTATGCGCTGTTGGTAAGAAGGATGCAATATGACTAGGACTCAAGGTGGCAGAGCAAATCAGTCTGGTAACGTTTTGGAAAGAACTGTAGAAGGAACCTTGCTAGGGCATGGATATGAGCTGATCGGTGGTAATGTACTAAAGAAGCAGCGTTTGGGATATCTTATAAACTCCACCAGCCTGACAAAACGATATGCAAGACAGGTTTACATAGGACCAGGAATTTATGGTACTGACATTTATGTAGACTTTTACATCATTGGTTCAGCAACAATTCCTTCTGGTTTAATCATTGAATGTAAATGGCAGCAAACTGGTGGCTCTGTTGATGAAAAACTTCCTTACGTTAACTTGAATATTCAAAATTGCTATCCAGCAGCAACTATTGTTTTGATTGACGGTGGAGGAATGAAACCCAAAGCAATTACTTGGTTAAAATCTCAAGTAACTCAAAATCAAAATTTATTAGCTGTTCATAACTTAAGTACTTTTATTGCCTGGACTAACAATAATCTTTAATAGAATAAGAAGTTACTAATAATTCGTTAATCTTCCCTCGTTTTTTTGCATTAGAATTAATTGCCCTTCCTGCTAATATAGTATGGATATGAAAATCTTTATAAAGGTTGCGAATAAACGAAGTATCTGAATTAGATAGCATCACTTGTACACCACGTTGAGCAAGTTCTACGAATACATCCCTTAGTCTATATTGCTCATTTTCATTAAAGGCATAACGACTATATGATGTAAAGTTACTGGTCGTACTGACTGGATAATAAGGTGGATCAAAGTAGACAAAATCTTCACTATTGCTAGCAGAAATTAGCACTTTTTCAAAGCCTATTCTTTCAATTTCTGCTGATTGCAAAGCAACTGATGCTAAACGTAAATTAGATAAATCACAAATATTAGGTTTTTTGTATCTGCCCATTGGCACATTAAATTCACCTTTAGAATTTTCTCTATAAAGACCATTAAAACAAGTTTTGTTCAAATATATCAAACGAGCAGCTTTTTTTAATTCAGTACTCTCGATTGTAGTTCTTATGCTGTAATAATAATCTTTACTATGTTGAGTTTCGTGTTCTTTAAGCAGGTAAATTAATTCTTCAACATGATCTCTAACACATCGATAAGTGGTAATTAATTCTGCATTGATATCAGTCAAAAAAGCTTTAGGTGCTTGGCGCTCCTGTAGATAGAAAAAAACAGAACCACCACCAAGAAATGGCTCATAGTAATTTTTAAAATAACTGGGGAAGTAGGGAATGTATTGCTGAATTAATCTACCTTTACCTCCAGCCCATTTTAAAAATGGACGTGGTAAGTTTTGCATATGAATTTCACTTAACATTCAAGAGCAACTTAATGAATTAGTTTTCACCATTATAATGAAGAAAATATATATCATATTATATTAAATATTATATTAAATGATAAAATATCTCCTGTTTATATTACAATTTAAATAAACAAAGCCATCAAAAAAAACCTATAGTCTATAACAAGGTAGTCTAAATCTAGATGTTTGACGGATTTTGGGAGAACGTTCTTCGCTACTTTCGCTACTTCATTACAACCCTCTTAGGCGTGTTCTTAAATGCTTTTGCGCCCTTGGGACCGCTTTTCAAACGCCCAGTCACCTCAATAGCTGTCTTGGGCTTATTTACAGGTGCTCTAGTCTTCATAGCTCTCACCCTGCGTGCAATGCTTGGCTTGAGTACAATTTAGACTATGACTGTAGTGGGAGGTGTACTCCTGTGACAAAGTCGTATTTATGTAGTGTGTAGTAAATCCTCTGTGAGGAGGCAAATTTTTATGGCTACAGATCGCCGCGTTTCCCGCGTTGCTGAATTAATTAAACGGGAAGTTAGCCAACTGTTACTTAATGGTATTAAGGATGACCGTGTGGGGACAGGAATGGTAAGTGTTACTGACGTTGATGTGTCTGGAGATTTGCAACATGCAAAAATCTACGTCAGCATCTATGGCACAGAGGAAGCCAAGGCAGAAACAATGGCAGGTTTAAAGTCAGCGACTCCTTACGTCCGCAGTGAACTCGGTGCGCGGGTTCGCCTGCGTCGTACGCCAGAGGTGGTATTTATTGAAGACCGTTCTATAGAACGGGGTAGCAAGGTGCTAACGCTGTTAAGTCAACTTGAGCAAAAACGTCAGCCAGAAAATCTGGCAGAAGAAAATGAGGGCAGCTTCAATCAAGATGAAGAATTGTCTGCAAAAGATTAAGTAACGTAAACAACAATTAATTAACGTACGCCAGCCAAGCATTTTACAGACGCGACCATGTTGCGTCTGTTTAAATATGCCTAATACATACATGGCTTAGGGATAGGGCTGTTAAAATATACTCTTTATATTTACTCGTCCTTTGGTGTCTACTCCAAAATGCTAAGTAGTGTATCCATTGATTTTGATGATTTCGTAGTGAGCGCTTGAGCGCTCTCAAAATTCAGGACTAAAGTCCTCACGACAACCTACGCGTACCCATAACAATTAATGAAATGAAACACGCTTATGCTGCCCTTGAGCGCTCTCAAACTTGAGGACTAAAGTCCTCACTACACAATTCATGACATGAAACATGCTTATGCTGTCCGTACTCATGCTTGTTGTGCGGGGTTTTCCCTTTTTGAATCTTGAATTTTGAATGAGCGAATTTTGAATTGCTTATGCTGCCCGATATAGATAAACTCTCCCTAGCCGAACAAGTAGCCCAGATGGTCGTTGTTCGTGCCTCTGGTTTTTTATTTGACCACCAAATTCAATATCCTGTTTGGGAACCACCAGCAGCAACACTCCAACATTGGGTGCAAAATTTGGGCGTTGGTGGAGTGATTTTGCTGGGGGCTAGTGCCGGGGAATTAGCTATCAGAACACAACAATTGCAAAATTGGGCAAAAATTCCTTTACTTATTGCCGCTGATATCGAAGAAGGCGTCGGACAGCGTTTTGCAGGGGCAACTTGGTTTCCGCCACCAATGGCACTGAGTGCTATTTTCCGCAAAGACCAAAAGTTGGCTTTGGATTATGCCGAAAAAATGGGAGCGATTACTGCACAAGAAGCCTTAGCCATTGGCATTAACTGGGTATTAGCTCCCGTGGTGGATGTGAACAATAATCCTGATAACCCTGTTATCAACGTTCGCGCTTTTGGCGAAACGCCTGATGAGGTGAGTCAGTTGGCTTGTGCCTTTATTCGTGGTGCAAAAACTCATCCTGTCCTAACAACGGCAAAGCATTTTCCTGGACACGGGGACACAGCTGTTGATTCTCATTTGGATTTGCCGCTCATCCCACAGTCTACAGACAGACTGACAGAAGTGGAATTGCCACCTTTTGCTTGTGCCATCGCCTCGGGTGTGGATACAGTCATGACCGCTCACCTGCTGATCCCTTCTTGGGATGCAGAACTACCAGCAACCTTGTCACACAAAATCTTAACAGGGGAGTTGCGCCAAAAACTAGGATTTTCAGGCTTGATCACCACAGATGCCTTGGTAATGGGTGCTATTGCCAACCGCTATGGGGCTTCGGTTGCTCCTGTGATGGCAGTGGAAGCAGGTGCCGATATTTTGCTGATGCCTGTTGATCCCCAAGAGGCGATTAACGCTGTATGCACGGCTGTTGAAAGTGGTCGGATTCCGCGATCGCGTATTCGAGAGTCTGTTGAGCGTATTTGGCAAGCAAAAATCACATCGCATCAGCCAGTCAATCCCACAGCCTTTATCGAGTCCACAGCACAAAATGACGCTCTCAACACTACTGTTGAGATTTTGCAACATAGTCAAATCATTCATGGCTCTGCGTTATCATTAGATAAACTTATAAACACAATCAAACTTAGTCATAAGTCTGCACGAGCTCTACGCAACCTGATTGTTGTTGATGACTTATTTCTCTGTGATTTTTTGAACAAATTGGCACCAGCAATGACACTACCCGCCCAAATGGGATATGAGACTCAAATCATTGATTGCCATACTCAAGCTATTAGTAACTTAGAGGGAAATCATCCTACTTTGCTACAAATGTTTATCCGAGGGAATCCCTTTCGCTCAAGTGCAGAACTGACCAAGGCAGCAGAAGATTTATTTAAGAAATTATTAACGACGGATGACTTACAAGCCTTTGTATTGTACGGTAGCCCTTATGTTTTGCAGCAGTTTATACCCTTGCTTAAGGCGGATATTCCTGGCATATTTTCCTATGGACAAATGCCAGCGGCACAAGACTGCGCTTTACGTACGTTGTTTGGTATCTAACTCATCTGTTTGGTAAAGACTTCTGACTTATGCAAAACAGTGCCTAAAATGGTGAGTGCTTATCAGAGACTAGTACCAAATAAGTCTCTCAACCGCATAAGCAAAAATAATCAACTACCACTATTTGTTTGTATGCAATACAATATAAGCAAATGTCAGGATTTGTTGATTTTCTTCATATTTCTTCACATAATTTGAGGATATGTAGCGTCAAAATGAAAATAGTTCCGTATATAAAACTACAAAACTTCAACGACTGTTTCTATTTCTAGCAATGTTCGTTCCTGCTAAATTTTGGGAACACTACTTACGTGTTAAATTGTGAGCAAAAACCATGAGTGTGAATACGGTGCCTTCTATCAGTTACTACTCTCTAGACGTGATACAAGATGAAGCACGGCGACTGGTGCAAAAAGGCTTGGTGAGCAGACAGCAGCCAATCTATACCTTGTGCCAATATATCCCGGCTAGAGAGTGGGTATGCATTGAATGCGAACTGGAAAAGTGTGATTTCTTGCTGCGCGATCGCATTGCCGATCTGATTGGTCGCGAAGAGTGGGAAAACGACTAATTATTTAATCTGTTGCGTGATTTTGGGTTTTGGAGTGGGAATCTATGTAGGATGAATGGATTAGACAAGAGATTTAACGCTCAACCTGCGCTCGCTTTCAAGGATAATCTCTGCTTTTTAAGAGCCTTTCCCAGCCCGAAATCTCAAATATCCCATCTCTAAATCGATACAAAAGTGTTTTGTGGAAATTTTCGTTTGTTACATCCGCTTTCCAGCCATTTGTGCGGTTAATGTTGGAAGTGTGGTTGCACATTGGATGTAATAGCCCTAGGGTGTTAATACCATATTTAGCCGTGTCGATTCCGGAGCAGTTCAATTTTAGAAACTGCTCCGGTAATTTTTATGTTTTACAGTGTATGGGTAAATTACCCTACTTGCTCCAGATACTGGTTAATATCTTCAATGACGCGCGTCAGTTCAGCTTCTGTCGTTAAGCGAATGGTAGCATCGCGGATGGTTAGCAGGACTTTAGCAGCAAAGGGAGTGGGCCAAATATTGGGATTACAAAAAATTTCTAAAAATACCTCTCCCGTGTAACGATATTCCATTGGACGCTGGGGACTCGGTTTACCGCCACCAGAGGTTTTAGCGGCGACAGCTTTGAGGCTTTGCATCAATTCATTGAGTGCTGCTTTGAATTCCCGTGCTGCTTCGGGTGAAAAACTAAAAGAGACAGAACCTTCAACCAGGTTCAATGTCAGATGATTGGGCATGAGCTATTTATCAAAACATCTTGCTACATATACCATTGTCCTTGGAATGCGCCATATCAGTAACACGGAGGTGGGAACGGTTTGCAGCATCATTTCTTCACGGACAGCAGGACAATGGAGCCAAAAATTCTATTCGCCTGGATGCATCAATGACTCAACTTCTTCGTGTGTCAACGGAGGAATTTCTCTGCTAATAATTTGATTACATATATCGACACACTGATTGCAAATGTAAATAGGGATATCTCCCAATAGTGGACCTGCAATCAGAAGATTAACCTGTTCACTGCTTTTGCGACAAAATGAACAGCAAAGTTCCGCCTTGGTTTGGGCATTGGTGTTAGTGGTCATTGTCTTAGACTCGTTAAATGAAATAGATTGAATTTGAGCTTGAAGAGGTAGCAATCGTTCTCTGAGTTGATGGCGAGCTTTGTGCAAACGCCCCTTTACTGCAGCGACTGAAATATTTAAGCGAACTGCTACTTCTTGTAGACTGAGTTGTTCATGATAGAACAGCAAAGTTGCTAGACGATTATTGTGAGACAGAGTATCGACTGCTTCTAGTAATGCAGTGTGGAGTTCTTTCTGTTCCGCCACTTGCTGAGGGTCGGGTGAACTCTCATCAATCGGTAACGGCTCAGCAGCCAATCCCACCATTGTTTCAAGGGTTAGAAACTGTAATTAAATTGTTGGACAAAGTTAGACACTGATAGACATTTTTGTCTCACAAAGTTTGCTAAAATTATAACAACGCGAAAACCAAGCGAAAAACCTAAGGCTTGAGACCCTGTACAAAACTTTTAAGAGTAGTCCTACCTGTAGCAAGGCGGTTGAAAAACCCAGATACCTTAATAGGACTGAAAATAACGGAGTAAAGTAGCGAAGTTTCTCATCTTTCAATGTCAAAAATAATTTACAGATAGGATAAGTTCTATCCGAATTTAAGCCTGTGGTCTGGTGTCGTCCGAACGTACCAGGATGAAGCAGGAAGCAATCCGGGCAGTGTCTAACAAAGTTTAACTTTGTAAGCGCGTTGTCCAAGTGTTGTGGAACGGAAAACAGGATCACCTTACGACGACGCAAATTGTTGGGGCAAATATTGAGCACAATGCCATATAGCCAACTCTTAAAGCGCTTTGGATCATGAAGTTTCTCCAATGAAAGATAAGCTTGCAGCATCGCATCTTGCACAAGCTCTTGAGCCAAATCCTCATTGCCGATCATGCGCTTAGCAATGCGTTGTGCCATCGGCTGATAACGCAACACAAGCCGACCAAATGCAGCTTTATTTCCCTGTCGTGCTAAAAAAATTAATTCCAGATCACTTTGCTGTGACACACCTTCCTCGCTGAACGACTCTACTTAATAGTGGCAAAGCCAAGAGAAAAGGTTACTTGTAGCAACAAGCGGGGGGGAAATGGTGAAAAGTTAGATCCACGCTCGTTGTCAAATGATATGAGCAAAGACTTTGCGCTTTGAGGGGCTAGAAACTGTCAATTGAGAATTTATAACCTAATTTGGATAAGTATTTGAAAGATTTTTTTGATGTTTAAAGTTTTACATTAGAAGTCATAGAACTGAATAAAAAAATACTTTATAACTTCAGATAACCGTCCCGCAGTACGAAAGGTTTTAATTATTACCCTACTACTTAACATCTTTGTCATGGTATTAAAAGCTGTAGTAGGCAATTTAACAGGTTCTCTTAGCTTGCTAGCGGATGCTTTACATAGTGTGACCGATAGCGCCAACAACATTCTAGGATTGATTGCTAGTCGGTTTTCTTCCCCAAAACCAGATCGCGACCATCCCTACGGACACCTCAAATTTGAAGCGGTGGGTGCGTTGGGAATTTCTGCTTTTTTAGGTATAGCTTGCTTTGAAATTCTTCAAGGAGCCGTTGAACGAATTATTAATGGCGGTAAAGAAGTCAAAATCTTACCACCAGAATTGTGGATATTACTGATTGTCTTAGGCGTGAATATTTTCGTGGCGTTTTATGAACGTGCTGTAGGACAGCGAGTTAAAAGCCCAATTTTGATTGCTGACGCCAAGCACACGATGAGCGATATCTGGGTGACAATTTCTGTTATTGCAGGTTTGATTGGCGTTTGGCTGGGCGTTCAGTGGCTGGATTTGGTTTTGGCTTTTCCAGTGGCTTTGTTGGTATTTTGGAGTGGCTGGTCAGTTTTAAAAGAAAATTTACCTAGGCTGGTTGACGAGATGGCGATCGCCCTTCGGGCAGTGCGCTCCGCGCAATCGCCCCAGAAGTCATTCATGATATTGCCCTTTGTGTTCCTGGTGTCGTTAACTGCCATGATATTGCCTCTCGCGGTGTTCTTGGTCGCCAAGTCTTCATCGAAATGCATTTAATAGTGGATCCACCTGACGTAGAAACAGCACACCGCATCACTGAGGAAGTCGAAAGGCGATTAGAAGAACGCTTCAACCCAGTCAGGATTTTGATTCATAGAGATACGCGGGATGCGGGAAACGAGCGTGGCTTGAGCCGCTGAGAGGGAAGCGCTTCGCGTGGGAATGGGCGTCGCCGTGTTCTTTGTGTTAAAATACAGTGGCGAGTAAGAATTAATGTCTACGTGTTGAAGCATCCTAGTACGGAGAAATCCCGGCTCCTGTGAAACAACGGTTAGATTTTCTAGCGACAGTATGACGAGAAAGAGCAAGTAATGGCAGGTTGACTGAGCGTACCGTAAATTGGCTTAGTGACAGATTCCGAAGCATTTTTTGAACCAAAGTAAGCGCGATTTCAATACCTTTACGGGTAGTTGTTTTGAGCGTCTAGGGGGATATTTGACTATCCCTTCTAGGTTTAGCCTAGAGAATCTCAGTGGATGGGTGCCCTGAGAGTGTCAAGTGGAACCACCTGCATACCAATCCAACCATATTTCCTTTTAGCTGTGAGTAGAAGATTTTCTAATCTGTAGAGACGCGTCAAATAACGCGTCTCTACAAAAGTTATGAAAATTAAAATCTATCACTCCCATTCAATGGTTCCAGGCGGCTTAGAGGTGATATCGAATACCACTCGGTTAACGCCTTTCACCTCATTCACAATCCGATTGGAAATGACTTCCAGGACATCGTAAGGCACACGCGCCCAATCAGCAGTCATACCATCTTCACTGGTCACAATTCGTAAAACGATGGGGTAAGCATAAGTACGTTTGTCGCCCATAACACCAACACTACGTATTGGTAGTAAGACGGCAAATGCTTGCCAGTAGTCGTGGTATAAACCGCGTTGGTTAATTTCTTGACGCACAATCAAATCAGCGTCGCGTAAAATTTCTAACCGCTCAGCAGTAATTTCACCTATAATGCGAATCGCTAAACCTGGTCCGGGGAAAGGATGGCGTTGGACAATTTCTTCTGGCAAGCCAATGGAACGCCCTACTTTGCGGACTTCATCCTTAAACAGTTTCCGCAACGGTTCCACCAGTTTGAATCGCAGGTCTTTGGGCAATCCACCAACGTTATGATGGCTTTTGATTTTTACTGCTACCCGTTCCCCAGTCTGCGGGTCAACGTTGGTATCAGCGGATTCAATAACGTCTGGATAAAGTGTGCCTTGAGCTAAATAATCAAACGGTCCAAGGCTTTTGGATGTTTCCTCAAAAGCACTGATAAATTCGCGTCCAATAATACGACGCTTTTCTTCCGGATCAGTGATTCCAGAGAGTGCAGAAATGAAGCGTTCCCTAGCGTTGACATACTCTACCGGAATGTGAAACTGTTCTTGGAACAGTTTGAGCAATCGCTCTGGCTCATACTTTCGCATAAAGCCTTGGTCGATAAACACACAAGTCAACTGGTCGCCAATTGCTTTATGCAGCAAGAATGCCAAGGTTGAAGAATCCACTCCTCCAGAAAGCGCCAACAGCACCCGTTTATCGCCGACTCTCGCGCGAATTTCTCGAATTGATTGTTCAACAAAAGCAGCAGTCGTCCAGGTAGGTTCACAGTCGCAGATATGGTATACAAAATTACGGATTAAAGCCAGACCACCAATAGAATGCACCACTTCTGGATGGAACTGGACACCGTAGAGTTTTTTGTTGTGATCAGCAATAGCTGCACAGGGAGTATTTTCTGTATGTGCGAGCAATTCAAACCCTTCTGGCATTTGAGTGACTGAGTCTCCATGACTCATCCACATCGTCGTGCCATCTTCAACGTTGGTGAGCAAGTCTGTGGGATCATCTATATATAGTGACGCTTTGCCATACTCACCTCTGTCAGCCTTTGCAACTTCCCCGCCCAATTGTTGCACCATCAGCTGCATACCGTAACATACACCTAGAATCGGAATTCCCAAATTCCAGATTTCTGAATCACAGTGGGGAGCGCCACCGTCATAAACTGAATTGGGACCTCCAGAAAAGATAATCCCCTTGGGATTGAGTTGACGTAATTGTTCAGCTGTGGTGCGATAGGAAAGGACTTCGGAATATACCTGTGTTTCACGAATTCGGCGGGCAATCAGTTCTGAATATTGAGAACCGAAATCGAGAATTACAATCATTTGACGATTGAGCTGCCCCAAATATTCCTCTTTTTGAGGCGCTTGTTCTGTTGGTAGAGTCACCGCAGTATTCATGACAGGGAAGGTGTGAGTGTAATGAAAAATCGTCGCTTATCAGGTCTGTAACAATACCATTGCTATGCGCCTTTAGCTGTGATGGTAATATAAACCGTCACCAAACGCGACCTTAAACGCGTCTGCCTAGCTAATCGTATGTGTAAATGGTATTAAGAAGAAAAACTTACCCTATATTGGTAACAAATTATAGCTTGATTCTCAGTTCTTAAGATTATTCATATTAAATTAACATAATTTTGCCATTAACATACAAAGCGGTCTTGCTTTTTACAATCATTTGGCAGTGGCGAGTAAATAGGACACAGCCAAGGGCAAGTATGCTTTGTTGCTCTACTCATATGATTTTTTATAGATTCACATAAGCGAGAATGATCTTTTTCACACTCCTAGTTCTGCCAATAAGACTTGCATATCCTCCCAAGAAAGTCCTTGTTGGATATAGCGGGGTGTTTCAGGATTGTAAGGACTTGCTACGCGGTCAATTTTGATAATGTTTGCCTGAGGGGGCAACACAGGCACATCGGGATCAAATGCGGTTGGGCGCGTTAAAGAACTGGAAAAGCCTTTAAAGATGGCAATTTCGTCTTGCTCATCTGCAATTTCCACACTTACAATCAAAACTTCTTGCGGGCGTTTGGCGGTATATTGTTCCAAGCGCTTGCTAATAGAACTGTTCATTGAAAAAGTGGTGAGTACTGAATGCCTAGGAGCCAAGGCTGGCTCCGGATTGCTCGTTGCTTTGAACTGTTGTTACTAATGGCTTTTTGGCTACTGCGGTGTCGCTGAGCGTCCTTGCTTGCCTAGTTTGACGAGGACGAAGTAACTTAAGTAAAGTACATAAATTATTAAACTAACGATGCCCAGAAAGCCAAGAAATGCGGGTTTGCTGTTGGCATGGAAATAGTCTTTAAAAAGTAACGGTGCCTCCAACCAAACGGCACAATAGGGAGTGGCGATCGCATTTTCGGAAAAAGCACAAACCAAAAAAGGTATAAAGGCAAGCGCGCCCAAAATACAATAGACGCTTGTCGCCCAACGCCACGAGGTGAAAAGCAACTTTAGAGGTCCATTTGGCTGATACTCAATTTCATCGTTCAGATCTACCCAGAACCACAGCGAAATGGGTATCAGGATACGAGCCATCAGTCCAGAGATAAAACTAACTCCAAACCCTCCTATGGTCAAATAAAGGGTAATTGCCAGCAAACTCGATACTCGCCAGTAAATCATCAGCAACCGTTGTATCGTTTCGGCTTTTTCTACAAATGCCCAAATTAGGAGAATTATGGGAATAATTACTGTAAATAATACTGCTAATCGGTAGTCCATCCAAACAAGGGGACGAAACCAGACTTCATTATTCATATTTTTTTTTGATGATAAATTAAAAACTTTAGTGAATTGTCAATAGGTATATGACTATTGCATTGACTTTCAGACTATCTTCTCATCTCCCTATTTCATATGATTCTCGAGAAAGAAACAGTTCTTGATTGGACGCAGGTTCACAAGAAAATCTCACTCGCTACCTGGATTTCCCGTCTTTTACACAGGATGGAAAAGGTTGGAGTGAGATTTTAGACAAAAACGTCGGCAAAGTGCAAGCTACTCAGTAAATAGATTTTGGTTGCTTGCAAACCAGCGAGCAATAAAATTGGTCGAGCCAATTTTTAGTCTTCGTAAACCCTGCACTCATCTGCTTCTGGGTTGGCATCACAATACTGCTCAAGAGAGTTCTTGGGCTTAGATTGCTTTCGGTGCGAGGCTTCCGCTTGCAGTTCTTCTACTGCATCCCAAGCCGCAGCACATTCAGGGGAGTTGCTACCTGAAGTGTCACACGCAGCACGAGCTTGTTCAACTTCTTCTTGGATTTTGTCTTGAATGTCTTGAATGTTGCTCATTTCACTAGTCTTGTTGTGTTTTCAATACAAGTATAGAAAAAATTCAAAAATGATAGTTTTTTGTACCATCATTCCCCATTTTACTGTTGTTTGCTTATAATTAGTTTCACCAGTAGGTGGGGATACACTTCATCATTAATACAGTGAACCGTACCACGAAGACTCTATTTGTCCTGATCTTTTAATATTTTACAGACTCTAGTGTGAAAGATAAATTATACAATATTTGTAGACGCAAGTAGCAGGAGATGAAAGGCGTATTTTCCTCAGATGGACAGTTGACGAGAGTGGAGATACAAAGGGATTACATCAATTGGTGTAGGATGCAAATAGTATTCCACAGGATAGAAATTAGAAAACGATTAGCCTAGCAAGAGAAAGAGTGTAAAACTCATGGCAGACCAAATGCAGTGGGCAAATGCCTTGTCAACCCGTCCTTCTTTGGAAGCGGCTGTTGCAGATGTAGTACAACAGGCTGTCTCGTCGTTAACAGCACCTGCTGATTTAGGGCTGGTATTCATTTCGTCTGCCTTTACAAGTGAGTATTCCCGGCTATTGCCCCTACTTGCTGAGCGACTTTCAGTGCCTGTGCTGATTGGCTGTAGTGGTGGCGGTGTCATTGGCACAACTGAATGGGGACAAACCCAAGAGTTGGAAGCAGAACCTGCCCTAAGTTTGACTTTGGCGCATCTGCCACAAGTGAATATTAAAGCCTTTCATGTTGTTCCTGAAGAATTACCCGACTTGGACAGTGCGCCGGATAATTGGATTGATTTGATAGGTGTGCCACCATCGCCTGCACCTCAGTTCATCTTGCTGTCCGGGGCATTCTCCTCTGGAATTAACGATTTATTACAAGGAATAGATTTTGCTTATCCCGGTTCGGTCACAATCGGAGGACAGGCAAGCGGCGGCGGGATGGGAGGTCGTATCGCTCTATTTCACAATGACCAAGTGTATAGAGAGGGAACGCTTGGCATAGCATTGAGTGGCAATATTGTCTTAGAAACCATTGTGGCACAAGGATGCCGACCGATTGGGAAGCCATGCCAAGTCACAAAAGGCGATCGCAACATCATCCTGGAGTTGGATGAGCAAATACCGCTGATTGTCTTGCGAGATTTGATTTCGCATCTGGGCGAAGAAGACAGGATATTGGCACAACACTCATTGTTTGTCGGGTTGGCAATGGATGAATTCAAGCAAGATTTGCTCCAGGGAGACTTTTTAATTCGTAGCATCCTTGGGGTAGACCCTTCAGCTGGCGCAATTGCCATTGCAGATTACGTTCGACCAGGACAGCGTTTGCAGTTCCACTTGCGCGATGCTCAAGCTTCTGCTGAAGACTTGGAATTCCTTCTGGAGAGTTATCAAAAACAACAAGCCCCAAAACCGTCTGCTGTTGGTGCGCTCATGTTTTCTTGTGTCGGGCGAGGTGAAGGACTCTACGGAAAACCCAATTTTGATTCTCAGCTCTTTAGGCGCTACCTCAAAGATATCCCCTTAGCAGGTTTCTTCTGTGGCGGTGAAATCGGTCCTGTGGGTGGCAGTACTTTGCTACACAATTATACTTCCGTATTTGGAATTTGCCGTGCGGTAGGGAAATGAGGGGGATCAGCGAGCTAAATTTCTCCGTTATCTGGGTTATCTTTCCTAAAGCAACAACGTAGTATTGTTATCGATGAGAGATGGAGTTCCGCTAGGAGCGATCGCGCCATACTTCTCAAAGTAGCGACGTACTTCTGGTGGAAAGTGAGGATAATCAAACACAGCATCTCCATCAGCCATGTTTGCCCAAAACTCGCGTAGACTGGGAGCTAGTTCATTTGCTTGCGACATTGGCAGGTTTAACGGAGGTAAAGTGAGCAACTTGACTAAGAACGAAAAACTGCGATCGCCCATCCACTTTCTTGATGTATGTTGCAAGTTGGGAAAATCAGGTACTGATTTGACGCGATAAGATAAAATTTGCAACCATTGCCTTGCGTGATTATCCTCATGAAACTCCAAAATTCGGTAAGGATGAGGATAACTTACCAAAGAACCTGTTGTGATATCGTATACACCTTCACAATACGCAACATCTTGAACGTGCAAGTGTCCTGTGAACACCAACCTAACGCCGTAGCGCTGTAGCACCTGCAAGAGTTCTGGTGCATTTTCTAACATATAACGATTTGCTATTGGGTGGCGTGACTGATTGGGTAGGTGTTCCACAACATTGTGATGCACCATAACTAACACCAATTCATCACCAGCTGCTGCTAGGACCTCTTCTAACCACCGTAGTTGTTGGGTATCCAAACGTCCTATCTGCTGTCCTTGCTCATTAAAAGAGTTAGAATTCAGACCGATGAGCCTAACACCCGGCAGTAACTGACAAGTGTAGTAAAGTTGGTCAGTATTGCTGTAGCCGAACTGACGGTAGTAATGAGGAAAATCACAGGCAGCAATTGATTGCTCATTTGCCATCACAACGGGAACATCATGATTGCCAGGAACAACGTAGGCAGGAAAAGGAAGCTGTGCTAAGCGTTCTTGCAACCAAGCATGGTTATCTGGTTCACCGTGCTGAGTTAAATCTCCTGGTAGCAAAAGAAAATCTATATTAAGTTGTGTTAAATGTTTTAGTACACTTTCAAATGCAGGAATACTGACTTCCACCAAATGAAAACGGCTGGGATGATCCCAGATTGTATGGGGAAGCGCAAGATGCAAGTCGCTGACTACAGCAAAGCGAAAATTTGAAGTCATTGAGGTAATAACAATTTTAAAAGCAGGGTGTAAAAAAACTCTTTTTATAAAGAGTATAACCCTGCTCGATCACGCTGCGTACCAGCGATCCCGCTTAACATTTATACACAAAATTGGTGAGTGGGTAGTGGGTTAATACTTCTCGGATAAAACAGAGCTAACCCCCTAGCCCCCTTCCCTTGTAGGGAAGGGGGGAAACTACCGCCCCTCCCCGCAGGCGGGGAGGGGTTGGGGGTGGGGTAAAATCAACGTGGAATAAACGTTTCAACGTGATTGTTGACACGTATGAGGATTGCCGTGTCCCTACAAACGTCTGTACTGCACTCAATTGAAAACTGCTATAACTGCTAATCTGAAACCTGATGAAATTTGAAGCGTAATAATAGCTGACGCCAGCGATTTTTCACATTTTTCAGTTTCAATATTAAGTAGCGGGACATTAAAAAGACTTTTTGCTGCAAACTAGATGCCTGACACCAGTGATAGTATGCAGGAGTCGCAACATCTGTTAAAAAGTGACACCAGCGCGTCGTCAAGCTCGCACTATCTGTTTCTCTGGCGCGGATTCTACCATTTTCAATCATCGCCTGACGCATTTGAGGATCGTCACGCAAGCGTTTAAGTGCCGCGATCGCCTCATCCATCGATCTGACTTCTATGTAGTCAAGTTCGCTTTTACGCTCATGTTGATAAGCAGATTCACAGCCAAGAATAGCAGGAATACCTGTATACCAAGCATTGTATAACTTGGATGCAGGTTTATGAGTATATTTATTACCATCGAAGCTACGCACGGCGACAACCACATCAACATCGCTGTAGTCGTGCCAGCGTTGAAATTCCACCACATTCCAAATTAAACCCAAGGCATTAAGCTGCTGTATCCAAGCATCTGTTTGCAGTTCAGGTGCCAAAGTTCCGATCACACCAAAAAACCCAACGTTCTCAAATTTATCACCACGCGTAGAATCGCGAGGAATGAGCATAGCTTGACGCCAATGGGGCATATAGTAGCTTTGCCAAAGACTCCCCCACTGGCTTGTCATTTCATCTTGAGTATTTTGTATAACATGAAGCTGTGCGTAAGGATGGGAATCTCTATCTGCTTGCAAACAAACAATCAGTAATTTTGGTGTGGGTTGTAAATTGTCTGGGAGAAAGTCTCGATGCGCCAAGACAATGCCCTCTGTAGGCATTGTTCCTACAAGTTGACATGGAAATTCTTGATGTTTGAGGTGAAGATAGGTTTGCAGAGTCCAATTATACCGCCCTTGACCGTAACGAAGAGACTGTTGCCACTTCCAGTAAGCATCAGGGCTTTCTAGTATATGCTCAGGGGGCCATTGTTTTTGTGGAATGTAAAAATAAATAGGTGGTAATTTGTCTGTCATCGTAGCTGAGAAACTATTCCGCTAGAGAGTATAGCCTTTACTTTATGACTCTATCTAATTGGCTACTCAGTAAGCATATATTTTCTCGTAATATTTGTTGACAGATATAGTATTTAATGATAGGAGATTTGATTTTGGCAGTTGTCCGAGTCCGTCAACACGTCAACCCACTTTCGCAAAAGTATCAAACACCCCTCAGTCCGATTGAATGGGAAAAAATCTACGCCAAGCCAAACCAGCAGCTACACCTAGATATTGGCTGCGCTAGGGGAAGATTTTTGTTGAGTATGGCAAAGATAGAACCTAACTGGAATTTTCTGGGTTTGGAAATTCGCGAACCGTTAGTGATAGAAGCGAATAAGTGGCGCGATGAGTTGGGACTGACAAATCTCCATTATTTGTTTTGCAATGTAAATAACTCGTTGCGATCGCTTTTATCTTCTCTACCCAAAGAGAGTTTACAACGCGTCACAATTCAATTTCCCGACCCCTGGTTTAAAAACCGTCACGCGAAACGGCGAATTGTCCAACCAGAATTAGTTGTAGAACTAGCAGAATCTCTCATACCTGGAGGTATTGTATTTTTGCAATCGGATATTGAGTTTGTGGCGGTGGAAATGCGCGATCGCTTTGCGGAACATCCTGGTTTCCAAAGACGTGGTGCAGGAGAATGGTTAGCAGAAAACCCGTTACCAGTGCCTACAGAACGGGAGATAGGGACTATGAACAAGGGTGAACCTGTTTATCGTGCGGTGTTTGAGAAATTATAATTTCTGAAAACTTTATCATTCATAATTCATAATTTTTTTAGGAAGGGTAACGGCAAATGTCGTACCCACTCCCACTTCACTATGAATTGAAATCTCACCATTCAGTGTCTCTACACACTTTTTGACAATCGCCAAACCTAAGCCAGTACCAGGAATTTTGCCCACATTTGAAGCACGATGGAAAGGCTGAAACAGTCGCTGTTGCTCTTCTTTAGGAATACCAATTCCCTCGTCTTGTATCTGGAAAACGACTGTTTTTTGCTGCTCAATGAGTTGAAACCGCACTGTACCACCTAATGGTGAGTATTTAATCGCATTGCTGAGCAAATTGTTCAAAATATGACGTAACAAGCTTTCATCCCACAACGTCTCACCCAATTCGCCAACACTAGTAAAAATCAGAGTTAAGCACTTTTGCTGCGTACTTAGTTGAGCTTCTTCAACAAGCTGGCGACAAAAATTTTCTAAATCCAGCGGATGAAATTCACAATAAAGTTTACCGGAATCGGCTCTACCTATAAATGAAACTTCATCCAATAATTGAGCCATGTTTTTGATGGCTGAACGAATCAGCTGGAAATGGGAAACTTTTTTTTCTTTAGGCAATTTGTCGCCACTGTTTTGTAGCAATCCAGCAATCAGTTGGATTGTATTGAGAGGACTGCGAATATCGTGAGATATCATTGAGACAAATTCCGATTTAAACTGGCTGATTTCTTGGACTTTGACCAGTTCAGCTGTTCGTTCTTGAACCCGAATTTCTAACGTCTCATTGACTGCGCGTAATGTTTCTAAAACTTGTTTGCGCTCAATTGCATAGCTTAGGGATCGAATAAGTAAATCTGAATTTACCTGTCGCTTAACAAGATAATCTTGCGCTCCCCGGCGCACCGCCTCAAGGGCAAGTTCATCATCATTAGTATTAGTAAGTACGACAATTGGCAAGCAAGGGGCTTGACTTATCAAAGGCGCGAGGGATGCTAATCCTTGGCTATCTGGTAGCGTCAGATCCAACAAGATGACATGGTAGGTACCCCTACGTAGTTCTTGGAGGGCTTCCCCCAATCGCTTCACATGAACCAAACTAAATTCATGGGACTTGGCTTGCTTAAGAAACTCTTGCAACAACCTAGCTTCTGCCAAATTGTCCTCAATTAACAAGATTTTTACTGAGTCGCTTGCAGCCATAGTCTTGTGTTTTCACCCCCCCATTCCTCTATGCATGAAAGTGCTGAGTCCTCACTTTGGAAGATGCGCAAAAAGCGAGACACGTCTGATGCAAAGAGGTTAGACAAAGACATTCCCGCGTTCCCATGTCCTCTTACTCCGATGGCAGAGTAGCAGTTTCCAACCAAAACTCTTCAATCCCTTTGACTATTTTGAATAGCTGGCTAAGGTTACGAGATTTGGTAATGTAGCAATTCACGTGCAAGTCGTAGCTGTGGAAAATGTCATCCTCGTTATGTGATGTTGTCAGCACGACTACGGGAATGCGTTTGAGATTGGGATCAGCTTTTATTTCCGCCAGAACTTCTCTACCATCCTTCTTGGGTAAGTTTAAATCCAGCAGGATGAGATCGGGGCGAGGTGCTTGGGCATACTCCCCTTCCTGGCGCAAATATGCCATAGCATCCATGCCATCTCTAACCGTCACGATCTGATGTGGCACCGAGCTATTTTTCAATGCTTCTTGGATGAGACGAATATCGGCTTTATTGTCCTCTACCAAAAAGATTGTTTTGTACTTTTCGTCCGTTTCTGCGCTCACGATCGCGTCCTCCAACTGGAAACGTAAAGTAGAAAGTTGCTCCCTCTCCTAATTGTGACTCTACCCAAATCCGCCCCCGATGACACTCAACAATTTTCTTACAGATAGCTAAACCCATACCTGTACCTGGGTACTCATCCCGCGTGTGCAGGCGCTGAAAGATCACGAAAATGCGATCGCTAAACTGCGGATCAAAGCCAATACCGTTATCTTTGACTGAAAATAGCCATTCATCTTCAGTCCGAATCGCTCCCACATGAATTTCTGGTGCTTTGTCACTGCGGAACTTGATGGCGTTACCAATCAGGTTTTGGAACAACTGCATCAGCTGAGTGCTGTCAGCCATGACAGTTGGTAATTCATCATAGGTAATCACAGCCCCAGTTTCAGAAATGCGTTTGCGTAAATTAGTTAGGGCGCGTTCTAAAGCTGTTTCTACCTCAGTCAGTTGAAACTCAATTGCCTGCATATCGACTTTAGAGTACGCCAGCACGTCGTCAATCAGCGTCTGCATCAGGCTGACTCCCTCGACGGCGTAGGTAATAAACTCATTCGCATCTTCGTCAAGTTGGTTTTGATAGCGCATCTCCAACAACTGCACGTAGTTAGCCACTTGATTAAGTGGTTCTTGCAAGTCGTGTGAAGCTACATAAGCAAACTTTTTCAGTTCCGCGTTGGAACGTTCCAAGTCGTGTGCAAGCTGTGCTAATTCATCTGCCTGACGCAGCACAATATTAACAATTGCTTTGCGCAGTTCCAGTGCTGCTTTTATTTCCACTGGTTTCCAGGGTAAAGAGGTGAGACGAACTGTTTCTTTCCACAGTTCAAATGATTTACGCGGACGCAAGCGTAAATTCCCCTCTGACTGACTTAACTCAAACGCCTTGTTGGGATCACCTCCCCAATTGACAGTTTGAATCACCTCTGGGCGAAACCACAAAACATAATTTCGCTTAGAAATGGGAATAGCGAGCATTCCACTAGCAACATTCTTGAACCTTTCAGCATCTGGATATACGCGCGGTAGAGAATCTGTATAAAAGATTTCATCCTTAACGTTATTCTTTAGCCATTGAACTAAAAAAATTAAGTCTTCTTCTTTAGGAGTCTCGCCAATCAAGGTGTAGTTACCACCAAAACATACAGCCGCACCTTGAGCACCAGTTAAATCGAGGAGATTTGGTTGATGTTTGACTAACCCATCAATAAAGTTTTCTTCTTGAGACATATATTCAACCAATGCTGATTGGATATATGTCAATTGCATACGATAGTCGTAATCTTCAGTTTCCTCTCTCGCAGAGATTTCTGAAAATATCACTCGACCCAAAAATTCGCACGCTTTTCGTAATTCGTAGGAAACATACTTTGGTGTCTGATGGTGACAAGCAATGAGTCCCCAAAGTTTTCCATCTTTAATCAGAGAAATGGTCAAAGAAGCACCCACACCCATATTGTGCAAGTACTCTATATGGCAAGGGAAGACACTTCTAAGAATGGAGTTGGTCAAATCAACCGGACGTTGAGTATCCGGATGATTATTTGGAATAATATCTACAGGACTCGCATGAGTATCCGGTATTAATCTAATCCAATTGGAAATAAATAATTTTCTTGCTGGTTTGGGTATATCCGACTCTGGGTAATGCAAACCCAAGTAGGGTTCCTGGCTTTCTAGTTTTTCTTCAGCAATAACTGAGCCATGCCCATCATCATCAAACTTATAGAGCATCACCCTGTCAAATCCTGTCACTTTCCTGACTTCTTGAACAATAATTTGACAATAATCCCGGAGATTTGCGGTTGCTTCTAGTTGGTTGATGGAAGCTCTAGCGAGATGATAAAAGCTTAAAAATGGGATATTTTCCTGAGAAATTGCAGGTTCTAATTCCAGAATCAAAAATCCTTCTGGATTGCGGTGGAAAACTCCATCAAAAACTACGTAATCGTCACCTTTTTTTCTGATCCAAAGTTTAGTTGGATTGATAAAATCGAGATTTCCCTCGAATAGTCCTGCTTTGATTCTCTCTATTTGAAAAGAGTCCAGTAAATCTTCTAGTTTTTTTTCCAGCAGATTTTGCGGAGATATGCCGAAAACAGAAGATACATTGCTGGTAACTTGTAATATCGTTAATTCAGGTTCTTTCAGGACAAAAAGTACCCCATGAGGCTGAATTTGACTCTGAATATGAATTTGTGGTTCTTTCAAGTTAGTCAAATTTATGCCTTGCAATTGTAAATCGCTCACCATTACAGTTCTCCTGCTTTTCCAGGATTATTCAAAATCAAATATTAATATGGTTTAACACCTTATCAAGGGTTACACTCTCACTTAATGCAGTTTCTTAACACTTTACAAATTTACTTAATAAATAGTCAGAATAACGTTTAAGCGTTGATTTTCTCTTTTGAGCTACAGATTTCAATATTTTTTACACGCTCGCGATAATTTTCTTGCATACTACAGTAGTCTAACAGGTAACATATCTGACTTTATAATAATAAATGTTAAAAAAATGTACTGACCTACGTTATATAATATGTAGCTTTGTTAAGTACAAGAGAAAAGTTAGGTTTGTAAACAAAATTTGAAAACCCAGCCTTCATTATCGGTACTTACAGCAAAGAAATTTGTGTCATTGGCAAAAATTATGAATAATATTATGAGCCGAACGCACCCTACCAATGAAATTTCAAATCCTAAATCCAAGAATTGAACCACATCCGCATGGGTCTATATTCAAAAGGTAAGAGAGGTAAACCTAAATAAATAGGCATCCAAAAAACGAAAGCTATCACAATCATAAAGGTAATGCTCACACCAAGGGCGCGCAGTCCAATTCGATAACTGCGTAAACACTGATCCACAAGCCAAGCAATTGCTAAAAATGCAAACACCAGAGCGGTCATGTAGTGGTAGATAAAAACGCAACGGTTTACTTTCACCCAAGGTAGTAAATTAGCAGCATAATTTATTACCAAATACAAGGCAATCCAAGTATCAACACAAAGCATCGTAGGAAGAAAAAAGCGCCTTTGCCTCACCCAAGGAATAACGAATTGCCACACCAGCATTCCTGTTAAAAATAAAAGCGCCGCAAGGCCAAACCACCACAAAAAGGGATTGCCCATTGCATGGACATCATAAATGATTTTGCCGGTACCGGAAGGCAAAGGAGGTCCCATCACAGGTAGCGCTTCATCAGTACTTTGTGCTGTTTGATAAAAATACGCCATTGGTCGAGTCATCAAGGGCCATTTATACCAAGCAGCACAGTAAGGATGCACCTTGGGACTATTGCCGCCAAGACGTTCATGAAACAGTAAAATTTGCCTGTGTATTTCTATAAATCCATACCTTCTATCTAATAGTAGGTGTGGAATCCAAATCAAACTGTAGGCGATGAAAGGGGTAATACCTAAATAAATAATAATATGAACAAGATTAAGTTGAGTTAAATTTTGCAATGGCGTTAGATTGACTTGGCCGCTGTTAGTCGTAGTACTGAAGCCTACTTTATAAGGAAAAATTTTATATGTTCTCTTTTTGGATAAACTAGAGGTAAACAGAGTTAAGGAAGATAAGGAAAAAGTTTTTTTCCTGCCTTTTTTCCTATCACTACTCAAGGAAGGATGAGAAAGAAATTCCTGTTGAAGTTGAGGTTGACTTTTTTCACCAATCAAGCGAAAAGACTGCAACCAACGAATTCCCCAAGCTAATATCCAGATGAGATAAACACCTAGCAGAAACCATAAACCATTCCACTTAGTAGCGGCTGAAGCACCAAAAGCTATGCCAGAAAGTATTAACCAGAAGTTGCGTTGTTGTCTTTGTTTTGCTAATGCTAATAATAAAAAGCACTGTCCTAGTAGCCCAAAAATGATAATATATTGGTTGATCAGGGCATAGCGAGATTCTACGAGAAATATGCCATCACAAGCCGTAAACAAACCCGCAAGTAAAGCAAAACTGCGACGGTAACTTATTTGATAGGCAATGGCAGCGACGATTATAGGGATAAATGAACCAGAAAAGGCATTCATCCAACGGTAACTGATGGGTGACATGACTGAACCTGTAAACCCATTCACCTCATCTTGCCAAAAGGGAATGTGGCTACTGATCCAAATCCCCAGCCCAATCATGTATTTACCTAGTGGTGGATGACCATCAAAAAATGGTGTATGGGTGAGATAGTTATTACCAAATTTAGCGTAGTAAACTTCATCAAAGACAAAGGTATTAAATCGCCCTAGTCCCCAAAATCGCAAGGCGAGTGATAGTAACAACACACCCGCCATGCCAATCCGAAACCATTTTTTATTCATTGGTCACTAGTCACTAGTCAATAGTCAATAGTCCTCTTGCAAACATAATATTCCAATATTTGGAACCACAGATGCACACAGATTAACACAGATAACTCATCTGTGTGCATCTGTGTCCATCTGTGGTTTTATTTTCATTCTTGTTGACTTTTACAAGAGATACCATGAACTAGGTGAACACAAGCGTTGGGTAAAGGTAGCCTTTTAACTTTAACAGTGAACAGCTACCTACGCAGTTATCAGTTAAATACGAGTGGTCGCGCGTCCCCCACCAAGAGCACCTTTATGCGTTGGTGGCGGTGAGCGCATCCCCCACCATAAGCCGTCAGGACTGATAACTGATAACTGATAACTTATTTAAATGTGCTGTTCGACTTTTGCCACTTCTAGCATAGTCTTTAAAACAGAATCCGGATTCAAACTGATGGAGTCAATACCCTGTTCAACTAAGAACTGGGCAAATTCTGGATAATCGCTGGGTGCTTGCCCGCAAATACCGATTTTACGATTGTACTTTTTCGCGGCGGTTATTGCTAACTTCACCATCCGCTTGACACCTTCACTGCGTTCATCAAACAACCGCGCTACCAAATTTGAATCTCTATCTATACCAAGTGTCAGCTGAGTGAGGTCATTGGAACCAATCGAGAACCCGTCAAAAACTTGGGCGAACTCCTCAGCCATGATGACATTGTTGGGTAACTCGCACATTACATAAACCTGGAAGTCATTCACAGCCTGCTTTAAGCCATTTTTTGCCATTTCTGCCAACACTAGACGCCCCTCATCAGGAGTGCGACAGAAGGGAATCATGGCGATGACATTTGTCAATCCCATCTCGTCTCTGACTCGCTTAAGGGCTTTGCACTCTAAAGCAAAAGCTGCTTTGTAACCTTCATCGTAGTAACGCGCCGCCCCTCGCCAGCCTAGCATCGGGTTTTCTTCTTCGGGTTCAAACTGTCTGCCACCCAACAAGTTAGCGTACTCATTACTCTTGAAATCGGACATCCGCACGATAACTGGTTTGGGATAAAACGCAGCAGCAATTCTACCAATGCCTTGAGCTAATTTATCAACAAAATACTGGGGTTTGTCGTCGTAAAGTGCGGTAATTTGATCAATTTTCGCTTTAACAAATTCATTGTCTAGCTGCTCATAATGAATCAACGCCATTGGATGGATTTGGATGTGGTTGGCGATGATAAATTCAGTTCGTGCTAAACCTACGCCATCATTGGGAATAGCAGACAAACTCAGTGCTTCTTGGGGATTGCCCACATTCATTAAGATTTGGGTACGAGTGCGGGGTAAGTTTTCTAAGGGAACTTCTTTAACTTCAAAAGGCAGTAACCCGGCGTAAACCCGTCCTTCTTCACCTTCAGCGCAAGAAACAGTTATTTCTTGACCATTTTTCAAAACTTCTGTAGCATTTCCGCATCCAACAATTGCAGGTACACCCAATTCTCGCGCAATAATTGCCGCATGACAGGTGCGTCCACCTTGGTTGGTGATCACCGCGCTTGCTCTTTTCATGATCGGTTCCCAGTCGGGATCAGTTCTATCTGTAATCAAGACTTCCCCTGCTTGAAACTGATCAATTTTATGGACATCTATAATCAGATGGGCTTTACCTTGGCTAATGGCTTCCCCAATAGCGCGTCCCGTAAGTAGAGGTTGGGGAGATGAGGAGGATGAGGAGGGTTTTACTCCCCCATTTCCTAAAAGACGATAAGTCCGCAACACATTCTCCGTCTTTTGAGACTGCACTGTTTCTGGGCGCGCTTGCACGACAAACAATTCATTTGTAATACCGTCTTTCGCCCATTCGATGTCCATTGGGGTATAGGTTCCGTGGACTTGGGAATAATGCTCTTCAATCAAACACGCCCAACGCGCTAGTTGTAAAGTTTCGTCATCGCTTAGGGCGAATTTGCCTCTTTCACTCTCAGAAACTATTACGTTTTTCGTGAATTTGGAGCCGTCGTCGTAGACCATTTTCAATTCTTTGCTACCCAATCTTTTATCAATGATTGGGCGGAAACCTTCTTTAAGAGTTGGTTTAAAAACGTAGTATTCGTCTGGGTTAACGGAACCCTGGACAACGTTTTCTCCTAAACCGTATGCTGCTGAGATCAGTGCAGCATCCTTAAAGCCTGTTTCTGTTTCAATGGAGAACATGACTCCAGAGGTTGCTAAGTCGGAGCGCACCATTTTTTGCACGCCAACAGCGAGGGCAATGCTAAAGTGGTCAAATCCCTTAGTGTGGCGGTAGGAAATAGCACGGTCTGTAAATAGGGAAGCAAAGCATTTATGGCAGGCAGCTAAAACACTTTCTATACCGGTAACGTTGAGGTAAGTTTCTTGCTGTCCGGCAAAACTGGCATCGGGGAGGTCTTCAGCGGTAGCACTCGAGCGTACTGCGACGTCTGTGTCTGGGTTGTATCGCTCACATAAAGTTTGGTATGCTTGAACAATTGCCTCTCTTAATTCTTTGGGAAATGGTGTGTGCATCAGGAGCGATCGCGCCTTTTTCCCTCGTTCTCGTAAATTTTTGACATCTTCTACATCTAAGTCAGAAAAGAGATCGCGCAGCTTTTGTTCTAAGAGAGCAGATTGAATGAAATAACGATAAGCATAAGCCGTGGTAGCAAATCCAATCGGAACATTAATCCCTTTGGGCACGAGTTGTTGAATCATCTCGCCTAAAGATGCATTTTTGCCACCAACTAAGGGTATGTCGGTAATGCCAACCTCATTAAACCAAAGGATAAGCGATCGCTCTTTGGAAGATGATTGTGAAAAAGTATTTTTTGCTACCGGAACCATCTGTATTTGCCTCCCTATTTGATGCCCTGGTTGTACCAATATTGCTTGCCCTATGTAAGGTATATCACATCCAATTGAAAACGTTTTTATAGTATCTTTAGCTTTTGGATAATAAATTTTAGGTTTTGGGCTGACAAATCATCCAAAATTTGGAGTGACTAGTTGTGATAGTCTGTTTCCCACTCCAAAATGTGCGAAAACATAGACTTGGCTTGGTGAAATCCACGCTTGCAATTGGTATACACCTACTTGTTTTCATTCACCAGCATCATAGAGATGACACTGTGGATGACTACAACAGGATAATGCTTCTATAACTACTCTTTGGGGTTCAACTATTCCGGAATTTTGCGTGTTATTGCTGGAGCAATATCTATATTGCTTTAGCCTTTACAACACGGTGCCTATTATGTTTAAACGGGTAATGGAAAAAGCTATTTAGGTGCTTGTTGCTTTTCAAGTAAAAGCAACAAGTCCCTTGTTTCATAAATTTCACAAGACTATCTGCTGAATTTCTCTAAAATAATAGCGGATAGGTCGTCAGGGTCTGTTATGCAAAGCAAAACCATGTCCAAAAAAGTGGTAACTACAATGACTCAGGAACATATCGATCTTAGATCTCTCAAAGGTCGCACTGCATTTTTGATCATCCACGGAATCGGCGAACAAAACCCTTTTGAAACTGTGGATTATTCTGTCCAAAATTTTATTAAATATTTTGAAGAGCAGAATTTCTCAGTGCTAGCAGAACACTTAGTTGCTAAGCGAAGACGAGCCAATGGCTATATTTGGACAGAGAGTTTTGTTCGCTTCACCTCAAAAGACCCTGAACAAGACTGGTTAATTGATATTCATGAATATTACTGGGCAAATCAGACATCACACCAAATCGGTATGTCGGAGATTTTGCAGTGGACAGAGCAGACACTCACTGGGACAATCAATTTTTATAACACGGAGGAAAATAAACCTCTATTAAATGAAATATTGGAAAATCAGGATGTCAACAATGTCTTTAAGTTTCGCCTACGTTGGCTGACAATATTTCTGCGTCTCTTCCATATTATCTACCCGGTGTTGCGGCTCTTACTTTGGCTCATTCTATTTTTATTAAGTCCATTTCTCAGTGGTCGTTTTCTGCAATCAGCTTGGACACTCAGTAAAACACTAGTAACTCCGCCATTGGTTAATTTAATTGGTGATGTAGCTGTATACAATACAACCGATGTAAAATCTCCTTACGAAAGGATTAGAGAGCAGATACTCACAGAATCATTAACATTATTGAAAGGAATTGTTAGGGATAAAGAAGCCAATTACGACCAAGTCATAATAGCTGGGCATTCTCTCGGCAGCTGTATTGCTTACGACACCCTAAATCTTCTGTGTATTGAGGCAAGTCTCTCTAAAAACAAGGGTCAAAATCTATTTTTAGATAAGATTAAGGGGCTAGTTACCTTTGGTTCACCATTAGATAAAATTGCCTTTTTCTGTAAAGAGAAAGCACAGAAGCAACAGTACATTCGATCGTCAATTTTAGAACACCTCAATTCCTTCCGTGTAAAACCGCAAGTTGCTCGCCAAAATCTATACTTCACTAAATGTCCCGTGGATTGCCAACTCGATCATGTTCAGTGGGTCAATTACTATCATTTGCAAGACCCAATTAGCGGTCACTTGGATTACTACGAAAACGTAGATAATGTTCTTATGAAATACGATACGCGTTGGGGAATTGAAGGGCATATGGGATACTGGACAGATCCAAATTTTTATGAAGACATTGCCAAGCGGTTCCTGTATGCTGCAAGTAAACATGGTATCAATCAAGAGTTGGGGCAACATATTGAATTGCAGCAAGGGTTAATTGATGCTTGATATATACTTTCTCTATGGGTTTTCCAACCTCCAATACTCTATGTAAGCTATGTTTCAGCGTTGGTCTCCTCGGTTCACGATCGCGTGTCAGTATACATCTGGAGACAGGCTTTGTGTGAAGATAGAACCGAGGAGACTCGCTCGATTGGTAAACTACCCATTGGCACTAGACTTGTGTTATTACCAGCAAGCCATTTAGGAGGGAGCAGTCATGGGGAAGTACGACAAGATTTTTAGCTCAGGTAAGACATCAAAAGAATCACTGAGTCCACAAGAAGCAGTAGCGGCGATCGCAGTTGTCACCGCTGCAGCTGATTCTTCATTAGAAGAAGTGGATGCAGAATTTTTAGCCGATACCCTCTGGGGACTCGAGGTTTTTGAAGAATACTCAGATGACGAGTTGTTAGAAACACTTGATAAAGTCATAGCCATTGCAGAGGAAGATGGACTTGGAGCGCTATATAACGCAGCAAACAATGTCTTGACAGAAGACTTATTGCTGGATGCTTATGCTGCGGGGGTGAGTGTACTTGTAGACGAAGATGAAGTGCGTATACCCAAAGGCAAAACGGCTTTGCTTAAAAAGCTCCAAGAAGCTTTGGGAATTGATGATGAAGAAGCTAAAGACATTGTAGACGAGGTGATCGCCGCCTTTGAAGAGGTAGAAGATGAATTCGCAGAAGATGAGGATCAGACACTACTTCAGGAAGGCTCAAGCGCAAATGTATATGACTCACCCTCCGGTAATTTTACAGTTCTAATTCCTGTGGACGTTCAGCAAGGTGGTAGGGTTCAAACTCAAGAAGGGTTAGTCAACTTTTCTGATGACTATGGCACTTTGTTGAGAATCGATTATTCCCCTATCTCCTCTCAACAAGCAGAGGAAATAGATTCTGTGGGACAGGAAGAATATCTGCGTTCACTTCTCCTTAACAAGTATGTGCCTCAAACAATTGTTGCTAATTTGCCAGATGCTCAGATAAAACATACCGAATATCTGGAAGACACATTAGAGGGGGCTTACTTTGTGTTAGTTGATATGCCCGAAGGTTCAAAAATTTCCAAAACAGGAAATAACGGTACTGCTACTAAATTGAATGCGTACCGAGGGCTTTTATCATTTATCTATGGCGACTTTTTGTATGTCGTCAGCCATCAGCGCAGCTTTTTGGATGGAGAAAAACCAGGTTCTATTGAAGAAGAAGCCGAGGGGATCAAGGATAATTTGTTAAATTTCGTTGATACCATTGACTTTACTTAGGGTTAACTAACTTTTATCAGTTTTCACAACAGGGGTAGAGGCGTGGTGGTTTATTATAAAACACTGCGCTGATTCTACCCCTGTTGTTTATTCAGGCAAGCAATTAAATCTTCTACATTCGAGAAATCCAACAACGCCTCAGCTAAATCTTCTAATTGAGCAAGCGATAGCTGGCGAATGCGTTCTTGTAACTCAGGTTCAACTGTACCAATTCGCCGATTGAGTTGGCGCATAATGATTGCCAACTCTCCTTCCAGTCTTCCTTATAACTGCCAACTAGTGACGATTTCCAGCCACAACCTCCTGTTGAACTGGTTCAAACTTCACAATCTCTGTTTTGAAAATCTCTTCCTCTTGAGCATTCAGCTTTAGGTAAGTGTCGATAAATCCAGAAATCATTTTTGTCCTTGCTGGATCAAGTCGCAAAGTTGCTAGCAGCCGCAAACATTCCGACTTAACTCTAGGGCGTTCCTCCGGAGCTATGTTCATTTTAGCCATAAGCGCACTGGCAACTGGATTCTCTTGCTTGAGAAAATTCCGCCAATTTAAACGATTTAGCTGAAGTACTGCGTAGTTAAGTTAAGAATAATGCTAGGTTGGGTTAAGCAAAGCGCAATTCAACAAAACCCAAGATGAAGATTGAGTTTTCTCCGTAGGATATGCTACACGAATGTTCTTCAACTCAACCTACATAGTTTTCTATTTTTAGCTCTAACAGAACCGTATTGAAATATAAGGAAATTTTATAATGCCTACCACCAGTAACATTGATAGTCGATTGATGAGTTTCGGTGAATTGCTTGCAGGTAATAATTCTTATTCTGTACCCAGCTTCCAAAGAGATTATTCTTGGACAGAAGCAGAAGTTCAACAACTTTGGGATGACATCACACAGACGTTAGAAGAGAGACGTACAGAACACTTTATTGGCTCAGTTGTTGTGAACAACTCTAACAAACCTAAGCTGATGTTGATAGATGGACAACAACGTTTAACAACAGTCTCAATATTGATGTGTGTACTTAGGGATATAGCGAAGCAAAAAGGAGATGACCAATTAGCCCAGACCATATCGCAGGAGTACTTAGGTTCATTAAATTTGCGAACCCGTAAAACAGAATCTAAGTTAGTCCTCAATGAAAGAAATAATCAGTTTTATCAAGAAAATATTATTGATTCAAAAAATATTCAAGATTTACAAACTTTTTCTAAAAAGAGAAATATAGACAAATCGAATAAACTACTTCTTGATGCATACTTGTTACTTCTTAAGCTAATTACTAAGAGAATCACCGATAAAGGAGATTTCGCAGAAGTTAACATTGAAATTGAAGAGTGTATTAGGGATAGATTACTGTCAATTTTAATAGCAGTAGCAGATGAAGCTAACTCCTACTTAATATTTGAAACTTTAAATGATAGAGGTCTGGATTTGTCAGTAGCTGATCTACTGAAAAACTATTTATTTTCACGAGCAAACGATCAATTAAAAGAGGTACAAAAGAAGTGGGAAGAAATCAATCTTTTAGCAGATAGATTTGAGTTAACAAAGTTTATCCGTCACTACTGGCTATCTAAATATGAACTTGTGACAGAAAAGAATTTATATCGTAAAATAGCAGATAAAGTGCGTAATTCACCTCAGGTTTTTGATTTTGTTAGCCAGTTGCGGGAAGCTGCTGAAATTTATGGTGCGTTTGAAAACTCCCAAAGCCATATTTGGGATTCATATGATTTAGGCTTGAAACAGGATATTGAGCGGCTTAGTCTTTTTAAAGTAAGTCAATGCTATTCAGTTTTAATTGCAGCAAAGGAAAGCTTACCAGATGATCTTTTTCCAAAAGTTCTAAGGATGATAGTTATTCTTTCGTTTCGGTATAACGTTATCTGTAGTTTGAATCCTAACAAGCTAGAAGCTGCGTACAGTAAAACTAGTCAAGATATTCGAGAACAAAAGCTAAAATCTGTGAAAGCTATCTTCGAGAAACTGAAAGAATTTTACCCTAGCGATATAGATTTCAAGAGAGCATTCGCAGAGAAGACCGTAGCAGCAAGTAATGCAAGGCTAGCACGATACATCTTAAGTGAGATTAATCGGCATTACATGGGCAGTAAGGAATTGATTGCAAACCCAAACGCAACAGAGTTGAATTTAGAGCATATATTACCTCAAACTCCAAGGGGCAGATGGTTAGTAGAGTTGCCTAAAACTGATTACATTCAATATATTTATCGATTAGGTAACATGACTTTGTTAGATTCGTCTATCAACCGTAAAGTAGGTAATACTTCATTTAAAGACAAATGTGCTACTGCCTTCTCTACATCTAAATTGGAAATTACAAAAGAAATTGTAAATTACCCTGTTTGGAGTCCAAAAGAAATTGAAGAAAGACAAAACAAAATGGCTGAAGCAGCTTGTCAAATTTGGCGTTGTGACTACTAGTTTTCCTAAGTAAAAAAGCTATTCTGTACGTCTTGTTGAGGGTACTTACGTCAAAATTGCTCCACCCATCAACCGCTCATACCGATACTTCAACTCTTCTTTCATCAAATACCAACGCTCTATACTGGGATCTATCTCTATCACCTTCTCAGCGGCTTGCCGTGCCAAAATTAACACTTCCTCATCTTCCACTAAACTCGCTAAGGTAAAATCTGGCACACCTGATTGACGAGTTCCCAAGACTTGCCCAGGACCGCGAAAACGCATATCCATTTCCGAGATGAAAAAGCCGTCGTGCGACTGTTCCAAAACCTTGAGCCTTTGCTGAGCATCAGGGCTTTTGGAACTACTCATTAATAAACAGTAGGACTTAGCGGCACCTCTACCAACACGCCCCCGGAGTTGGTGCAATTGAGATAAGCCAAATCGTTCAGCATTTTCAATGATCATCACTGTTGCATTTGGCACGTCAACACCAACCTCCACAACAGTGGTTGAAACCAAAATTTGAGTTTTGTTATCGCGGAAACTGCTAATTGCTTCGTCTTTCTCGGCTGAACTCATGCGACCATGAAGTAGTCCCACCTGAAACTCTGGAAAGATGCTTTCTTGTAACTTTTTATGCTCTTCTACTGCCGATCGCACATCCAGTTTTTCTGATTCTTCTACCAACGGCAAAACGACATAAGCTTGCCGTCCTTGGGCAATTTCCCGGCGGATCAGGTCGTAAGCATGGGTGCGTTGCTGACTGATAAGCGCGTTTGTCTGAATCTTTTGCCGTCCTGGTGGTAACTCATCTATCTGGCTGACATCCAAATCCCCGTGTATTGTCAGCGCTAAAGTTCGGGGAATGGGAGTCGCTGTCATAGTTAATACATGGGGTTGATCGCCTTTTTGCTGCAAACGCGCCCGTTGTTCTACCCCAAAGCGGTGCTGCTCATCAATTACGACCAAACCCAATCGCATAAAGTTTACGGGGTCTTGAATTAAGGCATGAGTCCCCACCAACAGTGGCAATTCACCCGTCTCTAACTGAGCATGAATTTGTCGTCTTTTTGCAATTTTTGTGGAACCCGTCAGTAATTCCACGGGTAAATGCAGGAAGTTAAACCAGCTGACTAACTTGCGATAATGCTGTTCTGCCAAGACTTCTGTGGGAGCCATCAGTGCTGCTTGATACCCAGACTGAAGGGCAGCAAGAATAGCAATCACGGCAACAACAGTTTTACCAGAACCGACATCACCTTGCACAAGACGGTTCATCGGTACAGATTTTTGCAAGTCGTTGAGAATTTCGTTAAGGACTCTAGCTTGAGCGTTTGTGAGTTGAAACGGCAGTATCTCGTAGAATTTTTTTACCAGTTCACCTTTTGGGGCAAGAATGGCACTGGTTTGATTTTGCCGCGCATAATGCTGACGTTGGAGTAACCCAAGTTGCAGGTAGAAAAATTCATCGAAGACAAGGCGGCGACGGGCAGCTTGCAGGCGATCGCTGTCTGAGGGGAAGTGAATATTATTAATTGCTTCCTTCAACTCCATCAAATTATACTTATCTCGCAAACCACTCGGTAATGGATCTTTGAGATGCACAGTAGAAGGCAAAGCAGCAATGACCGCTTGTCGCACGAGATCCGCGCCCACTCCCTCTGTCAAGGCATAAATAGGCACCACTCTACCGATAGTCAACGACTCAAGTGTATCTCCTGGATGTGCCAAAACTTCCACTTCTGGGTCTTCCAACGTCAAGCCGTATTTACTTTCTTTCACCAATCCGCACGCCGCCACAATACTACCTTCTGGATAGCGACGCTTTAAACTTTCCTGCCAACCACGACTGCTAAAGCGCGTACCAGCGAAAAAACGGCTGATTTTGAGCTGACCCGTTTTATCACGTAGCAGCACTTCTAAAATCGTTAATTTCTTATTTTTGGGACTAGTAAAGCAGTTACAGCGCTTCACTGTTGCCACTATCGTCACCGTCTCCCCTGCCACCAACTCCTGAATATTTACCTGACGCGCATAGTCAATATGGTCACGGGGATAGTAGAAAAGTAAGTCACGCACACTGTATAAACCAAGACGTGCTAAATTGGCAGCTTTTCTAACGCCTATTTCTGGCAAATCACTCAGCTTTTGGTCTAGGTTAGGCGCAAGTCTGCGACTCACCTCAGCGACAATTGGAGATTTTGGAAGTGAGAATGAGTAGGAAGATTTTGCTCCCTTATCTCCCTTATCTCCCTCATCTTCCTCTGCTTCCCCTTCAGTCGCTTGCTGTAGTTGGTACAGATACCTACGACTCTCTGCTACTAAGTGTTGTCTATCTTCCACTGCCAGATTTGGATAGTTAGCAAATTCAGCCGCTAGTTCTTGCCAGCGGCGACGTTCAATGCTGGGCAACCCTGTGGGGAATTTGCCAAAAGTCAGGGTAAGAAACTCACTGAAGCGGTATTGTTTACCCAGCAAGTCAGTAAAACCTTGTTCTGCTTCTATTGCCAAGGCTTTCTGCAATCGTATCCAATCTGGTGTGTCAGTAGTCATTAGTCATTAGTCATTAGTGAGTCCAGTGCTGTTCGCGTTCGCGTAGCGTGCGCTTTGCGCTCAGCGTGTCCGAAGGACATAGGAGGGTTTCCCGACCTAGGCAACTGGCGAACCCGTAAGGGTCATTAGTCATTAGTCATTAGTCATTAGTCATTTGACTTTGGACAAAGAACAAATGACTAATCATCAGACCAAATAGCACGCCATGCTGCTTCAGCTTGGGCAACTGAACGTTCCCGCTGTTTTTTTTGATACTCCTGCCCTAGCCGATTGAGCTGAAGCAAGACACTGCGAATCTGCTTGCGATAAGACGAGAGTGTCGCGTCAGCGAATTCAATTTCCCCAAGCCGCAGGTTGATAGCCATAATTTGTGTCAAGCCGGAGTCTTCTGACTGCTGCTCATTTTCAATTTCAATAACCAAATTTAGTAGATTGGGTGGTCCTGGCATCACTTCGGCAGATGCTTCTGATGCCGCAGCCGCAGCTGCTTCTAAAATTGGTCCTGGTAATTTTTTGGGTATTATCCCTGCTTTCTGTATGAGAAGATTCGCCTCACGAGAAACTCTTTTGAGCTTTTCTTGTGTCGCTCTTTCTAAATTCTGTTGCCACTTTGCTAGTTCTATAGGGTTAGAGGTGTTTGGGGAAGAGGACAAGGAGGACAAAGGGGATAAGGAGAAGGAAGCACCGGGAGTGGGAAGAGTGGGAGGAATGGGAGAAGTTGGGGGGTTAGGGGAACTAGGAGGAATAGGTGGAATAGCGGGAGTCAGAGGATTGGGAGGAGTAACGGAAGTAGCGGGAGTCAGGGAAGTCGTGGAAGTAAGGAAAGTGGTGGGAGTCACGGAACTAGGGGAAGTTGTGGGAGTAGAGGCAGATGTTTCGTCATCTTCGTCATCTTCGTCATCTTCGTCATCTTCGTCATCTTCTTCATCTTCCTCATCTTCGTCATCTTCTTCATCTTCCTCATCTTCCTCATCCCCCTCATCTTCCTCTGCTACCTGCTGTTCACTTGGGTTGATAAGACTTTGTAATTGTTCGGCTGTCTGTTGACCCAACTTGCGGATGGCTTGTTGCAATTGTTGCCGCTGATGCAATGATAAATTCAAAAAGCTTTCCGGATACCCTTGGGTACACAGGTGATATGTCGCCAGAATTAGCTGCTTGCGTACGGTTTCCCCCAAGGCGCTGAGATAATTGGTATAGGCGGTTTGGAGTTCTTTTGCGATCGCCTGTATCGCTTCTTCTAGTGCTAAAATATCCCGTTCAATTCGCTCAATTGCTTTCGCCATATCTTCTTGCTATTGCCCATCTGAACCTTATTTTGGTATAAACGTACTACTCTATTTTAAAATAACCATCCAAAGCATTTTAGATTCTTGATGTTGATTTTAGATGTTGAATGTTGAATTTTGGATTTACACAGAGATAGGAACTCTAATCTATAGTAACGCTCAGCAAATAATGGTAAATTTTATTACCAAAGTCCAAACGAAAATCTGACATTAATCTGACCGTGAATGAAAAACAGGTCAGCTTGGCTTGCCTGACCTGTCTTGGAAATAGTCCTTTGTCTTTTGCCCAAAACTAATGACAAATGACTAAATTACTTGCTGCCCATTTGCGCAGCGACTTCTTCAGCAAAGTTACTTTCTTCCTTCTCAATACCCTCGCCCAGGATATAGCGAACGAAGCGACCAACGGAGATGCTTTCGCCCAGTTGTGAGCCAGTCTGCTTAATCAATTCTTCCACTGTGATACTCTGATCACGAATATAAGGTTGATCCAGCAAAGTTAGTTCTTTTAGGCGTTTTTCAATCCGTCCCTGAACAATCTTTTCTTTAATGTTCTGTGGCTTGTTCGCCAAGTCATCCCGCCCCATTTCAACATCCTTTTCTCTTTGGGCAACTTCAGCGGGAATGTCCTCTACGTTGACATACTCAACATTTGGGCAAGCTGCAACTTGCATCGCTAGGTTGCGTGCCAGAGTTTGAAACTCTTGACGACCAGCTACTGCATTTTGGCTGTTTAGTTCCACTAACACACCAACTCGACCGCCGGTATGAATGTAACTATCTATTACCCCTTGTGTGCCTTCTGCTAGTGCAAATTTGGCGAAGCGACGCAGTTGGATATTTTCACCCAACTGGGCGCTCGTTTGCTTAATAGCAGCTTCGACCGTTAGACTTTCATCTTCAATGTAAGGTTGAGTCAACAAAGCCTCAGGGCTTTCGGCGGTTGTTGCTTGCTTCGCCAAGTTCTGAACTAAAGCTTTAAAAGCCTCGTTACGGGCAACAAAATCAGTTTGGCAGTTGACTTCTATGAGCACACCAACCTCACCTCCGGGTTGAATGTACGTGTCAACAAGACCGTCTGCCGCAGTACGTCCTGCTACCTTCTCAGCTTTGGCAATGCCCTTTTGCCGCAGCCAGTCGATGGCTTTTTCCTGATCACCATCAGTTTCTTTCAGCGCCTTTTTGCAGTCCATCATACCAGCACCAGTTTTCTGGCGTAGCTCTTGGACAAGTTTTGCAGATATTTCCGCCATGTTGCCTCAATTCCTACTTGACTGACAGTTTTAATCGCTCTCAAATAAAGTTTAGAGTCTTGGGTTTAAGAAAATCCTGAGCAATGAATCATAAGTGCTGAGTTATTTCTACTCAGCACTCACCACTAACTTAGGATTTTACCTGTAGCTAAGGACTCATGAATAAGTAGTACTCTAGACTACCAAGTACTACTATTTTACTCGGCACTCAGCAACGCCCTAGTGGGAACGGCCACGCCTTACGGCTCTCGGGTCTGTCCTTCAAACAGACAGGACAGGACTCACCAGTCGCCTAGGCGCGGGAAAGCCCTGATTCTTTGCTGGCTTCTTAGCACCGATTATTCTTCCTCTTCTTCGTCGGGAATCACCAAGTCACTGTAGTCGGTTTCGCTTTCGTCGTAGTCGTAGTCTCCCTCAGCGCCTTCGTAATCTTCGTACTCTTCTTCTCCATCCAATTGACCGTGACGACCTTCGTAAATGGCGTCCGCCAATTTGCCTACAATTAACTTAATCGAGCGGATGGCGTCGTCATTTGCTGGGATGGGAATATCTACTACATCCGGGTCACAATTAGTATCCAGCATGGACACAATCGGAATTGCCAACTTTTGGCATTCTTGGACTGCGTTATACTCCCGCCGTTGGTCTACAATCACCACAACATCAGGAACTTTCCGCATGGTTTTAATCCCACCCAGGTATTTCTGAAGCTTCGCCATTTCCCGACGCAGCATTGAAGCTTCTTTTTTGGGCAACAAATCGAGAGCGCCGTTTTCTTCCCGGCGTTCCAAATCCTTCAGGCGGTCTACCCGAGTTTTGATAGTCGTCCAGTTGGTGAGCATTCCACCCAACCAGCGCTGGTTAATGTAGTGAGAACCACAACGGGCTGCTTCTTGGGCAATAATTCCTGCTGCTTGCCGCTTGGTACCAACAAACAGAAATTTCTTGCCAGCCTCAGCTTGTGACCTCATATAGGTATAAGCCTCTTCCATCAACTGGGCAGTTTGCACCAAGTCGATGATATGTACTCCGTTGCGAGAGGTGTAGATATAAGGAGACATTTTTGGATTCCACCTACGGGTTTGATGCCCAAAGTGAACTCCTGACTCCATCATTTGAGCCAATGAAACAACTGGCATATTTGTTACTCCGATTCGGGTTAAACCTCCACCCAGGCGTATCTCCCAAAGCAGGAAACACCCGAACTCCTGGATGTGCGAGATTAGTTAACCATACTAGAGTAGCATAGCTGTGGCAGCTATTGGGAAATTGGGAGTGTCGAGAAAATACGACATCCAAAATAGGAAATTACTACATCATCTTTACCAATGCAATGGCTTGCGCCGCTCGCCTCTTATCAAGCTGGCTTTTGCATTTGGGTATACGCTTCATAAACACCCTTGACGTTATACCAGTTTAGAAAAATTCGGGCAATTTCTAACGCCAACTGGGGTTTACCTAAATTAATTAACCATTGTAAAAATGGAGCCATTGTACGTTCATTGAGGATGCCATTCAGTGACAGAATTCCCCAAAGTAAGCGATGCAACCAAGTCATTTGAATCATCATTCGCACTTCCCAAGTGGGGTGCTTTTGATAAAACAAAACTCCCATGCGTCCGCGCTGAATTTCTTTGTCAATTAAGCGGGGAACTTGTTCTAAGCTAAAAGGTGGATGCCAATGATATCCAACGGCAGCAGGACATTTAATGAGTTTTAAACCAAGATTTTTGAGTCTGACACCTAGTTCTAAATCTTCCCAACCATAAAGTTGAAAACGTGTGTCAAAAAGTCCGGCTTTCTCCAGCCAATGCTTGGGAATGGCTACATTACCTGTGGCAAAAAAGGCGGCGGAAAAATCTGTTATTTTGTATGGTTCAGATGTGGGGTTGTCAAAATTACAAGTATTAATAACTGCACCGTAGGTAAAGAAGCGATCGCCTCCCAATTTCTCCTTTCCTTGCATCAGTGCTGACTCATGAGCTTGTAGAAAATTTTCTGTCACCACTAAATCACTATCAATAAAAATAATAGTGTCTCCTAGTGCCTTTTCTACTCCCAAATTTCGCGCTGCTGCAGGTCCTGCATGATTTTGACGAAAGACTCGCACATGGGGAAACTCCTGTTTGTTTGTTTCTAACCACTCCAATGTCCCATCAGTAGAGCCATCATCCACTAAGACAATCTCGTAACCTTGTAGAGACGCGCCATCGAATGTTTGTTGATAAGATGCGCCACCTCTCGTCTCTACATCAGTTAGTTTCTGTGCCTCCAAAGCTCTGAGGCACTTTTCCAAAATTGGCTTACGATTGTAAGTCGGAATCACAACGCTAAAAAACACAGTCTCACCCACATCAGTATTGCCCATCTCCAGGATAGGACAGCAGTGACTACAACACTGTTCCTTAAAGCAAAACCGCCCTAGTTCTTCTAGGGCGGAGGTAGTTGAGATGAGGATTATGGCGATTTGCATTTGGATGCAATACAATTTTTACCGTAGAAACCCCCACACCTTACCCCAAAGGGTGCAAGCGAAGAGGGGAGAAAATACTCGTTTCAAGGGTAGGTTTTACAGATTTTGCGTTTTGACCGATGTGGAGATGCGGAGAAACCCAGACGCAAAGAAAAATTTTTGAACGAAAATATAGGCTTTGCTGATAACTTTCAAAACACCTGCCCTTAAGAGAGAAAATACTCCCCCTTTGGATGTTGCAAAGAGGAGAATTGGGAGGTAAAGTTCCTGCGGTATTTAAGCAAAGTGAGAACCGCTATATAATGCAATGAGCAGTTTTTGTCAGTTGCAAGTCGCTTTACGACGGTGTTTGCGTAGCAGAACACCTGCTCCAAGTACACCCACGCCGACTAATGCTGTGGTGGCTGTTGGTTCTGGAACTGCCCGAGGAGTCTTTAAGGAGAATTTCAGTACAGCGTTACCCTCAGTAGGAGCTCCTGGTGGACCAAGTCTGTCCTCCTGAGTAAAATCTATTCTGCCTGTGGTGTTTTGGAACATGCCCGTTCCACCAGTGATAGTTATGGTACCACCACCCCTAATTGTGCCTTCGATGGGGTTTATTTCAGCGCTGTCATTTGCTAATCCAAATAACTGATTAGGACCGTCGCCGTAGTATATATCGCCAAGTACTTTGTCTTGTATGCCAAATGTGGTCGGATCGGAATTGAATCTGGTGAATGTGTTGGCTCCACGAGGCTCCGTCTGTCCGTAAGTATTGCTAGTAAACTTCGTCAATCCGTAAAGAGCATCAGTACTCTCACCTGTGATGGTTGCCCTTACGATGTTCTGTTCCGGTAGATAGGGCTGAAGTTCGACTGATGTCTTGTAGTTAGCAGTAAATTCATAGGTATCATATGTAGCCTGCGCGCTCGCGCTTTGCACATTTAACCCGAAACCACCGAAAGCTAAGGCTGCTGGTATGAGCCACTTGATGTGTGAACGGAGCATAATTGACCTTGTGTACTATATTAGTTAAGCACTGAGTATAAACTAACAGTGTATATTTTAAATGTTACGTAAAAATGAATCGATTCGTAATAAATTGTTATAAAGCAGGCGTAAAGCCATTGTGAAATTAACTCAAGAGAGTTTATGTACTAAAATATACATCAGGGAACTCGTACTGCAATATCAAACGTCAATTGTCTAGCAATGCCTATAAATCAAGCTATGGTAGGCATTGTTCATGTTAGAGATGTAATTTATATAGGGTTATTTGGGTCATGCTTTTAGAGCAACATTACAACTGCGAGTGTTCAGATAGTTCAGTCGATGGAACTCAAAACAGTCGAAAAACTCAACTTTTATCAATAACTGTTTGTTTACTGGCTGGGTTTTTTGTTGCTGAGTGGAGTGTCGGTTTATGGAGCGGAAGTTTATCTCTACAGGCAGATGCAGAACACATTCTTTCTGATATTGCTGCTTTGGGAATATCACTGTTTGCCAGTTGGTTAGCACAGCAACCTGCTGCTGGTCGGGCAACATTTGGACATCGCCGCATTGAAATTATGGCGGCTTTGGTGAATGGGTTAAGTTTGCTTGCGATCGCTATTTTCATTTGTTGGGAAGCAATTCATCGGTTGGGGAGTCCGGAAGAAATTTCTGGCTTACCAATGCTAGCAGTAGCTGTGGTAGGTTTAATCGTCAATCTGCTCAACATGACTTTGCTGCATCCTCACTCTCATGACGACTTAAATTTACGGGGTGCTTGGCTTCATATCATCGCTGATACTGCTAGTTCTTTGGGTGTGATTGTTGCTGCTGTCGCGATTCACTTTTGGAATTGGTTATGGGCAGATGCGGCTATTAGCTTAGTAGTTGCTAGCTTGATGGGTGTCAGTGCTTTGCCACTTGTGCGAGAAAGTATCTCGATTCTTTTGGAGTATGCACCAAAATCAATTAACCCGGGTGTTGTGGAAATCTCTCTCAAGTCTTTTCCTAAAGTTTTGCAGGTAGAAAAACTTTACGTTTGGAGAATTAGCAAAGAGCAGATCATGCTTTGCGCTCATCTAACTGTGGATTGTGCGACTGTTGAAGAACGCGATCGCCTGCTTGGGAAATTACAAACTCATCTAGAGCAAACTTTTGGTATTAACGAAATCACATTGCAGTTAACTAGCCGCAGCTCTAGTGCAGCGATTCCTATTCATCCTTTGTTTAAGCAGGATTTAATGTCAATGTTGTCTGTTAAAAATTTGTCTCTTTAAAATTAGGTTATTCAAACTCAACTGGCCAAAGTTCAGAAATCTTCACTTCCCAACCGGGAAAGAATTCTGGAATTGTCAAAACATCTCCATCAGTTAGCACAATTGGATCAGAGTCTGTACGATAGATGGTAACAGTATGCTTATCAGGGTCAACTAGTATCCCAACACGCGCCCCCATGCTTAGGAATGACTGAATTTTTTCTTTGAGCGGTTTAATCCGCTCACTTTGAGATTTAATTTCTACTACGAAATCTGGAACTAACTCACCAAAATACCTTGGACTGCGTCGCAGACGTTCAGCAGAAACAAACGACACATCGGGAGCAGTTAAATCTGAGTTAGGAAGAATAAAACCACCGCTAGAGTCAAATACCCGCCCTAGTTTGCGAGGTTTAATCCAGTTAGCCAAAAGTCTGATCAACTCAGCCCCAATTTCGCTCGAGACAATATCTGATGGATCCATGACAATTATCTTTCCATCTATCAGTTCCAGTTGGTAGTCGAGATGAACTTCGCAAAGCTGGGTTTGCAGTTTTTCCAAGTCTTTAATGGTGAGAGACATAAGACACCACCTATTTGTACATCTCATTTCAGAGTACAGGTTTCAAAAATTATGTATATAATGTTACATTTATTAGGTAAAAATTTTAATATGTATAAAACATTAAATTAAGTTAGATAATAGTGACTCATTGTGCTGTTTTGTCAACTGGAGAAATAAATGGGGCGCGCTAAGAAAGTTGTTTTAGCCTATTCTGGTGGTGTAGATACCTCAGTGTGCATTCCCTACCTCAAGCATGAGTGGGGCGTAGAAGAAGTCATTACCCTAGCGGCAGATTTAGGACAGGGGGATGAATTAGAACCTGTCAGAGAAAAAGCTCTGAAATCCGGAGCAAGTGAATCGCTGGTAGTGGATGTCAAAGAAAGCTTTGTGAAGGATTACGCTTTTCCGGCAATTCAAGCAAACGCCCTGTATGAAAACCGCTATCCTTTGAGTACTGCGCTTGCTCGTCCATTGATTGTCAAAGCATTGGTAGAAGCAGCAGAAAAATACGGTGCTGATGCGATCGCTCACGGATGCACTGGTAAAGGTAACGACCAAGTGCGCTTTGATGTCTCTACTGCTGCACTAAATCCCAATATCAAGATACTTGCCCCTGCACGGGAATGGGGAATGAGCCGCGAGGAAACCATTGCCTACGGGGAACGGTATGGCATTCCCTCGCCAGTGAAAAAATCCTCACCCTATAGTATCGACCGTAATTTGCTTGGTCGCAGTATAGAAGCAGGCGTTCTGGAAGACCCTAATGTGGAACCATTAGAAGAAATCTATGCAATGACGAAGGCGATCGCTGACACTCCCGACAAGCCAGAGTACGTTGAAATTGGATTTTCCAGAGGAATTCCAACTACCCTGAATGGTCAATTCATCAACCCAGTTGAACTGATTGAACAACTTAACCAAGTCGTTGGAAATCACGGTGTCGGACGCATCGACATGGTAGAAAACCGCTTGGTAGGTATCAAATCGCGGGAAATTTATGAAGCGCCCGCTTTGCTCGTGTTAATTCACGCACATCGAGATTTGGAAAGCTTGACTTTGACCGCAGATGTTACTCATTACAAGCGTGGTATTGAGGAGACTTACAGTCAATTAATTTACAACGGTCTGTGGTACAGTCCTTTAAAAACAGCATTGGATGCTTTTATTCAAAAGACACAAGAGCGAGTGTCTGGAACTGTGCGGGTGAAACTATTTAAGGGCAACGCTACCATCGTTGGGCGGAGTTCTGACAATTCCCTCTACACTCCCGACTTGGCAACCTACGGTGCTGAGGATACATTTGACCATAAAGCAGCGGAAGGTTTTATCTACGTTTGGGGATTGCCAACGCGCATTTGGTCACAGCACGAAAGGGGTAGATAGATACGGTCTGTAGGGGCACGGCATTGCTCGTCAGTGTCAATTGAATGTTTAAACCTTTATCCCCACGTTGATTTGACCCCACCCCTTAATCCCCTCCCCGCATGCGGGGAGGGCAGGGTGGTTTCATACAAAGAAAGAAAAATAATAATAATTTGTAGAGGGTGGAGAAAAATTGATAAATAAAAAGTATGAATCTCATCGAACAATTGCAGCAAATCCCAGACTATCGACATATTCGGGGACGAAGACATGACTTCTGGTTGGTATTATTGTTGATCTTATTGGGAGCAATGACAGGGTATTGGGGCTACCGACCATTGGAAGATTTTACCAGAGTACACAGACAAGGCTTGATTGAACTGTTAAGCCTAGATGAGACAATCAAGTTTCCATCCTACTCAACGTTCCGACGAGTACTGAAAACATTAGATTTTCAGCCATTCACCGACTTATTCAATAATTGGGCATCAGTTCTTGTGCCACCGATGCCAGGAGAAAGATTGGCAATTGATGGTAAAGGTATTCGCTGCACAGTAACAGATTACAGTCAGTCCTACCAAAACTTTATCAGTACAGTATCAGTTTATAGTCACGGGCGGGGCATTGTACTCAGGATGCAACCAATGTCGAACAAAAAAATTAGTGAGATGGCGATCGCACAGCAATTAATATCCGAATTTTGTGCTCAACAAGTGATGTTCACTCTTGATGCTTTGCATTGCCAAAAAAAACAGTATCGCTGATTATTAATGGTGGCAACGACTACATGATTGGATTAAAAGAAAATCAACCGACGCTCTACAAAATGGCTCAAACTCAGTCACACAAACAGGAACCTTTGAGCAGTACTACAACAGAAGATGATACTCACGATCGCTCGGTCAAGCGTTGTTGTCAGGTATTCGCCGCTCCAGAAAAATTACAAAGTCAATGGGCTGGACTTAAAACCTTTGTCCAAGTTGAACGTTCTGGTATTCGTGATGGTCAATCATTTCAAGAGCGTCAGTTCTATATTTGTAGTCAGATCATGTCGGCTCAAGATGCTCTAACCGACACCCAGAAACATTGGGGAATTGAAAACCGGCTCCATTGGGTTCGCGATGTGACCTTTCCCTTCAGACTTTCCACTACGACGAGGTGGCAATGCACCAGTTAACTGGGCAATATTACATAATTTTTTCATCACTCTTGCCAGATTTCTTGGTTTTCGCACTATCCCTCAAGCTCAACGTGCTTTAGCCAATCAAATCCAAAAGGTTTTTTCTTTCTTTGTATGAAACCACCCTGCTCCCCGCATGCGGGGAGGGGCGGTTTTGGCGCAAGACAAAACCGGGGTGGGGTGGCTGCGAAAGTTGTGCATAAAAGGTTTATAGCTTTGCAGTATGGGCGATCGCCTACAGCATACTTTCAGAGAAAGAGCGATCGCCCACTTTTGTAGGCTGGGCAGTGTGAACAAGAGTATCTCGTTCGTTGAAAATGGAGTGAGGGGACAAGATTGTTTACTCGTTCACGAGTGTTTGGGACTCGTGAATGAGTATCAGAACTCAATGCAGCGCTCTCACATTGTAAAAGTACACAATTTTTAGCCCCTACGCGTCCCAAACATATTTACGGCAGGTTTCACAAGCGGCTTTTGCTTCTTCGCTTTGCGGGTTGGTGAAGACGGGATGGTAGCGGAAGCGATCACATTCAAGATACCTTATACGGTAACAATCCGTGGTAGGCGGACAGTGAAAGTAGACCCTTTTCCAAGCTGACTTTCCACAAAAATCTCACCACCCATTATTTGGCAAAGGTGGCGGCTAATTACCAACCCTAGTCCAGTGCCTCCATACTTTTTGGTATCTTCTCCCTGTGTAAAGGGTTGAAATAAGTGTTGCTGTTGATTGTCAGAAATACCAATACCTGTATCAGTAACAGTGAAACTAATAATTTCACCAGGACTGTCTATGACAGAGTTTTCATTTTCGCTTTTAACTGTCAGCATAACTTTGCCATGTTGGGTAAACTTAGCAGCATTATTTAGGAGGTTGTACATTACTTGCCGTAACTTAATCTGATCAGTGTACATGGTGTCCAGTTTCTGTTCATAATTAACCACTAGTACATTGCCATTTTTTTCTACCAACGGCTTGACTATGAGGACGACCTTATTAATAAGCGTTACAAGATCAAATGTTTCCGGGTACAAAGTCATTCTCCCCGCTTCAATTTTCGACAAGTCGAGGATATCGTTAACTAATGTCAATACATCCTTACTTGCAGATTTAATGAATTTAAGGCCATCAATAAAATCCTCTGACATTCCAAAATCAACAGCATCATCACGCAGCAGTTGACTCAAGCCAATAATGGCATTCAATGGGGTACGTAACTCGTGCCTCATAGTCGCCAAAAACTCGCTTTTTGCTCTGATAGCTGCTTCAGCTATCAGACGTTGTTGTTCTTCAAGAGCAACACTGCGCTGATAAAACTTCCTAGCTGTGGCATCTAAATCCGGTTCCAGTTCTAGCCATTTCTCTCGCACTTGCGCCAGCAATCCTCCCATCATTAAATTTTCATCATGGGGATTCTTCTGCCATTCCTGTAAAGCATCTTCCAGCCGAGCACTCAGTCGTCGCAATTTGCGATTTTTCTGACGCCACTTAGCAAACCGCTGCCATCCTTCCATCAAGGCTTCATGGGCTAAGTCTACCCAGGCGTCTCCTTGCTGTTCTTCTTGCCCACTTACCAACAAGCGTCCTTGAATTAACTCATTTAAAACATCATTAACTAGCTTGTCATTTCCAATGGCTAACAGTTTGGCTTTAGGTTGCCGTTGCCTTGTATCTTTTTCTCCTTCACCCGTTCGCACCAGCTTTAAAAATATCCGCTTAATCCATTGCTGCTCCTGCTCTATGAAGCTGTGATAGATATTTTCTGCGTGACGATCCAGCGCACCAATCACGCCTCCCATTGCCCGATACTGCTCAACTCTTAGCTGATGCTTTTCGCAATCTCGTTTCTCCCAAAGTTCCGTGAGGGCAAACTGTAACAGTGGTAAACATCCCTGCTCTTTACCCACATCTTGCATGATCTCTCCCAGCAACCCGTCCTCAAAACGATAACCTTGCAGGTTTGCTGGTAATGCGATCGCCTGCTCCAATTCTGCCCCTAGCAACGGCGGCATATATACTGCCTGATTTTGAATCACTTGAGTCAGCAATGGATAGTTCAAACAGGGTTCAAGAAAATCTGCCCGCATGGTTGTGACAATTGCCAACCGCAAATTTTGTAGAGATGTTGCATCCGAAAGTTCTACAACCTGGGTTAACAAATCAATAAATTTGCGTCTCTCCTCTTGTTTGGAACAAAGGGTAAACACTTCTTCAAATTGATCTACAACCAACAAGAAACGTTCTGAACCTGGGAGACGTTCAATTACCGCATTCAAGCCATCGGGGTGATTGTGGATGAATTCATAAAGCTGCTGAATTTCCTTTTGACGCTGAAAAAATGGCTCAAAAGCTGCTCGCAATTTTGCTAATGGCTCAATTCCTGGTTTAATTGGGTCTAATATTCGCCAACCATTATTCTCCAATTGAGGAATCAAACCCGCACGCACCACACTAGACTTACCACTTCCCGACGCGCCAATTATCGGAACAAACTGAGCCTGAGTAAGTTTTTGTAAAATATCCTCAACAACTTTCTTTCGACCAAAGAAAAAATGTGCGTGTTGCTTTTCAAAAGCTTCCAATCCTCGATAGGGACATTCCTCACGCACAACCCCAGTAACCACCGGATTCTTTGGCGGATACCAGACGAGAGGAATTGACCTTCCTCCGCCCATGTAGATTGGTTCTTGTCCACTCTGCTTAAGTTCCCGTGATATAAAGCTAAACAAGCCGGTGACATTCACTTCCCCAGTAGTTTCATCAGCCCTATCGTGAGATAATCCTCTCATAACTGCTTGGGTAAAAATGCCTCCTTCGACATCTTCTCGCGCTCTTTCAAATTCACGAGAGGCACTTATTAGGCAATAGTCCTGTTTGCTGTTGAAAACGGGAAAACTTGAGCGGAGAAAACTATTTTCTAAAAAAGAACCAGCATAGCAGCAGTCTAGCAGTACCACTAAACTCGCAAGCTGAGATTCTCGAATTAAATCATTGAAGTCGTCAAAGGCGATCGCATTCTGTCCATCGCTGCTACAATCAAATGTTGCCAGATACCCCTTTTGCTTACCTGTCAGCGTTGGTGCTTCAAATCCATGTCCGGCAAAATAAATCAGTGCTTCGTGATTTTTTGCCTTTTCCTGCAGAAACTTCCTTAGTGTCGAACCCAGCTCCTTGCCAATTAGCTTTTTGTCTGGCGCGACACACCAGCGATTTTCACCCTCGATTAACTTAGCAGGTAACGGCTGAACATCAAAACGACCGTGTTCACGGAGTACCCGCGCTATGTTTTCTGCATCGGTGACAGCCTTTGGTAGATTTCTGAAATGGTTATAGTTAGCAATGCCAATCACCAAGGCATATCGAGCCATACTGTCCAACCAACCATAAGGGCGTTTTAGAGTATTCTAACTAAAGATATTATCCGTAATAACTTGAGGCTACCGATGTCAGAAGTACAACGCCTGATAATTAAAGATGACGGTGAAGAGTACGAGCTTTATATTCAGTCGAAAACGGTCTCTGAATTGCCAGAAATAGACGACGAGCAACTAGCATACCGTGGTATTGGCGATATTCTCCCCACAGTTAACATTCAGGAATTTCACGCGAAGCTTCGTGGTTACACGAAATTGGCTCTTGGGGCATTCAGAAACTTACCCGAAGCTGAAGAAGTCACAATAAAATTTGGCATCAAGCTGGGTAGCAAAGTTGGTATTCCTATCTTGGTTGAAGGTTCTAGCGAAGGCAACTTTGAAATTGAAGTTAAGTGTAAGTTTCCTGATAATAAGAAAAATTCTAGCAGCAGTTAAGACTTGCACTACCAAATCTTAGTCATATTCAAAACAAACCCTGGCAAAACTTGTTCACCACTGACAGTAGCAGGGTTATCTAAACATTCTTCTGGCATTCCAGGACGATAGATATAAACTTTGCGATGCTTGCGGTCAATCAACCAACCTAATTGTATTCCTGGTTCGCTCATGTATTCTTCCATTTTCTCTTTTAAAGGTTGAAGATTGTCAGAAGATGACCGGAGTTCCACAACAAAATCTGGGCAAATTGGAGCAAACCCTTGCTTTTGTTCTGATGTCAGAGCATTCCACCGTTCCAGTTTCATCCAAGAAGCATCAGGCGACCTTTCTGCACCTGTTGATAGCTTAAACCCAGTACTGGAATCAAAACAAATACCTGTTCCGTCCTGATTTGCCCAAATATAAAGCTCACCAAATATACTACCGCTACGGTTGCCTGTCTCTGATCCAGTGGGAGGCATAATTGATATCTCACCAAATTTATCACGTTCGATACGTAAATCTCGATTAACCTGACAGAACTCAAAAAATTGCTCATCTGTCATTTGCAAATCTGGCGGCATCCGTAAAAAAATAGGAGATGAAAGCATAATTATTTCCTCTAACTGCCTACCCGACTGGCTTTTATTTCTTATTCTTACGCAAAAATGCTGTAGATACGGGATTCCCATCTCTACAGCACTTGCACGAAATTATTTCAGGATTTACTTATTAGGTTGAGGAGTCATCCGCAGGTAGGGCTTGACTTCCTCATACCCTTTGGGGAATTTCTCCTTCAGCACTTCTGGATCTTTCAGCGAAGGAACAATGACGCAATCATCGCCATCTTTCCAATCGGCTGGTGTCGCTACACTGTAGTTATCAGTCAACTGTAGCGAATCAATCACCCGCAGAATTTCATCAAAGTTGCGTCCGGTGCTTGGGGGATAAGTTAAGCTCAAACGCAGTTTCTTGTTGGGGTCGATAATGAAGACTGTACGCACAGTCAAAGATGCATTGGCGTTAGGGTGAATCATGTCGTAAAGGTCAGAAACCTTGCGATCCGCGTCTGCCAAAATTGGGTAGTTGAGGGTAGCGTTTTGAGTTTCCTCAATGTCTCCAATCCATCCTTTGTGGGATTCAACATCATCAACGCTGAGAGCTATCACTTTAACATTGCGCTTGTCAAATTCTGGCTTGAGCTTAGCGACTTGTCCTAACTCTGTCGTGCAAACAGGTGTGTAGTCTGCGGGGTGAGAGAAAAGTACAACCCAGCTGTCGCCAGCCCATTGGTAAAAGTCTATGTCTCCGGTGGAGGAGGCTTGGGTAAAGTTTGGTACTGTGTCGCCTAGATGGAGAGCCATGTGAGATTCCCTGTAGTTCAGAAAGGCATATGTATTCTATCTTGCCATGATGCCACAAAACCCCGGTTAGCCGATTGGGGTTTAGCTCAATGAAACAAAATTTTAGCTTGTGCAAAGTTGCACAAACAGACTTATTATTTTACGTCCAAGTGGGACAAGATTTGATTATACGCCTCAATGGTTTGAAGAGCGATCGCATTCCAACTGTAATTTTTCAATGCATACTCTTTGGCACATAGCCCCCGCCGCTGGCGTTCTGAGGGATTTTGTAAAGCTATACGAAGTAAGTTGGTGAGGTCTGAGACATCTGTTGCACCCACCCATCCCGACTCGCTATCACGGACTTCTTGACAAATATGCACTTGGTCTGATATCACCACAGGAATTTGTGCTGCCATTGCTTCAGCTACAGCAATCCCAAAATTTTCATAATACGACGGCAAAACGAATAAATCAGCAGCTTGGAGAAGGGCAGATTTTAATTCACCTGTAACAAAGCCAGTGATAGTTGTGTGCGATCGCAGTGGTGAAGTTTTGATCTGTAATTTTATCTTTTCTTCGTAATTTGGGTCTTGGGGATTCGTCCCAGCTAGCACAAAGTGAAAATTTAACCCTTCAGCTAAAAGCGCCTCTAATGCTGGAAGCAGCAAATTCAAACCTTTTTTTGGATCAATGCGGGACATAAACAGCACCAACGGCACATCAAGGGGAATACCGAACTGCTGGCGCACCTCACTTCCCCCCTTAAAAAGGGGGGACTGAGGGGGGATAACACCCAAAGGAATCACTAAATCTCGTGTAGAGACTCCAAATCTTTCTGATACCTTGGCTTCCTGAAGACTAGTAAAGTGAATGGCGGCTGCACCAGCTAAATTTGAACGTTCTAAAATTGCAGCATAAAGCTGTTTCAGTTGCCTTTTTTTACGTAAGTCGGCTGGATCTAGAGTTCCCAAAGGACGCAAAATATACGCTAATTTTTGCCGACGACAAATGCTTGCAGCAACACTGCTAACAGGGGAAAACAGAGCATGAATATGAGCTAAGTTAAACGTATGGGCGTGAATATTTAGCCATTTGAGTAAGTCAACAGAGAATTTGTAGCGACGAAAAGGGGCGCAACGGAAGTATATTATTTTATAGCCATCCTGCTCGATAGGGGTATTTAAGGGAACATCCAAGGGTTCTTGACCAGTATCACCATTACTGTCAGTTGTCAGAATTGTAACTTCTACTCCTTGCCGTGCCAATGCAGAAGATAGTCCTAGTACCATTTGACTGGGACCGCCATATATTAAAGAAATTGAGGGAACAATTTGTAGAATTCGCATATTTTGTTAGTTGTTATTAGTCATTCGTTATTCGTAATTAAAAATAGAAAGGTTCAGATTCCCGACTTCTTTAAGAAGTCGGGAATCTTGTTGTTTAAAGTCATAAGATAATTTAGAACCACGGATGCACACAGATTAACACAGATAATTTATCTGCGTGCATCTGTTTTAATCTGTGGTTTCATTTTCATGACATTGGTTTCCGCAAAAGATTTAATGACTACTAACAAGTTCTTTATAAAACTCTAATTGCTGTTTTGCTAAAGCTTTATTTGTGTATTGAGTCATTGCTTTTTGATAACCCATTTCACCTAATTTTTTAGCCAATTCTGGTTTGTCCATCAATTGAACTATGCAATCAGCCAGTGCTTTGGCATCTGCTTCAGGAAATATTAATCCAGCATCACCAACCACATAAGGAATTTCGCCGGAATTGGAACCTATAACAGGAACTTTGCAAGCCATTGCTTCTATTAGTACATGACCAAATTGTTCTTTCCAACCAACAGAAGTTATATTTTTAAGCTTGTAGTTTGTTTCCGATGGCAACACTAAAGTACTCATTAAATTAATATACTTTGGCACTTCATCATGTGAAACGCTTTCTACCAAAATTATCCGGTCTTGAATATTATGTTCTGCTGCTTGATTCATTAATTCTGATTGCAACGAACCACGCCCTAAAAGTAGAATTTTCCAAGATTTATTCTTCAAACTAGCTAAGGCATTGACAAGAGTTAGTAATCCCTTTTCTTGAACAAAACGCCCGACGAATCCCACAACAAAATCATGTGGTTCAATTGCTAACTTAGTTGCTAATTCTGGTTGTGGTGTGGGAGTAAATAAAGTTTCATCTACACCCAGTTGGGGCATTACTTTTATTTGTCCTTTGTATCCCTGTTGCCGTAAAATTTCTGCACCATCTTGATTCCCTGAAATAATACCGTGGCTGTGCGTTAGGTTATATTTTTCTAATAAAGAAACTGGAAAATTCAGATTATAGGGTAGATTCCACCAAGTAAAAAATACATTTTTTGCCTTGAGTCCTAATAGCTGATTTAAAGTAATCATTTCAGCATAAGCCAGTCCTCTAGACCCTTGTTCTACTTGAATAATCTGGGGACGGAACTTTCCTAACAAAGGTATCAAATCAGCCCCAAAAGTCAGCAGTCCTTGATGATTTTGACTAAAGTTAGAAACGGGAACTATGCGAAATTTGCCTTCATCACGATATTGAGTTTGAATTATTTTGTTCTGAACACCGCCAGGTTTCCACTTTTTTGGTACGACAACTGTTACTTCAATTTCAGGTTCTAGTTGAGATAAAATACGTAATTTTTCACAGTTAATGTCTACAATATAAGTGTGGCTTGCTACGATAATTTTCATTTCTATTTTTAATAGAGAATTTAGAATATTGAACCACAGATGGACACAGATGGACACAGATAATACATGAGAAAGATATCTATCTGTGTAAATCTTGTGTTTATCTATGGTTTAAATACTTTTAACTTGTTCATCTATGTGAGTGTAAATTTGACCATCATTCCAAATTGATTGAATGACAGTACCTAAAGCTTTCAAAAAACCTAAAGAGTAGAAAACCCCGCGAGTGAGAATTTTGATGGGAGAACCGCTTTTGTGGCAAGGAGGGCGTCCGAGAACGTGACAGTCAAATAAACGGGCGTAGAGGCGTAACGCTTGGGTAGCGGTGAGGTTTTTCAGCCCCATTAAGAAATGGTTGTGATAGAAAGTGAGTTGATATTTTAGAGAGCGCATACTAATATCATGGCAACCTCCCGTTTCTTCTCCAAGATGCACTAAATGTGCCTCTGGATCGTACCAAATTTTATATCCAGTCTGCCGTAATCTTAAACAGAAATCAGATTCTTCTCGCACCGCACTACCGCGAAATCTCTCATCAAATCTCAGTCCGTATTTGGTAAAAATTTCGCGGCGAAACGACATATTACAACCCCTTGCTGTTAGCACTTCTTGGGGTTTTATTGTATGCACCAAATCTATATAATACCAAGCAATTCCTGGGTCCATTGCCTGGGGAGGAAGATATTCAATCTGTAATTTTCCTCCAGAGTCACCTAATTTCATTCTGTCAAATACGCGTCCAGCAACAGCCCCCACTTCTGGGTTTTCCAAATAGTTTTTTGCATGCGCTGCTAAAAATCCATCTGGTAACTGTACATCATCATCGATAAATAAAATAATCTCACCTGCTGCCCGCCGCACTGCATAATTCCGCGCCCCTGGCAAACTTGCCCAATTTAAACGGAACCATTTTATTTTACTGGCTGCGGTTAATTCCTCCAAGTAAGCTTCAACTTCTGGATCATGTTTCGGGGTTTGATCCACAACCAAAACTTCATAATTTGGGTAGTCCTGTTTCAGGACATCGGCAACGCTATCGCGTAGTGGTTCCTCACGACAGTAGGTGGGGATAATCACAGAAATTAAAGGAAAATTCATATTAATAGTCATTAGTCATTAGTCATTAGTCATTAGTCATTAGTTCTCCCTCTGCTCCCTCTGCTGCCTCATCTCCCTCTGCCGCCTCATCTCCCTCATGTTCTTCCTCCGCACTCCTTTTGCTTGTGCCTCTACGAGTCTTTCTTGCTTATCTATTTCTGGCAATTTCAAAAGGACTCCAGCAAAAAACCAGTAATAGACAGCTACCGGATCAACGTCCAAAGGATAATAGTAGGTGTTATAACTTATAAACAGTATGAAGACCCACAAAGCACCTGCATAAGTTCGGAAAATAGGGTTTTTGACTGAACGATAAGTTTGGAAGCACACAATTGTTAAAGTTGTGACTAAAGCAATAAACCCTAGCAGTCCCAATGGTCCAATTTCATGGAGTATTTTGGGATAATAGGTTTCCACCAGTTTGGTTTGACCTAGCAAACGGGCAGAGTTAGTAGCACGTCCTAAACCATTTCCTAAGGGTCCATCTAAATTTTTCCAGACCTCCGCAAATTGCTGCACAATAAACTCTTGTGGCGGTGAAGCTTGCCAGCGTGCGTTCAAACTTTCTATCCTCTGTCCTACGATTTCAGGATTAGCTACCATTGCAATTCCTAAAATAATGACGAGTCCAACTCCTATAGGGAGAAATCGTTTCAGGTTGCGAATTTCACCAGTCAGCAAGAGCAAAGCGACGAAGCATGCAGGCACTAATGCTAAGGCTATTCTCTGCCCGGAGACAACTGCATTGATAAAGACTAATGCCATAGAACCTAAACTGAGAACCCGCCAGATTCTAGAAGGGTCACTAAAGCCACAGGCAAAGGCAAAAAAGGTGCTGGAAATTAAGAACCATGCCCACTGCCAAGGCGCAACAAAGGTTCCTGGTAGACGAATGACCCCTTGGTCAGGACTATAAATGAGAGAACCACCAATGAAACAACGCGCTTCAATTGATGCTCTGAATTGGGCTGCTCCTTCTAAATATCTAGTGCCTTGACATATCCCTCTTGATAATAATAGGTATTGAACAAGTCCTAGGACACAGCACACTAATATGAGGACAACCTGTAGGCGCGATAAAAATAGGAAATCTCGCTTATTGCGAATGAGATAATAAGCGCAAGCTATTAGGGGTACATAGCCCAAAAGTACTTTCAAACCCAGTATTCCCATGCCTATCGGTATTTCCAGCTCTGAATTATCCGATAGTTGAGTGGAGGGCGGGTTGAACTGCTGTCCTCCATTTACAAATACCAGCGTGAGCAGACATATGCCCAATAAAATAAACAGTGGAGTTTTAATGGCTTGGGGAATAATCAGGGGTAGCCGCTGCTTACGACAAATTTGCCACAGTGCAATCAGCGCTGGAATGTAGAAGGAGTCTTTCGCTACTTGAAGTATGGGACTATTGCCAATGTAGTAGGTGATGGTACCGCCAAACGGCACGTAAATCAGGAAGGCAAAAAGGGCTTGACGGGGATATTTATAGGATAAAGCAATAGTAATGATTCCTAATAAACCTGGGACTGCTGCCTTCATTCCACCGACAAAAGCCATGAGAATGCCAAAGAAGATACCGCCAACAATAACGGGGATTAAAAAATTGGTGAATTCTTTCCGTGCTTGTGCAGATTTGCGCTTCTGGGCTAAACGTTCTTTGAGGCTAAGGGTTGGAGTTTCTTTTTGCTGCTGTTTTTTGGCTTTTTTGGATTTTAGCTTTGCTGTCAGCATGGCGGCGCTTTAAGAAGAATACAGAATGCAGAACGCAGAACACAGAATATCCCCAGATACAAATTTGGGGGATTGAGTAAGGAAAGAATTCTTTTCTCCCTCCCTAATTGAATTTAAGGGCACTATACACGCAGCTAGGAACCAGAATGAGATCTCGATTTTAAACCCCCCTGATCATTCTCATCCGGTGAGTTCTGAGTTCTTTCGTCGGTAAATATGCCCGTTAAGTTGTGAGCGATCGCTTTATTTTTACAGATTATCTTGAATATAGCGGTTCTGTTCTAATTAAATTTTTATTCAATGGGTATAAATTAAATTCTTCGCGAATTGATTGATTTAAGCCTTTACGATTGAATATATTAAATGTTAGCTTGGTTGTTCCGTAATAAAGATTTTCTCCGGTGGCAACAATATAAACGGCACCTGGGAATGGTAATTGCTGGAGGTGATTCCCATTTTTAGCTAAAGTTTCTCTGACTTTCTCGTGGTCAACATAGAATCTATAGTAACCATAACCACGGTTGTACTCTGGATTGTTCGGTAGATTATTCAAGTCATACCTGAGAATATTGCAACTTCCACAAATTTTATAAAAATTTCTTCTTTTAACATATATAAAATCACTGCCGTCTTGATACTTATAACCTTTATTGATAAACCAACCATCACAATTACTATTTTGACTGACAAATTCTGCTAAATGCTTGCTGACACAATCATCAGCATCAACTGTCATAGTATAAGTTGGAGAAAATTCTTGAGCATGAATTAATCCCTTGAGAATTTTTCGTCCTTTATCGGTATGCCCTCTAGAAAAGGCGTCAGGCTCGTTTGCTGGTGGAAAATCAACTTCAATATATCTAACGTAAGGATGATGAAATTCTAGCCGTGGTCGCTCATGACAAACAACAATCACCCTATAGTCTGATGAAGTCTGATTGCAAATTGATTTAATGGTTCTTTCAAATAACTTGGTTACAAGCTCCCAAGATTTGGAAACTTGCGGGCTTTTGAGGGGTATGACAAAAACTAGCATCAAAACTTACGCTAATATACAACTTTTTGCGCGGATGAGGACTATCAAAAATTTTTAAAACCTGGATATAGGTCAATACTGTTCAGTTAAGGGTTAATGATAGGAATTTTAGATTTGTAGAAACGCGAAATTTTGCGTCTGGACAAGGTTTGTTGGAAGGTTGATTATCTTATCTGAACTGTATTGAGGTATAAGTACAGACGTATGTATCACGTTTGTACAGTGGAGATGACTATATTAATAAAATTTTATCCTTAAAACTTTAAATGAAATTAGAAAATTTTTATATAAATTTTACAAATTTTGTGCAAACAGTAGGTTGTACAGCAACAGCCAAGGTGGTTAGGACATCAACAGATGATAAAACCTAGACACAAAAAGACTTTTGACCGAGTCCCCAGTCCCCAGTCCCTTGTCCCCTGCTATACATCCCACAGACTGGAATGTCGATACAAGAACAAAGCCCGCGTCGGCGGGCTTGTTGGAGTTATTGACTTGCAGAGTTTCTTGGCTGCAAGTGAGAATTAACGAGTTAAATATATCTAACGAGGGATTATTTTTAAGCTGCTATGTGTTGCTGGACTTGGGTGACTAATTCATTTGTCCAGTAATGAACAAGTTCGGCTGCTTCGGCTTCTACCATAACTCGGATGAGTGGCTCTGTCCCAGAGGCACGAACTAAAACTCTGCCAGAATCTCCCATTGCTGCTTCGGCGCGGGCGATCGCCTGTTGCAAAGGTTGGCATTCTTTCCATCCCAAACGCTTGCATCTGTCTTCGACTCGCACGTTGCGCAACAGTTGCGGATACGTTTGAAAGCTTTGATCGACCAATTCTGATAAGGGAACACCTGCCCTTTGTACCAAAGCTGCTAAATGTAAGGCTGTTAACAACCCATCTCCAGTAATACCATAGTGACGGCAAAGAATGTGACCAGATTGTTCACCGCCTAGCATTCCTCCAGTGAAGAGCATTTCCGCCTGGACGTACTGATCACCTACTGCTGTGCGAATAAATTGACCACCGACTTGCTTCCAAGCCCTTTCCAAACCTAAGTTTGCCATGACAGTGGAAACAATCAGATTATGGGGCAGTTCTTGCTTTTGTAGCAAGCTGTGTCCCCACAGATAGAGGATATAATCTCCATTGACTGGTCTACCGGTGTTATCTACAGCTAAAACGCGATCAGCATCGCCATCAAAGGCAAAACCTAAATCAGCATTGTGTTCTTGTACCGTTGCTTGTAGGATTTCTAGGTAAGTTGAACCGCAGTTGACATTGATGCGATCGCCATCCGGTTCGTTATGCAAGCAGATGACTTCTGCCCCCATCTCCGTAAATACGGATGGTGCTAAACCAACGACTGCTCCCCATGCCAAATCTAGAACAATTTTCATGCCCTGAAAATTCATGGCACCGTGCAGGGGTTTTTTCAACGCCTCAACATAATTTTCTACTAAGTCCAAGCGCGAGTAATGCCGTCCGCAATTACTACAGTCAGCAGAACCCACACCACGCAGTCCAGCTTCTATTTCTGTTTGCAACCCTTGGGATAGCTTCATCCCATTTGCGCCAAAAATTTTAATACCGTTGTCTTCTGGCGGGTTGTGGCTAGCAGAAATCATGACTCCGCCGATGGCATCGGTGACGCTGGTGAGATATGCAACGCAGGGAGTAGGACATAGTCCCAAATACCAAACTTCTAACCCTGCTGCTGTTAACCCTGCACTCAAGGACATCGCTAGCATATCGCTGGAGTTTCTGGAGTCTTGTCCAAGGATAACTGGTCCTGGGTTTGAAACATGGCTACGCAAAACAGTACCTGCCCAAAAGCCCACTTGTAATGCCAAAGGCGCACTCAGCAATTCTCCTACTCGTCCCCGAATACCATCTGTGCCAAATAGGGGTGTTGCTGGAAGCGATATCAAGTTAAGCCCAAAACTAGCTTCATTGACCTTCTTTTCCAATTTCTCAACTTCAGAATCAGAACTCGCAGGAATGCTACCTTGAGTCGGAGTTATATATGAAACCATAATAAAAAAAGCTCCACATAATTAAACTGGAGAATAACACTTTAAACTTTATTGAACAATTCCTACTGATTACCTTTTAATCGGGACATTTTGGTATTTTTTCTTCCTACAACTTACTTTGATTCTTCTATCCTTTCAGCAAAATTACTTATAAGTCTTTTCAGTCTTTTGTAAAGATTTTGTAAAATCAGTATTTATACTATAGTGAATTGTCAACTCCGCCTCAGCAATGCTAGTCGTATGCCGCTTGCGACAAGGGGGACAAATCAATTCAAAATTCAAAATTCGCTCATTCAAAATTAGAAGCCTCTCCCTCATCTCCCTCACTGCCTCACTGCCTCATCCCCCTCATCCCCCTCATCTGCCTTGTCTTGTGAAATCATTGCAAAACATCTGTATTCAAAGCCCAGCAGTCTTTAGTCCTCAATGTAGTCATCTAAACTTAAAAAATATTAATAGAAATTCTCATCAAATGGTTTTACTGTAACGTTTTAGTGGCTTTTGTAGCCGTTCGTAAATTAGAACTCCAGCAGTTGACCTTTTAAAGTCGAGCAATTTAGCATGAGCAGTAATTTAGCAACAAAATTACGTGTAGGGACGAAAAAAGCCCACACAATGGCAGAAAATGTAGGTTTTGTCAAGTGTTTTTTAAAAGGAGTTGTAGAAAAAAACTCTTATCGGAAGCTGGTGGCTAACCTTTACTTCGCCTATTCAGCGATGGAAGAGGAGATGGAGAAGCACCGCAATCATCCGATTGTTTCAAAAATTAATTTTGCAGAACTTCACCGCAAGCACAGCCTAGAGCAAGACCTAAGTTATTACTACGGTGTAAACTGGCGGGAGGAAATCAAACTCTCTCCGGCGGGAGCAGCATACGTACAGCGCATCCGGGAAGTGTCTGAAAAAGAACCCGAACTGTTAGTTGCCCATTCCTACACCCGATACCTGGGAGATTTGTCTGGTGGGCAAATTCTCAAAGGCATTGCCCAAACTGCGATGAACCTTTCTGATGGACAAGGTCTCGCCTTCTATGAATTTGATGAGATTGCTGATGAAAAGGCGTTTAAAGTCAAATATCGTCAGGCTTTGGATGAACTGCCAATAGATGATGCTACAAGCGATCGCATTGTCGATGAAGCAAATGCCGCCTTTGGTATGAACATGAAGATGTTCCAAGAATTGGAGGGCAATCTCATTAAAGCCATTGGAGTCATGCTGTACAACAGCATCACAAGGCGTCGCGCACGCGGTAGCACGGAACTCGCAACTGCTGAGTAAAGCTGAGTCAATACGATTAACACAACTTAACACAACATTTTGATCAATTGCTAGGGGCAGCGTCTCTGGGATTACCCTTGTAGAAAGGGAGTCGCGGGGAAGTTGCCCCTAGTAGTCTGCCAAGGGAAATTTGCTGGGTCATACAGTCGGGTATAAACGCTCCATCTTTCTCCGTGCATCTGTAGTTTGAAAACGCCAATGGACACTTGTACGTTGAAGATTGCGTTGTTTCTCCCAAGTAGCAATTTCAGAGGATAATGTTTGTATATCCGGGATTCGTCGCTCTAAACATTGGCGAGATAAAACAGATAACTCAATCTCTACTTGATTCAACCAACTTGCATGTTTAGGAGTGTAGTGGAACTCTAATCTTTGTACAATTCGACGTGCCTCTTGAGGTTCAAAAACTTCATACAAGGCTGCTGGAGTATGAATATTAAGGTTATCAACTACTAAACGAATAACATCAGCATCGCGGTGATAAATATCTACTAAATCTTTCATTTGTTTTGCAAAATCGTGTTTTGTACGCCGTTGAGTTACTTCAATATGTCTCCACCCTACTAAAGGTTGAAAATAAGCAAATAAATTTACTGTTCCATTGCGTTTATATTCAAAGTCATAGCGTTCTGGTTGCTCTGGTTCAGGTGGCAATGGTTGTCTGACTTCTTCCACCAGTTGATATGAGCATTCATCAAAACAGACTACTGGACGTTTGGGATCATATGGTTCATTGTATAAATCCAATAAATCTTCCATCCGTAAAACGTACTCGGCGTTTACTTCGGGAATGCACCACTGTTCTTTCAGCCACGGCTTAATGTCGTTTTTTTTAGGGTCTGACGAACAGTTTCATCTGAAATCGAATCAACGATACCAACTTCTATTAAGTGGTCTGCCAAAAGTTGCATTGTCCATCTTACCCGTCCAGACGGTGCGTCAGAACAAGCTGTAGCTATCAAAAACGCTTCTGATTTTCCTTCAAGTTTACGAATCTTCGGTGGATGAGGTTCATCAATGAGTGCAAAATCTAACCCACCGATGACAAATTTCTCTCGTGTCCGTTCCACTGTCGTAACATGGACTCGAACAATGGCAGCGATCGCTTGATCTGTTTCTCCCTCAGAAGCCATCAGAAGAATGTTTGCGCGGGTGATGGTTCTTGCCTTGTGCTTACCTTTTTTAATTAATGCTTGCAGCTGAGAAACTTCGTCCTCACTCAAATCCACAATGTACTTCTTTGCCATGCTATTTCCTGATTTTTAAGTAGCTTATCAGTAAGATGTGCTACCCTGCAAAGTTCCCTTGGCAGACTACTAGTCACGTCTTAGCTTGGTAGTGATTTTAATCGCCCTTTGGGCAAGGCATGTTGCCTCCTACGGGGTGCAAAAGGGAAGAAAAAAGTTTTATAGCCGCTGCCATGTTGGTTAGGACAAAGACCGCTAGGGATAGGTGTAACCAGCGGCTCTGTTAAATTTGCCAATGTCCTAAGCTGTCTGACCACGGCTATAAATATAGCGATTTTCGTTTGGATGCAGTACGCTTTAACCCCACCCCTTAATCCCCTCCCCGCAAGCGGGGAGGGGCGGTTTTGGCGCAAGCCAAAGCCGGGGTGGGGTTCTAACTGTATTGCAACGAAACCAGAAGCGCTATATGTCTAATCAACAACCCCCAAGGCGAAATTAACCGTATAAGGTTCCTCTAGAGATTGCTGAATACTCGCTTTTAGGCAATCGAGATAATGAGCAACAACTCGCAGTTGTTCGACATTAGGGCGATAGGTGAGGCTTCCTTGCTTTTCAAAAAGTGGTGCAGCGCTCATTGCCTTATAATCAGCATTTTCAGATGAAGCTTGGGTAAGGCTGATGGCATCTAGGCTGGTGGGGATTAAACCAGGGGGTAACTCACCTTCCAAAAAAGCCAGCAGGCGTTGTTGACAACTGCGCGTGTTAATGCCACGATTCTCAAATAACTCGATAACTTCGCCAAAGGATATGGCTCTGGTTGGGAAAATTCGCAGCAATTCTGTGAACAGGAAATAGTCGGTGTACTGTTGTCTGGGGACTTCTACAACCTGAGGATGCAGAGGGAGTACCGCCAAACCATATGCAACCCGACTGCAAGAGGGAGAGCCATTTTCACCGAGATACACATCTTGGATAATTTTGGCGTTGGGCAGTTTTTGTCGCAGCCAACGACTCACCGCCCCTAAGGAAGCAACTCCGCCTGTTAAGATAGCTTGATTGATTGCTTCTGTGGGTATGCCTTTAGCGACCAGTAACTTGTTGAGTTCTCGGTTGAGGCGGCGCACAAATGGGACAAACACCTGGCTTTCTAAGTCTCGTCGCTGCAACACCCATCGCTGATCTGCCAGTTCTAGGGTAAAAGATTCTTGATGTTGCAAAATCAGCTTGAGGGCGATCGCTGAATCTATAACTGCCTTTCCTAAAAGAGAACTTTCCAACCGCTGCTGTAGGCGAATGCGCTCCATTATATCAGCTTCCCCAGGTCGAGGCAGGTTCAATTCTTCCAACCCCAAACCAGAAAAGCGCATCTGTTCCAAACCAGGAATTGCTGGTTGCCAATGCGAAGGATTACTGGTAACAGTTTTGTTATCTTCCTGCATAGGCATACGTGGTTGTCGCCATTTTGATGGGAAGAGCAGTTGACAGATAATGTCTTGCTCTAATCCCTTGCCAGCATAAGCAAAACCGTGGAGCATGAAATGAGTGTGGCTGAGATCTTCCAGATTTTCTGGCAAATCAACCAGCGCCATTTCTGTTGCACCAGCACCAATATTGATCACGAGGGTATTGCCAACTAAAGGACGTTCGCTACTTCTTGCAGGACGAGAACCTTGACGACCTCTGATTTTGACGATTTCACCTTCAGCACCATCGAGTTCGCAAAGCAAGCAGGCAATTCCTTCCTCCACAAAAAAGACTTGTTGCGGATGCTGGACTAATTTGCTAATGAGTAAAGCTTCACGGATGTTGAAGCGATATTGTTCCGACCAGTTGGATGGACAAGTGCAAATAACACCAGTAATATTGCTGATGATACTTTGGAAAGTTTCTTGGTCTAGACCAACAGCACCCGCAGTTAAACCCAAAGTTGTGCTACTGCGATCCGACGTAAATGTTAACAGCAATTTTGAGAGCGATCGCACAACCCAAACTAATGGAACCGTGGAAAATTCGTTTAATTGCAAAACTGGTTCCCATTTTTGGTGATCGCTCTTGTAAGGTAGAGCAACTTGCAGATAAGGCTTCAACTGCGCCGAAAATAAGTTTTGCGTTGGAACCGCAGCCGACTCAGGTAGTGTAGAACCCGTCGCTATATCCTCAGGGACTTTTTCTTCAGCCACAGCCGCTGGTGGTATTTGCTCTTGTGCTTCTTTGCTTTCTGTTTCAACCCAATCCCGAATCCCCAATCCCAAATCCCCTTTACCACTTACAGAAGCCGTTGGCAAATAAACTTCTGCTGGTAAACGAAACGACCTTTTTACAGAAGTTGCTTCCGGTTGCGTTTCGGCTGACCAATATAGAGGATACACTTCACTTGTGGAGCGATTTAACAGAGCAGCAGAAATTCCAGTTGTCCCCAAATCAATTCCTAAATACCAAATAGATTTACGAGTATTCTGTTCCTGTGGAACGTCTGTATCGTTGCTTGAATGAGAAATTGAAACAGAAGAACCATCAACTGTTTCTTTCACGATACTTTTATTTTCAATTTCCGCCGCATGCGCTTCTGTTGTGCTTGGATCTGACTCAGTCTCTGCTTGTTGTGGTAAGGGAGATAGGCTCTCAGGTGGATTTTCTAGATTTTCTGGCTGAGTTAAGGGCTGCAACAGAGCATTTATTTCCCCATCAAAGCTCGCTAAATCCTGTTCCAATTGCTGCAACTGGGCTTCTTCCAAGGAAATATCAAGCATTTCTGTAGATTGTTCTTCTTGAAATAGCAAATTTTCCTCTGGCGAAGCGGGAATGTCATTATTTGAAGACTGCTCTAGATCAGGATTTTGAATCTCGACTTGTGAAGTTTCGCGTGAAGTTATCTGTGGAGGAGTTTCTACAACTTCTGAAGTAACTGGAGTTGTGATTAGTGCTTCAGCAGAGGATGGCATTTCAAGCAACTGTTCGGCATCACTTATAGCAAGCAGTAGCTCACTGAGCACTGTAATTGTATCTTCACTTGCTGGACTAACTGAGCTAGTGGTGCTTGCGAAAGAAACAACCTGAGGGTGATGGCGCTTTTCTCCCGCTTCGCGATCGCCTCCAGGCGGTAACTCTGCAAATGTATTTTCCTGAAGTGTGGAGGATTGTTCTGTCGCTAATGAAACATCTTGTGTATCTTTAGCGTCATTGCTACTTGGTTCCAAAAGACCTGCTTGGGGTTCCTCCGACCAAGGATCGGGAAGCTCAACAGCAGCATTGACAACCTTTTCTTGATTTGTTCCACCTTCTAATGGAGTTTCAGAGAGATGAGACACCGAAGAAGGAGTTGTAACATTTTCAGATAACTCATCTGTGACATCCCTGGCTTCATGCGTTGCCACCTCCGGTGCCTCAAAAGTCACCTCATACAGGAAACCCTCTGATGGCAGTTGATGAGTTGCAGTTACTGGTGGAGTGTCAGCAGGCGGGTTTACTGTTGGCTCGATAGATAACTGATTTGTGGCATGTGTAACCTCCGTTGCCACATCCGTTACATCTGTAACCTCATTTGTTGCCAGTGGGGTTACTGTTGGTTCAAATAGGTCATTTATAATATTTGTAACTTCATACTCATTGGTGACAGACGCAGATAATTTATCAGTGACATCCGTCTGTTGATCTGTTGTCACAGCAAGTGGCGTTATCGTTGGCTCTTCAAATAACTCATTGATTTCACTAGAGTCAGGCGCAGATAACCTATCCGTAGTCTCTGTTGCCACATCTGTCTTAGATGAGGTTACTGTTGGTTCAAATAACTCATTTATCTCATTTATCTCATTTATCTCATTTATATTTATAACTTCATTATTGGTAGCAGGTAACTTATCCGTGTCATTTGTTACCTCAATACCAAACAAACTGGCGTAAAGTTGGTCTACTTCATCACGAATTAACCCGGAACTCAGCCGATGTATCCTACTCGTATTAGGAGGAGTCTCTATAGTAGAGCTTTGCTCCTCTTGCGTGTGCTGAAACACTGCATCCAAATCAGATGTACTACCAGTTTCTTGTGCTTCCAGGCTTATAGATTGATTTTGCGTGAGTGAGGATGAAGCTTCTGCTTGTTGAAATTCAACTAACTCTGAAGCTAAGTCTTGAGATTCTGTTGCGGTTTCATCTTTTAGATCCTTTAACGGTTCATTAGTCAAAGTTGGTTGCTGCAACTGAGAAGTGAAATTACTGATTAAGCTTGCTAACAACTGTTCGCCTTGCACTCCTTTGCTGTGCATTCTTGCCAGTGCTTGAGACAAGGACTCCTCATAAGTGTGAATATTGCGCTGTAATGCCTCAAAGACAACATTCACAGTTCCATCGAGAGCGAGTAACTTTTGATCCAGATCCCTAGCAAGTCTTGACAAATGCTCCATTTGATCGGGTGGAGTCGAAGCGGTTGCAGGTTCTGTATAATCCTCATGACTTGCAAACAAAGAAGGAGCAGTATCAATTTTGAAAAACTGCGGCATTTCAGAACTTGTTGTAGTTTCCGCAAGTTGTTGTGTTGAATTAGGCACAACACGACTGCTGAGAACCTGCAAAAATTCTGAAATTATCTGCTCCTGATTCGCTAATTGCTGTGCTAGAGAGTAGTTATGCAGTCGCTTTTGTTCTAATTGCCTGATTTCCTCTACAAGATTTGCCCGTTCTTGCAACAATGTTTTTATTTCTTCTTGCAAAGGCGCAAGGACTGCCGCTAATGCGTTGCTTTCTTGTCCCGCCACAACATAAGCACCTTCCTCTTGCTTTTCATTCTGCTGTGGTAAGGACTGGTGAGAACCGTGTTCAACAAATTTTGCCACCAGAGACGATTGTTGTGGCTCGGTTTGAGCATCATTTTCCGATAAACTGACTAAGAAATCGCGAATTCGTTCTAAAACCTGTCGTGGTTCTGAGGCTTGAGTGGAGAGAAACCTAGACAGGCGCTTGTTGGTTATTAAGCGGTCAATATCTGCGATCAGTTGTTGAGTTTCTGCTGCGCGAGAAGTCACGTTAATTTACCTTATCTAGAACTTTAAGTCAGGTGATTATAGAAATTTTTCAACGCTTGCAACTATTCGTTATGCATCATGTGGGCGTCCAGCAATATTATGGCGATTTGGAATTGAGTGCAATACACCCTAGTTCTTTAATCGAAGACAGCGATGAGTACGAACTTGTACTTCATCCAAAGGAGAACTGGTGTATTTGTCAATTAAATTTGTCAATTAACCTTGAGCTACATAATGCATGGCGGCTTCCCGTAGGAGTGGACGGTCTTTGCCGCATAAAATAGTCGGTCGTGGCTTACCGAAAACAGGTAAAAATTATAGATTAGCAAAAATTAATTACTATGAGTATTATTAATTTAATTGGTCTATAGTTTTAAGTAGTAATCTTTACTAAGAAGTATTCAGGAGTCAGGAGTCAGAAATACACCTAGGGTGGGCAATGCTTACTATATCTGGGTTTTGCTGAGCATTGCCCACCCTACAGAATACTTTTTTTGGGGAAGTATTCGGAAGTCTGTGCCACAATTAGGCTCACGCTTGCTAGTCACACACGGCTATACTTGTCTCTTACAAGCCCCAAGCGGTAGGGCAGGGGTTAGTGATACTGCTGCTATTCCCGAACCACCGAACTGCAAGCCGTACACCCTTTGTTGCAAAACTTTAGCCAAATTTTAAGCTGTAACTTAATACTTTTTATAAAAAACGCTTGGCTCGCTTTATTGTGTAACATAGTCTATTTTTAGATTCTAGTGGCTGTACTTTGATAGCTTAGGCTAATAAAGGTACTGTTATTTTTTTGTATATTGCAGCTTATATTAGAAAAATCTCGTAATGGAAGACCGGTATAGCGTACAAGCAACTACCAATCCTCTGATGCACTTGGCACCGTTTTTTCAAGGCTTACCAGAAACCGTTGTAGAGCAGGCTCTTACCCATTTAGTAAGCCGCACTCACCCAGCTAATCAAGTGATTTTGTTGGAGAATGATTGGGGAGGATCCGTATATTTTATTGTAGAAGGATGGGTAAAAATACGTACTTACAATTTGGAAGGCAAAGAAGTAACACTAAATATTCTCGGCAAGGGAGAATTGTTTGGTGAAATGGCAGCTCTTGATGAAGTGCCTCGTTCCACCGATGTCATTACCCTGACTACCACAGTGATTGGTAGTATGCCAGCACAAGATTTTCTCAAGTTACTTCAAACAGAACCAATGGCGGGAGTCCGATTGGCGCAACTGATGGCACGTCGGTTACGGCAAGTGAATCGGCGATTGCGCTTAAGGGAATCTGACAGTCAGTCGCGGGTAGCAGACACGTTATTGTTTTTAGCCGAGGGACAGGGAAAGAAAGGGGAAGGAGGAACCAAAATTCCCAATTTACCTCACCGGGAATTGAGTAGTTTGAGTGGACTGGCACGAGAAACAGTCACACGAGTATTGACAAGGCTGGAAAAAAAAGGCTTGATTAAACGGGAGCAGGACGTAATTTGTATTCCCGATTTGTCAGCCTTAGAAAGAATGATCGTTTAACAGTCTTCTCAAAAAAGAACTCAGAACTCTGTACAGTCAACAGTCAACAGTGAATTGATAACTGAGTTCTGTGTTCTTCTGATTTCAACCCCCGAGTAAATGAATGGTTAGGCAAACAAAAGACTTTAACAAGACCTCAATGAAACTGGAAGCGCCGTTGAGAATCGTGGAAACGGCGTTTTTAGCTAGCACGGCTAGCTTAATCTGGTTTATTAATTTTTACTTTCCTTTGGGACCTCTGTTACGGATATTTTTCCCCGTGCCGATCGCTCTAGTGTACCTTCGTTGGGGCAAACGAGCAGCATGGATGGCAGCAGTGACATGCGGGTTGCTGCTTTCGGTGCTAATGGGACCAGTCCGCAGTTTGCTGTTTGTCATGCCCTTTGCCTTCATGGGCGTACTTTTGGGAGCAACATGGAATCGCCGTGTTCCTTGGATTGTTTCCATCACCTTGGGGGCGCTGCTAGGCACCATAGGAGTCTTTTTTCGGGTGTGGTTGACGTCGGTACTCTCTAATGAAGACCTTTGGGTTTACGTCATTAACCAGGTGACGGATTTTATCGAGTGGTTATTCCTTAGGCTGAGCATTTTGGCGACTCCCAGCGTATTTTTTATTCAAGTCGGGGCGATCGCCTTAATTCTTGTCAACAACTTTATCTACCTATTCACGGTACATATAGCAGCATGGCTGCTGTTGGATCGCCTAGGCAATCCCATCCCTCGCCCTCCACGTTGGGTGCAAGTGATCATGGATTATGAAGAATAGTCACCCCTTAGGGGAATTCGCTCATTCGCTCATTCAAAATAAAATTGTTTCGGTCATTTGTCATTATTTGAATAATTCTTAACCAATGACTAATGACTAATGACTAATGACTTTATTCGCATTTATACTCAGACTGAACAGGCTCAGCAATGGACAGCTAAGTATCGCGGTACTTTACCCGTATTTGCCTGTGTTTTAGGATTTACCGAAACTGGTTTGATTCCAGGAATTTCCGCAGCAGGTCGCACTCCAGAAGATCGAAAATACACGGCTTGTGCGGATGCTGAATTTTTATACTACGGTTATTTACATAAGCCGAAGTATCCTTTACCACCATTAGCTGCTGGAGCTTCCCCCGTCCTCATTTCCCGCGCCGTGGTTGAGGCGCTAAATATTCCGGTTTATTTATTCAATGCTGGTTTACCTCAGCCTCCTGCTGTCCCAGCCATTGATTTAGGTGGCTATCCGGCTCAGTGTTTGAGTCAAGGTGCTGCTATGGAACTAGCAACGGTACACCACTTGTTCAAACAAGGGCTGGTTTGGGGTGAACGACTAAGTAGCAAAACTGAAAACGGGTACTTCATTTTAAGCGAGTGTGTCGTAGGAGGAACGACAACCGCCCTCGCAATTTTAACTGGCTTAGGCATACCAGCAGGAGGAAAAGTCAACAGCAGTCACCCCGTTTGCAATCACGAGCAAAAGTGGGCGGTGGTGCAAGCTGGGCTTCTGAAGATTTGGGAGAGAGGGGAATCAGAATTTAAACTCTCCTCTGCTCGCTTGCTCTCCTGCTCTCCTGTCCCGATTGATCCCCTCGAACTCGTGGCTGCAGTAGGCGATCCCATGCAAGTTGTAGTCGCTGGGATGGCGATCGCTCTGAGTCGCAGTTGTGGCGTTTTGCTTGCTGGTGGAACGCAAATGCTTGCCGTATATGCTCTAATGTGTGCCATTGCTCAAGCTTACACCTTATCTTGGCGAGCAGAAGAAGTGGTCATTGGAACAACCCGTTGGGTAGCAGAAGACCCAACGGGTGGCACAATAGAATTAGCCCGGCTAGTGGGTAGGAGCAGCATAACTCCTGACGGAGTGGCTCCGCCGTTACTAGCGACTGGGCTGAATTTTACTAATTCCTGTTATCCGCAACTTAGAGCTTACGAGCAGGGTTTTGTCAAAGAAGGTGTCGGTGCTGGAGGCGCTTGTATAGCTGCTCATTTGAGCCGAGGTTGGCAACAACATCAACTTTTGCAAGCCATTGAAGCTCAATTAGAGCAATATCAAAAGAATTCCGAATTGCGAACTTACAACTCGGAATCTAACCAAGCGTAGAATGTGCTTGGTTCAAGCTTTAAAAGAATTTTCTTTTTGCTTAAGAACAGCCCCTTTAAGAGCAGCAGATTAATCCACATCCCGCGCGTGAGGTGGGTTTTGCATGTAATTTTTGTAAAGTCAGCAAGCATACAGTGAACTCATAAAAAAATGGTAGAAAAACCCATTCTGAGTTTTGACGCCTTTCTGAGTTTTTTTGCTTAAGAGTTGCTTAAGAGTGAATTCTTTTTAGCAGTAATTGCTCTTCCAAAGCAGCAATGCGATTGTATGCTGCTGTTAATTGCGCTGTCAGCCGTTGGATTTGAATTTCTGGGGTTAAATGTCTATCTCCGCCTTGAAGATTAGTGTCTAAATACATGCCATCTGCGATGACATCCTTGTGTTCAAGCTCCGAATTGAAACTTATCTGTCCTTTTAACTGATAACGCCTTGTGTCACTGCTTTCCAGGAAGTTATCGTTAGCCTCTTGTGTTTTTACTAAGCAGCCTTCTGATAAAGCTCGAGAAACTTTAGTATCAAGCTGCTCAATCACCTGGTAGAGGGCATCCAGTTTTTGACTCAAAGTCAGGACCTGCTTTTGTAATGGCTCCATTTAATACCCTCATCCGTTTATCTATCTCTATAGTATTCAATCTCTTGGGAAGGTTAACTATACTTATGATTTTTTTAACTTTTGATATGTTCTGTTGAAATGCAATACTTAAATCTGAATTTGGAAATATATCTACATACTCTATAGAAGTATTACTAAACCTTTGTGTTTAAAAAAATTAATTTTTTGGATTTATTCTCATAACTACTCGTGCTTAATGTTTCATCAATACTAAGTCTCTATAAGCGCAAACCCTTGCAAATAAAGTATTTTCTAAGTAAATTCCCCGCATAAATTTGGCATAGTCAACAAAAAAAGACTCTTTTTCTGTCCAAACAAATTTACGATGTCAGACCTTTTCCTGAGCGCCTTTTACTCTAGAGACTGTAAAACAAAAAATGACATACCGATCACTCAACACTTAGGAATGTTTCTGTGAATAATTACTTAAGTAAAATTTCACTGATGATTTGTACTGGTATCAAGTTGACAAACAAAATTTAAAGTCAAGTCATCAACAAACTCTGACAATTAGCCAGACTGAGTAGTGCAAGAAGGCAGCGGAGACTGAAGGCAGGGGGATCTGAAAAAAATAAGACTTATTAAGTAATCGTTTGGGGTTTTTTTGTGGCTTTGTTATTTCCACGCCCGCTGCATTAATATTGACCGGAACTAAATATTTTTTCGTAAATAAAAATTAAAAATCTAACTTCAGCTAACAAAAAACTAAAACCTAATCACAAAAGAGACACCCAAAGATAAAAGCAATCAGAACGTTTGGCTTCATTCTTGCTACACTTGGATTTGGTGAAACTGCTACTAAATCACGCTTTTCCACTCTAAAAGTCAAAATCAATGGAGCGACGTTCTTTTTTGCTAGGTATAGGTACTGTAGCGCTTTCACAACTGCTTGTTGGGTGTGGTGGCAACAAACAGGCGACACTAAATGTGCAACTGTTAAAAGGTTCTATCCCTGGTCAGGTGGTAAATCAATTCAGCAAAGGTTTGCAGCAAAAGGTGCAGTTAAAGTTCGCTCCTGTAGAAAAGTTACAGGATTTATTTGAAAAATTGCAGTCCTTACAGAAGAAACCAAATACCAATGATGAGCAAGGATGGCGTCGCATCTTACCATTTGCCCAATCCCAAAAAGCTACCAAAGCTGACCTAGTAACACTGGGAGATTACTGGATAAACTTAGCCATTGAGAAGAAACTTATACAACCACTAGAAGTGGCAAAGATAAAACAGTGGTCTGCTTTACCCAAACAATGGCAGGAATTGGTGACGCGCAACGACCAAGGTCTAGTTGATCCTCAAGGAAAAGTTTGGGCTGTTCCTTACCGTTGGGGTAGTACGGTGATAGTTTATCGCCGGGACAAGTTCCAAGAATTGGGTTGGGTACCAAAAGATTGGAGTGATTTGTGGCGAAATGAACTGCAAGGGCGCATTTCTCTTTTGAATCAACCACGGGAAGTGATTGGTTTGGTTTTAAAAAAGCTGGGAAAATCTTATAACACAAACAATTTAGACATTCCAAACTTGGAAAAGGAACTGGACTCATTAAACCAACAAGTAAAATTCTACGATTCTACTCGGTACTTGGAACCTCTGATTACTGGGGATACTTGGCTTGCAGTTGGTTGGTCAAGCGATGTAGTGCGAGTGATTGGGCGCTACCCGCAACTTGCGACAGTTGTTCCCCAGTCAGGAACAGCACTTTGGGCAGACGTATGGGTAAATCCTCTAGGTGAAGACAGGCAATCTTTGTTATATGAATGGTTAGATTTTTGTTTAAACCCTGGCATTGCTAAACAAATTTCTTTGCTGACCAAAACGAATTCACCAATTCCTACAAACATTACTGTGTCTGATTTCCAAGAATCATTAAGCAGTTTGTTACTTGTTAATTCTGAAGTTTTAGAGAAAAGTGAATTTTTACTTCCCCTACCCCAACCAGTCGCTGCTCAGTATGAGTCTTTATTCGCCAAAATAAAGGGGTGATTGTTAGGGCTTTTACATAGTATATATGCACTAGATTCTCATTTTTGGTCGTTAGCAGTTTTTGAATCTACTTTGCCATTGTCATCGTGTTGCGATCGCATTTGGGCAAGCAGCTTGAGACAATCGCTAATGCGGCGAGGTGAAGGGACTTTGCCACCTCCTGCTGGCGAGCCTTCACGTTGCTCAGAGCGATTGCCAGATGTTACTTGCTCCTCAATTATGGTCGATTGGTTGCCTCTTCTCGCCGGACTTCTTCCACTTGCCCGACTTCAAATATTAGGGTGCAGGGTTGTCCCATCTGGCGCTCGATAAATTCTTCCAACAACTGCATTTGCCGAGGGGTTAGTGGTTCCTTAGCCCGCAGACTCAGACGCACTTGCGGCGGATTTGTTAGCCAGTTAGTATTACTGCCGAGTAACTGCAAGTGTTGAAAGGTTATAGTTTTGTTTAACAGCGCCCGTTGAAGACTACTTTCTAGTTGCACTTGTCGCACGAGTCGGGCAAAGCTCACGCCCAAGGGAATCACTAGGATTGCCATCAAAGCAAAAGTCCAGATTAAGGGTTTGCGTGCCCGTGCTAGAGAAGTGTAACCTGCTACCAAAAAGGTCAGCATACAAGATAGGGCTATGCCTAGTAAATTAGTAAGGTAAAGCAGAGTTGCTCCCAAACTCAATTACCAGTTAGCCTGCGCCGCTTAGCTGTCTAAAGATTGACTTTATAAATCGTCTTTTACCAAATAATTGTATTTTTGTTAAACATGATTTTCTGTTTGGATTTAGGACTGTAATCTGTATATAGTAATTTGGAAAAGCAATTGATTTAACATGCGCCAGCTAGACTACTCGTGTAGCAAGTAATTTAGGAATTTTTAATACTTTGTACGGGCAAACTTCAGTCTAACAGCCATCATTTCATCAGTTTCCCGAGCCAGGCGACTGCTGTGCCTCCTATGGGTTCGCCACGCCAAGGGCGAACCGAGGAGCTTTGCTAACGCATGATTGCGTGCACTTTGCGCATACCCGATAGCCGTAAGGTGTGGCGTCAGCCATAGGGTGTACGCAGTTCATGAGGGCTACTTAAAAATTTAAGTATTTATATTTAAAAACAAGGAACCTCTAGCAACAATCAAGAAACTTCTAATTACCTAGACATGATATCAGAGGTCAAAAAATCTTAAAAGTATATAAAGAGCAGCATTTTTGATCCTGATTTACTGTACCTTATGAAATTGAACTTAGAGGGAACAGGGAGCCACACTAAAAACTGTGGGATTGAAGCTTGGAAGCCCTTTTTCCGAAGCACTCCACGTCTCGTTCGCGCAGCGTGTCCAAAGGACATAAAAAATCTTTTTTCTAAATTCGCTTTAAACCCATAACGCGCATTTTCTTTACGCAAAACAAAGAACAGAGAATCCCTGTTCCCTGTTCTCCGTTCCCTTCTTTTGCAATTAACAACGCAATTCTACACAATGACATTCTCTATAAGAATTAAAAACAATGACAACTGCAACTCAAGCAACAACTCAAACAACTAATATTACAGATTTAGTGGTTAACAGTAAAAAGAACTGCTACCACCTCTTTTCTCAGCGTATGACTGAGATTCAAAACACAGGAGTTAACACAGAACTACAGCCAGGGATTCACGTTATCAGAATTCGGAAAGGTTCTTTTGATTATGTTCAAGGCGATGTTCAGAAGGGTGAACCTATAGTAATGCTCTGGATTTATGGTGGGAAGTTCAAGAATCTAAAAACTAATATAGAGGTTCCAGCAGGCTGGTCTACTTTGAACGGTTATGACGATACTCTGACCTTAGCTGTATCAGAAACCTCAACACTTTGTGCCTTCTTTTTTGATGTTGAAATTGGGGATAATGATGGAGATGTGACAGTTTCAGTAATAAAAGTTGGTGAACTTAATGATTTGAGTTAAGTTGTTTACTTGATTGTATGGCAAAAGACAGTCAATCATAAAATTATGACGTTAAGGGGTATGAAGAGACTACCATTGGTAGTCTCTTCATACCCCTTTGTCGGATAACTCTTAAGAAATACTTCCCGATGCCAGTTGCGTAAGTTATCCATTTTTATTATATGTATATTTTCTTTTCTGGTAGTTCCTTATCTTCTAGTGGTTTGTGCTAAGATTTCAAGTGTCAACTTTAAAAAATTTAAGAGTCACGGGAAAAAAATTGATGAGCAATCAAAATTCTACAAATTCGGATTCAGGCAAATTAGTTTCGTTGAATATCGAGTCTTTAAGTTTCGATAGTTTTGGACGCAACCCAGGAAACGACATCGTTTGTGTGGCTCCAGTCCGTACGATTATTAGACGAGAAGAAGAAATTGTTCTGATTCGTCGAGTTCGTAAGGTTGAAGAGATAGATGCAAGTCCAGCTTGTCCAGTGAACACAACTCAGTTGAGTTAGGTTCAATTAGAGGTACATCAACCTAATCAAACTCAATTATCTGAAGCAACTACAAGGAAGAGATTTATGAGCGCTGAAAATTTGGATTCAGGCAAATTGGTTTCGTTGAATATCGAGTCTTTAAGTTTCGATAGTTTTGGACGCAACCCAGGAAACGACATTGTTTGTGTGGCTCCAGTCCGTACGATAGTTAGACGAGAAGAAGAGATTGTTCTGATTCGTCGAGTTCGTAAGGTTGAAGAGATAGATGCAAGTCCAGCTTGTCCAGTGAACACAACTCAGTTGAGTTAGGTTCAATTAGAGGGTACATCAACCTAATCAAACTCAATCATCTGAAGTAACTACAAAAAAGAGATTTATGAGTGCTCAAAATTCGGAATCAGGCAAATTAGTTTCGCTAAATATCGAGTCTTTAAGTTTTGATAATTTTGGACGCAACCCAGGAAACGACATTGTTTGTGTGGCTCCAGTCCGTACGATAGTTAGACGAGAAGAAGAGATTGTTTTGATTCGTCGAGTTCGTAAGGTTGAAGAGATAGATGCAAGTCCAGCTTGTCCAGTGAACACAACTCAGTTGAGCCAGGTTCAACTAGAAGGCGCACCAGCTCAACAACAAAGGGTAGGAATTGGCTAGTGAAAACCAGAAAGCAAGAATTAAGCCGAAACTAGAATTGAACTATCTAGCGTGGTTAGAGAATATGCATTCAGTTGTTCAAAGTCACGCCAATCATTTAGGAGTGGATGATGTGGACAACTGGTGCATCCTTAGAAAAGCTGTTTTCTGGCTGCTCTACTTTATTGGACTTTCTCTATTTTTGGATGTTTTCGTTTTTTCTAAATTAGAAGAAGGCGAGAGCGGTCTATAACTGTAACAGTTTTTGGATTTGCACAGACTGTTAAATCTGGTTAAATCTGTATGGTTGCAAAAGAAGGCTGGGAAACAGTCTGTGTGCAATGGTAAAAGTATTTTACTTAATAAATTAAGATAGTAAAGGGACAGAGCTATGAGTGATCACCCGGATAAAATAACTATCAATGCGATCGCTCGAGACTTTCGAGCTGACCATCCTGATTTTGAGACAGATCGTTTCACACTGTGGAATCAGGATAATCTACGCAAGCCGGAAACGGGGATCGTGCAAGTCAGGTTGAGTGCTGATGGAAAGCCAATTTATAATCTTCAGCATCACCATTTATCAACCTCAGGTCAAGCAAAATATTTTGATCAGTGGTACAGAGATGTTCCCGGCGTGAATAAATCGTTTGTGTACCCACTGGTGTTGGAACATACTGGTGATGGGAACTATAAATTTGAGAGTCGCTCATTTTTCCCACTAGATGGGGAACAAGAGACATTTGGCACGCTGTATGAGGAGATTTTTGATAGTCAGCACCAATTAACTCCAATTGGTCGTAAAGCAATAGAAAAAAATGAGGGTGTCCTGAAGCATCAGGATGGAAGACCGTTTAGTTGGGAAGATGTGGAAGGAAGGTTTCGTTTTGATGACCGTTCAAAACAACACAATTACCATTTCACTCTTGAGGCAGTAACAACTTTTACTTATCAGGGCACAGAATATTTTAAATTTTATGGGGATGATGACCTGTGGATTTTCATTGATGGCAAATTGGTTATTGATCTCGGGGGACTTCATGAATCAGCAGAGCAAGAGATTGATTTGAGACTGACAAACCCAAAAAACCGAGCTGCAAACAAATCCACTACGTTGGTATTGAGACTTAGAGAGGATTTAGGTATTCAACAAGCCGACGAATATCTAGAACTGGTTCTGCAAGTTGGGCAACAGTATGACCTGAGGATGTTCTATGCAGAGCGTCATACCTTCGACTCCAATTGTTGTGTCTATACCTCATTACACTTGAAATCTGTTCCAGAAACAACGCCTGAGACTCCACCTGACTCAACACCAGATATCCCAAAACCACCCCAATTTATACCACCATTTATAGATACAATAACCTTCGACTCATTTCGCAATCCTAAAACGGATATCGTCTGCGTCACACCCATCCGCACTATTGTGCGCCGAGAAGAAGAAATTACGATTATTCGTAGAGTTCGCAAGGTAGAAGAAATTGAAGCAAGTCCAGCTTGTCCAGTCAACACCACTGAGTTGAGTTAGGTTCAACAAGAGGACAGATGTAGTCTTAAAGAGAAAATTTCAGCTTTTCTCTCTCTAAAAACAAAACAGTTTCAGGAAAAATTTATGAACTCTCAAAATTCGGATTCTGGCAAACTCATTTCACTGAATGTTGAGTCCCTGAGCTTCGATAGTTTTGGACGTAACCCTGGAAATGACATCGTTTGCGTAGCTCCAGTTCGTACGATTGTCAGACGAGAAGAGGAGATTGTTCTGATTCGTCGGGTTCGCAAAGTAGAGGAAATTGATGCCAGTCCTGCTTGTCCCGTTAATACAATCCAGCTTGGAAAGTATAAACTCATTGTTTATGCAAACGCTGGTCTACAAACGAAGGAACAGGATACAATCACCGATAGAAAGGAATTTGTTCGCACACTTTGGGCTAACGGCAAGTTACCTTATATTGCTAATGATCAAGACAAACCGATTAAAGTAAAACTTGATATTGAGGGCAATTGGAATTACGGTCCTAATGAGTTTAATGCGCTCGTAGGTTTTGATGGTAATGAAAGCATGGCACCTAAAGAGAGAGCAGACGGAGATTTACTCTTTACGGAAATTCGACCAGCAATGCTAGTTGCATTCACAATCGAAAATCAGGGTGAATTTCAATACAAACCTATTGCTTATGGAAAGCAGTTGCAGCGGGAATTTACCTTGCAACCAGGCGCAAGATTGTACTTTATCAACAACGACCAGCCTGGTTACTACAACGACAATGATAAAGAACTCACTGTTGAATGGACGATAGTTTCATAGTTTGGAAACTCAGGAAAGTTAAAGTTCTCAATGCAAGTCTTGCTTACCCAATAATTACGGCTCAAGAGTCGTAACGGCAAGAGAATTAAAACAGTGACCAGTAAACAGTGACCAAAAAACTGATAACTGATAACTGATAACTGATAACTGGTAACTGATATTTGTCACAGGGCTAGGGATTTGCTAACAGGGAAGATTAGCTCTCTTAGTCCTGTTGTTTATTTATAAAACCAAAATATTTCATTAGACTTCACGATAATGACCGGAAATGATTAAATCTGTTGCGCCACTGAACGGAAATTCTTTTTCCAGGATAGACCTCACCACAATTACCATAATTAGTTTATTCATTGTCTTCTTTTTACTCATATTTTCAGTTTTGATATTTAAACGACAGTATAATTCTCAATATCAACAACAAAAAATCAAAAATTTTCAAAACGAAGACAACCAGGACGCTCTGGAAAGCGGAAATTTCACAAATATGAATGATTCTCAGTTTGAAAGACAGGAATCCCAAGAACTTAAAGAAAATCATAATCAAGAACATCAAGCACAGGTTGAAAGCAAAACTGTCATCTCTGAAAATGATTTTGAGTTGGTTCAAGAGTATTACAATTTAGGAAATCAGTTTTTCCATCAAAAAGACTATCAAAAAGCAATTGAAGCTTATACTAAAGCGATTCATTCCAAGGCTGATTATGCTGAAGCATATAACAATCTTGGCAATATTTATTATCAGTTAGCCAATTATGAACAAGCTATTAAGGAATACACCAAAGCTCTTGACATTAATCCTGAATATACAAGAGCTTATTATAATCGTGGCAATGCTTATCAGGCATTGCAACAATATCAACAGGCGATCGCCGATTATGATCAAGCCATCAATCTAAATCCAAAATATGCTGAAGCTTATAACAATAGAGGCAGTATTTATTGTACTCTAAAAAATTATCAACAAGCGATTGAAGATTATGATATAGCAATTGAGATTAACCCTGCATTTGCTGAGGTTTACAATAACATAGGTAATCTTTATTATCAGCTAAAGAAATACGAAGAAGCCATCGAAAATTATAATCAATCCCTAGAGATTTTGCCCCAACAGCCTGAAGCATTTAACAATAGAGGGAATGTTTATTATGCTCTAGAACAATATCAGGACGCAATCAAAGATTACGATCAAGCCTTGACAATACAGCCTAGTTATTCTGAACCTTACTACAATCGAGGGCTTGCCTATAAAAGGCTAGGGAAGAATGAAATAGCCAGAAATGACCTGCAAAAGGCACTTAGCTTAGCGCAAGAACAAGGAAATACAACTCTTCTCAAAGAATTACAAATAGCCATGCGAAGTTAGAGTATAAACGAGGGAGAACAGGCTTCCTCACCCATACTGTGGGCTGTGGGTTATCCTGAAAGGCGGTTCTTACGATATTATCAAAAAGATTTTGTACAATTGTGCCAGTATAATTTGTATACTTTTTTTGTTTTTCCCGTTCTTATCAGTAAACTTCAGAGCGAGCATGAGTATTAAAAAACAATTTTCTAGCTTTCAAGAACTGATTGCAAACGCAAATACTCCTGTGTTAGTTAGTTTTTATGCAACTTGGTGTGGCTACTGTAAGGCGTTGGCACCAATACTAGATCAGGTTAAAGCACAGATGGGCGATCGCATCCAAGTGGTCAAAATTGATTCAGAGAAATATCCTCAATTAGCCTCTCAATACCAAGTTCAGGCTTTACCGACGACACTTCTTTTTGTGGATGGAGAACTTGCTAGTCGGATCAAGGGTGTCATGCAAGCCCCTAATCTGATGCAACACTTGACAAAATATCTTTAATCATTTAAGAAAATTAACTCACCGTTCGCGTCATCCAGAATGAGTTTGATGAAATAAGGGATGGCGCACAAGCAGGCGATCGCGCAGAACAGACTGTCCAAAGGGCAATCGCTTTCAGCAACCGTTTGATAAGCGTCCCGTATGTTTCAATGTGCGTGTGGGAGTGAGGGAGAAACTTAAAGCCGTCCCTGACTGGCAAGAACGGCTAAGGGAATATGTGGACAAGCTTATTGAAGACGTGGACAAACAGTAAGGTATGGGTAGTTTTGTCGAGAAATTAAGTTACAGTTTCAAACCCTTGTCCCAGGAAAAAATATTGTGTGTGATGTAACACTTTGATGGTAAGTGTGAGGGATGGCACATTTACCCCAAAAAATAATCTCAGAACCAATAGACGATGTTGTTCTGCTATTAAGGGAAATGCGGGCACCATTTGTAAAGCTATGTAAAGACCTACGAGTAACGTAACAACATCACCATTCCAATTCACAACTGATGACGACTGGAAGCAATTCGATTTTTTTAGAAGATATAGCAGAATTTCTCAACCAATTCTTTGCTGTTGACCTATACTCTCAAGAGGAAAGAGGTGGTGTGTATTTGCCTTCAACACGTCGTGTTAGACGTTTGGGGTTACTCTTAGAACCGTCGGCGCAGTTACAGAAATGGGTAAGAACTCAAAACTTAGACGCGCTGTTCCTACATCGTCCTTGGAAGCTTGAACCCGAACAACTTGCACCAGATATTGGCGTCATTTCTTATCATTTACCATTTGATGAGCGCTTGACATTTTCTTTCAATCCCAGGTTGGCAGAAGTCTTGGGAATGTCTGGTTTACAAGTGCTGGGAGAGAAAGACACTAGAGCAATCGGTATGATTGGAGAGGTTCCGACTCAAAGCTTTGCTCATTTATGTAATTGTGTCAATCAAATATTTGGCGGATACGAGCAAGTCCGTGCAGCAGAACCCACTGAAGTGACACGAATTGCTGTTGTTGGTGCAATGACGGACTTGCTCGTGCGTGAAGCAGCAAGCCGTGGTGCTCATGTTTACATTACGGGGCAGTTACGACACCCAGCCGAACAAGCAGTGCAAGAAACGAAAATTGGGGCGATTGCGCAAGGCGCAGCACCGCTTACGGTGATCGCCGTCGGTCATCGTCGTGGTGAAGTATGGGGTTTACGCGCACTTGCTGGAGTATTGCGCGAACGGTGGTCTAGTTTAGAAGTAGTTGTGCTTCAAAATTCCTAATTAAGTTAATTTTAGGAAAACGAGTCATAGGGTTGTTGACAGTTAACCGTTAACTGTCAACTGTCAACAGGCTAATAATTTTGCTCTTGGAACATAGCCTGAAAGCGTTCATCCATACGGATTTTATCAAATTCGGAGTTATTTTTAAGAATTTGTAGATATTTATCTGGACACAAAAGAATTGCTCGTTGTAAGTTGTTAATTGCCTCTTCGATATTGTTCTCCATAGCATAGCAACGAGCTTTGTTGTACCAGATGGTATCATCGCATGGTTGCAACTGGGCAGCTTGTTTGTAGCTTGCGATCGCTTCCGGATAACGCCGTAATTTTTCCAAAACGATAGCCCGATTTAACCAAGCTTTCTCGTGGTTCGGTTGAATTCCTATAACTCGATCAAAGGTTGCAAGCGCCTTTTCGTAACGCCCCCATTCGAGCAAACTCATGCCTCGATTTTGCCACGCCATCACATTATCAGGGTCAAACTCAATAGCACGGTCGTAGCTATCAAGAGCTTCTTTATAATATCCTAGCTGTTTGAGAGCATTGCCTTTGTTGTTCCATGCCCAATAAGCATCTGGTTGCAACCCCAAAGTGCGCTCAAAACTCTTCACTGCTTTTGCATACTGTCCCCAGTCACACAAGGTAATACCGCGATTATGCCAGATAGTCGCGGCATTTGGATTCAACTCTAAGGCACAGTCAAAGCTGTTTATCGCTTCAAGGTAGCGTTCTAACTTGCCTAACGCAATTCCCCGGTTGTGCCAAACCCAGCAAGCATTCCATTGTAATTTCAGGCTTTGGTCAAAGCAAGCGATCGCATCTTCATGATGACCCAAGGAACCTAGAGCAAAGCCTTTTTGAGATAAGGCTTCCGGATAATCTGGTTTACACCTAAGAGCTTTGTCGAAACTTGCTATTGCTGCTTCAAACTTTGCTGCTTTATTGCGGCGTAATCCTTGTTGGAAAAAAAATTCCGCCTCCAGGTTGAGGGTCAATTTCATAAAATTTGGCATCCCGCTCTAGATATATTCCTTGATTATACTTTAGATATATTTTCTATTCTAGATGCCCAAAACAATAACATGACTCAACAAACAGATCCAGTAGCGGAAATATGAGGCATATTCTGTGTGTTGTGTCTTGATTTTCAGTCTCTACACCTGCTCAGCGACTTGTATTCACTCCCATTGGACCGCGAGTCACACCAAGCTGATTTTGCAATTTTAACTCTCGCCAGAGTTGAGAGCCTGTGATCTCGCCCCGCAATAGTTGCTGATAGTGGTGTATTGTTTGCATCACTTTCTCGGGTGTCTCATTCACAAATTCAATACGGAAATTTCGTACACCAAGCTCTATCAGGTTCTGTACGTATTCGGCTCCAGTTTGCGCCGTGCCATTAAACACAGTATTTCGACAGCCAACGTCAGCTTTGAGGATATGTTCTGTCCCGACTCTGTCCCGCAATTTCACAGAATGCTTTTCACAAGGGCGTCCGCAGTTGGTGTAGTCAGTTCCTTGAGATAGGAAAGCACAAAATACACAATGTTCCATATGGAACATGGGCATATGTTGATGAATTGTCACCTCAAACCAGTGGGGTGGGCAACTTGTCAGCAGGTCTTGCAATTGGGTGATGTTCAAATCGTAAGACGCTGTCACCCGTTCCAAGCCACATTGATGCTTAAAGTAGTCTGCTGTTAAGGCATTCGCAACGTTGAGAGAGAAATCCCCGATGCAACGGTCATTAGCAAAAAACTGTAGTTGGTCATAGTTCCGCACCAAATAGCCATCCGCCTCACAGGAACGCACTTGCTGCAAAATCCAGTTTTCTCCTGGTTTGGTAATTCTTGGAGGCGCAACCCAGATAGTGGGAGATGAAGAGTCAGCACAGAAAATTGAAGAGGAAGCAACATTTTCATTCTTGATTTTTCCATCTTTATTCTTTGCCCCACGTACCATCCGGACTGCTTCCCGGTAAGCACGGGGGTCTTCAAATTCACAGTAGAGTGTTTCGATTCCCGCGGACAGTGCAGCTTGTAGTTGTTTCAAGTTTCGCACGAGTACAACGAGAGAGGGGGATGAGGGGGATGAGGGGGATGAGGGGGAAGGAAGTAAGTCTTTTATAGAAGCGCTTGAGTGTAATTGCCAGCGTTTAGGTTGGGAACGCAAATCTTCCAACTGCGTCACAATTTCCCGCCGCATTCGGTTCAATTCACTCACGGGTACCATGACTGCGTCTTTGAGATGATTTGTCAAACTTCCCAAACAGAAGGCAGTGTTGCCGAGACGACCAAACTGTTCTTGTAAACGTTCTGTGGTGAGGGGTTTGGTGTGCGCTTCTTCAAGGGGCATTGCAGATTCTACCTGGACAACATGACCTAGTTCGTCGCGGGCGATCGCCCGTAAGGGCGCTGCGCTTTGCGCAATCGCTCCTAAGGATTGACCAACTTCTCCACAAACCTCTATATGAATTGGACGCTGAAATTGCGGATTTTCTCCAGCAAAACTCTGACGCAGTTGCTTATCAAGTTCTGGATCGCTGGTTTTCCAAACCTTGTCCCCTACGTGTATCCGTCGCAGGTTAAGATCGCGGCGACCAAAGGTTAGTACTGCTTGTTTTCCTTTATGTTCCACCGCATAAATTCGACCACCTTCTTCCTGCGCTTCCGGATGACCGCAATCAAAAACAACACCGTCTCCAGGCTTAATCGGGGCTTCTAGCCGTACTATCACCTTTTCGTTGCTGATGCGGGTGACTTCGCCCAAGTAAACTCCACGCTTTTTACCAAAGTGAGCATGAACCAGTTCCTGATTGTTGATTCCGCGAAACCAACCTGTGTACAGTCCACGAGAAAACGCCATCTCCAAATTGTAGCGTTCTTGTTCCGGCGCTTCTAGAGACGAGAGGTGGCGCGTCTCTACATTTTTTAAATCCGCCATCACCTTATCCAGCGCTTGTCGATAAACCTGTGTAACGTTAGCCACATACTCAGGCGTTTTCAAGCGACCTTCAATCTTAAGACAACTAACCCCTGCTTTCACCAATTCTGGCAGCACCTCTAACCCTGCCAAGTCTTGAGGACTGAGGAGATATTTGCGATTTCCCAAATCTACAGCTTGACCATCAGATATTAATTCGTAGGGCATCCGGCAAGCTTGGGCACATTCGCCACGGTTGGCAGAACGCCCCCCTAGCGCTTCACTCGTCAAACATTGACCGGAATATGCCACGCACAAGGCACCGTGAACAAAGACCTCCAAAGGTAAAGACGTTTTATCCAACCTCTCTACACGCAGCTGGCGCTGAATTTTCTCGATTTCCTGAAGGGAGCATTCACGAGCAAGTACTACCAACTGACAACCCAAGGATTTGGCAAATTCCACCCCTGCGGCACTGGTGATGGTCATTTGCGTGGAAGCATGGATAGGAAAATCTGGCGAAAGGTGACGAATTAGACGACAAATTCCTACGTCTTGGACAATCACCGCATCCACACCGGCGGCAATAATTGAGCGTAAATACTGCTCTGCCTCTCTGATTTCCTGCGGAAAAACAACTGTATTAAGAGTTACATATCCCTTGACACCTCGACAGTGCAGAAATTGCATCAACTTGGGTAAGTCAGCCTCAGTGAAGTTTTGCGCCCGCATTCGCGCATTGAAGCGATCCAACCCAAAATATATAGAATCTGCCCCATTTTCCACAGCAGCTTTGGCACAGTCCCAATTACCTGCGGGGGCGAGTAATTCAGGGCGTTGAAAGGTGGGTAAGGTGAGTTGGGGGGTTGGTTTGCGATCAGCTTTCATCAACTTGGGGATGGATTAGAGAGCACCATTGCGATTCTATCAAGAACAGAATGGGAGAGTGAGAACCCCTGGTTTGAAACCAGGGGATGAAACTCGAGACAACAGGTTTTAACCTATTGTTTCTCCTCGATAGACAATTCGTACAAAATCATATACTTTTTTGTAGGAGGTGATGGATCAGTGTTAACTCTGACTTACGAGTACAAAGCTATGCCCACAAAGGAGCAGAGCCAGTTAATTGAACACACCTTGGACGTGTGTCGAAAGGTCTGGAATTTTGCTTTACGTGAGCGCAAAGACTGGACTAGTTCTCGCAAGTGTCCGATTAACGCTTGTTCGTTGACTTGTGAATACATCATTCCAGCAGACGAGCCATATCCAAACTACAACACTCAAGCTAAATCACTGACTCTTGCCAAACAGCAATATCCAGAACTCAAAACTGTCAATGCTCAGGTATTGCAACAAGTGTTGAGGAAGCTAGAAACTGCATTTATCGACATGAAACGTAAGGGAATGGGATTTCCTCGTTTTAAAAATCGGCACAGAATGCGGTCGTTTGTTTATCCACAACTAGGCAAAGGGCAGATATTAAGAGGTAATCAAATCAAATTACCTCAGATTGGGTGGATGGAGTACGTGAAGTCTCGTGATATCCCCGATGGTTTCACCGTGAAACAGGCTCGGATTGTTCGCAAAGCTTCTGGGTATTTTGTGATGCTGACGTTGGAATGCGATGTGAATGTGCCTGATACTGCTCCTGGTGGATACCCCATAGGATTAGATTTAGTTCTAGAAGTGCGATTCGTTCACTCGAAATGGGTAGCAATACTCAGGGATGAGTGGCAAGGTAGAAGAGGCGGATAATCGGAACAAGAACCTTGATAACTGAATGACCATGAGGGTGATTCAAAGGGAACCATAGTTCCCAGAAAAGTCCCTCCCTGCAAGTGCAGCGGTGACAGCATCACCCCTAGGGTAGCGACTAGCCATCAATCCCTAAAGCGGGGTGAAAAGGAGGTAAAACTAGTAGCCTAAACTGGTTCCCTTCGAGCATGAACCCATGAGTAGCGCAAGCGAAGATGCGTCTCAACCGTCGTTACTAAGAACCAGCGAAATAAGGCTATACGCGCTGGAGCCAAAAGGCAACGGATAAGGGGGCTGGCAAATTTCTAGTTGACCAGCAAAGCACTCCCAATAAACCCGGCGGATAGCATCACTTCTAAAGGTTCAAAACAATGGTCATTCGGAACGAAGTAACCTAACGCTCGCTCTTGGGGAGGTCGATACCCAAGTAGGTGCTAACCGTATGCAGCGTATAGGAAAGATTGAGTTTCAAGCGAATGCCCCGTGTAATAACAGGGATATGCTGACAAACTCACGGCGACTTGGAATGTAGAGTCACAGTAGCAATATATATGTCTAATACACGACGAGTTATTTGCGAATCCACTAATAAGGATGCTCTTCCCCTGAAGGACATACCGATTAGGGAGGTAAGCAATGACAAATCGATGGTGGAATGGAGACACGTCAACTGGCGCAAGCTAGAAAAACGGGTCTACAAGTTGCAAAAAAGAATCTACAGAGCCTCAACGCGTGGTGATGTCAAAGCAGTTCGCAGACTCCAGAAGACGCTGATGAAGTATTGGTCAGCAAAGTGCCTTGCGGTCAGGCGGGTAACACAAGACAATCAAGGCAAGAAGACGGCAGGTGTGGATGGTGTTAAATCACTAACCCCAAAGCAACGATTTGCCTTAATTGCCAAACTAAAGCTAGACTCAAAAGTCTCCCCCACCAGGCGTGTATGGATTCCAAAACCTGGTAGGGATGAGAAACGACCTTTGGGCATCCCGACAATGAAAGACCGCGCACTGCAAGCGTTAGTCAAACTGGCTTTAGAACCAGAGTGGGAAGCGCGATTTGAACCTAACAGTTATGGGTTCAGACCAGGACGCTCATGTCATGATGCAATCGAAGCAATATACCTTAGCATCCATACCAAACCAAAATTTGTACTGGATGCCGACATAGCAAAATGCTTCGATAAAATCGACCACTCGGCACTGCTTTTAAAATTAAATACGTTCCCCGCCATCCGCCGACAAGTTCGCGCATGGTTAAAAGCGGGAGTGATGGATAACAAGCAGTTCCAAGAGACATCTGAGGGTACACCGCAGGGTGGAGTAATCTCACCTCTACTCGCTAATATCGCCCTCCACGGGATGGAAGAATGGATAAAACAGTACGCGGAAACGCTACCTGGGAGGTCAGGGTACGGAAAACGAGACAAACGTAGTAGCCTTTCCTTAATCCGATACGCCGACGACTTCGTGATTCTCCACGAAGACATAACCGTTGTTCAAAGATGCCGGATCATCATATCTGAGTGGTTATTAGACATGGGTTTGGAATTGAAGCCATCCAAAACACGCCTAACTCATACCTTAGACAAACATGAGGATGAAGAACCAGGGTTTAATTTTCTTGGTTTTAATGTCAGGCAGTTTCGAGTGGGTAAGTACCACTCAAAACAAGGCTTCAAAACAATCATCACCCCAAGCAAGGAAAAGCAGAGGATACACTACGAACGAATAGCCAGTATCATCAATGACCATAGCCAAGCACCACAAGCGGCGCTAATAAGTCGGTTAAACCCGGTAATAAGAGGATGGTCAAACTACTACTCAACCGTGGTCAGTAAGGAGGTTTTTTCCTCATTAGACGACCTCATGTATCCAAAACTTAAAGCTTGGGCAAAACGCCGCCATCCAAAAAAATCTGGCGAATGGGTGTCCAAGAAATATTGGCACACTATCGGTGGTGATAATTGGGTATTCTCCACTTCACCAGAAGGTAAAAACCCAATGCGATTATACACACATGCGGAAAAACCAATCATCCGTCACGTGAAAGCAAAAGGGGAAGCCAGCCCATACGATGGCAACCTAATTTACTGGAGTTCAAGGATGGGCGTACACCCAGAAGCATCCAAAAGAGTGGCAACGCTCTTAAAGAAACAAAAAGGAAAGTGCGCTCACTGCGGATTGTACTTCCGTGAGGAAGATGTACTGGAAATTGACCACAAAACGCCTTTAAGCAAAGGTGGAAAAGATGAATATAAAAATCTCCAGATACTACATAGACACTGCCACGATATTAAAACAGCTAATGATGATTTGGCTGGAGGTATGCAATTGGACAAGCACCAAATTACTGAGGAGCCGGATGAGGTGAAAGTCTCACGTCCGGTTTTGAAGACGAGTCGCTCTGGTGACGGAGCGGCTTAGTTTAATAAATTTGTTGCAACTTCTGACGGTGTTTTGGTTGAACGACCTCGTTTTCTTCAAGTACTGCATCGCAAGCTTAAATTGCTGCAACGCAGACTAAAGAACAAACAAAAAGGTTCAAACAATAGGTGGAAGCTAAATCGGAAAATTGCACGACTACATCAACGTATTACTGATACTCGCAAAGACTGGCACTTTAAATTAGCTCATAAGCTTTGTGATAACGCCGGAATGGTCTTTGTTGAAGATATTGATTTTCGCGTGTGGGCTAAGGGGATATTTGGCAAGCACACCCTTGATGCTGGATTTGGACAATTTGTCTCAATTCTGAAATGGGTGTGCTGGAAACGAGCAGTTTATTTTGAAAAAGTGGATAAAGATTACACTTCGCAAGTTTGTCCTCAATGTGATGCCCACACCGGAAAGAAAGAACTCAACGACAGACTTCATGTTTGTCATGAATGTGGCTACACCACTCACCGAGATGTAGCTGCTGCACAAGTGATCCGAAACAGAGGGATCTCGGCGCTGGGACGCAGCGTGGAACAAAATGCCTGTGGAGACGGTCTGGCGGGGACGGGAAACCGTCTAGTTAAGAGTCAAAGAAGCAGGAACAAAGGTGGAGAGGCACGACAACAAGTGCTGCCTCGTAACATCTTTTAATAATCCCCGCTGACTTTAGTCAGGGGAGTACGTCAACGTTTGTGCTTATTGATGGTGGGGAGAAGGTGATAAAAATAAGCAGTAAGTGCCAACCCAAGAGTGCTTGCATAAGCGCAACCAGGTCAATACTGAAGCCATCAAAAATGGCAGCTATCCACTGACCACTAACTTGTTTGTCATTATCAAGCATAACAACGGTCGGGAACAGCAGGCTGGGGAAGGCTACGCCAGACTTTTACTGATCGACCAAGGGCAAAAGGCAATTGAGCAGGCTGGGCTTATTGGAGTTCGCTAGACTCGTATGATTTTGTTAGTGTATGCAGCTACCTTGAGATGGGAGTACTATTCGTGCACGAAGGAACGCTACCTTCATTTATCATGATTGCTATTCAGCATGGATTTGTCCGTCAACCAACTAGTTTATACTAGCTTCTCCTATGTGGGCTTTGCGCTCCTGACTAGTGAGCAGGTTCCCTTACAGATTGAGCAAACCTTCCTTAAACAGGTAGTTTACCGATACTGGAATGCTTTTGAGCATGAAAACCATAGTTACAGGGCTGCTTATCTTCTTCAGATTACTCCAGAAGATTGGCTGTTTGGCTGGCTGTACAACGATGAGAGGGATGACATTGATCGCAGCCATATACCGCACTTTATTTGCTACCACGTAAGGGAACCACTGTACGCTTTCTGCATTGAAAAAATTTGCGCTTGCCTGCAAAAGGGACCAGTAAAACTGGTAGACCACCACAGCTTTTCAAATTCCCTAAAACCCCTGATCTTAAAAGACGTGAGTAGTTACCAGGAAGCCAGATCTGGAGTGGTCATTTCCTGGGAAGTCCGTCAGCAAATTCATATGAACCTTAAGCAGGGGAAATTGACAGATTTATTCATCCCAGTTAAGGAAGACGAGAGGTTAATTGAGCGATCGCTACCAGTCGAACCTCAACAAGTCGTTGCCAAAGATAAAAGCGCTGATAATGGTTCTTTGCTACCTTTGATTCCACTCAAGGAACACCAGACGTTAATTGAGCGATCGCTGCCCGTCGAACCTCAACAAGTCGTCGCCAAAGACAAAAGCCCTAATAATGGTTCTTTGCTACCTTTGATTCCACTCAAGGAAGACGAGAGGTTAATTGAGCGATCGCCCGAAGTTCAACCTCAACAAGTCGTCGCCAAAGACAAAAGCATTGATAATGATTCTTTGCTACCTTTGATTCCACTCAAGGAAGACGAGAGGTTAATTGAGCGATCGCTGCCCGTCGAACCTCAACAAGTCGTTGCCAAAGACAAAAGCCCTGATAATGGTTCTTTGCTACCTTTGATTCCACTCAAGGAACACCAGACGTTAAATGAGCGATCGCTGCCCGTCGAACCTCAACAAATCGTTGCCAAAGACAAAAGCCCTGACAACCATTCTTTGGCATTAAATAGAAACTCTATTTTGCTCCTGGGAATAGGCTTTGGTATTATCACTAGTCTAGTGGTGACAGCTTTAATATACGTATTTTTTATGACATCAGTTCGGAATCAACCTACTCAATCACCCTCCCAAAATGCGTTACCTCGAACTGCTGCGCCCACTACAAAAATTTCACCAAAGCCTTAACCTTTAACACCGCTACCAGTTTCTGTGGGGACAATGTAGCGTTGTACAAACAGGAATAATAATAATACTGGAGCGATAGAAATGACTGAGCCTGCAGCTACTAACCGCCAGTTCAAGGAAAATGTACCCGCTAGCTTCGCGACTCCTAAAGGAAGGGTGTATAAATTTTCGTCTTGAATGACAATTAAGGGCCAAAGAAAGTCACTCCAAGAACCGATAAATACGAAAATTGCCAAAGTGACAAGTGCAGGACCAATTGCTGGAAGCATGACGAACCACCATATGCCTAACTCCGAACAACCATCCATACGTGCGGCTTCTTCCATCTCTTTGGGGACACTCATAAAAGCTTGTCGTAACAGAAAAATCCCAAAAGCAGAAGCCAAGCTAGGAAAAATCATTCCCAAATATGTATTTCTCAAACCCAACTGAACTGTCAAAATGTACAGCGGAATCATCACGATTTGGAAGGGAATCATAATCGTGGAAACAATCGCAATAAAAATCCAGTCTCTTCCAGGAAATGAAAGCCTTGCTAATGGGTAAGCAGCCAAAGCGCAAAAAATCAGATTCAGGCACACAGTTAGCACTGCCACCAAGGTACTGTTAAACAGGTATTGTCCAAAGGGGTTGGTTTGCCAAACATTGACAAAATTCTCGATGGTTGGTTGGCTTGGCAACAACTGCGGGGGAAATTGAAAAATATTTTCTGTTGAGGATTTCAACGCTGTACTGATAAGCCAAAACAAGGGAAATAGCGTCAGTATTGCTATAGCCCCTAATAGCCCATATGTCCAAACCCGATTTTGGATTTTCAAATTAGTCATCTGCTTAAAATTTAATAATTTGTAGTGGGTTCAACCCAAATTCCGTACACACGCCCCGTAACGGTTTATCCCACGGTTCAACAGGTAATTCTGGCAAATAGGCAAATTCAAAGACAATGCCAATGGTAGGCTTGTTTGCCCATTCAGGAGAACTCAACATACGGTCATAATATCCCCCGCCATACCCCAAGCGATATCCTTGATAGTCGCAAGCAACACAGGGAATGAGAATTAAATCAACTTCATCAGGAGCTACAATTGGCGCATCAGGCTGGGGTTCCGCAATTCCATAACTCCCAGTTATTACAGAGTCTTTATGTGTCCAAATATGCCAAAAAAGCGATTGACCAACGCAGCGAGGAAAACCCCATCGGTGAGAGGTATCTGTAAATAATAGGCTTAAGTCTGGTTCTTGGCGAAAGCTAAAATAAGCAAGTATTGTTTTTGCTTGGTTAAATTGGGGGGAGGTTAAAAGATTTTGGCAGATAAGATGACTCTTTTGTTTCCACTCTGCCACGGGCATTAATTGACGTATTTTGAGCAGCGATTTGCGTAATTCTTTTTTCTCTAGTTGATTATCAACTTTCTCCACAGGTTTATTAAAAAAGCTTATTTCTTAGATGGCATTGTGCGTTCTCATTGTAAATTAGGTATCCAAGAAAAGGAGGATGCTTGGCTAAGGTTCATTTACGAAACGTCACGCTCGATAATTTCCGAGAATGCATCAGCTTGGAAGTGGACGAATCTCAAAAAGGGCTTGTGGCATCAAACGTGAAATCATTAGCTGAAGCTTACGTGAACCCAAATCTGTTTCCTCTAGGTATTTATGATGCCAAAGTTGCGGGTTGGGAACAGCCTCAGTCACCAATGATAGGCTTCACAATGTACGAAATCACGGCTGGAGTTGGTTTCATTCTTCGCCTCATGATTGACCACAAATATCAACGACAGGGCTACGGACGAGCGGCTATGTTGGAGGTGATAAGGCGTCTCAAGCTGCACCCAGAAGTTGAGTTAATCGCGACGAGCCATCAGACAGCTAACGAGGTAGCATCAAAACTTTACCGCAGCCTTAGATTTGTGGATTGGGACATTGAATGGGCTAGACAGCACAAATCTGAAATTTTCCTAAGATTAAACTTTTGAATCAATACCGTTCAGTTAAGGGGTATTCGTGACAATTTTATGCGTGTAGAGACGCTTCAACAACAAGATTCCCGACTTCTTGAAGAAGTCGGGAATCTGAGCCTTTCAGGTCAACTATGCGCCGTGCTGACGCCACCACTCAATCGTATTCTTCAACCCTTGCTTGAAGTCTACTTGAGCGGTGAAACCAAAAGCTTTCTTCGCCCGTTCGGTATCTAAACAACGGCGCGGCTGACCGTTGGGTTTATCTGTTTCCCAAACAATTTCGCCATCAAACTCCATCAACTCACAGATAAGATTGATCAAGTCGCGGATGGAGATTTCGTAACCAGTTCCCAAGTTGACGGGTTCAGAGTCATTGTAAGACTGAGTCCCCATGACAATACCCCGCGCTGCGTCTTCTGAATACAGAAACTCGCGGGTAGGACTACCATCGCCCCAAACTGGGAGTTTCTTTTCTCCCTTTATTTGCGCTTCGTGAACTTTGCGAATCAGCGCTGGGATAACGTGAGAACTTCTGGTGTCAAAGTTATCTTCTGGTCCGTACAGATTCACGGGTAGCAAGTAAATGCCATTAAAGCCGTATTGCTGGCGGTAAGCCTGTAGTTGGACGAGAAGGGCTTTTTTTGCGATTCCGTAAGGGGCGTTGGTTTCTTCTGGGTAGCCCTCCCACAGGTCATCTTCTTTGAATGGAACTGGGGTAAATTTGGGATAGGCGCAGATGGTGCCAACGCATACGAATTTTTCTACGACCGCTTGATAGGATGCATGAATCAACTGGGTTCCCATCATTAAGTTGTCGTAGAACAATTCAGCCGGTTTTTCACGGTTCAGACCGATACCGCCGACGTGAGCTGCTAAGTGGATAACAATGTCTTGCTGATCTACTGCTCGTTGGCAATTTTCTAGGACACGTAGGTCGCAGTCGCGCGATCGCGTCACCGTAATTTTATCGCGATCAGCTCCAGCCTTAGATAGCTGGTCTATCACCTGACGCCCCAAAAAACCAGCTCCACCAGTTACGAGAATTCTTTTGTTCTTCAGTTCTAAGGCGTTCATATTTTCTTCCTCGTTGGTGTAAATCACAAGTGGAGTGCACCCAGTTCTTGCCGAATCATGGCATTATCCTGCAAAACTTTTGCGACCTTACCATTTGGCGAACTCAGTCCCAACGCTTGCAGGTCAGCTTCTACCATAATGGCTACGAGCTGCTCAAATGTGACCGATGGTTTCCAACCCAACTTTTGTTGCGCCTTACTAGAATCACCAATCAGTAAATCTACTTCAGCCGGACGAAGATAGCGATCGTCAAACTCCACATGCTCTTCCCAATTGAGGTTCACATAACCAAACGCCAGTTCGAGAAACTCGCGCACGGAATGGGTTTCACCAGTAGCAATGACATAATCATCCGGCTGTTCCTCCTGTAGCATTAACCACATTGCCTTAACGTAATCTTTCGCATACCCCCAGTCTCGCTGGGAATCCAGATTACCCATGTAAAGTTTTTTCTGTCTGCCGGCAAGGATTCTGGCAACTGCCATTGTAATCTTACGCGTAACAAATGTTTCACCCCGCCGAGGCGATTCATGGTTAAAAAGTATGCCATTACACGCGAACATACCGTAAGATTCACGGTAATTTACTGTTTGCCAATGAGCGTAAACCTTAGCACAAGCATAAGGACTACGGGGGTAAAACGGAGTTATTTCTTTCTGGGGAACTTCTTGTACCAAGCCATACATTTCTGAAGAACCGGCTTGGTAGAACCGCACCTGAATACCTGTGCGATGCCGATAGTCACGAATCGCTTCTAACAAACGCAGCGTTCCCATTCCTACTGAATCTACGGTGTATTCTGGAGAATCAAAGCTTACCCGTACATGGGATTGAGCGCCTAGGTTGTAAATTTCTACTGGCTGAACTTCCTCTAGAATGCGGCGCAGCGTGGTACCATCCGTCAAGTCACCATAGTGTAGAAATAAGCGGACTCCCTCTTTGTGAGGGTCTTCGTAAATATGATCTATGCGATCAGTGTTGAAAGTGGATGTCCGGCGTATTATACCATGAACTTCATATCCTTGCTCTAGTAAAAACTCACTGAGATATGAACCATCTTGACCGGTAATACCAGTAATTAACGCTCGCTTCTTTTGCGTCATGCTTTATTATTCCTTGTCGTTACTGAATAGATCAACACAGGCGACCTGGTACAACCTAACAGGTAATTGCTCAATTTCCCAACGGGAAACCTACGAGTCTCACTTGCAGGCTAGCTGATTATTATAAGTAAATCTGCCGATTTGTAAGTTTACAACAAGCCCCTCTTACCCTATGCAGATTGTTTCATGTTATTTCTGTAAATTTTTTTTATCTTCATCAAAATTTTATATAACTTTCAGATAATGTAAAATTATCTTAAAATTAGAGAAAATGTAAGCTATACCATTTCTTTATGAAGATGCGCTTTAAGTAAGTAGGCGAGAAAAAATCAAACTATGTAAAGAAAAGTCAAGCTTGGAAACTAGCTCTTAGTAAGGGCTAAGCGCGTGCCTCCTACGGAGGTTGCACGGTACAGCCGCTGTTGCGGGCGCGCAGGCAAGACAGTGCTTACTACATACCGTTCGGCTGATCTCACGGCGAAGCCTTTAATTATTTACGCCGACCTACTTATTCCTGATCGTAGAGACAGTACAGTCTCTACAAAATTTATTTGGCGCAACCTCACAGAGAATTGGTATTAGTAGTTAAATTGCTGCCAAGCAACAATTTATGATTAAAAATTCGTAATTCATAATGACGACTTCAATTACGAATTACGAATTAGAAATCACAGGTTAAGTATTACGAATTTAATTTGTAAAAGCACCGACAGGATGTTAGTTACTATTGGTAAGTCCCGTTTGGAACTTTGAATTGCTTAGTATGCCCCATTGTTTTTAGGCATAACGACAACACCAATTGTTTTAAAAACTATCCACCAATCCAACGCAAAATTTCTGAACTTGGCATAATACAGATCTATTTGAACCCGTCTAGGATAGGGGATATCATTGCGTCCAGAAACTTGCCACAATCCAGTAATTCCTGGTCGGATAGTTAAAATCTGATCTATGTGACAACCATACTTGGGTAGTTCTTCTGCTACTAAAGGTCGTGGACCGACAACACTCATGTCTCCTTTTAAAACATTCCAGAATTGAGGAAATTCATCCAAACTAGTGATTCGCAAAAAACGACCAATTTTCGTAATTCGCGGGTCGTGCTTGAGTTTAAAATTTGCCTCAAATTCTTCCTGCAAATGAGGAGAAGTTTGCATCATTTGCACAAGGACTTCGTCGGCATTAGTGACCATTGTCCGGAATTTAATACAATTAAAGGGTTTGTAATTTTTACCAACCCGTTCTTGTATATAAAAAATTGGACCTTCTGAGCTTAAAGCAATCAGCAAGGCCAAAATTAAGTAGACAGGAGAAAACAAAATTAGCACCAACAGGGAAAACAGAATGTCGAACAGTCGCTTAGCAAACTCTCCGTTTAAAATCTGAAAAGACAGACCTTTAGTTTGAACTTTAGGCGTCTTTTTCTGTTGACCGCGTTTGAAGAAAGTACGCGAGCGTCTGTATGTTGCCGAGGCATTTGTCTCCGAAACACCTGCCCTGGGGAGCGGTAATAGGGCAGTCACGTTTGTTCGACTTGGGCGTAAAGACGCTCTATGCGATTGCACGGAACGCAATGCCCTAAAGGGCAATCGCCGGAGCAACGGCAACTTTGCTTCAATTGGTTGTGCCCGTCCTTCGGACAGGCGGACGCTGCTTTTAAAACAGCGCCCAGTACCGGGCGTACTACGCGATCGCTTCCCGGAGAGGAGTGAGCTCTGGGCAGTCATCATACTCCTTACAATCCACACCACACATAGTCCCAATCTTAAAGCCAAAAGGAGGTGCTTCTGGGGTCAAATTTCCAAAAGCTTGCTAAACAAGACCATCACCTGAGTGATGGTCTTGTTTGTGTACAGTTATTTAAAAAGTCTAGGTAACGCTGTGCAAAGATTTGCGGGGAAAATTGAGCGGCGTGCAGTCGCGCACATTCAGGATTCAATTTTCCTTGATAAATTTCAAACTGTTTTATTGTGTCTACCAATGCCTCCTCTGTTTGCTCCTTGAAGAATATACCAGTCCCCTGATCGCCATGTTCGCGTACATCTCGCACAGTTTCTAAAGCACCACCTGCACCGTAGGCGATTACCGGAGTGCCGCAAGCTTGCGCTTCCACCAAGGCAATGCCAAAATCTTCGCAAGCTGCATATACAAAACCTTTGGCATGAGCCATATATTTTTTTACCATATCACTGGCTTGCCACCCGAGTATTTGTATATTGGATTTTGCTATCCTCCGGATTTTTTTCATCTCTGGTCCTGTCCCAATTACTACTAAAGGTAGTTGCAATTTATTAAAAGCCCTGACTATTAAACATACTTGTTTATAACTGACCAACCGGGAAACGGTTACATAATAGTCTTGTTTTTGAGGTACAAATGGAAAACTCTCGATATCAACTGGCGGGTAAATGACTGTTGCTTCTCTTCGATAGCAGCGCCAAATACGACGAGCAGTATGCTTTGAGTTAGCAATAAAGTAATCAACTCGATTTGCTGTCAAGACATCCCACTGACGCAGACGATGCAGTAAATACCGCGTCATCCAACCAGCTAAACCGCTTCCCAGTTTGCTTTGCCTCAGATAATCAAAAGTCATGTCCCAGGCGTAGCGCATCGGGCTGTGACAGTAGCAAATATGTAACTGTTCAGAAGTCGTCAGGATTCCTTTAGCAACAGCGTGAGATGAAGACAAGATGACGTCGTACGCCCGTAAATCTAGTTGTTCGATTGCTAGTGGCAACAAAGGTAAGTATTTTTGTACACCATTACGAGCAAAAGGAAAGTGCTGAAGAAACGTTGTGCCAATCTTCTGCTGATATAAGTAACTTTCTGGGTTACTTGATTCAAAGTCGATGAGGGCGAACAAATCAGCATCGATGTGGTTGAGAATTTCTCGCACAACGAGTTCTGAACCACCAGTGGCTTGAGGTGTCAACCATTCATGAACAAGGGCACATTTCAAAGGCACAGCTAACTATAGTTGGTAGAGAACACGCAAGGCGGGAGTTAGAGGTTAGTTGACTGAAAGTTTCCCACGGAATGAATGGGCAACGCCCCACTTCAGCAAAAGACGTAATCCTTTTTAAAGAGGTTCCAAGGAAATGCCGCAACCTGATAACCTCAAAGTGGGGACTGAATACTAGGTCTTGGGTACTAATTACTGGGTATTGATTCCAGTTGCTAGTCACCACCTCACCAGTCCCTAGCCCCTTGATAAGGCAACTTTAAGATTGGGAATTTATGCGAATTCTAATTGTGGGTGGGACGCGCTTTATTGGTGTCTACCTAACTAAACTGCTGGTAGAACAAGGACATGAAGTGGTACTGTTTAATCGTGGCAATCATCCTACACCCGTTGAAGGGGTAGGGCAAATTATCGGCGATCGCACTGATGCTGCCCAGTTAAAAGAAAAATTATCATCCGTAAATTTTGATGCCATTTTTGATAACAATGGACGGGAACTTACTGATACTCAACCATTGGCAGAAATTTTTCAAGATCGTGTACAACATTTTGTCTACATGAGTTCTGCGGGAGTGTATCTCAAATCAGACCAAATGCCTCATGTGGAAGGCGATGCTATCGATCCAAAAAGTCGCCACCTAGGTAAGCATGAAACCGAAGCTTACCTGAGTCAACAGAAATTGCCCTTTACCTCAATTCGTCCCACCTACATTTACGGTCCCTTGAACTATAATGATTTGGAAGCTTGGTTTTTTGACAGAATTGTGCGTAACCGTCCCGTTCCGATTCCAGGTCATGGCTTACACATCACGCAACTTGGTCATGTAAAAGACTTAGCAAGCGCAATGTCGCAAGTCTTGGGCAATCCTACGGCGGTTAGACAAATTTACAACGTGTCCGGCGATCGCTTCGTCACTTTTGATGGTTTAGCCCGCGCCTGTGCTGTGGCTGCTGGCAAATCTGCTGATGAAATAAAAATTGTGCATTACGACCCGAAAAAATTTGATTTCGGCAAGCGTAAAGCTTTTCCCCTGCGGGCGCAACACTTCTTTGCTTCAGTGGATAAAGCGAAAACAGAATTAAATTGGCAACCCGAGTATGACCTGATTTCTGGTTTAAGAGACTCGTTAGAAAATGATTATCTTGCTTCTGGACGCGATAAAGCCGAAATTGATTTTTCTGTGGATGAGGAGATTTTGCAAGCTAACAGCTAATTGTTGACGCTTGACAGTTAACTGCCTCCGTACTAGCACGACTTCTTTGGTTAAAAGTAAAAAGCCAAAACTCAGATTTTGCACCCAACAAGAGCCAGAGGCTCTAATATCTCGTTACCAGGTTGAACCTGGTAACGAGGCTTTGGAGGCTGAGCCTCCTCACTGTTGCAACTCTAGGCTTGATCTCAGAAAAGGCAATTATATAATCTTGACAAATTGCGGATTTGAATTTGTGCAAATGGAAGTAGGCGATCGCCCGTTGCGGCGCTGGTGTAAATTATGAGTGGGCAAACGGTCGCAAATTTTAACGGTTCGCGAAAGTCCCCACCCAAGGGCGGACTCTAGTGGTAGGTATAAGAGCGGGTAATGACGAGAACATCCTCAACCGAATTAAACTTTATTGTTTGACAGGGCGGAGGATGGTCGAGGAATTACCAATCTTGGTGTCGGGAAGGGACTTTATGTAGTCTTGAATGACTTCAGACATGGACACACCTAAAGTAGCCGCGTAATTCTCTAGCCTTTCTTTTTCTTTGTCTGTCAACCGCACAATGATTTTATTTGTTCTAGCAATTCTAGCCATATTTCTGGAAGGTATGTTAGTCTTATTGTACATACAGATAGATTAAAACAAACGAGGTGAGAAGCAAGCAGTGGCGACAAGACGAATGACTTTTCGGTTATACCCAAATAAGCAGAGAGAACAGTCTTTGCGGTATCACCGAAAGTTACACAAAGACCTTTACAATGCTGCTGTATACAATAGATTTACCCAATATCAAAAGTTCAAGCATTCTGTTAGCTACATCGAGCAACAGAATAGTTTACCTGCGTTTAAAAAAGTTTGGACAGAGTACAAAGAAATAAACTCTCAAGCCTTGCAAGCGACATTAAAACGTGTTGATTTTGCATTTGAGCGTTGGTTTAAAGGGTTAGGTAAGCGCCCAAAGTTTAAGTCTATTCGCCATTACTCTGGATGGACTTATCCAGCTAAAACTGGTTACTCTGTCGAGTCCAACGGCGAGAATGGATACCTCAATTTGTCCAAGATTGGGCGTATTCAGATGCGGGGAAAGGCTAAGTACTGGGGACAGCCTACAACTTGTACCATTGTTCACCGTAACGGGAAATGGTATGCATCTATCACTGTTGACGTATTAGAGCAAGTACTTAACAGTAAAGTTTTACCAGTTTGCGCAATTGGTATTGACTTAGGTTGTAAATCAGCACTGTCTATTACTGATGGAGAAAATCATCAACAGATAGATGCTCCTAAGTTTTTGCGGAACGCCGAGCATCAAATCAAAAAAGCGTCCAAGGAAAAGAGACGGAAACAAGCGCCAAATAAAACAAAAAAGATAAAAGCTTCTAGAAGATGGAAAAGAGCTAAGAATAAAGTTAGTAAACTTGTTCGTAAGGTTGCTAACCAGAGACAGAATTGGGTACATCAAGTTGCAGCAGAAATAGTAGGCGGTAATAGCTTCGTTGCAACTGAAAAACTAGAAGTGAAAAATATGACCAGTAAGGCGAAGAAAGGCAAGCGTAAAAAACAATCATGCGGATTGAACAAGTCAATTCTTGATGTTGGGTTTGGAATGCTTCGTAGCACCATCAAATACAAAGTAGAACAGATTGGTGGTGTGTTTGTAGAAGTCCCAATCAAGAAAGTAAAGCCCAGTCAAACCTGTCCTAGATGCGGACACCAGAACAAAAAGACTCTGGATGTACGCGTTCATGAGTGCGGCGTTTGCGGGTATGTTCAGGATAGGGATATTGCGGCTGCCGAAGTTATGCTTTATTGGTCAAAAGGAACTCTACCGGGGTTTGGAACAAGCCTCGAAGACGATGATGTCCTTAGCTCTACTTCACGCACCAGCAAAAAAGCTGGAAGTATGAAGCAACTGGGACGCGCGAAGCGTCAGAAATCAACCCCTACTGGGTTGGATGTAGAAACCAGCCCACGGGCGAAGTAAGGGCTGGTAGTTCATCTCGCACTTGGAACGATTTTGCTGATATGAGTTCACCTAACTACCACCTTGATAACGTTTTAGCCGCGCGTGCCCGTCTGGGTGAAGGTCCAACTTGGGATTCAACCAATAAGCTACTTTACTGGGTGGATATCTATAACCATAGGGTAAATCAATTCAATCCTGCCACTGGACAAAACTTGTTTTTTGATGTAGAAGACGTGGTCGGTTGTCTTGCCGTAGCAGGTGCAAATCGCTTGATTATGGGACAGCGCGATCGCCTGGCATTTCTCAATACACAAACAGGTGAGGTAACGCCGATCATCGAGGTGGAAGCAGGTATGCCGGAGAATCGCTTTAACGATGGCAAATGTGATCCTCAAGGTCGTTTCTGGTTTGGTTCGATGTGTCCTGATAAAACTCAGGGTAGCCTTTATCGCTATGACCCTGATGGTTCATTGCATATTATGGAAACGGGACTGACTATTTCCAATGGTTTGGGCTGGAGTCCTGACGAAAAGACATTTTACCTGACGGATTCTGCCCAGCAAAAAATCTATGCTTACGAGTTTGATGCAGCCACAGGCAATATTAGCGATCGCCGGATTTTTGTAGATTTAACTGGTGAGTCTTTTTATCCCGATGGGCTGACTATAGATAGTGAAGGATATATCTGGTCTGCCATGTGGGATGGTTGGTGTGTGATTCGCTTTCACCCCAAAGGTGAGGAGATATTGCGGATACAATTACCCGTGCAGCGCCCCACCAGTTGCACCTTTGGTGGTGAAAATTTGCAGACACTTTACATCACCACTGCCTCAGTCGGACTCAGCGAACAGGAGATCCAAAAAAGTTTCTATTCTGGTGACTTGTTTGCTCTCCAGACCGATATTGCTGGATTGCCCACATATGATTTTCTGGGCTAGAACAGCAATATAGCACTTCTCGTTTGGATGAAGTAATTATTTATTTGTGTCCCATGAGTGTTCCATAAGTGGTTCATTCTTTCTTTGGTGTCCCTTACCCAATGTTAAATTTTTTCTTCTTTTGGGGTAGTCATGTTATCTTTTTCGGGCAAAAGATAAATTGCCCCAGAAATTAAAGTGAGGATCACAGAAATCCAGAAGGCAATCACAGAAGGTAATTGCCACGCTTGAGGTAATGGTGCAATCAAAAGTGCGATCGCCACAATTTGACTCACAGTTTTGAGCTTACCCCAAATATTTGCTCCCGTAATCTTAGGTTGACTGACGCGCCAACCTGCGATCGCTAACTCCCGCGCCAAAATCAGAAACACTGCCCAAGCAGGAATTTGCCCTAGTTCTATTAAAACCAGTAACGGCGCAAGCACCAGTAATTTATCAACTAAAGGGTCAAGAAACTTACCCAAGTCGGTGATTTGGTTAAGTTTCCGTGCTAAATAGCCATCTAACCAATCAGTCAGCGAGGCGACGAGAAAAATCGCCAAACAAATCCATCTAGCTTCGGGTGTTGGGTTGTGTAAACCATATAGCAGAAATGGTATACCCAAAAGGCGAGAGAAAGTAATCCAGTTAGGTAAGGTCATAAGCAATTCAAAATTCGCGATATTCAAAATTCAAAATTAGAAAACCCAATGCTGATAATGCGTCTAGTTGCTAACTATAGGTGTAAGAGGTTAGGAACAGGGGGATAAGGGGACAAGGGCGGACAAGGAAGTCTTCTTTAACCAACTACTTACGACCACACCTCTTGACTAATGACTAATGAGAAGATGTACAGACGCGCCATGGCGCGTCTCTACTAATTTCAACAAATAGCATGACACAACAAACAGATTCTGGCGTAAGAATAGAACGCGATTCGATGGGCGATCGCCAACTACTGAGTAGCGCTTACTATGGTATTCAAACGCTGCGGGCAACCGAAAATTTTCCTATCAGCGGCATCAAGCCTTTAGCTACTTACGTAGATGCTTGCGTAATTATTAAAAAAGCTACAGCAATTGTCAATGGTGAACTGGGCTGTATCCCCCAAGATATAAGTGAGGCAATTGTCCAAGCTGCGGATGAAGTGCTTGCTGGCAAGTTTCGCGACCAATTTGTGGTAGATGTCTATCAAGCTGGTGCTGGGACTTCCCATCACATGAATGTTAACGAAGTCCTGGCAAATCGCGCTTTAGAAATTCTCGGCGAAGAAAAAGGCAATTACCAGCGCGTGAGTCCCAACGACCACGTAAACTATGGGCAGTCTACCAATGATGTGATTCCGACAGCAATTCGTATTGGTGGCTTATTGGCTTTATCAAAAACGCTACACCCAGCTTTAGAGAAGGCAATAGCAGCACTAGAAGAAAAAGCCGAAGAATTCAAAGATGTCGTTAGATCCGGCAGAACCCATATGCAAGATGCTGTCCCCGTGCGCTTGGGTGAGAATTTTCGCGCTTGGGCGTACATCCTGACAGAACACCAAAACCGCATCTACACAGCCTCTTCTGATTTGATGGTGCTGGGTTTGGGAGGGAGTGCAGCCGGTACGGGGTTAAATACTCATCCCCAGTATCGGGTGCGTGTGGTAAAAACTATATCAGAGTTAATTAATTTGCCTCTAGAACCTGCACCCCATCTTATGGCAGCAATGCAGAGTATGGCACCGTTTGTTAATGTTTCCGGTGCTTTACGCAACCTAGCTCAAGACCTAGTCAAAATATCTCATGATTTGCGTCTGATGGATTCAGGACCAAAAACTGGCTTAAAAGAAATTCAACTACCACCGGTTCAACCAGGTTCCTCGATTATGCCAGGGAAGTACAACCCAGTGATGGCAGAGATGACATCAATGGTGTGTTTTCAGGTAATGGGTTACGATAGTGCGATCGCCCTTGCGGCACAAGCAGGACAACTAGAACTGAATGTGATGATGCCCCTGATTGCCTATAACCTGATTCACAGTATCGAAATTCTGGGCAATACCATCGCCGCACTTACCGAACGCTGTATTAAGGAAATTACTGCTAACCAAGAACGTTGTTTGGCATACGCTGAAGGCAGTTTAGCTTTAGTCACAGCATTAAATCCGCACATTGGTTATTTGAATGCGGCAGCTGTCGCCAAAGAATCTTTGGAAACAGGCAAGTCTTTACGGCAGATTGTCTTGGAACGCGGACTGATGAGTGAAGCCCAATTAGCTCAAGTGTTAAACCTGGAACAAATGAGTACGATTTTGCCTCTAAGTATAGACGACGGCATATCGGATTAAAGAACAAAGAAGGAAGATATAAGAAAGAATTCTTCCTTCTTTATTTTTCTTCTTCGTTCTTTACTTAATCATGCCAACCCAAATACCGTCGGTTAGTCTTATTCGCGCTACTTCCTACGAACGGGAAGCACTTCAAGAATCTTTAGAAACGCTGCTGGAACCTTTGGGAGGAATGGCGGCGTTTGTGAAACCAGGAAACCGCGTCCTACTCAAACCAAATCTGCTGACAGGCGCACGTCCTGGCAAAGAGTGTACAACTCGTCCAGAACTTGTTTACGCGATCGCCCAGATAGTCATGGAAGCAGGTGGCAAGCCATTTTTGGGCGATAGTCCCGCTTTTGGTAGCGCCAAGGGAGTTGCAGTGGCAAATGGTTATCTGCCTATTTTAGAAGAACTCAATCTCCCCATTATCGAATTTCACGGTCAGCGTTACCAAACAGTCAACGAAGGCTTTAACCATCTGCTGCTGTGCAAAGAGGCGATGGAAGCGGATGTAGTGATTAACCTACCGAAGGTGAAATCCCATACCCAACTGGTGTTAACCTTGGGAGTCAAAAACCTGTTTGGTTGCGTTCCAGGCAAGATGAAAGCTTGGTGGCATATGGAAGCAGGAAAAGACGCGAATCGATTTGGTGAAATGTTAGTGGAAACCGCTAGGGCAATTGATCCCGACTTAACCATAATAGACGGGATCATTGGTCATGAAGGCAATGGTCCCAGTGGCGGTGAACCTCGTCCACTCGGCGTTTTGGCAGCATCACCAGATGTCTTTGCCTTGGATCGGGCAATGGTGGAAATCCTCAATGTTCCACCAGAACAAGTACCCACTGTCGCTGCATCAATGCGGTTGGGGCTGGTTGGTGAACTGGACAGCATTCACTTTCCTCATCTGCATCCCGACTTACTAAAAATAGATGATTGGCGGCTACCAGACAAGTTTCTACCCATCGATTTTGGAATGCCCCGTGTGATCAAGTCTACGTTCAAACACCTTTACATAAGATTTATTAAAGAACGCATGAGTGCATATGCCAGACGATAGTTGAACTTAGCGCTTGATGCTAGTAATAACTGCAAACTCTGTTACAACAATTCCATGCATTGGCAGAGTAAGCTGTAAATACCCTCCGATTGCTTAACCAGACCGCCCTAATTAAGTGGCGGTTTTTTTCATGAGTTATTAATCATGACGTGACTTTGATGAATTTCATTTGACTTCGCTTCCATTCCTCTCCCCTATAAGGCTGGAGTGATTTTCTAGACGTAGGGCGTGAGGTGCAGGGGAAATTATCAACTTTTCTCACTACCTGGTACATTTTAGTGTTGAGCTATCAATGTTTGTGTGACGAACTATCAAATTTATTCAGCCACAGTTAAAAACTTTTTTTGAGTGTAATCACTGACAAATACTTTACCTGCTCGCTCATCTATTTGTAGTTATTCTATGTGGATATGCGGTCAAAAAACTGATTAATAGCTTCGTTCTCCCAAAGTCTCAAACAATTGTAAGTACAATTACTTGTAAATGGTTCATTTTGCGTATGCTTACACAGCGAGCGTTGGGTAAGTATTTAAGGTATAAAACAACAACTGATGATAGAAAAGCTGATTTGATACGAGACTTTGAGCATATTAAAATGCGCAAATATGACCTACATTTAGTTCGACTACAAATATAATCTAAAATATTTAAATTGTAAAATTTAATACTATTTTATTTCTATGTGCGTAAAAACATCATGACTTTGGAAAGTAAAGTAGCTTGCAAAATTAATGACAAACTGAAAAATAAAATGTTTTATAGCAACTTTGTATCAAGTGTTTCATGTATAAAAAAAATAGTATAATTCACTGAAAAAACGATTGATATTATTTATTAATAAACAGTATCAGGTCAAAAAATAGCTAAAATAGTAGCAAGACTCTTTTAAAAAGAGCCAAATTAAAATTCAGGGAACGAAATTCGATTTTCTATGCATTCAAATACCCAATCTGCCGACTCTGCTGATACATATCCCCATAGATTGGCAGAGATTGTGGGAACTGCAATCGGTCTTTTAACTTTGACGCTACCATTGTTTGTCATTGGACACTACTCTTCAAGCAGTGTTCAGAATGACCACCTACCCATTACATATAATGTAAAAACAAATGCAGATTAAACAAAAGTTGAAAAGATGAAGTCTCAGCAAGGAAGCTATAGAAAGCAAAAACAGAAAACAGAATTTTCTGCCAAAGAGCTTGTAGAGAGATAATCAGGAATAATCCAATGTGAAATTTTGTTTTGCGTTAAAAGTAGGACTTTACATGAAGTAGAGTTGCACAGGCTTAATTAATTCGGTAAAAATAAACAGGACAAAGGAAAACAAGGGAAATAAGAGACAAAAATCCGATCAGGACTGGTGTCATTATCTTTTTCTCTTGTTTTCTCATTTTTTTGCGTCTTTGGCGAAACAATAGACACTTTGCTTTCGCTTGGGGGAAATCTCTGAATACGGTTTGGATAAAACTTGATCCGCCCAAGGTTGCTTAAAACAGTTATCAGTTATCAGTCCTGACGGCGTATGGTGGGGGATGCGCTCACCGCCACCAACGCATAAAGGTGCTCTTGGTGGGGGACGCGCGACCACTCGTATTTAACTGATAACTGCGTAGGTAGCTGTTCACTGTTAAAAAGGGGGGCTAATTCGCATAAGTGTCAATTTAACGTTCAAAAAATGCAATAATGTAGGGCGTTTGTATAAGTTTTACATAGCAGTAGTCCATCTTAGCCTAAACTTCTACACGGGGAGCTAAGCATGGAGCTACCATAATTCACTGTTATCTGAGGAGTTTTGTTGTGGACTTATCGCGTATTCCTGCCCAACCGAAACCAGGTCTGATTAACGTTCTGATTGAAATTCCAGGCGGGAGTAAAAACAAATACGAATTCGACAAAGAACTGGAAGCTTTTGCCCTAGACCGGGTACTTTACTCGTCAGTACAATACCCATATGACTACGGCTTTGTACCCAACACCTTGGCGGATGATGGCGATCCATTGGATGGTATGGTAATTATCGATGAGCCAACTTTCCCAGGATGTGTCATAGCAGCAAGACCAATCGGTATGCTAGAGATGATAGACGGTGGCGATCGCGATGAGAAAATTCTTTGCGTTCCTGACAAAGACCCGCGTTACGCTTCTGTCAAATCTTTGAAAGATCTCGCACCACACCGACTAGAAGAAATAGCCGAATTTTTCCGCACATATAAAAATTTAGAGAAAAAGGTGACGGAGATTCGTGGGTGGCAAGATGTTGATCAAGTCTTGCCTTTGGTAGAAAAGTGCATTAAAGCTGGTCGCGAAAAAACGACCTGAAACCTTTCCACGTTCCACTGAACCAGTAAACACGCTCACAGTAATCAGTTAATTATTGTCTAGACTGGTATCTGACAACTGATAACTCAAACTCAAACTCAATGCAGCGCACGCTTCTTTTGGCAAAAATTCACAACTGCACGCTCACAGCGGCAAACATCAACTATGTAGGGAGTATCAGCATAGACCAAGTTTTATTGGATAAAGCGGGTATTTTACCCTACGAGCAAGTGCAGGTAGTGAATGTTACCAATAGCGAGCGCTTCATCACTTATGCGATCCCGGCGGCAGCTGATTCAGGAGCAATTGAACTGAATGGAGCAGCAGCACGTTTAGGCATTATTGGCGATCGCTTGATTATAATGTCTTACGGGCAGTTCACTTCGGAAGAGTTAAAAACATACTCTCCCACAGTAGTCATTGTAGACGACAGAAATCGACTGTTGGAAGTGCGACGCTACGATGACCTGCTTAGTCAGACTTAGTTTCGAGCAAAGATGTCAAATTTTGAGCTGTCGCCTTCCTATAACCACTTAATTTCAGAGCAACCCCTACAGCATCTATGCCCAAGGTCGGAATTTGTGGTGCAATTTTGGGGTGTGCGGGGTTTAATTCCCACACCAGGCAGCCACACCAGCCGATATGGTGGCAATACTGCTTGTGTAGAAATGCAGGTAGCCGGGAAACACTTGATTTTTGATGGGGGTACTGGTTTACGCCTACTTGGAAAAAGTTGCCTGCAACTGCAATCGCCGCTAGAAGTTCATTTATTTTTTAGCAACTCCCAATCGAATCGTATCCAAGGATTTCCTTTTTTTGCCCCCGCATTTGTCAGCGAAAATTCCCTGCACGTTTACGGGACAGCCGCCTTAAATGGAGCCTCGATCAAACAATGCCTGTGTGATCAAATGCTCCAGCCGCACTTCCCTTACCCTTTGCAGATCATGCAATCTGACTTGCACTTCCATAATTTGACATCTGGTAAGGTGGTGAAGATAGATGATGTTACGATTACAACGGCAATCATTAATCACCACCAAAAATCAGTTGGCTATCGAGTCACTTGGAAAGAGTACAGTGTTGCCTATGTCACAGATTTGCCGAAAAGTTCTAATGAAGTGGATCGAGGACGCATAGCACAGATCACAAAAGGCGTTGATTTGCTGATTGCTAATGCAACTTACGCTCCTCCAGCAGCACGTAATCATCATGAACCTGACTTTCACTGGGATACTGCTGTGGATTTGGCTAAAACTGCTGAAGTGAAATGGTTAATCATTTCTCATCATCATCCAGATGACAATGATGATTTTCTTGATCAAGTTCAGTTAGAAGTCCAATCTATCTTTCCTAAAGCTTTACTAGCCCAAGAAGGTTTAATTTTCCCTGTTGTTTAATTCATTGTTAGTTGTTAATAGTTAATGGTTTCTAATGAATAATAAATAATCACTTATACATATTAACTAGTTCTGAAACCGCCTTCACTCATTGAGTTGGTGGTTGCAGTTTTTTCACTACCACATTACGATGTAGACCAACCATAGTAAGGATTTCAGCATCTGCAAATAAGTTGCTTCACAAACTCTTATTTCATAGAATTTTTAGCTTCAAATTGTATTTGATAATAGTACACAGTTTATAATAACTTTACTATATTTGACCCTAGTTGCGCAAGTGAAATCACGTTTTCTATGTTATCTTTAAAAGAGTGAGAATTATTTTCGGCTGTGTGACTAGTATTATAGTCGTCTCTCCGAATCTAAATCTCTACACCCCTGATTCTGGAGAGGTTCTATGTCAATTTTTGTCGGCAATCTATCTTATGATGTAGAAGAACAAGACCTCAAAGAGGTCTTTTTAGAATATGGAACTGTTAAGAGAGTTCAAGTAGCCACAGACCGGGAAACTGGTCAAAAGAGAGGTTTTGCCTTTGTAGAAATGGGAACAGAGGATGAAGAAGCAGCGGCGATTGATGCCCTAGATGGCGCTGAATGGATGGGTCGTAACCTCAAAGTTAATAAAGCTAAGCCCAAGACCGAAGGAGGTTCGGGTGGTAATAGACGGGGCGGAAACAATAGAGGAGGCGGAGGAGGAGGATACTCTTCTCGTGGTGGACGCTACTAAGCTTTGAGATAAGTTATGTACTTTGAGAAGGAGCCAGGTTTTTTGGGTTATCAGACTAGCCCCTCGATATTACTCGTGGAGAAGGAGACTGGCTATACCCTGCCTGGCTCCTTCTCCAATTGTTTTATCCTAGACTAAAGGATTTAACTCTCGGGTCGCAAGGGCACAGAAGGAGTCTGCCCTTTTTGCTCACGGGTTAATATATTATTTGTACCCAAGTACCAATTAAGTCAATTTAGTAGGAGAGAGAATGACCCAAATAGTTGTGGGCGAAAATGAAGGAATTGAGTCAGCCTTACGTCGATTTAAGCGACAAGTTTCCAAGGCGGGAATTTTTCCAGATTTAAAGAAACATCGTCACTTTGAAACACCTCTGCAAAAACTCAAGCGTAAAGCAGTTGCCAGATCAAAGCAGCGTAAGAGCCGTTTCCGCTAATCAAGACAACTGAAAGCTTGTGTGTTTTGTTCTGATGGCTTCGGTGAGGTTTGTCATGTTGACATTAACCAAGAAAAAGTCATGTGATCGCAAAGCGATGAGGAAGATGAACCTCTTAGATCGGCTGAAACACTGTGGAAACTGAATTGACTGCCCCAGAAAGTTCTTGTAGTTTCTGAGCAATCACACCACTAGTTAACAATTCCTCTACCTTGGCTATACCCTCACGCATATCTGAACAAATTCCACAACGCCAGAGGTAAAACCCTCCATTCCACAAGGCTGTTTGCATAAGTTCGGAGGGTTTGCCATCCAATACCCCTTGCATATCGGTAATTAATTCTTCAGTGGTACTGAGGGGTACATTCTTTGTCGTAAAGCCATAATCACGAGGGGTTAGGTGTAAGCGTTCTATCGGTATAATCCCTATGTCATCTGGCTTGGGAGTTGTTGCTAAGCCGATGATAGCAGTGCGATCGCGTGGTAAGTCGCAGCTACCCTCCAGCCCCTTCACAGTTGTAAACTGAGTGACTCCTCGCAACGCCAAGGTGGTTTGGAACAACGTTTCCGTGGGAGGATGAACAAACCCAGTGATTATATGAGCATCCCCCGCATAAGGACACCAAATCAGTTCCATTGTTGCCAAGGGCGGACGCTTGCCTAGTTGGTCACGATACTCCCAAAGACTATTTGTTAGGGGAAAATGCTTAGGAGTATAAACAAGGCAAATTCCAGTTTTTTCAAACACCTGCTGGATTTTCTCCAGTGATAGTCTAGTCCAATCAACTCCTAACCCCTGCCAAATATCTACCAGCGGTACTCCGTATTTTGTGGGCAAACAATCTCCACCATGCATAACCACTGGTTGTCCACTTGCTGCTAGAACCAAAGCCGTTAGGGGGCTAATGGGTGCAGTGCGAGTTCTGCCATCATAAGGTATGCCTAAAACTATTACTGGTTTTTCGGAGGCGAGTGGTTGCAGTGAGGGTCCTAGTTCATCATATGCATCCAGCATTCCTGCTAACTCATCCGCTGTAGGACGTTTGATGCGGTGAGCAATTAAAAAAGCCCCGATTTGGGCTGGTGTCGCTTCTCCTAGCAACATCATCTTGGTGGCTGTGGCTGCTTCAGCACGAGTTAAGTTCTGTGCAGTATGCTCCCCACCACCTACCTTTTTGAGTAAATCCCTAAATACTTTGCTCATATTTTTATTTTTTGTCTTTTGTCAAAAGTTTATTATTTGTAACAAATGAGAAATGACAAATGACTAATAACTAACAACTGCTAACAAGCCGACGGTGCAACAGAGTCAAATAGTGGTGGTACATTGTCCTTAACCAAGTGCCAAAAGTGCTTAATTGGAGGAATTTGAAGTCGGTCTTGAGTCGTGACCATAACCACCTGTCGAGTCAAACTAGAACTGTCGGCTAAAGAACTATGACTGTTGCACGCTAAGGGACGAACTGCAAGGCTGGGGTCAATACGTGCTTCAACTAATGCGGAATACGGCAGCATGGCTATGAGTTCTCCTTGGCGCACGACTCCCCGGAAAGCATCCAGGGTATTGACTTCTAAAGCAGCTTGTAGTGTGGCTTCTAAGCGATCAAATTTATCTTGTACCAGGCGTTGCATCCCATAACCATCCTTAAACACCACTTGCGGATAACGAATGAGCTCCGACCAAGGGATGCGTTCATATTGCGCTAGCGGGTGATTGTTCGCGACTAAAACTTCTATCGGTTCATCATACAGTACTTCTACCACCATTTCTTTTCCAGCGGTTAAGAAGCGATTATTCATGACTATTGCCAGATCTACGAGTCCATCTTTGAGGACTTTTAAGGCGCGATCGCTACCTAATGAGGTCACGCGCAATTGTATATCTGGATAATTATGACAAAATTTTTGCAAAACTGGTGGCAGATAATAAGCACATAACGAGTGAATTGCTGCTACACAAAGTTCTGGCTGTTTTCCTGCCAAGAGATCAGCTATTTCCTGCGTGGCGCTGTGCCACTCTTGGCAAATTTTACGGGCGCGGGGTAGCAAGCGTTCACCTGCCAATGTCAACTTTGCCTGACTTGTTCTGTGGAACAGTTCCAACCCCAAATCTTCTTCCATTGCCTGAATTTGGCGACTGATAGTCGATTGGGTTACACCACATTTTCTTGCTGCCCCCTGAAAGCTGCCAGTTTCTGCGATCGCCAGAAAGGCTTGCAACTGCTCTAATCGCATGTTGATGTAGCCTGAATTACACTTATGCTTTCATTAAGTTAACTTAGTTTCCGGCGTAAATTAGTACTGTTTGTTACCGCTCAATGTTTGCCAAGAAATTTTTTTACTCACCGAATTAGGGGTGTAGGGGGTAGGGTGTAGGGTGTAGGGGGTGAAGAGAAGACGGGTGTTTCAGGTGCACCCGACTCTACGCCCAATTGGTCTTAGGCTCACAATTTATTGATGGAAGAAATAAAAGCGATTATCGCCCTTCTAATCCCCTCAATTTTATTGATGGGCGAACACTCAGCCCCACACCCCACACCCCACACCCTTTTTAATTGATTGGGTTTGCTGGATCTAGTTTCTTGATTGCAGCGCTGGCGTGTAGTCTGACTTGAGCATCTTTATCTGTTAACATCTCGGTTAATGCATTTCTTGCCTGCATTTTCCCTAACTGCCCTAAAGATAAGGCGATCGCACTTTTGATGCTAGGAATCTCAACTCCTGGATGCTTGTGTTGCAACATTCCCAGCAAAATTTCTGCAGCTTTGTCGGTTAAAGAACCACTGACTCGCCCCAAAACGGTAACAATTTCCTGCCATACAACGGCTGTTTGTAGTTGATCAAGTGCTGTTTGTAGATACTCTAAGCCGGATAGTGTCCCCACCCAACTTAAAGCGCGGATAGTTTCTAGTTGCAGCTTTCTCGGTGTATTTGGCGATATCAAAACCTGAAATAATGCCTGTGCCGCTGCGTCACAACCCATTCTAGAAAGGGCAACCACGGCGGCACAACAAACGTCTTGGTCAATGTCATAAAGCCTCGGTTGCAATTTCGCCACCAAATCGAATGTTTCGCGTAACTCAGGGCGAAAACCTAAACCAAGCACTGCTTCCCGCCTCACTGGGGCAGCGACATCGTTCAAAGCATTAAGAAGCACTGTTTGCACGCGATGATCGTGAAAGCTGCTGAGTGCTTCAATCGCCACAACACGCACAGCTACTTGTGGATCTTGCACGACGCTCAACAAAGGTGTGATAGTTTCTTTTTGTCGGATGAAGGAAAGCATTTGAGTTGCTAACAAGCGTGTTTCTTCCTCTGCTAAAAGTTCCGTTAAGGGGGCGATCGCAACACCACCCATTTGCCCTAAAGCAGTGGCTGCTATTTCCTTAAGTTCCTGACTTTCATTGGTTTTCAGTAATTCCACCAAAGGTGCTATGGCATCTGGGTTTTTCAAATCCCCCAAAATCCTTGCTGCATAAGCGCACAGTTCTTCATCTGCGTCATCTTTTAAAATATCTATCAATGGGGGGATGGCAATACTTCCCAGGCTAACTATTACTTTAGCAATCTCCCAGCGTTGCTGAAAATCCCCTGTTTCTAAAACCGAGAGTGCTAATTCCAGCAGATGTTCACGATTTTTCACTGTCTCTGGATGTTCTAAATGCTTTGCCAGAGTCAACTGTTGCAAGCATTGAATCAGGGATGACCAGTTAGACGCATCGTATGCTGCTTGCGCCTGCACCAAAAGCTGGTTGATGTTATCCACAATCTGCAAATTTCCAAATAGGCATACCAAATTGATTTTACTCGGCACTTGAGTTCGTAGATATTATGCAAAAAATGCATCATTTCGATACATTTTCAGCAATTTATATAATTTTTCGTAACGAAATATACGAATTGAATAGCTTTGTAACAGTAAGGTATGTGTATCAGAGCAATTACATAATCTGCATCCAAACGGTGTAGAGACAAATTGTTTTTGGCAAGTATGTAAACACCATAAAATACACTTTCTTCTACTATAAACCTCATAAACCTATAAAAGCGGGATGTTATGAGGTGAACTAGCGCCGTGCGGTGAGTCCAGCGCTGCGGGAGGGTTTCCCTCCGCAGGCGACTGGCGAACCCGAAGGGGGGTTCCCCCCGTTGAGGCGACTAGTGAACCCAAAGGGTGACAAGTTGATTTTGAGCAACGACCACCAAAAGTTTTCTGGAACTAGCAATTTGCAATTGAGTTTAACTCATGACAGAAGCAGCAACTACCACCACCAAACCCAGCTTAAACAAGTTTGAGAAATTCAAGGCAGAAAAAGATGGACTTGCCGTTAAGGCAGAAATAGCAAAATTTGCCTCTCTTGGCTGGGAGGCGATGGATGAAACTGACCGGGATCATCGGCTGAAGTGGATGGGCGTGTTTTTTCGCCCAGTCACTCCCGGCAAGTTTATGATGCGGCTGCGGATGCCTAATGGTATTCTCAGTTGCGAGCAAATGCGTGTACTCGCTGAAGTGATTCAGCGTTACGGTGATGACGCCTGCGCTGACATTACAACCAGACAGAATATCCAACTACGGGGTATCCGAATTGAGGATTTACCAAATATCTTTGATAAATTTCGTGCAGTTGGCTTAACCAGCGTGCAGTCAGGGATGGATAACGTCCGCAATATTACAGGTGATCCACTTGCTGGGTTGGATGCGGATGAATTGTTCGACACGCGAGAGTTGGTGCAACAAATTCAAGACATGATCACCAACCAAGGTGAAGGCAACCCTGAGTTTAGCAACCTGCCACGGAAGTTTAACATTGCGATTACTGGTGGACGCGATAATTCCGTTCACGCCGAAATTAACGATTTGGCTTTCGTTCCCGCCTTCTTGGAGGGACAAGGGGAAGAATCTGAACCTCGGTTTGGCTTCAATGTCCTCGTGGGTGGCTTTTTCTCAGCCAAGCGTTGTGACGCGGCTATTCCCCTGAATGCTTGGGTTCCTCCAGAGGATGTCGTCGCTTTGTGTAGATCTGTTTTGGAAGTTTTTCGCGATCGCGGCTTACGCGCAAATCGGCAAAAATCCCGCTTGATGTGGTTAATTGACGAATGGGGTCTTGAAAAGTTCCGCGCTGAAGTCGAAAAGCAGTTTGGTAAGTCATTGATCAGCGCAGCAGCGCATGATGAAATTGACTGGGAAAAACGCGACCACATTGGGGTATACAAACAAAAGCAACCAGGATTGAACTACGTAGGACTGCACGTTCCTGTGGGGCGGTTGTATGCCGAGGATATGTTTGAAATAGCCCGTTTGGCGGAAGTTTACGGCAGCGGTGAAATCCGGATGACGGTTGAACAAAACTTTGTGATCCCCAACATTCCTGATTCGCGTTTGGAAGTATTTTTAACCGAACCTTTACTGAATAGGTTTCTAATTAACCCCAAACCACTGACGCGATCGCTCGTTTCTTGCACGGGCGCACAATTTTGTAACTTTGCCCTGATTGAAACCAAAAACCGCGCTTTGGCAATGATTAAAGCATTGGAAATGGAGTTAGAACTGACTCGTCCTGTGCGAATTCATTGGACTGGTTGCCCGAACTCCTGTGGACAACCGCAAGTAGCAGATATCGGCTTGATGGGCACCAAAGCTCGCAAAAATGGTAAAGCCGTGGATGGGGTTGACATTTACATGGGCGGTAAAGTTGGCAAGGAGGCACAACTGGGAAGTTGTGTTACCAAAGGCGTTCCCTGCGAGGACTTACTACCAGTGTTGCGCGAACTGCTGATTGAACAGTTCGGCGCACGCTTGCGAGAACCAGCCACAGTCTAAGCAATTCAAAATTCAAAATTCAGAATGGTGAAGCTGAATGCTTACAAGCATCCTAGCTGGTTCCTATCTGGAAATTAACAGCTTGGCACCATTCGTTTAGGGCAATTGCAACCATTGCCTGTGGGTTTCTCTATGCAATTTTTTTGTTCTCTACTTGGGAAAGCTCAATGCTCAAAGGGTTATTGTCATTTAACGGTCGCTATCGCATCTTGCATCTGTCTTGGTTAGCCTTCTTTCTCACCTTTGTTTGTTGGTTTAACTTTGCGCCCTTCGCTACAACTATAGGCAAGCAGCTTCATCTAGCGCCAGAGCAAATTAAAACTTTGGGCATCTGTAACCTTGCCCTGACAATTCCAGCACGGATTATCATTGGTATGCTTTTGGATCGTTTTGGTCCGAGGATTACCTACTCAATGCTGTTGATGTTCGCTGCTGTTCCCTGTTTTGCAACGGCGTTGTCACAGAATTTTAACCATCTTGTGATCAGTCGCCTGCTGATGGGCATTGTTGGTGCTGGCTTTGTGGTGGGTATTCGGCTCGTGTCGGAATGGTTCCCCCCAAAGGAGATTGGAATTGCCCAAGGTATTTATGGTGGTTGGGGTAACTTTGGTGCTTTTGGGGCAGAGTTTACCCTACCTCTGATTGCAGTTGCTGCGAGCTTTATGACTGGTGGCGCTTCCAACTGGCGGTTTGCGATCGCCCTCACCGGGATCATCTCTGCTATCTACGGCGTGATTTATTTCAATAGCGTCCAAGATACGCCTCCCGGCAAAGCTTACAAAAGACCCAAGAAAAATGGTGCCTTGGAAGTGACTAGCGTCAAAAGCTTCTGGGCAATGATTATCTCGAATTTTGGTTTGATTTTTGCCTTGGGTTTATTAGCTTGGCGTTTAGCACAAAAGAACATTCACTTTTTAAATCAGAGTCAAATGTATCTGGTTTGGGTACTGTTGGCAGGATTATTTGCTTACCAAACATATAAAGCTTGGCAGGTTAACAAAGAACTTCTTATTGGCAAGAAAACTTACGCTCCCTCTGAACGTTATCAGTTTGGTCAAGTCGCTTTACTCGAATTCACTTACATAACTAACTTTGGTTCTGAACTTGCTGTCGTTTCGATGTTGCCTGCGTTTTTTGAAAAAACTTTTGGTTTAGAACACGTGGTAGCTGGTATGATTGCCGCCACTTATCCCTTCTTGAATTTAATTTCTCGTCCCAGCGGTGGTTTAATTTCTGATAAATTTGGCTCTCGCAAATGGACAATGACAATTATCAGTGCTGGCATTGGTGTGAGCTATTTGACGGCACATTATATTAACGGCAGTTGGGCGCTTCCAGTGGCAATTGTAGTTACTATGGTTGCCGCTTACTTTGCTCAAGCTGGCTGTGGTGCTACTTACGGTATTGTACCTTTGATTAAAAAGGAAGCTACTGGACAAATTGCCGGGAATGTGGGAGCTTACGGTAACTTTGGAGGCGTTGTTTATCTGACAATTTTCAGCTTAACCGATGCACCAACACTATTTACCACAATGGGTGTAGCTGCTCTGATCTGCGCTTTTATGTGTGCCTTCTTCCTCAAAGAACCAAAGGGTTCCTTTGCTGCTGCTTATGAAGGTGAATCACCAGAAGTTGCACCTCAAAATACTGGCATCTTAGCTGAGAAATAAGACAGAACAATTGATGCCTTAACCTGCATTTATTGAAGAAAATCTTTACATAACCCTTGAACAGACTTTTAAACCGCAGATAAAAGCAGAGAAACGCAGAGAAATCATCTGTGTCTATCTGTGTCCATCTGTGGTTTAATTTTCTCAAGAATAGCTTTTTTAAGAAAATTCATAAATAGCAGAATTTGCGTCAGAAAAATCTATTTAATAAGTAAAAAAAAGAACAAATTGTATCTGTAATAACATTTTATTTTTCTCAAATCAGATTTAATTAAGTAGAAATACTTCTGCCAACGGTTACTAAAAAGAAGTCAAGCTTGCTCACTAAAATTTAAGGTTTTCTCAATCAACATTCGACAATTGTGTCATTGCTGTCAACTGAATAGAAAAGGTTTAAAAACATAGCAATTTGATGAAATTGCTCTTCTACAAACTAAACATTTCAACAATTTATAAACATACATGGTGCTATTACCATGACAGAATTTACCAAAACCCTCTGTCCATACTGTGGTGTTGGCTGTGGACTGGAAGTTTCTCCACCCGCACAACATGGCAAAGCGACTCATCGAGATAGCCAAGGAAATCCGATTTGGCGGGTGCGAGGCGATAAAGCGCACCCTTCAAGTCAGGGTATGGTTTGCGTTAAAGGCGCGACGATCGCAGAGTCGTTAGACAAAAACAGACTGCATTACCCAATGGTACGAGACTCTTTGGATCAGGAGTTTCGGCGCGTCAGTTGGGATGAAGCTTTTGATCTGATTACCAAGCGCATTCAAACCGTGCGCTTCACACAGGGACCAGAAGCTATATGTATGTATGGTTCCGGTCAATTTCAAACCGAGGACTACTACACAGCACAGAAACTCCTTAAAGGGTGTTTGGGTACCAATAATTTTGATGCTAACTCGCGCTTATGTATGTCCAGTGCTGTGGCTGGGTACATTCAAAGCTTTGGCTCGGATGGTCCCCCATGCTGTTATGAAGACTTGGAGTTAACCGACTGTGCGTTTTTAATTGGTACCAACACAGCCGAATGTCACCCAATCATTTTCAACAGGCTGGAGAAATACCACAAAAAGAACCGCAAAGTCAAAATGATTGTGGTTGATCCCCGACGCACACCCACCGCAGAAGCCGCTGACTTACATTTAGCGATTCGTCCTGGTACAGATATCGACTTGTTGAACGGTATCGCTCACTTGTTGATGCGCTGGGGCTACATTGAGGCTGGGTTCATTGACGACTGCACCAGCAACTTTCCCGCCTACGCTGAGGTGATTCGCCACTATTCTCCAGAAGTGGTAGCTCATCAATGTGGGATCAGCATTGAAGATTTAGAAACAGCAGCCAAATACTGGGGTCAATCTGGGCGGGTGCTGTCTCTGTGGTCAATGGGTGTAAATCAATCTTCAGAAGGCACCGCTAAGGTCAGAACTATCATTAACCTGCACCTGATGACGGGACAGATTGGCAAGCCAGGAGCAGGACCTTTCTCGCTTACAGGTCAGCCAAACGCAATGGGAGGACGGGAAGCCGGAGGTTTGGCGCACTTGTTACCTGGTTATCGGGTGGTGAAAAACCCCCAGCACCGCGCAGAAGTTGAGGCTTTTTGGGGGCTGAAGCCAGGACAAATTTCGCCTACTCCCGGTCTGACGGCTTGGGATATGATTACTGGGTTGGAAAATGGCACTGTAGGGTTGTTGTGGGTTGCTGCGACGAATCCTGCTGTGAGTATGCCGGATTTGGAGCGGACTAAGAAGGCTTTGTTGCGATCGCCCTTTACCATCTACCAAGATGCCTATTACCCCACAGAAACCGCTGCTTACGCTCACGTTTTGCTACCTGCTGCCCAATGGAGTGAGAAAACTGGCGTGATGACAAATTCGGAACGAATGGTCACGCTGTGTCCAGCATTCCGCCAAGCACCAGGAGAAGCGAAAGCAGATTGGGAAATTTTCGCAGAAGTTGGTCGTAGACTAGGTTTTGTGGACAAGTTCGCCTTTGCCAACTCATCTGAAGTTTACGCTGAATTTGTCCAACTGACTAGCGATCGCCCTTGCAATATGACCGGGATCAGCCACGAGCAACTGGTGGCGCAAGGTCCCACACAATGGCCCCACCCGAAACAGAGGGGTGGGGAAGATGAGGGAGATAAGGGTGTCCCTAACTCCAAACGACTCTACACCAACCTCCGTTTCCACACCCCAGATGGACGCGCTCGTTTTGGGGCATATCACTCGCGGGGATTGGCAGAACCACCAGATCCTAATTATCCTTTTGTCTTGACAACTGGGCGACTTTATGGACACTGGCACACCCAAACACGCACTGGTCGAATTGAAAAAATTCGCTCTTTGCATCCCGAACCGTTTATTGAGATTCATCCTCGTGATGCTGCACAGTTAGGAATTACAGAAAATCAGTTGGTGGAAGTGCGATCGCGTCGGGGAAAAGCTAAATTTCCAGCGAAAGTCACAAGAGCGATCGCACCTGGTACAGTGTTTGTCCCTATGCATTGGGGTGCGCTGTGGGCTGACAATGCCGAAGCCAACGCCCTGACTCATCCAGAATCTTGCCCCGACTCACTGCAACCGGAGTTAAAAGCTTGCGCGGTACAGCTAGTGCCAGTTACTGTTGATATTGAGTTGCGTAACCAAGTGTCATTGACTAGTGGATCTGTTAACTGATACATATAGATTAAGTAAGCGGACATAATTAAACGTAGGATGTGTTAGGCGCAGCCGTAACGCATCAATTGCTTGATCTCCATGGGTTACGCAATTGGGCTTCCCATCCTACAATTGTTCATTTTCATTCCACAAACCTGACTTGAAAAAGTAGGGGAGCAGGGGAAGCAGAGGAGCAGGGGAGGAAAATTTTTATGCGTCCTGGTGTACGTAGTTCATGACGGCTACTTATTACTACCTTTGGTAATAATACAATCTGCAGATGAGTTAACAGTTAAAATACAGGGCGGCTCGAATAGGAGAGTGTATAGTCTTCAGTTGCGGCAATCGTTCTGTATTAACTTCTAAGAAACATATTTTTAAACCTTTATATAGCAAAGCTTTTAAAGATTTAAGGAAAATGTGTTTCTTGCATATTTCACTAGCTGCTTTTTGGCGCTAGTTGGGCGTTCACATCTTGCACTGAAAAAAACAGTGTTATTTCAGTACTAAGTATTAGCCCTAAAGTGCCCGATTTACGATAAAAACCCTATTATAAAATGTATCTTTATTTCGACGCTGTTTAGTGATTCGTGGTTTACACGGTTAGGTGCAAAATACGAATTAATCAAGATTATACTATGCATTGAAAGAATCATTATCAACTGTCCCCCTAAGAATGTTAAGCTGCTAGAGATACACACAGTATGTTTGATCATAAAAAAATTAATCAATAGTTAATAGTATTTATAATTTTTGACTATTCTTTCTTGATTGTCTCTTAGCTTTAGCTATGCAAAAGAAAAAAGTGCCCTTTATAGCGTTTCCTAAGCAATTGAGGTACACCCAAATTTTTTTAAGCAAGGTTAGTAGCCTTGAAAATTTACCTCACCAGGTCGGAAACCGCTATAAACACAAAGGGCAAATCCACAAAACATCCTTTTTCCATCCTATAGATTTATCTATGGGGTTTTTCTTTTTTCTTTTTGCTGTTGACTTTTCACTATATAGGGGGGTGCAGAAGATGAGGAAACTACTGAAGCGAGTTAAAGAAAGCCTCAAAGACCAAAACTTCATGCACTTCATTGAAAACATAGAAGTGGTAGTATCCAAGTTACTATCTCTTTTTATGGTAGTAGTAATTGTGGCGGCAATTTTTGATCTAGGATTTTTTCTTATTAGAGAATTATTTGACACACCTTACGGTAGGTTTAATACAACATTATATAAAATTTTTGGTTTATTTTTGAATATTTTAATTGCTTTAGAAATTTTAGAAAATATCACTGGTTATCTGAAAAAACACGTTTTGCAAGTTGAATTAGTTATTGTTACATCCCTCATTGCTGTTGCTAGAAAAATTATCATTCTTGATTTAGGAAAAGTATCAGGAATTGATATAATAGGCTTAGGTATTGCCATCCTTGCCTTATCAATCAGTTATTTAATAATTCGCGTTAGCAATAAACAAAATTCTTAAATCTCAACAAAAAAATATGCCTGATTTCTTTGAATTTGAAGCAGATTTTGTTGATTCCCTGCGTTGTATTCCCATGCAGGTACGCTGTAAACTTGATACTTGTGGCATCAAGTTAAAGTTATCTGATTGGAGCCATTTGACTCAACCTGAGCGGGAAGCTTTGGTTGAATTACCTTGCTCTACAGAAACCGAAATTCAAGCTTACAGGGAAGATCTTCAGAACTTAATTCTACAACGTACTGGTACATCGCCAGCCGATTTGCCAATTGAACCCCATCCCGCGTGGTTGGATACTAACATACCAATAAACCTTCAAGAAAAAGCCAAAGAATTTGGTGTTACCCTTTCATCTCAACAGTGGGCAGAATTAACTCCCCTACAACGTTTTGCCCTAATTAAACTCAGCCGTCCTAGTCATGAAAATCAAAACTTTCCTAAAGCACTCCAGGAATTTCATTTGCTTTAAGCTGGGTAGATATACAATTAAGTACGTGGGCTGAATTAAATATAAAACCACTGTAGGTTGCGTTTTTGCTTTGAGTACAGCATCAAATTAGCGGGGTTGGTGCCCTGCGGCTTCGGGTGAGTTAGGCGAAGCTATCTTCAATTTGTTTTTGCTTACCTACTTATCACAGTATTGACAAATAACTAATGACGAATCATTAAAGACAGAGGATATCAAAGGAATGGCAGCTAAAAAAATTTTGATGGTTGTTGGGGACTATGTAGAAGACTACGAAGTGATGGTTCCCTTCCAAGCTTTGCAAATGGTAGGGCATACCGTTCATGCAGTTTGTCCGGACAAAAAAGCTGGAGAAAAAGTTAGGACTGCTGTCCACGATTTTGAAGGTGACCAAACTTACAGTGAAAAACCCGGTCACAACTTCACTCTTAATGCCTCTTTTGCCGAGGTACAAGCCGAAACCTATGATGCCTTGATCATTCCTGGAGGACGAGCGCCCGAATATATTCGGCTCAATAAGCAGGTGCTAGAAATTACCCGCCACTTTGCCCAAGCAAACAAGCCTATTGCTGCTATTTGCCACGGGTTGCAGGTGTTGGCTGCTGCTGATGTTCTGCAAGGCAAAAACTGTACTGCTTACCCTGCTTGCGGTCCGGATGTGTGGCGTGCTGGTGGTACTTATGTGGATGTTCCAGCAAATGAGGTTGTCGTTGATGGTAATTTAGTAACAGCACCAGCTTGGCCTGCTCATCCTCGTTGGTTGGCAGAATTTCTCAAGGTACTTGGTACTAAAATTGAGCATCTAGAACTGGCTGCTGTTTAGGGGTGTGGTCAACACAGAATTGAACACGGCGATCGCTCAACTGTACTGCAATGAGCTTGAGTGGTGATCGCTTCGCTGGTGCTTTGGAGCGCAGAGTGCCTCGGGCGTAGGACGTGCTGAGCGCAAAGCGGCAGGTAATCAAGCAGATGGGAAAACAGAAAATTTCCATATAATAACTAGTTATGCTGTTAGACAATCAGTGAAGGCATTGCTTCAAACCTATCTGTGTAGCAATAGACAATCATGAACACTTTCTCCAAACTGATCTTGGAGCAACCTTATGAAAGGTATTTGAAGCATGAATTTTGGACTGAATGGAAAAGTTGCGATCGTCACAGGTGGTAGTTCCGGGATTGGTCGAGCGACCGCAGTTGCCTTTGCTCAAACGGGGGCCTCGGTTGTTGTTGCAGCGCGGCGTGTTCAAGAGGGGGAAGAAACCGTTCGTCTCGCCAAAGATGCAGGTGGTGAAGCTCTATTTGTGCAAACTGACGTGACAAAAGCTGCGGATGTGGAAGCACTCGTGGGCAAAACGCTAGAAGCCTTTGGTCGATTAGATTGTGCCTTTAATAATGCTGGCATTGGAAAATTTATTCCGCTTACTGAACGTTCAGAGGAGGAATGGGATGCTGAGACAAATGTTAACCTGAAAGCGGTCTGGCTGTGTCTGAAGTATCAAATTCCGGCAATGCTCGAAACTGGAACTGGTGCAATCGTCAACATGGCGTCTATAGGAGGTGCTGTTATCGGTACATCTAATTTCTCTGCCTACGAAGCCACTAAAGCAGGAGTCATTGGGTTAACGCGCTCGGCAGCGATAGAATATGCAGGACAGGGAATTCGGATCAATGCTGTCAGTCCAGGGGTGATTGCAACGGAAATCCTATCCATTTTTTCAGAAGATAGGCTTCAACAAGTGAGTAACGCAGTTCCACTTAAAAGAATCGGGGAAGCAGCAGAAGTCGCCAATGCAGTTATTTGGTTATGTTCTGATGCTGCGTCCTATATCACAGGGCACAACTTAGTCATTGATGGCGGTTTTACTGTCCGCTAGAAAACAGCATAATTCTTCTAAAAAAGGGAAAGTCAGGCAAATAGGCTTTTGATGGTGGCAGAGAATTTACATATAGTGCAGGCTGTTAACCGTTAACTGTCAACAGTCATACTGACCAAGACTATGTTTATTTTGATTTTTTTAATTTCTCATTGATATGCAGTGACTGAAGCTATAGTGGATCTAGCAATTTCGCGCTTTGTGGCTTGGGTTAAGTCCTACTGCCAATTCCTACAATAAATAGTTTAGAAACACCCTGTAACTCGATGACAGGCAAAAACGCAAGACAGAATGCAATCCTGCGGCAAGTGTCTGGTATGGGAGCGTCTTTTGGATCGGAAACTCGCTACTCGCTGCTTTCGAGTCAAGAGGTAGTCATTGGACGTGATCCCAGTTCCCAAGTTGTATTAGATGCCATGTTGTACCGCATGGTATCTCGTCGTCATGCGGCGCTTCGTCCTCTTGCTTCATCCCCAGATGCACAACCGAGCTGGATAATCTGTGATTTGAATAGTGCTAATGGCACCTACCTGAACGGACAACGGTTGCAGGGTTGTCAGCAATTGATCAGCGGAGATCGCATTACTCTGGGTCATGATGGTCCAGAATTCGTTTTTGAGTGTGAACTCAAAGAACAACAAGCCACTGCGATCGCCCCAGCAGCGGCGACACCGCTTCCTCCAGCAAATAGTTACCCAACAGCGACCTCAACGTTTTACCAACCTCCTCCAAACCCCCCAAAGCCAGCAGACTCCATCAGCTTCACCCAGCTGTTTCCGATTATTTCTACTGGCAAAGATTTAACTCGTAAAGCTTACCTGATACCAGGAATTCTTACAGTTGTCTTCGTGGTACTGATGTTTGCCACGGTAGGTCAACCAACCACAAATCAAGTCATAGTCGCCATTTATATAGCTTCCGCTGCTTACTACTTTATTTACCAGTTGTGTGGTAAGCCAAAGCCTTGGTGGGTGCTGCTTGCTTCGGCGTTAACGACGGCAGTGGTTTTGCTCACTCCCGTGTTAGATTTGTTTATCTTTGTGTTTCGCGGTATCTTGCCTGGTAACTTGCCCTCAGAACAAGAGTCCATCACTTTCACAGAGTTGCTGGTGCGGATGCTTTTCGGCGCTGGCTTGATGGAGGAATTACTCAAGGCAATACCTGTGTTGGCGGCGTTTCTCATTGCTAGACGACTACCATCGCCGTGGCGGGAACGTATCGGTGTTGCTGAACCTCTTGATGGTATTCTCCTGGGAACGGCTTCTGCTGTGGGTTTTACCTTGTTGGAAACTCTGGGACAATATGTACCTAATATTACTCAAGCTGTTTCAGCCCATTCGGGGACAGGGGCTGGTGATCTAGCAGGTTTGCAACTGGTAATTGCTCGAACTTTAGGCTCTGTCGCCGGACATATGGCTTATAGTGGTTATTTTGGGTATTTTATCGGGTTAGCTGTACTCAAGCCCAGCAAATGTTTACAAATTCTGCCAGTTGGTTATTTGACAGCCTCTGGGCTGCACGCTTTGTGGAATGTAACAGGAGTTATCAACGGTTTGCTGTTGGTGGTTGTTGGAGTATTGTCTTACGCCTTTTTGATGGCAGCTATTCTCAAAGCTAGGGCGCTTTCACCAACGCGATCGCAAAATTTCGCTACCCGTTTTCTTGGACCTAAATAAAGCAGTGCGAGGAGATGAGAAAAATGAGGGAGAGAAGAGGGCAGATGATTTTTATCCCTTTGGATAGATGATGGTCGTTTTGGGGCTAGTTAAGGTTAGATGACATTGGACATTTCTGTCTGAATAGAGATGAAAATTTCTGGATTTTGAGGTGCACTACAAAATTACCGCTTGACATCACAACTTGTGGCTTCAATGAAATCAAAGCAGAAAAGAGAAAGTTGAAATTAGGCTTCATCTGCAGACTTGTTTAGCTGATTGAGGGCTTGATAAGCAACTGCTAAAGTGACTTTTGCCTTTTCAACTTCTGATAGATTTGTCCACTCACGATTTTCTACGTTTTCTACCACGGAATTTACGTTTTGCTGTTCGCCGCTTCTCATAGCGTAGGCAAAAGGACGCGCCATAACCAAAAGGTCATCTGTTTCCCAACTAGGTAAGACAGATTCAACGCACTCAACCAGTTTTTCACCCATCGATTGCCCTGAATTAAAAATTTCAGCAGCTTTTTGGGCAATAACCGTTATCCAATCTTGAGGCACACTGGCGGCAAAACCAGCTTGTAAATTTTTTTGAAGATTCGCCACCAAAGAAGATTTTGTATTACATTTGTAGTTCTTGGAATTAAAATTATTAGACCAAAGCGTGTCTAAGCGATTGTAAAAATTTTGTGAGCGTGTTGTCAGTTCCTCATCGAGGACATCCTCTAACTGGAACTGCTGTTCTAGTTGTGCAAAATAGTTTTCTGATTCTTCGTCTGCTGGATTCCAAGGATACGTACCATCCTCTGGTTCCAAGAGTGCTTCTAAAAGCTCTAAATCGACTTGAGATGGTATGGAATGAAAAGTATCTGAACCGTTAATTTTGTTAGCCATGTGTCGCTCCTGTGGAATTATTTATCGGTATTGACAGCTACAGCTGCCAGGATCTCATTTCCGCAAAAAGAATGCAATTCTATCGAAAAGTATTGGTTGACTTGGGTATGTTCAGGTGGTTTGAAAGTCCATCTTTCCCATCCTTAAGCTCAAACATTATCAATGATGAACTCCCAAGGTTGACTTTTCGTACTACCAAACTTTAACTGCATACCAGATTGTAAAGGGACTTCCTGACGATGGATTTGTTGCCAAGCATTCGCGAGTAAAACCCAGGTGGTACCGTAGGTGGACAAATCTTGCAGGTAATAGGTTCGCAGTGGGGTAGATCCTGTCAGAGTATTGCGAGATAAGATTTCGGCATGGCGTTTGGAAACAGAAGGTTCTGGAATCACAATATCATTGTCTGTCGTGCGACCGATGCGGGTGACTCCTGGTCGTAGTGACCAAGTTCTACCTCCTGGTGAGAGCGATCGCAAACAAGCATTAGGAAACATTGAAGCTATGCCAGGAATTGAAGTTTCTGGTAGTTCTGTAATTCCCTCATCAAAACTCTTTATAAGTTCACCATTATAGTCTGGATGCAGGTAGAGAATTGGCAATGTCCAAGCGGGTTGATTGAACCTGTAAGTTGTCAATAGCTTTTGTCTTGCTTCCGCCACCGCTTCATCAATGGGTTTGCGCGATCGCAAAGCACCAGCAAAAGCTTGAATAAAAGTGTGGCTTTCTGATGGTGCTATTTCATCACGCATTGCCAAAACCGCAGGCACACCTTGACGGATCAGCACTTCTGCCAAGCTGCTGTGGGGTATAGCTTGGTGTGCAATAGCAGCTGGTTGTGCTCCCCAACAAGAATTGAAAACCGCCAGTTTCACACCAGTATGAGTCAAAACTTGGGCTAATTCCATTCCGTTGAGGGTCATACCTGGTGCCAAAAACAGTAACCCTCCGTCTGGTCCTTTCTGACCGTGACCAGCGTAAAATAAGATGTTGTATGCTTTTGTTTCTAGCTGTTGAATCAACTCCTGTGGAGTGGGTTGCAGGAGTGTTGTCACCATGCAGGGTGCATAACCATTGTAACTGGTTGCTACAAGCGAGCCATTGGAAAGGGTTTCCTTTAGGATAGCTGCTTCTTCTTCAAGTTGTAGCCGCTGTTGATCTTCACCCAAAACCAGCAGTATGTTTAACGCTTGCTCTGAGCGTAGATAAGGTAGGGGTTCGACTTCGCTCGTCGTACGACTAAAGAGTATGTGTTGCGACAGAGAAACGGCAGATTGACCTGGTTCGCGCTGCATAATTTCCCAAGGCAGGGCAATCAGATCCGGATCACGAATTTCTAGCAGCACGCGCAAACGCGTATGTTGACCCATAGCAATACCGCGACTGCGTTCAAAGCTATTAAGAATTTGTCCGTCAAAGACCCAATTCCACAGGCTGATGCCCAAGTATTGCATCAGACGGCTGCTGTAACTGGTCGTTTGACCAGAAGTTGGGACAACAAAATCCAGAGGCAGAGGATTTGCGACTTTGGGCGTTGCTTTTGGGGAAATCTCCAAACGACTGTGTGCGGCAAACATTTGCTGCCACTCAAGCCAAGCTTGAGACAGATGTGGAAGCCACACGCAATCACGCAAAACATAGCCACTGGGATAGGGAGCGTTCACCACCCAAATGGCGAAACTGTCAGTGCCGGTGTTGACGAGACGCGCGATCGCCAGGTTAAGGGATGGCATGGATTCGTTAATCTAAAAGGTAAAATCAAATATCAAATAACAATTTTAAAAGGCAAAAATTTTTGCCTTTAAAGTTTTTTATTTAAAGTTATCACCTGTAATATTTCAATCTTCTACCAGTTTATCGACTTTTTGACGCTATGCTGCTCTTCGACTAGCAGGTGTCACCTATTTTAATACCTTACTGTTTGGGCACGGCTGGCTTAGGCTCAGTTGCTAACTCTTCAACAGTCGGGAGAGAAGCATCTTGCGGCTGACATAGGCTTACCACTTCTGGTTTAGGGTTGGGGAGATTCAACGATTTGAGTTTGGAGAATAAAATTCTGACTTCGTCCCCTGGGGTGAGCAAAGGTTTTTTGGCAACAGAAGTTGATTGTGAGTTTGATGGGCTTGCTTTGGCAACAATTGAGCAGACTCGCAAATACACCCAGGTGTCTTTGTCTGTGTTTTGCGTCTTGAGAATTTGCAAAACACTACCGTTTGGGGCAATAGCTTGAGTTGGGGAGCCGGTCGTCCGAATGAATTCTATTTCGCTGTTAGTCTGAATCACCCCTTTGGCATTCACACTGGAATTGCCCGAACTGCCTTGAGAACCACTTGTCACCGCTGATGGTAATGGTGCGGCATCCGTAGGATTTGCTATAGGTGAAGATTGAGGTATTTTCAGCATAGCGAGCAATTCCTGTCGCCACAAGTATCCAACTATACCGCTTGCTACAAACAGTAGCAGAATAACGAGCAACTGTAGCGGTACTTTTATACCTTTAACGGGCTTGCTTGTTGAAACAACGCGAGTTTTCTGGTTTTGGCTGTACTCTGGCGTGAGTGCCGTTCTTGGCTGGCTTTGCGCGGCTGTGGCTGCTGGTATTGTGGAGAGGTCAGCAAGCACGGTTTTGAGGCTTGACTTTGGTTCTGAGTATTTAACTTGGCAGTGTACAACAGCGATAGTGACGTTATCATGTCCATTTTGATTATTCGCTATTTCCAATAATTTATCTGTTACATTTAGTACATTACCTTTTTCAGTAAGAATGGGTAAAATTTCTGTTTCCCAATATTGCTCCACCCGGTCAAAGTCACTCAAACCGTCGGAACACAGCAGGAAAATACAGTCTTCGTCGAGAATAAACCGTTGTGACGTCGGATGCAATGAATTACTAGCACTCATGCCCAACGCCTGCACTAAAGAACCGGATGCTCCCTGTTGGACGGCATCCCGGTATGTGGCATACCCTAAGCGTACCTCACGCGAGGCAACATCATCATCTAGGGTGACTTGATAGCAGCCGTGGCGTGTAATCCAGTAAGCACGACTATCACCAACATGGGCAATGTACATTTCGTGGGCAATGGGCAATGCCATCACTAGGGTTGTGCCCATGCGTTGACGCCCCTGTCGATGTTCGTTGTCGTTGCGCTGGCTGATTTTGTCGTTAGCTGCTGCTGCTGCGCTTTCTAAGTCCGCAAGTAGAGTTGCGGGGTCTGTGTGGTCAGAGAACGCTTTTGTCAGATCCTGCAGCTGTTGTTGGATGGTTTCAATGGCTAAATTGGATGCAACATTGCCTCCCTCGTGTCCGCCAATGCCGTCACATACAATAGCCAGGGCTGTCGGTTGAGGAGGTTTGCTGATCACGCTGCCACTAGGCGGATAACAAGCATCTTCGTTACGTTGGCGACTCGGTCCGGTATCGCTCTTGGTGGCAATTTTGATGACTGGTGTTTGGTGTTGACCTAATTGTGCCAACCCTCTATCTAGAACGGCAACCAGTTGCTCACCTGAGTGTATGTCTCCGGCAATCAGAGAACGGCAAATTTCACTCAAAAATTCCGCGATCGCTCCTTTGGCATTTCCCTGTAACTGCTGCCAAAATTCCCCAAGTTCAGGTAAACCAGGGGAAGTTTGATTGTCATGCCGCAATTCCAGTAAACGTACTAACGGTCCTTCTACTCTGACTAACTCTGGGTTGAGTAAGCTAGAGCTTACGCTTTCACTGGAGAGAGGTTGCCACAGATGAGCTATTTGCCACAGCCAATTGAGTTGGCGCATTGATGTTGCAGAACTCCAAGCAGTGGTTAACTCGCTCGCCAGCTGCACTTCCAACGAAGCTGTACTTAAGAGCGCTGTATTCTCTAGCACAGAAAGCGGAGGTTTTTCTAAAAGTAATATTTCTTTGCCAGAACTGCTATCTGTCAGCCCCAGCACTCCATACACCTGTGGTACATGCAAGCGGTAGGCAAATAGCCGCAAGTAAGGTCTGATTGCCTGTAAATGTTCTACATTTGGTGCTTGAGGTAAGAACGCAGGCTTGGTATCTAAAAGAAGCCCTTTGCTGATAACCAGATAGCGATCGGCTAATAATTCTCCAGCGTTAGCCACGCTCTGCCCGTCTGCCACAGCCCAAAGGAAACGTTTGGGTAGGGGTGTGGAACATCGCAGGCAAAACTTGTGTGTCAGGGGATTTGGAGCTTGACAGAGTTCATTTGGGCAGTAGAGCGTTGGCGCATCATTTTCCATAGTCTTCGCACCGATCAGCAGATTGGCTTTGTTTTCAACAGCATTGGCAGCGGCACTGTTGACCGCTCATATCTGATATATCCAATTTTGGATCACGATTTTAACTTGCGGACGAAACTTAAGATGCTAAGAGTTTTGAAAAATTTGCTCAATGATCAACAAGGGAGCTTTTCCAGTTGGTACGCAACGCGACCCACTGAATCTACTCACACATACTTCCCGCTTGAGCAGGCATCAAGCCGCTTCCACTGTCCTTTTATCAATATGGCACGCACTAAACCACAAAGATGAGAAGGCATTGTTAAGTAACGCATACAGTCATCCGGTTATTGCAGCTGTGTCTTAAGAGAACAGATATTTAAACAAGAGCGCACTTCACCAAAAATTCACACCTCTACCTAAAATCTCAGATAACTTTGTGAAAGCTTCATCACCTCCCTTGTTCAACGCTTGCCTGAGAAAGAAACTGTGTTTTCAATCACAAGTTTTTTTCTTTGCTTTTATTTTTATTGTCATGTATCTCCAGATAGGGCGCTCAGTGTGAACTCACTTTACCCTACACTTTACACTTTTGGAAAAACAAGTTATTCCATCAGAAAGAGGAGATAAGTTTACTTTTTCTCTAGTTTATATGTATGTGGGAATCAATTAAGCTTTTAGTTAAGACCCAAGGCAACTTATAGCTGGCGCTTGCTCGTTGCTATGAAGTCTTAACGATAAACCTTATTTTAGCTTATTGATAACATCCCCACTTTAAACAGCATTTAGCACACTTAATTATTGGTGAGACAATAATGGAAGATAACAAACAAAAAGATACTCATCGTGCTGTTAACCCTGGTGATGTGATATCTGAAGAACCACAAGCAGTTGAAGAGAAGGCACAACAACTTGCCGTTGATTCTCCAGATATCACGGGAGATCATATTGAAGTTCCGACTTATTTTGTCGTTGACGAACCTGATGGCGAACAAAAGGCTCTACATCATGTCAAAGATGCAGAAGAAATTTCTGATGTGATTCGACAAGCACGAGTTGACGAAGAAGGAAATAGGGTTTGGTGGTAGATATTTAGCGGTCAGTAGTCAGCACTTAGCTTTTAGAATTAGCTTTCAGGTAGATTACTGCTGACCGTTTTCTCTTGAGTCAATATATCAGGTTTCTCTCGTTGAATGGTTATAAATTCTCCATGAGAAAATACTCCAAGAGTACTACTAACAAAATTTGCATTATTCTTGTTGATGAATACCAGTCTTCTGGTATTTCTCTGTAATACTTATAAATTTTTGTAATACTTATAAATTTTATAGACAAATATTAAATTTAGTGAACGCCACTGTTTTTTGAACTCATCCGTCAGCATAAATATGGCGCATGAGCGCGTGGATAGTTGACTAAAATTCCTGTGAATCTTGAACGGTCAATAGTCAACAAAATTGGGGCGTTTTTCATCTGACTTCGATTTTGAAGTTCACAAAATTTAACGAAATTCATATCTTGCACCTCCTCGCTTGTATGGTTTGGGTTTGGGGGGTGGGCTGCATCGCAATCAATAAACCAATGCCAAGCAATTTCAAAACAGGAGTAGGAACCAGAAGTTTACCCTTTTATTCCATATAAAGCAAAAATGGAGTAAAAAGGTATTGGTTCTCAAGACAGCACGTCCTTTCGAGTTGGGTAGCGTCGGACTGATTGACGACAAGTAGTAAAAGAAAGGCAGGCTGCAGTAACAGCAGACCAGCCAGTCATTTTGGGAGTTTAAGGATTGGAACTGACCATTTAGACAAAGAAAGAAGAAACAAGACAGAAGATAGAACAATTTCTTGATTCTTCACTCTTGATTCTTCAGTCTTAGCTCATAACCCATAGCTCTCTTGATTTTCGTCGGATGCAACTTGGGGAAGTCCCATGCTGTAGTTGGTGACGCGTGCGGAGAGATTGTAGCTAATTTCGCCTTTGTGCAGGAGCGATCGCACAAAATGCTCCAGATCAGAGCCAATGCGGCGTAAGTTATAATCGGTCAGGTCTGCGCCACTATATGCTTCTACCTGTTCATCAAACTTGTGATAAACCTTTTGCAGAGCATCTTCATCCCAGTTGAATTCGTTGTCTGGGTCAATATCCAAGGTTAAAACTTGACTACTGGGAACTAGCTCTCCATCCCGGTCTATTTCAGCGGCAAAAATCCGTATGTGCCGGGTTGTGGACTTAAGCAGCATCGGGTTGTCCATAGGCGGTTCTAAATAGGGTTAATCGCGCTCTCAATTATTGTAGACCCAATCCCTAACGAGAAGGAATCATGCCTGTCTGACGAGCATAGGCAAAAATGCCACCTGCATCAATCACCGGCCCAACTTCTCCTAAAGGTTTGAGGTTATATATCTGACCAAGAGTGTGGTTGATCAATTGATTGTTTGCAAAATCTATTGACACCTCTTGACCAGTCTCAAAATGGTCACAGAGCCTTTCGACTGACTCCCAAGGATAAAGTTCTCCTGTGGCAGCGCAATTGCGGAAGAAGATGCGAGCATAAGACTGGGCAACGACTGCTTTAACGCCCGACGCACCCAAGGCTATGGGGGCATGTTCGCGTGAGGAACCGCAGCCAAAGTTTTCTCCTGCCACAATGATAGGGTAGGCTGTTTTCATTTCCCCAGAGACTATAAATTTGCCGTAGCGGTCGGGTAAACCAGCTAAAGCATAACTTCCAAGCTTTTCGTACTCATCCGCTTTGGAAGGAACTAAGGTGAGATATTCGGCTGGAATGATTTGATCTGTGTCTATATTGTCATCAAGAACAAAAATCTTACCCCTAATTACTTTGGTCATTGAGGTCTCCTGTCTTTTTAAATGAATAAATTGTACATTTAGTAATTTTACGGAATTGTGGTACAGCAATGTCTGGCTATCATTAGATAGAAAATCTTCAGCGGATTTACTTACGTACTACCACCAGTTTTTTAGTAAAAACTCAAACTGTTATTGACGTTTAGATAAAGTTGATGTAAAAACCTTTAAAAAGCTCGAACAACTTCTTACAGAAACTTTATTCTATGGAATCTTAAAAACTGAATAATAGTTATGGTTTACTTGAACCAGACCTATTGCACTAAACCAACACAAGCTAGACCTTGAAAACCAAGCCTGAAAACACACGGGAGAGTAAAATGCAATTAAATTGATTGTTGACAAACAGGAATTGTTAATTCAAAAACTGTGAGAGTCAAAAAAATATAAAGAATTCTTGCTTGAAAGATAGTTCCTCAACCAAATTACCACCTAGTACAAGGAAGCCAAAAAACATGAACTTTGAAGCATTACCACGGCAGGTGAACAGTGTCGATGTAGGTGTTTATGAGTGCGAAATACATCTAAAATTCCGGTTGATAGAGGAAAAAAGTCTGTTGGGCGATCGCGACCAACTTTTGCAGGTACTGCTGGACGCTTTAACCGAGGGGTCTGACGACTTTTTAGAGACTTTACAAGCAACTGTTAAGGCGCAAGAAGTTTCTGAGTTAAAAGCATCACCGCAAATGAGACGTCAGCTCATGCGCTTACGCAACTCAGCTGAAGTTAGTCAATAGTTAAAATTGTTGTCACCCTAGCAGTGGCAAAGAGTGTGTCGAGCATAGAGTATCAGATTTAGTGTTCGTTTGCCGATTTGGTGATTTGTTCTAATAATGACTTGGCTTGCTTAACTAACCGAACCATAGCGCTGGGGCTTGCATTAGTCCTTAGCATTACCCAAACAAATGGGTGCCTACTAAATGTTGCTATGCCTTGCTTCTAAGCGGGGTTTATTGACAGTCAAACAAAAATCTAGAGAAATCTTGTGTTTAACGGGTTAATACAGTAATCTAGAAATAAGTTTTTATTACCAAAACAGTTTGACAAAGTGAATTTGTTAGGCAAGAGACTTTGTTTACTGTATCAAAAGTCATTTCCTATTGATTGAGGAAATGGAAAATTTCCCGTTTCTCCTTGTAGTACCTTGACTACTGTGAACAAAAATAACTGAAATGTTAGGCAAAATATTATCTACAGACTTCACCAGGAAATTTTGAGCGGTCATTGTATCCACATTATTCCTCCTCAAATTGAAGGAGCTTGAATAAGACCAAAATTTGTTTCCTATAATTGGATAAGGCTGGCTAAAATCAGCAAAAACCGAGCTAGTCAGGATAGGTAGTAAATTTTGACCTTTTTCAATCACTTAGGTATGGTCAGCTAGCCCAGAACTTACTTGTGTGCAGAAGTTGGGCTTCCTCTTCCAGCGTAGCAGTGGGAAAAAGTAGACATCAAAGTCGTTATAGATCATCCGAGACCTTAAACAAGAAAATAGAAAGAACAAAATAGAAAGGCACAAGCAAAGGGATGATTTACTTGTGCCTTCTTTGTTCATAACTACTTTGCTAGACCGTGTTCTAAAGCAAAGCGAACTAACTCTGTACGGCTATTGGTACCAGTTTTACTGAACAAACGGCTAACATACTTCTCTACATTACGAACGCTTGTCTCTAAACGACGAGCGATTTCTTTATTCATCAACCCCTCAGCCACCAAGTTTAAAACACTTTGTTCTCTGGGCGTCAAGTCAATTGCAAAAGGTGCTGGAGATTGATTTATTGCATTTTTTTGAGTTAACAAAGCTTTAATTTGGGCAATCTGATTCGCGAGTTCAGTAATATCTGGCGCTTCACCTTCTTGAGTTGGCGCTGGAGTCCTAGCGGCGCGGCGTTCGAGTAAATTTTCCACAACTGCTACCAGTTCGTCTGGATCGAAGGGCTTGGGTATATAGGCATCAACACCAGCTTGATAACCTTGGATGCGATCAGTCGTCATGCCCTTTGCAGTGAGAAATATCACTGGTAACGACCGGAAGCGGGGGTCGTCTCGCAGTTGCTTGAGGAACTGGTAGCCATCCACCTGTGGCATCATAATATCAGAAATCACTAAGTCTGGTGTGTTTTGCTGCAGCAACTCCCAGCCTTCTCGGGCGTTACTGGCAACTTGAACGCTAAAACCGCTCTCTTGCAAATAGTCTTTTACAGCTTCACGCAATCCCGGTTCATCATCCACCAGTAACAATTGTGCTGCCATTTACCGTTTCCTTTGCGCTACTTTTCTCCAATTTAGCGAACTTGAGTGACACTCAGCACAGCCATTCAATTATTTTGGCGTTCTCTGGCAATTTGGCTTCGCGTTGCCCAGCAGTACGCGCCCGAGCATTGTACAATCCGATAGGGGTACTCACTAAATCTACAAGGCTGGCTTTACCTGCTAATGCTTTGACGCTGTCCTTTGGCAATTCCTTCAACACCCAGCGTCCTAAGCGGTAGAAGCATTCGGTGAGTGTGGTGTCGCGCATCAAATCCACACCGTGGAGTTCATGCAAATAGCGATTTGAGCGCCCGTAGCGCCGCCATTGACTTTCTAGTTCTTTGAGTGTGGCGCGGTGGCGGTGCTTAACCACTGCATTGGGGGCAAATTCCAAACGTCCCATGTTTTGCTGCAAAATTCGCCAACAGATATCGGCATCCCCACCGCTGGTTAGGTAAGGACGAAACAAACCTGCTTGTTCCAAAGCTTGCCGTCGTATAGCTAAATTCGCTGTTTGACCGTAAGGACAGAAAGGATGGGCAAGAGTGTGTTTTTGCGATAGGGTGTCTTGACGGTCTGCATGTTGTTCTAGCAGTGTTTTTCCTGGTAGTGCCACAATCTCACCGGCGACAATCACCACATTTTCCTTGACAAAAGGTGGAATTAATGCATTTAACCATTCAGGCTGTGGACGACAATCTGCATCCGTAAAGGCAAGTATCTCACCAGTTGCGGCACGAATACCAGCGTTACGAGCGGCGTAGGAGCTTTGGATTTGGTTTTCGCTCTGAGGACGAATTGTGATTTCGCTATTTTCAGCAGCTTGTTGGAGTAAAGTAAAAGTGCGATCGCCACTATTATTGTCCACCAGCAAATACTCTACCTGGTGTTTTGGATAAGTTTGAGCCGACAGACAAGAGATTAACTCTGGTAAATCTGTCTCACCGTTATAAATAGGGACAACCACCGATACCTTTGGCAAGAAGGTGTTAGCGGTGGTTATCTCAATTGATTCATTATTCATATGTTTAAGATTTTGGATTAGGGATAGATTAATAAAAATTATGAATTAGGAATTATAAATTATGAACTTTTCATGATTCAGCATTCATAATTGATAATTCCTAATTTCTGTCCAGCATTCCCAATCCAAGATCTGGAAGCTCAGCTAATATTTTAAGATTTAAAATTTTAAATCTACTGAGCGATTGCTCATCGGTTGTTGCAACGGTCGATTTTGCTGAGGGGGTTGAGCAAAGTTGTTGCTAGATAGAACTGCTAGTGCACGTGCGTATTGAGGATCATTTTGAGTTCCCAGCAAATTTGGATTTGCGGCGAGTTGACGCTGTTGTGCCTGTGTCAGTTCTAATTTGATATCTGGCGCAATTCCTTTATGATTGATATCTGTTCCCTTAGGAGTGTAGTAATGGGCAATGGTGATTGCGACGCCGGAACCATCTGGCAGTTCATGAACTGACTGAACTAAAGCTTTGCCAAAGGTTTGACCGCCAACAACGACTGCTCGGTTATTATCTTTGAGTGCGCCTGTGAGGATTTCGCTAGCACTTGCTGAATTGTTATCTACTAGTATCGCCAAGGGGCGTTTTGTAAGGGCAGTGCGATTTGCCTTGGTTTCTTCACTTCCTCCCTTACGATCCACTGTCTTGACAATTGCACCGTTATCCATCCACATCCGGGCAATTTCAATGCTCGACTGCAACAAACCGCCTGGGTTGCTACGCAGATCCAAGACATAGCCATCGACTTGCTTGGCATTTAAATCGCTGATAGCTCGTCGCATTTGAGTTGCAGCATGGGCACTGAACTCACGCAGGCGGATATAACCAATACGGCGCGAGCCTTCTTGCTTCAAGCTGTAACGCACTGTCGGCACTTCAATACTTGCCCGTGTCAGATTCACATCAAAAGCACTCTGCCCATTTCTTCCTAGCCGCAAATTCAACTTAGTACCTGCTTTGCCGCGAATCAGCTTTGAGGCATCTTCCACTTTCATCTGGCTCGTGGGTTTGCCGTCAATCGCCTCAATCCAATCCCCAGCTTTAATACCTGCTTTTAATGCAGGGGAATTTTCTATAGCTTCGATAATGGTGAGCTTTTTAGTTTGCTCGTTCAATTCCATCCGAATGCCAATTCCAGTGACTTCACCAGATGTTTGGTTGGTTAGAGCCTCAAACTGTTTGGGATCCATAAACCGAGTGTAAGGATCTCCCAACCTTTCTAAGGCTTGGCGGATAGCAGTGTATGCTTCTTCACGCGAAGTGTAGTCTTTAGTGAGCAGAGTCTGCCTCACTGCTAGCCAATCTTGTTTGTTAAATGAGCCATCTACATATTCACGATTCACTAGTTGCCAGACTTGGTCAAGTGTTGCTTTCGGGCTATCTTGCAGAGCTGCACGCACAGAGCGACACCAAACTGGACCAAGAGCGGACAATGTAGCGGTTGAGGCGATTGCTCCGCTAAGAAAGGCTACTTGGAGCGGCGAGTAACGTTTCGCAGATCGATTCATGTATATTAGCTGGAATAATAGTGTTGTTGACAGTGTAGCAATCCGGCTTTCCAGGAATTTATAGGTTTTTCTTCTCAACTAGACTTTCTTCATCATTTTTCCTTGATGTTTCTTGAAAATACTGCATACTGCGAGAGGCAGCTTTTTAACTCTAGCTTACTTCTCCCGCAAGCTTACTGCCACCTTGTGGCGCTTTCATCAGTGCCATCTAAGCATTCAATATTACTCTCTAAAATAGCACTTAGCTGGCTCAACTAGTGTTGCCAACTTTCGGAAAAAAAGCTTGTATTGAGTACCTTATGAAACCTAAAGTGACAAACACTCAACCCAGTTCAGTGTCAAAGCGATTGCGGAGAAGGTGGCAATTTTTACAAAGATTAACTTTTGGGCTGTGTTTTGTGGTAGTTGTCTGCCTGATTGTTAACACTATAACCATTATTTCTGCATCTTCCAAACAGATAGATGCCTTTTTTGTGCTTGGTGGTAGCATTAGTCGGGAAATTTATGTTGCCGAGTTGGCAAAACAATACCCGCAAACCCCTATTTTAATTTCTCGAGGTTCTCCCGACCCTTGTATTTGGCTGATTTTTCAACGGCAAGCGCCAGGTCTGATGCAAAATGTTTGGTTGGAAAAGTGCGCGGATTCTACTTTTGGTAATTTTTACTACAGTATTCCTATCCTCCGCCGTTGGGGAGTACATAAGGTGAAGCTGATTACTTCCCCAACACACGTACCGCGAGCTAAATGGATGGCACAAATTCTTTTTGGTGTTCATGGTATTTGGGTGGAAACAGACATTGTTCAAGAGCAAGGTGTTCCGGGTAATCAGGAGTCTTGGCTAAAAACAGGATTAGATGTCACGCGTAGTTTGTTATGGGCAGGTTTAAGTCCGATTATTCAGCCCAAATGCGCCTATGTTATGAGATTGACAGAGGTGAATATGGACTTTTGGCAGAATCGGCGTTTCAAATGCGAACGTCAGGGTCGGTTTTTTGATATCTTGAACCATTACAAATAAACCACACTGGCGTTACCGGTTTAACTTCAGCTCAGTTGGCGACATTAAAGGCTTTGGGAGCCCAATGTGACTAATCCTGTAAAAAACGTCAAAGTTTTGGATAACCATTCAGTCCTGGCATGACTATATTAATTAATTCATCAACAAAATCTTCAGTTAACGGTGCATGTTTTAACAGCAGACGATAAAACAGGGGACTGTAAAGCGCGTCAATGACCGTTTCAATATCAATATCAGAACGCAGTTCCCCGCGTTCTATACCTTTTTTAATCACCTGACTACAATCAAATCGACGTGGTGATAACCAATGAGCTTGGAACGCCGAAATTATTTCCGGGTCGGTTTGTCCTCCACCAATCAGCGTTGCAATAACTTGTCCTCGTGGAGTGTTCATGATTTTGACTAACTTCTGCATTTGCTGCTTGATATCCTCCTTGACCGAACCCGTATCGGGAAAAGAGAGTTCTGAGTTAGTTGCAGCCAAAAAAGCGTCCATAACAAGACGCGCCTTACTTGACCACCGCCGATAGATTGATGCACCAATTGGTTCTTTTCAAATTGGAGACGAGTTAAGGGTTAATCGTCTTGGTTACGGTGCGATGCGACTGACGGGACAGCCTGGAAATTTTGGTCCCTATTCGGATTGGGAAGGCGGTCAAAAACTCCTGCGTCGTGCGGTGGAACTGGGTATTAATTTTATCGATACAGCCGAAGCTTACGGACCTGGTTTTAATGAAGAATTAATTGCTTCTGCACTGCATCCCTACCCAGAAGGTGTAGTCATTGCCACTAAAGGTGGTATCAACAAACCTGCGCCAGATGACATTCGCGCCGATGGAAGACCGGAGAATTTGCGGCGGGGTTGTGAAGCCAGCTTGCAAAGGCTTAAGTTAGACCAAATTGACCTGTATCAACTGCATCGTCCTGACCCTAAAGTACCTTTTACGGAATCAGTAGGGATGCTAGCGACCTTGAAGTCAGAAGGGAAAATTCGTCATGTAGGACTATCCAACGTTACGATTGAGCAAATTGAGGAAGCGCGGCGGATAGTTCCAATTGCTTCTGTGCAAAACCGCTTTGGCATCAGCGAACGTAACAATGAAGATGTTTTGGATTACTGCAGCAAACAGGCGATCGCATTTATCCCCTACGGTTCACTTGGCGCACATCCCCTGAAGCAAGGCGCACCATTAGCAAACGCACAAGGGATTTTGGCTCTAATTGCCAATCGTCATGGTGTGAAACCAAATCAAATTGCTTTGGCGTGGTTGTTACATCGTGCCCCCAATATCATTTTGATACCAGGAACGACAACAATTGCTCACCTTGAAGAAAATGTTGCGGCAGCTTCAATCAAGCTGACGGAAGACGAAATTGAAGCTTTAAATCAGATGTAAACAGTTTGAGTTCAGAAATAATGATGGGCATATTCAGGCGATCACTCCTTAAGCGGACGCTTGCGCCATCGCCTCAATTGTAGATAAAGGTACGTCGGCGAAATACTGTTGCTGAAATTGTTCTTCCCGAACAGCAGCTAAAAATTTTTCCACAGCAGCTTCCGCGATTGGTTCAATCATCGAATCCTGAGTGAAAACCAACATACGGTCTTGACGTGAGATTTTGAAACCCAAATGTTTTAAAGCTCTTAACCCTAAAAGTAAGGCTTGGTCGCTGATACCCAATTTTTCCAATAACTGGACGCGGGTAACTGTTTGATTTGTACGACTGAGATATTTGGCAATTCCCACAAGAGTAAGCCAAATTTGTTCTGGTGGTTTGGGGTCGGGTTTAGACCAAGCCAGCGCCAAGGGTTGTTGGTTGTGAAGCGATCGCCTCAAATGCGCCCGTAAATCGTCCCAACTGGTTGGACAATCTTTAATGACAAGTGCTAAGTCCTGAGTACTAACTGCTGAGTCTTTTTCTAATAATGGGTTGCGCCAGTCTACTATAAGTGCTGATTGGTGATTGTTGATTGCTGATTGCTGACGCGAACGGACAGCTATCAGTCGGATTTCATAGCGTTTTTTGAAGGTGTTGTAGTCCAGTTCAGCGATACAATCACATCTTCCTAGAGGTAATTCATCCTTATAGTGTCCCCACCACACACCAGGAAAAGGGCTTCTCGTCGAATCATCCCGAATGTCAAACTCGGCTTTTATGTACTGTACCTTTTTCCCCTGCGAATCTTGTTGATTGCGATGCCAAGCATTTTCAAACCAGCAGTTTTCAATCAGCAGTTTCGGAACTGGGTTTCCCATTCCACAAGGTTCTAGTAGTTTCAGTTCCAAAAATAACTCTTTGCCCAAGTCTGCGACTGTGACAGCCAAGTCTGCTTGCACAGTTGGTGTCAAAGTTGCACCTCCCAAAGATTGCCGCAACCTTTGGTTAATCGCCTCTGTAAATAAAGGTATATTCTCTACTGGCAGACTTAATCCTGCTGCATAGGGATGTCCGCCAAAACGATGTAACAAATGTGCCTGGTCTTTTACCAATTGATATAAATCGACCGAATTCACCGAACGCGCAGAACCACGGGCTAGGGATTGGGGATTAGGGATTGGTGACTGGGAAGATTCTTCCCCAGCCCCCACTCCCTCGGTACTCAACAAAATCGTCGGGCGTCCTGTCTCTTGTGCGACTTGTCCAGCGACTAACCCCAGGACGCCAACAGCCCATTGAGGGTCTTCCAAAACGATGACGCTAGTGGTTGATAAGTCCATTTTGGAGAGCTTTTGTGCGACTTGCTGGGCAACATCTTTTTGTAAAGATTTGCGACGGGTGTTCGCTAATTCTGTGACTTCTGCAAGTTCCTTGACACGGTTTTGGTCGCGACTTGTCAATAATTCCACGCAAAAAGAAGCATCGCCTTGAATCCGGCTAACAGCGTTAATTCGTGGACCCAAACCGAACGAAATATCTGTGGGGCGATCGCCACTTTTCTGGCACAATTCCAACAATCGGCCGACTCCCGGACGCCGTCTTTCTCCTGGTGTTTTTTTAAAATCCTCTTGCAGTCGCCCAATTCCCAATTGTGCCAAGTAGCGACAATCTCCACTCAACTGCACCAAGTCAGCAATCAGCCCCACCGCCACTAAATCCAATAAATCCTGTAGCGGTTGTTGCGGGATATTTGGCATTTGATAAAAAGCTTCCACCAACTTGTAAGCCACCGCCACTCCGGAAAGATGAAATAGCTGATGTGTCTGTGGCAAATAGCGGGGGTTAATAATTGCCGTAACTGGTGGACGTTCCGGAGGTAAAGTGTGGTGGTCTGTCACTATAACGTCTATACCTAGCTGATTCGCATAAGTAATTTCATTAATATTTGTACTGCCAGTATCACAGGTCACAATTAAATGAAAACCTTGTTTTGCCAGATTTTCAATTCCTTGGCAGTTCAGTCCGTGGGATTCTGTTAAGCGATTGGGAATGTAGTAAATAAGCTGCGTGTTCTGGGCAAAGAATTGTCCCAAGCCATCCCACAGGACAGCAGTAGAAGTAATACCATCAGCGTCAAAGTCCCCCCAAATGGCAATTTTTTCACCAGCGTCTCGTGCTTGTTGCAACCGTTCCACCGCCAGATGCATTTCTTGCCCAAACTCAAACGGACTCGCGGGTTGATAAGTTTTTGTATTGACAAAAGCCGCTAATTGTGTATTCTCTCGGATTCCTCGTTGCCACAACAACTGCGCTGCAAAATGTCCACCAGATGCGGGTGCATATTGCTTCACAGCTTGGATGAACCATTCTGGCGGTTGTTCAGTTGTCGCAAGAGTCCACTGTTGTTCTGACATATGGAGATTAAGATATCTTTGACACTCTCAGGGCACCCATCCACTGAGATTCTCTAGGCTAAACCTAGAAGGGATAGTCAAATATCCCCCTAGACGCTCAAAACAACTACCCGTAAAGGTATTGAAATCGCGCTTACTTTGGTTCAAAAAATGCTTCGGAATCTGTCACTAAGCCAATTTACGGTACGCTCAGTCAACCTGCCATTACTTGCTCTTTCTCGTCATACTGTCGCTAGAAAATCTAACCGTTGTTTCACAGGAGCCGGGATTTCTCCGTACTAGGATGCTTCAACACGTAGACATTAATTCTTACTCGCCACTGTATTTTAACACAAAGAACACGGCGACGCCCATTCCCACGCGAAGCGCTTCCCTCTCAGCGGCTCAAGCCACGCTCGTTTCCCGCATCCCGCGTATCTCTATGAACAAAAACCGAGTTGTGAGAAATAAAACCACAGATGGACACAGATGGACACAGATGAATACAAATGATTTATCTGCGTCCATCTGCGTACCCTACGGTAAGCCATCCTCCGGCGTCTACATCAGCGCTTCCAAATACTAAATCATGATTTTGGCAGTAAATAAATTAAACCGGCGCTTGTTCTTCCGAGGTGTGATCACTTACCAAAGTATTTAGGGCGACTTCACTAGCCACTCCATCAGACTTGCGTGTCGCCCGTATAGCAGGACGAGAACGCTTGTAACCCGCCCTTTCAGCTTTTTGGTGTTCGTATTCAATCAGTCTGCCATAGTAGTCGTGGCTGCTTAAATTCATCGACAAGAAAACATGCTGGCGAACATTACCAAAACCCTTACGGTTGAAAAACTTCACGGCGGGAACATTTGCTGGATCAGTGTCTACCAGCATGAAACGCGCCCCATCTTCAATCATGCGTGCAATAGCTTTATCAACCAGCTTGTCTCCCACGCCGCAACGCTGAAACTTAGGACTGACTCCTAACCAGAGGATGTAACCGTAAGTCCAGGTTGCTTTGGTAATAATAGTTCCTAAAATGAATCCTGCGAGTTGTTCATCAACTTCTGCAACAAGACAGTATTCTGGATCGGTGTTGTAAAGCCCTATCACCTCCCACTCGTCCCAGCAACGATATAAATAGGGATATAAATCGCTGGTAAATAACTCTTCCCCCAAGTGATAGACAGGGGCTATGTCATCTATTCCTAATTCGCGGACATAAACCGCTTCGGTATCATCAAAATGCATAAAATTATAAGCAAGAAGTTATCTGCAATTTACAGCGTGACTTCTTGAATGCTAGCTAGATTCAGTAGGTTCGTGTCTACCGTTGTCGGAGACTTTGCTGTAGATATCTGTTCGGGAATGGCTTGCAAGCGGTTACACCGCCTTGTATACTGACAGTAATCACAAGCTTTGCTACCTTCCGGCTCTTGCGGAAAAGGCTTTCCCTGGTAATAACATTGCAGCCAATGTGTTAATTGACTCAGAAGTTGATTCAGTCTTTTTGCTGTTTGCTGGTGCTTAAGAGTGTTGTAACTAAATTTAATACTTTGCGGTTTGCCTTCAAATTGGACAAACCAGTAAGTCATAGAAATATTTTCTGGCAGATAATCGCTGGTTTCAGCTAATACATACAAGTAAAGACGTGTCTGCCAGTTTTGTTCCAACTTGCGTTTATTAGGCGGTTTGGGATAAGTTTTCCAGTCCAGAATTTGTGCTTGCAGGTTATCTGCAATCAATAAATCATAGATAACCGTGAGTAAATAGTCTTGAACTTGCAGAGTCCGGTAGTGTTCGCTTTCACGGAAATGGCTACCAGGTACAGGTGTTAAAATTTCTGGTGCTGCATTGGCAAAAGCTGTCATCCAGCTTTGCAGTTGGGTATCCTCTTGTAGGAAAGTATCAATGGGTAAACCCATTTCTCGCTGTTGCATCAGCAAGTGAAAGCGGCTACCTAAAGTCTGCCGTTCCTCATGTTCTGGATCTGCGGGAGAATGGAGTTGTTCTAGGTAGGTGTGTTGAAATTGACGCGGACAACGTTCTAAGAGGTTGAGTTGTCCTTGCGAAAGTCGCAAGAGTTGTGTTTGAGTTGAAAGCATACTTATATTTTAGAAGCTGATCGCCTTGGAGAGAGGAGCGATGTCTGATGACAAGCCCTTCGGGTATGCCTGAGCCTATGGCTAACGCCACGCCTATCGCCGTATGCGCAAAGCGTGCCGTAGGCATAGACGCAGCGTCTCGGGAGGAGATACGGCACATCTGAGTGCTAGCTCCGTCAGGAGAAGGCGATCGCAAGGTATTTACTTTGCTGATGATAGTTAACGCGATCGCGACGATAACTGCCTTACCAGCCAAGTCAATGGTGCTTGGGTTCCAAGCGTTTTTTATAATTACTTAGTGCGACCCGTTGCTTAAGAATCCCGCCATATGGGGCTTTCCGCGATTTGTAAGCCGATTAGCCACCAAGGGAAAACTAAGCGCTCTACCGCAAGGCAGATGACAACTTCTATCCTCTTAAGAGTTAAATTCTCTTCCCTCTTTGTCTAGAGGTGACACTGTAACCAACAGAGTAGCGACTGAACATCAATCTCTGAAGCTTGGTTAAACGAAGACCCAACTTAGCAAACTCAGTTAGGCGGTCTCAAGGAAAGTCAGCTATGACTAAATGCGTTGAATCCACGAAATGATAAAGCCAACGTTAAGTAGAGTTCACGAATGAGTTTGATACGTGAATTGTAGGCGGGATGCATTAATAGGTAGATGCATTCTAGGCAACGAGTCCTACCGGGGCATAGTGGAAGTCTAAGGTTGACGAGAAAAGAGGTAGAGGAACGGGTTAACCCACTTGAACTGCCAGGAGAGGTCGAATACTCCGGGAGGTCATTCAAGATTAGAAATCTACCGAAGGGTAGGGTTCAAGTGGGCGGGATTGTGACATAAGCCAACGCTTCCTTGTAATGAGGAAGATATGCAGACAGTCACAGGTTTTCTTGGAATGTAAAACTTCACAAAGAGTCCAAATGATTTATACCGACCAGCAGGCTAGGGAAATATGGGGGCGTATCAACTGGAAGAAAATCCAAAGATACGTCATGAAGCTCCAAAGAAGAATTTACAGAGCCAGTGAATCTGGAGACTTTCGGTTGGTCAGGAAGTTGCAAAAACTGCTGACGAGAAGCAATGCAGCTAAGTTGCTAGCAACTCGCAAGGTAACGCAGGATAACCAGGGAAAGAAAACACCTGGCGTTGATGGGAGATTAGCTAAGACCGAAAAGGCAAGGCTAATAATAGCCAACACCATGGGGTTCGATGGCAAATCAAAACCCATCAAACGTGTGATGATTCCAAAGCCCGGTAAGAAGGATAAGCGACCACTAGGGATACCTACGATACTAGATAGGGCAAAACAGATGTTAGCCAAACTAGCACTAGACCCCGAATGGGAAGCGAAATTTCTACCAAATAATTACGGATTCCGACCTGGCAGAAGCGCTCATGATGCGATCATGGATATTTGGTTGAGTACTTGTAAGCAGCCAAAATACGTATTTGAGAGTGACATAGAAAAATGTTTCGACAAGATAAGTCATGAAGCACTACTACATCACTTGAATACCTATCCCACGCTAAGAAGGCAAATCAAAGCTTGGCTGAAGTCCGGGGTAATGGAAGGCAAGCAACTCTTCCCAACAGAGGAAGGAACACCGCAAGGTGGGGTGATATCACCATTGCTTGCTAACATCGCATTACACTTTGCAATTGATATCCCATTTCACCAGTACAAAACATCCATGCCAAAATTGGTCAAATGTACTGGCAAGAAACAGCGCCAAACGAATAACCCTGAAAGAAATATTCACATGATAAGGTACGCTGATGATTTTGTGATACTCAATGGCACCGCCAACTTGAGTTTCGTGGAAGTCATCAAGGAGTCACTAAGTCAATGGGGATTGAAGCTTAAAGAAAGCAAAACAAGATTCTCTAACACCAAGATTGTCGTCGATGGTCAGGAATCAGGTTTTAACTTCTTAGGATTTAATATAAACCAAGTGGATACTACCCAGAATAAGCAGGGTTTCACAACATTGGTAAGACCCTCAAAGGATAGCTTCAAGAAACACTATCGATACGTATGTAGAATGATTCGTTCATTCTTATACAAAGGAAAGTGGGAGGAACTACTAAAGAGGCTCAAACCAATTGTTACAGGTTGGTGCAATTATTATGACATGGGAACATCAGCCAATGACTTCCAGAAGATGGAACACCTAATCTGGCACAAAATCGTCAAGACCCTTAAGAAGAAACACTGCTCTTGGGGAATCAAGAAAATTGTTAGCACTTATGGGTTAAAGGGGATTGATTATGGCTATGGGTCACATCACATACAACGTCACGTGAAAGTTAGGGATGATAAAAGTCCCTACGACGGTGACGACATATACTGGAGTCAAAGACAGTCAAAGTACAGTCAATTACCTACAGCAGTTACAAAACTCCTAGCCAAACAGAAAGGCAAGTGTGCCTATTGTGATGGTTACTTCCAAATTGGTGACAAGATGGAGGTAGACCACATTGTAGCAAAACGGAATGGTGGAAAAGATAATTATCGGAACTACCAACTGTTGCACAATTATTGTCATGACCGAAAGTCAAAAGATGATTTGTTACTGGTGTCAGATGAATTCTAACCAAGGAAATTAGGAGCCGTATGAAGCGAAAGTTTCACGTACGGTTCTGTAGCCGAGCGGAATTGGTAACAGTTTCGCTTAGGGCAACAATCAATGTCAATCGTATGACCTTGGAAATCAAGCTTATTTTCATCTTCCTACAGTGATGGAAGAGGGCTACAACGTCTAGGCGGGTTATGTTGATCAACTACTTTTGAGTACACCCTACTGCTTAGGCTCCTCACATTCTCCTGGTGGCTCTTTCCAGACTCCGCCTTTAGCTTCGGACTCTTTTTTCTCGTCATTAGCGTCTGCATTGATCAGACTGGTGTCCATCAGTTCGTATGGTTCCTCACATTCCCCTGGTGGATCTATCCATCTCCCACGCTTGGCTATACAATCATTTTTGTTTGTTGGCTTGTTTGACATATCATTAACCCTCCTTTACTGACAGAGATTGCGAGTTTTTGCTTCCACGTTCTGATTGGATTTTAAGTAATCTTTTAACCATTGACATGATACTACGCCTAGCTGATCTATCTCTACGTCTAGCTTCCATATAATGGCAGTTGCATCTTGACTGCTAGTGACAATTTTCTTGCTATCCGGGCTGAAATTCACGCTTAAGACAGTATTAGTATGACCTCTAAAAGTTTGAATTTCTTGTCCGTTTAAGTTCCAGAATTTAGTAGCTTGGTCTTTACTAGCAGTGGCAATTGTCTTGCCATCTGGGCTAAAACTTACCCTAAAAACATCGCTGGAATGACCTTTGAGAGTTTGGAGTAGCTGACCGTTTATATTCCAGAGTTTGGCATTACCGTCGGCACTACCAGTGGCAATTAATTTGCCGTCCGGGCTAAAACTGACGCTATATACAGAAGAGAAATGACCTTTAAGTGTTTCGAGTAACTGACCGTCTACACTCCAGAGTTTGGTAGTAGCATCAGTACTAGCAGTGGCAATTGTTTTGCCGTCTGGACTAAAACTCACATCCCAAATATTCTGATTATGTGCCTTTATTATTTGATTGGTCTTAGTATCAAGGCTCGAAAGATTAACAGTTCCATTTTTATTGGCAGTGGCAATTATCTTGCCATCTGGGCTGAAACTGACGCTATTGACTCCATCTTTGTCTGCTTTAAGAGTTTGAAGTAACTGACCTTGAATATTCCAAAGCTTAACAGTACCATCCCAACTTGCAGTGGCAATGGTCTTGCTGTCAGGACTGAACCTCGCCTTGTAGACGCGCTCGCTATGTCCTTTTAGGGTATGTAGCAGTTGACCGTCTATACTCCAGAGTATAGCAGAATTATCAGCACTCGCAGTAACAATTGTCTTGCCATCAGGACTGAAATTTGCATCGAAAACCCAATTTTCATGTCCTTTCAAAAGGGTTTTAAGCTTGCCAATCTCAGTTCTCCAAAGTTTGGCAGTACCATCCCTACTTGTAGTAGCAATTGTCTTACCATCCGGGCTGAAACTTATACTTCTAATCTGATTCTTATGCCCCTTGAAAGTTTGCAGTAGCTGACCGTTAAGGTTCCAAAGTTTGGCCGTACCATCAGCACCGGCTGTGGCAATTGTCTTACCATCCGGGCTGAAACTTATGCTTCTAATCTCATTCTTATTCTCCTCGAAACTTTGCAACGGCTGACCGTTGAGGTTCCAAAGTTTGGCAGTACCGTCAGTACTAGCTGTGGCAATTGTCTTACCATCTGGGCTAAAAGTTACACTCCAGATCCAATCCTTATGCCCGCTAAAAGTTTTGAGTAGCTGAGCGTTAATGCTCCAAAGTTTGGCAGTACCGTCAGTACTAGCTGTGGCAATTGTCTTTCCATCGGGGCTAAAATTGACGCTCAAGACCCTACTTTTGTGACCTTTCAAAGTTTGAAGTAGCTGAGCGTTAATGCTCCAAAGTTTGGCAGTACCATCAGCACTGGCTGTGGCAATTGTCTTTCCATCTGGGCTAAAACTAACGCTATGAACCCAATCATTATGCGCCTTGAAAGATTGAAGTAACTGACCATGAACACTCCAGAGTTTAGCAGTACCGTCAGCACTAGCAGTGGCAATCGTCTTACTATCAGGACTAAAACTGACGCTATAAACCCAACCATTATGCCCTTTAAAAGTTTGGAGCAGCTGACCATCAGCACTCCAAAGTTTAGCAGTGCCGTCTCTACTGGCAGTCGCTATTGTTTTACCGTCAGGGCTGAAGCTAATATTTAAAACATCATCCGTATGGCTCTCTAATCGATTGTATTCTTGAATTTCGTCAACTATCTGCTGAACAGTTCTAATAAAGTCCTGGCTAAAAGCATCAGCTTTTCCTAACAGTAATTTTTGAAATTGCTTCTCTGCTCTTACCACTTCAACCATCGCTTCAAGTTGCTGGTTAGAGCTAAGAAGAACTTTAGATGTCTGAATTGTAGCTAAGATGCTTTGCTTTTGTGATTCTTGCCATAATAAGAAGAAAGATACAATAGCAGCTGTACTCGCAAGTATAACTAAGGTAATACCAGCCCTAATTCCTCTTTGTTGGCGATCGCGCTTCGCAATACTAGCTTGGATGAAGTTGCGCTCTGTAAGTGTAAGTTCATCGGAACGCTTGTGCAACCAATCTTCTGCGACAGTTAGCGGCACACCTCGTAACAGTGCTCCCCCGTCATAGTTGTTTGTTTTCCACTCATGAATTGCTACCTTTAACCGCTCCTGCCAAATACGAAACTGACGGTTAGCATTCATCCATTCTCGCAGAGTTAACCATTCTCGAATCAGCGCTTCATGAACAACTTCTACCGTATCTTCTCCAGATTTGTTATCGCGTCCTGTGACAACTAAACGGGCAGTATATCCTGCTAAATAACTCACTAATTCCCAATTTTCCTCTCCTACCTCTGCACGGGTTGCTAACCGCCGCGTATCCTCCGTTCCCTCTCCTGGACGGATTAATTGCAGAAAAATGCGCTGTGCTTGTTTCTGTTGTGTCTGATTCAGTTGTTGATAAATCTGCTCGGCGTGATTGGCTATAGCTTTTTTTACACCACCAATCTCGTCATATGCTTGGTGAGTGAGCACACGGTTTTGCTGTAATGACCACATTCGAGTCAGCGCAAATTCCAATAAAGGTAGGTTACCTGGTTCAAAGCCTACATCATCTAAAATTCGTTGAGTCAGTTGTGCTTCTAGTTGCACTTCTAGCTTTTGTGCTGGTTGCTCAATTGTTCTCTGTAGTTCCTCCCGACTCATGGAACTGAGCAGTTTAGGTGTAAACTGGTCTAAGGCATCCCTCCAAGGACGGTAGGAAAGGACATAGCCGTAGAAGTCAGCTCGTAAGGTTAAGACGAGTGTAAAGCACTTTTGATGGATTGGTGTGAGTAAAGTATCAGCAAAAGACTGGATTTCCTCCTTATTCTTGCAAAGGGTATAGAGTTCTTCAAACTGGTCTGCAACGAGGAGAAAACGTTTTTTTGGGTTAAGTTCTGTAATGCGAGACACTATCTGCTGCAAAGACACCTTGCCTTCTTGGATCTTTTGTGCTAGTTCAGCAGCTTCTATCAGTTGTTTGGTTTCACTAAGTTCTGGTTCTAATTGATTTACTAATGTACAAGCAAGTTGATAAAATGGTTGGTTACCAGGACGGAACGATTCAATCAGCCATCTTCCTTCTTCTTGTAAATGAGGGACGAGTCCCGCAAATACCACAGAAGATTTGCCACTTCCACTAGGACCAATCACAGCGATGAGTGGCTGAGACTGAGTTGCTTGAACTAAATTATCAACAAACGTCTCCCTTCCAAAGAAGAATGCTGCATCTTCTTCACCAAAGGCAGCTAATCCCTGATAAGGATTTGGAGGAATAATATTTGTATCAGGCAGACTGGAAACAGTATCAATATCAATATCAATGAGCTCTTTTTTTAAAAGAACCGGAGTTTGATGCTCCAAATAACGCATTATCTGAGAGCAACCTAGTTCATAAGCAAACTCCACCCCTTCGCCAGCACTAATTAGACATCTCCGAAATATAAAAAACTCAACTAAAATAAGAATCAACAATCTTTTATGACAACAAGAACATGAGTTCTATATCTGCGTACATTGAACAGAATCGTCAGGATACACAACGATTAGTGGGTCTAAAGTACGAGCAACTAGAGCAACTAATCAAGCAAGCGATGCGGAAGCCGCCGCTACGCGAACGCATTACACAAAGAGCGTCTTGTAGAAATGGAAGCGCAGAAAGTTAGAATTATAAATAAAGGCGGTGGTCGGAAAGTCAAGCTATCTATCGAAGAGCAAGTACTCCTAACTTTGATATATCTGCGGCATTTAACTACATTTCAATTGTTAGGCATTCAATTTGGAGTGAGTGAAACGACTGCCAATGATACATTTAATTACTGGTTTCCACTCTTGAGAGACTTGCTACCATGCAGTTTGCTTGAACAGGTAAAAAAAACGCCAGTGACTACGAAATTGTTAAAGAACTGTTAACCGAGTTTGAGTTAATAGTAGATAGCTGTGAGCAGCCCAGAGAAAGACCAAAAGAGTATGAGAAGCAAAAAAAGTATTACTCCGGTAAAAAGAAAAATCATACATTAAAAAATCAGTTAATTGTTTTACCCGATCGAGGGGATATTGTTGATGTAGTTGCAGGTGAACCAGGACCAAAAAGTGATATAAATTTATTCCGAGAACGCCAAAAAGGATTTGACTCAAAACAACGGTTTAACGGCGATAAGGGGTATATAGGAGAACCATCAATTAAAACCCCGCAGAAGAAGTCGAAAAGTAGAGAACTTACCATCGAACAAAAACAAAAAAATAAAGAGTTATCACAAGAAAGAATCTTAGTTGAGCATATGATTCGGTTAATGAAAATATTTCGGGTCGCTCAGGAAAGGTTTCGATTGAATCCTCAAAAATATGAGCAGGTGATTCTGACTATTTGTGGATTAGTCAGGTTACGAATCGGAGCGCTAATATTACCAGCTTCCGGCTAGACTCGCTCCGCAAAATTTTTTCTGAAACTACTTTTTTTTCACTTGTTACTAATAGTAACTATCTCAAAAACCCATTATACCGTAGAAACTGATGAATTTGCGTTTGGCGATCGCACCCCTGAAAGTCAGTTATAGATTACTATTGTCTATTTTCGGAGATGTCTATTGCATCGTAAAACGCTACAGCAAAGGCAACGGCTGCTTTATCTCCAACTGTCTGATTCATACCAATGACATAATGAATGCATTGGCTAATTGCCTTTGCCTGCACCTCTGAATAACAAGCGTTTAAAACGACGCAGTCTATGCCCTTTGTGGCGAATAGCTTGAACATAGCGCCTAGTTCTTCTGCCTGCACAGACGCTGAGAATCCTGTTTCATCTTCAAGAACAATACCTTCTTGTCCAGCACCATGCCCGCAGAAGTGAATAATCTGGGGCTGATAATCCAAGATTGCTCGGTAAAAATCTCGCGATCGCACTGCCCATTTTTGCTCTAACTTAAATTGCTCTCGTTTATTTGCGCGTCGCAATCCTTCATCAATTTCCCGTACCTCTTCATCCAGTCGTAACCGAGAGGTATTTGCTGGATTCGCTGCCAGAATTAAAATTGTTTTGACACGCGTGCTGTTACTCATAAAAGATCTCATGGGAGGAGGTATTGAGACTTACGCGTTGACACAGTAGACACAATATGGGGTTGCCTCATAGCTGGTCAAGAGAACTCCATAATATTTAGATAAGCGAAACCAAAGTTGACTTATGCAGGAAGCAGGGGACAATTGCCCCCACCGCTTTTTATGTCAAACACTTGAGGATACAGTAATCTCTCGCCAACCGAGACAAAGCAAAGCTAAACGTGCCAAAACTATTCAGATAAAAAGAATTGTTTGCGTTGTTCAGCGCTGAGTTGTTTAAACGGGACAACATTACGAGCGTAGTTAATAAGGGCTTCAGTGTCAGAGAAGAGAGACCATAGCCGAGCAGTGCCATCATCTGAAGCTGTCAACGCAAATTTGCCATCGGGACTGAATACCGCGTGATTAACACTTCTAGATGGAGCACTGAAAGTAACGTAATTAAGATTACTTCCATGCCCTTTTAGCACAACAAAACATTTACCTGTATCCGTATTCCATAGACGAGCGGTACCATCATATGAGGCTGTGAGTATGCGTTTACTATCGGGGCTGAAGGTTGCCTGCATAACCCCCCCTTTATGCCCTTCAAGCACAGTAGCTGAGTTAACACTGTTAACATCCCATACACGAGCGGTGCCATCGAGTGAAGCCGTAAGTATGCGTTTACCGTCGGGGCTGAAGGCAGCGTGCATAACTGCCCCTTTATGTCCTTCAAGGACAGTAACTAAGTTACTGGTGTTGACATCCCATACACGAGCGGTGCCATCGTATGAAGCCGTAACTAGGCTCTGACCATTGGAATTAAAGGCGGTATGTATAACTCTATCTGTATGTCCTTGTAGCACTGCGATTGTTTGAGCACTGTTGATATCCCACATACGAGCGCTCTTGTCCCACGAGACTGTAACTAGGCTCTGACCATTGGGACTGAAAGCAGCATGCCAAACCTGACTTTCATGCTGTTCAAGCACGGCAATGAATTTGCCAGTGTTGACATCCCACAGGCGAGCAGCTGTGGGTTTATTACTGTCACCATCGAACAGGCTCCTGCGACCACCTCCTACTGTAACCACATGCTGGCCATCGGGACTGAAAGCGGCGTAAGTCATCATATCTTCATCCCCTTTAAGCACGAACATGAGTTCGCCAGTGTCATCCCACAAACAAGTGGTACTATCGGATGAAGCTGTGACCATATATTGACCGTCGGGACTGAAGGCGGCGTGATTAACTCCACTTTCATGCTCTAGTACGGCGATGAGTTCCCCATTGTTGACATTCCAGAGGCAGGCGTTGCCATCATTAGACGCAGTGAGAACCTGTTGACTGTCGGGACTGAAAGCAGCGTTTTGAACACGGTCGTTATGTCCTTCAAGCACGGTAACTAGCTTGCTGCTGTTAACTTCCCACAGACGGAGGGTTTTATCGTTAGATACAGTAGCTATACGTTCACCATCGAGACTGAATGCGGCATAATTAACTTCACTTTTGTGACCTTCTAATACTACAATTGGTTTACCACTATTAGCCTCCCAGAGGCGGGCAGTGCCATCATCTGAAGCAGTAACTATGAGTTCACCATCGGGACTAAAGGTGGCGCAATTGACCTTACTTTCATGTCCTGTGATTGTGAAGATTTGTCTGCCGGTGTTGACTTCCCATAAGCGGGCAGTTCCATCGCTAGATGCAGTCAGTACTTGTTGCTCGTCGAGACTGAATACAGCGCTTTCAACATAACTTTCATGCCCTTTTAGCTGGATGATTAATTCACCACTGTTGACTTCCCACAAACTAGCACTCCAGGTTCCATCAACAGTGAGCAAACGCTGACCATCAGCACTGAAAGTAGCATTAAGAACTGGATGACTTGCGTGACCTTCGATCGTGGTGATGACTCTGTCGCTGCTGATTTCCCACAGATGGGCAAATCCTCCCCTTCCGCCACCATATGAGGCTATGACTATAAGCTGACCATCAGGACTAAAAGCAGCTTTGCGAACTAAATTGTCTGGTATTTCCAGGATGTTGATTTGGTGACCGCTGTTGACGTCCCAAAGGCGGGCGGTATGGTCTTGTGAGTCATAATATCTGCCAGATACAGTAACCACAAGCTGGCTATCAGGACTGAACGCAGCGTGAGTGACTACATCGTTGTGCCCTGTTAACACATGAAGGTTTTGACCTGTTTTAGCATTCCACAGGCAAGCAGTGCCATCTTGTGACGTCGTAACTATAAATCGGTTATTGGGGCTGAAGGCGGCGTGAGTGACTACATCGTTGTGCCCTGTTAACACATGAAGTTTTTGACCTGTCTGGGCATCCCATAGACGGGCAGTACCATCATCTGAGGCTGTGACCATACGTTTGCCATCAGGACTGAAGACGACATAATTAATGGAACCTTGATGCCCCAATAATTTCTTCTGTTTTGGGAGATTAATAATCGCCTGATACAGTTGCGCTTCTGCCTCAGCCACATAAGGTTTCTCCGGATTACTCTCATTGGGCAAAGCTTCTAAAGCTAGTAAGATTGCAGTGGCAAAACTTCCTTCTTCGTTCTTTTGCCTTGCCAGATCGGCCAAAAACAAAGATTGACTGCGTAATGCTTGATTTTTTTGCAAAAGTAGATTTCTTGCAGCCTCTTCCTTTTCTTTTAAGCGGCGATCGCGTAACTCCACGCAAGCTTTCACATACTCAGCCTCAAGTTTGTTCAAAAACATCGGCTGCTGCAACAGAGCTTCTGAAACTACTAATTGTGCACCCTTTAGCTCTAGATAGTCCTCATCTCGCTTATGCTGATTCCACTCTAGTGATTCTTGGCGGATTTTCTCGCGCAGTAAAAGGTTGGTGCGGTTTTCATCCAACCACTCCTGTAACATTGGCCAGTAGCGAATCAGAGCTTCATGGGCAACTTCCACTTCTTCTTTGCCTGTGGTTTCGTTGCGGCTAGTGACTACAAGTCGCGCCCCTTCACCTGCCAACTGCTGCACCAGTTTCTTTGTCACTGCCAACTCACCATCTATTGGTACCAAATCCTCTAGCGTCACTCGCCGTCGCGTGTCCCGTCGCTTTTCCCCTTGGACTGTGCTCTCATCCAAGCGAGTTAAGCGCAAGAAAATATCCCGAACTTGGTTTTTTTGCTGACTATTTGGCAAGTTATTGTAGAAATCGTTAGCAGTTTTGGCTATTGCCTGTTGAACTCTACCGATCGCTCCATATTCCTCATCGCATAACCAACGCCCATGCCGTCGCTTCCACAATTCCTGCAAAGCATATTGTAGCAGAGGCATTGCCCCTGGCTCTTCTTGGACGTCATTGAGAATTGAGTTACTTAAACCAGTTTCAAAGCGCAATCCTGCCCCGTCTGCTTGCATCTTCATGACTGTTACCAGTTCGGCAGGTGTCATCGGTCCAACTAATTTTTGTCGGGTTTCAATGGACTTTCTCAGTTCCTCATAGAAAGTACACTCTCCCAAAAAATCAGCCCGCATGGTTATTATGACTTTCTGTTGCTGGGCAATAGTTAATAATTTTTTAATAAATTCTTGCCGATTAACTTCATCATCGCAGAGAGTAAACAGTTCCTCAAATTGGTCTACGACTAATAATGAATGCTGGTGTGGTACCTTCGAGAGTCTTTCTAATCGTTTTTCGAGTTGTTTACTCGGTTCCCTACCTGGGGTGAGGTATACCCACTGTAAGCTTGGCTGTTGCTCCTTAAGCTTGGGAATCAGCCCTGCAAGCACCACGGATGACTTGCCACTTCCCGAAGGACCGATAACGGCTAGGAAATTATCTTTGTGCAGTTTGTTTTGTAACTCTTGGCTCAGTTCATCACGCCCAAAAAAGAACTTGTGGTATTTTTTATCACCAAAGGAAGACAGACCAGGGAAGGGGCACTCAGCTTTATATTCTGGAGGTTTTTTATCTGAGGCTGCAAGCTCATCAAAGCTAAAATCCAATATCTGGTCACAGATGTTGTTGAGTTCAACTAAAGCCTGCTTTCGCTCGTCACGTGCTGCGCGTGATTCTGCTCCCAGTGTATTTTTCAGCGTCTTTGCTTGCGTTTCAAATCTTTCATTTAGCTTAGATGCATTCCGGGCACGCTCTTTGAGCAAATCTTGGAGTTTCCCGATGCCATACTCGATTTCTGCGTCGGTTAGCTCCCGATTTTCCAGGCGATCGCTAAACAAAGGACGCCCACCCAAGCGGCTAAAAAGGGCTGGAACAGTAATATCACTCCGGTTTCCTAGCCCGGCTGTTGCCTCCTGTAGTGCTACGTCTACCACTCCGGAGTTTCCTAGTCGTTGGTAAAAGCTCTTTCCCAAAGCCAAGGCTGTGTTTACGCTCACCTTACGGGTCATTGCCACGACAGCTGGCATTCCTAAATCTCGTACCAATCGCTGAGCTAATCCCCCTAATGCTCCTTCTGCTCTTGGATCGGCACTCTCGCAACTGCAGAGGAAAGCAAAGTGGGGTAAGCCTTTCTGACCGCCTACGTAGCGTAGCTCCTCTAGCAATTGCTTCCCAGTCACTCGCTGGACTTGGTTATCTGCTGTTGCCCAGAAAAGAGCGGTCTCTCGTTGTGCGTCATTACTTAGCATACCATGACACACAAAATGGAGCAAGGTATATGGTTTCTGGGCGTTGGTCAGTTGTTTAGACAGTTCTTCTAGCGTTGGTGGACCGAGAGCACCTTTAACATTATTTGCTAAAATATCGTAAGGTATTTTACCAAGAGCTTGCCCAACTCCAGAGATAGCAGCCTCAACATCAAAGGGGCTTAACTGATAAGCACCTAAATTATCAGGGCTAGCCACCAGTACCAGTGCCCGCAAATCGCGCCGCCCAATGGGGGGAAATCGGCGGTCAATAATCGTTGGTATATACAGGGAAAATGGCACGCGCCGATCACGGGCTAATAGATGCCAAGCCCCATCTGCATCGATAGGAGCGCACAGCCTTTCCCAATGCAACGTTCTAACTTCGTCTTTTTCAGCAGCTTCAACAGAGAGTAAAATTCGTAGAAAGCAGTCCTCACTACTCTTGGATAAAGCACGCACAAAGATGTCGCGCACATTCTCCTGAAAGAGGGCTTTGCCCAGTAGAGTTCCGTATTCCTTTTCGTCCTCTAGTGCTGCTGTCAACTGGTAGAAGTCATCCTGACTAAGCTGGAGCATCCCTTTTGAATGGATGGTAAGTCCATCTGGTTGCTTACATCTGACAACGATGGGCCAGCTATTATCGCCTGACTTACCTTGGATGGTAATTTCAAACTCAAAGGTGTTCATGCGTCATCTTCCCTGATTATGTCTCGCTGTGTCTCAACAAATTAGACACAGCGAAAAATGCGGTGATACACTTAGAGGTCATTTATAAAATAAATATTAAGTAGGGTGTGTTACGGCTATGTAAGCATTTGAGCGTCTGGTGAGAGTAGGAATGAGCCGTAACGCACCACTGTTTCGCGGTGCCGTACTTTCGGCTTTAACGCACCCTACAATTTAAGGTTTACTTTATAAATCATCTCTTAAGTAAGTCAGTGTAAATAATTAAAGGTATGTAGTAAGCGCTGTCTTGCCTGCGGCACGCCTAACGCCGAACGCTAAAGCGCTTACTACGAGCTAGTTTCCAAATTATTCCCTTCTGCCTTCTGCCGTCTGCCTTCTGCCTTATTGCACTTGTTTTTTCAATGTCTCAAGCAAACTAGTTACGGCTGACACTGTTGCCTGAAGTTGTTCGAGTTGAAGAGCTGGGGCTTGCTGGGCTTTCTCTAGAAACTGTTCTAAAGATTTGATTAAGTCCATTTGAGCTTGCTCGATCCCAGATGTTTCAGCTTGTGTCGCAGGTGGAGACGGCAAAATCACTGGTGGTTCTTGAATGATTGGGCGCTCAGTGTTTGCATCACCAACAACAAGCCGGACTGCCGGGTCACCGATAATCATATAGCTGCGGGCGTCATTGTTTGCCGTCCACATATCAGATGTAATAAAATCATCAGAAGCATCAGGTTTCAGCTTGTACTTAATATCTTCTAAGTGAGCGCTGAGATCTGAAGAAAGTTCAGCATAGCGTTGGTTGAAAAACTCTAGAGCTGATCCAACTGGATGTCCTTCCATCAAGCGCTTCAAGCCACTCTGAAAAACTTGCAATTGCGCCCCGGTAGACTGCCCAGCATGCTTCCACACAAAAGAACACCCCCAGGCTCGCTCCACGTGACCGATGACAGCCAAGGCACCTCCCTTAGGGTGGCTGAGTAAGCGCTGTGGCAAACGGGCAATAAAGGCGTGAGGAGCAATTGCTGAGCGATCGCTAAAAGCTTGTTGATGAGCAAAGTCATTCATTTTGGGCGTACCAGCACCGTAGCAGGCAAAGTGGAACGCTATTAGCCCAAACAACCGCGCGTCGTCACTCACATCGTCGCCTGAAAAGTAAAAGTCTTCTGGAATCGGTTTTCCTTTCCACTGATGCCAACCAGGCCAATCTTGACAAACCAGTCCCCCTTGGTGCAACAACTGTCGTGGATCGCCATTCGGAAAGCCTATACCGTGACTAGCGGTGAAAAGCAGACTCGGGGTTTCGCTACCTCCTAAAAGTTGTCCCAATCGCGCCTTTGTAGTTTCTTCTTTCAGTAGGGTTTGCACATCCCAGCCTGGTTGGTCTTTAACCATCCATTCAGCTAGCGGTTTAATTAAATTGCTAGCACTGAGTTGAGTTGCTGCGTCACCATTGTTCTGCACACCAAAGAAGCTAGCACGACGGGCAAGTGAAAGCTTTCCTGTTTCTGCTTCTACGACACTGTAAGCATACTGAGCGTACTCTTCTGGTTTGTCGAAATAAATACGACCTACCCCATACTGGACATCAAGTTGGTATTGAAAGCTATAGGGAATAGTCTCGGGATCGCCGACGATCAGCAAGTAGTAGGGCATTTTGTCTGGATCGGCAGGTCCAGGACCAACTTTATGACGAGCAAGAAACTGGTTTTTTGACTCGCCCGGACGATAAACGTATTCCTGATAGTATTGTTCCTTTTTCTGTGTTGCTTGCTTTCGACGATGTTCTAATAGTGGGCTAAGGGCTGCCGTGATTGCAGGGTCAACCCCGAAAGCAAAAATGACTCCCCAACCAGTTTCTGCGAGGTTTTTCGGGTCTACTCCCTCTATTGGAGCAAACTCAGGTTCTACACCTTTGACGTGTAGATTTTTTTTCTGGAGTTCGAGCAGGTGTGCTGGTTCAAACTTTTCGCCCTGAGCAATTTTAGAAACCTCCTGAGGTGTCAACGGCGGCAGCAAGTACTCGCCAGTTGCCCCATCAAGCCCATTAAAAAATAGAAGTTCTTCGTTCATACTTGAGGTATCCTGTTCTCAAATTAGTCTGATTAACTACTAAGTGCTGCTTGCCAAACAGCATGAGCAACTTCTGGTTTAGCAATATCGCTGTGAGCACCACCCCAACCTCCCTCAGGATTGTTGCAAATGTACTTAGTGCTCTCTAAGTTGTAAATTTTGCCCGGTTCAAACTTGTAGGGAGCATCCAGTGGAAGCATTTGCATATCTACAATTTCCAGACCAGGTCCACGGGCACCAAACGTTCCTAGTCCGCCAAATTTAGGAAATTCATGGAGGCCATAGGCTATTTGTTGGCTGACTCTAGCACCGTGAGGATACATTTTGCCAACAGCTGTATCTAACTCAGATTGTGTAGTGACGATCGGACCAGAGACTTTGCGGTCAGCGACAATTGAATGAAAATAGCCAGCACGACCTGGTGCTACCGGGATATCCGAGCAGTAAGACCAGAATGATAAAGCGCCTTGTACCAATACTACGGAATTAACTGGGCGGGCTAAGGTACTGTGACCATCACCAGCCAAGATCGCAGAAACAACTATACATCCAAAGCTGTGACCCATCAAGTGGAACCGCACACTATCAGCGGTTGCTTTTTGAAGTTTTGTCAGTAACTGAAAGCCGCCGCTTTCACCAAACTTACAAGCTCGGTCTTTCATTTTCCAAAAAGATAGCGCTTGTAGGGGCATCAACAGCGCACCCCAGTCAGAGTCACCGTAATTAATAGGTTCTAATTCGGCTACTTGAAAGATGCTTTCCGGATCGAATGCTCCACGATCTGCCCCCGGTGCTGCACCTTCACCTTCGCTGCCTAAGCCAGCCTCCTGGTTCAACACCTCGTAGGCTTCACGGACTTCGGGCGGTAAGGTAGCAGGAGCAATGTCATCCATTGCAGCAGAGAAAATTATTCTTAGAGCCTGTCGAGCTGCTTCTGTATTAGCAATGCGCTGGGCGTACTGCTCAACCAACTGCTCTATTGGATCAGTCTCTGTCGGAGCAAAAGATACAGAGCCACTTCCTAATTCTTCATCACCCCAAGGTAAGCTAGGCCAGTGTAAACCAATCAGCAGTGGGCGAAATCCTGACCGCGCTTGTTTGATTTGTTCAATATCAGCCACGTTTTTAGACATCGCGCCAACCCAATTGTTGTACTGAGAACGTGCTGCGGGTATGTCACCCAACCATCCATGACTAAAGATGAAAACATCCGTAATAGTCTCAGTGGATAAGATATCCAATATCTTTTGGCTCATTTTGCCTTCTGGCTCATCACGTTCGTTACCAGTAGCATCAAATGCAACTAAGTAGTACTGCAATGAAGTTCCAGGTACTGTTTCAATCGGCATATAGATTGTCCTAATGGGAATATGACAAAATACTTGTTACAATCGAACACTAAGTGCAAAACATCTAGGCACACTGTTTGCACACTTCCTCTTAAAAATCCTTCCTAAAAAAGAGGTTTGTAAATTGCGGCTATTAATGTATTAAATTTATTACGCATATTTTCATTCCACACCTGAGTCTAACTAGTACAAGTCAAGCTAGAGAAAAAATAACTCTGCCTGTATTCTTGTCTAAATGTCAGCAAAATCAACTTATGCAGTTGTCTTACAAAACTTTACAAATTGCCGGATAAAATGTTCAATAAATATACAGTTAGTAGATAAAATTTTGTTTCTTTTTTGGCGATTCATTTAAGTTTTGTAGTCAAGGACACTTGAAGTGTCAATTCAATTTTTTCTCTGTTAACTTACAAATGCTAAGCGTATTCAGTAATTTCACGATTGCGTGATGAGTTGCTGCTAGCAGAGGGAGGTTTGTACTTATAATGAATTGGCTAGCATAATTAGCGATGCCCCTTCGGCACTGTGCGGAGAGCGATCGCATCTCTCAACTCCCTTGCTAAGTTTCAGTAGCAGCAAATCTGTATCTAAGTGTCAAGAGGGTTGCAAATGATGTCTCGGCAAGTCGTATCAAGTTTTGGATCGTCAAAGAGCCACCACAGAAAGATATGGGTGTCGATGAGGTAGCTCATTCCCATTGCTGGAGTTCTTCTTGTGGTAGGGGTTCAAAAAAAGTATCGCCGAGTTGTCCTTTCAGTAAACCAGGGGTGTGGGGTTGTGTACGTTCTTGACTTAAACCCAATACAGTTCAGTTAAGGATTGATCCTCCCTAGCCCTCCTTAAAAAGGAGGGAACTAAGCCCCCTTTTTAAGGGGTTGGGGGATCTTAACAAAACTAAACACCACTAACTGAACCGTATTGGACTTAAACCTAGGCGAAAGTAGTGAATTAGGTCATAAATTTCTACTAGTTTGTCTTCAGGAATGTCTTGCAGTTCTTAGACAATCTTCTGGATCAGCATAAGTAAAACTCTTTGGTAGCTGGTGATTAATTAGTTGGGCAAGGGTTTCGGCTTTGTTTATTGGACACTTAACAGTTGATAGTGAGTCAGGAAGTTGAACTTATTGGTCGTGTTAATTTGGGTTATCCTCTTTTTGAATTTCTTGTTCATATTGTGCGATCGCTTCTTCAATTGTTTCATTAGCAACATCTGAAACATCAGATTTGGAATCAATTGTAGTGAGTATGATTACTTGTTCAGTTTTCAGATAATAAATAACTCGATACCCTGCAATTTTTCCTTTTTGAATGTTGCTATTTTTAAGACGAACTTTGAAAACCTGATATTAAACTCCAGCAATTCTATCTCCAGGGATTTCACCTGCTTGAAGTTGCTCTATTAAGGGTTGAATATTACTACGAATTGAACGATAGCGTTTAGCAAGTTCTCGAAGATCCCTTTTAAAACGAGGAGTAAGAGCGATTTGGATCGGTGATGGCTCACTCTGCATCAATTCCTTCCCACATTTGTGAGAGAGGTATAGTTTGTCCTGTTAAAGCTTCATGTAAACCTTGCCGAATTCCTTCTATAACTATTTGTGTCGGTGTTTCATCTGGGTCAGTTTCGTCTTCTTCGGAAAGTAAAACAATAATGCGAACGCGCTGTGGTTTGGTAATTTCTAGCGATTTATCTAGTGTAAGTTCCCCATTTTCATTAATTGTGGCTGTGGTTTCAATTGCTTTCATACATGGTGATAGTGTTGTTAAATATCCTGACTTTTCACGTCATGTGGAAAAGTCCACAAAAAATCTAACTTTCAAACCCAAAATTCAAAGTCTCTCTCCTTGTAGGAGAGAGATTTAGAGAGAGGTTTTGCAGATACCGTGAAAAGTAAGGTTAAATATCGAGCTAATTCAATCTAGCTTTAGTCTAGTACACCCATCTCGCCTTCATGCGGCAATTTTCTCCTTAGCGGTGTCTGCGGTGAGTTCGCCAGTGAATGCTTTTTGCAGGATGGATTGTTTGAGTTCTTTGAGGGCGGCGATTTTTTGGCGGTAGATGGTTTCGAGCCGTTGGGAATAGACAGCTAGATCATTGTCTGCTGTCTATTCCCACCCTACCTAAGCCTTCGGCACGCTACGCGTAAGTCCTTACGGACAGGCTGCGCCAACACGAAGTGTGCGCTTTGCGCTTACGGTTGAAGGTGGGGACTTCCGCGACTTCGTTAAAATAACCAAAGCGACATTAATGTGTGAATAACAACACAAATTTGCCAAATTGCGAGATTTAATTTGCAAATGTACAAAAAAATCGGGATGACTGGATTCGAACCAGCGGCCCCTTCGTCCCGAACGAAGTGCGCTACCAAGCTGCGCCACATCCCGGCACAATTATTCCAATATATCAAAGAATATCACAAAGAGTGATGAATCGGAAAGTAGTCTGCAAATTCATCCACCAATCGATGAAGCTTGCTACCATTTACTGTGTACAAATAAAGTGGTAGAAGCAGATTGTGACTGTTAAACCAGACTGGTTGCGGGTAAAAGCGCCTCAATGGGAGCGTGTTGGTAACGTTAAAGAAATTTTGCGGGATTTAGCCCTCAATACGGTTTGTGAGGAAGCGTCCTGTCCAAATATTGGTGAGTGCTTCAACGCTGGTACAGCCACATTTTTAATTATGGGACCAGCTTGCACGCGTGCTTGTCCCTACTGTGATATTGATTTTGAGAAAAAACCCAAACCTCTAGACCCCACGGAACCAGCACGACTGGCGGAAGCGGTACGCCGCATGAAATTAAATCATGTGGTGATTACCTCTGTAAACCGAGATGACTTGCCAGATGGTGGGGCTTTGCAGTTTGTCAAATGTATTGAAGCTATTCGCACTATCTCACCCCAAACCACTATTGAGGTTCTCATTCCTGACTTGTGCGGTCACTGGGAGGCGCTAGAGTTGATTCTCCAAGCACATCCAGAAGTTCTCAACCATAATACAGAAACGGTTCCGCGTTTGTATCGGCGGGTGCGTCCCCAGGGGAACTATGAGCGATCGCTCGAATTATTGCAGCGCTCTCGCCAAATTGCTCCTTGGGTCTACACCAAATCCGGTATTATGGTGGGACTCGGCGAAACTGATGAGGAAGTCCGCCAAGTTATGCGGGATTTGCGAGTTGTGGATTGCGATATTTTGACCATTGGGCAATATCTCCAACCGAGTCAAAAACATTTGAAAATCGATGATTTTATCACCCCAGAGCAATTTGCTGCTTGGAGAGTCTTCGGTGAAGAACTAGGATTTTTACAAGTTGTCTCGTCTCCATTGACAAGAAGCTCATATCATGCTGAGCAAGTGAGACAATTGATGGAGCGTTACCCCCGGAGTGAGGGAGATGAGGGAGCAGGGGAAGGACTAACGACTAATGAGTAATGACTAATGACTAATGACTAATGACTAATGACTAATTCAAAATTGGTCACAATTCTTGGTGCAGGTGCTTGGGGAAGCGCTCTTGCTAGTCTGGCGATCGCAAATGGTCATCAAGTGCGCGTGTGGTCGCGTCGGGGTTCGCAAACGCTGGCGGAGGTCATACAAGGTGCCGATATTGTCCTTTCGGCTGTGTCGATAAAGGGTGTGAGAGTTATAGCTACCCAACTACAGTCTTTGCCCCTGTCTGGTGAGACTATTTTTGTGACGGCGACGAAGGGCTTAGATCCAGAAACGACTTGTACGCCGTCACAAATTTGGCAAGAAGCTTTAAGCGCCCATGCTGTGGTTGTCCTCTCTGGTCCCAATTTATCTAAAGAAATAGAACAGGAATTACCAGCAGCAAGTGTTGTTGCAAGCAGTGTCATGACTGCAGCAGAGTTTGTGCAAGTGGTGTTTTCTTCTGATCGTTTTCGGGTTTACACCAATTCTGACCCCTTGGGAGTGGAACTGGGGGGGACACTGAAGAATGTCATGGCGATCGCCGCAGGTGTATGTGATGGTTTGCAGTTGGGAACCAACGCTAAAGCTGCTTTAGTCACCCGTGGGCTGACAGAAATGGTTCGCATCGGTGTGCATTGGGGTGCGAAGATGGAAACATTTTACGGTTTGTCCGGCTTAGGCGATTTGTTAGCAACTTGTAACAGTCCCTTGAGTCGTAATTACCAAGTGGGCTACCAGTTGGCTGGTGGTAAAACACTGGCAGAAATTCTCGCCCATTTAGAAGGAACTGCTGAGGGAGTTAATACGACTCAGGTTTTAGTACAGCGATCTGAGCAGCAAAATATTCCTATGCCAATTACCGAGCAAGTTTATCGTTTACTTCAGGGTGAAATCACACCCCGACAAGGGCTTTTAGAACTGATGCTGCGAGATAAGAAGCCGGAGTAGGGGAGCAAATCAATTCAAAATTCGCGAAATTCTTAGTTCAAAATAAGGAGTCTGTTCCTCATCTCCCTCATCTCCCTTACTCCCTCATCTTTCCTACACCTCACAGCAGAACTAATCATTTTTGAAGGAAAATTAGTAAATCTTCAGGAAAGTACCTAGACAGCGATGTAGATATGACTATCCATATAAAAACAGGACTTTTCACTGATATATGATTATACTTTGCTTCCTAAGCGACAGTCAAAATATGTAAGGTTCAAATCTTTATTACGTCATTCGCAATTTAACGCCCAGTAGGGAATTTGAATAGCTATTGGTTCATGGGAAAGCTACTGCAACCGAGCCTTCGGAGGCACTGTGTTAACAAAAACCAGTAAAGGTTTTTTGAAAAAAAAACCTAAAGGTCACCCTCTACCGTGTTAGTTCTTGAAGAATCACGGGAACAATAGCAACAGTTGATTAGCTGAACGTCATCTATTGTTACCTGGAGCCATTGAGACGAATTTTTATGCCAGCAACATCTTTTTACGCAGATGCCGCTTACAATAGCAAACAGTCCCAGCAGGTCTTTGACCCGGAACTCACAATTGATGAAAGTGAGTTGCCGATAGATGAACTGGAAGAACTGGAGATAGCTTCTGTTGACCCTGCAAGCTTAGCTACACCTAATCGACGCAGCACAGATTTAGTACGTCTATACCTTCAGGAAATTGGTCGCGTTCGGTTATTAGGACGGGATGAAGAAGTTGCAGAAGCTCAAAAAGTCCAGCGCTACTTGCGGATGCGGATACTTCTGTCTGACGCTGCCGAGCAAGGAGATCAAGTCATTGCACCATATCTCCGGCTGATTGAAACTCAAGAGCGTTTGGCATCGGCGCTGGGACATCGTCCTTCTCTTGAACGGTGGGCTCGTACTGCTGGTGTAGAGCTGTTCGAGCTTAAGCAGATTATAGGACAAGGCAAACGGCGTTGGGCTGAAATTGCCAACATAACTGTGGAAGAACTGGAGAAAATTCAAAGCAGTGGACTCCAGGCAAAAGAACACATGATTAAGGCTAATCTTCGCCTCGTTGTCTCTGTTGCTAAGAAGTATCAAAATCGCGGTTTGGAATTGTTGGATTTAGTCCAAGAAGGGACTCTTGGTTTGGAACGAGCTGTTGAGAAGTTTGACCCTACCAAAGGTTATCGCTTCAGCACTTACGCTTACTGGTGGATTCGTCAAGGAATCACACGGGCGATCGCAACTTCTAGCCGTACTATTCGCCTCCCTGTTCACATTACAGAAAAGCTGAACAAAATCAAAAAAGCTCAGCGGAAAATTGCCCAAGAAAAAGGTCGTACCCCAACTTTAGAAGACCTTGCTCAAGAGCTAGACATGACACCTGCACAAGTGCGGGAAGTTCTTTTGCGAGTACCTCGTTCCGTTTCTTTGGAAACAAAAGTTGGTAAGGACAAAGACACAGAGTTAGGAGAATTACTCGAAACCGATAACATCACGCCAGAGCAAACGCTCATGCGAGAATCTTTACAAAGAGACTTGCATAATCTTCTGGCAGATTTAACGAGCCGTGAGCGTGATGTAATTCTGATGCGGTTTGGTTTGGCTGATGGTCATCCTTACTCATTGGCAGAAATTGGACGCGCTCTTGATTTATCACGGGAACGGGTACGGCAAATTGAGTCCAAAGCGTTGCAGAAACTGCGCCAACCCAAGCGCCGCAATCTCATCCGCGACTACTTAGAGTCTTTGACCTAGTTAGTCGATAGTCAATAGTCAATAGTCAATTGTTACCAGTCAAGAAAATTATAAATTCTTCATACAAGAGCAAAATACCTGTTCTCAAAGACTTTTAACTTTGGACTGTTGACTAACTTGATCCCCCTTCCCAAAACTTCGCACGTTCCTTATGGCAAGTTATTTTCATCTAATTGCAGGGGAGCAACGCTCGCCCTTTTCCACGACTTCTATCAGGCGGGGATCGTACTTTTTTGCGTGGTCAAGGCTTTACCATCTACCTTTAAACATTTAGCAATTATTCTCAATACGGTTGGATTATTGCAAATTAGTCCAAACTTTTGCTATATTCGCAACTAATAGGCTTTGTTGAGAAAAATTAGTATGACAGTCTACACAGCAGCCTCACTAAAGGCAGAACTTAATGAACGTGGTTGGCGTTTAACACCCCAGCGCGAGGTTATTTTACACATTTTTCAAGAACTTCCGCAAGGAGAACACCTCAGCGCTGAAGACCTTTACGAAAGGCTAGAAACCGAAAACGAGGGAATTAGCCTATCGACTATTTATCGCACCCTCAAGTTGATGGCGCGGATGGGAATCTTGCGAGAGTTGGAACTGGGAGAAGGACATAAGCATTACGAACTCAATCAACCCTACCCCCATCACCACCATCACCTCATTTGTGTCAGGTGCAACACCACAATCGAGTTCAAAAACGACTCGATATTAAAAATTGGAGCGAAAACTGCTCAAAAAGAAGGTTTTCAACTGCTCGATTGTCAGTTGACAATTCATGCTGTTTGTCCTAAGTGCCAAAGGGCACTCATGCCACTCTAGCACTTAGGTTTTAAAATTCTGGAAAGCCTTTATTTCAAAGACTTTGGGAAATACCAGCGGTCAGCTTACTATCATGGGAGGTAAACAAACTGTTAGGTATCGATACGAGCAACACTCAAGCGGATGTTAATAGCGTCCGCTTCTGACATCACTCAGACTGATACCGTAGAATTGTTGGGCTTGTCTAATAGCTTGTTTTGTTTCATCTCCCATCACACCGTTCAGAGAACCCTTGTAGAAGCCCTGATCCCGTAATCGTCTTTGAATCTCCAAAACACTGAAATCACTCTTGGAACCAGTATTGACCAAGCTGTACAATTTGGCTCGGGTTGTTGGACCAGCAACACCGCTTGATGCGAGGTAATTATCTTCTTGGAAGCGGCGTACAGCATCTGCCGTGTTAGGACCGAAGTAAGCGTTTGGCTCTCCTTGTAAATATCCTGCCTTAATTAATTGTTCTTGAAGAACTCTCACAGCCTCACCACGGTCTCCTAGGCGGAGTTTGTCTCCAGTAGTACGCGGTTTACTGGGTGCATCATTTCCATAACCGAGACCAAGGGCTGGTAATTTTGCTAGCGTTGCTGATCCGACGACTCCATCAGGAGCTAAGTTGTAAGTCTGTTGGAACCGCTTAACAGCATCTTCAGTAATTGGACCGTATATCCCTGTTGAATTACCAGTGAAAAACCCTGCAATTCGCAATCGTTCTTGCAGAATTCTGACATCTTCACCTTCATCTCCTTTTTGGAGAAAGTTAGAACTGCGACGCTTGCTAGCTACTGAATTTACAGTACTGGTTGTTCTCGCTTGGGAATTTTCAGTACTGGTTGTTCTAGCTTGAGAATTTACAGTACTGGTTGTTCTCGCTACTGAATTTACAGTACTGGTTGTTCTAGCTTGAGAGGTACTGGTGTTTCGAGGTTGGGAAGCTTCAGTAGAGGTACGCCACCCCTCTAATTTTTGTACAGTCACAGATCCTGCAACACCGTTAACATCCAAGCCAGCAGCTGTTTGGAAGCGGCGCACGGCATCTTCTGTTGAGGTGTCATAGAGTTGAGTTATAGGAGCTTGATAAAAGCCTGTCCTTTTCAACTGTTGTTGTAGGTTTCTCACAGAAGGACCGCGATCGCCTTTTTCAAGTGCTAGCACACTACTCACACTACTGATAATAGACAAGGCAATGGCTAGGGGTAGCATATATTTCCAAGCTCTACCAGACAACCGTGTCCAATCAGGTGCTGCTGTTTTCTTAAACAAATGGCTCAGAGAGATTAATTCACTGGGGGGTAGGTCCTCGTAGTCAGAAGCTACGTGTAGATACGCAAGATTCTCCATAATTTTTTTCTACACCACTTATTTTTCTTCAATCGCTGCTTCGGCTTGATGCACTATGTTTCGCAAAAGTTCCAGTGTTTGTATATTTACATCGTGCCATAAACTGCGCTTATGTGCTTCTAGTAATCTTTCAGCCATATCACGCAGAGCATAGGGGTTTTTTTGCTCAATGAATTCCGACACAATTGGGTCAAATAAATACGCCTGGGCTATCCCTTCGTACATATAGTCTTCCACACATTTTGCTGTAGCATCGTAAGCAAATAAATAATCCACCGTCGCCGCCATTTCAAAAGCACCCTTGTAACCGTGGCGCATCACTCCCGCAATCCATTTAGGATTCACAACGCGAGAACGATACACCCGTGCGATTTCTTCTTTGAGTTGGCGGACTCGCGGTTGAGCAGGAATCGAATTATCACCAAAATAGGTTTGGGGATTTTCTCCTCGTACAGCACGTATCGCAGCTGTTAAACCACCCTGAAATTGGTAGTAATCATCAGAATCGAGCAAATCGTGTTCGCGATTGTCTTGGTTTTGTAACACTATCTGCATTTGTTGCAACCGCTTTTCAAATGCTTCTGGGGCGGAACGTCCTTGTTGAAGGGATGAGGGGGATGAAGAGGATGAGGGGGATATTGCTCCCCCTGCTTCCCCTGCTTCCTCTACTCTTCCTGAGGTGTAAGCATAGGAACTCCAGTTGATGTAAGCACGAGCTAAATCTTGGTCATCCGTCCAGTTTTGTGATTCAATTAAACCTTGGAGTCCTGCGCCGTAAGCACCTGGTTTAGAACCAAAGATACGGTAACGCGATCGCACTTTTGCCTCTGGTAAACTTAAACCAAGTTTTGTCCATAAATCAGTCTCTTGACCAACTTGTGCTGCAAGAGGATTTTCCTGTGGTGGTTCATCCAAAGCCGCCACGGCTTGCACAGCCGAGTCGAACAAATCAATCAAGTTGGGAAAAGCATCCCTAAAGAAACCAGAAATTCGCAACGTCACATCCACACGCGGACGCCCCAAAACAGAAAGCGGTAAAATTTCAAAATCTACTACCCGTCGCGCCGCACCATCCCATACAGGTTGCACACCAAGTAAAGCCAGCGCCTGAGCAATATCATCACCCCCAGTTCGCATCGTGGCAGTTCCCCACACAGATAATCCTAGTGTTTTCGGATACTCACCTTGCTCTTGTGCGTAACGTTCAATGAGTGCCTCAGCAGCTTTTCTGCCAACATCCCAAGCACTTTCCGTAGGAACAGCACGGATATCTACAGAATAAAAATTTTTACCAGTCGGTAGAACTTCCGGACGCCCCCGCGTGGGTGCGCCAGCGGGAGCGCTAGGGACATAGCCGCCATCAAGTCCGTGTAACAAGTTGGTAATTTCTTCGTGAGTTTGTAGTAAAGAAGGCAGAAGCTTGCTGCGTATCCAGTTAAAGACGGTTCCTAGCTGCGGTTTGTGAGTTCCTAGCTGCGGTTTGTGAGTTCTGAGATTTTCTACGATTTCGGCGGCTTGTTCTTCTAATACTTCGACAGCATCGCCGACAGTGCGACAGGTGTGTTGAGTTTTGTCAGCTAAAAGCTGAATATCTTGAACTGATAACTGAGTACTGAAATCAGCAGTCAGGGGGTCAAAATCTAAGTTCAAATCTTGAGCCAAAGCACGGGTAAATCCAATATGATGGCGATTGGGAAGACGGGCGATCGCCACAATTAAATCTCGCAGTTGTCGCCCTTGAGGACATTGCCCAAAAATATGCAATCCATCGCGGATTTGAGCTTCCTTCAACTCACAAAGATAACCATCAAGTGAAGGTAAAACTGACAAGTCAAACGTTGAATCAGAAGAATCTTGTTTTCGCGTTATACCTTTTGCTTTGTACTTTAATTCCAAATCCAAGAAAAGATTTTCTTTGACAACCAGTTCGCGGATGCGATCGCCAATGATTGGCAAACGAGATGGATCTAAACTTTCCGCTTCATAATACTCATCAATCAAATTTTCCAACTCATGCAAACAACCATAAAGTTCCGCACGAGTTAGAGGCGGCGTCAGATGATCCACAATCACCGCTTGAGCGCGACGTTTAGCCTGCGAACCTTCACCAGGATCATTTACAATAAACGGATACAAATGGGGAAGAGCTCCCAAAGCCACCTCAGGATAACATTGACTCGACAAAGCCACACTTTTACCCGGAAGCCACTCCAGATTTCCATGCTTCCCTACATGAACCACAGCATCAGCGCCAAAACATTCCCGCACCCAATAATAAAAAGCTAAATAATCATGAGTTGGTTCCAAATCCGGCGCATGATAATTCAAACTTGGATCAACATCATACCCCCGCGCTGGTTGAACTCCCACAAAAATGTTACCAAGTTGAATCCCCGAAACCGCAAAACTCTCCTCCCTCTCTTCCTCTGCTTCCTCTGCGCCTCTGCGGTTCGTTTCAAAAACACTTCCCCACCTTGCGCCAATTCCTTGTTGCACAGCTTCCGGTAACAAACCAAAATACTCCTCATACTCCTCTACAGAAACACCTTGCAGCACCGGACGCAACTCTCTACCTTCCGGATCATTCGTCACCCCAGCCGTGAGACACTCAATCAACTCATCGCCATTACTAGGTATATCTTCCAGTTTATACCCAGCAGACTGCAAAGCCTGAAGAATTTCCACACAACTCGCTGGTGTATCCAATCCCACACCATTAGCTAAGCGTCCATTCCGGGTAGGGTAATTTGCCAAAATCAGCGCCACGCGACGTTCTTCAGGAGGCTTAGAACGCAAACGCACCCAATTCGCGGCTAAAGAAGCTACAAACTCAATGCGATCGCCTACTGGTTCATAAACCACCACATCAGTTTGCAAATCAGAATTGCTCGTTTGTACTGTTTTAAAAGACACAGCACGAGAGATGATGCGCCCATCCACTTCTGGAAGCGCCACATTCATCGCCATATCGCGGGGTGAAAGCCCTTGAAATTGCAACTCCCACTGTTCAACCGCACCACCGCTAAGGATAACTTGCAACACAGGCACATCCAATTTTTGCCACAAATCAACCTGCGGTGTTTCTGTTTCCAAACGCGCCAGAGAAAAACTCGTAGTATTCAGCAGCACTGCAATTTGCTGCGTATCCTTGGGTTGAAAAAACTCGCACAATTCAGCTTGAACATCAACATCACGCAAAGAAGAAACAAAAATCGGTACTGGCGTTAGATTTCGCTTTGCCAAAGCATCGCACAAAGCATCTATCACCTTGGTGTTTCCCGCCAAATAATGAGCACGGTAGAAAAGAATTCCTACTTTAGAAGTGAGAGGCTCAGCAGATGAGAAGGATGAACAAGAGACTCCGAATTTTGAATTTTGTGCCTCCTCCGGAGGAGTTTCACTAACGCGTAGCGTGTCCGCAGGACATATTTTGAATTTTGAATTGATTTGCTCCCACTCATAAAGCCCAACACGCGGAACCACTTGCGGTGGTGAAGGATTAAAAGAAGTTGAAAAGCAAGTATCGGCGATAAACTCGAGAGCGTTGAGAATATTTTCTACTCCGCCTTCGTTAAAGTAGCGCCACACCTGATTAACAGTACTCAGAGGTAGAGTAGAGTGAGAGATTAAATCGGGGTCTATAGCGTCATCCCCTGGCATTACAATGAGGGTTGTACCATTACGTTGCACAATTTCCTGCACAACTTCTAAGCCATAAGCCCAGTAAGAACGCCCTCCTAACAACCGGAGAATAATTACTTGAGCGAACTCTAAAACTTTTTCGACATAGTCATCAATACTTACTTGTTGCTGCAATTGCAGTAGGTTAGCAACTCTTAAAGCAGGAAATGTCGTGGGTAATTTCGGTACAGCCGCCGCCAAAGTTTGAATGTCGGTATCAGCAGACGTAAGAAACACTATGGGAGCAGGGGTTTGTTCTAGAAAAATTAAGCCTTCCGATTGAGGGTTCCATCCACCCGATGTGGCATTAATACGATGCATAATCCTGTATTACCGTCTTAAACTGTTGGTTAGAACACAGTACAAATTTTTGAGCAATAGCACAAAGCCCCTTTCACTTTTATTTTTAACAATGCCTAGTTCTCGCGATTTGAGCTTTTCTGGAACCTTGCCTAGTAATGTTTTTGATCAGCTTGGGGAATTCTTGCAGCAGATGGCTCAACAAGCAGTGGGAAAGGCGGCTTTGGTACTCACAGAAGCTGTGTTGATACCGATTGATCTACCCCAAGAATGGCAGACACAACGGTTTACTGTAGTGGTTTCTGAACAATTTAGTGCGCTGCTTGTGGGTTCCCCACAGGAGAAGGGGAAGCAGGGGACGCTCTTGAGCAGGGGAGCAACGGAGCAGGGGAGCAACGGAGCAACGGAGCAGGGGAAGCAGACTTTTGACTCAGCACTTAGCAATGCCGCTTACTACAATGGGAACTCCAACGGACAGTTGCAGGCTCCTCACCTTAAGTCGCCAGACTTGTCCACAGGGCTGGCTCCTCAATGGGAACCAGAGGAGGCGAAAAAGTCTTCAGCACTTAATGTGCAATTGACGTTTGATTCAGAAGCGATCGCCTCCTTCGTTTTGAACTTGAGAGATTTGTTTGAGCCAGATTCCCATACTTACCAAAAGCTTGAACAATATCGTCAAATTCCCGTTCCTAATGATGGCACGCTTCAAAGTCAATTCTCACTTTTGTTATTAAAGTATTTTTTGCCACAAGGAAACCATGAGGTGGTACAATCATCATCCCCAACTTATCCTCACGTTTCTGTCTGTCAACCTGTGCAACATGCTCTGAATAAACAGATTGCTCAAGAACGACTGTTAAATCAGGTCACAAGTCAAATACGTAAAACCCTGGATTTGCCTGTGATTATGGCAACAGCAGTTGCACAAGTACGAGAGTTTTTGCAATTAGACAGGCTTGTCGTTTACAAATTTGAGGAATCAACAGTTAAGACTCAACACTCAACAACCTCGCCATTCCCATCTCCACAACTTTCCATCTCCACACCTTTCGATCTCGACAACTTTCCCTTCGGGTATGCCAGTCGCACGGGCGGGGGGAACCCCCCTTCTCCTAACGGAGACGCTACGCGAACGGGTATGCCTGCGGCACGCCAAGGGCGTTCGCGAAGCGTCTCTGAAAGAGATACGCAGTCCCCTAGGTTGGGAAACCCGCCTGCAGGGCTGTCTCACCGCACGGCGCTGGACTCACCATCTCCACACCTTTCGATCTCCACACCTTTCCAAACCAACCAGCAAGAATTACCCGACAAAGGAAGCTGTATTGTCTACGAAGTCCGTGCTGACGATGATATTCCATCGGTGTTGAATTATAAGGAAAATTATTGCTTTGCACAGATACCCCGATGTTGGGAAAAGTATCGCCAAGGCTTTACCTTGGCTGTGGATGATGTAGAAAAAACTTATGCTCTAGAAGAGTGTTTATTACATTTTTTAAGGAAAGCTAAAGTCCGGGCAAAGTTAGCTTCCCCAATTGTGTATCAGGAAAAACTTTGGGGGCTGTTGATTGCTCATCAGTGCAATACTCCTCGCCACTGGAGTGAAAGTGAGAAAAATTTGTTAAGTTCTGTGGCTGAACAACTGGCGATCGCCATTCATCAAGCAGAATTAATGCGATCGCTCACTCAAGAAAAACAAACTCTCGAACAACGAGTTGTTGAGCGCACAATGGCGCTTCACGACGCCCTAGAAGCAGCAGAAGCCGCCAGCCGTCTCAGAAGTGAATTTCTTGCCACTATTAGCCATGAATTGCTCACACCTCTAACTTACGTCATCGGGATGTCTTCCACTTTGTTACGCTGGTCTTTTGGTGAATTGAGTCAGCGTCAACGGGATTATCTCCAAACTATCCACGACAGTGGTGAACATTTACAAGACATGATTAATGATATCCTCGATTTATCCCAAATTGAGGCAGGCAAGGCTGTTTTAAATATTACAGAATTTTCATTGGTAAACATAGCTCAATCCACAGTCAACGCGCTTAAACAAAAAGCAACAAGCCAGCGAGTCAATCTCAACCTCGATGTGCAACTTAACCCGCAGCACGACATATTTACTGCTGATGTCAGGCGAGTGCAACAAATTGTCTGGAATCTGTTAACTAATGCCATAAAATTCACACCAGAAGGCGGCAATGTCACTTTACGTATTTGGGTAGAAGACGAAACCGCAGTATTTCAAGTAGAGGATACTGGCATAGGCATTCCAGAAGAACAATTGTCCCTACTGTTTGAAAAATTTCACCAACTCGATACACCTTACCGCCGTCGTTACGGAGGAACCGGGCTGGGTTTGGCTTTAACGAAACAACTTGTAGAACTCCACCGGGGTCGAATTGAAGTAGAATCCACCGTAGGCGCTGGCTCAGTATTCACTGTTTGGATACCAGCCTAGCCTAATTCAGTATTGAGTGCTGAGTAAGGAAAGTGGGGAGTTCTCCGTTATAAATAATTAAGCGAATTTGATAAGCTGAAAATTCTATAATTTGCATACTATATTTAAATAAAATTGTTGTGGGGTGGGCCGGAAAGTCCGCCCAGATTCTGCAAATTAAAGGCACAACAACTTATGACTAAGGACTAATAACTCATAGACATTTTACAAAAGTATGATTAATAGATATAGCAATCCTAATATGATTCGTGAAAAACAAGATCTCCGACTTCTTATAGAAGTCGGGGATCTGAAGGGTAAATGACTAATGACTCATGACTAATGACTCTTTAATTCAAGCACTCCATCACGGACTGATCGTATCTTGTCAAGCGCCAGTTGAATCACCACTGCACGAACCAACGGTTATCGCAGCAATGGCGCAAGCTGGTGTCAACAATGGTGCGGTTGGAGTCAGAATTGATACTCCTGCTCATATCGTTGCTGTCAAAGAAAAAGTAAAAGTCCCAATTATTGGACTGTGGAAACAAGTCGTCTCTGGTTATGACGTATACATTACACCACAGTTTCACCATGCTGCTGCTGTGGCAAAAGCGGGAGCAGATATCATTGCCATAGACGCGACTACCAGAAATCGCCCCGGAGGTGAAACAGTGGCAGATATTATTGCCCGAATTCATCAATTAGGGAAAACAGTGATGGCAGATGTAGACACGATTGAGGCAGCAAAAGCAGCTGTAGCGGCTGGTGCAGATATTGTGGCGACAACTCTTTTTGGCTACACTGCGTCAACCAAGCATCTTTCTCCCCCTGGCTGGGAACTCCTTACCCAAATCGTGCAGCAATTAAACGTTCCAGCAATTTGTGAAGGTGGCATATCTTCACCCCAAATGGCTCGTCATGCTATTGATTTAGGGGCAGACGCTGTTGTTGTCGGCACTGCGATCACTGGTATTGATCATCTTGTCAAAGGATATGTAAAAGAGTTGTGATTTGTAGCAGTTTCCAATTTGGTTAACATACAAATTTTCTATTGGGGTACACCAATAGTGCGCCTCTAGTATGTCGTTTTGAAAGCTCTGTATTTTTCAAAAATGGCGCTTGTAAATTGGATAATTTTTGGATGCTTAATTATATGCTAGCTAGCAGTTTTTAAACTAAGTTAAATATAACGTTTTCATAAAGTTTGCTTCTAGTATCTGTAGACAGATAACAAAAGTATTTAACTGTGCCCAAGATATGCCTTGCAGGTTAAAAGACACTGTTAATATGTCTAATATGTTAATAATTGTGGCTAAAATAGATTTTACGCCTTTAAGTAGATGGAATAGAAAAGATATCACCTGATATATTCAGCTTTAATTTAAAATTAAGAATGAGAAGGACTCGCGCCTGTATCCGCGATTGTGCAGTGAGGGTTGGCAGAGTTAGTTCGTAAGATAAGCAAAACGCTTGGAACTATTACAAGTAAAGTTTGCCGAAAAAACAGGAGTTGCGTTGCAGCGTTACACTGTTGCAAGAATGGGCAGACAAAACTTTTACTGTCAGCTTTGAAAAGGATTGAGGAGCTACTGCACTAAGTGGATAATAGCGGCAAAGACCTGATAGCCACATACTTTCAAGAATGAGGACTCCTAAGGTGAAGGCAGGCGTACCAGAGGACTCGTTTGCTGGTGGTGGCGAAGTAAAGGCGCTGGTGCCAAATATGAACGTAGCGAAAGTTACCACAGGAAACGCCATATCTAGAATCAATGACCAATTTTTGGTACTGGATAAGGAGTGGCGCTACACATATGTTAATGACACTGTCGCGGAAGTGGTAAGAATTCCCAAGGAAGAACTGTTAGGCAAGTGTATTTGGGACGTGTTTCCTGATAAAGTAGGGAGCCAGTTCTACTTGGAAGCGCATCGAGCGATCGCAGAGCAAAGATTTGTCCAGTGCGACTACTTCTATTCGCCTTGGCAACGCCACTTTGAAAACCGCATTTATCCTTCCAGCGACGGAGTTTCAATTTTTATCACGGACATTACTGAGCCTCAGCAAAACAGCGAAGAGTGGTTTGGTGAAATGACCGATGCCATCCCACATATTGTCTGGACTTGTCGTCCAGATGGTGAAGTGGAATATTTTAATCAGCAAGCTCTTGATGCATTTGGCATGAGTTTAGAGCAACTTTTGGCAGAAGGTTGGCATCCGGTTGTGCATCCGGATGACTTGCAGCGAACAATCGATCGCTGGATGCAATCTGTTAGTGCTGGAACTCAGTATGAACTTGAGTACCGTCTGAAAATGGCAGATGGCTCCTACCGCTGGCATTTAGCACGAGCGTTACCACAGCGGAACACGACAGGCAACATCACTCGTTGGTTTGGAACCTGTACCGATATTGATGGACACAAGCGAGCCGAGCAAGCTTTGCGCGAAAGTGAGGAGCGCTTACAGCTTGCACTTCAAGCTGCCAACATGGGGATATGGGAGCGAGATTTAACAACAGATGCAGGATACTGGTCCCCCAAGGTGTATCAAATTTTGGGGCTAACTCGTAGTACTGACGACAGCAGTTATGAAGCTTTTCTGAATTGCATTCACCCAGAGGACCGAGAGCGCGTTCACCAAACCAGTCTGCAAGTTATTCAACAATCCTTAAATTGCAATATTGAGTATCGCCTCTTGTACTCAGATGGTAGCATCCGTTGGGCAGCGAGTATCGGTCAAGTGCTTGATGATGAGGCTGGCAAACCACAGAAGCTGATTGGCGTTTTGATGGACATCACAGAACGCAAGCAAGTAGAGGCAACACTTCGAGACACGGAGCAGCGGTTGCAACTCGCTTTGGCGGCTGCTGACATGGTTGCTTGGGATTTAGATATAAGAACCCGCCAAGTTGTCTGCTCTGAAAGTGGTTTAAAAATCTGGGGAATTCAGCGCGGAACACCATATGAATTTGTAGAATTGATTCACCCAGAAGACCGTCCCCAAGTCTTACAAACGAGCATGCTCGCTCTGCGTAGTGAAATACCTTATATTTTAGAGTACAGAGTGGTAGGTCCCGATGGCAAGGTACGGTGGATAGTGAGTCAGGGAAACGTGGTCCACCGGGGAGCCGATGGGCAACCTTTGCGGATCGTTGGAGTGTCGGTTGACATCACACAGCGCAAGCTGTCAGAAGCGGCATTGCGAGAGAGTGAGGCGCGTTTTCGGCTGATGGCTGAAAATTCAACTGATATTATTTCGCGCCACTCAGTTGGTGGAATTCTTAGCTACGTTTCACCAGCTTGTTATACAGTCCTTGGGTATAAACCTGAAGAACTGGTTGGTCGTTCTAGTGGGGAGTTAGTTCACCCAGATGATTTGGTTGAGATTGCTAGGAACTACCCAATCAATGCAGATTTACCAGACATATATACCATAACTCATCGGGCGCGTCACAAAGACGGACATTATATCTGGATTGAAGCGACTGTTCGAGCTATCCGCGATCCAGAAACTGGGCAAATTTTAGAAATGCAGGCATCGTCTCGGGATATCACGGAGCGTAAGCAGGCTGAGGAGAGACTGCGCTTTCTTGCTCAAGCGAGCGATATCCTAAGTTCATCATTGGATTATGAGACAACCTTAGCCAGTGTGGCTCGTTTGGCAGTGCCTGCGATTGCCTCTGGCACTGGGCAAAGCCCAATCGCTGATTGGTGCGTCGTTGATATTATCAGTGACAACCAATCAACTCGTCGAGTGGCAGTCGCTCATGCCGATGCCTCGAAACAGGAATTGGTAGAACAGCTACGAAAATATCCATCTGACTTGGCAAAAGTTGCAGGTCTTCCTGAAGTCATACATACAGGCAAGCCAATACTAACTCCTGTTGTCACTGACGACCACATGAAAGCAGCTGCCCATAATACCGAACATTTAAAACTCCTGCAACAGCTAGCTCCTAAATGTGGTATGGGTGTACCGTTGATTGCGCGTGGGCAGGTTTTAGGAGTTATTTCCTTGGTATGTTCAGAATCAGGTCGTCGTTATGATACCAACGATTTGATATTGGCTGAAGAACTGGCGCGTCGCGCTGCTGTAGCTGTTGATAATGCCCGACTTTATACAGAAGCACAACTCTCCCAACAAGCCGCTCTTGCAGCAGCAGATCGCACGACTCGTCTTCAAGCGGTGACTGCAGCGCTTTCCGAATCCTTAACCCCAGAACAAGTTGCTGAAGTGATTGTGGAGCAGGGAATGGCAGCTTTGCAGGCAAATTCTGCTTTAGTGGCGCTATTGACTGAGGACGGTACAGAACTTGAAATTGTGCGTGCAGTTGGTTACAAACAGGAACTTGTAGATGCATGGCGTCGATTCTCAATTCATGCATCTGCACCACTGCCAGACGCAGTAAGAACCGGAGAACCGATCTGGCAAGAAGCAACAAAGACACGAGTTGCTCGTTATCCACATCTGACTCAAGCATACGCTCAGTATAACTACCAGGCTTGGATTTCCATTCCGTTACTGGTAGAGGGGCGAGCCGTGGGTGGAATGTCCCTAGCTTTCGCCGAAGCTAGGGAGTTTAACGAGTATGACCGTGCATTCATGCTGACAATGGCACAGCAATGCGCTCAGGCAATTCAATGTGCTCGTTTATACGATTTAGAGCAAAAGGCACGAGAAGCTGCAGAAACAGCCAATCGGATTAAAGACGAGTTTTTAGCAGTGCTTTCCCATGAATTGCGTTAGCGAAGCTCCTCCGAAGGAGGCTCGCCACTCAACCCGATTATGGGTTGGACAACACTGCTTCGCAAAGGTAAGTTAGACCAAAAGACAACAAACCGCGCTTTGGAAACTATCGAACGCAATGCTAAAGTACAAATTCAATTAATTGAAGATTTGCTCGATGTCTCCCGAATTCTACGGGGTAAAGTCAGTCTAAATATTTGCCCTATTGACTTAGCAGCAGTCATTTCAGCAGCAATGGAAACAGTGGGTTTGTCGGCTGAGGCTAAGTCAATTAAGATACTAGAACTTACGCATTGTCAGAAAACTGAGATTATGCAGTCAAGCCCAACTTCTGTGATAAGTGTTCTAAAATAAAGTCACGAGCTACTTGAAGAGATAAATTTCTTTGGATCTCATACCAATTTTCAATTAAATCTTCTGCTCGCATTAATTCTAATTGTGTAAAAGCTCGTATGGCACTAAAAAAATGAGTTTTAATTGCGTCAGTTGTTCTGACCATAAATTGACTGATACCACATACTTGTTTAATAGCTCTGTGGTAACATTCAATTCCCCAATGTATTGAATGTAATTCCTTGAATTCTGCTCTAGAGATTGAGTTTAATGTATCTTTTTCGGAAACATACATAATGTAATATCTGTAAGTCTCGTTTTTGAAACTTCTGCGAAATACCTTTACTTGCCCGAAATTTTTTAGATACACTATTAAACCAGATGCGGGAATTTCTATATTTTGGACTTGAGTAAAATTTTGTCCATCAACTGAACATGAGCGATTTTTAGCTATTCCAGTTAAAAACTTCAATCCTTTGTCTTTAAAGAACTTTAGATTTTTCTGGCTCGAATACCAAGTGTCAGTAGTTATAGTTTCTGGACTTAAACCCCAAGTCAAAACCTCCGCAATCATTTCTCGTAAATAATCATTTTTAGTCTTTCCCTCCTGTTTGTTATAAATGCGATAATTTATCGGTACAGACTTAAGAGATAAGTCCGTGTAATACAGGGTAATTAATTGAATACGTTTGACGGCACGATGATGTCTTCCCGAATAATAGTAACCAATTAATTCTGTTATTTTTGGGTCACTATGAGGTTTATCAACTACCGTATCGTCTCCACTTAATGTCCCTCCCACCAAGTTGATGTTTAATTTGACTTCATCAAATAAATCTTTGGGTTCATAACGCTCACGCAGCAAAAATCTATTGACACTATCATGAGACAAATCTTCCATTATTTCTGCTAACCTTGTGCAGCCTGGATATTTTGATTCTGCCAACAAGAACAGAGTGTAAGTGTCGAGGTTACACTTTGCGGTGGATGGCTTGCTAATAGCTCTGATAGTCCGAACCCTAAATCTACCCAACATTAAGTATTATCTGCCATTTCATTGCCCCTACTGTTTCGCGATCGCATTTTAAACTTCGTCTATCGCTTTTGAAACACATCTCTCTATTTTTGTCAATGCGTATGCGTAAGTTTTAGATATTTCAGTTACTAACCAGCAAAGGGATTAACAAAGCTGTAACAGCCAGCCTACTCGATCTAGCAGGAGCAAGTCGTGAAATTGTTCAATACATCGCTGGGCCAATTGTCACTCAGCAGAACGGCTGGCAACAGTCAATTCCCACTTGGGTTTGGCGCGCGATCGCAGTTGATAGATTAGACGCAGCTTTACAAGAGATAGACAAGGGAGAAGTAGGTAAACTTGCCTCCTAGAACACCGATTCAGTATTCGGAATCATAACGAAAAAACCAGGTTTTGTGAGTTGTAACAAGGAATATTTCGTTGTAAGAGACGTTAAAACAGGGGTTTTCAGTCTCGTCTTTTATTAGTGAATCGGTGTTCTAGTAGCGAAGTTGTTGCTTTAATGATGCCAATTGCTTTTGAAGTGCCGCTATCATCCCAATGGACAGATGTTTATCTCTGGGCAAGTTATGATGCCCTCGTTAGGCACAGACCTTTCAAGAATTTCAACTATGAAAACCTCTGGGAGAAGATTGGTACCACTCCGGTTTCGTATGACAAAATCCGCTCTGATTATGAAACCCAGGCTGCTGATATCCGTTCTCGTGTAGTCAAACACGCGGCGAAAGAGGGATGGGGTAAGAAGTCTTCAAATAACAACAAACACCCTGTTACAGCAAATTCAACTGAAAGTAATACTAAGATGGAGCAATTGTCACTGTTTTAATAACTAATTCTCTGAAGTTGTTGGAGAAACGGTTTCAGCCATTGCGTGGTGGCTGGTGACAGCTTCGCTGATACCGTTGGCGAATTCATTGGAGGGGTAATTTTCGGTAACTTTCTTTGACGGGTTTCCACGACAGCACAAGGATTTTCAGCGTTAAGAAATATTTCGCCAACGGTATCTTCGCTACTTTCCCCCATTAAGGAAGCTTGACTAGCTAACGATGTCAACCTCCTCAATGGTAGGCGGCTAGGCAAAAAGCTCGGAAGTCTTCTCCATCAGCGCGGTGCCTTCAATTCATGGGCAGGCAGCCTGCAGGCGAGCCAATCAGGCTTACAGCATGGGAAGCACGCGGGGACGAGATCCGGTCGGGAAGGCTGCGTCGATTCGATCGAGTTCGGTTTGGGTCAGATTGAGTTCCCCGGCTCCCGCGTTTTCAGCGGCGTGTTCGGGGTTGGATGCTTTGGGGATTGCGAAGAGCGAGGAATGCCGCACCAGAAATCGGAGCGCGACTTGGCGAGGGGTGGCGTTATGGGCGGCGGCGATTTCCTGTAGTACGCGACCTGCGGTTGTGCGCGAGCTGGGAAAATCCCCATGACCGAACGGGCTGTATGCGACTACGGCGACCCCATGCTTCTCACACCAGGGGATCACAGCGTGTTCGATCGCTCTCTCTCTCAAATGGTAAAGGACTTGATTGCAGACCAGAGAACCCTCGCCAGCGATCTTCTGGACTGCTTCAAGGTCAGGCACATCGAAGTTGCTCACGCCCCAGCAGAGAATCTTCCCCTCGTGCTGAAGCTGCTCGAAGGCAGCGATCGTCTCCTCCAGTGGGTGTTGACCGCGCCAGTGCAACAGATAAGAGTCCAGCCGATCGGTATGAAGTCGAGCGAGCGATTTCTCGCAGGCTACGATCGTCCCTCTCCGAGAAGCATTTCCAGGAAGAACCTTGGAAACCAGGAAAACCTGATCGCGTCGTCCAGCGATCGCCTCGGCGACCACCTCCTCGGCGCTGCCGTACATCTCCGCCGTGTCGATGTGGGTCATGCCGAGATCGAGTCCTTGGCGCAAAGCGGCGATCGCAGAGGCGCGGTCACCGTTGTCGATGTACCAGGTTCCTTGACCGATCGCTGCCACCTCGCGCTGCGTGGAACCAAATCGATGCTGTTCCATACCTGTCCTCCTGATTAACGCTCCGAGTCCTCACACTATCTGCCGTACCTGCCCTGCATGGCTGAACAGCTCGATCATTTCCCGGTTGAAGGCTGGGATGTCGTCTGGCTTGCGGCTCGACACGAGGTTGCTATCAACTACAACTTCCTGATCTACCCACTGGGCACCTGCGTTCTGGAGATCGGTCTTGAGCGACGGCCACGAGGTGAGCCGCCGTCCGCGCACCACATCTGCCTCGATCAGAGTCCAAGGTCCGTGGCAGATCACCGCTACCGGCTTGTCAGTATCGAAGAAGGACTTTATAAACTCGATCGCCTTAGCTTTAGTCCGAAGTTGATCTGGATTGGCAACACCACCGGGAAGCAGGAGGGCATCATAGTCGGCTGGATTTACTTTATCGAGGGGGACATCTACCGGGAAAAAATCCCCTTTGTCAAAATGGTTCCAGCCCTGAACTCGATCACTCTTAGGTGAAATGATGTGGGTTTGAGCACCTGCTGACTCAAGGGCTTGCTTGGGTTGAGCCATTTCAACTTGCTCAAAGCCATCTGTAACCAGAATGGCAACTTTCTTATTTGTGAGCTCTTCTGTCATCTCTACCTCCTAAAATGTTGGCTAGACTTGGTTTTTTCAATTCTTGTGGGGTTTTAGGCAGCCTGACCTGGCTTGAGCACGATCTTGATACAGTTGTCCTTCTTGTGCTTGAAAATTTCGTAGCCGTGCGGTGCTTGTTCTAGCGGCAGACGATGGGTGATTACAAAAGATGGGTCGATATCGCCATTTTGGACGCGATCAAGTAACGGGCGCAAGTACCTATGAACGTGCGTTTGTCCCGTTTTAAATGTTAAGGCTTTGTTCATGGCAGCACCCATCGGTATCTTGTCTACAAAGCCGCCGTAAACACCAGGAATTGAAACAGTGCCACCTTTGCGACAGGCAACAATCACTTGCCTTAGGGCAGTGGGTCGGTCGGTTTCCATACGCACGGCTTGCTTTACCTGGTCGTAAAACGCATCAGGACCCGTACCGTGGGCTTCCATTCCCACAGCATCCATGCAAGCATCTGGACCGCGGCCACCGGTCATATCTTTGAGGGCTTCACCAACATCAACTTCCTCATAGTTAAGGACTTCTGCCTTGCCGTCTTTCGCCATCTGTAGGCGTTCGGGAACTCGATCAATAGCAATGACGCGCTCGGCACCTAGCATATATGCACTTCTAATGGCAAACTGTCCGACTGGACCGCAGCCCCAGATCGCTACAGTATCTCCTGGCTGGATATCGCAGTTTTCCGCTGCCATATAGCCAGTGGGGAAGATATCCGTCAGAAACAGGACTTGTTCGTCTGTTAGTCCATCAGGAATCTTGAATAAACCGACATCGGCAAAGGGAACGCGGGCATATTCAGCTTGACCTCCAGCATAGCCACCCATCATATGGGAGTAGCCGAAAAGACCAGATGGGGAATGACCCATCAGTTTTTCTGCCATCCAAGCGTTAGGGTTGGAGTTATCACACAACGACCATAAATCTTTTTGACAAAAGAAACAGGAGCCGCAGGAAATGGTAAAGGGGACGACAACGCGATCGCCTATCTTGACATTCTTGACAGCACTGCCTAGCTCAACGACTTCCCCCATGAATTCATGACCCAGGATATCGCCCTTTTGCATCGTGGGGATGTAACCGTCATAAAGATGTAAATCAGAACCGCAAATCGCTGTTGACGTGATTTTAAGAATCGCATCACGCGGATTGATGATTTTTGGATCGGGTACTGTTTCAACCCGCACTTCGTTAGCGCCGTGCCAGCAAACTGCTCTCATTGAGTTGTTCTCCTTTTTTATTTCGCGCATTAGCCAGAGGCGAAGCGTTAGACGCAAAGGGTAAGAGATGACAAGCTTCCTTAGCGTCTTTGCACCTTGCCGCACCCCAAAATTTGCTTGAAATCAGGGTTTGAGTAAGACTTTGACGCAGTTGTCTTGTTTGTGTTTGAAAAGCTCAAAGCCGCGTGGTGCGTCTTCTAGACTGAGGCGATGTGAGAATACAGCAGATGGATCGACTTCGCCTTCGATGACGTGACCCAGCAACCGAGGCATATACTTTTGACCGTGCATTTGTCCCGTTTTGAGCGTCAAACCTTTGTTCATGAAAGCGCCCATCGGCATCTTGTCCACGAAGCCAGCATAAACGCCCATGACCGACAGAGTGCCACCCTTGCGACAAGCCAGAATCATTTGCCGCAACACATGAGGGCGATCGGTTTCCAGCCGTACTGCCTGCTTCGCTTCATCGTAGAATCCTTCCAGCCCGATCCCATGGGCTTCCATGCCACAGGCATCAATGCAAGCATCGGGACCGCGCCCGCCTGTCATTTCTTTCAGCAGGGTGGTTTCATACAAAGAAAGAAAAATAATAATAATTTGTAGAGGGTGGAGAAAAATTGATAAATAAAAAGTATGAATCTCATCGAACAATTGCAGCAAATCCCAGACTATCGACATATTCGGGGACGAAGACATGACTTCTGGTTGGTATTATTGTTGATCTTATTGGGAGCAATGACAGGGTATTGGGGCTACCGACCATTGGAAGATTTTACCAGAGTACACAGACAAGGCTTGATTGAACTGTTAAGCCTAGATGAGACAATCAAGTTTCCATCCTACTCAACGTTCCGACGAGTACTGAAAACATTAGATTTTCAGCCATTCACCGACTTATTCAATAATTGGGCATCAGTTCTTGTGCCACCGATGCCAGGAGAAAGATTGGCAATTGATGGTAAAGGTATTCGCTGCACAGTAACAGATTACAGTCAGTCCTACCAAAACTTTATCAGTACAGTATCAGTTTATAGTCACGGGCGGGGCATTGTACTCAGGATGCAACCAATGTCGAACAAAAAAATTAGTGAGATGGCGATCGCACAGCAATTAATATCCGAATTTTGTGCTCAACAAGTGATGTTCACTCTTGATGCTTTGCATTGCCAAAAAAAACAGTATCGCTGATTATTAATGGTGGCAACGACTACATGATTGGATTAAAAGAAAATCAACCGACGCTCTACAAAATGGCTCAAACTCAGTCACACAAACAGGAACCTTTGAGCAGTACTACAACAGAAGATGATACTCACGATCGCTCGGTCAAGCGTTGTTGTCAGGTATTCGCCGCTCCAGAAAAATTACAAAGTCAATGGGCTGGACTTAAAACCTTTGTCCAAGTTGAACGTTCTGGTATTCGTGATGGTCAATCATTTCAAGAGCGTCAGTTCTATATTTGTAGTCAGATCATGTCGGCTCAAGATGCTCTAACCGACACCCAGAAACATTGGGGAATTGAAAACCGGCTCCATTGGGTTCGCGATGTGACCTTTCCCTTCAGACTTTCCACTACGACGAGGTGGCAATGCACCAGTTAACTGGGCAATATTACATAATTTTTTCATCACTCTTGCCAGATTTCTTGGTTTTCGCACTATCCCTCAAGCTCAACGTGCTTTAGCCAATCAAATCCAAAAGGTTTTTTCTTTCTTTGTATGAAACCACCCTGCGCCTGTCATTTCTTTCAGGGCTTCGCCCGCATCGACTTCCTCATAATTGATCGTTTCCGCTTTCGCGAAGTCCTTAGCCAGTTGCAAGCGGTAGGGAAAGCGATCGATGCCAATCACGCGCTCGGCACCGAGTAGATAGGCACTGACCATAGCGAACTGTCCGACTGGGCCACAACCCCAGACTGCTACGATGTCTCCAGGCTGAATATTACATAAATCTGCTCCCATGTAGCCGGTGGGAAAGGCATCGGTGATCGGCAGCAGTTTTTCATCGGGAATGTCTTGGGGAAGTTTGAGCGCGCCGAAATCAGCGAACGGCACGCGAACATATTCTGCATCGCCACCGGCATAGCCACCGAATAAATGGGAATAGCCATAAATTCCCGACGTACCAAAGCCAAACACCTTCTCCTGCATCCAAGCGTTGGGGTTGGAGTTATCGCATAGTGACCATAAATCTCGTTGGCAGAAGAAACACGAGCCGCAGCCGACCATGGAAGAGACAGCCACGCGATCACCCTTTTGCAATTGCTTGACTTCGCTACCAATTTCAACAACTTCCCCCATAAACTCGTGACCAAGAATGTCACCCGGTTGCATCGTCGGAATGTAGCCATCGTAGAGGTGCAAGTCAGAACCACAAATGGTTGTTGATGTCACTTTAAGGATGGCATCGCGCGGGTTGAGAATTTTTGGATCGGGAACTGTTTCGACCCGCACATCATTAGCACCATGCCAGCAAGCTGCTTTCATAGTCATTAGTCCTTAGGTCATTGGTTATTAGTCGTTAGTCTTCTCATTAGTCCTTAGTCATTTGTCGTTAGCTAATAAACAAAGGACAAGTGACTATTTCCCTCTTGGTTGTCCCTCTGTGGTGGCAATCTCGCCTGCTTCCATCATCATTTTGAAGCGGCGTAAATCATCTCCGATTTGCTGTTCTGGTTCTTCGCCGAAGAGTTTGGCAATGGTAGCTCCAATTGCTCCACCAGGCGGGTTATATTTCGTGACAACTTTTACCTCAGTACCGCGATTGGCGGGTGCTGGCTGGAAGCGGACAGAACCAGAGTTATCAACATCTGCACCTTCAACCGAAGCCCAAGCAATCAATTCGTTTTCCCGATCTTCAATGATGTCTGCATCCCATTCAACACTTCCACCTAACACCCCACTGGTCGTCCAGTGTGATCGCTTATTATTGTGTACTTTTACGTCTTTGAGATGCTTCATGAAGCGCGGCAAGTTCCCAAAGTTATGCCAAAAGCGGTAGAGTTCCTCTACTGGTTTGTTAATCGTTACCGTCTTTTCAACTTTAATTGGTTGGCTCATGTCTATTGTCTCCCGTGCTTGCTGTATGGTGCTTTGTTTATCGCAGTTTGGACAAATTTGTTTGTCCAAACCCTAATACCAGGGGCGGAGAACAGTGTAGGATAAAAGCTTATTAGCGAGAGGCATGTAAAAGTCTCTTGAAAAAATTTACCCTTCGTATCAGCCTTCTAGACTAATAAAAAAATTAACTACTACAAATCAACACCTGAACCTTAAAGCTTTCAACTAAACCTAACCTCTAACTAAAGAATGAGATTGGTGTTAAGTTAGTTAGTTCTCGCTTGTATCTTGGCGTAATGCTAGGGAAGCTGTCACCTATTGCAATCTAGACATTCAAACATAACTAGACAAGTGTTTCACTCAAGGATTTTTAGATGCTTAACTTTGCCGAGAATGTCTTCTTTTAGGCAAAGTATACTGGGAGTAGGCTCCCCAGCATGAGGCTTTGACCTATGCTAATTCATCCCGCTTCACTTCCCTTTAAGGCAATGCACATAGTCCATTTCCTGTCAATGCGTAAGTCCTAGATACATACAATGTTTGAACCAAATTTGGGGAAAGTTCTGGGCGACTCAAACCGATTGCAGCAAATCGTTTGGAATCTGCTGGCAAATGCGGTGAAGTTCACACAACAGGGAGGACAAGTGAATATCCGACTAGAACGCGTTGGACAATACGCCCAAATTTTAGTAAGTGATACAGGTAAGGGTATTGAGCCTGACTTTCTTCCCTATGTGTTTGACTACTTCCGCCAAGAGAACAGTACCACAACCAGAAACTTTGGTGGACTGGGGTTAGGGCTGGCGATTGTCCGTCATTTAGTCGAGCTGCATGGCGGAACAGTCCAAGCAGACAGTAAGGGCGTTGGTGAGGGGGCAACCTTTACAGTGAGACTACCGCTGATGCCAACTCAACCACAGACACTCCAGAACGAGACACAGCCTGAGTCATGCCCGGATTTGAATGGCGTAACGGTGTTATTGGTAGATGACGATACCGATACGCGGGAGTTTGTCACCTTTTTGCTAGAGGAGTATGGGGCGAGTGTAACAGCAGTGACAAAAGCCAGTGAAGTACTCACCGCTTTAACCCAGTCTCTGCCAGATGTGTTCCTTAGCGACATCGGTATGCCGGAAGTTGACGGATACACGTTGATACAACAAGTCAGAACTCTGCCGCCAGAACAGGGAGGACAAATTCCAGCGTTAGCGAAGCTCCTCCGAAGGAGGCTCGCCCTAACTGCTTATGCAGGGGAAATGAACGAAGAAAAAGCACTTTCAGCTGGTTTTCAAAAGCATATTTCTAAGCCAGTAGAGCCAAATTTGTTAATTGAAGCGATTTTGGAGTTATTGATGAAAATAAAACCACAGATGCACACAGATGCACACAGATAATTTTCTGCGTGTATACACGTGCATCTGCAGTTCCAAATAGACTATATCACTACTCAGAAGTGGCTTCCCGGAGTTCACCCGGTCGCACGCTCAACTGCTGAGTTTGTTCACCTCGTTGTACTGTAAACTGCAAGGGCTGGTTAATTCGGCTCTGTTCTACCAACTCTTGCAACTGTTCGGCAGTTGTCATCGCTTGTTCATTTACTTGAGTAATCACATCTGCCCGACGCAAGCCAGCAGTAGCAGCAGGGCTATTGGGCATAACTTGCATCACCAACACGCCATTGATTTGTGGTAAAGTCAATGTCGTATTCGGGTCGCTATTGGATTGTTTTGCCAGTTCTGGGGTGAGAGTAATCATCCGTACACCGATGTAAGGATGCGAAATTTTCTGACCACTAGCTAAAGCTTCTTCAATGACTTTGGCTTTGTCAATGGGAATGGCAAACCCAATTCCCTGAGCATCAGCACGAATCGCTGTATTAATGCCAATGACTTCACCTTGCTCATTAACCAAAGGACCGCCAGAGTTACCAGGATTGATAGCAGCATCCGTTTGGATAAAGTCCAAGCGTTTATCGGGGATGCCAACCTGAGCGCTAGAGCGGTTTAAGGTGCTGATAATACCTAGAGTAACAGTATTGTCTAGCCCTAATGGGTTGCCAACTGCGATCGCCCAGTCACCGACTTGTAAATCCTTCGAGTTACCAAGGGGGGCGACTGGCAAGTTTTTCCCATTAATTTTAACAACCGCCAAATCCGAAGGCTCATCAACTCCTTTCACTTCTCCTTTTAACTTGCGTCCATCCTTGAGGGTGACGGTGACAGAATCAGCACCACTGACAACATGAGCATTGGTGAGAATCATACCGTTGGGGTCAATGATAAAACCAGATCCTTCCCCGCGTTGGTGATACTCTTGAGGCACTCTGGGAGAGAGGTCATTACCAAAAAACTCCCGGAAGAAGGGGTCCCCAAAATACGAGTCAGGCGCACGCATGGTGACAGTACGTTCTGTATCAATTCGCACGACAGCGGGTCCAACTCGATTGACAGCAGCACTCACAAAACTGCGGATACCAACTTCTTGTTGAGAAGCAGCTGTTGGCGGTGCAGTCGTTTCTGCTATTGTTTCTACTGTGGTCGTACTCGGTGCGGTAACACTTGAGAGCGATCGCTTCAGAATTTGCAGGTTGGGAAATGCCCATAAAGTCGTCAAAGTCAATCCCACACTCAAAACAGCCACCAAAACATGGCTAGTCACTTGACGCAACAGGGGCGAGAAACGTTGTTCTTCAGAAGATGACAAAGACATAGTAATTTCTGCTATCCCAAAGAGCTTACAGGTTGTAGAAAGCTGATAAATCGAGCTTCTACAACCTATTAACATTTTGTAACTTACATTCAAAAAATCAGCGTTGATGATTTCAGCGCCTCTACAACCATTATGACTTGGAGCTTGTGCCGTTCGGCGTGCTGCCACTCGCTCTTAGCCATACTAAGCAAATATACTTGTTGTTACTTGCTCAGAACTTTCCCTGAACTTTTCAGAACATTAAGTAGATGGGCGTAAATAAACATAACTATATTGCAATATTGCAATGGGTAAAGCCGCAGGGAAAACCTTTACCCTTTACCCTTTTCCCTTACAAAACGTTACATAGTTCGATTTAATTGTGCCAACCTACTTACTGTATTGCCTGCAACCAGTTGAACTGATGAAAATAACATTAGATTCAAGCAAGTAAATCCAGAGCAAACCAGAAATTGAATACGTAAACACTGCATTGGATCAGATTTTCTGTGTCAAGTTAGTTGGAAAAACAGGAATTTCGGCACAACGCCAAAGTTGGTCAAACTGCATAAGTCAAAATTAGCCTCAACTATTTATTGTCAAGTAAAAAGAAAATTCTGCAACTCAAACAAAACAAATAATACCAGGAGAACAATCATGACATCTATCAATCCATCTGCTGCTGCACCAGTGCAACTAAGAATTTGCCAATTCTCAAAAGAGGTTCTAAGGGTAGGACTGTAGCATACCTACAATTCCTGCTGATTAGCTATGGTATAAATATTCGTGGCGCTGGAGTAGACGGAGACTTTGGTGCAAACACAGAGAATGCTGTCAAACAATTCCAACAACAATATAATTCTGTTCCTAATGTCGAGCGTCCTAAATTAACAGTTGATGGGGAAGTTGGAGATAAAACTTGGCGTGCTTTGGGCAACAATTTTTATCGCAGTTGCGGACCTACAGAATGGGATGACGCTGTAAAATTTCCCAATATAACCGGCAACGACCTGCCAACTCTCAAAAAAGATGATAAGGGTGAAGCTGTAAGATTGCTACAACAAATGTTACTCGCTCTCAATTTTATTACGAATGACTCCTTCGATGGCAATTTCTCACAAAACATCGATATAGCTGTCAGAAACTTCCAAGCAGTTGCAAATATCCGAAGAGATGGAGAAGTTGGTCCCAATACTTGGGGAAAATTGTTTGAAGTCTCCAGAGTGGCATGCAATGGAACCGTTAGCTTAGCTTAGGTTAACCAACTCCTACAGCCTGTTTTGCAAGCTTAGTGAGTCGCCTTTAGATGACTCACTAAGCTTGAAAATTATTGGGAATTTAGCAGAAAAACCTTGGGTTGTTCAGGTAACGCAGATTCAAAATTGAACCAATTTGTGGTAAGCAAGCAGTAGAAAAAACAATAGGAAACTGCGATGAAAGTTTGGGAAGTTCACTCTAAAGAAGGTCTAGATGCATTGACACTGGTTGAAAAACCAGAACCACAACCAAAGGCGGGACAAGTTCTCCTCAAGATGCGTGCTGCTTCGCTCAATTATCGGGACTTGTTGACTGTCAAAGGAGCATATGGATCTAAGCAAAAGCTGCCGTTTGTGCCGTTCTCTGATGGTGTCGGGGAAGTGGTTGCTGTTGGCGATGGGGTCACTAGAGTTAAAGTAGGCGATCGCCTGGCGGGCATCTTTATGCAAACCTGGTTAGAAGGCGAATTTTCCCCAGACAAATCAAAATCAGCGCTGGGTGGTGCTATTGATGGTATCTTGGCTGAGTACGTAACACTTCATGAAGACGGCGTTGTTCATGTACCAGAACACCTTTCTGATGAGGAAGCAGCATCGTTACCTTGTGCTGCTGTAACAGCTTGGAACGCCCTCACGACGGATGGCAAACTCAAAGCTGGCGATACTGTTCTTGTGCAAGGTACTGGAGGAGTGTCTTTATTTGCGCTGCAGTTTGCCAAGATTATGGGGGCGCAAGTGATTGCCACTTCTAGCAGTGACCTGAAGTTAGACAAGTTAAAGCAACTTGGTGCATCTGAAGTTATCAATTACAAAACCACACTAAACTGGGATGAAAAAGTTTGGGAACTGACAAATCAGGTGGGAGTTGACCGCATCATAGAAGTTGGCGGTGCCGGCACTTTCAACAAGTCGCTACGTGCTGTCCGCTACGGAGGGTATATCGGTTTGATTGGGGTGCTTACTGGATTCAGCGCAGATGTCAGTACAACATCTATTTTGCACAAAGGTATTACTGTACAAGGCATCTACGTAGGCAGTCGTGCCATGTTTGAGGCGATGAACCGGGCGATCGCTTTACATAATATCAAACCCATTGTTGACCGAGTGTTTCCCTTTGAGGAAGCACGACAAGCGTTGGAGTACATGGAGAGTGGGGCGCATTTCGGTAAAATAGCCCTGCGCTTCTAGGATTAAGAGGTGTACACAGATAATTCATCTGTGCGCACCCCCCTCATTCCCCCCTCTTGTAGGGGGGAAGACAGAGGAAAAACTTTTATTTACTATGTATCTGTGGTTCCAAATATCCTCGCGGTTATTGAGGTGACTTTGTTAATTCCTTCTCCACGTTTTTGATCGCCTTCTTTAATTCATCGACGAATTCCTGTTCAGTCGTTTTGGCTAAAACTTTCCGCATGGCACTTAGGTGAGCCGTCTTGAGTGCGAGTTTTGCTGAAACTTTGACATCAGGCTGAACTCCTGTTCCTTCCCAGTTGGTTTGAGTGATTGGATTGACCGCACGACCTGTAGCAATGAACATTCCAAAGTGGTCGTTGAAGGTTTGAAACCGACCAGGATTGGCTCCCCCACCTGTGGTTTCACCGATGATTGTTGCTCGTTTGAGTTGCTTTAAGTTGTTGGTAAACTCTTCTGCGGCAGAGAAGGTAGTTTTGCTAGTCAACACATAAACATCTTTATTCAGATAGCGCTGACCAGGAACATAAGGAAGTGTCCAATGCTGTTCAATGCGTTCACGATATGTGCCTGAAGCGTCTTTTTCTCGCCAATACAGATCATTGAGATGGACAGGTTTGTGATCAAACAGGTAAGTCGAAAGCAAAGCAACCATGTCTGGCGAACCACCACTGTTTTGCCGCAGGTCAATGATCAGCGCATTTGTGTTGCTTAAAAAGTTCATTGCAAACATTGGAGTATCTCCAGCATCTTCTGGTAGCCAAAAGCTACGCAGATCCAGATAGCCGATATTCCCATCTAATCGCTCGACTTTTTGAAAACCAAAGTTATTCCATGCGAAACTCTGGCGGAGCTTTTCTCGTGCTTCAGGTGCGGTTGGTAGTCCTCTATCGTCTGTTGCAGGGAATGGTTCCTGGCTGTAAAACACATTGAGATGCTTATCGTTGCTAATCGCTTGAATCTGGGAGGTCAAGGTTTGGGCTAACTTAGTCGCACTGGTTATGGTATCGTACTCTCGGTATGCGGCGCGAGTGCGGATATCTGCTTGAACTTTCTGAGCCACCTCTGGAAAAATATAATCATCCAAAGTTTTCATGACTGCTTTAATCACCTCTGAGCGGGTAGCTCCATTAGACATCTCCGAAATATAAAAAACTCAACTAAAATAAGAATCAACAATCTTTTATGACAACAAGAACATGAGTTCTATATCTGCGTACATTGAACAGAATCGTCAGGATACACAACGATTAGTGGGTCTAAAGTACGAGCAACTAGAGCAACTAATCAAGCAAGCAATGCGGAAGCCGCCGCTACGCGAACGCATTACACAAAGAGCGTCTTGTAGAAATGGAAGCGCAGAAAGTTAGAATTATAAATAAAGGCGGTGGTCGGAAAGTCAAGCTATCTATCGAAGAGCAAGTACTCCTAACTTTGATATATCTGCGGCATTTAACTACATTTCAATTGTTAGGCATTCAATTTGGAGTGAGTGAAACGACTGCCAATGATACATTTAATTACTGGTTTCCACTCTTGAGAGACTTGCTACCATGCAGTTTGCTTGAACAGGTAAAAAAAACGCCAGTGACTACGAAATTGTTAAAGAACTGTTAACCGAGTTTGAGTTAATAGTAGATAGCTGTGAGCAGCCCAGAGAAAGACCAAAAGAGTATGAGAAGCAAAAAAAGTATTACTCCGGTAAAAAGAAAAATCATACATTAAAAAATCAGTTAATTGTTTTACCCGATCGAGGGGATATTGTTGATGTAGTTGCAGGTGAACCAGGACCAAAAAGTGATATAAATTTATTCCGAGAACGCCAAAAAGGATTTGACTCAAAACAACGGTTTAACGGCGATAAGGGGTATATAGGAGAACCATCAATTAAAACCCCGCAGAAGAAGTCGAAAAGTAGAGAACTTACCATCGAACAAAAACAAAAAAATAAAGAGTTATCACAAGAAAGAATCTTAGTTGAGCATATGATTCGGTTAATGAAAATATTTCGGGTCGCTCAGGAAAGGTTTCGATTGAATCCTCAAAAATATGAGCAGGTGATTCTGACTATTTGTGGATTAGTCAGGTTACGAATCGGAGCGCTAATATTACCAGCTTCCGGCTAGACTCGCTCCGCAAAATTTTTTCTGAAACTACTTTTTTTTCACTTGTTACTAATAGTAACTATCTCAAAAACCCATTATACCGTAGAAACTGATGAATTTGCGTTTGGCGATCGCACCCCTGAAAGTCAGTTATAGATTACTATTGTCTATTTTCGGAGATGTCTATTGATTGTGAGATCAGGTTGCTTTGGATCAGATGCAGACTGAGGTAAAGCAGGTGTTGAATGGGCAAAAAAAAGCGTGAGGACCATCGCAACGGTTGTCACCCAAAATAGCAGTTTCCTCAAGGTTAACCTCTCCTCTCCCTGGTTTTGATTAAATTTTCAGTCCCCAATGAGTACAGCCCATACCAAGATTACGGATACCACAATTCGCCTGATGGAAGCCCGAATAAATTATTCCAGCAGGTTGATAAATGGGTTTTTGAATGTCGTTGAAGTTATTTTTCCTGAAACGGCTTTGGTAAATGCCCCTAGAACAAATGGGAAACGATGCCCTAGCTTTTTCCAGTTGGGATGAGCGGTTGATTTGGCGAGGATTCAGCCGTGAAAGAGTTGTTGATCAAAACGGCGATCGCCCGAGCATATTGAGGATCAGACGGAGTGCCAATCAAAGCTGGGTTCGTCGCTAGCTGCCGCAGCTGGGCGTCTGTCAAGTCTATCCTGACATCAGGCATAATCCCTATTTTGTTAATATCCGCTCCCTTCGGCGTAAAGTAACGACCTACTGTAACTGCCAGTCCTGAACCATCCGAGAGAGGATAAAGCTGCTGTACTAAGGCTTTGCCAAAGGTTTTACTCCCAACAATTACCGCTCTGTTGTTATCCCTGAGTGCTCCAACCAAAATCTCACTAGCGCTGGCAGAATCTCCATCTACCAAAACTACTAAGGGCTTTTGTGTCAGTGCTGTGTGATTTGCCTTGAACTCTATATTGCCACGTACACGTTCTTCTTCACGAACAATAACGCCTTTATCCAACCACATTCGGGCAATCTCCACACTTGCACCTACCAACCCACCCCCATTCCCGCGCAAATCCAACACAAACCCACCAACCTGCTGGCGATTGAGAGCTTGGATTGCTTGACGCATTTGCTTGGGTGCAGTTGCGCTAAATTCTGATAAACGGATGAAGCCAACACGCTTTGAACCTTCTTGCTTGAGCGTGTAACTCACCTTTGGCAATTCAATAGTTGCGCGTGTAATCTTTACGTCAAAGTCACTTTGCCCCAGCCGCCCAATCCGCAACATGATTGGTGTACCTACCTTTCCACGAATCAGCTTGGAAGCATCCTCCACTTTCATTCCTTGAGTGGCTTTACCATCAATTGCTAAAATCTGATCACCAGCCTTAATACCAGCAGAGAGTGCGGGGGAATTTTCCAGAGCTTTGTCGATAGTGAGCCGCTTGGTTGTTTCGTCCAGTTTTATCTGAATCCCAATCCCGGACGTTTCCCCGGAAATTGTTTGCTCATTCAGAGCTTGGTTCTGTTTGGGGTCTAAAAAGCGAGTGTAAGGGTCTCCCAGCTTTTTTAATGCCTCACCTACAGCAGTGTAAGCTTGTTCGCGGGAGGTGTAGTTTTGGCTTAACAGGCTCTGTCTGGTTGCTTGCCAATCAACCTGATTGAATGTGCTGTCAGCGTAGCGGCGGTAGACGATTTGCCAGACTTCATCTACAAGAGCTTTTGGACTATCCTGTAGCTCCGCGCGGACTGGACGACATTCAACTGAACTGACTAAGGATAAAGCAGCAGTCGTAGCCAGCACTCCATTCAATAAGCAAGTTTGGAGCAGCGAGCAGCGGTTTGAAGGTTGAAACATTGTGTTAGGTTTTTAACCTTTTTGTGAATTCTATCTAAAAAAAACAGGTTTGTGCAATAAACTTGTTTTTAATATTTGAGAACAACGACCCAGTATGCACAATACAGTTATGTACAACATTGACCAAGTCATGGGGCGTACGCTCCGCTTCTGGTATATTGATGGTCTTCCGGACTTGGCTGTTGGCAGTATGTTACTGTACGTTTGCGGGCTAAATTTGCTACTGAGTTTTTATCTTCCTGCACTACTCCCACAGAGCCTACTTAATCGCGTACTGCTGCTCATTGTCTTGGCTATCAGTGCTGTTTTGCTGCTCTTGGGTGTGTTTCAGGCGATCGCCCACGTCGTGCTACAATTAAAGACTAACCTGACTTATCTGCGAGTTGGCTACGCGTCTCCTTTTCGCCGCCCAGTAGTTTGGCAACACTGGCTTTTCCGTTTACTAAGCTTTGAGATATGTACGGCGCTGCTCATCATAACCAAAACCTTGCCGCCGACATTCCTACAAGGGTTTCCTATCTTGTTTGGCTTATTCATGACCAGTATGCATCTGTACATGGGGTACGTACGGAATTTACCCCGCTTCTACCTGTTAGCCGCCGTTTCTCTTCTACTGGTTGTGGGGCTTTTGTTCGCCGGAATGGACACAGTGTTGGGGTTTGAGTTCTATAGCAGTTTGATGGGGATGATTGAGATGGTTTCGGGCTGTATCACCCTTTGGATTTTCCTCCGTCAACACCCACCCATAAGTCAGGAAATGTTATGACTCATGACTTGCGCAACTTAATGGAAATTGATCGCCTCATCCACGAACCCGCTCGACTGATGATTGTCACCATCCTCTACGCTTGGGAGCAGGTTGACTACCTCTATCTGTTGCAAGAGACGGGTTTGACTAAAGGCAACTTAACTGGTCATCTCACGAAATTGGAGGAAGCAGGCTATGTTGAGGTTGAGAAAACCTTTCGAGGTAAGCTACCTCGAACCATCTGCCAACTGAATCAAAAGGGTCGTGCAGCTTTTGAAACCTATCGCCAGCAGATGCAGCAGTTTATTGACAGTACAACTGAATCAAGCGCCCCACCTCCTGAAAACTTTTCACCTCAATCCGTTTAGCTTGACTTTAACCAATTAGATATCTCCAAAATACAAATAAATTATCTGTGTTTGTCTGCGCCCATCTGGGGTTCTAAATAACTTTAAACAGGATTTTTGCAAGAAATCTAATGAACATTTATCAAAAATTAGCAGTGACAACTGTTGGTGTAGCAATTAGCTCAGTTCTAATAGCACCACACCCAGCTTACGCTGACACTCAAGTCACTCCCCTTTTCTACCACTCCAATTTACCTACTACAGAGATATACAATTACGTAGACAAATTGAATGCCACTTATATTGATAATGATACTATTGCTATCAAAGCGTTACAAGGTCTGAGGCTACTAAATTTATTAGTTGATAATCCTAATATTTTCTCTAGCAAGAGAGCGTTTACAAAAGCTCTTGTTACCAGTCGTGTCCTGATTTTTCATGCAAACGAAAATGAAGTTTTTCTTTTGTCTGTTGCGAATAATGGATTAATATCACTAACGGCACTGATGGTGGTACTCGCAGTGGTACTGGTGGTCATAGCGGTGTTACTAATGGCGGTATTGATAGCACTTATGGCAGCACTAGCAGTGGTATTATTTCCTTCTCGAAACCCAATTTTACTTTGACATCTCTAGTAAATGTCTTTACAGTGACATCCTCACTAACTCACTAATTTTTATAGGCTTAAATACTATCTGTGCCTTGTTGAGCAGTCATTGGAACCAAGCGGGCAATAACTTGAGATTTGCTTAGCTCTCTGATAAGACGTTGAGCTTGATGTTTGTAAAGTGGTGAATGCAATGTTCCCGGTAAGTTGTTCATAAAGTTTCTAGCCATAGTCAAACTACATCCAGAAATTCGGGTGATGGCATTAGCTCCCTCAAACACTGCTTCTGCTGTTAAGGCTCTTTCAACGTGTACTTGCCAGCTTTTTAGCATGGAGTTATTGGTGCCATGTTCGATGCGCCTAAGACCATTGGTGGTTGCCAGAACTACCATGCGATCGGCGAAGGCGGGGCTTTGCCCATCGCCTCTGGCGCTGCGCTCTGCGCCATCGCCCCTTGGGTGGCTCCCTTTGGGAGCATCGCCTACACTTAAACGTATATCCTCAGAAGGCATCAATTTAGGAGCTTCTTGTTCTTTTATATAGAGAATTGGCACAACTCCATAGCCGTAAGCGACTTCAGATAGCAGTAACCCATTGAGAGTATCGTCAGCTTCAATTTGATATTCTGTGACTAATATGGTTTTTTGATTAACGCGGAACAGGTGAATAATTTCTTCCCCAAATGCTGCTCCAGCAAATGCTTCAGCTGCTACAGCGTAGGCAGATAGCACTTGAGCACTGGGTAGTAGTCTCGCTAAATTTTCACTTAAACCTTGACCAGTGGTGCGGATAACCAAGTGGCAGCCTGGATTAGCATCATACGCCATCAAGCCGATTTCTAAATTCAGCATTTCCTCATCAGTGACGACAACCACGCTTTTTGCTGTGTTGAGATTTGCCTTAGCGAGAGACTCTTTTAAGGAACCAGCAATGAGTGGCATCTCGGGTAAAATAGTTGTATCAAAATCTGTATTTAATGTAATGCCAACGAGGGGCTGTTTGTATTCTTGCAACAAAGCTACAACTCGCTGCCCAACTCGACCAAGTCCAACAACTACCACATGGTCTTTTTGAGGAATGGGCGGACGCCGCTTGCTTAATTGGAACCTAGCGGTTAAAAGTCTTTCGGTAAGAAAGCTATACAGTATCCCGACTAAAACCGTACCAGCAATAGTTATTCCCAGGCTAATAAACCGCAACCAAACAGAAACAGGAAATTCAAAATCGAAACCACCAAATAAGTCACCAAATCCTCCTAAAAGCAGCATAGCTGAAACAAAAAAGGAGTCTATCAAACTCATCTTGGGATTGTTCAACTGATACAAAACAGTTCCCACGAGCAGTAAAAAACCTACTATGATCAGGCAAGCAACCCATACTTGTTGGAGTTGATTTTCATCACTTTTTCGCCAAAATTCAGCAATTTGCTGCTTGAAACTTAACCAATTGAAACGCTTGAGTCTTCTTAATAAGTGCCAAGGATTTCTTTCGATATTCCTAGCTAATTTCTCTGAAGTCGGGGCAGATGGCTTGGTTGCTTCGATATAAACAATCGTATCTCCTGGCTTTATAGGTGTATCAGGCTCCCATTCATAGAAAGATTCGGATAAACTAGCACCATCAGAACTGATATAGAGAATCTTGCGAGTGTGAGTATTCAATTCGTGTAGCAGACGACCATAACACCAGCGATCGCCTGGAGACAAAACGCGCTTTACGACTCGTAGCCACTCTCCTTCTATATTGAAAAATCCTAGTGTTTCTGTACCAAGAGCGGCAAGAGCAAACGTAGAAGCAGGGAGTTGAGTTGGTTCAAAGGCAACAAAATTTCCTAAATGTTCGCTCAATAATTCATTGAGATTTTGTTTAGATGAACGAACAACCAGGCGGGTTTGGGGATTGAGTTTCCTCACCACTAAAGCTGTTTCTGCATTGACTTGCTCATTACTCGTGACGATGATTGCCGCTCGACACTGTTGTATTTTGGCTTGTTGTAGAATGTTGATTTGGCGACAGTCACCAATCACTAAGTCATCCCACAAATCTGCAAGGTTAGGAATCTCCCAATCTTGAGGTTGGATTTTGTCAATAGCAATAACGCTGACCTCAAACTTCTTGAGAGCAACAACACAATGCTGACCTAAACCACCTAGCCCACAAACTAAAAACTTATCCAAGGATTTCTCGGACTTTGTTGTGTAACGCATATCTATAGATCTTTGTCAATATTTTTATTTAATAGTTATAGCAATAGCAGAAAAATAGAAATCATATGATGTCCGGCTAATTACCCATAATTACAGAACCCCACCCTTAACCCCTCCCCCTCCGGGTATGCGCAAAGCGCACGCAATCATGCGTTAGTGCAGCTCCTCCGTTAGGAGGCACGCCAGTCGCCTGGGCGTGGGAAACCCGCCTGCTTTGCGCTTACTCACCGCGAGCGGGGAGGGAGCCTAAGCGCAGATGATTGCGGGGTGGGGTTTGCCGGGATTTGTGGGTAATTGAGTGGACTTGATATCAGGCGATCGCCCCCCAAAGGGCATTGGGAAGACAGCCCTATCGCCGTTCGCGCAGCGTGTCCCGTAAGTGCAAAGCGCACACTGAGTCCTTCGGACTCGCTACACGTAAGCGCAAAGCGCACACTTCGTGTTGGCGCAGCCTGTCCGTAAGGACTTACGCGCAGCGTCTCCGCAGGAGATACGTGTTGGCGAAGCGTGTCCGTAAGGACTCAGGGACTCACGCGAGTGCGTGCAGTTTGCGCTCAGGTGGGCACTTCGTGCCATCGCTAATCTCCAGCATTTGATTTTCGTTCTAATTTTTAACTTATCGCCCGCCGTTGAAAAATAATCATATCAGTACCAACAACAGGATTTCTTGCTACCAGCCTACCCTGTGAGTCGATAATGTCTAAATGGGTGAAATCCATTTCCTTGGCGCGTTGCAGCATCTGAGCCAAGAGTTTCTCCTGTTGCGCTTGTTTTAGGTTATACCATTCATTGCTAATGATCACAGCGAGACTACTGGAACGGAAGTTAGCTTGAATCGACTGTATCAAACCAGGGGCAAAGCGATCGCTAATTTCTGCAACTTGATTTTCGATAGCTGCAATCAAAGTTTGTTCTGGCGTCAAAATTACGGTTGGCGTGGGAGTTGGTTCCGGTTCTGGTGGCGGAGTTTCCTCTACAGACGGCGGAATTTCCTCTACAGGCGGCGGAGTTTCTTCGACTGCTGGAGGTGTGATTTCCTCTACAGGCGGCGGAGTTTCTTCGACTGCTGGAGGTGTGATTTCCTCTACAGGCGGCGGAGTTTCTTCGACTGCTGGAGGTGTGGGAGGTACTGCTATCTCTGGTGGAGTCGTTATCGTTGCTGGAGGTGCTTCTTCAGTAGGCGGAACAGTTGCAACCTCTGTGGGTTTACTAGAGAAAACAGAGGAAGTTGTCCAAACAAGAATCACAGCAATTCCAGCAATAATTCCTGTCAAAGCCGTATCCGACAACTTCCTTGATAAATTTGCTGGTAACAAAGAGCGGATTTTGCCTAAAGTTGCACTCCACCCCAACGCAAGCTTCTGGAAAAAACCAGGGGTTGTCTCAGTACCAGGAGGGGGTGCTGTTTCCAGTTTTTCGACCGTTGTTTCTAGTACCCCAATCGTCCCTCTGAGAATTTGGATAATGGCAGACTTCCAAGCTGGCTGAACCGTCGGTTTTGACCGATTTGTTTCCGGTTCAGGGGAGAATGGTGGTTGTGAATTCTGATTGTCTTGTGTCATGGAACTTTCACCGAGAGCCACCGAGTAGGGACGGATGCAGGTTTTGCCTCCTCTGCCCTAATGTATCACTTGATGACTACGGCTACACATCTTGCTCAAAACCTCAGCGAGTAGAGACAGGGACACAATTGACTCTTGTGTCAGCGTATTATTTTGTCCTGATTGTTTGCAAAAAGATAAGTTATTGTTACTCGTGGCGTTCATCATGGACTCGCAAAGTCATGCGTTTTCCGCTTATCCCTCGAATCTTCATTGGAATCTTTTTAGGACTTTGCCTAGCTCTAGGATTGCATTCTTGCCAAAGTACCATAGCACCAGAAACACCGAATATAGCGCAATCTAGTATTACCCCTGAGGCGCAACTCCAAAAATCTTTGCAGCCATCCTTACCACAAGAAACGGCTGCTATTGTCGCCAGTGCTGGACCTGAAGGTTTGTTTAACCCTCCCCGTGGTAATGTGCGTCTGTTGGTCATCAGTGACCTGAATAGTGCTTATGGCTCAACTGATTACGATCCAGAAGTTGATAAAGGTATCGCTTTAGCTCCGTTCTGGCGACCTGATATAGTTATTTGCGGTGGAGATATGGTAGCTGGGCAAAAGTCTACCTTGTCTGATGAAAACATCCGGGCAATGTGGGCTGCTTTTGATGACCACATTGCTGCTCCTCTGCGCCGCGCCAAGCTTCCCTTTGGTTTTACAATTGGTAATCACGATGCTTCCGGCGCGTTGGGGGTTAAGGGGAATTTCCTGTTCCAAAGAGAGCGAAATTTGGCAACCGAGTACTGGCAAAATTCAGCACACGACCCAGGAGTTCAATTTGTTGACCGATTTGAATTTCCTTTTTACTATACATTTGAGTATAAAGACATCTTCTTTTTGGTTTGGGATGGCTCATCAAATAACATCCCGAAAGAAAAGCTGGACTGGGTAGAAAAAACGCTTGCTAGCCCCAAGGCACAGTCAGCAAAAATGCGGATTGTAGTGAGTCATTTGCCTTTATATGGAGTTGCGGTTGGTCGTAATAAACCAGCGGAAGTGATGGCGAATGCTGACCAACTGCGAGCAATGCTGGAACGCTATAACGTTCATACCTATATCAGCGGTCATCAGCATGCTTACTACCCTGGTCATCGTGGTAAGTTGCAGTTACTCCACATGGGAATTCTCGGTTCTGGACCTCGTTTTTTGATTGATAGTCGCACGCCTCCTTGGAAAGCCTTGACAGTGTTGGATATCAACTTCAATTCTAAGGAATTGACGACCTACACCACCTACGACATCCAAACACTCAAGGTCGTTCAACACGAACAACTACCCCGCTTCTTAGCTGGTCACAATGGCGTTGTTCTGCGTCGGGATGTGGAGTGGAACGAGTTAACAGCAAAAGAAAAATCCTTGTGTATCAACCGTTTGGGCAATAAACTCTGTGGTGCTTGAGTGGAACTTTTCCCCCAAGCACTCCATCTAAAGGGGAGGACGTCAATTTTGGCTTATGTCTGTTCAACCCCGATGTTTTGCTGCGATGCTCCCTCCAGGAGCCGCCCTGCATGGCGATCGCTTCAGTTAAACTTCCTATTTGAGTTGAATTTCGTAAATTATGAAGCTTAAACGCCGTCAATTTCTGTTTTTTGGTAGCCTCAGTGCCATGGGTGTAGGATTTCTCGGTTTTCTAAGTCGTCAGGCTGGTAAAAATGCTTATATTGCAGCAGCCAAAACAGCGGTAGCTGCTACCCCAAAAAATAATAATTTGTTACTACGTTTTGTCTCTGTTGCAGATACTGGAACTGGAGATCAAGGACAGTATGCCGTAGCTAGAGCAATGACTCGCCATCATAGCCAAAATCCCTATGATTTGGTGGTTTTAGCTGGCGATAATATCTACACCAATGGCGAAATGGAAAAAATTAGTGCGGTGTTTGAGCGTCCTTATGCACCTTTACTTAAGCAAGGTGTGAAATTTCAGGCTGCTTTAGGGAATCATGATATTCGCACAGAAAACGGCGACCTTCAACTTAAGTATGTTGGCTTTAATATGAAGGGACGTTACTACACATTTCGCCGCGATAATGTGCAATTTTTTGCCTTAGACACCAACGACAATGCTGTTTGGGAAAACCAGCTAAAATGGTTAGAGCAAGAATTAAGTTTGAGTAACGCACCTTGGAAAGTTGTCTTTGGTCATCATCCGGTTTATGCATCAGGTGTGTATGGCAGCAATCCAGCGTTCATTAAAACCTTTACGCCGCTGTTTCAAAAATACGGTGTGCAACTCTATATAAATGGTCACGAACACCACTATGAACGCACTCGCTCTCTTAATGGAACGACTTATTTAATATGTGGTGGTGGTGCGGGAACTCGTCCTGTAGGACGTTCGGAATGGACAGAATATTCTGCAGAAAAGTTGAGTTTTGCCGCCTACGAAGTTTATGCAGATAGAATAGAAATTAGTGGTATCGGCACCGATAACCGCATTTTTGATAAAGGCATTGTTCCACTCAAATCAACTTAATTATCATGAAAGTCAAGCGTCTAACAATGAACTCTTTCCGTGGAATCGGCGATTTGACGCTCGATTTCCATGAAATGGGTCCAACTGTACTTATCGGTGTCAATGGAGTGGGAAAATCTAGGGTTCTGGACTGTCTTGCTATTCTTTTGTCACAACTGACAGGGCAGATTCAACAATCTACTGATTCCATCCGTTACTTAAGTGAACAAGACATCACTAATGGACGCCAACAAACGCAGATTGAAATGACAATTTCTCTGCAAGGAGAGGATATAACCTGGTCTTTGAGTCAGGAACGTAAAGAAGGCAAATCTCCTAAAAATGCAGGTGAGGCGCGGTTAGAGGCTATCAAGTCTTTATTAGATGGCATTAGCGGGCAAGGCTTGCAACAACTGAGGCGTGGTAACGACTTGACAAAATTTTTACAAACAGCTGTAGAAGTGTTGAGTCAGGAAGTTGATGAAGTGAGCATAGCCCCTTTAGAAAAGGTGGTTGACGAAATAAATACTCAGTTAGCAAATAACGTGAACGCTAGCATACCTTTGCCAGTTTACTACCCAGTAAATCGTGCTGTTCTTGATATGCCTTTGGAGATTTCCGACGAACATTTATTTACCCAAAGAAATGCTTACGACCAAGCACTAACTGGTGGAAGAATTGACTTTAAAGGCTTCTTTGAATGGTTTAGAAACCGGGAAGATTTGGAAAATCAATTGCGACGAGATAACCCCGAGTATCGAGACAAGCAATTGGAAGCAGTTAGAGGGGCGATCGCATCATTACAACCAGATTTTTCAGATTTGCGAGTTGAGCGATCGCCCTTACGGATGACAGTCAAAAAACAAGGTCAGGAACTCATTGTTAATCAATTATCTGATGGCGAAAAATGCTTATTGGCATTGGTGGGTGATTTGGCAAGGCGCTTGGCAATTGCTAACCCAGGTTTAGAAGAACCACTCCAAGGCAAAGGTGTGATTTTACTCGATGAAATTGAACTGCACCTGCACCCAAAATGGCAACGGCAAATCATTTCATCTTTGACAACAACATTCCCCAATTGTCAGTTTATCATCACCACCCATTCACCACAGGTACTGAGTCATGTCAAACCTGATAGCATCTACCTCCTACAAGCAACACCTGATGGTATCATTGCCGAACAACCTGAAAATTCGTTTGGCAGAGATAGCAATCAGATTCTAGAAGACCTCATGGGTGTATCTGAAAGACCGCAGGAAATTAAAGATAATCTCCGTGATTTGTTCAGATTAATTGACCAGGGACATCTCGATAGCGCTAAGCAATTGCGCCAAAACTTAGCCGATGCAATTGGAGAAGACGATCCGGAGTTTGTACGAGCAGATGTCCTTATTCGACGCAAGGAAATTCTAAATCGATGAAATATATTCAAAAGGGTAGAGAACCGGATAGCTTAACGAAATGGAAGCAAAAACTCGGTAAAAGAACACCTGATTGGAAAGCCTTCCCGCAAGCAATCAAAAATCAAGTGTACGAGTCACTATTACAAGAGCAAGGTTACATTTGTGGCTATTGTGGTATGTCTATTGCTAGGAAGCAATGCCATATAGAACACTTTAGACCCAAGAGTGTTTATAAACACTTGACTTTTGAGTACACAAATCTGATAGCTTCATGCCAAGGCGAAGATGAACACAGACCTCGTGTACCAGTGCATTGTGGACACAAGAAACAAGCCTGGTTTGACGAGGAACTGATGATTTCCCCTCTAGATCCCAAATGTGCAAATTACTTTAAGTACTCTGGTTTTGGGGAAGTTCTGCCATCAGATGACCCAGATAAGCAAAAAGCGGCTAATACGACAATTCAAAAGCTAGCACTCAGTATTGATAAATTGAGAAAGATGAGGCGTGCAGCAATTGATGCAGTGTTGCAAGCAACTAGTGGATTAACAGATGCAGAGATACAGCTACTTGCTCAGGGCTATGATAAACCAGATGTAGATGGACGGTACACACCCTTTAGTGCAGCAATTACGTATATTCTGAAGCAGTATTTTTGATGGAATTGATATAAGGCTTGGCTTTGAAAGTCGTTAGCGAGTATCAGCACTATGTTGACGAGTGTTTGATACTCATGGACGAGTGTTTGATACTCGTTGATGAGTGTTTGGAACTCGTGGACGAGTGTTTGATACTCGTTGATGAGTGTTTGGAACTCGCAGACGAGTGTTTGATACTCGCGGACAAGTGTTTGGAACTCGTCAACGAGTGTTTGATACTCGTGGACAACTGTTTGATACTCACTAACGAGTGTTTGGAACTCGCGGACAACTGTTTGATACTCACTAACGAGTGTTTGGAACTCGCGGACAACTGTTTGGAACTCGCGGACGAGTGTTTGGAACCAGCGATCGCCTCCCTTGTTACTGCATATCACGCCTTAGATTTCCTGGAGTGGAACCTATTAAAATCCATGGCTTACAGTTGTTCGCTCTATTTCCATCCTTGGCGTTGCTCGCTGTTTGTTGGAGTGTTAGGCTGAGATTGTCTGGCTAAACCACTTGGTATAGACTGTTACCCAGAAAAATCTGGCTATGACTCCGATTTTGGTAGTTAGAACAAGGAATTGGTGATGGCACGCGATAAGGCATATCGGGAAGCAGAGCAACGCATTGAAAAGGCACGGCGAGAGGGTGCAAGGGAACTCAACCTCCGCTACATAGAACTCACTGAACTGCCAGAGGCGATCGCATCCCTAACCCAGTTACAACTGCTTAACCTCTCCGACAACCAATTGAGGGAACTGCCAGAGGCGATCGCATCGCTGAGCCAGTTACAACAGCTTAACCTCTCGGGCAATAAATTGACGGAACTGCCAGAGGCGATCGCATCCCTAACCCAGTTACAACTGCTTAACCTCTCCGACAACCAATTGAGGGAACTGCCAGAGGCGATCGCATCGCTGAGCCAGTTACAACAGCTTAACCTCTTGGGCAACCAATTAACGGAACTGCCAGAGGCGATCGCATCGCTGAGCCAGTTACAACAGCTTGACCTCTCGGACAACCAATTGAGGGAACTGCCAGAGGCGATCGCATCGCTGAGCCAGTTACAACAGCTTAACCTCTCGTACAACCAATTAACGGAACTGCCAGAGGCGATCGCATCGCTGACGCAGTTGCAACAGCTTGACCTCTCGCACAACCAATTAACGGAACTGCCAGAGGCGATCGCATCGCTGACGCAGTTGCAACAGCTTGACCTCTCGCACAACCAATTAACGGAACTGCCAGAGGCGATCGCATCGCTGACGCAGTTGCAACAGCTTGACCTCTCGCACAACCAATTGACGAAACTGCCAGAGGCGATCGCATCGCTGACGCAGTTACAACAGCTTGACCTCTCGCACAACCAATTGACGGAACTGCCAGAGGCGTTTGATAAGCTTATAAATCTGCAAGTGCTTAATGTAGGAGGTAATGGACCACTCAGACCCGGACAAGGCAATCAATTGAAGTATTTACCAAACGGAATCACAAACTTACAGAAACTAGCAGACCTTAATTTAGACGGTAACGAGTTTACTGAATTACCTCAATGTATTTTTAGACTAACAGATTTAACCTCTCTTTCAGCCAGACAGAATCATCTTGATTCAATTCCAGCGGATATACAAAATTTAAAAAAATTAGTTTCTCTTAACCTTAATAACAACAAAATTACTAAGCTTTCAAAAGAATTAGTTGGATTGAAAAAGCTAGAATGTTTATGCATTGGAGAAAGTCGTCTGACAGAGTCAGATTTTCGCATGATTGGCAAGCTTAGCCAGTTAAAACGGCTTTATATCCAAGAAGCTCGTTTTGTGGAATTGCCAAAAGAAATAGGATGTCTGAATAACCTTGAAGAGCTCAGCGCTTGGGGATGCAGTTTAACTAAAATACCAAATGAAGTTTGCCAACTCACAAAACTAAGAAGCCTTGATCTTTCAGAAAATGACCTGACCTCGCTACCTAATTCACTTGTAGATCTCCAGCGCTTGCAGGATCTCTTCCTTGACGCTAACCCCCTGAACCTTGAACTAGCCGCAGCATACGAGCAGGGGCTTGATGCGCTCATGGCATATTTACGAGCAAAAGCAGAAGACCAGGTAACGCTGAATGAAGCCAAGCTGATCCTGATTGGTGAAGGTGAGGTGGGTAAGAGTTGTTTATTAGGAGCATTGCGGGGTGATGAATGGGTAGATGGTCGCCCCACGACTCACGGGATTGAGATTAAGCCTGTAATCGTCAATGATCCCAACAGTGGCACAGAGATCGCACTCAACGGTTGGGATTTTGGCGGTCAACGAGTTTATCGACCGACACACCAGTTGTTTTTCAGCGCACCAGCCGTTTATCTGGTGGTGTGGAAGCCACGGGAAGGTCCTCAGCAGGGCTTTGTCAAAGAGTGGATTACGCTGATCAAGAATCGAGAACCGGATGCAAAGGTGCTGGTGGTTGCAACACATGGTGGTCCCGGACAGCGACAACCGGACATTGACAGACAGGAAATTCTCGATCTATTCGGCAGCAATACAGTGCTTGGTTTCTTCCATGTAGACAGCAAACCCAGCGAGGAAACAAAGTCTTGCACTGGGCTTGCAGAATTAAAAGATGCTATTGCTCGTGTCGCCGCATCTCTTCCCGAAATGGGGCGATCTGTTCCAGGAAAGTGGCAGCAGGTACGAGAAACCTTGCAGACAAGCGACAAAGCCTATTTGCCTTACGATGATGTTATTGCCATCTGCGCTGAACACGGAATTGATGAGAAGCAGGCAGAACTATTCCTTCGCATCTCCCATACACTTGGGCATTTCATCCATTACCATTACGATCCAACACTGCGCGATATCGTCATCCTCAAACCCGACTGGCTGGCAAAAGCAATCAGCTTTGTGCTGGATGATGAAATGACACGACGACGCAACGGTTTGGTGGAATTTGAGCATCTCACCGAGTTATGGAGTAATCCTCCATTTGCAGGAGAGGACGGCTACCCAAAAGAATTGCATCCAATCTTTTTGCGACTGATGGAACGGTTTGACCTATCCTACCGAGTCGTGCTTGATCCGGCTGAACCTGGCAATACCAGCCTCATTGCTCAACTCGTTCCCGATACACGCCCCGAGCAGTTGCCAGGTTGGGGAGAGCAACCGGAAGCGGGGGACAGACAACAGGTTCAAATCTGCCGAATTGTTGACGAGCGCGGACAGCTTGCAGTTGCAGAAGGGTTGTTTTACCAGTTGATTGTTCGCTTGCACAAATACTCGCTGGGGCGAACCAATTACGAAAACAGCGTCCACTGGCAACGGGGCTTGATGCTGGACAATGACTACAACGGTCGGGCATTGCTGGAACATATTGGTACCGATGTGAAAATTACGGTACGGGCAGCTTATCCAGAACGGTTTCTGTCATATCTCACAGAAGAGATTAAATGGCTAGTCGAGAATTTCTGGGAAGGGTTGCGTTGTAACGTGATGGTGCCTTGCATTGCGCCTTGCAGCATGAACGCGGCTGGACACGGACTGTTTGAGGTTCAGAAACTCATTGAGAGCAAAAAGAAGAACCGTCATGAGTATCCGTGTCCTATTTCAGGGTGTGGTCAATGGCAAAACATAGATCAATTGCTGAATAACGCGCCGACTGCTCAACCCCCATCCCAAGAAATTGGCATTGAGCAGTTCCGAGGCATAGTGAAAGACGAGCTAAAAATCATCCGCAGAGATCTCGTTATTTTGGATCGTCGAGATCAAGAACGCTTTCAGAGATTGTCTCAGGAACAGCGCACCATTTTAAGCCAGGTCGATCAGGAGTTTGCAGCACTGATGCAGATGCTCATTGATGAAGCGAAAGATGGTCCGCGCCTGTTCAGCTTTAAGCCCATTGAACCAGGGTTTTTAGATCGCCCGAAATGGATCAATGCCAAGTTTCAACTCACTCTCTGGTGCGAGCACGCTCGTCAGCCACTTCCAGCGTTAAATCCCAAAGGCAGCAAGCAGGGGGTCTATGAATTGAACTTGCCGCGTGAGTGGTTTGCCAGGGCAGTCCCCTATCTTAGAATTTTGACAGGAACCCTGAGCCTGGTTTTACCTGTCGCAGCCTCGGCAACCAAGTTAATGCTAGATGACACTACCTACAAAGGCATTGAAGAAGAACTCGAACTGGGGCAAAAAAGCATCGAGTCTACCTTGAAGGGAACCGATATCGCTTTGGCTGGGCAATCTAAGAGCGATGCTTCCTGGTTGCAAGGCGAAGTGATCCGTGCCCAAGGCTCCATTTTACGAGAATTACACGCGCTTCTAAAAGAAAAAGATCCTGGTTTTGGTGGTCTGGTGCGAGTGCAGAACAAACGCCGCGAATTTCTGTGGGTTCATCCTCAGTTTGTCAATGAGTATTAACCTTCTTGAAACTATAAAAAAGCTTAGTTTTGTCGTCTCTACAGTAACGGGCACAACCAACAACTTGGGGGAGGAGTAGCGTAGATGTCAGTCAAACTCTGAACTTTTTAATTACCAAGATTGTGAATACACTTCAATCAGTGACTGACTTCGGCAATTTCTCGAAGTGGCTCTTTGGCTATCTATCACAAGGCGCTCCTACCAGAAAAAGATTGGTAAACCAGCAATCACAAAAGCAATACTTGTCCAGAAGGAATACGCTAAGACGATTTTAAAACGTGGAAAATCAGCTACTGAGTCTCTATCTGAACTACTAACTATTATCTATGGCTCTCGGGTCAAGTCAGAAGAATTGAAAGTTGAGTAGCTTTGTCCACACACTTGCAACCAGTGAGGTCTCGAAAGCTTGCTACGATCCCTAACATCATGAGAAATTGGCATATGGATTAAATAATCTAGTTTCAAAAATTACTCATGGCATCGCGGGTGTGGGATAGACTATGCGAGATACGTCGTCGTCGCTTTGTGGGACGCACCCAAGAGATTTTGCTGTTTGAGTCGGTGTTGGCTTCAAAACAGCTACCTTGGCAGGTGTTATATATCTTTGGTGTTGGTGGTGTGGGCAAAACAACTTTACTACGGGAGTTTGCTTACATTTGCCAGGAAGCTGGAACACCAGTTGTTCACGTTGATGCCCGTAATATTGAGCCATATCCTGAGTCGTTTTATAAGGCGTTAGAAGTTGCTGCGGGAGTGGAATTTCAGATTAATGAACCGCAGAGGCGCAGAGAACGCAGAGAAGAAAGAGGTTTTGCTCAAGATGGTTTGTGCGATGCGATCGCTTGCCATAGCGGTCATTATGTGGTTTTGATTGATACCTATGAGATGTTGGTAACCCTGGAAGATTGGCAGTTGCAGGTGTTTTTGCCTCAATTGCCAGAAAATGCTTTGGTGGTTCTAGCGGGACGTCAACCTCCCTCGAAAGCTTGGCGAAGTGATCCAGGATGGCAAGCTTTGACTTATACGTTGGAGTTATGCAACTTCAGTTTAGAAGAAAGCTGCGCCTATTTGAGTAAACGACAAATCCCTGAACAACAATATGAGTGTATCTTAAACTTTACTTACGGTCATCCTTTGGCGCTGTCGTTGGTTGCTGATGTCTTTGCCCAGCAAGGTGAGTTTAACTTTCGCCCAGAAGCTGCGCCTGATGTGGTTAAGACTTTATTAGAACAGTTTGTGCAAGAGGTTAAGAGTCCATTGCATCGTGCAGCGTTGGAGGTGTGTACTTTGGTACGTCTAACAACGGAAGCACTGCTAGCTGACACTTTGGGCTTGGATGATGTTTATGATTTGTTCCAATGGTTGCGGGAGGTATCATTTATTGAATCTGGTTTGCATGGAGTTTTCCCTCATGATTTGGTGCGAGAAGCAATATCCACAGATTTGCGGTGGCGAAACCCAGAGCGATATGCTGAACTATTCAGCCGCGCCCGTACGTATTACATCAAACGTATTCAGCAGAGTGAAGGCGCACAATTAGAACGCGCCCTATTTGATTACATGTTCAAAAGCCCTCAAGCACGGCAATTTTTCCTCTGGCAAGACAACAGTAATCTACTGAGTGATAGCCTACGCGAAACTGACATTTCAGCGTTGGTGGCGATGGTGGCAAAGCATGAAGGCGAAGTATCGGCAAAGCTAGCTGGACAGTGGTTGGCAAAGCAGCCGCAAGGAGTGTTGGTGTTTCGCTGTTGTGAGGGAGGAACGCCACTGGGGTTTATGATGATGCTAGCTCTACATGAAGTAAACACTGAAGATTTACAACTAGACCCAGCTACGCAAGCTGTGTGGAATTATATCCAGCAGCAGGGGTCATTGCAACTTGGTGAGAAGGCGACTTTCTGCCGCTTTTGGATGGCTGCTGATACCTATCAAGCTGTTTCTCAGATTCAAAGCCTCATTAATATTAAAATCTTTCGCCACTGTGTCACCACTGCCAATTTAGCTTTCATGTTTACAGCTTTGGCTGAACCAGATTTTTGGGAATTTTTCTGTACAAGGGCGAATACGCCGTTACTGCCAGAAGCGTATTTTACAGTAGATGGACGGCAGTATGGTGTGTGCGGACACAATTATCGAGTTGAGCCGGTGATGGAATTGTTGCGATCGCTCCCAGATTGGGTGCTGGCTATGTCTCCTGGTTTAAGCAGCGTTAATCACAGTTTAGAACAGATTGAATCAGTGGAAGTCTTCAGGCAATCTGAGTTTACAACAGCCGTAAGGCAAGCTTTGCGTGATGTTCTACGTCCAGAGGCACTGCAGCAAAATCCGCTTTTAAATTCGCCAATTGTGACTAAATGCATAGGTAGCAATACTTCTACACCGGAACGTATCGCCACTTTACAACTCATATTAGAACAAGCAATTGAGTCTTTAAAGCGTTCTCCCCGCGAAACCAAATTTTACTGTGCTTTGTATCATACCTATTTGCAACCTGCGCGTTCCCAGGAACACGCCGCAGAGATTTTAGATATTTCTATCGGGAGTTTTCGCCGTCATTTGAAAGCTGGTATTGCAAGAGTCACAGAAATTTTATGGCATCAGCAAAGCGAAAATTGATCGCTTTTTGATCGGGTTTTGATCTGGAATTGGATAGCTGGTTTTTATAAAAGTAATACCTAGTGGTCTATGTCATTAATTCTAATGCGTTACAAGAACCCTGACTTCTTAAAGAAGTCGGGGATCTGACCCCTACGACATATCAAAATGAATGACATGAACTACTAGGATGTTACGTCTCTACAATTCTTGACAAAACATGATGAATATGTATTCGTTTTATAAGAAGACTGTATCAGTTGCTGTTGCGGCAACAGTCATTTTTGGTAAGGCAGAAAGCACTTATGCAGCTTCCTTTTCTGGAAATACTGACACGACACTTGCGGCAGTAAGTACCACATCTACAAACACTATCCCAAACGATTTAGCCCAGAAACTACAATCAACGCTGGATAAGACTATCAAGGATAAAGGCATCCCTGGTGCAGCTGTAGGTATAACCAGCCCTCAAGGGACATGGTTTGGTGCTAGCGGTGTGTCTAATTTGGCAACGGGAACCTTATTGCGTCCAGAGGATAGATTCCCCATTGGCAGCACGACTAAACCATTTACAGCAGCAACGGTGCTATTGCTTGCAGAAGAAGGAAAGCTTTCTTTGGAAGATACTTTAGACAAATGGCTTCCAGCTTCGATTGTTAATAATATTACCGATGGAAAAAATATCACGGTTCGCCAACTCTTGAACGGTACCAGCGGTATCTATGATTTTCTTAACCGGGATGAAGCTTTAATTCAGGCGGAGATTCTCAAAAATCCAACCAAACAATGGAGCCCAGAGGAGCTTGTTGCCTATGCATACGGCAAGGAGCGTCAACCGTGGGAATATCCCTCCACAGGCATAATTTTAGCCGGGATGATTGTAGAAAAAGCAACAGGCTCTACCTTTGCTGAAGTCCTCCGCAGTCGAATTCTCGATCGCTTGGGGATGAATAATACCTTTTTTGCACCACAAGAGCAAATTCCTGGTGGATATGTCAACGGCTACTTGGATTATGACAACAATGGCACTCTTGATGATGTCACTCCTATCAATCTCTCATTTGGGTGGACAGCTGGTGCAATTGTTTCCAACACGCAAGACTTAACAAAATTTGCTCAAGCCCTGTTCGGCGGCGAGTTGCTTTCATTTGATAGCCTGAATCAAATGCTCAACTTTGTTGATATAGGGGTTGGAGATAGTTTTAAGTACGGGCTAGGCTTGACTAGCCGTCAATTTGAGGGCATTGGTAGGGCGTGGGGACACAGGGGCGATGCTATTGGGCATGGTTCCCAATGGTGGTACTTCCCCGAACTAGGTGTGACTTATGTGAATTTGCAAAATAGCCAGCCTCAAAGTGATGATATCCTCTCCTCGATGCTCAAAACTTTGTTAGCAAAAGAACCTAAGCGAGTACCAGAATCAAGTTTTAGTGGCGGATTGATAGTGCTGGGTGCAGCAGGGTTCTTTTTCAAGCGCAAGCGTCCACTGCATAATATGAAAAGCAGTTGAATGCGTAATCCCTAGCTGGTTACAACCTTGTTTTTACCGAAAATTTGGGTTTAAAGCCCCGCACTTCACTTCGACAAGCTCAGTGACCACTAGGGCGGCTTTCTCAGGGTTGACAGCGCATCGCTCATCATAAGATGATACTATTGCTCATAGTCTAAAAGACTATAAACCCTCAACTCCGATTAGGCGGCATACAGATTCTACCCAGGATCGGGTGAAGGTGGAATGGGTTGTGCGATCGCCTCAGGGTGCTACAGTTAAACTGTCAGCCCGTCATGAGCGTGCGGGAGTTGTACAGACTGAGGTGACTTTGCAGTGATGTCCATTTTTGAATATTGCCGCAAGTCATATCTTTTTAGTACAACATCGATGAACTGACGAGCAACAATACAGGCACCTTTTAGCATATAAAGGGCGAGGTATTGCCCTGGTAGGAGCTATTTTGATTTTCGTCGTGCCGACTTGGGCGGTGTTCGGTGTGCGCCAAAGTATTTCTCACTACGATAGCGCAACCACACCCGTAATACTTGCGGAATCTGCTGTTTTTGTTCCTTAGTCAGTGTGTTGTAAAGGGCTAAGGCGCGCTCACGCTCACCCCGACAAGCAGCGTTGTTGTGAGCATCCCAATAAGTACGGGCGACTCGAATCCGCCGACAAACTTCCTTAACCAGTTCTTCTCCAGCGAGTGGAGCATCTTGGTTTGCCATACTTAGATATTAGATACTATAAATTCCTAATGCCATCGTAGCGAGTCAGACTTATCCTTACAATTGCAACTGAAACGCCACCAAAATTTTTCCATGAAATAATTTATCGCTCAACAGCAGTTGAGGCTAGTACTGCGTTATCGTGGGTGATAGCAGCTTTAAGCAGTTAGACCGAAGCAGAGCGTTAAAAGCAAACGCAAAAGCAAATGCAATTGTGTACTACAACTTTGACAAGAGTTGTTGCTCCCGTAGCGATAATAATTCTTAGTCTGTCTGCACTTACCAGTGGACTAATCGGATCTGTTCATGCACAAACTACTCGTACTGATACCACAAGTAGTAATTTTAAAGGCTCGGTTAACTTGCTCAACCGAGGACGTGACAGATTTCAGCACGGAGATTATAGGGGAGCAATTCAGGACTTCAACCAGGCAATAATCCTCGATCCCAATAATGCTAACGCCTACTATAGTCGGGGTCTTTTTCTACATAAATTGGGAGACGCTTTGGGCGCGGTATCGGATTTTGATCGGGCATTACAACTCAATCCCCGCTTAGCTGAGGCTTACTTTCATAGAGCTGGTGCTCGCTATGGTATTGGAGACGAAACTGGAACAATGCTGGACTTACAGCTAGCAGCTAAGCTCTTTCTATCGCAAGGAAATACAAAAGGCTATCAACAAGCACAGAATCTAATTAAACAGCTTCAGCACTTGATACAATAACTTCTAACCCCTCTTTGCTTAAAAAGAGGGGTTCTACTTTTATCAATGCACCCGAAGAGTTCACTCCAAAGACTTGCCAACTTTACTGAGGACTTTGCCCAGTTTTTGAATTCGCCCTTTGAGTCCTCTTCCAGCAGAATTGGCAGCTTCTTGAGTCTGTTCGCCAAGTTGGGTGAGTACTTCACCTATGTCAGCACCTTTGGGGTTGCTGCGCTTGAGAAGTTGCTTGAGTTGCTTGAGTCCATTGGCGATCGCTTTGAGATTCTCGTCTTCAGACTTGTGTAGCAATGTGTACCACGTGTCGATACCGTTGAGAGCTACCTCTGTATCAATTTTCGTCAGGTCTCCTTCAAGGTTCTCTACTAGGGAGTCAATTTGTTCAATATGCTCCTTGTCTTCTGCTTTACCTAGTGAAGTGCCTGCTTTAGTAAGTTGCTTACCTAATTTATGCAGTGGAGTTTTTAGCTCTTTGGAAGCATCAGAACCAAAGTTAGTTGTTTGTTCGCCAATTTCAATCAGGACTTCACCAATCTCATGACCTGTGGCTTTGCCACCCTTAACGAGTTGCTTTAGCTCCTTGATGGTATTTGCAATCTCTTTGAGTTCTGGTTCTTTAGCTTTATGCAGAGAACCATACCACTGGTCAATTAAGCTGAGAGCAGCATCTGCATCCAGGGCAGTGATATCTCCATCAAGCGCAGAAAGAAGTGAATCTAGTAGTCTGCCAAGGGAACTTTGCAGGGTAGCACATCTTACTGATAAGCTACTTAAAAATCAGGAAATAGCATGGCAAAGAAGTACATTGTGGATTTGAGTGAGGACGAAGTTTCTCAGCTGCAAGCATTAATTAAAAAAGGTAAGCACAAGGCAAGAACCATCACCCGCGCAAACATTCTTCTGATGGCTTCTGAGGGAGAAACAGATCAAGCGATCGCTGCCATTGTTCGAGTCCATGTTACGACAGTGGAACGGACACGAGAGAAATTTGTCATCGGTGGGTTAGATTTTGCACTCATTGATGAACCTCATCCACCGAAGATTCGTAAACTTGAAGGAAAATCAGAAGCGTTTTTGATAGCTACAGCTTGTTCTGACGCACCGTCTGGACGGGTAAGATGGACAATGCAACTTTTGGCAGACCACTTAATAGAAGTTGGTATCGTTGATTCGATTTCAGATGAAACTGTTCGTCAGACCCTAAAAAAAACGACATTAAGCCGTGGCTGAAAGAACAGTGGTGCATTCCCGAAGTAAACGCCGAGTACGTTTTACGGATGGAAGATTTATTGGATTTATACAATGAACCATATGATCCCAAACGTCCAGTAGTCTGTTTTGATGAATGCTCATATCAACTGGTGGAAGAAGTCAGACAACCATTGCCACCTGAACCAGAGCAACCAGAACGCTATGACTTTGAATATAAACGCAATGGAACAGTAAATTTATTTGCTTATTTTCAACCTTTAGTAGGGTGGAGACATATTGAAGTAACTCAACGGCGTACAAAACACGATTTTGCAAAACAAATGAAAGATTTAGTAGATATTTATCACCGCGATGCTGATGTTATTCGTTTAGTAGTTGATAACCTTAATATTCATACTCCAGCAGCCTTGTATGAAGTTTTTGAACCTCAAGAGGCACGTCGAATTGTACAAAGATTAGAGTTCCACTACACTCCTAAACATGCAAGTTGGTTGAATCAAGTAGAGATTGAGTTATCTGTTTTATCTCGCCAATGTTTAGAGCGACGAATCCCGGATATACAAACATTATCCTCTGAAATTGCTACTTGGGAGAAACAACGCAATCTTCAACGTACAAGTGTCCATTGGCGTTTTCAAACTACAGATGCACGGAGAAAGATGGAGCGTTTATACCCGACTGTATGACCCAGCAAATTTCCCTTGGCAGACTACTAGCTCCTCGTGATTATCAGCACTGTGCTTGTTAGCATCTGCTTCATTCTTAGTAGCACTGTGCTTATTAGCATCTGCTTCATTCTTATCGGCCGCTTTCTTGCCTGCAGTTTCGTCATGAGCAGCAGTGTGCTTACCTTTACTTTCTGCTTGACTAGCCATAGTGTCAACTCCGTTACTACATCAACATAGCGTATAGGTATCACTTTATAAAGCTACCACTGTAGTTTCCTCATTCTCAGGAGGCAATGTAGAGGCATTGCCTACATAGGTCGTATGGCAGAGGCTTCTTTTGGTTTTCCAAGCTAATAATTCTCTTAGAATGTTGCGGATATTGCTTGTATTATAAATTACTTTATAAAATTTGAAGAAGTCAATTGTTTCCTTTGTACAAGTAATAATCGATATCAGTAACTAAACAAAGCTAAAGGTAAAATTTGTACCAATATATACATAAAAAATTAATATTGATTAATTCCTTTAGCAGATGGTGAAGAGAAACAAAGGTAGCTAACTTGTTAAAAGACTAACCCGTAAGTAAGCTATGTCAACAAAGCGCATTTTGGTAATTGACGACGAGAAAAATTTGTGTATCCTTATTAAAACTTGCTTGGAATACTTGGGCGGCTGGCAAGTACTGACATCTACTGAAGCCAGCAATGGACTGTTTTTGGCTTCTACTCAACTCCCGGATGCGATTTTACTGGATGTAATCATGCCGAATATGAACGGACTAACGGTGCTGACTGCGCTGCAAAGTGATCCGCGTACCCGCACAATTCCAGTTATTTTGCTGACTGCTAAGGTGCAGATGCAAGATTTAAAACAATATGCACAGTTAAGCATTGCGGGAGTCATTACCAAACCTTTTGATCCGTTAAAACTAGCGGTGCAAATGGCAGAGGTATTGGAATGGGAGAGAATTGAACAATCATCTGCCGCGCATTCTTCGTCCATGCTTTGCATGGGCGAAGAATGCGCGGCAGCCAAAGTCTAGGGAACTGACGGAGAAGCTTGATTTTGGGTGCCTATCAATCCACCCGTTGCAACTGTGCCACCCTTGGATCAATAATTTTTTGTCCCATACTGTCAAATTTAATCGCTAATGAAATTTTATTTCCCGAACCAAAAATGTGAGTAATTTCTCCAACACCAAAGATTTTATGCAGAACTTTTTCGCCTACTTGCCAATGTGCACTCCCTTGTTTTGCTTGGGTGACACGCTGGGATGAACTGCCACCAGTACCTTTGGTATAAGCAACGCTTCTATGTCGAGTCATTAATAATTCTTCGGGTAGTTCGTCGAGAAATTGCGATCGCATGGCTGGTTCCCGAGAACCATAAAGGCGGCGTTCACGGGCATGGCTTATGTACAACCGTTCTTGGGCGCGAGTAATCCCCACGTAACACAGGCGGCGTTCTTCTTCCAAAGACGCTGGATCGTTCATCGAACGGTAGTTGGGAAACAATCCCTGTTCCATCCCCACCAAAAACACCACAGGAAACTCCAGCCCCTTGGAAGCGTGTAAGGTTAACAGTGAAACTGCTGTTTCTCCTTCTTTTAAATTATCCAAATCGGAACTGAGGGCGGTACTGCTAAGGAAGGCTTGCAGGGTGACATCGTCGCTTTCTTCTTCAAATTGCAGCACGGCGTTGAATAATTCTTGGACGTTTTGCACCCTGTCTTCTGCTTCTTCCGTTCCCTGTGTTTGCAAGTCTTTAAGGTATCCAGAGTCTTCCAGCACTCCTTGCACAAGTTCAGAAACTGGAACTGTCTCCATTTGTTCTTGCAAGTTACGAATCATCTGGGCAAAGTTATTGACAGCTTTCGCAGAACGCCCAGCTAATGTATTTACTGATGTCTCATCACTTATGATTTCCCACAGAGTTGTGCCTAATTCTCTAGCGGCGTTATTTAGTGCCTCGATGGTCGCTTTGCCAATACCGCGCCGGGGAGTATTAATCACTCGCGATAAACTGAGTGTATCAGCAGGGTTGGCGATCGCCCGCAAGTAAGCCAAGACATCTTTAATTTCTTTGCGATCGTAAAACTTTATTCCTCCCACAACTGTGTAGGGAATTCCCAATCGCACCAATAACTCCTCAAACGGTCGAGATTGGGCGTTGGTACGATAAAGTATGGCAAAACTCCCCCAATTCAACTCAGGATTTTGGTTTTCTAAAGAGCGAATTTGATTGATGACAAAATCTGCTTCCGCAATTTCATCATCTGCTTTATGACAAAAAATTTCCTCACCTGCGCCTCTTGTTGCTTTGAGGATTTTATCAATGCGTTGGGTGTTGTTTTCAATCAGATGGTTTGCTGCTTGCAAAATATTTTCGCAAGAGCGATAATTCTCCTCCAACTTCACCATTGTGCGGGTGTCTTCGTCTGGTAAACCATCACCAAAATCTTGCTGAAAGTCCAACAAGATGGTGAAGTCAGCCATTCTAAACGAATAAATCGATTGATCTGCATCACCAACCACCAAAACAGAACGGTCTGTCCAATCCCATTCACTCTTTTTGGTTTCGCCATTTGTCGTCAACAGGCGGATGAGTTCGTATTGAGTGCGGTTAGTATCCTGATATTCATCTACCAGAATATGGCGAAACTTGTTGTGCCAATAACCCAAGACTTGTTCGTTTTGCTGAAACAATCTTACAGGAACGAGGATAAGGTCATCAAAGTCCAAGGCGTTGTTTTCTGCAAGTCGGCTTTGATAATGATTGTAAACTTCTGCAATCACCCTGCCGCGATAATTCGGCTGTTCTCTCTCAAATTCTTTAGGTGATAACCCTTGGTTTTTGGCGTTACTAATGGCGTAGCGCACAGAACGGGGTTCAAACTTCTTGTCGTCTAAGTTGAGCTGTTTAGTAACGATTTCTTTAACAAGGCTTTGGGCGTCGGACTCGTCAAAGATAGAAAAATTCCGCGTCCACTGGCGTCCTTTTTCGTCTTGGTATTTATCGATATCAAAGCGGAGAACGCGAGAAAAAAGACTGTGGAAAGTACCGCACCACATATCTTTGATGAAGGTTCTCCAGACTTTCGACTTCAGCTTGGTTTGGTCGTATTCTGGTAACAAATCAAACCGCTCATTGTATTCTGTCATTGCCAGGCGATCGGCAAATAACTTCTGAATACGCTCTTTCATTTCGCGTGCGGCTTTGTTGGTGAACGTCACCGCCAAGATATTTTCTGGATCGACGCGGTGTTGCAAAATAAGGTTAGCAATGCGATAAATCAGCGCTCGTGTTTTGCCGGAACCCGCACCAGCAACAACTAGTAAGGGACCGCAGTGATGTTCAACAGCACGGCGTTGACTGGGGTTGAGGTGACTGAGGAAGTCTGTGGTTGTTGTCATGGGTGTGAGGAGTACGTAGAACTGAGCAGCAGGTATCGCTTAGGTTGAAATAGAGAGAAAAGGTAACTATTGCTAAGGCTACACCATCCTAGCGAAAGTGATGTACTCCCACACCGGATCAAAGATTACGGTGTGGGCTTTTCTTACGGGTCGCCCCACTTGAGCGTTTTTGATTGAGGAAGACGCGCAGCCCCACTTTCTTGATGTTATTTTGCATATTAAAGGGTAAAGGTTTTTCCTTTTCCCCTTTCCCTTTACCCTTCTTAATATAGTTATGTTTATTTCCGCCGACCTACTTACTAATGGTCTTGATTTGAAAACCATCTGGAATAGGACGGTGAACAATTATTTTCACCTGATATTTTGCAGCAATAAAAATTAATATTATTTTAAAACTCAGTACGGAGCCTAAAGCCCTTATTTTACCTACAAAAGCTAAGAAATTGATGTAACTTTATTGCGCTGCTTTTGACAAAGCCCAAACTTATACGGATAGGTGCAAGATTTAAGATCATCCACTTAGGCAAACCGGACAGCTACAAAGTGCAAAACTGATTTACCACTCTGTTAAGCAAAAGTATGTCTTTTTTTGATTTATGCAACAAAGGCGTAATACGAAACGAAACACTCAGAGTTACAAAGTAAGAGTTGAGATCAATCATAGATAAAAAGCTTTTGTATACATAGTTTTATCAAATGATATATTGATTCAATTGTTATCCATGATTTTGGTATATTCCAAAGAATCACAAAGTTTAATATTTTTTGGGTTGCAATAATTCTTAAATAATTTATTGCTCTAAAGGTGTTATTTGCCTCAAGGTAATAACGCTTTAGAGTATAAAATTATGAATTTTTTAATAGCAACTTAATTAAATTTTCCTGTTTTGAATGAGGTGCATAATGAGCAAGATTAATGGATTTGTTGGGCGACGGAATTTTTTAAAATTAGCAGGTGTAGGTAGTGTTACTGTTGGTGCTAGTGCTGTTGGTAGTGTACTTTGGCAACGAGAACCAGCTATTGCCCAAAAACCTGCCACTACAGAAACAAAACCCCAACCAGTTAACCCTCAGGCGGCTTTAGCTAGGTTAATTGAAGGTAATAAAAGGTTTGTTGAAGGTAAGCGTCTTAATCCTAATCAATCAAGACTACGATTGCAAGAAACTGCTGTAGCTCAATATCCTTTTGCTGCAATACTTGGGTGTGCAGATTCCAGAGTACCTGCGGAAATTGTTTTTGATCAGGGATTAGGTGATTTATTTGTTGTACGGGTTGCTGGCAATGTTGCCAGTCAAACTGCAATAGGTAGTTTAGAATTTGCTACAGCCGTATTAGGCGCACAACTAATTATGGTTTTGGGTCATGCCAGATGTGGTGCGGTTGTAGCAGCTACCAAAGGTGAGCCACTACCTGGAAGAATTGGTGTTTTTGTGGAAGAAATCAAGCCGGCTGTAGAAAGAGTAAGGAATAAAACTGGCGATTTAGAAGAAAATTCTATTATTGCTAATGTCCAATATCAGGCGGAAAAATTGGGAGAAAGTTCCACAATTCTAAGGGGCTTAATTAAAGAAGGTAAACTAAAAATCGCTGGAGGTCGTTATGATTTAGCTAGTGGTAAAGTTAGTTTTTTGACCTAATTTTTAATTTAGGGACTTCCAAAAAATAAAATATCCACAGTCGATAATGAGAGTCACTATAAGAGGAGTGGAAAAAGAGCAGCCGTCCGCAACCCCTTTTTCACTCTTGCTTCCTTGGAGATCAGGCTGGCTTTAGAGTCAATCCCTACCGTTTTTTTGCCTGCATTGAGCTGGGTTACTTGACGGATGGCGAGGAACCTTGCATTTTGGGATTTTAGAATTAGCTTTTGGAGATTACGAGCTTTTCTCATATCTCCTTTCGCGTTGACAGAGTACTAAGCGTGAACACTTACAAACCATTACCAATTAAAATAAAAGGTGCCCAATAAAAGGGATGACTCAGACGATTAGAAACTTTTGCTGGTAACTTCTGGCGTGTAGATTTGAGAATTCCTCTGTCTTGATCTTGATTTATCCCTGAATAGTCGCCTGTAATCATTGCGGCTTGCGCCTGACGTAAAGCTTCTGCTTTGGTCATTTTACTTTGACCTAGAAAGGCGTAAAAAGCATTCATTAAAGCTTGTGTTCCACCATCGCTAACAGCCCATAAAGAGGCGATCGCAGCTCTTGCTCCTGTACGCTGTATTTGATAGCCAAAACCTAAAATTTCTTCTCCCTTGCCTATTTGGTCACCAACTGCTGTTTCGCAAGCACTCAACACAACCAAATCTACATTTGGCAAAGATAACTTTTGAATATCTGGTAGGGTAATGAAATTACCATCGCCCATTAAAATAAAAGAGTATTCCGGCTTACCGTTGACAAATTTAGCATGAGTCGCCATATGGATAATTGAGTAGACATTTAAATAAGAAATCATCGCTTCGCGGTTGAAATCATTATCTAAAAGTGTCTTGGTTCCTGGCATCATCGTAGCAAGGTTGTTAACTTCCGCCCCTGCATATTCCAACGCTTTAAATGGTAATGAGGTAGACTCAAGTTTTACGATGTGACGCTGTGTCGTCGCCCCTGCTAAGACTTTTATCTGAGGTAAAGGTTGAGTATCGAGTTCGGTTAAGCTCAAAGCAGTAATATTGTTAGTACGGAAGCGCTGCGCTAACCATTTTTTACCGTCGTATAAAGCGGCTAGGGGAATGTAACGTAACGGTCCATCTGGCGCATAAATGATTGTTTTAGCATCTGCGTTTGCCAAGTCTTTTTCTATCGGCTTAATTAAATATTCATACAACTTTTGCGCGGGGACTGTAGCATCAGATTCGGGATTTTCTAATGCGCGACGAAAATCTACAATTGCCCGATTGAGTTCTTCTTTTTTGATAGAAACACTACGATGAATTGGTGGTGTATTTGGGCTTGTTAATACCAGTTCCAAACTGTTGTCTAAAATTAATGGATACAGCAAAACAGCGCTTTGGTTGAGACGCTTCAAGTTGTCTCGCAAGCTGTTCAGATTCTCCAGTGGTATAATCTGTTGTGCCGCTTTTGGGCTAAGCTGTTCTAACCAAGCATTCACTTCTGGACTGTCGATAAATTGGTTAAATTCTGTGATTAGATTTGCCTCTAATTCGACAATCTTTGCCATTTGGTCAGGTTTTCTGTTTGTTGATGGAATTTTTTGCAGTTCGCCGAGTTGTCTGCTGATTTTAATTTGTCTATCAGCTACGACTTTCAACCCTTGATTAATTGACTGTTCTGGAGACAGTGACTCAACTCCTTTGGCGGTTCTTTGATCACCCCGAACATCACCCAGGTAATCGTCTAGTTCTTGAATCTTGAGTAAATCTAAAACTTGCTGTGCTTCCAGGACTCTGTCTTGTTGCAGCAGTAAGTCAGCCAAGCGACGATAGGTATCAGTAACGGTTGCAGTGTAAGATTGCTGTTGTTCCCGTGGAAGCGATCGCAATTCGGCGCGTATGCTTTCGGTTATGTTAACAGATTGCTTGTAGAAAATAATTGCTAATTGTGGCTTGTTTTGTCGCGCCAGTAAATCGCCGATGTTTCCTAGGGTAATTCTTTCAGCAGGTTTGTCGCCAACTTCTCGACTCAAGAATAATGCTTGCTGATATGACGCCAATGCTTGAGAATAGTTGCCCATACCTTTGTAAGCGCTTCCGATACTATCAAAGGTACGCCCAGCGACAGCGCGATCGCCTACTTGTTGAAGAATTCTTAACCCTTGTTGAAGAGACTCTAGTGCTTGCGAATACTGCCCCAATTGTTGATAGGCAAACCCGATATTGTTAAGAGTACTGCCCATCTTTGGCTGATTACCAATCTTTTTAAAAGCTGCTAAAGCTTGCCTATAATAATCAATAGCTTGGGGATATTTCTTCATGTTATTGTAGGCAAACCCAATGTTATGTAGAGTCGTAGCTTCGCCATCTTGATCACCAATTTTTACCCGAATTGCTAAAGCTTGCTGATAAAATTTTAGTGCTTTGGAATATTCACCCAGTTCGCTGTAAACAAGTCCAATATTATTAAGGATATTTGCTGAGTCTGTAGGTTGTTTGCCATTTTGAACATTTGCTAAAGCTTGTTGAAAAAACTTGAGCGCTTGGGAATACTGTCCTGTTTCGTAATAAACTCCTCCTATACTATTAAGAGAATGCCCTACGCCTAGTTTATCTTCTATTTTTTGCTTGACGGTAAGGCTTTGCTGATAGTATTCCAGTGCTTGAGAATACTGCCCCATAGATTGATAAACTAAACCAATATTATTAAGGATAAGTGCAACCGTTTCCTGTGTCTCTTTACTAGAAATGCCAACGCCTACTTGTTGACTCATCGCCAATGCTTGCTGATAAAAATCTAGTGCTTGTGGATACTGACCTAAATTTTTATAAACCGCCCCTAAACTATTAAACGTGTCACCAATGCCTTCCTTGTCACCTATCTGTTGATAAACAACTAATGCTTGTTTGAGGACATCTATTCCTTTATAATATTGAGAGGTTTGATTGTAAATAATGCCAATTGCGTAGAGAGTTTTAGCAATATCATCTTTTCCGCCAATTTGCTGATAAATTGCCAGAACTTTTTGGTACGTTTCTAACGATTTTTTAAACTGACCGCTTTCATATTGGTCAACCCCTTGGTCATACAATCGGTCTGCTTCTGTCTTCAGGCTTTCAGATTTTTGTGCTTGCAACGTCCCAAAAAAATATCTCACGAACTTAGAATGACTGCTTGCTCCGTAAACTGGATTCAACAAACATAAAAGAGTGAGAGCGATTGCACCAAAGCGAGTCAGATGAGACAAATGCATGAAGGAATATTTCAATATTATTAAATTAAAGAGTTGCTTATTCAACAAACAAGCAACTTAAACACTTAGTCATGAAAAATTGTTTGTGAGTAATATTGTATTTGGGTAATATTGTGATGCACCTATACTAAACTTGATTTAAATCACCTTCAATCATTGAAATACTGACCTACTTAGTTTTCTTTTTCTTAGGAGCCTTTACCCGTGAAGGATTGGCTATTATACCATTAGCAGCAGTCAACTTTATTTTAGAATCACCAGACTCATCTATGCTGGTAACAGTCACAATTTTGCTCTCAGAAATAACATAAGAGATGAGAGTAGCAACAGTATCTTCGCCAATGTCCTGATAGACATCTAGTGCTTGTTGGTAAGCTTTTAAAGCTTCCCCTAACTGTTTATTAGCTTGTTCTAGTAACTTTTCGGCTTCCGCTTTACGGGGATTTTGATTTTGAGGTAAAGTTTGGTTAGTCATTTGATGCTCCTTTTTCAGGGTAATTTCCTAGATACATTGACTTTGACTAAAGACAAATATGTATACCCACTGAAATCACATCATTCCGGATATCCGTATCACAATTAACTAGTTGAATTTACTCATAGTTGTAGAACTCTCGGATGCAACGTCTTTACAGCGTAGTAGCCAATTGGAAACACCACAGCACTTCTAGTAAGTTTTTAGGATTTCTTAAGATTCAAGAGCATCAGACGTAGATTTGAATTGTTTAAGCTGCGTATCCAGTTCCTCTACTCTTTGCTTGTTACCTAAAGTTTTGTAACTATTTCGTGCTTGAGTCAGCCACTTCATGGCAGCTTTTTGGTCATCTAGCGCGACATACAAATCCCCCAAAGCTTCAGCAATTTGTGCTTGCTGTACCATATCCTTATTAGCGATCGCCTGTGTATGTGCATTTAAATAATGAGTTTCCGCTAGCACATCGACTCCTGCTTGCCAATAAAGATCGCCAAGCTTTCGAGAGACGGAAGCCTCTTTACTACCACCACTTATCAAAGCTTCTAGCGTTTCAATCGCCTCTGATTTTAGGTCAGAACCGATATAAAAAAAAGCACTTTGTAAAGTCTTTACTTTGTCGGGAACTTGTTGATTATTCAGTTGAGCGATCGCTGTTTTCACAACTTGCGCTTCTTGCTTTGACAATAGGCTAAAACCCCTTGCATTTGGTTTTTCATCTGTTGAAAACTTACCGTTATCAGCTTTAACAATCAGCAAATATTCCCCGCCAGGTTCCAGTTCTGGTTTGCCAGGATATACAATTTCATTGGTATTCACCTTTGTTTGCCAAACAACTGAATCACCTTTTTGTAAACTGACATCATAGCTTTTGACACCCAAAACTTGGTTCCAGCGTAGCCTCGGCTTGTCAGTTAGTAGCAATGTGCGGCGGGGACTAATAACATAGGGAATATCCGGGTTGCTAGGGCTGCGAGGATCGCCACTTTCGGCGCGTCTGCACTGGGCAATCGGTATTTGACTAACTTGAGTGCTAAGTGCTGCTAGAATTTTTGGTGGAACTGCCAATATCAAAAGCAACAAGCAAACAGCAAAAAACCAAAGGAAAATTTTGGCTTTTTTACTCTTTGCTTTCCAGCTTTTTAGTAGTGCACTACACATATAGAATGATATTTATAACCACAGATGCACACAGATTAACATAGATAAATTATCTGTGTGTATCTGTGTGCATCTGTGGTTCAATTTCATTCTTCTTAACGTTTTGCAAGAAGTTACTGAATCTTCTAGATTTATTTATAGCAGTCCTATCTGCGAAGTGAAAATTACCTTTAAACAAACCGCCAAGACGCCAAGTACGCCAAGAAAAGAGACAACAGAGAGTTAAGTACAAGCGCTGCCACTTTCACACAAATAATTTAGGATTACTATATGCAGTCGTTCTGAATTCTGATTTTTCCTCAATTAATATTTCTCGCAGCCTCATTGATCCACTGTTTTTCCTCTGGAGTTCCAGAATTGCCATATTTCAGGCAATTTCTCCAAGCCAAAAAAGCCCCTTGCTTATTTTGTTGTTTTTCTAAAACTTTGGCTTGCAAGCAATATGCAGCAGCGCGATCGCCCTTGATATGAATTGCCTTTTCAAGAGAGTTTTTCGCTTCTTGGTAATTCCCTAGTTCTAAATACGCCCACCCCAAGTTTTTCAACATTGCATATTTAGCTTTGTCATCGTAAGCAAATGGCAGCCCCTCTCGCAGTAGCCCTACTGCTGTTGTATATTCTTTATCTAAAATCTGTAAACGCGCCAAGTTATTGTAAGCTCTATCATAACCCTTTTGCACAGCTATTTTGTAGGCAGCACGAGCTTGGTCAAACTTATTTTTGTCTTCATAAAGCAATCCCAAATTGTAATCAGGTTCTGGCATCTTTGGGTCAAAAAACCCAGCCAATTGATAATATATCTTGGCAACCTCAAAACTTTTCTGCTGATAGTTGGCAAATCCCCAATCGTTGAGGTTAAAAGCTATATGTGGTGAAGATTTCCACAAATTAATGCCGCCACCGCTTAAAACCAAGAAGCCAGCTAGCAAAAACTGAAAACTACGTTTTTTGGATAATTTATTCTGTGTTGTTTTCTGTTTATCAGCTAGTCGTTCATCTGATTTAAATTGAAGAGTAAATGTATTTTGTAGTAAGCGCTTCAGCGCTAAATAACTGACTCCAAACCCTGTCCCTGGTATAGTATCTCCTCTATCTTGCGATAGTTGAGAATTTTGTTGATTGCCTTTGAGGGAATTTAATATTTCCTGGCAAGTTTGAGGTCGCTGTCCGGGGAAAGGCGCTATGAGGCGGTCAATTAAGTTTGCTAATTCCGACGAAACATCAGTGAGATCGTCACGCCAAATTAATTCTCCAGTTTCTGAGTTTTTAGGAAAATCGAGAGGAGATTTTCCAGTCAGCAAACAAACAAAAGTTCGTCCTAGAGCAAAAAAGTCTGATTGTGGAACAGCATAACCCTCAGCTTGTTCTGGAGGGGTGAACCCAGGAGAAACAAGAACAGTACCGGTTTGTTTACCTTGTTGTTTTTCCAGGTAAGTCGTTGTCACTTCCCTAACAGCACCAAAGTCAATCAGCACCAGTTGTCCATCAGGTTTCAGCATGATGTTAGAGAGTTTGATATCGCGGTGCAGATACTGGTGCTGATGCAGTTCGTTAAGTATCTCTACCAGTTGGATTAACCATTCGCGTGCTTGTTCTGTGGTGAGTGGTTGATTTCCTCTGGCTTGCAACCACTGTTGCAAGTTAGAACCTGGTATTTTCTCCATAACGATGCAGTGTAACGCTTCACCATTGCCATCAGACCAAGTAAAAGAGCTATCTGGCTCTACACGTGGAATACCAGGGTGCTTTAGGCGAGCTAATAATTCGGCTTCTCGTTGAAATAAAGCGATCGCCTTGAGTTTGATTGTCGGGTTATGGAAACGCTCTAGACTGAGAACTTTTAATACTTTTGTGGTGCCATTATCATCTACTTCAAACACTTTACCAAAACCACCGCCACCAATTTGACGGATAACTTTGTAGCGTCCTTGAAGTAACATTCCTGGACGAATCATGGCGACAACCATCATGGCGAGTGTGTTTGCTCCAGCAGGTTGATTCTTCTACAAAAGAAAATCGGCTCATTCCAGAAAACTAATCTCTAGCTATCAGTGGAAGGCGAACAGTGAAAATAGACCCGACTCCGGGTTCACTTCTGACAAAAATTTCACCACCCATCATATGGCAAAAGTGACGGCTAATTGCTAACCCCAATCCAGTACCACCATATTTTTTTGTTGTTGAAGCGTCCCCTTGGCTAAAAGGCTGAAACAGCTGTTGCTGTTGTTCTGAGGACATACCAATGCCTGTATCTTGAACAGTAAACGTGATCATTCCAGGAGCATCCCCGTGGAAGTCTAGCTGCTTGTTGACTATCAGTGTCACCTTACCGTTGGTGGTAAACTTGGCAGCATTGCTCAGGAGATTGTACAGAACCTGTCGTAGCTTAGTTTGGTCAGTGTACATAATGCCAAGTTCCCCATGAAAATTCACTTCTAAAACATTGGCATTTTTCTCCACCAAAGGCTTGACTGTTAGGACAACGTTATTGATGAGCGTGGCGAGTTCAAATGTCTCTGGGTAGAAAGTCATTTTCCCCGCTTCAATTCGTGATAAGTCGAGGATATCGTTGATTAATGTCAGTAAATGCCTACCCGCACCATTGATAGATTCAAGATCCTCAATAAAATCTTCTGTCATTTCATAATCAGCAGCATCATCTTTAAGCAGTTGGCTCAAGCCAATGATGGCATTCAACGGCGTGCGTAATTCATGGCTAATATTGGCGAGAAACTGGCTTTTTGCTTTGCTGGCTGCTTCTGCGAGTTCTTTTGCTTGTTGTAGTTCTTTTGTACGCTGTGATACCCGTTCAATCAAACGATTGAGAGATTTGGCGAGTAATCCAATTTCATCTTCGGTGCTGACAGGGGCGCGCAAATTAAAGTTAGATTTTTTCGCTACTTGTTCCGCGACTTGAGTGACTAGGATGACTGGTTCGGCGATCGCCCGAGAAGTACGCCATGCTACAATTGCGGCAATAGCTACTGACAGCAGCATACTCACTACAGCAATCATTTGCTCGATTCCTTTTGCTACGCCCACATTTGTTCCAATTGCCTTCTCTTGCTGTTGAGCAATTTGCAAAGTGTCAGTTAACCGTTGACGTATCTCATCTAGCCGCGTGGTTGTTCCACCGCTCATAATTTCCAGCAACTTGTTTCGTGCTGAGGAAATCTCTTGTTGATTTTGTGGCTGCTGCTCAAGCTGCTGCAACACTGACTCTATTTGAATAACGTAAAATTTTAGGTTAGTGGAGTAGTCATTCAATATAGTTCGTAGAGTGTCTTCTGTTGCTGCTAGCTTTCCTGGCTTGCTGTCTATAAAATTCGTAATGTCTTTCTCAATCTTCTTGGCTTTGTCAACACTGTTTAAAAATTCGGCTCTTTTGCTATAAAGGCGTTTCGGATCGTCCACAACAGCAACCAAGTTTGAGCTATGCAATTGTGCATCTACTAAAGCATCTTTGTAACTACCAAGCATTTTTGTTTGAAACTGGGCATGGCTTAATTGCCCCGTTTCTATACCTCGGTAGTAATTAGCGATGACAAACCCAGTCAGTGAACCCAAAAAGCCAATTCCGATTGCCAGAAAGTACCCATAGCCAATCTTCTGATGAATGCGCCAAGAACTTGCTTTGAGTTTCCCTCGGGAGGGAAATTCTATAGTTGGGAGTTCATCATCGGTAGAGGGCTGTTCGGCTGACACTTGTGTTATTTCCCAATTGCTGTCAACAGCGGTTGGCTTTTGAGTTTGCATTCCTCAAATCTCCTTGCCCTCCCGCAAAAATTACCGGATTTGTATCAAAGCTAAAATTTGAGCTAAAACTTGGTTCAATTTGTGATTACCACCTACTACATTATCATTATCTTCTTTTTTAACAGAAGCAAAGCGTTTCTTACTTAAGGATGAAGTTTAAACTATCAAAGAAAAGCTAATTTTTAAAGTAGAATTTATGAAATTTTTATAAAGCACCTTGATTCTAGCCTAGACAAAGCTGCCTAAAAGGCATCTACATCTTTCATCCTTTTTCAGGGCTTGTACTCGCTTGTTCCTTTGTGCTTATTTTCTGCTTTCAGCAACCCTTCCTGCCCTTCTGGGAAACTATACTTTCTCTTGACGATACACACATTTTATTTTTCTCGCTGTCTTCAGTTATTAGTATAGTTTGCACGATTTCTATTATATCTAAGCAATTTTTATAGGAACATTTAACGATATTTTTTCCTGCCAACAAAAGTCACCTTAATTAGGCTATTAACAGCGTCATGCAGCCAGAGTCCATATAGGGGTTTTTAATTCAACAGAATACTACAGTTGTAGATTCTTGTGGCATGAACCGGACAGCCCGTCCTAAATTCAGGCGACTAAGATGCTCATCCTACAATATTTGTATGATACAAAAAGGTACAACTGGTATTTTGTGGATAAGCTACAGCTAATCTACTATTTTGTCACAAATCTCTGGCGATTGGGGACCCTTGGATTGGGGATTGGGTAAGGGAGCCTCAAAATTATGTCCGGGGAAATATTGACCATTACCAAGTCTGGAGCATTTCCACTCTTGAGCCAGTCCCGGGGCGGCATTCGCTTTCAAGGGTAGGTTTTTTGGCAGTTTGTTAATGCGTGAATTTTGAATGAGCGAATTTTGAATTGGTATAACCCCCCAAGGAAAGGGGGGTTGCAGGAATTTGATGAGTTAGGAGTTAAACTGATTCAAGCTCCTAACTCCTCACTGTATCTATACAACTGCTGCCGACAGTAAATTGTTGACTGCTTCCTTCAACAATTCCGCCTTATCGGTACGCTCCCAAGGCAAATCTAAATCGCTCCGCCCCAAATGACCGTAAGCCGCGACGTCCTGATAAAAACGTCCGCCTCGTTCACTCGGCAGGTTGCGTAAATTGAAAGCATGGATAATGCCCGCAGGGCGCAGTTCAAAATGCTGTTGGATGACTTCCAGCAAGATTTCGTCATCGACTTTGCCTGTGCCAAAAGTCTCCACCAGAACGCTTACCGGTCGCGCTACACCAATGGCATAACTAAGCTGAACTTCACATTTTTCTGCCAACCCTGCGGCGACAATATTTTTCGCCACATAGCGAGAGGCATAAGCTGCAGAGCGGTCTACCTTTGTGGGGTCTTTGCCAGAAAAGGCTCCACCGCCGTGTCGCGAGTAGCCACCGTAGGTATCAACAATGATTTTACGCCCGGTCAGACCAGAATCTCCCTGAGGACCCCCGATGACAAACTTACCTGTGGGGTTAACCAAAAAGCGAGTTTGCTCATCTGGCTTAACATCAATGTCTCCAAAGACAGGTTCTACCACCGCTGACCAGAGGTCTTCTTTAATCTTGGCTTGCACTTCTGCTTCATCAGTGATGTCACCGATGGTAGCTGTATGCTGGGTGGAAACCAGGATGGTATCAATTCCTACAGGTCGTCCGTCTTCATATACTATGGTGACTTGCGTTTTCCCATCAGGACGCAGGTACGGCAAATCACCTGTTTTACGAACCGCAGCCAGTCGGCGAGCAATACGGTGAGCAAGACAGATAGGCAACGGCATCAGTTCTGGTGTTTCGTTGCAAGCGAAGCCAAACATGATACCTTGGTCGCCAGCACCAATTGTGTCAAATAGTTCGTCACTCTGCTCTTCGCGGGTTTCTTGAGCAGTGTTAACACCTTGGGCAATATCAGGCGATTGTTCGTCTAATGCGACAATCACTGAACAGCTGTTGGCACAGAACCCGTTATCAGCGTTGGTGTAACCAATCTCGGCAATTTTCTTGCGAGCGAGATTGACATAATTCACATTTGCTTTGGTGGTAATTTCACCAGTGATTAAGACCAAACCAGTGTTAACCACAACCTCAGCAGCAACACGACTACTGGGGTCTTGTGAAAGAAGGGTATCTAAAATTGTATCAGAAATCTGATCGCAGATTTTATCTGGATGCCCTTCAGTCACAGACTCGGAGGTAAATAGATAACGACGAGACAAGTGGAGTTCCTCCATAGAAGGTTTTTCCAACTGGCTAAACCAAAGCATTTAGTTTACCCAGTTCAATCTGCAATCATAACAAGATTTTTACAATCACACCTCGTACTTATGCTACTTTCATAAAAATTATTACCTAAGACTGATTATTTTAAAGATAGATAAAAGTTACCCTACTGGTTTATAGTTGTTTAAAGTCAACTCAGTAATTTAAGCTCTGAAACCTCTGACTTGTTTCCTACACTATAAAAAAATCGGGGGTACCCGTAAGCACCCCCAAAAGCTTCCACACAAATACAGCGACTGTCACTAAACGTTAACAGCTAGCTTTGCTTCCTTGGATGTCAACCGTTCGTAAGCAGTACGCATTTTCAAACCTGTTAGAACTTGGAACAAACCAGTTCCATTATTGGAACCTGGATACTCGCGGTGCTGGAGTAACAACTGAGTCATCTCACCTTTGTACTTGGTGGATGTGTTGCTCAAATGGGTTTCGATGTAAATCACTTCTTCGAGATTGTCAAATTGACCATCTACCTCTAACACAGAGACATAGCGACCGTAATACACATCTGAGCCATAATACAGTTGCATACCAGGGTAAGAACAGCTCAGTTTACGTCCGCAGGGAGTCCACTGAATTGTTGACCCTTCATCAAAGAGGTAGACTGGGGCAAAGCCTTCTTTGCCTTCTCGCTGGAGCATACGTACCCGCAAAACTTTGCGCTCTTTGTCGTCTTTAATTAAGTTTGTGGGCAATACCTGGAGAACCACATCAGCAAACTCTCTTTGTGGTTCAATGTACTTTGTAAAATCAGGTTTACGGGAATTGATTTGAGCTAAGACATCTTCATAGCGGTGACCACGCTCTGCCATGTCTCGCTGAATTTTCCAGGCAATTTTGACTTCATCGCTGATGTCAAAATACACGCTGAAGTCGATCAGTTCGCGCACCCGCTCATCATATAAAGGATGTAACCCCTCAACCACTACAATGTGATTCGGCTCCACCCGCTCTGGTGGATCGATATTGCCGGTTTCGTGGTTGTAAATTGGCTTATCAATCGCTTGACCATTCTTGAGCGCTTTTATTTGCTCATACATCAAGTCAAAATTGTTTGCCCTTGGGTCAAGTGCAGTTATTCCTGTTTCTTTGCGCTGCTTGCGGTCTAATGAGTGATAGTCATCTAAGCAAATGACTGTCATTAACTCTTCACCGAATAAATCTATCAGGCGACGCAAAAAAGTAGATTTACCGCACCCGGAGTCTCCAGCGACTCCAATCAATACCACGCGTTCCGGCTTACTCATAAATCTCCTCTAGATACTAAAGATGAATCAATAATTTTTCTCACAACAATTTTCCAGCTAGGAGCATCCTTCAACGGTTTATCCTGCTTTGTCGCCTCCAGCAGCGCTATCACACATCAAACGGGTATACAACACAGTGGCAGCAGACACCCGTCTGAATTTGTCTGAGAGCGTTACTGGTAAGTATTTAATCCTAGTGTTATATTGGATTGTAACAGAATGGAGTACTCTATACAAGGCTTGCTGTATTTCCTTTCAATCAGTTTTCCAGCAAGTAGGGACCGAACAAAATTTTTACAACCACCTATAACAGGCGTGGTCTTGTGAAGTCTTTGCTTGTGACTCCATATAGATAAGTTTATACGCTATCTTTTTTCTTTTCAATTTTTTTGTCAAAGAAAATTGACTCCTTTGAATTCTAATTTGTGAACAATACTCGCTTAGATGAAATAAGGAATTTCGAGAGAGAATTGAGCAAGTAACGAAAAAAGTCATTTTTGCAGTAATTTTGCGTATATGCTCACATATGAGCTAGAAAAATCTAGCATGACCCGCTCATAGTGGTTGACAGATTTTTCACATCAAGTAAAACTTATTTTAGTTGCTTATGTATGTAAGCTTTCTCTCTATCAGAATTTAGTAGCTGGAGTATGGCTCAATTGTGGAAATACCCATAATGGTGGATGAAAATTCAGCAAAGAATATTCTGTCTAAAATTCTCAGACTCATTTGCTGGGGAAAGAGGGAAAATTGCAAAATTGGGGAAGTAAAACGAATCGCAAACAACCGTGATTAGTATTCTCCAATTCTTACGCTGTTTCAGGTTATCTACCTAACAAGGGGTAAGAAGTTATCTCCCTCTTTAGAGGTAGTACTTCAGGAAAAAAAATTAAATTGACTCATTATTAACATTCTCTAAAAGACTTATCGTCTAATTTAGAAGGTGAACAGGTGTGTTTTTTTGCAATTCTTGCTTGTCTTTGGTGAGTAGATGTAGCAACGCATTGGCTAGAGATGCCGCTTTCGGTAAAAGCGCCAGTTTTGTCAAACCAAAATCAGGTAAACTAAAGCTGGCGCATTGTGCTGGAAAGGGTTTTCCACCAAAAGGTTAAGTAGACATCGGAGTGGTAGAAGAAATGTACATTAAAGGTGCTGTTGAAGGTGCTGCCAACACAGAATCAGGTAGCCGCGTTTTCGTATACGAAGTGGTGGGTCTACGTCAGAGCGAAGAAACTGATAAAACGAGCTACCAAATTCGTAACAGTGGCAGTGTATTCATCAGAGTGCCTTACAACCGTATGAATCAGGAGATGCGGCGTATCACTCGCCTAGGTGGCAAGATTGTTAGCATTCAGCCTTTGAGTGCTGTGGACCAACTCAACGGTAAAGCTTCCACGAGCAACGCCACATCTGGTGAGACTGCTAACATTGCAAATGGTAAAGCCACACCTGTAGCTGAGCAACAGGCCAACAAAAAGGATAAAGAAGGCAACACCATGACTCAAGCGAAAGCTAAAAAAGACGCCCACGCTGACGTTCCCGTCAATATTTACCGTCCAAACGCTCCATTTGTAGGAAAATGCGTATCTAATGAAGCGTTAGTGCAAGAAGGCGGAATTGGTATTGTTCAGCACCTAAAATTCGACATTTCCGGCGGTGATTTGCGGTATATAGAAGGTCAAAGTATCGGCATTATCCCACCCGGTGTTGACAAGAACGGCAAGCCAGAAAAACTCAGACTGTACTCGATCGCCTCAACTCGTCATGGCGATGATGTGGATGACAAAACAGTATCTCTTTGCGTCCGTCAATTGGAGTACAAGCACCCAGAAACTGGCGAAACAGTGTACGGTGTTTGCTCGACTCACCTGTGTTTCCTCAAGCCAGGAGACGAGGTAAAAATCACAGGTCCTGTGGGTAAGGAAATGTTGTTACCCGCTGATCCTGATGCTAAAGTGATCATGATGGCGACAGGAACAGGTATCGCGCCTATGCGGGCTTACCTGTGGCGGATGTTCAAGGACAACGAAAGAGCCGCAAACCCAGAATACCAGTTTAATGGGTTTGCTTGGTTGATATTTGGTATCCCCACAACTCCCAACATCATTTACAAGCAAGAACTAGAAGAAATCCAACAGAAGTATCCCGATAATTTCCGCCTCACTTATGCCATCAGCCGCGAACAGAAAAACGCACAAGGTGGCAGAATGTATATCCAAGACCGTGTAGCAGAACACGCAGATGAACTGTGGCAGTTGATTAAAGAAGAGAAAACCCACACCTATATCTGTGGTTTGCGCGGTATGGAAGATGGTATCGATGCAGCGCTGACAGCTGCTGCTGCAAAAGAAGGCGTAACTTGGAGTGATTACCAGAAAAACCTCAAGAAAGCTGGTCGTTGGCACGTAGAAACCTACTAATTTAGTCATGAGTCATGAGTTATGAGTCATTAGACTTTTGACAAAAGGCTATAGACTAAATTAAATAAAGATAATCTGTAGGTAGGGCATATGCCCTACCTACAATTGTTGTTGTGTATTTAACAACATAATCTAAAATCCAAAATATAAAATTGGTATAAAGCTTGTGGGTGTAAAGCTGGGAATACTGGGATTAGGCACTGTAGGGACGGGTACAGTGCAATTGTTACAAGATAAGGGTTTTCGTCACCCGTTGTTGCAGGAAGTAGAAATCTACCGCGTGGGAGTGCGATCGCTCGACAAACCCCGCGCCGTCACATTGCCAGAGTCCGTATTGACAACAGATTTAGAAGCAATTGTCATTGATCCTGCGGTAGATATTGTAGTTGAGGTCATGGGTGGACTCGAACCAGCGCGATCGCTCATCCTCAAGGCAATTCAAAATGGCAAGCACGTGGTGACTGCCAACAAAGCGGTAATTTCCCGTTTTGGTGATGAAATCTTTACAGCAGCGAATCAAGCTGGGGTATATGTCATGCTGGAAGCCGCCGTTGGTGGTGGTATTCCAGTGATTCAACCTTTGAAGCAATCTTTAAGTGTCAACCGCATTCACACCGTCACTGGCATCATTAACGGCACGACGAACTACATCCTGACGCGGATGCAAACAGAAGGCAGCAACTTTAGCGATGTTTTAGCGGATGCCCAACGCTTAGGTTATGCTGAAGCTGACCCTACTGCTGATGTGGATGGCTTAGACGCCGCAGATAAAATCGCCATCCTCGCATCATTAGCCTTTGGCGGACGCATCAAGTTAAAAGATGTCTACAGTGAGGGGATTCGCCAAGTCAGCAAAACAGATATCGCTTATGCCGAGAAATTAGGATTTGTGATCAAACTCCTGGCGATTGCGCAAAGCGCAGCGCCGCTTGCGGCGATCGCCAACAGAACGACCCCCTCATCTCCTCTCATCTCAGTCAGAGTCCATCCCACCTTAGTCCCTAAAGCACACCCCTTAGCCAGCATTAACGGCGTAAATAACGCCATTCTTGTTGAAGGCGAACCTATAGGACAGGTGATGTTTTTTGGTCCTGGTGCTGGTGCTGGGGCAACTGCTAGTGCTGTATCATCGGATATTTTGAACTTAGTAGCAGCCCTCAAAAAAAGCAAAACAGCACTAAATCAGCTGCTTGCTTGCGCACATCAAGACTACTGCCAAATTGTGCCAATGGCAGAACTCGTCACCCGATTTTATGCTCGTTTCCTGACTAAAGACCAACCCGGAGTGATTGGCAAATTGGGAACTTGCTTTGGCAATCATGGAGTCAGCTTGGAGTCAGTCGTTCAAACAGGCTTTCAGGGAGAACTAGCAGAAATTGTTGTTGTCACTCACGATGTCCAAGAAGGTGATTTTCGGCAAGCATTAACAGAAATTCAGACCCTCACAGCAGTAGACAGTATCCCTAGCTTGCTGCGAGTGCTTTGAAAATAAAGGTTATAGGGGACAGGGGGAATTTAATGAATTCGTAACCGCAAAGCTGTAACCTATTACCTAAGACCCTCAAACCTATTCCCTATCCCCAAAAAGATGACAGATATCCCTCCTTCAGATCCAAAGTCATCTCAAAGAAATACCCTTGGCTTTGATGAATTTCTCGGTATTCTTGTTGCTTTTTCTACCATTGGGTTGATTTTATTTTGGTCCTTTTCCCGTAAGGATTCTAGTTGGAACATAAATGGTTTGCTATTGCCCTCCCCTACTTCCTCTGCTCCTCCTGTTACCCCTGCTACCCCTCGTCAACCAGTCGTTCCATTTATTGTTCCTGGTGTAAAGCCAACAGTCACTCCATCCCCAACTGACCAAAATACCTTTGAAGATGAGTTACCTCCGGTTTCTAACTTTGCCCCAGATCACTCACAAGCAGAAGACGAACCAACCTCTTCTGCGACCATAACTAGACAACAATATTCTGTAGTTGCTCCTGGTGAAAAATTGCCAACAATTCCCCCGCCACTCGCTTTTACGGATGTACCTAGTGAGTTTTGGGGACGGCGTTTTATTGATGTTCTTTCTTCTCGTGGGATTACCAAAGGCTTTCCTGATTACTCTTTTAGACCGAATCAGCCTGTCACGCGTGCGGAATTTGCTGCCATTTTGCAACAAGCTTTTGGTAAAAGAGTTGATAGTAGTTCAACAACAAATTTCAAGGATGTGTCAGCCCAATTCTGGGCAATTCCAGCGATTAACCAATCCATCAGTACTGGATTTTTAAAAGGCTATCCAGACAAAACCTTCCAACCAGAGCAAAAGATTCCACGAGTACAAGTTTTAGTTGCTCTTGCCAGTGGCTTGAATCTAAAAGTACCCTCTTCCCCAGATAAACTTTTAAGCGTCTATAAAGATGCCAAAGAAATTCCTAAATATGCTCTTGATAAGGTAGCAGCAGCTACAGAAAGTAGTCTTGTGGTAAACCATCCCGATCCACAAACCTTTGCTCCAAATCAAGAAGCTACCCGTGCTGAGGTAGCTGCTATGGTTCATCAAGCTTTGGTGCGAATGGGAAAGTTACAACCCATCAAATCTCAGAGCATAGTGACGGTGCCTCGTTAAGCTTTGCTGTGCAAGTGATCAAGCAAAATGAAGCGAGTAGACGGACTGACACAGTGCTGATTGTTATGATTAGACCACAAATCTTCGGGTGGGCATTGCTTCTTAAAGCTCATGTGGTAAACATTTGAGAGATTAAACCTCTTGCAAAAGTCAATTTTGTGAAAAAAAACTACAGATGGACAATAAATAAAAGTCTTTCCTCTGTCTTCCCACGCCACTTCTCAAGGGCGGGACGGCAGTTGCTTCAACGGGGGGAACCCCCGCAACGCACTGCCTCGGGAACCCCCGCACTCTTTGTGGCTCCCCTTTTCTAGGGGGGAATGAGCGGGGTGGACACAGATAATTTATCTGCGTCCATCTGCGGTTATAAGTATCCATGCATACTTTTGCAAGAAGTCTATTGGTGAGCAATGCCCACTTTAGCTGAAAACCGCTGTAAACTAAAAGCCTGCGTAGGCGCAGGCTTTGTTTTGGTAGCCCTGAACTCCCAGTCTAAAGGCGTAAAATGAGGGAGCCAGGGCTTTAGAAGAAATTGATAGCGCATAAGCCCGAACGGCTTTAGCACTGCATCAATAGCAGCTATTTAGCTTTCTGGAATTTGTTTGCCAACAACTTGTGATTTGAGCGCTGCAATTTCACTGGTTAACTCTTGCCGATTTGAAGCTTTGAGTAAATAGCGGTAAACAAACCATGCAGAGTAACCAATACCAATTAGCTCAAAGGTAGGTGCGACTAAGGGAATGTCATTCAAAGCATCCAAGATCGCCAAGACTACCCTAACAGTGACAATTGCTGCCACAATCAAACCAAGGGTAATCAGGGGCTGTTTGTATCTATTAAAGAAGGTTCCCACATAGTCGGGCAGTGTCGCTAAAAAACCAGAAACTTGTTCTCCGTATTTTAGCCATTGATCTTGAGACTGCACGCTTGGCTGGAGTTTAGTTATGGTTCCTGTTTGGTTGTTGATATTTGGCACTGTTGCCTCTGGAGACTTAGTTTCCACAATTTCCGGTTCTTGCATTTGGGCTTCCTTAATTTTCACACTTCAGTTACTTTAAATCCGGACAGTTACATCCAAAAGGCTGTTGACTAGGCGATGCACCAGTGCATCAGCACAACTGACTTTGAGGTACAACGAGGTTTTAGTTGCCTATAACCATAATTGTCCCTGAACCATTACTTCATCAACTACAAGGTAGAAAACCACTCAGAGGGTAGTAGTCATAACGTAGTACGATGACTGCGAAATAGCATTCTAAGCTCATTTTTGGATGAACTAGAATCTTGAATCTAAGGCTATTCCACACCCTGTTAGTTGCGAACAATGGTACTCGTCTAAGTACAAATCAGGCAAAAATCAGTCCACCTTTCATTTATACAAGTCTAAATGCCGATTTTACCCGATATTTAAGCTATTTTAAGGTGTCGTCCTCAATTAATACATTTAATTGATAGTTCTAAGGGAGAGAAGTTATCACTTATACTAAATTCACACTAGAAATAAGTTTGATAATTTAAAAATATTTATATCTACCAACAATTAACATAAGCATTTTCAAGCATAGTCAATATGTTGTAGGTTTACACCTAAATAATTTATGCGTTACGGGGGAAGCTAAATTAGCCATGATACTTAACTGAGTAAAGGAGCGATCGCTAAATTCCTATTGCTATTGCCAAGGAATTTTTAGCTTCCCACACAGGTGATGCAAAATCAAAACAAAAATCTTTTCAAAAGAAGTAGGTTTATGGCACTATCTCCATCGTTAGCCTGTTTGTCAAGCTGTGCTACCTAACGACAGAGATAAGCAAAACTAATCAATATCACAAAATGCTTGTGCAAGGAATTTACCAATCTCTAGTCCCTACTTCCCACAATCGAAGCTATGGTAGCTTCTATTTCCAATCGGGAATTTCTCCATCTTCACCACCAACACCGATCGCTGTGTTAAATATCTCAGCATTGGTAATGGTGAGGTCATTCATCGATGCCCCATAGACATTAGAGTCATAAATCGTCGCACTACTAAAATTCACGCCGTTGAGATTGGCTTTTTTGAAGTCAACGTTTGTTGCGAAAGCTGACGTTAAATTAGCTCCTGCTAAGTTCGCGCCCGTTAAGTCAGCGCCTTCAAGATTCGCGTTTGTCAAATTGGCTCCTTTGAGATTCGCATTTCTCAAGTCAGCACCAATTAAATGCGCACCACTGAGGTTAGCTTTCGATAGATCGCACCCGCTACATTCCCCAGTTGAAATTAGTTTTTTTACGTGCTGCGGATTGGCAGCGTTAACTGAAGTTGCTAAGAGCAGGGGAGTAAATACGGTTAGAGCAGCTAAAATGTTGAATTTCATGATATTTCCCCTTTCTAATACAAGTCGCTTCCGTTTTCTCCTCACAGTTCCATTATCGCCTGTATAGCTTTTTTGGTATAGATTGACGACATAAGTAGGTTGTGAGTTACGTCAGCTTTTTTTTGTGATGGTAGACAGTCCTCTTGGTTTTGAGGAACCGCTGATGTATGAATATATGAACCTTATCCATCCACCACTGAAACAAATAATAACACCTGGTTTCAGCCGTAAGTTCTGCCATAGGGCGTTAATCAATATCTGCTATGAGGCGTAAATGGCAGAACAGGTAGCTGAGGAAAGCTTTCTTACTTTATAGGTATTTACTGGCAAAGCAACACCCTGATAGTACTACTACCAGGGTGGTATGAATTTTTGCTAAAAGACCACAATAAACAACTGTAAAGAGGTTTCTACATATACTTTTTCAGCAACAACCCTAACTTCTGTTTGGTGAGTGCTGGAGCCTTTTCTAAGTTCGTCAAAATCGCATACTTTAAAGCTGAATGTGCATCACTTGGGGGTGGGTTTTCGCTTAGACGCCGCACTGTTTCTTGAATCACTTTCTGAGCATTAACTGCATTTCGCTGCAAATTAGCAATCACCATGTCCACCGTCACGTTATCGTGATCTGGATGCCAACAATCGTAATCTGTCGCTAGCGCTAAAGTCGCATAAGCAATTTCTGCTTCTCGTGCTAACTTCGCTTCTGGCAAATTCGTCATCCCAATCACCGTTGCACCCCAACTGCGGTAAAGATTTGACTCTGCTTTTGTCGAAAATGCTGGTCCTTCCATACACACATAGGTACCGCCACGATGCAGCGTGACATCCGGTAAGTTGAGAGATGCGATCGCCGAAGCGACAACTCCAGCCAAATTTTTACAAATTGGATCGCCAAAAGCGATATGAGCAACAATTCCCTCACCGAAAAACGTTGAAACCCGATTTTTAGTTCTATCAATAAATTGATCGGGAACCACCAAATCGAGTGGTTTGACTTCTTCCTTCAATGAACCGACAGCTGAAGCAGAAATTAAATACTCTACACCCAGTTGCTTCATTGCATAGATATTGGCACGAAATGGCAACTCGGAAGGTAACAACGTGTGATTACGACCATGACGCGCTAAAAAAGCGACTCGCGTACCCTCTAAAGTTCCTACTATCAAAGCATCAGATGGTGAACCAAAGGGCGTCTGGACTTGCACCTCTTCGATATCTTTGAGGGCATCCATTTTGTATAAACCGCTGCCACCAATAATTCCAATACGAGTTTCTGCCATTATCTTTAAATGCCGTTAGGGGTAGGGAATAAAATTAAGAGTTACGAGTTATAAATAATAACTCATAACTCATAACTCTTAACTCTTAACTTTTAGAAGTAATCTACCCGTGCATCTAACCCACGCGAGCGTAACCATTTAGACAACTCTTCCGCTTGTGAGCGTTCTCTAAATTGTCCAGCATTTACAAAAGGACCAAGTCTAGATTCACCTTGGAAAGCCTCGGGAATATACTGACGCACTTGATTCAAAGTGTCATTTCTAGAAATCGGTACGACCACGACAAAGCGATTCTCCGCCTTAGGACTCGATCCTGTAGAATTGTCTGGATTATTGCTTATCCCTAATGCTTGCCAGGTTTGATAATTGACGAACCCAGTCGTTTCCAGTCCATAATATCGCTGGAATTGAACTACAGCATCTCTAGTTGCTGGACCATAATAACCAGTGATATCACCGTTAAAGAATCGCAAATTCTGCAAACGCTGTTGCACGACTGTAACTCGTTGACTCCTCTCACCCTGACAAATATCTCCGGTTGTTGAACAACCATAATTTTGCTCAGGATTTTGCCCATAATTTTGCTCAGGATATTGCCCAGGATTTTGCCCTCCAAGAGCTGTCGTTATGGCTCCTAAAGTTTGTGAGTCGGCGACACCGCTGGGTCTTATTCGATAATCTTGTTGAAAACGTGCCACAGCTTCCTGGGTTGTTGGACCAAAGTAGCCAGTGGGATTCACTCTAAAGTAGCCCAACTGCTGCAAATCCTGTTGTAATTCTCTCACTTGGGCACCTGAGTCACCCAAATTTAAAGCATTGGGCAAGTTAACTCCACCAATGCCGTCTGAGGAATTGTAAGTTGAGGTGTAAGTTGAGGTGTAATTTGAGGAATTGTAATTTGAGGTGTAACTTGAGGAATTATTTCTATTAAGACTGATACGTATTGCTTGTTTTGTTGTCCCACCAACAACACCATCAGCACGTATTCCATTTGATTGCTGGAATCTCACGACTGCTCGTTGAGTCTCTGGACCAAAGTTGCCTGTTATCGGACCATTAAAGTAACCTAAACGCCGCAAATCCTGTTGTAACGTAGTAACGGCTTGACCTCTGCTACCTGGTTGCAAACTCCCGCTCACACTTCCACCAGGTCTTCTACTCTGACATTGAGATTGCAAGGCTTGTTGAGTTCTAGCACCCACAACTCCAACACCTGGTAGTCCATTGGCTCGCTGGAACCGAATCACAGCATTCTGGGTTAAGGAAGCAAACTTACCTGTTACCGGACCATTATAATAGCCCAACCTGCTCAAACATCTTTGGATTTCGGAGACTTGAGAACCGCTACTTCCTACTTTCTCAGCTGCTACCGCACGTTGAGCTAGACTTAGAACTGCTAAAGTCAGTGCTACAGATAAAAGATGTATGGCACCACTGCTAGACAGTGTTTTCCAGTTTAACTGTGCAAAAAGATTAGAATTAACTCGGACAGGAACATCCTCATTGCTTATTGATGCCTCGTTTGCTGAAGCAAGCTGAAGATAACCAATTTTTTCCATAGTTGTTTCAAGTTTGTAGTTTCCAATATTGCCCTGTTGTAGATTTGACCTCATACAGAGCGTTAGTTAATTGTTTGTATATACCATTATTGATACACCTGTGTCACAGGTAATTCCTTACAACTCGTTTTGTAATAATTAAAATCTTATTAATTACGGAAATGCACGGTAGTTGTACCAAATCTTTACTGCTTGAAATCCTACATTAAGAAAACCTTGAAAATACTGTTGACAGAGGTTTTATACAGCAAGCAACTAACCCCCCCAATTTGACTGAATTGCACAAATCGACTTATACAAAAAATATACCAGTTTCTTAAGTAAATTGCTTTATTTAGCTTGAGACATACGACATTTATCTGTTTATCTTATGTAGCAATCCGTATTTATATGTGGAAGCACGTGGAAGCCAATTTGGTTAGTATCCAACGATTTTCTTCCAATGGCATCAGTACAGCTGCGCGTGTGTGCGTAGGGAGTGCTGCTTGCAAATACACTACTTTCCAATCAGCCTGAAAATCGGATGGGAGTCGGTAAAGGCGACTCCCATAGCCTAAAAAGGAGTTGATTACGGTTTCCTGCGGGGGTTGATAGCCTATTGCTTTGAGCCATTGAGGAGCTTTGGAGGTGCGTCCAGTGGCATCCATGACTAAATCGGCGTGTATTTGCTCCTCTTCGCAGACTCCTTGATGGGATTGTTTGTGATGGCGAACGGATACACCAGCTACGCAAGTGCCGTCAGTATTCGATAGAAGTCCGGTGACCTCAGACCCTTGCAGAAAGCGGATGTTATTGATGGCAGCTAAGCGGCGGCGCACCTTCCAATCTATTAAATCGCGACTGAATCCCAACATAGAAATATCGGAGGGAAAGCGAACTCCCCATCCAGCAGGATTAAGCCACATCATATCTGCTGCCACATCTATTAAATGAGCACCAGCAGCAATCATTTGGTCGCGCAGTCCAGGGAAAAGTTTTTCGAGAATGAGCTGACCTTGCAGCAAAAGCACATGTATGTGGCGAGACTGAGGAGTTCCCTTGCGCGGAATCGCTTCCTCAGGAAATTGATCTCGTTCAATAAGTGTGACTGTAAGGAAGCGATCGCTCAAAATCCGAGCCACGACTAACCCAGCCATACTACCGCCGATGACAATCGCATGATTGTTTGTCATTTTTATTGTAGAAATTTCTTTTTTCTTAAGCTTAAGCTAACCTGCTGTTGTAAAAGATCAGCTCAAAGCCAGTCAAAAATTGCCAAAGCTGCTGATTGTGTAGAATCGTGTTTTTTCAACTTCTCAAATGATTGCAATGAAGCTTTAAATTTGACTAAATTTCTTAATAAAAAAATGGCTGCTATAGCGTTTCTCGTTTCAATGAAAGACAAATGAGGCGATGGAAAAACCTAAACCCGTGCTAACTCTCTATGAAAGTTTGATTTTTGAAAGCAAAGCGATTGTATCTTCATCCCGATCAGGCAATGAAAAGAATACTAAGCTGTTCCACAGAAAAGTTGCATTGCTTTATCGTGTAGACCGTTCACTGTTAACTGTTGACTGTCAGCAGTTAGCGGGCAACGATTCTAATAAATGATTGTGCAATTTAAATGTGTTTTAGCTTATGAGTCTTGGGAGCTTGGTGGTTTTACTGTTGTTGTCTAGTTCTTGTCTGGTTCTTGTCTGACTGTATTGGTCTGTTTGCTGTGTCTGTTCTGTCTACTGCGAATCTTCTTCGTCCACTTTCTGCGTATTACCTGCTTTCACCCAACCTTCTTGTTCGCCATCTTCCAAGCGAATCTTTTGCCAGACTTGATCTTCGCTTTGTTCGAGAACGATCACTCTTGAATTAAAACCAATCCCACCAACACGTTCAGCATCCTGCTTTGCTTCTGCTCGCAAAATCAAGCCTTGCTTCCAAGTGACACGTGCTTGGTAAGCTCCTGGTGGTAATGGCTTGGGCGATTCGCTAGCCTTTGGAGTCGGGGTTGGCTTAGGAGAAGCTTCACCCTTCGCTTCAGGCTTAGAGGCTGCTTTTGCTACTTTAGGTACAGTCGCTTTTGGCTTTTCCCCTCTTACAGCCGGGCTATCATTGGCAAAAATGGGTTTGGTGGGAGGTGCTGAGGTTCGATTCATAAAATACAAAGCAGCAGCGACTCCACCGCCAGCTAAGATAGCAAGCGCCAAGAAAATCCCAAGTGTATACTTCAGTATGTTAATCATAGTGACAACTTCACCTTACAAATTTATGAATTATAAATTATGAATTATGAAAAATTTTAGCCTTCATAATTCATAATTTTTGACTGATTATTGCAACTGGCGTTGAATGCGATCGCTCAAAGGATTGTGTTTGGAAGCTAGACGCGCTCTACCCGCCGCCGCCCATTCTTGTAGTTGCTGAATTTGCTCGACAGCGGTTCGTGCTAGGGGTATGATCTGACTGGCAGATTCTAAAATGTCATCGGTATTAAAGTCCCTGTTTTGGCTAAACCCGATGTGCATTGCTTCAATCAAAGTTTGCTCAATTTCTGCTCCAGAAAAATCAGGTGTTTCGTAAGCTAACCTGTCGATATCGTAATTTTTTAAGTTATGCGCACGCAGTCGAGATAAATGCACGGTAAAAATTGCTTTTCTCTCTTCTTGACTTGGCAAACCAACAAAGAAAATTTCATCAAACCGCCCTTTTCGCAGCATTTCTGGTGGTAGCGCTTGAATGTCGTTAGCGGTGGAAACAACAAAGACAGGTGAGGTTTTTTCAGCTAACCAAGTAATAAATGTACCAAAAACACGGCTCGTAGTTCCCGCATCTCCTTTGCTACCAAGCCCGGAAAAGGCTTTATCTATTTCATCTATCCACAAAATACAAGGAGCAAGGGCTTCGGCTACTTGTATCATTTGTCGAGTGCGGGATTCCGACTCACCCACCAAACCCCCAAACAATCGTCCCACATCGAGACGCAGCAAAGGTAAGTGCCAATGATGGGCGATCGCCTTGGCGGTTAACGATTTCCCAGTTCCCTGAATTCCCACCAACATCAAACCACGCGGGTGCGGTAATCCGTATTGTCGCGCTTTTTCGGTAAATGCTCCACCTCGGCGGAGAAGCCAGTCTTTGAGGTTATCCAGTCCGCCGATATCAGAAATTTGCTCTGTGGCTGGGTAAAAGTCGAGGATTTGAGTTTGGCGAATGGTTTGGCGCTTTTCTTCCAAAACGAGATCCACGTCTTCTGGTTGTAGTTCACCGTGCGTCGCGATCGCGCGTGATAAAACCCGACGAATGCGTTCCATCGATAGCCCTTGACAAGAGCGCACCAAGTCATCTAAAACTCTACCAGGAAGAGAGTGACCAGTCGCGGCTATCAAACGTTCCACTTCCGCTTTAATTTCCGTGGCGGCGGGTAAGGGAAACTCAAGGACAGTAAGAACTTCGCTTAAGTCGTCAGGAATCGCAACTCTCGGCGACAGCAACACGATATTTTTTGGTTGGGACTTGAGGAGTCGGGCGAAATTGCGGAGTTTGCGGGCGATCGCCACATCTTCTAAAAACCGATGGTAATCTCGTAAAATAAACACCGCAGGCGCAGTAGCTGGAAGTTTTTCCACAAATTCCAACGCTTGTAAGGGGTTACGCCGCCCAAACCCCGCATCATTCGGATTGCCTTGATAACCATCCACAAAATCCCAAGTATACACTGGACGATTACCCTGGTTCGCTGCTTCTTCGCGGATAGCCGCTTCCACCCGTTCCTCTTCGTAAGTAGGAATGTAGATTAAAGGGTAGCGGGCGCGTAATAGGAGTTTAAACTCGTCACGGAAGCTCATAAGTAGATGTTAGGAGTGAGTTGTTAGTTCTTTCTCTCATTGTTCAGGTTTGTTATGGTTCTAACAACTCATTCACCCTGACTTTTGACGCCATGTGGAAAAATCCACACTAAACCTAACCCCCAACCCCTTCCCTACGAGGGAAGGGGAGTAAGACTCAAAGCCTCTCTCCTTGTAGGAGAGAGGAATGGAAGCGAGGTTTTCCACATCGCGAGATATTCCTCAAAGGTGAGCAAATGCTGGGTAGTAGTGGATGTCATCAGACAACCTCTGTCATACTTTCTCCAATTTTTGCATTTATCAGGTTCAGATTCCCGACTTCTTTAAGAAGTCGGGAATCTTGTTGTTGTAGGCGACAAGGTATGATTATCGAAGCATCCCAGGAAGCACGGAATATGGACAAATCTTTGCTGGAAAGGTTTCGCAAAGCATATCAGGATCTGGAACTGTTTCCGCTAATCAATGCCAGACAGATTGAAGCGTTTCGAGTTGATTTTGCCAATGATACAATCGCCCGCTTAGAGCAAGCCGTCGAAGATGCACCTCCCAACGGTAAGCTTATTTTTGCAGGACACCGGGGTTGTGGCAAGTCTACTCTGCTGGCGAAATTTGCTAAGCAAATGAGTCAGCAGGAATATTTTGTTACTTTCTTTTCTGTTGCTGATTTGATTGAAATGTCTGACGTTAACCACGTCAACATTTTGTATGCTATTGCCCTGACTCTACTCAGTAAAGCTACTGAAAACGGAGTGGCAATATCTGAAAATACCAGAAAATCTCTCTTAGAATGGTTTACTACCACGCAGACAGAGACAGTCACCAAAGACTTGAAATCTGAGGTGGGATTGGGTGGTGACTTCCTCAAAATCATCACCGCTAAACTGAAAAACGAAGCCACATTTCGGGAAGAAATTAAAAAGACTTACGAACGCAAAGTTTCTGAACTTGCCAGGAAAGCTGATGAAATTGCCTCTATAATTCAAGTCGAAACTAGAAAACAAGTCCTAGTAATTATTGATGACTTGGACAAACTTGATTTGGGCTTGGTGGAAGATATTTACAGAAACAACATTAATTCTTTATTTTTACCTAATTTTAAGATTGTCTATACAATTCCGATTGCGGCAATTCGCAACAGTGAATTGCTTCCTATTTTACAATCGGTGGCAGCACCGCGCATTCGGATGGCAGTGTGTAAGTTCTTCAAGCCAGGAGATAGCCACAAACCAGACGGAAACCCCAATCAACAAGCGATAAACTTGTTTCTGGAAATTCTTCAAAAGCGCATTCCAGAGGAATTAATTGAACCGGAAACGGCAAGGCAAATTGTCCTGAAAAGTGGCGGTGTGGTACGGGAGTTGGTGCGAATAGCTAGGAGTTGTTGCTCTCAATGTTTGCTATTAATTCGCTCTCAACCAGAACGAAGCGATATCAAAATTAATGAGGAAATTCTCCAATTAGCAATCAAAGATTTGCGCAATGAATTTGCCCTTACCCTGGGTGAAAATAGGTATAGCATATTAGTAACGACCTACCAAAACCTCACACCCAAAGATGCCATGAGTGAGGAATTTCTCTCGCTGCTGCACGGACTGCACGTATTAGAATATGAAAACGATGATTTGTGGTACGACGTGCATCCGATTGTGGTGGATCTACTCAAGCGCAAGAAGTTGATTACAGAATGACAAAAATTGATGATGTAAATGATGATGTAACTGAAAATCAACAGAATTATCTAAAGTTAATCGTAGCCTTGGAAGCGAGCCAAGGTATTCTTAACTTGCTGATTGCAGTTTGCGATGACCGCAATTTGCGCGAAAATCTCATTCGCCAATACGAAACGGAACTCAGACAACAGGACTTTCTCACGTATCGAGTGCGGGTACGTAATCAAGACCCTAGTTTACGTTATGCGCTGGCGCAGTTGGTAGAAAAAGAGTCAGATTTGCAGCAGGCTAAACCCGCCGTGATTACAGTGTTGGGAGTGGACGAGTTACTATCGGTGAAGTTAGACGCACCAAAATCAGAGCAAGACAGGTTTTTTGGCTACTTACAATGGACAAGGGAAGCACTGCGACAGTTTCGCTTTCCTATTGTGCTGTGGTTAACTGAACCAATCTTGGTTCGCTTGGCAGAACGCGCACCAGATTTTTGGAGTTGGCGCGGTGGAGTGTTTTGGTTTACCCGCGAGTCTACAACCGTGGAACGAGAGAATATTTCTGTATCAAGAACTCTCTCGACGACTGCACCAAAGCAAACTGGCGGTTTACCACTAGAAGAAATATTACGACTGATTGAGCAAATTGAAGCTCAAGGCAAGGAATCTCCCATATTAGCAACATTGTACGACAGTTTGGCACAAGCTTATCAACAACGTTATGACAGTCCCCAAGAGCGTGAAATGGCAATTGAGGCGTATGAAAAGGCAATTGCGCTGCAAACAAAGTTTGGGTTAAAGGCTGATTTAGCTGATAGCTTGAAAAAGTTGGGGAATCTGTATTTTGAACTGAAAGATGAGGTCAAAAAAGCTGAGGATTGTTATCAGCAAGCACTAGAAATTTATCAAGAAATAGGCGCACGCTTGGGTGAAGCTAACACCTTAAAAGCAATTGGCGATGTTTTGCAGTTCCTCGACCGTCGCAGCGAAGCATTAGAACGTTACGAACAAGCTTTGGCATTCTACCGCGATATTGGCGATCACTTGGGTGAAGCTAACACGTTAATAGAGATAGGCGATGTTTTGCAGTTCCTGGGACGTAGCAGCGAAGCATTGGAGAGTTACGAACAAGCATTGGCATTCTACCGCGATATTGGTTCTCGCTTGGGTGAAGCAAACACCTTACAAGCGATAGGCGATGTTTTGCAGTTCCTCGACCGTCGCAGCGAAGCTTTAGAACGTTACGAACAAGCATTGGCATTCTACCGCGAAATAGGTGATCGCTTGGGTGAAGCAAACACCTTAAAAGCGATAGGCGATGTTTTGCAGTTCCTCAAACGTAGCAGCGAAGCTTTAGAACGTTACGAACAAGCATTGGCATTCTATCGCGATATTGGCGCACGCTTGGGTGAAGCAAACACCTTAAAAGCGATAGGCGATGTTTTGCAGTTCCTTGACCGTCGCAGCGAAGCATTAGAACGTTACGAACAAGCTTTGGCATTCTACCGCGATATTGGCGATCGCTTGGGTGAAGCTAACACGTTAATAGAGATTGGCGATGTTTTGCAGTTCCTCAAACGTAGCCCTGAAGCTTTAGAACATTACGAACAAGCTTTGGCATTCTACCGCGATATTGGCGATCGCTTGGGTGAGGCAAACACGTTAAAAGCGATTGGCGATGTTTTGCAGTTCCTCAAACGTAGCCCTGAAGCTTTAGAACATTACGAACAAGCTTTGGCATTCTACCGCGATATTGGCGATCGCTTGGGTGAAGCAAACACCTTAAAAGCGATTGGCGATGTTTTGCAGTTCCTCAAACGTCGCAGCGAAGCTTTAGAACGTTACGAACAAGCATTGGCATTCTACCGCGATATTGGCGATCGCTTGGGTGAAGCTAACACCTTACAAGCGATAGGCGATGTTTTGCAGTTCCTCGACCGTCGCAGCGAAGCTTTAGAACGTTACGAACAAGCTTTGGCATTCTACCGCGATATTGGCGATCGCTTGGGTGAAGCAAACACCTTAAAAGCGATTGGCGATGTTTTGCAGTTCCTCGACCGTCGCAGCGAAGCATTAGAACGTTACGAACAAGCATTGGCATTCTACCGCGATATTGGCGCTCGCTTGGGTGAAGCTAACGTTCTGCAAGAGTTTGGCAAATTACAAGATGACCCAGTTCAAGGGCTAGAATATCTCCAACAAGCTCAAAACCTTTTCCTTGAAATTGGCGATATCTATAGCCAAAGCCGCAATCTACTCTACTTTATCGCCAAGGTACAATTAAACATGGGACAGCGAGACGCCGCTGTTGACTCCTTGCATCAAGCTGCTGAACTCGCCACCGCCATTAACTATGAACCCTTTCTCGAATACGCCCAATCTAAAATAGCTCAAATTACCTCTACTCCCCTCTCCGCGAGCGGAGAGGGGCTGGGGGTGAGGTTTCACCGAGGTTGGGTAAAGCTTACTTTCATCTGTGTCGGCATAGTTGCTTTCTTCTGCCTTTGGTTTTTGCTGCACCGCTAATACTGTGGCGACTATTGCGGAGCTTATTCCAGCATCGATATTAATAACTGCAATTCTTGAAAGGTTGAGTTTATCTGCGCACTCCTTTTCCATTATATATACAATATCTTGTCAACTCGTCAAAAGTCAACCCTAAAATGAAAACATCCTCATTCCACCTAGACTTATAGCAGTTTTCAATTGGGTGAATGACAGGTTTTTTGTAGGGGCTGTTCTGTGCCCATTGGTGTCAACTTAACCCAAAACCCTGTCTTTAATCTCGCGCGCGGTGGTTCCACCTGGAAAGGCAATTGAAGCGGCAGAGCCGCTGTTAAGCAAGGCAGAGCCTTCCAGTAGGGATTCCCAGCCTGAGGCTGGGAACGAGGCAACAATTCTCGCTCCACTCCACCCCGCTTTTGTCTTACGCCAAAATCTCCCCTCCCTGCTGGCGGGGAGGGGATTAAGGGGAGCCAGCGCTGCAGGAGGGTTTCCCGACAGCAGGCGACTGGCGTTCGCGTAGCGTCTCCGAAGGAGATACCCGGAGGGGGAGGGGATTAAGGGGAGCCAGCGCTGCAGGAGGGTTTCCCGACAGCAGGCGACTGGCGTGTGGGGTAAAATCAACGTGGAATAAACGCTTAAACCTGAACTTAACACCAATGGCTGTAAGGTTACTCCACCGCTGATACTGTGGCGACTACTGCGGGGTTTCATCCAGCGTTAGTATTTTAGCTAATACAATTCTCGAAAGGTTGACCTTACCTGCGCACACCTTTTCCATTATATATATAATATCTTGTCAACTCGTCAAAAGTCAACCCTAATTTGTAGTAAGTGCTTTAGCGCTAAAGCGCTTACTACAAAGCTATTAATCTACGCTCCTGGTAATTGGTTTTTCAAAGATTCCAAACAAGACCAACGCCTGTCAACAGAATGATTGAAGTTGCTCTCAGCGCTTGGTTCAATACCCTGACAATTGGCATCGCACAACTGTCGCTGGGGCAATTCCAAACACATTTGCTCGTACAGCCATTGATCAGGATAAAAATATCCCTCAGGTGAAACTGTTTCTATTAAATCATCAAAAGCGACTTCCCGTTCTAGCGGCAGGTCATCTGTTTCGTTAGCTGCTTCGTCTAACCAGATGATTTCCTTGGTATCAAGCGTCAAACGATGATTATAGTTTTGCAAGCACCGACTACAGGTACAAGTCATGATAGCTTCTGCTTGACCAGACACTTCTAAATAATTACCGTGATGCTGCACACGGATGCGACCGCGAACTGGTGTCAAAGTTTCTAAACCAGGTAGAAACTCTTTGACTTGAATTTCTTCTGTCCGTTCCGGCGCTTTAGTAAGCTGCGGAATATAAACTGCGTCCATAGGACTTGTGAGACATCCTCACTACAAATTTTGCGTATTATCAGCGATGCAGCTGTGAATACATATTTAAGTTTAGCTTTTCTACAAATTAGTTTGATAACTGCTAAATTCGGATTTCCGAAAATTCTGAGATAAAAGTAATGAGTGATGAGTTATCAATCTTTGTGTTAACCCTTCACTCCTCACTCTTGACTCTTGACTCTTGAGTCTTGACTCTTCACTCTTGACTTGATGCAAGGCGTACAACAAGCTGACGAAACGGCTCTTTCCCTCGGCTGAAAGTTTCTAAGTCACCAAACTCCTTAAATAAGGTGTGAACTTGACGACGTTCGGCTGAACTCAGTGACTTGATTTCTACTTCTTGACCAGAGGAGCGCACTTGCTCGGCGGCTGCTTCAGCTAGGGCGCGAATTTCTGCAAATCTCTTAACACGGTAGCCATTCAACTCAACAGTGTATGAGGCTTGCTCCTCCTGTGGTTGATTTAAGTTGAGAATAGAATTTGCTAGATACTGAATCGCATCTAGCACTGAACCCTCGGGACCAGTTAAAATCTCAATTTGCTCTGGCGTTAGGTTTGTTTCATCAATCGTCAACCAGTAACTATCAGGTTCTGGAGATTCCTCGTCCTGATTAACGATTGTTTCTATCTCACCTTCAATATCAACAGATAGCCCATTGAGTTGCAGCAGTGTTTTCAACCACTCCTGACCGCGTTCCATTCGACTGTCTGTCATCATTACCCTGTAGTCTTTTTCTTAGAACTTTTTGGCTCAAACGGCAGCGATTTTTGTTGTCCGCTTTCTTCTTCTTTCTTCTGAGTCTCTACCATTTTTTGTAGTTCTTCAGGCAGAGGTTCGCGCGTGAGAATATAGGTTTGCAGTGTCTGGAAAATATTACCAATCACCATATACATCAGCACCCCAGCTGGTAGGGGGAAGAACAAAAACATCCCAGAAAAGATGACGGGAGTGATTTTGTTTACCGTGTCCTGTTGCGGGTTAGCATTAGTGCTATTTTGCCCAGAAAGGATTTGGCTAACGTAGAGGGTAATACCAAACAGGACTATCATGGCGACGATGTCCCAGTGAACGGTGCCGTCTGGATCAGTTGCACCAACCCGACCTAAGGCATCAATAAAGAGAAATCCTTGACTTGCTGCGAGCCCCGGAATTGTTCCCTGGATTGTGACATCCCCTGGCTGTAAGGCTTGTATGTTACCTTCAGCATCAATTTTTACCCGTTCCTCCCCTTTAGTCACTGACCATTGGGGGATTAACTGAGTGTTTGGGTGTTCTGCTAAAAGTGCCTGGAATGGTTTGCCCTCAGGGGTTTGATATTGTATCTTCGTATTTTCTCCCACCGCTAATTTGTTGCCTGCGGGAAGGATGGCAGATACCTTAAGGTGTTCCCCTTCAGCAACATAGATGTTTTGTGGGGGAGTGGCAAAGGCTTGCGGTTGAATTCGTTCGATTTGTTCAGCAGGCAAGATTTGCAAGTTAACACTATAGTTCACACCAGAAAAAGGTGAACCCCGCAAAGTCGCAAACAGTGCTAGTAAAACTGGCATTTGCAGCAGCAGTGGCAAACAACCTGCAAGCGGGTTGCCAAATTCTTTTTGGACGTTCATCATTTCTTCCTGCTGCTTTTGCGGATCGTCCTTATACCGCTCCTTGATTTCTTGCATCTTCTTGTTCATCAGAGGTTGCACAATCCGCATCCGTCGCATATTGCGAATTGAGCCAGCACTCAGGGGATAGAGCGCGAAACGAATGATCAATGTCAATGCTACGATTGCCAATCCATAGCTAGGCACAATGCTATAGAACAAGTCTATGATTGGCAGCATCACGTTGTTCGAGAGAAACCCGATACCAAAATCCATTATTCTGAATTCAACCTGAGATACTGTAAATTGACTTAATCTAATTTATCTAAATCGTGATTTCCATGTGACTAGCTTCGTACTACGGATAGCCGCACATTATATGAGATGGGGTGATAAAGTGATATTTTCTCCCCAACTCCCCAGTAAAGCAGATCCCCATCACTTCTTAGCGCCCACATAGTTAGGGTTTTTGGCGATGACTCTTTCTTCGATGTAGTCATAGATTTCCCGAAACTTGGGAATTGCCCGTATTTCCAGACGACTACCATCTCTAAGAGTGATAACCATATCCCCCCAGGCTCCTATACCACGGGGAACTTTGACAATTTTGACGATTTCTGAGTAAATCACATCGGTGCGATCGCGCCCCCTCCAACCACCAGTCACAGAAACCCTGCGATCGCTGATACGGTAGCGCAGCCACAATGCCCTAACAATCGCCCCGACTGTCAATGGTAGTCCAACAACTGTTAGCCCAATCAATATGTTCGTAATTAAATCCCCAATATGGGGACCACCCTCAAAATAAACTTCTTCACGAATGCCCATTGAACACCTCTGCTTGTGCCAACAACTGCTCTAATTCTTGCAGAAATTGTTGGCTTACGCACTTCATATCTGCTGCTGTTGGTTTGACAACAAGCACAATCCGCCATCCTGGTAATATCCTTGGCAACAACTGATACAATGCAGCTGCTATTTGCCGTTTCAGGCGGTTGCGAACGACTGCTCGTTTGCTGACTTTTGTGCTGATCGAAATGCCTATTTGGGCTGGAGTCAGATTTGCTTTGTCGTTTGTTTGCATTTCACAAGCAGCATCCGCAGAAGGTTTGCACGAAGGTGACGGTCGCAAGGCTCTTAATGTTAAATGTAAACCATGACGACGAATTCCTTCCCGGAAAACTGCCTGGAAATCTCTGTGAGATTTTAGCCGATTTGCTTTAGGCAATGCCACAACTGCTATGAATCGCTTTGGAATGCCTTATACGCTCAAACGGTAGCGTCCCTTTCTTCTTCTAGCCTTGATGACGTTTCTACCGTCTGGAGTTCGCATCCTCGCGCGAAAACCAGACGTTCTTTTTCTCTTACGGCTAGTGCCTTCCAGCGTTCTCTTCATGTTTTTATCCTCTTAGACAATTTTTATAAAAAAAGTCACAATTTCCAATTTTATCACTTATTATGCAAAAAATGTGTTGATGGGGACTGGGGACTAGGGATTAGGGACTGGGAGGAATTGTCGCGCGGGGATTGCAACACTCCGCCCTATTCCAGCCTCCCAGCGAACCCCCTACACCCCCATTCCCCTACACCCCTAGTTGTTGAGTATGGACTCTTAACTTAACTAATGCTGATAATCCATGTTCCGACGTAGCGCGATAGCGGCACATCGCCAGGAGACTGAATTGAGCAGTTAAAATAGAAAACTCCACCAAAAGCTGGGTTTTTCACGTTAGAGAGAACCAACTCAACATTGCTACCTGCTGGTATTGCTTCTTGGGGATAAATTTGAATGACGCGATTTTCTTTATCCCACTTCACCTCGGATACTGCAATCTTTTTGTTCCTAACCCTGACCTCGACCTCTTTGGGATCAAAGGTTCCTTTGTAGTAATCAGGATAAGAAATCACAAAATGAGCAACTGCTGTTTTCAGCTTTTTGCTAGAAATTTTCAGTATGTACCTATCCCAGCCATTGCTTTGACCGCCAAAATCTAACCGGAACGGTAGCTGATTTTCACTTTTGACACCGCTAAACAGCGTAAACCCTGGCAAACTCTGTGCCCAGCTTATGGCTGGTATTCCAGCCAGCAAACAGCTAGTCACGGCTAAAGTAGAAAGTAAACGTCGCATGGTTAAGCTCCTGAGGCAGAAATAAGTCTTTTGTCTAAACAACTGGGACTAAAGGTTCGTAACTAAACTTTACTACTAGAAATTTAGATATTGGTATTGGACGTAAAATGCCAATAAAAGTGCCTTTTTAAGTATATTTACATAACATACTTTAATTTAAAGTATATTTTTATACATTAAAATTTGTTTTTTAAGGATTTCTTGATTTAAACTCAATGAAAACACGTTGAGGTTTGATTGTGTTGCTAAATATGTATAACTGTATCTAAATTTAAGACATTTGTTATAAAAATTGAGTAATGTAATAGTGACATGAGTAGTGAAGTTGGACTAAATTGGCTAAAATAAGTTGTACTCAAAGCAGGATTTATTAAGATTATTTGGGGAGAGCTTTTGAGAACTTTATCAATATTGCAGAATGTAAAAAAATCGGAACCAAATTTTTCAATACCTAAAAGAAGTTAAAGACAAAGAAGGAAAATTTGGGGATTGACATAGGATGTGCAATAGATAGCCTTTGCATACAAATACATGGGAATCTTTAAATCCTGCGAGAAAAAAATTGAGGCTTTGGGTAGGTAATTGTAAAGTATGACAAAGGTTAAGTCTAGTGCAGGCAAACCAACTGCTAATAGCTGCTGGCACTATACGTGTACTTGCCTCACCCTGAAAAATTTCACAGCTTGGAGAAAATAGGTACTTAATCTTAAGGAGATTGCATGAGAATAGCAGTTGCCAAAGAAATTGAAGTTTGTGAGCGTCGAGTTGCCTTGATTCCTGACACCGTTGCCCGATTGGTAAAACAAGGTTTGGAAGTGTGGGTAGAGAGTGGTGCAGGTGAGCGAGCTTTCTTTTCTGATGCTGCTTATGAGGCAGCAGGAGCTAAAGTTATCGCGGATACTAATACATTATGGAGTGAAGCAGATATTCTGCTTAAGGTTGGAACACCCCAAGAACGAGAAGATGGACGCTCAGAAATTGACTTGCTTCATGATGGGGCTGTGCTCATTAGCTTTCTCAATCCTTTGGGGAATCCATTTGTAGCGCAGCAACTAGCAGAACGCAAGGTAACTGCTCTGAGTATGGAGATGATCCCGCGTACGACTCGGGCGCAAAGCATGGATGCGTTATCTTCGCAAGCATCAATAGCAGGTTACAAAGCAGTATTGATTGGTGCAGCAGCATTACCAAAATATTTCCCCATGTTGACAACAGCGGCTGGGACAATAGCTCCAGCGAAAGTGTTTATCATGGGCGCTGGTGTGGCTGGCTTGCAAGCGATCGCCACCGCCAGACGCTTGGGAGCGATCGTAGAAGCCTTTGATATTCGCCCCGCTGTCAAAGAAGAAGTCCAAAGTTTAGGGGCAAAATTTGTCGAAGTCAAATTAGAGGAAGAAACCGTCGCCGCCGGAGGCTACGCCAAAGAAATTTCTGAGGCGAGCAAACAGCGCACTCAGGAAGTGGTAACCGAACACGTAAAAAATGCTGATGTCGTGATCACCACCGCCCAAGTTCCTGGTAGAAAAGCACCACTTTTGGTAACTGAAGAGATGGTGGCACAAATGAAACCAGGTTCGGTGATTGTGGATCTCGCCGCTGAACAAGGTGGGAACTGCGCCTGTACCGATCCCGGCAAGGATATTGTGTGGAACGGCGTCACCATCATTGGTCCTATCAACTTACCATCATCGATGCCAGTCCACGCCAGCCAATTGTATTCCAAGAACGTGACATCGTTGATGCAGCTTTTGATTAAAGACAAAGCGTTGCAAGTGAACTTTGCCGACGACATCATCGACGCCGCTTGCATTACCCACGGTGGCGAAATTCGCAACCAGCGGGTGAAGGATGCCGTACAAGCTTTGAGCGGCGTGGCAGGGTAACAGGTTTGTACTAAGGGCTAAAGTGCTTACTACAAGCCAATTAGCAATGACCAAAAGGAGTTTTTTTATCGATGACAGAAGCATTAATTGCCGCTTTATTTGTGTTTGTTTTGGCATCCTTTATCGGTTTTGAAGTCATCAACAAAGTCCCACCAACGCTCCACACCCCCTTAATGTCAGGTTCCAACGCGATTTCTGGGATTGCCGTACTCGGGGCAATAGTGGCTTCTGGTGCTAGAGAGACAAATCTCTCAGTCATTTTAGGTTTGATTGCCGTGGTACTAGCAACAGTCAACGTCGTGGCTGGTTTCCTAGTCACAGACAGAATGCTGCAAATGTTCAAGAAAAAGGAGATTAAGGCGTGAGCGACTTTATACCAACTGGAATTCAGCTGACGTACTTAGTCGCTGCATCCTTATTCATTCTGGGTTTGAAAAAGCTAGGTTCACCCGCAACAGCAAGACAAGGTAACGTTGTCGCAGCTGTAGGGATGCTGTTAGCAATTGTGGCAACACTGCTGGATCAGCACGTGTTGAACTACGAGATGATTTTGGTGGGGTTGGCAATTGGATCTTTGATTGGGGCGATCGCCGCCTACAAAGTCCAAATGACTGAAATGCCCCAAATGGTGGGTTTGCTCAACGGTTTGGGTGGTGCAGCTTCCGCACTCGTCGCCGTTGCTGAATTCTGGCGCTTGCTGGGAAATGGTGAAGCAATACCCCTTGATGTCAACATCTCGATGCTGTTGGATGTGTTGATTGGTGGTGTCACCTTCACAGGTAGTATGCTTGCCTTTGCCAAGTTGCAAGGTTTAATCAGCGGTTCCCCGATTACATTTCCTTTCCAACAACCAATCAACGCCTTTCTCCTGATTGCATATCTGGCAGGCAGTGCCTATTTAATCATCACACCGAACAGCCTACCCGTGTTCTTGGCAGTCGTTGCTGTCTCGTTGCTGCTGGGTGTCATGTTTGTGATCCCCATTGGCGGCGGTGATATGCCTGTGGTGATTTCGCTGTTGAACTCGTTGTCAGGTATAGCCGCTGCTGCTGCTGGTTTTGTGGTGATGAACAATATGTTGATCATCGCTGGTGCTTTGGTGGGGGCATCTGGTTTAATCCTTACTGAGATTATGTGTAAGGCGATGAACCGCTCTTTATTCAGTGTGCTGTTCAGTGCTTTTGGCTCATCTGGTGCGTCTGGTGGTGGTGCTGCTGCTGGTGGGACAATCGATCAAACCGTCCGCAGCATCGATCCAGAAGAAGGCGCGATGATGTTGGGTTATGCCCGTTCCGTGGTGATTGTTCCTGGTTACGGGATGGCGGTGGCGCAGGCGCAGCATAGCGTACGCGAGTTGGCAGATCAGCTCGAACGCATGGGCGTTGATGTGAAATATGCTATTCACCCCGTTGCTGGTAGAATGCCTGGGCATATGAACGTGTTGCTGGCTGAAGCGAATGTGCCTTACGAGCAACTGCATGATATGGATGATATCAATCCCCAATTTGATCAGACAGATGTGGCTTTGGTGATTGGGGCAAATGATGTGGTGAATCCCGCAGCGCGTAGCGATGCAAATAGCCCGATTTATGGTATGCCTATCTTGGAAGTGGATAAGGCAAAGCAGACAATTGTGATTAAGCGCGGTATGAGTACGGGTTTTGCTGGTGTAGATAATGAGTTGTTCTACAAGAATAAAACCACGATGCTCTTTGGTAGCGCTAAGGATATGGTGGCGAAGTTGGTTTCTGAAGTGAAGCAACTGTAGGAATTTTGGATTGAGTAATCCGAAATTACTCTAGTAGCTCATATATAAGCTTGCTAAAGGTTTATCCTAAGGCAAGCTTTTTTGTAAGTGAAAAATAATACCAAATCCCCATTCAATACCCTCTTTTACTCCCTATGGGCTAGAAGCTCTGAACATTACAAAATTTGCTCGCTACACCAAGTTGTCCTCTGAACGTTTCAAAGATTTCTGGATACATTAAAACCCGGAGACAGGAAGCATTACTCTTCAAGAGGAGAGTGTCACTCCTAAATAACATTTTTCGGAAATGCCATTTTTACTTTTGTAGCTTTATCCATGTCAAAATCAATTACATGAATGCCAAAACAAATAGAGAAATGCACATTAACATTTCGGACGCTTTAAAAAAGCGGTTCCATGCCACTTGTGTTATGCAAGGTAAAAAGATGAATCAGGTAGTAGTCGAATTAATCCAGCAATGGCTGGAAACCAACGAAATTTCTCTAGATGTTAAGGCAGAGACGGAAGAAGCTACCACCAAATCGGGTTAAACAACTTTGCTGCTAGTAGTGAAGTGAGTTGCGTGAGGAAACTTTATCAATTTATGTAACTGGAGTTGAGTAAGTGGTGCAAACAATCCTAATTTTGGCAGCAAATCCTAAAGGCACAACACCGCTACGTTTGGATGAGGAGGTGCGTGAAATTGATGCTGGATTGCAGCGAGCTAAACACCGCGAGCAATTTGTCTTAGAGCAGAAGTGGGCAGTGCGACCGAGGGACATCCAACGGGCAATGCTGGATATCAATCCTTCTATTGTTCATTTTTCGGGACATGGGGCGGAAGACGAAGGTCTAGTATTTGAGGATGAAACTGGGCAGGCAAAGCTAGTCGATGGAGAAGCCCTAGCGGGACTATTTGAGTTATTTGCAGATCAAGTTGAGTGTGTTGTTCTTAACGGCTGTTACTCAGAGGTGCAAGCAGAGGCGATTACCCAACACGTTACCTATGTGATTGGCATGAAAAAGGCTATCGGAGATAGATCTGCAATTGAATTTGCTGTAAGTTTTTACGATGCTTTGGCATCCGGGCGTCCGGTGGAATTTGCCTACAAATTTGGTTGTGCTGCAATTCGGTTAGCAGGTATTCCAGAGCAACTAACCCCGACTCTCAAAAAGAAGCCAAATCAGCCACCTCAATTAGCCGAGGATAGGGCGCTTACACAAACAGCCGCACTTGTTAAGTCTAAGGATAAGGGGGATATAGGAAAGTATGAGAAAGGCGTAGTACGAGTTGAATATACAAATGTAAACCTTCACGATTTTATTGTTGAAGCCCAATTCCATAACCCCTATGATGGTGCAATGGATAATTGGACTTATGGTTTTGCGTTTCATGCAAAAAATCCAAGTAATAATCTTAACGCTCCCCAAGGACGATCGTTTGATGTATGGATTAGTTCAAAGGAAAAAAAATGGAATTTCATATCAGTCAGATCAGATGACTTAATCAATAGAGATTTAGAAGGGAAATTACCTAATTTTAATGTTTCAGACAATGGCTCAAATAAATTACGTTTAACTGTAAATAAAAACAAAGCTACTTTTTTTATAAATGATATGTACATTGAAACCTTTGATGTTTCAGAGTTCATAAATAAGGGAAATGTGCTTTTAATAGCAAAAGACGGTATAAGTGGTAAATCAATTCAATATCAAAACCTTAAAATTTGGTCTTTAGATAACTAATATATTTAGCGTCATCTAGAGCCTCACCTGAGGCGTATGCCGAAATATATGACAAATGAGATAGGTTACTACGGCAAAGTAAAATCGTTGCTAAAACAAGTGCTACAGATTTGCTGGAAAGCACTGGGCGAAGAATACTCCGACACGAAGACAACGCAAAGCAACATTAATCACCTTTGTAATGAAATGGCAAGATAATATCTCGCGCAAAGACGCAAACTGTTTCCTTGCGTCTTTGCGCCTTTGCTTTGAGATTTCAAGAAAAATTATTTTTTCTTTTAGGTTTAGCAGGGTTCTTAGGAGTGGTGCGTCGTGATTCGCGTTTTTCTTCGTCTCGCAGACGGCGATCGCCTGATTCTAATTTTTTTTTATAATTCCTTGATAGCTTTAAACCATAAACCCATTAATGGCATCTCTAGCAACACTATCCCAAGCAGCAATTTTAGGCTGATACTCTGAGTCTTCACCATCCTGCTTGAGGGCTGCAATCATTTCTGCTTCCAAAATCCTACACCAGTGTTGTGTCAGCAGCACATTCATATAGCCACTGCGATCTGCCGTTCGCGTAGCGTGCGCTTTGCGCTTAGGCAGCAGCGAAGCTATCGCCTTGGCTGATCTATAAACTGCAGAACGTCTTCTTCTAAGGCAATTGTGATTTTGACTATCAGTCTTACCTTGTAGTCTTACAAAACAATTATACTACAAACACTCTCTGCACTTTTTCCATGTGGCAGAGAAACCAAGCACAAACACGCAAACACGCAAAGACGCGTGTTAAACTTTGCGCCTTTGCGCGAGATAAAAAAGCAATTATTTGCGCTTCTTAGCAGTGTTCTTAGCAGCAGCGTTCTTAGAATCAGTCTTCTTAGAAGCAGTGTTCTTAGGAGTGGTGCTTCGTGTTTCGCGTTTTTCTTGTTCTCGCAGACGGCGATCGCGCCAATCTGCCAGCGTCAAATAACCAACACCTCCTGTGACTGCGACAAGCAGTACCGCAGCAACTAAAACTAAAATACCCAGGAATGGACTTTCCACGATTCTCTTACAGCCCGTTGCGACCCCAAACTACCATTGAAATTGACCAAGTGAAAACAACTAATAAAGAAACCCAACCTAGTGTCAAAATGTCCATAGTGATAGTTTTAAACTTATTTAGCAAACGTCTCTAATATCAATAATACTAGAACCACGCTCTGAACTAAAGTTTGGCTGTGAACAAGATTTTCGATCATCAACTCATGGCAGAACGCATTGAATCCCTCAAAGCTGCGTTCTTAGCGGGTTTCTGCCTGACGCTAGCCTTTTTTCTGACTACTTTGGTAAATAATCTCGTGCTAGCAACAAATTTTGAGCAATTACGCAGTCTAGCCACCGATCCGTTCAATGTGCAATCGTTAGTAAGTGTTGGAATTGTCTGTTTCTGTGGTTTGCTCTTTGGCGTTACCTACCGCTATATCATCCGCGCAGATAAAAATCCTCAATTGAAAGCTGGCGGAGTCTTAGCATTTGGCTTAGTGCGAGGTTTGACGCAGGTGGAAGTTGGGCTGTCCTATTCTAAAAATGTTTTGCCTTTTGTGGTTCTGGGAGTCGAGAGTATTTTGTGGTTTGGATTGGCAGCATTTTTCCTCGATACAGCCATGCAACTTGGCTGGATTAAGCCTTTTCAAGGCATTTAATGCATAATCAATAGATTTTGTCAATATTTGAATAAGGAAAAGCTAAACTGGATTCAGGCAAGGCTCTAATCATCACAATTTGAATGAGTTATTAACATAATTTCATGATGAAAAAGCAGATGAATCTACCCAATCGTGTTAAAACCCCGTCTTTTTTCCAAAGAATCCAGCCTGAACAACCTCAACGACGAGGAGTGACTCTTGCTCCTAAGTAGATGGGCGTAAATAAACATAACTATATTGCAATGGGTAAAGGCGCAGGGAAAAAGGGGAAAACCTTTACCCTTTTCCCTTTACCCTTACAAAACGTTACATAGTTCGATTTAATTGTGCCAACTTACTTAGTGGTAAAGTCAAAATGATAATTACAGCAGAACGGGAGCGTGTAGAGTCTCCAAGAGCCGTAGCAAGTGTTTAGAGTAGGCAAGCATGACATTGGCACTTGGCATGATTGAAGTTTATGGTGTTCCCGCAGCAGTAGAAGCGGGGGACGCTATGTGTAAAGCTGCTCGCATTACCCTTGTCGGGTATGAAAATACTGATTTAGGGCGAATTACTGTGCTGATTCGGGGGGTAGTGGGTGAGGTTAATGTTGCTGTAGCCGCAGGATTGGACGCGATACTGCGAGTGAATGGTGGTGAGGTGCTTTCTCATCACATTATTCCCCGTCCCCATGAAAATCTAGAATATGTTTTGCCGATTCATCGTTCAGCAAATATTGAGCAATTCAATTCTGATATAAAATTTCCACCGCCATTGTCGGCGTAAAAATTGCTGAGTACAGGGGTGTATACCTTGCTTTCGTACTCATGAAACTTTTTATAAAAAGAACATAAGAATATTTAGAACCACAGATGCACACAGATTAACACAGATAAATCATCTGTGTGCATCTGTGTAGCCTACGGCACGGCTAACGCCTACATCTGTCGTTTAATTTTCATTACTCTTGACTTTTGTAATACCAATTCTTTGTAAACTTGCACTTAATCTTCCCTCAGTCTATAAAACCTCTGGATTTTAAGGATGCAGAGCATCCAACTTCTTGTTCCCAAGCTGAGCCTGGGAAGGAGTTAGGGAGGCTCCGCCTCATTTTGTAAGAGCATTTTTATGGAAAATTGGTATAAGAGGCTTGATGTTGAGTTTTTATTCTTACTAATTTTAAAAGACAGTTTGCAAATTGAGGATAAAACCAGGCAAGACATCTTCACCCGATAATTCTGTTGGTGATTCCAAAACTTCTAGTTCTTTGCCCAATCGATATATTTCTACTCGACGGGTTTTTCTATCAATCAACCAGCCGAGTTTAACTTGATTCTCCATGTATTCTTGCATTTTTTCTTGTACTTTTTGTAAATCATCAGAAGGTGACATTAACTCTAAAACAAAATCTGGGGCGATTGGAGGAAATTTCTCTTTTTGTTCAGGTGTTAGTGCATCCCATCTTTCTTGTTTTATCCACGCGACATCTGGAGAACGATCAGCGCCATTAGGGAGTTGAAAGCCAGTTGAAGAATCAAAGACTTTCCCTAGCTTAGTTTGACGATTCCAAATCACAAAATCAGCATTAATTTCTGAGTTGTGGTTTCCTGTTTCTCCTCCTGTTGGGGACATGATAAGAAGTTCTCCCTTAGCATTTCGTTCAAATTTTATATCAGGATTCTTCTGACAAAGTTGATAAAATTGCTCATCGGTTAATTCAATTACAGGTTTGAGGTTGAGGGTAATAGTATTCATCAGAAGTGAAGAGTTAAAAAACAATCATATATAGTGGTTCTGTTTTTGTTGCAATACAGTTGGAACCTCACCCCCCAGCCCCCTCTCTGCTTGCGGAGAGGGGGAGTATTTTCTCGCCTCCTCGCACCCCCCTCTATCCCCGCGTAAACGGGAGGAAGATAAGGAATAGCTTTTTTCCTGGAGGCGTAAGGCGTGGGGTCAAAATCTGCATCCAAATGAGAAGCGCTATATATTGCATTCTAGGCTACTCTAAGTGGCATGAGTTTCTATGAGATGAACTTTTGAGAGTCTGGTAGAATTGAGTAATTTTGAATAATCTTAGCTATGTACGCAATAAAACGAGAGTTAAAACTAAATAACAAAGAAATCTCTCAAATGCGCGGCATGGCTGGATTTAAAAGATTAGTCTACAACTTTGGTTTAGACTTATTGGTTGCTAGCTGGCAATTTACAGGAGTAAAGGCTAGCGACTCTAAACGAATAGATGCAATTCCCGAAAGTGTTTACTCAAGCCACGATGCAAAAGCCTGAAAATAGTTGGATGAAAAAATATCCGTCAACTATTTATCAGTCTGCATTTCTTGACTTGAAAAACGCTGTTTGTCGGTGGAGAGAAGGATTAGCAGAATTCCCAAAGAAAAAGTCGAACAAGAGAGGAGATTCTTTCACTGTTTACAAAACAGCAGGGGTATATCCAGAAAAAGGTAAACCACCTCAACATTCACTAATCGAGTGACAATTCTTGCCGGGAAAGACATCAAACTCCCAGGATGAAAAACATTTAGACTTAAAGAACGAATCAATTTTATCTGTAGTTCTCAAACTTTCACAGTTTCGAGGACTGCGGATAAGTGGTTCATTTCTTTAGTCTTAGGTGCACAGAAGATACCTGCCATTATTCACCCTATTCAAAGAGTAGGAGTAGATTTGGGAGTCAAATGCTTAGCGACTGTTAGTGATGGCAGTAAGTACGATATGCCCATTACCACAAAAAAGGCGAAAACCAAGCTTGGTAAGCTCCAGTGGCGTCATCGTAACAAAGTTTTAGGTAATAAAAAACTTCAAGTTCTAGCCTCTAACAAAGCTAAAAAATACTACGTCAGATTGTCTCGTCAGCACTTACGCATATCTAATATTCGTCAAGATGTAACGCAGAAGATGACTACTGATTTGAGTCGTAAAGCATACAACATTCGGATAGAAGACCTTGCAATATCCGGCATGATTGCAAATTGTAAACTGGCTGCGGCGGTTAGTAATAACTGTTTTTATGAAATACGTCGTCAGCTTGTTTACAAGCAGGCTCATTATGGAACAAAAGTAGAACTTGTAGACCGTTGGTATCCTAGTTCTAAAACTTGTTCTCGTTGTGGACATATTCAAGACATGAAGCTTTCTGACCGTGTATTTCATTGCAAAAAATGTGGGCATTCTCAAGATCGTGATGAAAATGCATCCATCAATCTTGAAAATGCCCCACCAGATAAAATACGCTTGGCTTGAGCGGAATTTACGCCCGTTGACAAGAAGAGCCAGCGCCGTGCGGTGAGACAGCCCTGCAGGCGGGTTTCCCGCCGTAGGGGACTGCGAACCCGAAGGGGGGTTCCCCCCGTTGAGGAGCCACTGCGTTGCGGGGGTTCCCCCCGTTGAAGCAAGTGGCGTGCGACTGGCGTGGAGCCGACTCCCTTGGTTGAAGCGGGAAGAAAACACTAAATCCAGTTTGACTAGGTTTAGATAAGTTTTTCAGAGCAGAAAATTGAATTTAGCTTGTGACATTGCATGGAATCTCTCATCTCTCGCATGACGGCGGTACAGTCGCCTATTATTCCTGTCGTTGGGGAATTGATTAAAAGCTGTCCCGGAACCATTTCTCTTGGACAAGGCGTTGTTTCCTATAGTCCACCGCCCGAAGCCATAGAATTTTTAGCGAAATTCCTTGCCGAACCAACTCATAATTTATACAAAGATGTTGAGGGAATTCCTTTATTGCGAACTGCACTAGCAGCAAAATTGCAAGCCTTCAACGGTATTGAAATCAATGAGGAAAACTGTATCGTTGTCACAGCGGGTAGCAATATGGCGTTTATGAACGCTATTCTCGCTATCACTTCCGTGGGGGATGAAGTTCTTCTCAATACGCCTTACTATTTCAATCATGAAATGGCAATTACAATTGCGGGTTGCTATCCGGTGTTGGTGAAATGTGATGAAAATTACCAGCTACGCCCAGAGGCGATCGCCTCTGCTATCACCCCAAAAACACGAGCAGTTGTGACGATTTCCCCTAATAATCCTACTGGGGCTGTGTATTCACAAGAGGCTTTGCGCCAAGTGAATCAAATTTGTCGCGATCGCGGTATCTACCATATCAGCGATGAAGCTTATGAATACTTTACCTATGACGGGGTGAAACACGTTTCTCCGGGTGCATTCGCTGGAAGTAGCGAGTATACTATTTCCCTGTTTAGCCTTTCCAAAGCTTATGGTTTTGCTAGCTGGCGTATTGGCTACATGGTGATTCCCAAACACCTGCTTGTCGCTGTCAAAAAAGTTCAAGATACAATTGTGATTTGTCCGCCTGTGATTTCTCAGTATGCGGCTTTGGGAGCGTTGCAGGCAAAAGAGGACTATTTGAAGAATCATATTGGGGCGATCGCCCAAGTCAGGCAAGTCGTACTTGACTCCCTCAAGAGCTTACAAGACTTATGTACCATTGCCCCTGCTGATGGCGCTTTCTATTTTTTCCTTAAAGTTCATACTCAATTGGATTCCTTTGATCTCGTCGAACGGCTCATTCGCGAACATCAAGTAGCGGTGATTCCAGGGACTACCTTTGGGATGGATGACGGATGCTATTTGCGCGTCGCTTACGGTGCGCTACAAAAAGAGACAGCAAAAGAAGGAATTGAGCGATTAGTGCGCGGTTTGCAAGGGATAATTTGTAAGGTGGGTTAACGCAGTGTAATGAACAACAAGATTCCCGACTTCTTCAAGGAGTCGGGAATCTGAGTCTTTTGAAATACCCACGCTACAACTTTCTAAATAAAAAACACAAAATTGACAATATGCCAATCATTAATAAATTAATTGAAATCGAAACACAACCAACAATTAATATTTATAATCTAACACCCCAAATCCAAGACTTGATAGCGTTAACCTCAATTATCAATGGTCAAGTTTTAGTTTTTTCTCGCCATACAACTACAGCATTAGCTATCAATGAATATGAAGAAAGATTGTTAGAAGATATCAAAGCCTATTTGCAGAAATTAGCACCGGAATCAGATCGCTATTTACACAATGACTTGCACTTAAGAGAAAATATTCCACCAGATGAACCAATGAATGCCCATTCTCACTTAATGGCAATGACTTTAAGTACAAGTGAAGTCATTCCTATAGTGGATGGAAAATTAGCTTTGGGAACTTATCAATCTGTATTGTTTTTTGAGTTAGATGGACCACGCAAAAGGACTGTGTTTTGCCAAATTTCTGGCGAGTGAGCTATTTATCCATCTTGTGGGGTGGGCGTCCCCGCCCGCCCAGTTAATAGGACGGGCTAGAAGCCCATCCCACAAGAAAAAGTTGGATATTTTTTAATTTGGAAGTCCCTTATTACAAACTTTTATTAATTTTAGACATACAGCAGCAGTTGATCATAAAAATCAAACCAATAATTATGGTTTACTAGACACTGGTTAGCTATTGCTGTCTGGAGGGGTGCAATGTCCAAAATGGCTACTCGTTCGGACGCTTTATTAGGAATTGCGATTGGCAAAGCCACTGCCCTCTGGGTAATCGCTGGTGTATATACTTTGAGTGCAAATTGTGTTCTGGCTCAAATTACACCGGATGCCACTCTCCCCAATAATTCCATCGTCAACATCAATGGCAACACCTTCAATATCACTGGTGGAACGCAAGCAGGAGCGAACTTATTCCACAGCTTCCAAGAGTTTTCTGTTCGCACTGGTAGCCAAGCTTTCTTTAATAATACGGTTGACATTCAGAATATCATTAGTCGCGTGACGGGTAGGTCAATATCTAATATTGATGGGTTGATTCGCACCCTAGGTACGGCTAACCTGTTTTTGATTAATCCCAATGGAATTGTCTTTGGACCAAATGCGCGGTTGGAGATTGGCGGGTCTTTCTTTGCAAGTACCGCTAGTAGTTTGAAATTTGCTGATGGTTTTGAGTTTAGGACAGACGGTACCCAAACAACACCATTGCTGACTATAACTGTTCCATTGGGTCTGCAATTTGGACAGAATCCAGGAAAGATTGAAGTACAAGGCGATGGTCAAGGCAGAAGGTTAAGAAAAACTGATTTGATTGATACACCAAAGGCCCTGCGGTTAGGAGCGAATCAAACGCTGGGATTGGTTGGTGGTGATTTAGAATTCTTGGGTGGAACGCTAAAAAGTACAGGCGGGCGGATTGAATTGGGCAGTGTGGGGTCAGACAGTTTGGTCGGTCTTGTGCCGGTGGCGAACGGGTGGACTTTGGATTATGGCGGTGTGCAAAACTTTCGCGATATCCAACTTTTACAAGGGGCAACTGTAGATGCCAGTGGAATCGGGGGTGGAAATGTCCGTGTACAAGGCAGACAAATCACTCTCAAACAAGGGTCTCGGATTGAAGCGAGTAATTTGGGTTTGGGGTTTCAGTCAGGAGGAACCTTGGAAGTCACGGCTATTGAATCGATTCAGCTTGATGGTTCAGAAGGCACTTATGGAACGACGTTATTCACTTCAGTCTATCCAGGCGCAAATGGTAATGCTGGAAACATACAAATTAGGGCTGATTCTCTGTCTTTAACCAGTGGCGCTGCTGGCGCTACACTTTTTACCAGCAGTAATGGAAAAGGGGATGCAGGGAATGTGATAATTGATGCCCGTGGTAATGTCTCTTTTAATGGCGGCAATGCTTTCACCTCAGTAGACTCCGATGCAGAAGGAAAAGGTGGAAACATACAAATTAGGGCTGATTCTCTGTCTTTAACCAGTGGCGCTGCTGGCGCTACACTTTTTACCAGCAGTAATGGAAAAGGGGATGCAGGGAATGTGATAATTGATGCCCGTGGTAATGTCTCTTTTGATCGCAGCTTTGCTTCCACCTCAGTAGGCTCCGATGGAGAAGGAAAAGGTGGAAACATACAAATTAGGGCTGATTCTCTGTCTTTAACCAATAACGCTTCAGTTTTTGCCAGCACTTTTGGACGAGGGGATGCAGGGAATGTGATAATTGATGTCCGTGGTAATGTCTCTTTTGATCGCAGTTCTGCTTCCACCTCAGTAGGCTCCGATGCAGAAGGAAAAGGTGGAAACATACAAATTAGGGCTGATTCTCTGTCTTTAACCAATGGCTCTTCACTTTTTGCCGACACCTTTGGACGAGGGGATTCAGGAAATGTGATAATTGATGTCCGTGGTAATGTCTCTTTTGATCGCAGTTCTGCTTCCACGTCAGTAGGCTCGAATGGAGAAGGAAAGGGTGGAAACATACAAATTACGGCTGATTCTCTGTCTTTAACCAATAACGCTTACCTTGGTGCCGACACCCTTGGACGAGGGGATGCAGGTAACATTGAAGTGACCGCACCCCAAATTCGTTTGGACAACAGAGCGAGCTTCAGCGCTGAATCAGCATCAGGTAATGGTGGTAATATCAATCTGCGAGTCGGAGACTTACTGCTGCTGCGCCGTGGAAGTCTCATCTCTGCCACTGCGGGTACTGACAAGCTTGGTGGTAATGGCGGTAACATTACTATCAACGCTCCGTCGGGCTTTATCGTCAGCGCTCCAAATGAAAACAGCGACATTACCGCCAATGCTTTCAATGGCAGTGGTGGGAAAATCAATATCAACTCATTAGGCATTTTTAACTTTACTCAGCGTAATCGGGAAGACTTGGTGCGCGAGTTGGGAACTAATAACCCAAATCAACTCAACCCGCAAGACTTACCAACCAACGACATCACAGCATTTTCCCTAACCAACCCAAATTTAAGTGGTCAGGTCACTATCAATACACCGGATGCTGACCAAAGCCTGGGATTAGTCGAACTCCCCATAGTGTTACCAGATACATCAAAGTTCATAGCAAACACTGGCTGTGCTGCCATTGCTGCCACAGATTCTGACACAGATAAAAGCAAATTTACGATCACCGGACGCGGTGGTTTGCCTCCCAACCCCTACGAACCCCTCAGCACTGATGTCCTCTGGTTAGACACTCGATTGTCAGCTATTACAACATAGCAACAACGTTCACAAGGAAGCGCTGCTAAACCACCCTCTAAGAGTAACGTTGTGAAAATTGTGCCTGCTACAGGTTGGGTGTTCGACGGCAAAGGTCATGTTACCCTCATTTCTAATGCATCCAATGCCAATAGTTTGGAGACTACTCCTGCTGGGAGTGCAAAAAAGTAAAATCTTATACTTTTATATACAGCATATTCTCGGTGAAGAACATATTATTTGAATAGAATACAGTTCTAGATTCTTGTGGGATGGGCATCTTGCCCGTCCTATATCCGGGGAGACCAGATGCCATACCTGTCAACAATCACGTTTAAGCCTTGATTCCACGTTGATTTACCCCACCCCTTAATCCCCTCCCCTTGGCAAGGGGAGGGGAGGTTTTGGCGCAAGACAAAACCGGGGTGGGGTAAAGTCAGAATCGCGAGATTTTACTTATGAACTCACCAACCTTAGGCGATCGCTCGATGCAGGCTTGGTCGTTTATATAAAAAGCATAATTTGAGCCACTCTCCGAACTAGAAGTTCGGAGATTTTGGCTGGAAAGAGCGCCTTAACTTTTCGCCCGATTTTGTTTGTACAAAACAGCTATCTGGTTAACGTTTTCCAGCTATGGGTTGAACTGCTCGCTCCGGGCAACCAGGACACGTGCTCTTAGCTGCATTACTTGTCTCGCAGTTTAGGTCAACGCTTTCATGCCAACCACCAGAACGACTCCGTCCTTGGAGTATTACCTCCCACATGAAAACTTCCCTGATTATTTGTCCAATCAAAAATATCCCAGTACTTTCAACCGTGGATTTTGGACAAAAACAATGTGGTATCTTATCACCACTGATTTATATTATTGCACCTAATCGCGCTGCAATTCCCACCTTTTTTACACGTTTGATAAATCAGGACGTGTTGGTGAACCCAGCCCTGTAGGCGGGTTTCCCGCCGTAGGGGACTGGTGAACCCGAAGGGCATTCCACCCCGACATAAATGACGTACCTCTGTCAATTCATTTAATTTCTTGACAGAGGTACTTCGGGGCTACCTGCCTCCCGCGTTATTTTAGGTGTACGTCCTATCTGGCATGGCTGTATGTGGACAAAAAACAAGGCTATGGGTTAAAAATCCTTTATACTTTAGATTTCGCGGTCAAGGGATTGAGACTAGATGCACAATTCTTATATCGCGAGTTTGAAGTTGATATATCTATAAGGTTTTTTCAATAAATTTCTAGAATCATGCCTGTGACTAGATATACCCAGAAACTGCGCTTCAATGTCCTTGCATCCCCAATAGCGATCGCCTTAGTCTGTCTTTCATCACCTTTACTAGTGATAAATACGACTTGGGCACAACCACAGACTGAAACACAAATTAGTTCTTATATTCAACGATTAAAGAACCCTCAACAGCGTTCTGCTGCAATAGATTATTTAGCAACTGTGGGTAAACCAGCCGTCCCCGCCTTAATTACAGCTTTACAGGATAGCGATGCCCAAGTGCGTGCTAGTGCTGCAATGATTCTCGGTAAAATTGGACCAGCCGCGGCCCAAGCTGCAGTCCCCCTAGTACGAGCAATAGATGACAAAGATCCTACCGTTCGTTCTCATGCAGTCCAAGCGATCGAGAAAATTGGTAAACAAGCCTACGTTCCTCACTATATTGCTACTTTAGACAGCGAGAAGAAATGGGAACGCTACAGTGCAGCCCATGCTTTACGCGCTATGGGAAAAGACGCTGCATCTGCTGTACCTGCCTTAATCAAAAAGTTACAGGATGAAGATCCTTTGATGCGCCAGAACGCTGGTTCTGCTTTAGGGAGTATCGGCAAAGCAGCAGTACCTGCAGTACCTGCTTTAGTTGCCCGTTTGCAAGACACAGATGAAACAGTTCGCTACAGTGCAGCATATGCCTTGGGTGATATCAGCTTAAGTTTGCAGGAAAATCTTAACCAGGTATCTACAAAAGAATTGGACACAGTTGTCACAGACTTGGAAAAAGCCCTGAAAGTGCTGCAAAACCCCTCACTACAATTCCGCCCCCAAGCAATTACGTCTGTAAGCGATCCCCTCGCCGCCTTAAAGAACGAGAGACTGAACCGGGTAAAGTCACAGTCGGCTAGGTGAAATTTTCATTTTAAGAAATAAATTATCCCTAACAGTGGGGTGGGCATCCTGCCATTGGTGTCAACTTAAGGAACAAGCGATTGCGATTCGGGGCAGTGCGCTCCGCGCAATCGCATAGGCAAAGACTTTTCGTGTGAGACCGAGTTGCGCGAGGGGGCGTTGCCTCGCCCCCTCAGGACTCCCCGCGGTGCCAGTTGCTGAGCGCTCGCTACAAAGATTATGGGTGTACTCCCCAAACATACAAAGCGAGCAGTCACCCTTCGGGTTCGCAGTCGCTACAACGGGGGGAACCCCCGCAACGCGCTGCTCACCGCTTCGCTGCAACTGGCTGAAAAACTGACATGCTAAGTGTTAAAAAGAACAATCAATAGCGCGGTAAAAATAGCGCTCGTTGATGGCAGTTCAAGAAAATTGACCAGCAAGAAATAAACTAAGGTAGGTGGCAAAGCGAAGTGAGGGGCCAAGCAGGTTACTCGTTATGAAAAAACGGAAACAGAGCTTTACAAACCCAGACCTGCGAAGACAAACAAAAGTACCAGCGCCACCGTGTGAAGAAATAGAGCAGCAGTTGTGGAAACTACTGGAACCAGAAAAGTTTACACCAATGCACTTAATGAAACTAAAGGATGAAAAGAAATTAAGAGCAAGGGTGTTGACATTGCCAGTAATGATGGCAGTGGTAGTGAGTTTAGTGTATCGTCAGATAGCAGGACTCACAGAAGTTATCCGAATCCTTTCAGAAGAAGGATTGATGTGGGTCGAGCCAATAGAGGTCAGCGCACAAGCATTGTCAAAACGATTGCAGACACTGCCTGTAGAGTTGTTTGCCCAAATATGGCAACAAGTCATTGAAAGGATAAGAACAAGCCAAAGAGTTCTGCCAATTCCCCCCTTATGGGAAGCAGTACACGAGAAATTTACAGCAATATCGATAGCGGATGCATCGACGGAACGAAGAACTGCGAAAGAAACTTAAAGCTTTGCAGGGCGAAGGTACAGTATTAGGTGGAATTAGGATGATGGTGGTTGAGGCATTTAGCCACCGTTTAGTCAATAGTTGGTATACCGAAGATGCTCAGGCGAACGAGAAAACTTTTTGCAACCAACTATTAGCAACTTTACCCAAAGGTGGACTGTTAATTTTTGATTTAGGTTTTTTTAAGTTTGCTTGGTTTGATGAGTTCACCAATACAGAAAAATTTTTTGTAACGCGGTTTCGAGAAAAAACAGCTCATCGTGTTGTGCGTAGTTTATCAAGTGGACCATTTTACCGTGACGAAATCATTCAGATGGGGTTGCATCATACCAATCCTTGCCAGCATCAAGTTCGGTTAGTTTCTGTACTTTGGGGCAAAAGTTGGTACCATTATCTGACCAATGTTTTAGATCCGGCGGTCTTAAGTCCCCAACAAGTCTGTGATTTATATCGCCGAAGATGGCGAATTGAAGATGCATTTGGGCTAACCAAGCGCTTGTTAGGTTTAGCTTACCTTTGGGTTGGAGCGAGTAATGGTGTCCAAATTCAAATTTTTGCCACTTGGATCTTCTATGCTGTTTTGACTGTAGTTTCTGCTGATGTTGCCATCGCCCTTAATCAACCGCTTGAACGCATTTCCTTGGAAATGGTTTTTCTTCGTTTGTATCATTATGCTCGTGCTTTGCTGCGTGGTGATGCCAGCGATCTCATCTCCTACTTTACTTCTCGTCCTCAGCTTTTAGGATTGGTCAAATCCGAACGTAAACGACACCGACAATCGGCTGACCAATCCCAACTTATTTGGGGTACTGCTGCCTTAAGTTGACACCAATGGCAGGAAAGCCCGCCCTGAATACAAAGGACGGGTGGGGACACCCATCCCACAAGAAAATTTGGGATATTTTTTTATTTGCAAGTTCCTAATAACTAATCCAAGCTAAATTCCCCAAACTCAGGTTGCCCAAACAGCATATTTCGATCTACCGCTGAGAAAACTTTATTGTTGGCGCGATCAGAATTCAAACATCGACAAACTAACTGAGCAACATCTGCACGATGGATGCTACCAGAAATGCGTGGCTCTTCAGTTAAAACTCCATTTCCAGTTGCGGGTTCCGACACAAGTCCACCAGGACGGATAATGGTATAAGTCAGCCCACTTTTAATTAAGTGCTGTTCAGCTTTTTCCTTTTCTACTAAAACGGGTCCTAATGTTTGCAAAACTTGGGGAGGTAAAGCAACAACACTGTTTCCACTACCAATAGAAGAAACAAGAATAAATTTTTGCACTCCTGCTTTGACTGCTGCATCAATAAGATTTTTATTACCTATATAATCTGCTCTTTCACCGTCTTTGGGTAAACCACCAATTGTACTTATAACTGCATAAATCGGTTCATTTGTTAGTATGGCACGTTCTACATCCCCAACATTTAAGGCGTCTCCCAGAACTACCTTAATGCCTATTGCTTCTAGTTCCGCACGAGATGCTTGTGTTCTAAGAAGTGCTTTTACCTTTAGCTGTTGTTGGATCAAACACTTGGCAATTTCTAAACCAACGCCGCGACTAGCGCCAGCAATAAAAATGTTGGATGTCGTTGTCATGGATATTTTCTTAAGTAACCATTGTGTAACAACTCATCAATATACAGCAATCTTATTTAATTATTTATTAATAAAGTAAATATACTTAGCCCGATAGTAGGAAGCACTTTTGTAGAAGTTCATGCCAAGGTATTAGATAATGGCGCTAAAATAAAGTTATGGGTAAAAGATTCAAAAAAGACCTGGAAGAACATCAAGATGTACGAGTTGCTGCTACCTCAAGAATTTGGGGTATTGCTGTGGGAATGCTAGCAATTTGTATTCCGCTTTCAGCGGTGACGAAAAGTGGTCCAATTCTACCTTTAGCAACTCTGACAGGTGCAGCAGTGGGTACAGCTGCTGTGTGGCGTTCTGATGACAAAAAATCAAAAAGTAACTCTTTGCCTGAGCAGAAAGTAGAACTGTTAGAGCAAAGAATCGCTAACTTAGAAACAATTGTTAGTAGTGAGGATTTTGATTTGCGGATGAAAATTAAACAGCTAGAAGTGAGCGATCGCACCGAGCGCAACTCCCAAGGGCATCGCCTACCTGACAATTAGATAATTTTCATTCAAACCGTGTCTGTCTAAGGTGCAACTCTATTTATGGCAACCTATGGCAATTTTTAAATAATTGCCATCATTCATAATTAAGATAAGATTATTCATTTGATAACCCTTCGTTCTATTATACCTGTTTGAGAGTTGATGAATTATAGGTAAAATTGCCATGTTGATAGAGAAAAAATCGGAAACAATTGTAAAGTGATATTACAATTGTTTCAAAAATATTTAAAAATCGTCGGAAATCCAAACATGGTTCTAAGGTAGAACCTAAGGAGATGCTAGAGGCAAATTATGACGAATAAAATTGAAAAGTATCGGTTTGTCTGTACCCTTACCTTCGGGGATATCTACGGTCAAATCATTATTTGGTTGATTACCATTACGATAAGCTTGGCGTCAGCTTTGGCGCTGATGGGTGCTAGACGACCAGTTTATGCTTTAGTTACAGTTGGACTCGTAGTTCTACTATCTTTGCCTTTCTTGCTTTTTGCCTTCGTAACCACCTTGCTAAATCACATTGAGGTGTCTCCCATAGAAGCAGGGACAAAAATGGAACCAATGCCTGGTAATATTTCTCAGCAACAACCTGTACAAGCGACTAGCTGAAGGGATTTTAGATAGAGGACTCGTTATTGGTTAGTGGTTAATAGTTAGTGGTAAAGAATAACTAATAACTAACAAATGTACAGACGCGCCACCTCTCGTCTCTACAACTAACAACTCCCTACTCCAAAATCCACAATTGAAACAACATCCCTGTCTGTTGGCGGGGATTTTTTTTTTAGAGATAAAATCTATCGCGTCTTTACAATAGAACAGCTATAACTTTTTTATAGTCGGGGGCTAGTTATGCTTGAACATGATGTGATTATTGTCGGGGGTGGGTTGGCTGGGTGTCGCGCTGCAGTAGAAATTGCCCGCACTGACCCCAGTTTGAATGTGGCTGTGGTTGCCAAAACCCACCCGATTCGTTCCCACTCGGTGGCGGCGCAAGGTGGGATGGCTGCATCTCTGAAAAATGTTGATTCTAGTGATACTTGGGAAGCTCATGCTTTCGACACTGTCAAGGGTTCCGATTATTTGGCGGATCAAGATGCAGTGGAAATTCTTACGCGTGAAGCGCCAGATGTGGTGATTGACTTAGAACACATGGGCGTTTTGTTCTCCCGTCTAAGCGATGGTCGCATTGCTCAACGTGCTTTTGGCGGACATTCTCACAACCGCACTTGCTACGCCGCTGATAAGACTGGTCACGCCATTTTGCACGAATTGGTGAATAATTTGCGGCGATATGGTGTGCAAATTTATCAAGAGTGGTACGTGATGCGCCTGATTCTGGAAGAAGGTCAGGCGAAAGGTCTGGTGATGTACCGCATCGAGGATGGGCATATTGAAGTGGTGCGCGCTAAGGCGATCATGTTTGCGACTGGTGGCTATGGTCGTGTTTACAACACCACGTCTAATGATTATGCTTCCACTGGTGATGGTCTGGCAATGACTGCTTTGGCTGGGTTGCCCTTAGAAGACATGGAATTTGTGCAATTTCATCCCACAGGGTTGTATCCGGTAGGGGTGCTGATTTCAGAAGCAGTGCGCGGAGAAGGGGCTTATTTGATTAACAGTGAGGGAGAACGCTTTATGGCAAGATACGCTCCCAGCCGCATGGAACTTGCTCCGCGTGATATTACTTCACGGGCGATCGCCTACGAAATTCGTGCAGGTCGCGGTGTTCATTCCGATGGTAGTGCTGGTGGTTCGTTTGTTTATCTCGATCTGCGGCATATGGGTAAAGAAAAAATTATGAGCCGCGTCCCCTTCTGTTGGGAGGAAGCACATCGCTTAGTGGGTGTTGACGCAGTGACTCAACCTATGCCAGTACGCCCTACCATCCACTATTGCATGGGTGGTATCCCAGTGAATACCGATGGTCAAGTCCGCAGTAGTGGTGATGGTCTGGTTGATGGCTTCTTTGCCGCCGGGGAAACTGCTTGTGTTTCCGTACATGGCGCAAATCGCCTCGGTAGTAATTCTTTGTTGGAATGTGTGGTTTATGGACGCAGAACGGGAGCTTTTGTATCACAATATGTGCAAAAACGCAAGTTACCAAATCTGGATGAGCAACGCTACATCACCGAGGCTCAGCAACAAATTCAGGTTCTGCTAGAACAGCCTGGAAAGCTCCGCATTAACGAAGTCCGCCAAGCCTTCCAAGATGACATGACTCAGTACTGCGGCGTGTTCCGCACAGAAGAAATCATGCGTGAAGGTCTACATAAAATACAAGAATTACAACAGCAATACTCGCAAATATATTTAGATGACAAAGGCAGTTGTTGGAATACAGAAATCGTGGAAGCTTTGGAATTGCGCAGCCTGATGGTAGTAGGGCGTATGATTCTAGAATCCGCCTTAAATCGTCAGGAAAGTCGCGGTGCTCACTTCCGCGAAGATTACCCCGAACGGGATGATACCAACTTCTTGAAGCACACAATGGCTTATTATTCGCCAGCAGGAATTGATCTTCAATACCGTCCAGTCGCGATTACCATGTTTAAGCCACAAGAACGGAAGTATTGAATTGGGGACTGGGGATTGGGGACTGGGGACTGGGGACTGGGGACTGGGGACTGGGGACTGGGGACTGGGCAATACTCGCACCTTACCCGAATCCCGAATCCCTAATCCCTAATCCCTAATCCCTAATCCCTAATCCCTAATCCCTAATCCCTAATCCCTAATCCCTAATCCCTAATCCCTAATCCCTAATCCCTAATCCCTAATCCCTACTGCTTTACTCAAACTGTGGATAGATGTATAATTACTTATGAAAAGAAGGGGAGTAGCTGCTGGCAATCATATTAGCCAGTACACCTGAGTCAACATACTGGCAATAAGCCTGGTTCAGGTGACGAGAAATGTAAAGCTCTCAGTTTTGAGAATACCAAAAGTACTCAAAGACTGACCGTTGAGAGCAGATAAATTCTTGGAAGTGAGACCTTCACTAAGTTCACATGAAAAAGTGTGAGCTTGGTGGAGTCTCATCGCTCACATCAAGCTCACCAAGGTAAAAAATTCCTGAAGGAGCTTGAGAGAGTGTTAACAGCTTTTACTGCGGGTTTGTTATTAATTACGGTTTCCGAGCTAGGTGATAAAACATTTTTCATCGCCGTGATTTTAGCGATGCATCACTCCCGGCGGTTAGTCTTTGTAGGTGTGACAGCGGCTTTAGCTGCAATGACAATTCTTTCTGTTGCCCTGGGACAAGCAGTTTCTGTACTTCCAAAAGTTTATATTCATCATGCTGAGATAGCTTTATTTCTTGGCTTTGGAATAAAGCTGCTTTATGATGCAAGCCGAATGCCTGCTTTTAGTTGTGATAAGGAAGTTGTAGAAGAGGCAGAAGCTGCAGTGAAACAGGCAGATATGCAACTGCCGAAAAAGAAAAATGCTTTAGCAATTTTAACAGAAGCCTTTGTCTTGACATTTATGGCGGAGTGGGGCGATCGCACGCAAATTGCCACAATTGCTTTAGCCGCAGGAAATAACGCTATTGGAGTAACAACAGGTGCAATTTTGGGACACGCGATTTGTGCTGCCGTTGCTGTTATTGGTGGCAGAATGCTAGCAGGGCGAATTTCTGAGCGGAAACTCACCTTCATAGGTGGATTTTTGTTTCTTTTGTTTGGTGTCGTAGCCGCTATCGAGGGAGCATAAAAAGAAGAAAGAAAAAAGAAGAATGAAAAATTTTTTCTTCTTTCTTCTTTCTTCCTTTTTCATTCTTTACTTAGCGCTGCTATTTGGCGTTGGCGTTGGAGTAGGAGAGGAGGATTCACTTGCTTGCTTATTAATTTCGTCTCTGTACTGGGTTGGTGCTAAAGCCGCAGCTTTGGTAAACAAAGTTTTTGCTTCGTCAGTTTTGCCCTGTTGTTTGAAGAGCATCGCCTTGGCTAAAGCGGGACGAAAATCCTGTGGATCGTTCTTGATTGCCTCGTCATAGACACTAAGAGCTTGAGCATAGCGTTTTTGAGAGGCGTGTACGTTGCCCAAGAGCACTTGTACAGCGACTGTATCCACACTTCCAGGCTGATTTTTATTTGCTTGGGTTGCAGTATTGAGAGTATCTTGCAGCAAACCAACAGCTGCTTCGGGGCGTTTTTGATCCAGCAGGAGAGCAACCATTCCTTGTAAAGCATCAAGATTGCCAGGTTTACTTTGCAGAACAGAACGGTAAGCTTGAGCAGCTCCTTCCTTGTCGCCAATTTGCTGCTTAGCTTGAGCCAGCAGCACTGCGTATCTTGTTTGTTCTGGATTCAGCTTTGCTAACTTTTCTAAAGGTTCAATAACGCTCTTGATCTCACCGACACCTAAGCTGAGTAACTGTAAACGAGTCTCAAGCAAGCCTCGCAGCGCCGTTTGGTTCTCGCTTTCCCGTTGCAAAACCTGTTCGTAACCGCGTGCTGCATCTTCCAGCTTTGATTTTTGATCAGAGGAAGGCGAACCAGTTCTTGCGTTTGCGGACTGTTGGGTTGAGCTTTGCGTTTCATTAAACGCTCCAATGAGGGGCACTATTGAAACTCCGACAAAAGCAAGAAGTGCCAGCAGCAAAATCACATTGACTATCCAGCGATTGCGAGGTTTAGACACAAAACCGTCCTTAAACTCTAATGACATTATCGTTTACAGAAAACATGAAAGTTAAAAATTTTAAAAAGTTTGCGGAATGCCGTGAATTGTTTGTGAATTTTATAACAAAAAGCAATGTACGCAATCCATGTAACTGTTGACTTTAGGAGGAATAGTCTGAATTTTAGCTATGTTATGCTTCCGAAACTAGTGTAAAGGCGCTAAATTACACATTTAGTGCGTGTATGCGAAATTTCGCGTCTTTAGTATCGCACAGAGCGTTGAGGTAGGTTGTCTTGAAAGGAAATATACTTACAAGCGCCGCACAAACGCTCTTTCCAGCTGCCTTCGTAAAATCCCACAATGGGATGTGTCTCCGCCGCAAGGAGTTTTTATGACTTCCGACCTGATGCCGTCGCCTGAATCGTCCAACTCAGCTGCCTCTAAAGAAGCTTTAAACAGCAATGATGCAGCTACGAATGTAAATGCAGTGAACCCAGCTTCTCAAACAGAAGATTCGCCTGTAATCTCAAATGAGACTGCCAATGATGAAAACTTAGTAAATCGGCTGCAACCGATTCCACCTCCTAGTGAACCAATGCAGTACCGAGCCATTGGCTTAGTACGAGGTCGTTACGTTGCTAGTAGCGAACAATTCACTCAAGGTGCAATGTTCACCTCAGATGGCGCAGAACTCGATGCCGTCCTTCTAGGTCGGATTATGAGTTTAGTTAAAAATCATTTGGACTTGGAAAAAGAACATCTGTGGGTCGTTTATCCACGTACTCGACAGGAAAACGACAAATTGCACGTACAAATTGTAGGAGTTTGGGAGCCAGAAAACTTAGCTAAACATCAAACAGCTGATGATGAAGATTCAGCTACAGAAGATTTGCAAACACCCGCTAATGGTTCATCAAGTTCCGTCGTACCCTCATCAGAAGTTCCAGATGGTGGTTTTTCTGTTCGTGGGGAGGTTGTTTATCAATCTTTTGAAGGTGAACACTTGGTGGTCAAAATTAAGCAGGCTGCCCGCAAACAAGATGACAAACCAAAGTATTTCAAGTTGAAAATTAAAGGTAAGCTTGAAATCAAAGCAGTCAGTAAGTTTTGGGACTTGAAAGTCAAGCGCGAAGCTGACGAATTGGTTGTAGAAAGCGCTGAGGCGATCGCTGATTTACCCAAAAAGCGCAGACCACCACAACGAAGACCAGGGGGCGGTGGGGGTCGTCGTCCTAGTGGAAGAAAACCATTTCCCCCAAGACAACGCAATGGCGAAACTCCGCGTCCAGTGCGGAAAATAGGCGACTCCTCTGCGGCGTCAAAACCTGTATCTACAAAACCCGTTCCTAAGCCCGTCAAGCGTCCGAAGCCACCGGAACAGTAAGCAGTTCTTGAGCAGGGGAGGCAGTGCGGTCTTGGGGTCTCCCCAAGTGGAGCAACTGCCGTGGAGCACCGGGGAAGGGGGAGAAAAATGCCTCCCGAGTTTCTCCAGCTCCCCAACCTCGTGTGCTCTGTTGTTAAAACTCCGTCCACCGATCTTGCGGAAGAAAAGACCGCTCCATCGGAATTGGGGCTACAGGCTCTGTTAGGGTAAAATCACCTGATGAAATCCATTGTTTCAACTCCATAGCAACTTGCTTGGAGAAAAATACACTTGCAAGGGGTGCAACGCGCACAGTTCTGCCTTCTATGGTGATCCGCCCTGATTTGAGTTGGGTGTAACTGACTAAACCAAAAGTAGGACGGACGCGCCGGGGAATAGAAAAATCTACTATCGGGGCTACCAAATCTTTATCTTGAACTGCACATCTTGCAACGACTTCTTCGTTCAACACCGGGAGTGGTACACCCACTCCCAACATCAAAGAAGGACCGTAACTCTTGAAGTAACACCCACGCACCCAACGAGCATCCATTTGCTTGGCATCACCAATTAAAGACAAAGTCGCAGCCGGACCAATAGGTGTACGATTGGGTAAGCGCTTTTGTAAGGGAAAGTGCTGCGTACCTTCCCAAGCAACATAACCAATACCGCCGCCTAGGAAAATTCGCGTGCCAATTCCAACAAGCTGCAGATCTGGGTCGTTGAATAGGGGGGAGATGGCACCAGGGTTAGAGTAAACAGCATTGCTCAAACGCGGTTGTAAAGGACCGAGGTATGTGTAAAGTGGGCGATCGCCCCCATTCACACCAACTATAAAATTTTGATAAAGATTGCGGGGATTGAATAAATAAAACTGGTTTATAGTCTCACGAGTAATCGTCGTTTCAAAACTTGCTCTTGGATAACAATCTGTAACTTGTCCTAGCGATCGTACGTGTACGGGTTTACCAGCTATCAAATCTTCAATGACATGACCCCCACCACGTTCCCGGACTTCTTCCCCGTCCATCACTTCTACTGCACAACTTGCACCCAAGTACAAATCTACTGCTCCAAAACCAGAGTAAGCCGGAACGCCATCTAACCAGCAACGGCGAATTTTTATCGGCGGGTCAGTATGTCCTAAATTAATAATTGCACCGCTAGATTCCATCGGTTCAAAAGTGCCAGTGGTGATGACATCAACTTCCTTAGCAACTTTAGTAACACCAACTTCTGCAACTCTTGCTTTTAATTCAAGAGCGGTCAATACTACCGCTTGCTTGCGGCTGATTTTGTCATTTATTTCCGCAATTGTTCGCATATAAAAATGTATGGAATCAAGGAACGTGAGTTATTGATAGAGGCTGGGTTATTTAATGTACCTACTTAGTAGAGCGTGTTGGAACGCACGGATATAATTTGGATGAATAGTGCATTACACGTTCCAATCACACATCCTACGTTACTATTGCTTTATCACTCTAAATGTTAGATTTATTCTTTCTTTTAATTGTTTAGATGTCTTTGGTATTTGGTGATGCCAAAAATGTTGTGTTGAGCCTTTCATGAGCAGAAGGCTACCATCAGTTAGGGTTATTTCAACTTTATCTAAATCTTTGTTCAATTTATGCTTAAGTTGAAAACGCCTAGTTTGTCCAAAACTTACTGAAGCGATAATTGGGTTTCTTCCTAGTTCTGGCTCATCATCGCTGTGCCATGACACGTAATCCTTTCCATTCCGATAAAGATTGATAAGGACACTGTTAAACTTTTCTTGTGCAACCTCTTCAATTCTTTCTTTTATTAAAAGTAGTATGGGTGTCCAAGCATCGGGATTCATGGTAATTCCTGAATACGTATAAGATTTACCCCCGTCTCCATACCAAGCTGTCAATCGTGGCAAGTCAACTTCTTTACCAAAAATATTCATCTTATCTTGTCGCCAATTTATGCTGCTAAATAATTCTTTAAAGAGTTGGTTACTTTCTAACCCATTAAATAAACTTCGATATATAATCACCTCTCCATCTGGTAGAGGTTTACCATCAGCCATAGTTATGACTTCAGGTATTGGTTTAGTAGTCAACTCTTGGTTACTAAATAAGTTAAGGCTCAATTGATTTGCCATATAATCTTGCATTCTAAACTCCAAACTTTGGATATTAAGTTAACTTACATATGTCATAAAAATTCTTTGATACCTACCTATCCCTTGATTATCAACAAAACATCTTGCTGTCATTAACCAAAATCTACCTTTAACGGCTTCATCAAGCATTGATATGTCCGATATCTGAAATAAAGTAGCCATTATACTACGAAAATTATCAATACGTTTTATAGAACTATAAAAATTAGGGCTTACGCATATAAAATAATTAGAACCCTTTTGAGAAATGTTTAGGATATTAGCCAAATGCTTTAGGTTTATATGTTCAATATCAAGAATATTGGAAAAGACATGAAGCTTTATAGTTTGAGATTGAGAGCTAACATCGGTAATATCCAAATTGTCAAGTTTTTTGTTGACTGTCCTAATCTTTAAACCTGCTTGCTTATGTATTAGGGCGGACTGCACATATTGTTCTCCTCGATCAAGTGAAGCAGCAGAGGATTCAATCAGAGTAAGACTGTTTATGCTTAAATTTATTTTTTTCGAGGCTAGATAACTGATTAAAACACACGTATCAGTTGCGGGACCACAACCATAACTAAAAATCTCAAGTGGCTTTCCTATAAATTTAGATAAATCTAACGTATCAAAAGCACTGGTTAATTTGTAGTAATGATGTGCGCCATAGAGAGCTATGTAAATGTCTACTTCTTCGTCATGTTCTAATATTTTTCTACCATTACTAATATCATTTAGGGCGCGACGGAAATCTTTGTACTTTGGATTTATGTGATACCTGTTTAGACAACTGCCGTATACTTCTTCAAGGTAATTGAAGTCAGTTCTAAATAGACCTATTTCGGAAAAGTTATTCGGCATTTTTATCCTTCTTTGTGAAATTTACTGGTTCAAGTCCAGAATGCCCCAAAGAAAGTTAAAAAAGGCAAAGAATTTGTTAGATAAACATAAAATGAAATATAAAATTATATGAATAATCAATAAATAGTTTCAGTAAAATTACCATAATTAGTACTATTTATTAATGAGCATCATCATTTACTATGCCAGATAGCACGACTCACGAATAAATCTTGACAAAGTCCACCCTCTTTTTGCAAACGCGATTGCCCGAAGGGCAGTGCCCTTTGGGTAATCGCACTCTTAAAGCTGTTAAAGTTGTGTCTGTTTCACCTACGCAACCGATAATCTATACCGTAATCGTCTCTATTGTGTCGCTTCCCAACTTCTTTTTCTTTGTGTAGAAGTCTGTATGTAAGCAGTCTTTGGAAGCTTAAGCTGAGTCCATCGCCGCAATAGGGTTGTATTCAGCTAGAGCAGATTGCTCCAAAGCCTAAAGGTTTTTAGCTGTTTTATCTGGTTCATCCAGAAACTTCAGTTCGCAATTCATAACTACACCGTTAGGAAGTTTCACACCCACAGTGTCAAGTCTGGATGGGTACAAATCGACGATCAGCATTAAACCTAACGCTTTATGCTGTACTGGCTTGTTGGCAATGTAATACTTGGTAGCAACTTGAATATCCACTTGTCTTACTCCCATGTGAGTTGTCTGTTGCAGCTGCAAGTGCAACGCTGTATTAGGCTGCAAATCCGAATCCTTTCGGGTTATTCAGTTTGATAATTGCGTCGTAATGTCCGGATAGACGTTTTTCACCTATGTCATTTATCTTTTTAAGCTAATTCATGGACTCCCTACTGTGCATTGTAGGGGTAAAATGAGCAATCGATCCTGGTAAAGCTAACCGCAGCGGAACAGAAAACCAGGCAGAGTTAAGCAGCACTTATCCATGAGCCAAGCAAAAATACTCAGTTGCTACTTGACTAAGCAAAGATACTCAGAATAAAATAGTAACAGAATGTTAATTTTTTTAATAAAACGTTAAAAATTTTGTAATATTTTTGCAACTGAGTATCGTTTACACAGGTTCGGGGCTTTCCTAAAGTAATCCAAGTTAAACCAGATTCTTAGTAAAGTGATTGACCTGCGCAACGAAAACTTAAGCTTTAAAAGCCAAAACCTATTCTCTGGAGTTCTCCATGTCAAACTCAGCTAGTCCCGTCCAACCCGCCGTCCTAATCACCATCATTGGTGAAACAGTGCTGAAAGACCGTATTGTCAAGCTGCTGAAAAGCCATGATGTCACTGGCTACACCATTAATCAAGTACAGGGTGAGGGTGGGCATGGAAGACGCTTGGGAGACATGGCAGGCTACAACACCAATATTGAAATCAAGACCATTGTTTCATTAGAAGCATCTGATGCTATTTTCTGGGCACTGAAAGAGGAGCAGGGCGCGCACGCCTTGATAGCCTATCGACACAATGTAGAAGCCTTCTTTTAATTAACCTTTCTGGCTGGGGCAGTTGTCGGGTAACAAATAATCTGTTGTTCGATAGCCGCAGCCGCTTTCCCACAACAAAGTGATGTGCAGTGAGTGTAGGTTGTGCGAAAGCTGGTTGATATATGGATGAATTTGTACAGTACCTAAGTCCTAAATGCATGACAGTTCGTGGGTGGGAATCTCAACTGGAGGAGTAAAACAGAGGTAACAACCTCAGGCTAGGCGTTCCCAGCCTCCAGCTGAAGGTAACTACTTCAGAATCCTGTAAGCATTGATTCCCGTTAGGATACTTACTACAAGCCAAGTGACAGCTAACCCCATCACTTCGCCTAAAAATAATTGCGTAAATTGGTGTAAAAAGAAACCAACGGTTGAACCAATCGCGACTCCTAGCGCCCAACTTACGGAACTAACCAGTATCCACTGGCACCCCAAAGGGGTATGCTGTCGAATAGCTAACCAATGCGCTAGCCCCATCCCAAATCCAGCAATTGCTCCTAAAATCGCTCCATAGATAACTCTAAGGACAAGAACCTGGGTTGTGAATACAATCCAACCCACAGCACCAATACCTACAGTGATCATAAGTACCGAAGCTGTAAAGCTTGAGAACACCCACAACCAAGGATTTTGTATGCGTTCTCTGAGAACAAAAGCTTGAGCCAATGCAACGATTAATCCGCCTAATGCTCCCTGTACTACTCCAATATCTGGTTTCTCGCCAACTTCAATCAACAGCAAACTCAAAATAAAACCGCCAAAAGTGGCTATAGTCCATTGCAATGAGAATTTTACTGACTGCATTCAATCTCTCTGTCATGTAGTCGCCTATGCAGAAAACATTTCAAGAAAAGCCTTCCGGCGCTGTTGCGGTGATTCAGGAGTGATATAACCCCACAAACTTTCCCAATAAAAAAACGAGACGCCATCGAAGTTGCGCTCATGCACGCTCTCAACCTGTTCTTTTATTTGTTTTATGTCAATGGGAGTGCGCCAAGTTCCGGTAAATATTCCCACTGCTACAGGAATTTTCTGCCGAGCATTTTGTAGTGCTGGCTGTTTGAGTTCTGCTTGAAAACTGTTTATATCGTTGCGATACACCTGCAAAACCAATTCGTCTACTAAACCCCTATTGACCCATGTTTCCCAATCTTGTAGATAATATTTATACGCAAAAGCCTGTGAGTTAGGTGACAGGGATATTTTGGCATTAGGTTTAACTGCTTTGACAGCTTTAACGATTTCTTGCATGAAATGAGTAATTTTGTCAGCCCGCCAGCGCATCCATTCTGAATTAAAAGGATCAGATGGAGGTTTTTTTCCTTTGTGTTCTTGCTGATACAGTTGAATAGTGAAAGAATCGTAGCCAAACTTGACAGGCACTCCAAAGTGATCATCCAATTGAATACCATCGACATCATAATTGGTGATGACTTCCACGATCAGCGCTTTAATAAACTCTTGAACTTTAGGATGAAGGGGATTTAACCAAATTTCTTTTTTGACATGGGGCTGGGTGAAGAACTGTTGCTTTGAATTTTTTCTCCCTACATCTAGAGGGATTTCTTCTATCAACTTATCACCGGAACGACCTACTGTTAGCCAATCAGGATGATATTTTGCCAAGGTTGAATTAGGAGGTAACATGAACCCATATTCAAACCAAGGAATGACACGCAATTTTTTTTGAGTGCTCAGTTGAGTAATTGTTGCCAAAACATCTCCACCAAGCCGCATGAATTTGAGAAAGGATTGAGAGTCTAAACCTATCTCTCGTTCAGCAATATTGCTGCTATAAAAAGTATATCCCCGATTCCAGGCAACAGGATAAACCGTATTAAACTTGAGTGCTGATAGTTGATTTAAAGCCCGGTTAATACCCCAAGGGGTAAATAGTACGCCACTACCAACATTTGTTAACCAAACACCGCGAATTTCTTGTTTTATTGCAGTACTTACATTGGGTTTAGCAGAAACAAAGGGAGAAGACAGAGGAGATAATATGAAGCTGAGGACTAATGCCAAACACACTAAATAATTGAACCAACGGCGAGCAAACCGAGTCATTTTGATTTTTGCAGCGAGAGGTGCATCGGAAAGCTGTTCTCTGAGTCTCTACGTCTCTACATTTAAGGTTTTATCTGACAAAATCACTTATGTCATAGATATATTGACTAATTTACAAATATTTTAATTATTATGCACAAAGTTGGCAACGAATGATGTAACGGATATAACGGATAGTTTATCTTGTTGATCTACAAATAACTTATCCCTTACATCCGTTATGCCTTAGACTATTCTTTGCTACCTTTGTTTGCGCTTTGCTAAAATCTTTCCACTTCCTCAAACTTTTTAGCAATCTCACCCATAGCTTTTGCTGCTTCACCACAAGTACGGGGTGTAGGGAAAATCTTACCCGGATTCGCCAAACCTTTAGGATTAAATGCTTGTCGTACCCATTGCATAGTTTCTAAATCAGCTTCAGTGAACATTTCTGGCATATAGCACTTTTTATCTGCGCCAATGCCATGTTCTCCAGAAATACTACCGCCGACTTTGACACAAAGCTTAAGAATTTCTCCTCCTACTTCTTCTACCTTTTCTAATTCACCAGGAATGGAATTATCGAAAAGAATCAATGGGTGAAGATTACCATCACCAGCGTGAAACACGTTAGCAATGCGGTATCCATATTTCAGACTTAATGCTTCAATTTCTGCAAGTACGTAGGATAACTGAGTACGTGGAATAACGCCATCTTGTACATAATAATCTGGACTTACATGACCTGCTGCAGCAAAAGCTGCTTTCCGCCCTTTCCACAGTTTCAAGCGTTGTTCTGCATCACTGGCAATTGTGATGTTTCGCGCACCGTTCTTTTTACAAATTTCCGCAATGCGCTGTTTATTTTCCGCAACTTCTACAGCTAAACCGTCGATTTCTACTAATAAGATAGCGATCGCATCACGAGGGTAACAATTCGTGCAAACCACATCTTCCACAGCATTGATGCTGAGGTTATCCATAATTTCCATACCACCAGGAATAATTCCGGCGCTGATGATATCGGAAACAGTTGCACCCGCTGCTTCAATGCTGGTAAAGTCTGCTAAAAGCACACAAATTGATTCTGCACTTTTGAGAATTCGCAAAGTAATTTCTGTAGCAATTCCTAGTGTCCCTTCAGAACCTACAAATACACCTGTTAAGTCATAACCAGGCATTTCAGGAATTTGTCCCCCCACATCTACAATTGAACCATCAGGAAGGACGAGTTTCAATCCCAAAACGTGGTTGGTTGTAACACCGTACTTCAAACAATGCACCCCACCAGAGTTTTCCGCCACGTTACCACCAATTGAGCAAATGATTTGGCTGGAAGGATCGGGAGCGTAGTAAAATCCAGCACCACTCACAGTTTGTGTCACCCAACTGTTAATCACTCCCGGCTGCACAACAACTTGCTGATTTTCCAAATCCACGCTAAGTATTTGTCGCATTAAAGAAGTGACAATCAAAACGCAATTTTCGACTGGTAACGCCCCACCAGATAAACCCGTACCAGAACCGCGTGCGATGAAGGGGACAGAGTGGCGATCGCATATCTTCACAACTTGGGCAACTTGTTCTGTTGTCCTCGGTAACACCACCACCGCCGGACGTTGGCGATAGCTGGTGAGTCCATCACACTCGTATGTAATGAGTTCTTCGCGGCGTTGGACTACGCCATTTTTGCCAACCACAGCCTCAAATTGCTTGAGGATGGGTTTCCAGTTGCGTTGTTGTTTGTCTTGGGTGAGCATAGGTGGTTTTGTCCTAGGGCGAGAACTACTTTGCCGACTTCGTGTAAAGATGCAGTTACACCTGCAAAGCCAGCGATAGTAGGTGCTAATAATTTAATATTATCTGGGTCTACTGCTACATAGAACTTATTTATAGCTGTATAAGACAACTACTGACTCTACCATGTGGTGTGTTTATCATAGCTTCCCAAAGATTGTGCGGTTAACGGCTGTTGTTGCAACAAAAATGGGCAAGCGAGAGCAGGAAGACTTCCATTTACAGCTTGACACTCAAGCAGAACATCGTGCTCAATTACTAGCAGAAACACTACGAGCTATGGGTGTTGCTCCTAACACTCTGTGAAAATCTCTTCGGTAGAAATATTTTCTGAAACATTTGTACAGGGATCGTTCACATATTTCTCAATAGCTTTTTTCCACTTTAAATATCCTCGACCATTTAAATGCAGTCCATCCTCTGTATAACAAATATCTAATTTATGAGCCGAATCGGATAAATGAGAATAAACGTCTATATATTGATAAGAAAACTCTTTCGCTAAATTTTCCAGATGTAAATTTAGCTGTAGTATATTATTGTTATCTTGCCAGTAACGAGTAGTCTTGTTATTCACTGGTAAGACGCTTTGAATAAATACTTCTGTATTCGGGAGTTTGTTTTGAAACTCAGCCAAAATAGCAGAGTATACAAGTATTATTTGTTCTATAGTTTTAACAGCCTTACCTATACCAAGCAGATCATTAATACCCACCATTAAAAAAACTTTCTGGGGTTGTGACGCTAATATCGTGTCTAGGCGATTTAATATCAAATCTGTTGTGTCACCACCAATACCACGGTTTTTTATATTAGGGTTTTCTAATAACTCTGACCATTGACCTTCTTCAGTCAAACTATCTCCTAAAAAAATAATGTCGAAATCCGATTTAGGCAGCAATTCAAACTGACTTTTTTTATGGAGATAGTATGGGTCGTAATATTCTTTTTCAGATTTTTTCCGATAAACTTTTTTAGATAAATATTGAAAACCACCTTTTTTAAGAAGAAAGAAAATACCAAACAAAAAAAATAAAATATTCAGTATGGAAGAAGTAAACAGTAATAATATTGTGGCTCTCTCGTTCATAATTTTGGTTAAATAAATACCTTACCTTTTCTTTTAGTCAGGCGACAGTTCTTTCTTGTTCAATCAAAATAGCTCATGACCTGTTATAAGAGGCATGAGGACATTTTTTATTTGAATTAATGTACTTTAACAGATTACTTGGATAAACTTAGCACATTTACGTAAAGCATTTATGAAAAATCTATGAATTTATGCACGTCATGCCATACTTCTTCCAATAAATTAGGATTTTCGGCATCAAACCATTTAATCTGAGGATATGCTCTAAACCAGGTGCGTTGGCGCTTGGCAAATTGCCGCGTGTGTAAAACAGTTAATTCTTTTGCTTTATCTAAAGAAATATCCCCAGCCAAATATTGCTTGATTTCTTGATATCCCAAAGTATTGAGTAAAGGTAAATCAACACCATATTTCTGGCAAAGATATTCTACCTCTGCTACCAAACCATCTGCAATCATTTTCTCTGTACGCTGTGCAATGCGATCGCCAAGATGAGCAGGATCACAATCTAAACCAATTTGCAAAATTGGATAATCCGGCGGATTCTCTCCTTGTTGCTCGGAAATTGGGCGACCAGTAACATAAAATACCTCCAATGCTCTTAAAGTTCGCACTGAGTCGTTGGAATGAATCTTTTGTGCTGCAATGAAGTCAACTTGTTGCAACATAGCGTACAATTGCCTTTGGTCAAGTGATTCGAGTTGCGATCGCAATTCCTTGTGTGCTGCAACTCTAGGAATCTTCATTCCCTGTGTAATAGAACGTATATATAAACCAGTACCACCAACTAACAGCCCTGGGGGAGTGAGGGAAGCATTTCCCTTGTCTCCTTGTCTTGTAATAGAGCAAGAAGCAATTAACGCTTGTGCTTGCTGTTGATAATCTGCAACTGTGATGATGTCTGTGGGGTTGCAGATATCTATTAAATAGTGCGGTACTAACTTTTGTTCAGATGCTGTAGGTTTGGCGGTGCCAATATCAAACTCCCGGTAAACTTGACGAGAATCTGCACTCAGAATTATTGAACCCAGGCGCATCGCCAAATCTAACGCCAATCCCGATTTACCTGTTGCTGTTGCGCCACAAATCACAATCAATTTAGTCATGAGTCAATAGTTCACTGAACACTCAACACTCAATAGTAATCATTGATAAGTGATTGGGTATATCCCCATGATAAACTTCTCTTCAGATTGCCCTACAGTCGCCATCAAGCCTTTTGTGTTAGAATTTTGGAGTGTTTTTCTATTTTGCCCCTTTGGGCGAGTTTAACCCCACGTAACAGGAGAATTTTCATGACGAGCAGTTACAGTGCCGCTCAGATTCAAGTTCTGGAAGGTCTGGAACCCGTCCGCAAAAGACCGGGAATGTACATAGGTTCCACAGGTCCGCGAGGGCTCCATCATTTAGTTTACGAGGTGGTGGACAACTCGATAGATGAAGCTTTAGCGGGTTACTGCACCCATGTGGAGGTGGATCTCAACGCTGATGGTTCTGTAACCGTTGTAGATGATGGTCGGGGTATTCCCACGGATATTCATCCCCAAACGGGAAAATCAGCATTGGAAACTGTGTTAACCGTACTGCACGCCGGCGGAAAATTTGGTAGCGGTGGCTACAAAGTTTCTGGAGGATTGCACGGAGTTGGTGTTTCCGTAGTCAACGCCCTGTCTGAGTGGATAGAAGTGACAGTTTGGCGAGATAAAAAGGTTCATATCCAGCGCTACGAACGGGGTATTCCCGTCACAGAACTGACAGCAAAGCCCTACAAAGAAGATCGTACCGGAACTTCTGTCACCTTCAAACCAGACTCCCAAATCTTCACGACTGTTACTGAATTTGATTACACTACTGTAGCAAGTCGCCTGCGGGAATTGGCATATTTGAATGCTGGCGTCAGAATTACTTTTACTGATAACCGTCTGGAACTACTTAGAAGTGATACACCTAAGGTAGAAACCTACGAATACAAAGGTGGTATTAAAGAATATATTACCTACATGAATAGCGATAAGCAGCCATTGCATGAAGAAGTTATCTTCGTGCATGGAGAACGCAACAATGTTCAAGTTGAAGTTGCGTTGCAGTGGTGTACTGATGCTTATACAGACAATGTATTAGGCTTTGCCAATAATATTCGCACGGTGGATGGTGGTACGCACTTAGAAGGTTTAAAGGCGGTTCTGACTCGCACCTTGAATGCGATCGCCCGCAAGCGCAACAAAATCAAAGATAATGAACCCAACCTCAGTGGCGAACACGTCCGCGAAGGTCTTACTGGGGTAATTTCTGTGAAAGTGCCAGATCCAGAGTTTGAAGGACAAACCAAAACCAAACTCGGCAATACTGAGGTGCGGGGAATTGTGGATTCTCTTGTCGGAGAAGTTCTCACCGAGTACTTGGAATTTCGCCCTGCTGTTGGTGATGCCGTATTAGATAAAGCCATCCAAGCCTTCAAAGCCGCAGAAGCCGCCCGTCATGCGCGGGAATTGGTGCGCCGCAAATCGGTGCTGGAATCTTCGCCTTTACCCGGAAAATTGGCAGATTGCAGTTCCAGAGATCCTAAAGAGTCGGAAATTTACATCGTGGAAGGGGACTCGGCAGGCGGGAGTGCAAAACAAGGACGCGATCGCCGATTCCAGGCAATTCTTCCCCTACGCGGTAAAATTCTTAACATTGAGAAAACTGACGACGCCAAAATCTATAAAAATACTGAAATTCAGGCGTTAATTACAGCACTCGGTTTAGGAGTTAAGGGCGAGGAATTCGACGCATCCCAACTGCGCTATCACCGTATAGTCATTATGACTGATGCTGACGTAGATGGAGCGCACATCCGGACTCTGTTGTTAACTTTCTTCTATCGGTATCAGAGGGCGCTGATTGAGCAGGGGCATATCTACATTGCTTGTCCGCCACTCTTTAAAGTAGAACGGGGACGGAATTATTACTATTGCTATAGTGAGCGCGAATTGCAACAGCGCCTCGCTGAGTTTCCCGACAACGCCAACTACACCATCCAACGCTTCAAAGGTTTGGGTGAAATGATGCCAGAACAACTCTGGACAACCACGATGAACCCAGAAACTCGCACCTTCAAGCAAGTGGAAATTGAGGACGCCGCCGAAGCTGATCGCATTTTCACGATTTTGATGGGCGATCGCGTTGCACCCCGGCGCGAATTCATTGAAACCTACGGTTCTAAACTCAACTTAACTGATTTGGATATTTAGTATAACCAGTGTAGGTTCTCGCAGAAGCTGCAAAATTTTGTTGCAGAGTGATTGAAAATTTTAGGAGTACGGCTAGATAAAATGACCTAGTCGTGCTTTTTCACATTAGCGGCGGCGACTTAGGCACGACGCTTTTTCCCGAGATCAACGAGATCATCATGAAGTTAAATCCGGTACTGCTCGGCTCGGGGATTCCGCTGTTTTCCGGTGTCGTCAAGCAAACTGATCTGGAACTCACCGATAGCAAAATCTACAGCAACGGTTTCATGTTGCTTCGTTATCGGGTGAAGCATTGACCTTGGATTTGTGTTGGCGATGGCAATATTTTGCTAAAAAATCAACGTATTTTGGAAAGATTTTCCCATCTATGTCTTAAGGCTGAGGGACGATTTCACTCACTTTATTAAATTTTGTTAAAAGTCAAAGATTTAATTTAATTTAATTTAACAATACATATTAAGCATGAAAGCGAGCAAAAGCATTTTAAGAAAAGCATTGTTTAGCGTTATGAGTGCGGGTAGTCTCTTTGTGTCTGCTTGTGGTCAACCTACTGTAGAGAATACAACCGCTCCTGAGACTGCGGCAACTCCAGCAAATCTTCCTACAGCTGCTCCTCCAATTGCCCAAACTCCGACTACCCCAACAGCAAGCAAAAATTTGGCTCAACTCGCACAGTCAGCATCAACTCAGGGGTCTTTTACAACATTAAGTAAAGCATTGCTTGCCGCAGACTTGACTAAACAAATGGCTGAACAAGGACCTTACACAGTCTTTGCTCCTACAGATGCTGCTTTTGCGGCTTTACCAAAAGGTACAGTAGACAATCTTCTCAAACCAGAAAACAAACAACAATTAGTCAAGCTTCTGGGCTACCATGCTATACCTGGACAGGTGACTTCCAGCCAACTGACATCCGGACAAGTCAAAACAGTTGAGGGAAGTCCTGTAACACTAAAGGTTAATACTACCACCAGTACAGTGACCGTGAACGGTGCTAAGGTCATTCAAGCAGACATTCCAGCTAGTAACGGTGTCGTTCACATAGTGGACAAGGTTATTCTACCTCCGAATTTTCCAGCAAGTCTTGGCTCTAATTAAACAAACAAGGCAGTGATTTTTTAATTAAGGTGTAGGGCTGTATGGTCTCGCAGCTTCTCACCCCTACTAAAAACTTTGGCAATCTCGCTTATAAAGTTTAGATATAAAATATTCAAAGTTACTTCTTCCAATTATAAAAATTGTTTATTATTCAAATTTGAGACAATAGTTGATTTCTCAAGCTAAAAGTATAATATATGACACTTTGTTACCCGATTGAATGCAAAGTATATCCGTATATTGTTGTTAGCTTTATCTGACTCGCCACCGCAATATCTTGCGAAAAGCTGCTTTATGCAAGCGCTTGCCGGCGATGGTTCGCTCTAGCCCTGTGCAACGCCCACGCTCAACTTCATCCCATTTTCCCAACATTGCCAGCAAGCAAAAAGGGGGTGGTACTATTAGCCAAAGTTATCAGACGATGGCGATGAACTCCCAGGTGGTCTTGTTAAATATGTTTCTCCAGCGCCCTGTAGCAGGCTATAGTATATTTTGCATTCGTTTTATGAAATTGGGCGTTAAGTAGGTTAATATCGATAGTCTTAACTGTCAAATCCTTTTTGAATTGATTAAAATAGCTTTGTATAGAATAAGAAAAGTTTGTCAAGATTCATAAGGTGGAAATTTCAACAGTGCGCTAACGTGTGATTAAGACCAGACTGGCTAGATCGAAAAGTTGCTTAGCCATTTAGCTGATTCTGCTAAAGTCTTGACTCCTAAGTTAAGGGAATTGGTAGAACAAAGTTAAGTGAGAGCAAAAAACCACCGTTATTCAATTTGCATTCATGGTGCCTATGCTACGCCTAATGGAAGAAAGCACAAAGCCGCCTTAAACAAGTCTTTTCTGACTAGGTTTTCGTGATATGGCGAACGGAACTCCACTCGATAACTTGTGAAGAAAATGTAAAAATTGGTATACGCATTTTTCTCACTTGAAGGCAAAAGATATGCTGTTTGTAAGTAAAGATTGTTCTACGTAATACATTGAATGAGATGTCAGCAGGTGTACTTAACATTAATTGAAATGAGAATACCACTGCAATTCCAAAAAGTTTTGGAGAAAATACAAAAGGATGGGTGTCTTTTTCAATGTCTTAACTTTCGTAGAATACGCTTAAAGTTGCTTAATGAGTTCATAGTTAGCACACAAAGACAGTGCAATTTCTGTGAAACAGGCTACAATCGGAACAGTCTTTACAAAAGAATCTCCCAACAGTCATATTCATTTGTATGGAGTAGTAAATTTTTTTAGCAGTCCGGAGTCTTTTTTAGACCAGCTAGTTAAAACGGATGTTGCTCGGCAACATAGATGGCGTTGACTAAGAATAGGAATTTCCCTTCAAGGAGCCTGCCCTTACAGGGTAAAACTCCATAAGGAAGGTGTCAAAATTCCAACAAAATCTTAGGCAAAATAACCAAAAACCCTGTTTTCTGTTGGTAAATAGCTCACTTTAAGAGCGGCAAACACATCTTAAGTAATTGATTCTGCAAGGAGCATGAGGAACGCGGCATGAACCAGGCTAACAACGTACTCGAAAACATATATCAGCCTGATGAGCTAGAAATAATGAATCAGCCTGAGATTGAGTTAGAAGAACTCTTGATTGATGACGAAGAGGACTTGCTGACAGGCGATGAGGGCGAACTCGATGAATTTTTAGAGCCTCAGTCTGATGAGGACGACGCAAAGTCTGGGAAAGCCGCTAAATCGCGTCGTCGGACTCAAACTAAGAAAAAGCATTACACCGAGGATTCGATTCGTCTTTACTTACAAGAAATAGGTCGAATTCGCCTGCTTCGTGCAGACGAAGAAATTGAATTGGCACGGAAGATTGCCGACTTACTGGAATTAGAGCGAGTACGCGAAAAACTTGCACAGCAGTTAGCTCGTGAACCTAAGGACAGTGAATGGGCAGAGGCAGTACAAATACCGTTGCCACAATTTCGCTATCGGCTGCATGTTGGTCGCAGAGCGAAAGACAAGATGGTGCAATCAAACCTGCGCCTTGTAGTTTCAATTGCTAAAAAGTATATGAATCGAGGCTTGTCTTTCCAAGACTTGATTCAAGAAGGCAGTCTCGGTTTGATTCGCGCCGCTGAAAAGTTTGACCACGAAAAAGGCTACAAGTTTTCTACATACGCAACATGGTGGATACGTCAGGCAATCACCCGTGCGATCGCTGATCAATCCCGGACTATTCGCCTTCCGGTTCACCTGTACGAAACCATTTCCCGAATTAAGAAAACGACTAAGCTGCTTTCTCAAGAAATGGGTCGCAAACCCACCGAGGAAGAAATTGCTACTCGTATGGAAATGACTATCGAGAAGCTGCGGTTTATTGCTAAATCCGCACAGTTGCCGATTTCACTAGAAACGCCTATTGGGAAAGAAGAAGACTCTCGACTGGGTGATTTTATTGAATCGGATGGCGAAACCCCAGAAGACCAAGTTTCCAAAAATCTCCTACGGGAAGACTTGGAAAAAGTCCTCGACAGCCTCAGTCCTCGCGAACGTGATGTTCTCAGACTGCGCTACGGTTTGGATGATGGTCGCATGAAGACCTTAGAAGAAATTGGACAAATTTTTAATGTGACTCGCGAACGAATTCGTCAAATTGAAGCGAAGGCACTTCGTAAGTTACGTCACCCGAATCGCAACAGCGTTCTCAAGGAGTATATCCGTTAATCATTAATTATGAGTCATTTGTTATGAGTTTTAGACAAATGACTCATCAGTGCGAAAAAGAACAAAGACACTAAAAAACCTGGAGGTACTAGCGACTTCCAGGTTTTTTAGTTATTCATTTATCTATTAGTGCTAGGCAATCCGTAGTCTTACAACTTACAGAATACCCCAGAAGTGTAGGAAACCTTGACCAGTAAACAGTTCAATCAAAGCGGCTGCTGAAAAGCCAATCATTGCTAAGCGACCGTTCCAATTTTCTGCTTGAGGTGTGAAACCCCAACGCCAAGCATTGCGATCTTCGATCACGGGAGAAGTAACTTTTGTTGCGTTTGTCATGGTTGGCACTCCAAAGAGAATTCCCTAAGTTTCGTTACCTTTAGTTAGTTATTTACAAGCAATCCGTAGTCTTAAAACTTACAGAATGCCCCAGAAGTGTAGGAAACCTTGACCAGAGAACAGTTCAATCAGAGCGGCTGCTGAAAAGCCAATCATTGCCAAGCGACCGTTCCAAATTTCTGCTTGAGGTGTGAAACCCCAACGCCAAGCATTGCGATCTTCGATTACGGGAGCAGTAACTTTTGTTGCGTTTGTCATCGTCGGCACTCCAAGCTGAATTGTTTAAGGTCTGTTACCTTATGTAAACAAATATAACAAACTTCTTTAAGAAGTGTCATCTTTTTTATAAGATTGTTAGATTTTTTTGACTTATAGTTTATTTTCCGCTAATTGAAGAAGGCATCTATGCTGAGGGCAGAGGGCAGCTATGACATGTTCGTTGGGGTTGGGTCTAAACGATTGAAAAATCTGCCAGCCTCCGGAAAAATCGCCCATGTATAAATACTCCTGCATGCCTCCAAAATCTCAGGTTTGGGCGATTTTTCCGCCCAGATCGTTGGCGCTAAACCAACGCGCTTAGTAATGAATGAGGCTGGCAGATTTTTCCGGTTTTAATGAAACGGACGCATTAATCTACACAAAACGCGCAACCCGACAACAAATCGAGCGGCATTTTTCGTGAAAGCTTGACAATTTTTTCTCAGAAACCGCTCGATTTGGGGCACTTCACGAGTAATCGTGGAGCGTAGAACGAGTAACCGTAAAAGGGTTGCGCGTTTTGTGCAGGTTTTTTCCACGGGGTTGGGCAAACCCTGTGCCTTTCTTGATAAAAATCTTTAAAGTAACTGACGTTTCCTAACAGCACCCTTGCTCTACCCTTTCTTTGCGTACACTCACCATAAGTAAATCGGCGGGAATAAACAAAACTACGTTACAAAATGTAAATGCATCTGAAACTTGCGCCCTAGACTAATGACAAATGACGGTCATCTCCTGTCGGAGACGCTGCGCGAACACGAGTTAACTTTAATTGTGCCGACTTGACTTGAAAAAGCAGGGAGCACCCGAGCAGGGGGAGATAAAAAAATTTTTCATGCGTCCTGGTGTGCGCAGTTCATGAGGGCTACTTAAAAGCGGTTTGGAATTGACAAGAGCGATAATTCACGTCCCAGTTTTGGCATACTTTTGATTTCCGACCCCTATTAATGAGGAGTTGTACTGAGCTCTACCCTTTTTTAAATAAGGTTTAAGCATTATGAAACCAGAAATAAAGTTCAAACAGACATGCTTCCTACTACTTCCGTTACTGATTGCACAGGTTGGTGTAGCTCAAATGCCACAACTGTTAGCCGCGCAAGGGGCGATCGCGCCGCCTCAGGTTCCTAACAACTTGAAAGTGCCACCAAATCAAGTGCTACTGCTTGGAGAGAGGGCTACAGGAGTGCAAATTTATGAGTGCAAAGCTAAATCAGGCAACGCTAACCAGTTTGAGTGGACATTTGTGGCACCCGAGGCTAAACTGCTTGGCGAGCAAGATAACAACAATATCAAGCACTATGCTGGTCCTACTTGGGAGGCAAATGACGGCAGTAAGGTTGTAGGTCAGGTGAAGGCAAGTTTTGACTCACCCAGTCCCAATGCAATTCCTTGGTTGCTGCTCCAAGCCAAATCCCACGAGGGCAATGGGATACTTAGCAAAGTAACATACATCCAACGGGTGGATACTGTAGGTGGCAAACCCCCCGTTCAAGGATGTGATCGTAAGAGTGTAGGCACTCAAAAGCGAGTAAATTACACTTCTGACTACTTCTTTTATGGCACAGCTCCCTAATTAAAGTAAGCTAGCACAGCTAGCTGAGCTTACCGTTAGATGAAAGTATTAGTAGGGTGGGCATAGCCTCCGTCCACGCTTAGTCGTCAGCTCTTGCATTACGAGTGCAGTTCGACGACACAAATGATTTTTTCTTCGCGATTAAGTTGAAGGATACTTTCACCAATGGCATCTTTGCCAGGGGTGGGAACTGTTTCCACTCCAAGGCGTACCACGCGTTGATGATTCGTGACTAGCGCCACCTCAGCACCTGCAGTTGCTCGTACCATTCCTGCTAAAATATCAGTTTTGTTGGTGAATTTAAAGGTCTGAGTCCCGATATCGCCTCGATTCGCTGAGCGCAAAGCACTCACTGGCATACGTTTAGCATATCCCAATTGAGTCACCAGTAATAGGTTTTCCTTCGTGCTTGAGGCTACAAAACCAACCATCTCTTCTTGCTGACGCACACGTAAACCTTGCAGACCCATCGCAGTGCGACCCATAATGGGGAGTTGATGATCATTCACCTCAAATTTCAAAACTCTCCCACCTGAACTTGCTAAAATCAGATGCTCACCCGTCTTAGTGAACTGAGTTGATAACAATTCATCACCATCTTTGAGTTTCAAAATGGTAATTCCGCGCCGGGTGAGATGAGTGAATTCTGTCAGGGAAAAACGCTTGATTCTTCCTTGCTTCGTCAGGAGAACCATCTCGCCATCTTCTGGGTGTTCAGGCAGTACAAAGCGGTTAATAACAGCTTCTTGAGCGCCCTGAGCAGAGTTCGAGAGCAAGGTAATCAATGGTGTTCCCCGTGCAGAACGTCCATTGGTGGGAGGAATATCTGCCACATTCACTGGGTAAACTTTACCACCACTGGTCAGTACCAGTAACTCTTTTGCCGTGTCGGTCAACACAGTTTGGATGACCGTGTCATTATCAGACGTACCGTTGTCAGCTCTTGCCTTCCGGGCTGAAGGCTGACGACGTACATATCCCCGGTGGGTAAATTCTAAAACCACTTCTTCTGAGGGCACTTCCAACAGAGGATTCTCGATTTTCAATTTTGGACTCTCTGTCTGCTCCTGTGCTCCTGTGCTTTTGGTCTCCCCTATGATTTTGGTACGACGGGCATCGTTGTATTTGCGCTTGAGCGATCGCAAATCTTTTTTCAGTGATTTCAGTAACTCGCGTCTATCGTTGAGTAATCTCTGCAACACCTGAATCTGCTCATTGAGCTGCTCATACTCTTTCTGTAAGTTTTGCTGTTCTAAATTGGTTAAACGACGCAATGGCATAGCCAAAATCGCATCCGCCTGCACCTCACTTAAATCGAGTCGGTTTTGCAGGCTCATTTTTGCCGTAGTGCCATCAGCCGCACTCCGTAAAATTTCTACAACCTCATCTACGTGAGAAAGTGCTTTGAGTAGACCTTCAACTAGATGCAGCCGGTTTTGAACCTTAGCTAACTCATAAGAGTAGCGCCGGTTTAGTGTCTGCTCTCGGAAACTCAAAAACTCCTGTAACAATTGACGCAACGTCAGTTGACGCGGTTGTCCATCCACCAAAGCTAAGAGAATCGCCCCAAAGTTACTTTGCAAAGCGGTTTGGTGATACAAATTGTGGAGAACTTCTTGCGGGTTGGTATCGCGTTTTAGTTCAATCACGACACGCATTCCTTGGCGATCGCTCTCATCGCGCAGATCCGCAATTCCCTGAAGACGACCTTGATTCACCAGATCCGCGACTTTCTCAATCCAACCTGCCTTATTTACTTGATAAGGCAATTCTGTCACCACAATTGCTGTCCGCCGCTTGCTAACCCTGGTACCGACAACTTCCTCAATTTGGGCGACTCCCCGCAGCACAATACTCCCTTTACCTGTGGTGTATGCTTCTTTGATTCCAGAGTTACCGACAATTTCACCACCTGTGGGAAAGTCTGGTCCGGGAATAATCTCAAATAACTTTTCATCAGCTAAGTCGGGATTATCAATTAATGCAATCAGCCCATCTACCACTTCCCCTATATTGTGTGGTGGAATATTCGTCGCCATCCCCACAGCAATACCAGAACTCCCATTGAGCAAAAGAAATGGCAGCTGTGCTGGCAGTACAGTTGGCTCTTGCTGGGAATTATCGAAGTTACCGATAAAGTCCACCGTTTCTTCGCCAATTTCTGTCAGCATTCCCTCGTGGCTGATCGATGCAAGGCGCGTTTCTGTGTAGCGCATCGCCGCTGGCGGGTCATTATCCACGCTCCCGAAATTCCCATGTCCTGCCAGTAAGGGATAACGACTGGAAAACTCTTGTACCAGCCTGACCAAGGCATCATAAACCGCTTGGTCGCCGTGGGGGTGGTATTTACCTAACACGTCTCCCACCACACGGGCACACTTACGATAAGGTCGATCCGGCGTCAGACCCAGTTCGTGCATAGCATACAAAATGCGCCGGTGAACTGGCTTTAAGCCATCTCGCACGTCTGGTAACGCCCGCCCGACAATCACACTCATGGCATATTCTAAATAAGACCGTTGCATCTCGGTATGCAAGGCTGTGGTAATGACCTGTCCCTCACAGAGAAGGTTTAATTGTTTTGCCATGAGTTTTTTTTCCCTATATTTCCACTACACAAAATTTGCCGTTAATGAAGACTGCAGCTACCACAGCATAACGGATGAAATACTCTTCATTACAGAATCTTGATAGTCAAAGGATAGAAAGCAGTAGTATTATCCTTGTTGACCGAGATTTATATTGATTATTTCAAGCATAGGCACACTCATTGTTTTGATTAGGTGCTATTCCCCTTCTCGGACACGTGCGCCTTTAGTTAAGATGGGCTAACAAAAGTCAAATTCTCATGAAAACTGTTTTGATTGTCGAAGACGATCTGATTAATGCTCGTGTTTTTTCCAAGATTTTGACCAAGCGAGGTGGCTTGGAGGTGAAACATACTGAAAATGTGGAAGAGGTCATCGAAATTGCCCAATCGGGGGAAGTTGACATTATCTTGATGGATGTTTCTCTGTCAAGAAGTGTTTACCAAGGTAAGTCTGTTGATGGTATCAAAATTACACAAATGTTAAAATCCGATCCCCAAACAGCTTCCTTACCTATTATTTTGGTAACAGCACACGCTATGGAAGGCGATCGCGAGAACTTTCTCAAACAAAGCGGCGCTGATGGCTACATCTCCAAGCCAATCGTTGACCATCAACAGTTTGTTGACCAAATCATGGCAGTACTACCTAAACAGGATAATTAAACGCACAATTTGGAGTCCAAAATAATGTCCACCCCACGGTAAACTGCACCTAGCACATTTCCATAGTAGTGTCCTTTCATGAAGAACACATACCTGGAGTAGCCCAACCCCAATATGTTTGTTGGGCTACTGCTTCTTTTACAGAATAATATATATGTACTATTAGATGAGATTTTGAGCAAGTGGCTGCGTCAAATATCAGTCCCAGAAGGGAGCCAGACAACAACTATGTATTCCCCCTCATCTTCCTCATCTTCCTCATTCCTACAAGTTTCGTGTTCGCTATTGTGGTATAATACGCTGTCTCATTGTAGGAGATGATGGTTCTTCACGTTGTTGGAGAGCAGCTTGAATGCCCGGTAATTCTAAGAATTTTTTCGTATCAGACAGCAGCCGCGCGCCCCAGAGATTTTGTTTGAGAAAATCTACATTAGCGTAGCGCTCATCAATGCGGATTGCAGCTTGTCCCATTGCTAGAGCTTGTTGCTGGTCGCCTTTAGTATACAAAGCTACTGCCAATGCGAGTAAAGGCTCTGCCGCTTGTTTCTCAATAGCAACAGCACCTTGCCATTGCTTAATTGCGCCCTGGATATCGCCCTGTTCGTACAAAATTAACCCAACATTGTTGATGGCGGGCCAGAATTTTTTGTCAAAGGAGACTGCTTTTCTGTACTGAGCCACTGCGTCTGGAAGTTTACTCAGCATATAGTAAGCATTGCCCAAATTAAACAATCCCTCTGCGTCGTTGGGTTTTAACTTCAAACCCTCTTGATAGTAGTTGGCAGCCTCTTGATACTTTTGCTGCTGAAAGTAAGCCGAACCCAAAGCGAACTGAACATCGCCATTTTTAGGGTTGAGAGATTGTGCCTTTTTCAAGGTGGCGATTCCTTTATCCAAATCCTGAATTTGTGGAGATAAATACAAACCACCCAAAAGAAACCAGACTTTATCGTTCTTAGGAGCGAGTTGTGATGCCAACCGCGCTCTTGGTAAAGCTAGTTCAAACTGTTGAAACTGCGCTAGTTGGGCTGCTTCCTTTGCCAAACCTAACCCTTGCTGTTCCAATTTTGCTGCATCAAGTTGCAGTGTATGAGGTACCAGTGCTTGTGCATTTGTCGGTTGAGGTAAACTACACAAACCACAGACAACCAAAAGAGAAATTAAACCAATCCGTTTAGGCACACTACCGCCTCTTTGCCAAGAATGAAAGAACCTTTCAGCTAGCTTAAACGATTTCCCTGGTTGACGACAGCAAAATTTTACAGACACAAGAACTCAGAATCCAGAACTCAGAATTCCGCAGCTAGCAACTTAGAATGCCCCTCTGGATTTTTCTAGTAGCTTTTGAAGCTGAGTTTCGATGCGATCGCACAGTATTTTTATTGAATTTTAACTTTAAGCATTGACCTTGACATTCTTATAACATGGGAATAAATTAATAAGTAAGCGCTTACTAATTTATGGCTCGTATACCTAAAATTACCAATGAGCAAATCTTGGAGGCAGCACGTGAAGTTTTTTTAGAAAAAGGCTTCAGCGGATCAACTTTAGAGATTGCAGCACGCTCTGGTGTTTCTGAAGCGTCAATTTTCAAGCGCTTCTCAACCAAAGAAGAATTGTTCTTCACTGCGATGGGAATTCCAGAAACACTTGTATGGGTGAACGAACTTGAAACTCTTGTTGGCAAGGGCAACCTCAAAGAGAACTTAATTCAAATCTGCTTACGGATTCTGGAATTCCACCGAGAGGTTATGCCTCGAGTCATGATGCTGCAATCACGAGGGAAAATCCCAACACCTGAAATACCAAAGCCAAAGCTTATTCAACATGTCAATGCACTAACTGCTTTTTTAGAGCGTGAGATGAAACAAGGCCGGCTTCGCCCTTGCGATCCCAAAACTCTTGCTCACCTCTTACTAGGATCTCTGATGAATTATGTTTTGTCAGAGCATATAGGAATTCAAGTAAGTATGCCCACTACTGAGCAAGAGTTTGTGCAGTGTCTTGTAGAAATTCTTTGGCAAGGAATCGCACCAGTCAAACATGAATAGGGTGACACAGCCAAATCTTTTTTTTAGCCAATTAATAAGTAAGTACTTACTTTTAAATTAGGGAGTTGAATTCTATGATATTGCGTCGCACTGCTGTTCTAACAGTTCTGTTCTTCTGCCTGGGTAGCACTGTTGCTTGGGGTATACCATCTCAGCTTTTTAAGATATTTATTGCACAAATATCAAATCAAGCGTTAGGTTTTGAACTTGGTCAAGTTGAACTGATTGCGGCACTTAATCTCACACCGGAACAACAAAAGCAACTTGACATTGCTTTCAACCAGAATAAAGAGCGAATCAAGCAAAATCAGCAAGCACTCCAGCAAGCGGTTCTTGAGTTGGAAGCACTTATAGAAGGTACAGCCACACCAAACCAAATTCGCTTTAAACACAGCCAGGTTCAACAGTTGCGGCAACAGCTTGAAAATACATACTTTGAAAATATGTTGGCAATGCGAGCAGTGTTGGCTCCAGAGCAACGTCGTAAATTGTCTGAATTTGTACACAAGCATAAAGCGACTTTACACAATCAGTCTGCTGAAAACCAAGATGATTTTCATCTTCTACAGATTTAATGATTGTAATAGAAAGCCCTCAAGTTTCTTTAAGCAAAGCAAAAGATGATCCTCGGCAATTAAAAATTTTACAATACTGGAGCCATTTCGCTGTGCTTTCATTCTGGCTGTGTTTGTACAAAAATTTGCTACTTACGTAAGATTTACAGTGTCCATAATAACTGAAAAAGTCACCCATTCAGGTGAAGTCATAAATTACCAAGAACCAATACTATAAAGGAAAGTTAAGTCAGTATAATTTTACATATTCATATAGTTGTTGACTTATTAATAACTCTATTTTATTCATGACTAGTGACTCCAAAAGTTGTAAAAACTCCAACTTCTTGGTTTCGCTCCACTAAAAGACACTCAAGTAAAGAAACTTTCATTACAAGCTATCCATGACGACATACTTAGAAATTCCTGTAATTGGTAAAAAAGTTAAACATCCACTACGCTGGCTGATTGGTTTGGTGGCAGCTGGTACGTTGGTTGTGGGTACAACGACAACCTACACACTTGTCAATCGTGGGACAAGCAAGCAAGATATCGCTGCACTGACTGTGCCAGTGGAAGCAAAAAATGTTACTGTACGAATTTCTGCCAGTGGTAAGGTGCAGCCTGTTCAGAGCGTGAATATCAGCCCGAAAAACCCTGGAACTCTTACAGAGTTGTATGTTGAGCAAGGCGACAAGGTCAAGCAGGGACAAATTCTTGCCAAGATGGACAGCGCAGATATTCAAGCCAAACTCTCTCAGGCTCGTGCAAACTTAGCGCAGAACCAAGCACAGTTGGAGCAAGCCCAGGCTGGAAATCGTCCTCAAGAAATCGCACAACAAAGAGCGCGTCTGGCACAAGCTGAGGCGCAGCTGGCTGAGGCACGTGCAGGTAATCGTCCTCAAGAAATTGCGCAAGCACAAGCTCAAGTGGACGCAGCTCAGGCAAAGGCGAACTATACAAGCGAACAAGTCAAGCGCTACCAATACCTCTACCAGCAGGGAGCGGAGAAAAAACAATTACTCGACCAAGCCATTAGCGAAGATAATGCTGCCAAAGCAAGTTTGCAAGAAGCTCAAAAACGGCTATCGCTGCAACAAATTGGCACTCGTTCTGAACAAATTGCCCAACGACAAGCGACGGTAGAAGAAGCACGAGCATCACTACAGCTTTTGGAAGCAGGTTCTCGTTCTGAAGAAATTGCCCAACGCAAAGCAGCTGTTGCTGGTGCGGCTGCTCAGCTAAAAGCAGAGGAAGTAAATCTGGAAGAGACTATCATCCGCGCTCCCTTTTCTGGAGTTGTGACGCAAAAGTATGCCAACATTGGCGCGTTTGTGACACCAACAACTTCTGCTTCTTCGAGTGCATCGGCAACTTCTAGTTCTATTGTCGCCGTAGCACGCGGTTTAGAAGTTTTGGCGAGTGTCCCGGAAGCTGATATCGGCAGAATTAAGCAGGGGCAGCAGGTAGAAATTGTTGCTGATGCCTATCCTGACCAAGTTTTTAAAGGTCATGTCCGCTTGATTGCTCCTGAAGCAGTTAAGGAAGAAGGCGTGACATTATTCCAAGTAAGAGTTGCAATTGATACTGGTTTAGATAAACTGCGTTCTGGGTTGAACGTAGATATGACGTTTTTAGGTGACAAGGTACAAGGTGCCTTACTTGTACCGACTGTGGCAATTGTTACGGAGAAGGGTGACACAGGTATTTTGGTACCAGATGAAAAGAATAAACCCCTGTTTCGCCCCGTCACAATTGGAGCACAAATCCAAGACCAAACTCAAATTTTAGAGGGAGTCCAACAGGGCGATCGCATATTTCTCAACCCACCGGCAGATTACAAAATTCAGCAACGCCAACAACAGCAGAAGAAATGAACATCGTAGAAAGTATGCAGATGGCAGGGAAAACCCTGCTGTCAAATAAATTACGCAGCGCCCTTACGATGCTGGGTATTGTCATCGGGAACGCCTCGGTGATTACCATGATAGGCGTCGGTGAAGGGGGACAAAAATTTGTGAATAAGCAGTTGGAATCGTTAGGACCAAACGTCCTATTTGTTATTCCTGGGAATCGCGAAACTCAGCGCATCTCAAATGATGTGCCGAAAAATTTGGTACTGGAAGATGCGGAGGCTATAGCCTCTCAAGTACCAACAATAGCAGGAGTGTCTCCAGAGTTAAACGGGAGATATGTAGCTAACTACCGTAACAGAAACACCAATGTCAACATCATTGGCACAACTCCCAGCTTTCTCAAGGTACGGGAGTTTGACACCGCCACAGGTCGGTTTTTTACCGACATAGATATGAAGCGCAATAATCAAGTGACAGTGCTGGGTGCTAACTTAGCAGAAAGATTGTTTGGTACTACTAACCCCGTAGGTAAGCAATTGCGGATTAAAAATGCTACCTTTCAAGTTATTGGTGTCCTAGAAGCCAAAGGGTCAAGCTTGGGAGCAGATTATGACGAGGCGGCACTAGTACCAATTACAACCTCAGCAAATCGACTTGTCGGGCGGAATTCTCCCTACGGCATTGCCTTAAATTACATTGTGGCTTCTGCTCGTGATAGCAATAGTGTCGATGCGGCAGAGTTTCAAATCACCAATTTACTCCGTCTAAGGCACAAAGTTATCAGCGAAGATGACTTTACCATCCGCACTCAAAAGGACGCTTTACAAACTCTTGGTCAAATCACGGGTGCTTTGACAATCATGTTGGCTGCGGTAGCAGGTATCTCTCTGTTTGTCGGCGGTATCGGCATTATGAATATTATGCTTGTCTCCGTTACCGAACGCACTCAAGAAATTGGTTTGCGTAAAGCAATTGGTGCAACTGAGCAAGATATTTTGTCACAGTTCATCATTGAAGCCATTATTCTTTCAGCGGCAGGTGGTTTAGTCGGTACAGCGGTTGGTGTCAGTGGTATTATGCTGGTATCAGCCTTGACTCCGTTACAAGCAGGAATTTCTCCTGTAGCGATCGCCCTTGCAGTTGGTGTTTCTGGCGGTATTGGTTTATTCTTTGGCGTTGTTCCTGCACGTCGTGCTGCTCAACTCGACCCGATTGTCGCTTTAAGAAGTGCTTAAAATGATTTTAACCGCAGATCGACACAGACGTACGCGGATATAACAGACAATTATCTGCCGTTTTGGAGTAAGAAATTATTATGGCAAACACTTTATCGGTAACTGACTCCCGCGTTCCTAACCCAGTAAATCAACCAGTCATCATTCGGCTGGAAGATATTTTTAAAGTTTACGGCAGTGGCGAAACTGAAGTGCGAGCGCTCAACGGTGTTAATTTAACTGTAGAGCAGGGTGAATACTGTTCCATCATGGGACCATCTGGTTCTGGTAAATCCACAGCAATGAATATCATTGGTTGTTTGGATCGCCCCAGTTCGGGACATTACTACCTAGATAACCTCGATGTCGCCCAAATGGAAGATGCAGATTTGGCACGAATTCGCAACAAAAAACTGGGGTTTGTGTTCCAACAATTCCACCTCTTATCCCAACTCTCAGCGTTAGAAAATGTGATGCTGCCGATGGTGTATGCTGGTGTGAATCCTGGCGAACGTCGCGACAGAGCAGCCGAAGCACTGAAGCGAGTCGGCTTAGAGAAGCGTCTCAACAATAAACCAACTCAACTTTCTGGAGGACAGCAGCAACGTGTGGCGATCGCCCGTGCCATTGTTAACCGTCCAGTTTTACTGTTAGCCGATGAACCGACAGGCGCACTCGACTCGCGCACAACTCAGGAAGTTTTAGATATTTTTACCGAACTGAATGCCACTGGTATCACTGTTGTGATGGTAACCCATGAGCCAGATGTTGCTCGTCAAACAAAGCGTGTTGTTTGGTTTCGTGACGGTGAAGTCGTACACTCCAACCTAAGTCCATCTGATGTCGGTCATTTGGCAGCATCATAACTTGCTAAGTACGCCTCATGATAAAAAAGGTATTGTTTCACCATCTGGTTTGGGGAACACTACGCGCTGCACCCGATGAACCAACGTTGAGGAAACAGAGAACAGGGTGAATCCGATGAGTGGGTGGAGCACTCCTAAAGGCAAAGGTGATTTCAGATGAATGGTCAGAAATTGCAGTCCCAGCAGCACTGGCATACTTGCCGTGAGGCTCCGCACTCGTTGAGGAAACGGACTCAAGTACACCCATAAGAGCAGGAGCAGTGACAGTCCGCTATACCCCCGCACCAGCCAAACATGGATGTTCCACCACTGAGGGTTGTAAAAGTACGCCAGTCCAACCGTCAACACTTGGGCAGTTAGGCAGAGATTGAAGAGTACCGCTATCGCAAGAAAGCCAATCTGAATCCACCGTGCAGGTGGTTGTATGCTATCAACATCAAAACTTGTTGCCATAATGAGAATCTTCTTAAGAATAAATTTGTGGAGTGTTGCTGGAGGAGCAACGCGAAAAAGTAGGGTTATCAACGAGCATCGCGCTACTCCCAGAACGAAACGCTAAGCTAATCGTCCTTTAAGTTGCATATTGGAATTGAAGAAAGCCTTTGTGGGATGGGCATCTTGCCCGTCCAGTTATCAGAGAATAAATGCACATTAGCTTACTAATGAGTCCCTAATTCTACTGCAGCAAGCGCCTGGACTGGTGTGTCAGGAAGGCTACCCCACTCATTCCAAGAACCGTCGTAATTGCGTACATTCTCATAGCCGAGTAAATATTTTAAGACAAACCAAGTATGGGCGGAGCGCGCCCCAATTGCACAGTACGTTATCACTTCCTTGTCAGGAGTGATGCCTTTACTGCTGTATAAACTGTACAGTTCTTGAGCTGATTTGAACGTCTCATCTTCGTTCAGAGCTGATTCATAAAAAATGTGGACTGCACCTGGGATGTGCCCTGCACGCTGGCTTCCTTCTGGTGGTTTCATGGTGAACAATTCACCGCAATACTCTTGAGGTGTGCGTACATCGACCAAAACGCGGTCTAAGTTGCCAATAGCTCCTTGCACTTGCTCCGGCAGCGCCCGTATGCTTGAATCGGGTTCCTGTGGTGTATAAGTGGTTGTCTTGATAGTGGGGATTTCCGTCACCAGAGGGCGTCCTTCGCCAATCCATTTCTTGCGACCACCATTCATCACTCGCACATCCCTATGACCAAATACTTTCAGCAACCAAAAAATAAAAGGGGCACTAGCATTATGGTCGCCATAGACAATGACAGTCGTGTCGTTGGCGATGCCTGACTGCGCGAGCAGTTTTTCCAACGCCACTTTATCAAAATTGATACGGTAATCAGGCAGCAAGATGGTGAATCCGTTCCAGAAGACAGCACCTTTAATGTGACCAGAGTCATAGGCTGTTGCATCCATATCCACTTCAACAAGACGCACTTTGGGATCACTCAAATGCTCAGCAACCCATTGAGTGTCTACAAGAACTTCAGGATGAGCGTAATTTACCAATGACATAGGGCGTGACTCCTTGCTCTGTAACTGTGATGAGGTTAGAGTAAGATTGATTTTCTGACGCGCCTAGTCCTCGAACGAGTACATTTTGTAGCAACGATGATGGCAAATTCTTTGCAGTCTTTATTTGGGGCGATCGCCTCCGCTCGTGACGAAGAAGAACTACGACAGCACGTTATGGTTAAAGTTGGTGAGTACTTTGTCGCCCATCGTTGGGGGCTTTTTTTCTTTGATAAACTTCCCCCTGTCGATCCCAATCTTCAAGGCATCTTTAAATTAGCTTTATCTATAGAACACAATCCGGTCTTGCGCTACTTGGTTGAGCAGCATGCCCCAGTTCACGAAGAGTTGCTGTTACCTCCTGGGGCATGGAAGATGATTTGCCCGCGTTCTGATCATGGACATGTCATGGCTGGACCGATTGTCAGCAATGGTCATCTTGTCGGCGGAGTTGGCTTTACACGCGTTCGAGGGACTGCTGCTTTTCATGCTCGGAACCTGGCTGATCTGTGTGCCCTCTGCCTGCATCTGTCCACTTGGCTAACAAGGATACAGTCGCAACCTACTCTATTCAATTCTGGGAATATTAACCGTTTAACGCCGCGTGAAATTGAAATTGCTGAACTGGTGGCACAAGGACTAACAAGTGCTGAAATTGGTACAACTCTTTGGATTACAGAAAATTCTGTTAAGCAAGCCCTAAAACGGATGTTCCGAAAGCTTGAAGTTTCGTCTCGTGCTGAGTTAGTAGGGCGGCTTTTCTCAAACACAAAGCTTTCCCCATCTAAGGAACACGCAGCTTATACTAAGTTGTCGTTTTGAACTCTATCAAATGCCTAAAAATTAGCAATCTTTGCTGACTGAAACTTTTGTAGAACCCTGTAGTATAGTAAAAACTACATTTGTATTTTTTCTTATAATGCTAACCTACAAACGCAATCTCAAAAATGTTGACTGGGAGGAGATGAAAACAACGCTCAGTCAAGATAAATTTGACAATGGTAGAAGCCCTGAACAGCTTAGAGCATCGTTTGCCAACAGTTACGCAACCTGTATCGCTTATGCAGAGAATCGTATTATTGGCACCGCTCGCGTGCTATCTGATGGGATTTGTAATGCTTACGTAGTTGATGTCTGGACATTTACGCCCTATCGCCGTCAAGGAATTGCCAGCACAATGATGCGAATGCTATTGGACGAGTTACAGGGTCAGCATATTTGTTTATTTACAGATGAAGCTTTAAACTTTTACAAAAAACTTGGCTTTACCAAAGGAGAAATTTGTATGGAAAAGGTTATCGGTAAATGGTTAGTCAACACATTAGTAACAGAGAATTAATAATTTTCATATCATGGCTAATAACTAACTGCTCATGGTTATTAGCTATTAGCCACTAGTCTCTACTGATTAAAGGCTTGAGGTTTTGCCAGTTTGCGCTTGCGTTTCAATCGGCTTAACGTCGGTGTAGCCCATTTCACCGACAATTGTCCGCAGCACGGACATTTGCTCTTCAAAATCCAATCCTTCTATTTGGGAAAGCGCATTGTTAATTGCGTCAGTTGCTTTGTAGTTTTGTGGCATATCAACGACTTGATCGCCCATAGATACCGCCCAAACATACCAAACAAAGAGCTGGTTATTTTCTTTTATTGCACCATAGGCACGAGAATATTCCGTATCATCGCGGTTGACAATTTGCCGCATGATTGAAAGTTGTTCGTCGTCAGACAATTCATAATAGTTTCCTAACAGCTTTGGCGCTAGTTCTGGCTCGCCAGCAGCAGGAGCAGCTGGAGTAATTGAGTCCCCCATTTTCTTATAAACAAAATAGAGCCAAGCGAGTTTGGCATCAGTATCTAAGCTGTTAAATGCTTCTACAACTTTTTGAGTTTCATTGCTTAAAGCTTGAGGAACATTTTTATCGTAACTTGCAGTCATAATTTATCTCCAGAGCTATTTAATATGTCAATCTAGGGGTATCAGAGTTTGAGAATCAGTATCGACCCCCAAGAGAAAGAGTTTTAAAAATTGGAGAAATATGATTTTATATACCTTTTAATAGAGGTAAAAGTCTATCCAGCGATACCAAGGAAAGAAAAGCTTTTTTTGTTAAAATGCGGCATTGATAGAGAAATTTTTGGAGAAATGAATAATGCCGGAAGAAATAAAACCCAACCAATCACAAGCTCCTACTCATGACGCACAATTAGCGGCTGACAACATAGCGAGCGGTGAAGAAAAAACTCCAAGCGTCGATATGGAAGCAGATTATCAAGCTGCACAACGACTCAGCGTTAGTGAAATTGACCGCACTGGTGAAGGTGCAAAAGCAGCTCAAGAGGCGACTGCACCTAAGCAGGAGGTGAGCGAACCTCAACAAACAACCACACAAGCCCAGCCCACTGGTAATCCGAGTGATTACGTAGATATGGCGAAGGAAGTTGGTGGTTCCCGAAATGAAGGTGCAACTAATGTTACTGACGATTTGGTAGAAAAAGCTAAGGAAAAGGGTCAATCGAAAAAATAAATTTGTCTGTAGTTAGTAAAAAATCAATTTTAAAAAAGCTCGACCTAATATTAGGTCGAGCTTTTAACAATTTTATGGTATGTGTCTTTTGAAGTCTTAAGAACTACTTGATAGAATTCCCTGCCTTAAGGAGCAGATCTCCAAGTTGCTTCACCTTAGTAGCAACATCACCTGTTGCATCAGCACCTGCACCTTTTGTGTCCTCGCCCAAATCGATGAGAATCTTAGATATTTTTGCTTTGTCACCACTTTGGAGTGCCTGTTTGAGTTCACCCAAATCTTCTGCAATATCATTTCCTTGGAGCTGTTGTTGCCAACTGTCGATGACAGCGATGGCTTGCTCAGCAGGTATGGAAGTTAGACCTCCTTGTAAAGCAGAGATCGTGGTATCGATGTCAGCCATAACTATTTTCCTATGCTAGGTGTTTTTTCGTGAATGACTCGGAACCTTGGTATTGAAAACTACTTTCATACCACTGTTTATTTTTCTTAATATAAACATAAAAGTCCTCACCCTACAGAGGTAGATATACTTGTATAACTTTTGCTCTATTTACAGATTGACAGGTAATGTGTAATCTTTGTAATAGTTATGGAATCTATTTAATTCTTATTTAATTTTGGTAGCAAACACTCCTGTTTCTGAGCTATATCAAACCTATTTAATTTGTAAAAATCACGCATATTTTAGATTCCCGACTTCTTGAAGAAGTCAGGAATGTTGTTCACATTCACGCGTACCGTGTCGGTAGAGCTTATAATTTACGATTGCTATATATCAATTCGTCATAACTTTTCCAAGAAATCTATTTTTTTCAATTATCTGGGCTTAACCCTTTGATGACTTCCAACAATTGGTAGGGTTCGTGAATCAAAAAATCTGGATTTTGTTTTGCTAGTACTTCCTGTGAATTGAAACCCCAAGTCACTGCAATTACCTTAATATTTGCTTTCTTGGATGCTTCTACATCTCTGGTTTCATCTCCAACATAAATAACTTCTTGAGGTTTGATTTGTTTTTGTTTTAATACGTTGTTAATGATTGTTGTTTTTCCAAAGATTGTGACGCCTGAGTAAACAAAATCAAATAAGTTATCTAAATCATTGACTCTGAGGAAATCTGTAACATTGTCTTGAGAATTAGAAGTTATAATCCCTAGTCTGTAACCGTTATTGTTAAGCACTACTAAGGTTTCTTTAATTCCTGAAATGGGCTTTAATTCTTTGATTTTGCTTTTTAATTCAGATTTTACTTTTTTAACCAAAAAAGGTATTTTCAAAATTGAAATTCCTGAGTACTTGATGATTTCCCTAGAACTCAAGTTTCTCAGGAGGGCAAGTTCCTCTTGAGTGATTGGTATATAGCCAAACTTTTGGGCTAAGCCATTGGCTATACCTACCAACGCATCTACTGTATCAGCAATTGTGCCATCAAAATCAAAAATGATTACTTTCTGGGTCATTCTTTCCCCTGGTGGAATGCGTTTAGATTAGCACGGGCATTCCGTCGTAACATCTCTGGTTTAATCCGTCGCAACGCCGATGCCGGAAATTGTCTATCCCACTCTTGATCTGAGATTTGCGCCAATTCTACCAGCTTGGGTGCAACATTCCCAGAGTACGGCTCAAACTCTGCGACATCTGTTTCTTTGGCGAAGCGCTGATTCCAAGGACAAACTTCTTGGCAGATATCACAACCAGCAACCCAGCCCTGCAAATGGGGTGCCACTGTCTGGGGCAATTCTTCATTTCGATTTTCAATTGTATGATAGGCAATGCAGCGATTGGCATCCACCACAAAAGGCTGGGTAATCGCCGCTGTGGGACACGCCTCCATACAACGAGTACAACTACCGCAGTGTTCTGTGTGCGGGCGATCGCTCTCCAACTGCAAATTCGTCAGCACTTCCCCTAAAAATACCCAAGAGCCATACTCTCGTGTTATTACATTACCATTCTTGGCAATCCAACCGATGCCAGCTTTTTGCGCCCATACTTTATCTTGCACTGGACCTGTGTCTGCATAGTATCGTGCTTGAATGCCTTCATGAAGTCCTTGCAGCCAAGCTGTCAGTGCCTTGAGTTTTTTGTGCATGACTTTGTGATAATCCCGTCCCCAAGCATAACGGGAAATTTTAGCGTATTCTCTTCCTTCGGGACGCTTTTGAGCTGTGTAGTAGTTAAGGGCAACACTAATTATAGTTTGCACCTCTGGCATAACCTGACGAATATCTTGCCGCTTCGGATTTGCCATCCATTCCATGTCGGCACCATAACCAAGCGCTAGCCAAGCTTGCAATCTTTGCGTCTGTGTTACATTTTCCCCGTCTACCGCAGCAATCCCAACCTTATGAAATCCCAACTCTAGAGCTTTCTTTTTTACCTCAGTGCTGTTTGTTCCCGGGGATCGATTCATTTTTCTTATTTTAATTTGCCCACTGTCTGGCTTCTCTATTCTACACCATTGAGTCAATACGCCTATTTCTTTTTGCTATTTCTCCCATTTGTAAATTTTATTTGCAGATTGTAAATAAATAATGCAATATGTAAATCGAGAGGCAACAAAAAAATACAAGTCTCCTACTGATTTGCAGCGTAATAACCAATCGACTGTGGTGCAATCATGACTTTTACAACTGATTCAGCCCAAAGCCGTTACCCCAATTCTTTCAACTACAGCACTCAGCCTGGTGATGTTGTACTTTCCGTGGCTGTGTTCCAAAGCCTAAGCGTGGACGACCAGTTGGCAGTACTTTGGTATGCTTACACAGAGATGGGTCGTTCCATTACACCAGCAGCTACAGGTGTAGCACGTTTACAGTTAGCCGAAGGTCTGTTAAATCAAATTAAGCAGATGCCTCATGATGAGCAGTTGCAGGTGATGCGTGACCTGGCTGCTAAGAGAAATACTCAAATTTCTCGCTCCTACGGTATTCTCAGCAATAACACCAAATTGGCGTTCTGGTACGAATTATCAGAACTTATGGTTCAAGGCTTCGTCGTTCCCATGCCAAGCGGCTATCAACTCTCCCGTGATGGCGCAAAGGTATTAGAAGAACTTAAGCAACTCGATTTTGGTCAACAAATTACTGTTTTCCGTAAAGTAGTAGCTGATATGGGTGTTGATCCCCTAGCTGACTAATCCCCCTGCTAGATATTCCTAATCTTCCATATTCCATTCCTCGTTCCTGGGCTGTTTTGCCTGGGAACTTTTGTTTTATCTAAACCCTACGCACCATAAAAATTATTTGTGCTTATTTGGGCAATATACCTCGAAAGTTGCTTTCGAGTCCGGTGGTTTTTGTATTCAAATAAATTGTGAGCTAGCGTGATACAGGTAAATCTATGGCAGCTGCTGAATTTACACCCACAACTGTAGATGAAACACTCCAAATAGAGGGAATTACAGAACCAACAATACTGCGTTACTTCCTAAGTTTGAACACAGGGAAGTTTGAGGAAACTGCTGCTTTGTTTGCAGAGGATGGTGTTATGCATCCGCCCTTTGAATCTGGTTTTGTGGGGCGAGATGCAATTACTGGCTATCTGCAACAAGAGGCGCAAGGCGTGAAAGCTTATCCCCGTGAAGGTGTCACCGAGACACTGGATGAGGAGCAAATCCAATTTCAGGTAACAGGCAAAGCACAAACATCTTGGTGTGGTGTTAATGTCTTGTGGACATTTATCCTCAACCAACAAAAAGAAATTCTTTATACAAGAATAAAACTTTTAGCCTCTCCCCAAGAGTTACTCAATTTGCGGCGGTGAAGAGATTGACACAGAAACGCACCTGACATAAAGACCTTTTTCTGGGCGTCAGGTGCGTCTCATTATCTCGGCATCAAGTTTTAACTCTTGGTAACTGCTGCTTGCTGAAAAGAACGCATAAGCAACTTTCGTCCTAGTTCGATATCTTTAGGCGCACATTGCCAATCTGGGTGCGCAGTCATCAACAAACTATCTAAAGTTTCTTGATCAAAAAGATGCCAGACCCAAGCGTTATTGATTTGGGCTTCAACTGCATAACAGTTTGTGCTAACACAGTGAATTGTGCAACTACTGGCAACTCTAGCCAAAGTCATTTGTTCTCCAGGTTGTAGCGCCCGAAACTCGCGGATACTCTGCTTCAACTCACTTATCGAGGACACCGTTAATCCAGGAATCGCTACGGTGAGATTTGTGTCTCCATTTACCGCAATCCAGTAATGACGACTAGGGTCAATTCCCTCAAGCCAAGGTAATTCATCATCGAGGCGATACCGTGGTGACAAACAAATCGAGGGTTCCATAGGCGAAATCATGATTTTGTTATAAGATAGTTGTTAAAATTAGGGACTGGACGTTGGATTAAGGCGATCGCCATCTCATCGCACGCCCTCCTATCACAGAGTCATTTTGCAAAGCTACATAATCTAGCCTTGCAAAATGAGAAAAAACAAGCTTCTATTCTAATAATTAATGATTAGAAGCTATAGTTCAAATAAACTTAGCAAAAGTTATTAACTTTCTTAATATTTCTTAAAACTGTTTGTGATGTTGCTCTATGTGGCTGGCTGAGAACCCCTCGGCAATAGCTGCGGGGATGAAAGCCGCGCCCCGTAGGCTAAAGCCTACTGTGAAGATTTTTGTATAAACAATTTTTGTTTCATCTGTTAAAATTGAAACATGACGCGTTACAACGCGAAACCATTGTAGGAAAGTCTTCCGCATCCATGATCAGAAAACCGGGAAAGACACTGGCTTTGGGGAAAAAGAGAAAGACGAGTAAAAAACTAAATTTTTAGACCCATCTCAGGAGGGACGCTTCTTGGATGTAAAACAAAAATGCCTGTGGAAACGGTCTGACGGGGAGTAAGTCACGAGGCTGCTCTAGTTAAGAGTTTAAGAAGCAGGAAGAAAGGTGTAACAGCACGGCAATAGCTAAGCTGTGGAACAACTTTTGAGAATCCCTGTGGTTTTAGCCCTGGGAGGTCGTCAATTAGGGCATTTAGCAGGAGTTGACCCCGAACCATTGGCACCTGAGGTATGGGAGATGAGCGTTACTTGCCCTTTGCCGTCGAACACCCAGCCAGTTGCAGGTACAATTGCCACAGCGTCAGGTTTAGATGGTGGTTTAGCTGCGCTTCCTTCTGAGCGTTGCTGCTGCGTTGTAATTTCTGAGATGCGAGTATCTAACCATACCACATCAGTGCTGAGGGGTTCGTAAGGGCTAGGAGGCAAACCGCCGCGTCCGGTGACAATAAATTGATTGCCCCCTGATCCGGCAAACGCGGCACAGCTAGTCTCAATTGGCGCTGAGACATCAGCGACAACTATGGGCAGTTCCACTAATCCCCGGCTTGGATCTACATTGGGATTGTTGATGAGTACAGTGCCATTAAATTGAGGTCCCGCTTGAGAAGTCGCGTTGATATCACTGAATGTTTCACTTCGCGTCACAAAAGGGCTGGTCTCAAACCCATACACGCCAGAGCTAGTAATTGTGATGTTACCTCCCTGTCCTTTCTCAGCGGTAGCAATAATGTCGCTGTTTTCATTATTGACCGTGACGAGAAAGCCATTAGGGCTAGAAATGGTAATATTGCCGCCCTTGGCATTATTGCCAGCTGCAGCAGATATCTGACTTTGGCGGCGCATCAAGATGTAATCTCGCACGTTCAGATCGATATTTCCACCCTCACCAGATGCAGTCGCTGCTTGGAGTTTTCCTTGAGTGTCGAGAAAGATAGAGTTAGCTGTGATTTTCAATGAGCCAGCATTTCCTTGACCATCACTACTGACATTTATTTGTCCGCTATCTTGAACTTGCAACTTTCCAGTAGTAATCTCCACGTTTCCACCTTTACCTGTGGAAGTCCTAGATGTATTGGCATATACCCCACTAGCACCGCCATAGTCTCTACGTATAGTCTCTGTTCTTGTCCTACCATATCTTTTAAATATTTCATCAATGTTGGGGAGATCACCGCCGGACACAGTAAAGCGGTTAGTGACGTTAAGGGTAATGTTACCTGCATTACCACTCCTAGTGGTACTGGTGCGAAGTTTTCCGCCCCCAGCCAATTCTACTACCTTGGCATTTACAGTGATATTACCGCCTGGATAAGCTGCTTGAGTTTCTGCCCTTAAACTTCCACCATCTGCTACACGTAAAGTCCCATTTGGAACATTGATGTTAATGTCACCAGCCTTGCCTGTGGCATTTGTTCCAGCGCTTGTAAATAGCCTACTAAATAAGGTCTGTCCGCGATATCCTCCATTAAATAAAACTGGAAGCCTACCTGAGATTTCTAGTGTATCTGTAGCATTAATCTCAATATTACCGGAGTTACCACCCAAAGCACTTGTTGCTCTCACGTCTGATCCATCAGTTATGGAAACAGACCGCCCAGATATGTTTATATTACCTGCATTGCCTTGGGGAGAGACGAAGTTTGCTGTAGATCCGATGCTCGTGGAAACATTACTACTTTGCACAGATATAGGACCAGAGGATTTTAATGTGATGTTTCCAGAATTTCCTCTAACAAAGCTTGTAGTAACAAGCGAGCTATCGTTCGCTAAGGACACGGACTGATCACCTTGCAGTAATATCTCTCCTCCACCGTTGATTGGGGAAAAGCTGCTGGCACTAATATAAGCGTTGTCTAAAGAGATAGAACCCTTGTTAGCTATAAGTGATACATTTCCAGCACCTTGACCCCTATTGGTGTTGTAGGTGGAAATCACCTTATTCTCGTTTTGTTCACCTTGTTCACCCCGCCCAATTAAAGTGATAGAACCATTGGTGGCTTCCAATGATATGTTGCCGCTACGTCCCGTTCCACTAGCCAACACGTCGTTAGTGAAGTTACTAGCATCTAATGCAGGTTTATCATCTGAAGGATTTGGACGCTCGCGAAAATTCGTTTCATAAGCCGGATTATCTATCAAAATCTCACCAGCTTTAATATTGATATTACCTGCATTGCCGTTCCCCAAAGTCCGGGTGCGAATTTGTCCGCCATTCACCTCAAGTTTACTGGCATTAATATTGATGTTACCAGCGTTACCAGTAGCACCTGGTTCTACCACGTTGTTGAGCTGGCTATCCTGAATCATTCTCACCACTCCTGTTGTATCCAACGTCACATCTCGTGAAGTTGAGCCTACTGCATTCAACCCTTGTTTAATACCAGCAGAAATGCTACTTCCTCCGGAAATATCTATATTCCGGGCGGTAACTGCTACACTGCCCAAACCTGTATTAGCTACATCAACTTTAGCTCCATTGGTGAGGAAAACATCTGCTCTGGCTACATCTTGTGGAACACTTAAGGAAAAATCATTACCATTTAGTGAAAGCCCCACTGTTGATGAACCAGCAACTCCTGCTAACTCAAGGCGACCATTTAAAGCCTGCAACAAGCCGCCATCTAAACTCACATTACCGCCAACAAGTGCCAAACTTTTACCCGGTTCTACTTGTAACTGCGATTGATTTCGGATGCTCGCGGGACTTGCTCCAAATTGCAAACCAAGAGGGACACTGATAGTTAAAAGAGGTGTTGTTTGGGGAGCAGTCGCGCTAAACTTTGTGCCATCTGCAAAATTCAGACTTTCTGCTGTACTTGCAAAAAATGAGCCGCCAATTTTCAAAGAGGCATTAGGACCAAAAATAATCCCATTGGGATTGATTAAAAATAGGTTTGCTGTACCTACGGTGCGAATTAAGCCATCAATATTAGATATAGACCCACCCGTCACTCTACTAATGATGTTTTGAATGTCAACCGTATTATTAAAGAAAGCTTCGCTACCAGTGGTTACAGAAAAATCCTTAAAACTGTGGAACAGATTCGTGCCAGCTTGTGTTCCTCCTGTAATGTTGAAGGTCTTCCCATTGATGTTGACGATGGAATTATTGGGTAAAGTGCTATCCGGGGTAATTTGTGCTACTGCACACTTTGCAGAGAAAGGCAACACACAAGCGATCGCTATACCCAAAAACCAACTACAACGAGTACTCATTGCCGACATTGCCTTCCTCCACGACACGCACTTGCTGAACCAAGGTTATGCAGTACTAATATCAAATAAACTGCATCTACCCTAAGTAACCTTTGCCTAATTTTCAATCTTTGGTAAGAGTTTTGCGTGAAACTCGCTATTTTCTTTACAAAAATTGATTAATTTATTGGCGGCAGTAATATATGCATTGCTGCGTACTTTGTATCAGCAACGCCCAGACATAGGTTTGGTATTCACCAAAAAGTGCGAGGCGCAGCCCCTTACCTTCGCTCCGGGACGCAGCGAAGGCAAGGGGTTGGGTCACAACGATTGAAAAATCTGCCAGCCTCCGGAAAAATCGCCCATGTATAAATATTCCTGCATGCCTCCAAAATCTCAGGTTTGGGCGATTTTTCCGCCCAGATCGTTGGCGCTAAACCAACGCGCTTAGTAATGAGGCTGGCAGATTTTTCCGGTTTTAATGAAACGGCATCGCCTGTAGTCAAAAAATTAAATCAACAATAAACTATACAGGTTGGGGTGCGCGTTGAGTGACTTTTGGCAAAGTCACTTCTAATTTCAGACAGTTAGCACCATCAACTTCTAACTGGTACTCCACCTTGTCCATAAGACGATGCATAATTAGCCAACCATAGCCCCCTTCTTGTTTGTCTGTAGGATTTGGAGGCAAATAGCTGGATAAATCGAAGCCTTTACCCTGATCCCAAACTTCCAGAACAATATCGGTATCTTTTAGTTCCAAACGAATTAAAACTGGCAGATAAGGCTGATCCTTATGAGCATGACGCACCACGTTAGAGTAAGCTTCCACCAAAACCAGCCGCAAGCGACTTGATTGCATTGACCAATCAACTGAACCTTTAAACTGGACTTCCAAGCATCCTAGCAACCAGTTTTCTACTATGGTTAAAAACTTCAAGTCGCTTGGTACATGAAGCTCACTTTTCATCACTTAGAAAACCTCCAGCGAAAGTATAGTTTGGTCATCTTCTTGAACTAAGTTGTTTGCCTGGATACGCGCTAGTAAATGGTTAAGATGAAGTGGTTGGGCTTCACTCTTAAGCAGTTGCCAAAGACCTTCTTGATTCAGCATAGAATCGCTGACTCGTTGATCGCTATCCACGGAATTGAGGTATAAGTCTGTACCCCTTAATACTTTAGCTTCAGTAATACCATCACTCGCTAGCAGCAGGATATCTCGGGGTCCAAGAACCAACTGACTAGACTTTGCCTGCCATATAGGGAAAATACCTAGGGGAACGCTGCGTACCTTAAGATACTGGGGGGTTTCCACAGTTGTCTCTTGACGTGACCACAGCAGGGGATATATATGTCCTGCATTAGCATAAATAAGTTCCCTGGTGGTGGGAGTATAACGAGCTAAGACGACGGTGATAAAGTAATTGTTGCTGATCAAATCATCACTGAGAGCATGGTTGACATTTTGCATGACCACATTCGGCAGAGGTGGTGATTCTTGAGACAACTCTCGGCGCAATAGCGAAATAGCACTAGCCATGAACAAAGCTGCTGGGACACCCTTACCAGAAACGTCTCCCACCGCCAACCACAAGTCTCCTTTGGGATGGGCAAACACTTCAAAAAAATCCCCTCCGACTTCATGAGCTGGCTGGCAACAGGCTTGTACTCTCACACCCTTGATGTGGGGCATGGTTTGGCGCAGCAGGTTATTTTGAATTTGGCGAGCAACTTCCAACTCGGCGCGGATTTGCTGTTGTTTCTCTTGAAGGCGTTGATAGAGTTTTGCCTGGGAGAGGGCTAAGGCTGCTTGTTCGGCAACACCTGCAATGAGCTGGATGTCTTCTTCTTGCCAAGAACGAGCGTGGTGATCATGGTTGAGGGCAAGAACAGCAAGCAGGTTTTGCTGGTATATAAGTGGTACTACCAGTTGCTGACAAGCTTTCTCATCATTTGTATACTGAGCAAGTTGATATTGACGGCTTTCCAAAACCTTCTCAATCAAAAGATTTGGGTCGAAATAACAACTTGATGCTAAAGATTTCGGATCTTGGTAGCAGAACTCGTCTAGTGTGAGGCGATCGCCCTCCACTGGTCTAAGCAGGCAATAACTAGCTTCAAAAGCCTGTCCTATTGTTGCTACAATTTTTTGTAGCATACTGTTGTAGTCTAAAGACTCGCGAATCGCTGTTGTGACTGCATTAAATAAAGATTCTCGCCGCAAGGCGCGACTCAATTCTTGTGTGCGTTTTTTGACAACTCGATATATATCTACTGCTTGCTCAACAACTGCCTTAAGTCGCTCGGGTTTCCAAGGTTTAGTGATGTACTTAAACACCTGACCAGAGTTTATCGCCTCTACCAAATCTTCGACATCGGTAAAACCAGTTAGCAAAATTCGCATTGTATCAGGAAAGCGCTCCACAGTTCGACCGAGAAATTCTGTGCCATTCATGTGTGGCATTCTTTGGTCAGAGATAATGACAGCCATCTCGCCTTCTTTGTCCAAGATATCCAGCCCAGTGAGACCATCAGTTGCTCTATATACCTGAAAATCTCGCCTAAAAGTGCGGTAGAGTAAATCAAGATTATCAGGCTCATCATCTACCACCATGAGCTTCAGTCTGGCTACCTCTATTTCAGTCATACTTGAGTTGACTTTCTAGATGCAATGAGTAGCGAGGTAGCGTTTTGTTGCTGCCTCCTGATGATTAAAAAACAATTAGAAAAACAAAAGTAAGTAGAATCTATCCAATTAGATAGCATAATTATCTCAAAATTTTCTGTAAATTTTGATATAGTCTCCTCAGAGGTTGCCACACAAAAAATGCGAACTCTATCCCACCAATCCAGAACGCAAAGCGCGGACTGCGGCTTGCGTGCGGTCATCAGCGCACAGCTTGTTCAAAATGTTTCGCACGTGTGTTTTGACAGTTCCAACTGTGATGTAAAGCCTTTCCGCAATCACCGCATTGCTACAACCTTCTACAATCAATTGCAAGACTTCTAATTCCCTTTCTGTTAGGGTGTAAGCGTCTATCATGTCATCCGGCTGATTATCAGCGGAGCGTGAGTTACTATCAACACTCTTGTTGTCTAATGTTATGGCTTCGGCTTTGGGTGGATTTTGTTGTGCTTGTTGCAAGACAATGCGAGCGATCGCCGGATCAATCCAAGCGTTACCGTTGTAAGTGACTCGCACAGCTTCCAGCAAATTATCGAACCTAATATCCTTCATACAGTAAGAGTCAGCCCCTGCGGCAAAAGCTGCTAGCACCGCTTCTTTGTTATCCCGCAGTGTCAAAATCAATACCTTTGTTGCTAACTCTTCTCCATGAGCTGTCGATTTCACCTCCCGTGTGAGTTCAATTCCATCTTTATCTGGTAAACCGATATCGACAATTGCAATATCTGGTTGTAGAGTTTTTAACATCTTCAAACCTTCTACTGCATTGGTCGCTTCTCCGACAACTTCAATTTCTTCCTTTTGCAGCAGCGCTGTCCGAATACCCACACGGGTGAGGTCATGATCTTCAATCAAAGCAACACGAATTTTAGCCATGGTCTATTACCGCCCTTACACTTAAAAGCTGTAAAATTGAGTTTACAAAAAAGTCTCAGGAGATGCAGTTTCAAGGTGCCTGTGGAAAAATATAGGAGAGCTTTTTGAGTTAGACTAGCACAGAAACGCCTTGGCTCCGTGCCCGAGCCATTCACCAAGAAAATAGCACTCATTGCCTCCACTGCTCATACGTCAGGTTCATAAGTCGTGGAGTTGCTGAATCTCCTAAAGAACATTAGCTTCAACAATAAAAATAAAAATGAAAAGTACTGCTCCTGCTTAGCAGTGCCTGATATTGATAAGTTCTATTCTGCATTCTGATTGTTATAGCGAGTAAACTAACACCTAAATAGATAGCACAAGCTATGCCCAAATTTGTGACTTATTGGAGACGTATGCTATATAGGCATTGGGGTAGCATAGCATATGTTTAACTAACAGACAGTCTCTTACGCTATAAGTCTTACCAAATATAACCATTATATTTGGCACACAACGATGTCAAGAATTTGTAAAATTCCCATCATAAGCTTTTGGAAACAATTTGATAAGCTATTGTTCTATCTATATAGTTGGTGTGAGGTTCGTTAAGAATAGGCTATGTCTGAACTGCCTAGAAAGTTTTCAGTATTAGGGCTACCAGTTCATGTGATGACTAATTATCCAAGCTGGTTGCTAGAATGCCTGCAAGAAGGCATGGGATCTCATGTGGTAACGCTCAATGCAGAAATGACTATGCAGGCAGAGCGGAATTCCTCTCTCGCTCAGGTCATACACAGTGCCGAGTTAGTGATTCCAGATGGAGCAGGGGTGGTTCTCTATCTCCGATGGCTGTTGCGGCAAAAAGTTCAAAGAACTCCCGGAATTGAACTTGCAGAAACACTGTTGCAAGAAATTGGGCGACTGGGAACGGGTACAAAAGTATTTTTCTATGGAGGAGCGCCTGGTGTAGCCGCAAAAGCATCAGAGTTTTGGCTTTCTCGAATTCCAGGTTTAATCGTAGCAGGCAGTCATTCCGGCTTCCATTCCGCACAAGAAGAAGAACAATTGCGACAAACTCTTACCCAACTGCAGCCACAAGTTATTTTTGTTGGCTTGGGAGTTCCACGTCAAGAGTTATGGATTGCTAACAATCGCCATTTGTGTGCTCAAGCAATATGGATTGGTGTTGGAGGCAGTTTTGATATTTGGTCGGGGGTGAAAACTCGCGCTCCTGCTTGGTTGGGAGATAATAATTTGGAATGGCTGTATCGGCTTTATAAAGAACCTTGGCGCTGGCAAAGGATGTTGGCTTTGCCTGAGTTTGCCCTGAAAGCTGTTATTTATCACTTTTTTCAAGTCTTTGGGCTAAGTGTAGCGTCTAATTAGTCACTAGGAGCAAAGGCTAACCCATTGGTGTCAACTTAAGGTTCAAACCCTTATCGCATCTTGATTTGACTCCACACGCCAGGCGCTGTCAGTTCGGGAAAGCCGTCATTCACCGCCGCAGTTTCTCCCGGAGGAGGCAGTACTGCAGGGGGGTATCCCAACCTAGAGAACTGACGTGCCTCGCTCCGCGAGGAGCTTACGCTAAGGCGCAGCCTCTGGGGAGAAGATAGCTGAAGGGCGTTGGAAACCCTCCAAAAGAAGTGTTTGCTGGCTCCTTTGGACTTTTGCGTAGCGGTGGTAGTAGTGGTTTGTCGGATTAATTGCCGTAGGTTGTAGAGACGTTGCATGCAACGTCTCTACACGGTTTTGATAATACACAAACCAATCAAAACTAGTGCCATAGACCACTAGTTAATAACAGAAACTAAAGTCATCAATGGTGAATTGACCATCAAAAGCACAGAAGGTAACACGGTGAATTTCATTTGCTGATAGGGATAATAAGGTGTTGGGAGGCACTGCAGAGTCAGAATTGGCAAGATTTGCTCCCGGTAGTACCGTTTGGGTCAGTAGTTGGTGATCACGCCCGTATGCTGAAAGCACAAGCCGCTGTGAACTGGTGACAAAGGCACTGACAAAATGAACAGGACGCAGAAAAGTTGCTTCTAAGGATTCGTTCTTACGCGCTCCCATTAACACTACCAGACCGGAGTGGGTAGGAAATGCTGGATTTGAGGGCTGTATTGCTATACAATTATTAAAAATGACGCCCCATTGCTCGTACTGTCGCTCCACTGCTTCAAAACATCTCAAATCTTCCAAATTCAAATAGATACAGGTTGGTACAGCTACCACTGCGCTGTCAACTTCTTCGGTTTGATCCCGCGAAGCGTAATCTACAATCTTACTGGAAAACTCAAAATTGTGAAGAGAAAATTTTTGGTCTTTAATGGTTTGCTTTGTTTGCGATTGAAGACTAGCCTGTTTTACCACGACACCCCGCTTTGTCATTGTCTAGAGAACATTTAGATTAAAAATTACATAGGTAGTTATTGTTTTTACCGAACTGCATTGCATTCTAGGTTCAAGAGCTAGTTAATCAGCAAGCAGCACGAAGCACACCTGAATTTACTGGATAATTTTGATGAGCGTTTCCAGTTTTCTTGACGCTCACTAACTCAGTAATGTTTCTGATAGAATACCATAGAAATCTACTGTGGGGTTTCACCCCTAGGTTATACCTGCTACCAGTACAATGATATGTATAATAGTATCTGAAAGCCACAAAAACTTTAAAAGTAGAAAAAAAATTACCAAATATTCATTAAGTAGTCTAGGAATTTTACATCCACTTTATTAGAAGTAGAGATCAGCAGTCTTTGGATATGATGTATTTGTATCGGTAGGTGAGCGTAATGGACATTTGAGATATTGGTGAGCAAGGAACACGTTATAGGAAAGCGCTGTAATAGATATTTACTCCCTTCCCGGTATAAAATTACCTATCTTCTTTTTTCTTCCTATGCGCCGCAGGCGTACCCGATAGCCATAAGGCGTGGCGTCAGCCATAAGGTACGCCTTCTTAACCTGCGGCACGCCGAAGAGTCCGTCTAAAGCGTCTATGTCTAGAGGACACGCTGCGCGAATGCGGTTTTTTAAATAGGTATTCTTTGGGCGGGAAAGGAGGTATTTAGGCGCAAGGTTGCGTGTTTTGTTTAGCTTTTCCCTCGCTGCAAGTAGCGTGAACCTAAGCGGCGTAAGAGGCGATAGCTCTTGCGGACAATATCTAGGACAAAGTAGGGTACCCGTAGCCGAAGCGGGGAGAGGAGGGGTCGGTACAGCCAGTAATAAGCTCTCTTCAGGTCATTCCACTTTGAGCAAGTCTCCTCATCGAGGAAGTCCGAGACGTCTACGACGAGTCCCCTGCCTTTGTACATCATCACATTGCGACCGTGGACGTCATGGGGGTGAAGACCCCGCTTACGGGCATACTCTAGAGCAGAGTCTATATCCCGTATAACCTGCTTTGGTATCCGCAGACCACGGTGCATACAGTCGTAGAGGGTCACTCCATGCAGCCGCTTTAGGATTAAGAAGCCATCTCGAGCATAGAGACATTCAGAGAAGGCAGGGTGGGAACCCAGGCGGCGATAGACTTCCACCTCTTCAAAAAAGCCAGGGCGTCCAGGCGCGTAAATCTTTACCACCAGGTCTGGGTAGTCAGGGTGATAGAGCACCGCAGCGTAGTTCCCCCTGCCAAGAAGCTGCCAAGGTTTGGGGACATGGCGGACTTCGACCGGGTCGTGCGGATCGACGCTCTCAATTCGGAACCCGGGGAGTAGCTCTTGGTGGACACTCTCAATTAGCCGATTTATGTGTAATCCATGCATACTGGGTTCCGGCTAGTACAAATTAGATGGAATTTTTCCATATACTACCCTAAAAAGCGGGCGGGAGGTTTTCCGTTCGGCAAACGCATTACCGAAGGCTAGGTTACCGCATTTTTCCCTAGTAAACCCAACCCTGATTCTTTTGTACAACAATTCTTAAACTTTGCCTAAAAGCGAGTTCTTGTAAAGTTCAGAAAGATAATCTAACAGTGCTGGTTACTCGCAGAACTGATTCCTGTTGAAATGTTTGCTTATAGCTTGATTTCAATCTGGGAATTCTTAGTTAGGCTGTAGCGGTTGGGCACGGGAATAAGACAAACCTCCCATACGCTACCTACCGCCTAACCCCTGTAAACTTATAGCCACCCGCAGTAACTTCAAGCTCACCTTGTTTCCATCCTTGATAGATTGGCGTTTTACTACCTTGAGCATTTTGATAGACGCCGTAGTGTTGTCGCCAGTCGTGAAAACTTCCGTTCCGCCAAACTTTCGGTAATCCTTTTTGATATTGAAGCTTCACTTTTCCCGAAACACCTTGATACTCAACGACGCCATCTTTGATCTGATTCAGGTTGAGACGGGACTTTTCCAGCACAGACTGCTGAAATCGATTCCAATCGGCGTGAGTTTTGTTCTCGCTTATTTCTAAAGCAAATCCGCTTTCGGTGTCACCGTTGCCTACAGCAGTTAGAATTTGGTCATCGGGATATTTATCGCGGATTTTCTCAGTGGCTGCGGGGTTCATTCCCTCAATTTTCAAGTTGATTGGCGTTAGTGCTAACCATGTCTTTTCGTAACGGATGAAAGTCACGCCTTGCTTTGTTTCTAGCTTGGCAGACTTGGGCAAAAAAAATTGGAATGGTACTCTAGGTTGGTTGTTCAGCCAAATAACCAAATTCCGGTACTGAGCGATGTTATCTCCACCTACAGACGATGATGAAATTTTAGTAGGGTCTGTTCCAGTTGCAGCTATAAAATAATCGACGCCGCGTTGAGAATTGTATGCCATCATTTTGAAGCCGTTCCAGTCTCCACCGGAACCTTGAGCTAATGTACCGAGTTGGAAGGTGTTACCAAAATAGAGACTTTCGTAAAACTCTGGTGCAGCGTCGCTTCCAGGTTTCCAGTTTTCATATGTTGGTTTGGAATTGAGGAGTTCTGCTGGCTTTTGGAATTCCTTGCGTGCTAAGGCGACTACTGCTGATGGTGGACGATAGCTGCTCGTTATTAGGTGTACCGAGTCGGGGGAAGGTTTGGGGTCTTTTTGGGGTGAATCACCAAAGTACAATCCTAATTCATGGGTAGCGAGGGAACACCAAACACAGTTCCCCTCACTGTAATCGCGTTTGGAAGGACCACCAAATCCTCCCCGCCAATATTTTAGCGCTCCGGAAGTCAAGAACCAATCTAGTGCAGATTTAGCATATGATTTCACTTCTGGATCTTTAGCGAAATCATAAAGATTGACGTAGGTTGTGAGGGCGTGTCCTAAGTAGTTTTCTGAATCCCATTCACCTTGTCCAATGTTGTAGAGAGTGCTGACATTTCTGGTGATGCGTTCTTTGTAAAGTTTGCGTGTTGCTTCGTTTCCTGTTTCTTCAGCAAATAAATAGACAGCCACTTCGCGCATGGCTTTTAGGTTATCAGTGTTACGACAGTCTACCCAACTATCGCAGTTATCTGTTGAGTTTGCCCAGAACTGTTGACGGTTAGGAAAGCGGCGCGTCAGCGGATCAACCTCTGTCCAAATTTGCATTGCTTGTTTCATCCGCTGACGATATGCTGGGTCAAGATATTTGCCAAAATAAAAGTATTTGCGCACTTGACTTTTGAGGGTAAAGCCAGAGTACAAGTCAATTCCCAAGGTGTGAGCGTGACTTTTCGCGTCAGCGTCTTCAGATTGTAGGAAAGAGATTGATTTTTGTTGATTTCCTGCAAGAAAATCAATCATTGCCTTGGGGTAGGATTTTTTTTCGCCCTCAAAAGCAGTATTTCCGTAATTGCTTCCTGAAAGTTTGTTAATTACGTACTTTGACCGCTGTTGAAATTCTGCTTCCATTTGCGGTGTCCACTGATTCTCTGCCTTCGCATGGGTGCAGGTAAGAAGAAGACACATTAACCACAAGGTAAAGGCTTTGAGGGCGAAATGATTCATGATTAACAATTATACTGAAAAAATAGCGTCTGTAAGGACGCTATTTTTTCAGCTTTTCTCTACACAAATGAAAAGCTACTTTTCTAGTAATCTCAAATCAATGACTGTGGCGTTAAAGTTGTAGTTAAAGCCGTCTAACTCAATTGGCATTCCAATTTTTACTTTACTGTTACCTAGAACTGGTCCTTGGTCAGTAATTTTTGCTTTGCCTGCTAAAGTTAAACGTAAATCTTTGCTAAAGTTATTTGCTCTGTTTGGCTCTGGCAATTCTTTAATAGAACCATCAGGTTGAGGAACTAATACGTTTCTGGGTAGCTCTTCGACAGACTTAATGTCAATCTGACCGTGGGGTTGATTACGGATAATAACGTTAGTTTTCCCACCTTTTGTAAACCCTTGTGTATATAACTGTTGAGTGTCGAGGATGTTTAATCCGCGAACTATTAAGTCTACTTCGATAGGCACTATTTTACTACCGACTTGGGCAACGGAGCCGGAACCGCCAGGGAAGATAAAGATGCCTAAGATTACCAGCACAATGACCAGTGCAGCACCTAAATCGAGGATGTTAATTTTACCGAATAAACGACCTTTGGAATCTAAAATAGCCATAAAAAGTTTTTCCAGATAAGAGTAAAGTTACTGATTGTAGCAGTATAGGCAATATAACCAGCTAGGCGTTGAGGTTATGCGACAGTGTATCACAACTTCCTAATTTCGGACGGACTTTTTGCTATTTTAAGTTGCTGTCGCCCTTGAAAATATGCTTTATCTTGGCAACAACTTTAGAATGCAACTTATAGGGCTATGAATCCGTCCTATAGTTTTAGATTCCCCCAAAACTCTTTTCAAACCGGATTTATGATCAATACGAAACGTTTTTCTATAAATCCCCGTTTTTTTCGACGTCGTTGGTTTTATCCGTTAATTTCCATCGTCGTTGCCTTATCGTTATGCTTATTTACACCAATCACCGCTAGGGCTATTGATGCTGAACGGTTATTGCCTCTCATTTTACAAGGAGTCCAAGTCATTCAGTTGTCTAATATCTCACTTCGGCAAGAGGTTGATCTTGGCAAGCAGATTAATCAGCAGTTGGTGAGCAGTCAAGTTCGGCTTTCCCGCAATTCCGCAGTTAATGATTATGTAACACAACTTGGTCGGCGTCTAGCAGCCAATAGCGATCGCCCGGATCTCCCGTATACCTTCCAAGTCGTTGATGATGACAGTATCAACGCTTTTGCCACTTTAGGGGGCTTTGTGTATGTCAATACAGGCTTGCTGAAAACCGCAGAAAATGAAGCGGAATTAGCGAGTGTTATCGGTCATGAAATTGGTCACATTGGCGGGAAGCACTTAGTAAGACAGATGCGGCAAAAAGCACTTGCAAGTGGTTTGGCATCAGCCGCTGGGTTAGACCGCAATCAAGCTGTGGGAATTGGTGTAGACTTAGCCCTTAACCGTCCTCGCAGTCGTGAAGATGAATTTGATGCTGATAAAAGAGGATTAACAACTCTTACACGCACTGGTTATGCTCAATCGGGGATGGTTTCTTTTATGCAAAAACTCCTGAAAAAGAGCTCTGGTACTCCCTCATTTTTAAGTACCCACCCTGCAACAGGCGATCGCATTAAAGCTTTGCAAACTGCTATCAACGCCCAACCTAGTAGTGGAAGTACTGGTTTGGATAATGCTAGTTATCAAGCAAAGATCAAAGCATTGCTCAGGTAATTAATAGTACTAACCACTTATCCACGTCGCCTGTTACAACGTTCAGCCTCAACTCTAGCTGGATCGACAATTGTCACCGCTTCTTCTAAAGCCAAGGTGCGCAGACTTTTATTATGGACATTGACTTGATAAACCAGTTGATTTGTAACATCAAGCCCAGTTAACCAGCCACTTCGGGGATGATAAGCGCCAGTATCGATGTCAAGCCATCCTTGTCCTTGTGCCAGTTTACCAGGATTTACACCAGGGAGGGTAAAGGTAATCGTGTGACCGACGATAATCAGCTTATTAGGCAGATAGGGTTTTTCCATGCTGTGAAATTTGTCGCGCACCCAGCAAAGCTGTTCAGCAGTTTGTTCTCTCATCGGAATTGAGGGATCAACACCAGCATGAGCCAACAAAATATCTCCCAAGTCAAGATATGTGGGCAAACCTTTAAACCATTCCACATGGTCATGAGGTATTGTGGCTTGTTGGTAACTGGCTACCGTTGCTTGCCCTCCACTATACAACCATGCTTGTACCATTGAGGTGGGAACTTGTCCGTTGGTAAAAATGTTTAATAACATCTGCTCATGATTCCCCAGCAGACAGTGATAGCAACTTTTCTTGACAAAATTGACTACATATGCACTTTGGGGTCCGCGATCAATTAAGTCTCCAAGAAAATAGACTTGATCGTCTGATGTGGGGGCTATTGCCTCCAACAATGTCATTAAACCTTCATAGTGACCATGTACGTCCCCAATTATAATTCGGCGGTAGCTAGTTGCGCTCATCAGCTGTGTGGTTCAATAACTTTCCCTAATACTTGTGCTACAGTATGGAATCAACTAATTTCGTAAATGTCGGTAAAATAAAGCTCAAAAGTATAAATTCCATATAATTAAGGCTAATTTAAATAAGTGTAAACAACAATCCTCCTCTGGTTGCAGTATGTAAACCAATAAGATTTCATTTAATTTTTTGATAGAGAAAATAAATTTTTAAACTGTAGTTTGTCCTCAAACTTTGACATCAGTATTTTCACTGGAGATGTTGCTTGATTGTAAGAATTTAAAAATTAAAAAGTAACCAAAGGAAATTAAGACTCAACAAAACATTTTTATAAAAGAGCAAAGTACCGTATAAAGTTTTCAGCAGACTGACCTACAATACACGCAGATACTTTATCAGCAACTTGGAGTTTGCCGTGTCTTTCCAGTTTCCACCTGAAGTCAGTTCGCGCATTTGCAATCATATGAACGAGGATCATGCAGACGCGGTGCTTCTTTACGCTCAAGCTTTTGGCAGTTTAGCTAACGCAACAGCAGCAGAAATGGTGTCTATTGATGCTCAAGGTATGAATTTAGACGCACAAATGAACGGGGAAGTTGTGCCAGTACGCATACAGTTTGACCATGTTTTAGCAGATGCGGAAGATGCTCATCAAACCTTGATTGCAATGGTGAAGCAGGTGCGAGCTAAGACAAAGTGAGACCTTTTGGTAAAGCCAATTTTTGCTTTTGTTCAATGTTTTGTCACTATATCTCCTCACGTAACAACCAAAACCCGGTGTAAGTCATCCCAGAATCATCGGGTTGCACTAACAAAAAATGTAATCCTCGGGTTTGCTGCTTGCGCTGTTCATAGGTTTTAGCAGCAACTCCCACTTGTTTATCTTCAAACGTGGCAACTATCCATCTGTCAACTAAGCCAGCTTCTAAAACTAACCCATCAGGCACACCGACAATGTAATTGACTGCTACGGGATGAGCTTGTTGCAACCACCGTGCTAAACGCATTGATAGCCTTCCACCATAAATGATGACACCGGGAACGGGTAGCGTTGATGGTAAACCAAGATTGATCGGTAGGAGGTATTCTGGCATTTCGAGAATTGGGATAGGGCGATCGCCAAATACCTCTACCACATCACCAGCAGTCAGTGAAGCAAAACGCCATTCTTCTCCCCAAAGATTTTCTGCTAATGGCATTGGGGGTGGTTTATCCAAAGATATAGGATATTGCTTTTCTTGCAACCACTGTTTTAATGCCAAAGTGCGGCGAGTTGGTTCCACAGAAATGCCTAAACTGCGTCCAGCTTGTTGTATTAAACTTAAAGACTGAGGACGAAATACCTGAATCACATTTGGCAGTTGTTCTCCAGCTGCTTGCTGAAGTTGAGAAGCAACCCAACTTGAACTTGCTTGCGACTGCGGACAAGTTGCCTGATACTGAAAGCTACGAGTTGCGTCACAAATCAACAACTCCCACATAGCTTGTTCAGATGCTTCTGTCTGCGGACGACGATAAAAATCGGCTTGCCAAATTTTCATAAGACTTACAGCTGATCTGTTGAGGTTAGGGGATAGAGGCGCTAGGCACTGCACCCCTAACCTCACAAAATACCACCTACACGTGTCTAAAACCTGTTTCGTTCAGTAGTTCCTCAATTCTAACCGGACTCAGATGTTGTACATTGGTGAAAACCATAGATGCTCCTGCATCTAGCAATTTCTCAGCATACGCATCACGACGTGCTACTATTTGCTGTACATGAGGCGGTAAAACACCAACACCAATCCAAGTTCGCGAAGGTTCCCTCAAACGTGCGTTTTCCACCGTGTACATATCAGCTACCGTATCCCCCACATACACTACTGGCGTTAATTTGTCAAACTTTTTACTTTTTTCTTGCTCGTAGGAGTCCAACAAGCGAACGGTAGCAAAAAGTCCAGTGGGATCTGGTTTACCTGGGGCATCTTCCATTGCAATTAACACTGGAGACTTTAAACCGAGACGTGTTTCCAAAATATAGGTAGCAGAAGCGCGAGTCGCACCGCTAAAAAATCCCCAAGGAATCTCAGCTTTTGTCAGTTCCTCTAAGTAGCTAGAATGTAGCAATAAAGGTTCATTGCAGATATATCCCGTCCAATTTTGGGGGTCTGATCCTCGATAACGCGATTGAAAAAAGGCAACAATGGCGTTGTAGTCGAGTTGCAATTGCTCGCGGGAGTAGGATTGAGTTTCAAAATAGCGGTAAATGAATTCTTGGGATGCTTCCCAATCATTATTCCAAGTGCCTTCAGACTTGAGCCGATCTATATCGAGTGATGTTGGGCGATACGCTCCCTGTGTAAAATGCTCTACAGTATCTGCGATCGCTCGTCGATAAGAACCACCGACATCGCGCACAACGCCGTCAATATCAAAAACGACTATTGCTTTTGTTGAGGGTTTTTCGGTCATAGTTATGAGTTATGAGTCATTAGTTATTAGTCATTAGTTATTGTAGAGACGCGCTCTCATGAAAGCGTCTGTACATCTTCATTAGTCAATAGTCATTTTCCTAATTTGGAAAGCTGGTAGATATTGCGTTAGAATAAGCGATCGCGGAGCGCGCCCTACGCCTCAACCAGGTTTCGCCTGGTTGCCCCGAAGCGAAGCTTTAGGGAGAGGGTTTCGCCAAAGTTACCCTTTGGGCGTATACGAGCGATGGTGCTTTTCTCGCGCCCAAAGGGCGTCGCATACGTTAATGAGTGTTGCCTGGATACTCCAGGGGAGGTGTGATTGTCCAAGTTTATTTTGAAGATACTGTGGTTAGACGAAAACGTCGCTTTGGCAGTCGATCAAGTCGTAGGCAAAGGCACAAGTCCTTTGACTAAGTACTTTTTCTGGCCAAGGAATGATGCTTGGGAAGAGTTAAAAAAGGAGCTAGAGTCAAAACACTGGATTACTGAACTCGATCGCGTGGAATTGCTGAATAAAGCCACAGAAGTGATTAACTACTGGCAAGAAGAAGGCAGAAACCGCCCGATGGCTGAAGCTCAGTTAAGATTTCCGGAAGTTGGCTTTACAGGTAGCGCCTAAAGCTGGATAATGAACTCCCCTACTGTTGAACAAGCTCCCAGAGTTTGATGGTTTTATCCCTGCTGCCACTAGCAATCAGTTGTGCATCAGGGCTAATAGCAACGGTAGATACTGAGTCTACATGACCAGAGAGAGTTGCAACTTCCTGTTTTGTGCTGACGTTCCAAAGTTTGACTATCTTGTCTTTACTTCCACTAATCAGTGTTTCTCCATCGGCACTGAAAGCCAATGTGACCACCGACCAGGAATGGGCTGAAAGAGTGCCAATGACCTGACCAGTGTTTACTTCCCACAATTTAATAGTGTTATCATCGCTGCCAGTCACTACAACCTTACCATTGGGACTGAAAGCGACTGTCAAAACCGCCCATGCATGACCTGAAAGGGTACCTAAGAAGGTGTAGTATGGGCGGTTTTTCAATTCTCCCTTTGACCACAAGCGAATAGTTCTGTCAAAACTAGCACTAGCTAGAAGCTGACCGTCAGGACTAAACGCCACTGCACTCACCTGTAATTGGTGTCCAGTCACCGTACAAATTTCTTCTCCAGTCTTGATATCCCAAAGTTTGACAGTTTTATCCCAGCTACCACTAGCTAGTAGCTCACCATCTGGGCTGAAAGCAACTGATCTTACTGCATGAGTGTGTGCAAAGAGAGTGCGGATTTCCTCCAATGTGTTGACGTTCCATAATTTGATAGTTTTATCATCGCTAGCCGTTGCCAGAATTTTTCCATCCGGACTAAAAGCTACAGATTTCACAGCTTGGCAATGTCCGGCAAAAGTATATGCTTGTTTTTTGCTATTTAAATCCCATAATTTGATAGTTTTGTTGTCATGACCACTAGCTAAAATATTGCCGTCAGGGCTTATAGCAATTGAATTTACAGCACTTAACGTACCGGGATGACCACTCAGGGTATGTGAGCATTGCCACAAAATGCGCAGAGGTGGAGTGATAGAGTGATCAACTGATGGGCAGTGGATACCCATCGCTTGCATGACTTCATCAGCAGATTGAAAGCGCTGGGTAAAGTCCTTTTGCACAAGCTTGTCAAGAATTTTACCCAAGTGTTCACTGACCTTATTGATAAGATAGTCTCGCCAAACCCAACAATCATTTGCGACATCAAATAAATCAAAAGGAGAAATTTGGGTAAGTAAGTAAATACAAGTTATTCCTAGGCTGTAAAGGTCACTAGCAACTACAGGTTTACCCTGAATTTGCTCTGGAGCGGCATATTCTGCGCTACCAATACAACTTTCAGTTGTTAGGTCAATTGACGTCACAGTTCTAGCAGCGGCAAAATCAACCAAAACCAGATCCTTCCCCCCTATGAAATTAGAAGGGGATTTAAGAATAATATTTTCCGGTTTTATATTGCAGTGGATAAGGTTGTGATTATGAATATATTTGAGAACTTGCCCCAAATTCTCTAAAAGTTGCCATATTTGAGTTTCACAAAAAGCTCCTTTTGTGTCAACCAAGTTAGCTAAATTCGTGCCTTCAATAAACTCCTGCACTAAATACAAGTGGTGGTTTTCTTCAAAATGTGCCAGTACAGGAATTTGTGGATGCTTGCCTAATTCCTCTAGGCGCTGTGCTTTTTGCTCAAAAGTTTTAAACGTTTGGTTTTGCAGCCCAAATTGTTGAACGACACAAGGAATTGCAGGCGATTGTCCCTCATCCACAGCGAGGAAGGTTTTGCCAAATCCCCCTTGACCAGTTTGTTTGAGTAAACGGTAACGTTCTTTTAACAGCAAAGTTTATAACACAATTTTAGATAGACCTTCACTACCACCAATGCCTTTCGGATATTTTGACTTCAAAACGGTTGCGAGATGTTTGGTCAAAGTCAGTGCATCATTAAACTCTTTTGATTCTTGTAGTGCTTCATATAGTGAATGAATCTCTTGTGGTGACAGGTTTGTAAATGTACGCAACTCGGTAATATCTAATCTATGGTTGAACTCGTTGACAGTATGCCGCCACTGATGTAAAAGCGAAAACAACTCTCTATCTTTACGCTCTGCAAAGACACCAGATACGATCGCTGTTTCAGTAACTGACATCATTAATCGCGGAAAGACTATCGGTCGCCCCTGTTTATGTAAGTTTGGGTTGAATCGTCCATCAGATAGAATTGTTACATTTGATATGCATTCATTTAGTAAGGCACGCAGCAATTCTCTCCTCTTTTCGATCGCTGATGCTAATCGTTCGCCAAAAATTCCTGTAATTGTTGCCAATAATCCAAGATCTGTCAGTAGTGGTTCAAAATCATTTGGTTCTCTAGTCCACCAAACAGTGGCTAAAATAAATCCAAGAAGTAGAGGGAAAAACGTGATCAAGGTCACTAGGCTTTTCATACTTACACCGTGTGTTGTTTGTGCAGTCTGATACTTTGCTAGCTTTTATCGTTTAGACCATATATCACGTGCCACTGGAGATTTATTGTTAATTCCTGAAGAGTGAGGGGCAAGCAGGATCAAATTCATACCAAATCTATTCCTATTACGTGGTTCCAAGCTTATATGTAGGCTATCAACAAGCGCCAAGTTGCTGTCTGAAATGATTTTCTCAATACCAGCAGAAGTATACTTCCGAGTCAGATATAAACGAATCGTATCTTGGTCTTCAAAATTCATAACTGATCGGTCAGGTAATACCACTTGAATTTTGTTTCCAGTTAAGTTGCGATATAGTATTTTGATTAGAATTGCTTTATCTGCCTCTATAGAACCTTCAAAAAATACGCTATTCAAGTCGATATGTAAATCAGTATTTTGAAGCAACGCACTTGTGACAAACTCTCTAAACGACTTGGTCTTCGCGTACTCTTGCGCCGCCTTTTGCGCTGCTTCTTCGTTTAAGTCTTCAGTAGTCGCGACTTCTATAAGAAGCTTATCCTCACGTCGCATGAGTTGAGAAAGAGTTTGCAGCAACTCTGTGTCTTGTTGAAAATTAGCTAATGTGTTTCCAAGCAGAGAAAATAGAACAGGACTATCATTGAGAACTCGGTCAAGGAGTTTCCGTAACTCACTAACATTTCTCTCTATTGAAAAGTCGATTTGAATTGGTAGCACATGACTACCCTTTAATTGTGCTCCTTGAGTTGCCTGTTGAACACCTAGCCTTAACATCTCCGAACTCATATCTACTGGAAAATAGAGTAGGTTGGGATTGCCGTTGAGCAATAAACTCAAAATGAATTGGTCTTTTTCCCCTGTGCCTACACCTAAACTAACGTAATGATATTCCTGACCTTTTATACTATTGGAATGAATTTGATACCATCGAGATCTAAAGGACTCTATACTCTCTTTCATCACGAGATAGAATCTATCATTACAAGCATGATCCCAAGCGATCGTTGGACCTATGCCCCAATAGGAAAAACCAGATAAAATCTCTTTTCCATCGCCTGTCGTGGAAAATTCTCCTCTTAATTCTTGCGTGAGTTCTGCAAGTTTGTTCGATTGATCTTCTCCTATGAAGCAGAGAGTCCATCCTAAGCCCGGTTCGTTGATGGAATTCTCTAGTAGCTTCACAAAATCTAAAGGTCCCATGTTGAGTCTCTTTTCTTGAGCAGTGTATCTGAATTAATCTCCCCCAAGTGTCTAGAAGCTACCACCATTCATTAATACTGTAAAGCGCTATAGGTTAGGTCTTACTGCGGTCAATTTATAGTCGCAGCCAAGATGATAAAGTTGTGAGAACGTAAGCAAAGACGCCCTGTGGGCGTCTTTGCGTGAAACTAGTCCGACTAACCGGCGTTTCCATCCAAGGGAAATTCAACAACTACAGGCTGATGACCGTTTGATGGTGGGATTGGTGATTGTGGTTTTGGTTGCAAAGGTATTGTTGTCTCACCAGGCTTGGCAGTTTGATTCCATAAAATCATTGACAGTAGCCCATCTACCAAGCCGTTGGTGCTGCCATTATTATTACCGCCAACCAAGACATCTGGAATCAGACGGACCTTGCCATCGCCAATAATCTGCATCAGCTGCATTGCCGTATAACCATGTTCTCCCAAAGCTTCCGCACCAGCGCCGTAGGCTTCGGCTTTTGCGTGACCTGTGGCGCGGATGGCTTCTGCTTCTGCAAGCCCTTTCAGACGCACAGACTCAGCTTCACCACCGGCTCTTAACCGCACAGACTCAGATTCTGCTGTGGCTCTTAAGCGGATCGCCTCAGCCTCACCCGTCATTTCTTTAATTTTGGCATTAGCCTTGAGTTCGGCAATTTTCACACCTTGCTCTGATTTCACCGTTTCTTGCTGGATGTCAGCCTTTGCCTTAAGTTCAGCAATTTTCACACCTTGCTCTGACTGCACCATTTCTTGCTGGATCTCAGCCAAAGCCGTTTCCCGAACAAGTTGTTGGCGTTGGGTTTGCGCCAGTTGTTGAACTTCAAACGTTTTGCGTTGCTCTTCTGCAATTTTCCGGTCTGTCTGCGTCTGCATTAGTATCGCAGGCGGCAAAATATCACCAATGAGGGTGTCAATCGCTTGCACGTCATAAGCTCGTATCGCCGTTTTAATAAACTCAGCAGCCTCAGCTTGCCGCTCGCTTCGGGCGCTGAGGAAGTCTAGTACTGTATAATCTTGAGCCGAGTTGCGGAAATAGTTGCCAATGGTCGGTTCTAACACATGATCAACTAAATTCTGCATCGAACCCACACGCGAAATCACCTTGGGAGCATCCAAAGCGCCCACATGAATAATTTGCGCCACTTCTAAATCAAAAGCAAACCCGTCTCTAGAACGTACTGTTAGGGAAGCTAGTTTAACATCATAACTGTGGCGTTCGGTGCGACCTGACCAGTTTAATACGATGTTGGTCGTCGGTACCAGTTCAATCTTCATGACGCGGGTGTTGAGCGGGTGCTTACCTGGATACAGTGGTTCCACCCACACGCCTTTGTGTCCAGTATTCACCAAATTACCGTGGGTGAAGGCTGCGCCGCTAACATCTTCGTGTGCCTTGCCTACAAAAGAAATCACCACACCCACATAGCCAATGGGAATTTCCGTCATTGGCACTTGTTCAACGTGGACGAACCAAGGGTTCAGGTTCCAAGAACCAGAAAGCAGTATTTGCTCTTGCAAACCTCGTCGCCCACCCCCATCAATGAATTTCTGCCCATTCTGGAAGTTGTCGTGTCCGCTAATTATTGGACCTGCTATTTCACCTGCGGGAATTGGCATACCGTCGAGGGTCGTGACGATACCAACTTTATCAGAAGAAACGCTGTACACCCGCAAATATTCGGGATTCATGCCATGCTGGCTAGCATTTCCCGCCATGATGATCTTAAATAGGGCAGTGTTGATGCGGTACGTACCTGCTGTTAAAAAGCCCATCTGACGACCTTTTTCCCCACCTTGGGTAAGGAATTTGCGGGCATCTTGGAAATTGTCGCAATCTACGATTTTACCTAAAATACGCTCTGGAGGATTGGATGCGCCATCTGCCGCCACAAGCAGGGCGATTTCACCTTGAGGGACAACGACTACCGGCTCTTTGCGAACCGAGTACTGCCAAGGCAAATAACCCCAGTGCCAGCCAGGAGCAAGAGTATCCGCTTGCAAGCCTGCTTCACCGTTGAGAGCAATCAGTCGTCCGGCTGGCAGTCCGCGTCCGGAAATAGCAAATTTTTTGACGACAATACCAACTTCACGTTCGCCAATCACGACGAGTCCCCCAAAGAACAGGGGGACAAATATCACTAAACCGCCGACAACAACAATGGGGATGATTCCCCAAGGTGACATTGGTATGAGTTGACTGTTAGTAGTGCTAGTTGGGATTTGGGCAACTGTTGGTTTTGTCTGAGCTAACTGAGTTGATGCGGAGGTGATTTCTTGTGCAGTAGTTGTTTTTATGGGAGTCGCACTGGCAGAATGAATGCTACCAGCCAGCGCCAAGGTTGCTACAGCAGATGCTGCCAAACGAAATATCTTATTATGTTTACGCGCAGCAAGGAAGTATTGAAAGCCTTTCATTTTTTGTGCCCCTCTGGGCAACTAATGATCTAAGGTAAGACTTCCTTGTGGCTCTGATTCATTTCCTAAACTTACCCTAATAGTTTATAAAACTTAATACTTTTTTTAATTATATTAAATTAATAGGGTGAGCATTGCCCACCCTACTCTTAAGCTGCCTCGTCTTTGCTTTGAAACTTAGACCAAACCGCCAGCAGCTTGAAAACGAGCGCGGGCGCGTTTGTAAGCCTGAGTTGCTTGAATTTGTGCTTGTCTGTCGTCTGGTTTTACCTGATTGAAACGGGTTTCTGCTTCGTTATAAGCAGCACGGGCTTCCTCTAGGTTAATTTTGTCACCACGCTCAGCACCGTTTACCAGAATTGTGACTTCATCTTGTTCGACTTCAGCGAAGCCACCTGACAAAGCGATCGCCACCCAATCCTGATTTTTACTAGGACGTACTCGCATAACACCCGTATCCAGGGCGCTTAATAGTGGTGCGTGTCCGCTGAGAATACCAAGCTGACCAGTCGTGCTGGGCAAAACGACTTCTTCAGCCGCAGCATCCCACACTGTTTTATCTGGGGAAATTACACGAACAGTTAATGTCATTTGTCCTTTGTCACTTGTCCTTTGTCAATTCTCATTTGTCATCTATCCTTAGTCCTTTGCATAAGAACCAAGGACTAAGGACGCTCGGACTAATGATTAACCTTTGAGTTTTTCAGCTTTGGCGATCGCTTCGTTAATATCACCAACCAAGTAGAAAGCCTGCTCTGGCAGGTCATCCAACTCACCAGCTAAAATCTTCTGGAAGCCTTTGATAGTATCTTCCAGCTTCACATACTTACCAGGAGAGCCGGTAAATACTTCTGCCACAAAGAACGGCTGGGATAGGAAACGCTCAACTTTCCGCGCACGTGCCACAATCAGACGGTCTTCTTCAGACAGTTCATCCAAACCGAGAATGGCGATGATGTCCTGAAGTTCCTTGTACCGCTGGAGAGTGGATTGTACAGCACGAGCGGTATTGTAGTGTTCGTCGCCAACAATGTTGGGTTGCAACATGGTAGAAGTCGAACCGAGGGGATCCACAGCCGGATAAATTCCCTTAGCTGCCAAACCGCGAGACAGCACCGTTGTTCCATCCAAGTGAGCGAAGGTGGTAGCGGGTGCGGGGTCGGTCAAGTCATCTGCTGGTACGTACACCGCTTGAATCGAGGTAATTGACCCTTCGTTGGTGGAGGTGATGCGCTCTTGCAATGCACCTACGTCGGTTCCCAATGTAGGCTGATATCCTACCGCAGAAGGCATCCGTCCCAATAGAGCTGACACTTCTGAACCTGCTTGCACAAACCGGAAGATGTTGTCAACAAACAGGAGCACGTCCTGCTTGTTCACATCGCGGAAGTACTCTGCTATTGTCAATCCCGACAAACCAACCCGCATTCTTGCTCCGGGTGGTTCGTTCATTTGACCGTAGACTAGGGCAATCTTCGACTCGTTGAGGTTGTCTTTATTGATCACCCCAGATTCAATCATTTCGTTATAGAGGTCATTGCCTTCACGGGTGCGTTCACCCACTCCAGCGAACACCGACACTCCACCGTGTTGTGTAGCGATGTTGTTAATCAACTCCATCATAATGACGGTCTTGCCTACGCCAGCACCGCCAAATAGACCAATCTTACCACCGCGCCGATAGGGAGTTAGCAGATCAACAACTTTAATCCCGGTTTCAAACACGGAGGGTTTGGTTTCCAATTCCGTGAATTTGGGAGGATCGCGGTGGATGGGCAATCTTTCTTCTGAATTGACAGGTCCCCTATTGTCTACCGGTTCGCCGAGGACGTTGAAAATCCGACCCAGCGTGGCTTTACCAACAGGCACACTGATGGCAGCGCCAGTATCAACGACTTCCAGACCACGCACTAAGCCATCAGTGGAACTCATGGCAACAGTTCGTACTTGGTTGTCACCTAGCAGCTGCTGTACTTCGGTAGTAACTGAGATGTGTTGTCCGGCTTCGTTAGTGCCTGTGATGGTCAAAGCGTTGTAGATTTGCGGCATTTTCCCGTTGGGGAATTTCACATCTACAACCGGACCAATAACTTGGGTAATGTAACCAACGTTTGTTTTTTCTGCAGTGGTGACCATGCTGAGCCTTAATGATTGAAGCTATATTTCAAATAAGGTCAAGAGAGACATAAAGATGAACGCCATGTCATCTTCAAGAGTAGCACTGAACGATCCCCTCTATTACGCTTAAATTTCTCCTTAAGATTGAGGCTATCGATTGCTAAGCAGGTTATACTCTGTTTTCGCTCGCCTGTGCGCCCCTATCAAACAACTCGCCGACTCTGTCAATTTACCTCACTCGCCAGTCCCGATTTTCACGCGTAGATGCTCGCCTTTGGGCATATGCCAATACCCAAACAGACTGCTCTTTGGGCGATTGCGCAAAGCGCACCTGGAGGAGGCGATCGCCCGAATGCGGGCACTTCGTGCGATCGGTACGCCTCTAATGGCGGATTCAATGGACAATACTGGACAACAAGTACAAATAACCATCATGGCGTTGTAATACTGTGCAGTACTTGTGATTGATTATCTGTAGGGTTTTTGTTCCAGTGTTGATATCAAACTGTCCAATTTTGCGAGTAGTTACTCTTCCTGTGTGAGTACCGGCATTTTTTCCTTTGGGGACATTAGCCCTGACAATATCACCCGTTGTGAATCCAAAATGAAACTTGGTATTAGTTTTATGGCTTTTGGGGAAACCGAATTTGTCAGTTACAGACATTTGTCGGCTTCCATGTCCAGTAGCTTTTATTATTAAAGGTTTGACGCCTTTAACGATTAACTTATCTGGAGTTGACCAGAAAGAAAAGGGTACAAGCCCCTAAATTTGTTTATGGAAAAAGAAAAAATGTATTTCGAGACGCGCAGCGCAAGAAATACGGCATCCTTGTTACAAGCCCCTAAATTTATTTATGGGGTTCTTACTTTTGACTTTTGAATGCGTGACTTTTGACTTCCCCGAAGGGGCTGACCGACCCACACATGCCGCATCAAAATAGTGAGTTTTGGGTAGTTCAAGTTTTGTCCTATTAAACTTTGTCAAACCCCCACTACCTGTTTCTACTAGCAATCCGGTGGATTTTAAAACTTCAAGTAACTTGAATCTAGTTGCATTAACAGCAGCAGTGTCGGCTAATGGTTTCTTGGCTTGCGCTTCAATTTTTTTCAAGTGTAACGGGTCTTTCTTCAGGAAATCCTTAATATCTTTGGTTCCCTTTTTGATGTTGCATTTTTCACAACTCAAGGTAAGGTTTGAAATTCTGTTCGTTCCTCCCTTAGCTCGTGGGTGAATGTGTTCAATCTGTAAAGGTACATCCTGCTTGTCGCAGTATACGCACTTTCTACCAAACTTTTCTAGGAGGTATTCACGAGTTTCGTAGCCTGCCAATGTTCCTTGTTGATATTCCTTCCCACTCATTTCAGGATTTTGTATTAGTTGAGTGTCAAACTTAACTAGTTCTTGTGATATAGCCGTAATTGGTGCAAGTCTCATCAATCGCCTTACCCACGTCTGAATGTTGTAAACACGACTCATTAAACTTGGTGGCAGCCAACCGTCAGGACGTTTTCTGTTATTAAAACGTGGTTGACGATAACGGGTTTTTCTGCCTCTCCTACTTCTTCTTAATTGTCTGCGAGAAGTTAAAGCAACTCTTACAGCAAATCCTCTATGTTGAAGTTCTGCGGTAAATACGACTTCACCAGTTGAATCATTAATTACGGCTATCCCTGTAGTTTTTGAACCTGGATCAATTTTGATTCTTAAAGGTTGTACTGGTACATCTGGACGTGATTCTTTTAAAATGATAGTAAAGGGAAATTTGCGCGCATACCGCGGCTTTACCATTTCTTAAAAGCTGTCTTGCCTGTGCTGGATGAACGGGTTCTACTGGTCTTTTATCGGTGTCGAGTACGAATACTTTGCTCATAAAGAGCCGTCATTAGGGTAATGTTTTCCTCGATCATGTTAAAAAGGGTTTTTACGCTGGATGCACTGACTTAACCAAATACATCTGTTTAACATCCAACGATAGAGAGCAGCGCCTTGCTCTGGTTCCCAGAGTTGTGGCGACTGCGGTGCCGCAAGCTGGAAAGCACCTACGGGTATCATGCCCCAATTAACGTAGTCTTTTCAGACTGGATCTGGCTATATCTCCAGCTTACGTACTCGTTGTCCAGCTTTGTTCACTGTTTGGTGTATAGCTCACAACTAAAGTCATGAAAATATCGGATGACAAGAACTATCAACGTGTTTGCGTCATTTCAGCCGCTCTTTTCAAGATAGCAACAAATTTTTTTTCTCAGTATACGCTCCACAGTTGGGGCAAGTTTGGCTTGTTCCTTTGTGGTCAACTGTGGCGAAGTAAACTTGGCGTTTCCAACATACGCGTATCATAATGTTGATGAACTGATCAAATCTAGCATCTCAAGCGTGTTTACCCAACATTCCTTTACGCGTGGCTTGCAAGTCGATATCTTCAACAAACACCATATGAGATCGGCTATACCAATCCTAAATCAGTTTGTGTCAAATTATCAAAAATAATAGCGCCTCCCTAACTACAGGGAAGCGCTATATTTATCGTTAAATTCAGGGATAAATAATAACTAAATAGCTCCCTGAGGCTTATTATAAATTGATTATGATTTCATTTCTCAGACAGCACCCCTACGGGTAAAGAGGTTCCACAAGAAAACAGCAACAATTGCACCAATAACGGCTACAGCAATACCGGGAATGCTAAGAGTAGGAGCCGCCAAGCTCAAGGTACCTGTGGTAAAGAAGACGCCCAAAGTACCGCCAACAAAAGCCCCAATAATTCCTAACAAGATTGTTCCTAAAATTCCACCGCCTTGATGACCGGGGTAGATAGCTTTAGCAATAGCACCAGCCAAAAGACCTAATACAACCCAAGCAAGAATGTTCATTGTTGTTAAATTGAAGGAATCTTTTTCTTTGATACTTACAGGTTAACAATTCAACTCTTGGTATCCAATCTGCCAACCGAACTATTTATGAATGACCTAGAGGAATAGTGAAATAGCTACTTATCTTAGGGCATATGCCTTAATTAAGATAAAGAAAAACTTAAGAAAAAGCTCCTAGTTAAGTCTCATACTAGGGGCTTATCAATGCATTATTGCTTGGTAATTGCAGTATATGCATTTTTAATGAGATGTAGCCTCTACTTGAGGAATAAAGCTAAGGTTTAAACTGAGCTTTCTCTTAATAATAGGATTGCCATAGCAGTCCTAAATCATTCTTAATCGCCTGAGTCGGGAAACAAGGACTGCATAGCGCTACTCACCGTTGCGTCTAAGGCTCAGGAGCGATTCGATAATTCTCACAACTCCTGCACGGACAGCTATAAGAAGAGTGCGACCAATGAAAAATATTTCTGTTGGGCATCAGCCAAAAAAATTTGGCATTACAACACTTAGTACATGATTCCATAAGTTCATAGCGAAAACTTGAACGAAGACTCTGTGTACCTTTGCGTTTACCGAGAGCGCCCCTCTGCGTTTAAAAACGTTACGAATTAATGAAATGCTGTACTTAGCTACCAAATATGACTTTTTATCACAGTTTTTCAAGCTCGCCGTCTTCAGCGCAAGGTAGTATGTTATCATCGCAAATGAGAATAAATTCGGTGATAGTGTTGACAGGCTTTTTCCTTTTAGTCTTGACAGGCTTGTCTCCGAAACGTAAATCTCTACACATTTATGATTTTGGAGACAATTTATGTCACTTTATGTAGGTAACCTCTCTTACGAAGTTACACAAGATGATCTGAATGCTGTTTTTGCAGAATATGGTTCTGTAAAGCGAGTTCAGCTTCCTACTGACCGGGAAACAGGTCGGACACGCGGCTTTGGTTTTGTGGAAATGGGTACAGATGCTGAAGAATCAGCAGCCATTGAAGCTCTTGATGGGGCAGAGTGGATGGGTCGTGACCTGAAAGTAAATAAGGCAAGACCCAGGGAAGACAAAGGTTCCTTTAATGGCGGGAACCGAGGCAATTACAGCGGCGGACGTAACCGCTACTAAGCTTCATAAATAGAACTCTTTTAGCTTTGAAATGCGACAGGCAAAAGCTAAAAGAGCAAAATACTCTTTTATAGACTTTGCCCCCGACCTGATTCGGGGGCTTTTCGTTGCTTTTTGAGGGTAGTTAGCGAAATAGAAATTATAATATATAGCGGTTTTCAATTGGGTGCAATACATCAAAGAATTAAGGAACGGCAGATGGACAAACCATTGCACGCAGATGACCTGTACTTCATCCGGATACACCTATATATAGCAGCAATATTGGCGTCAGAAGTCAGAATATGGTCTTTCTTGCCCGCTGCTTTGTACGCCTAGCGGAGGCGCTTTGCGCTTACAGGAGTAAAACAGTCTCTATATCTAGCTTTGAGGCTTACACTTGTTGCTAATTGCTGTATTTTAGGTAGAAAATACCTTGACAATAGAATTTGAAATTTGATATCATCACAAGCCTAATTTATATGTTATGATAAATAGGGATAGCAATTGTTGCGTAAGTGAAATTTAGCAATATATTTTTCCTTGGGTTGTGTAGAGGGCAATTCAAAGCGGGATAACCTGCTGATAATAGTAAGGAAAAACAGCTATTTAGTGACTTATGTAGATAAGCAAGTGTGCTGAATGCAGCGCAAGCTTCGCCGATTCCTTAATGAGGTAAAGTAGTCCTTGAAAATTAAAGCGTTGGATATCCAGATTGGCGATCGCATCGTTGCGTATTGCAACAACAGAATGCAGATCTGCACTGTGAAAGAGATCATAGACCCTGGTCAGATAAATATCACACTATCAGTATTTACTGCTGAGCATTATCGCAAATCAGTCTCACGCGTAGTCCGGTTCCGGGGGGACGCTTTGGTTAATTTGGCAAGCTAATCAACCGGACATGATATAAAAAGTGCTTTCTAAAATAGATACATATCTGGGGCAGCAACTATAGGTAGTTGCTGCCCCAAAAATACTATTCGCTATTGTCCTTTGTTTATTTACGCAGGAATCAACACTGTATCAATAATGTGGATCACACCATTATCCGCAGCAACATCTGGTGTTGCAACTTTCGCATCATTTATCTTGACGCCATTGGAAGCGTCAATTTTGACTTCCGTTCCTTCAACTGTTTTAGCTGACTTCAGCTTAACCACGTCAGCAGCCAGGACTTTGCCTGAAACAACATGATATGTCAGGATTTTCTTCAGCTTTGGAATGTCCTGAAGCAATGCGTCTACTGTGCCTGCTGGAAGCTTAGCAAAAGCATCATCAGTAGGTGCAAATACGGTGAATGGACCAGCGCCTTTAAGAGTATCTACCAGACCAGCAGCTTTGACCGCAGCAACTAGGGTACTGAAAGAACCAGCATTAACGGCAGTATCAACAATGTCAGCCATGTGTTTTACCTAGTTTTGTGTAGTCTGTTAACAAGTATAAACTACTTTCTCAGAAAAAGTACAGAAAACTGCTAGGTTTTTAGGAGATTTTATTGCATTCTTGACGACGTGGATTTCTGGGAAATACGTAGCGTCTCGTATTGCTTACTGACGATCAGGTGTGTCGCCGATATCAATTTGAACGCAACTTAGTATAACCAATTGAAAACTGCTGTAATGATAATCAAGGGTGGGAGGTCAATCCTTCCTAGTTTGTAATTCCTTGTAGTCCTGTGGTGTATCGATATCAATGGCACCTGCGGCAAAGGGGACAGGAAAGACCTCATGAGAGTATTTCTTGATGACTTGTTTTGCTCCTGATGTAGGTTGTAAATTCATTAAGTCTGAAAAAAACTTGCGGCTAAAAAGAGCGGGTACACCCAATGTTCCAGCATACCCGGAGGCGATAATCCCCTGACCTGTAGAATGGTAAGCAGCGACAAGTTGATTGATGACATCAGATGAAACAAATGGCTGGTCGCAAAGTGTCAGCACCACTCCCTCACTTTCTTCACTAGCAGCGTTTAATGCTGTTATACCAACTTGAATTGAAGCACCCATCCCCTCGTGCCACTGTGGGTTTTCTACCACCGTAACCGGAAGCTGGTTGACCTCTTGATGCATTTTTTCCGCATACGCTCCCAGCACAACTATAATTGGCTTGCAAACTGAGGCGACGACAACCTCTACAGTATGATGAAGCAAGCTGCGCCGTTGGAAGTGTAGGAGTTGTTTAGGTTGACCCATGCGAGTTGATGCGCCAGCTGCCAGAACGATCGCGCCAATCGCTGAAGTAACATTTTCTGCCTGAAGCGGGTTTATCATACACTGATGTGTTGCTGACTTGACTGAATTGCTTGAGCATCTAGTTCATCGATGCGATGGTGAATGGGTGCTTTTCTATCTCTCAACAACCCACCAGCGCGTTTGGTAAGTACAGCCTGAATCTCAGCAACAATGGAAAGCGCAATTTCCACTGGTGTATCAGCCCCAATATCAATACCAACAGGAGCGTATAATCGGCTCAGTTGTTCTTGAGTGTAGACAATTCCCTCTGCCTGCAAATCTTCAAGTAATTCTGCGGTTCTGCGTTTTGGACCGAGAACACCAATGTAGCGTACCGCAGACGGCAGCAACATTTTGAGGAGTTCGCGATCATGAAAGTAGTTATGTGTCATTGCGATCGCTACTGTGCTATCTTCTAGCAATACATGTTTATAAGCAGCCTCTGCACTCGTGAGAATTAAGCTATCAGCATAAGGAAATTTTTCTGGGGTGAGATAGGTAGGTCGATGATCTACGACAGTGACGTGCCAACCTAGCTCTTTAGCAAAGTGTACAACAGGGATAGCGTCTTGACCTGCCCCAAAAATGAGCAGTGGTGTTGGCGGTTGGATGAATTCAATCAAAACTTCTGCACGACCTGCTGGTAGATTGTAAATCTTAACTTTAGACTTTTGGTGTTGCAAGACGAGTTGAGCATCCGAAATCACAGCTTGAGTCAGAATAGAGTCTGCAATTTCATTGGTAATATTTTTATCTGGGTAAAGCATCAAGTGATTTCCCACCTTTGCCTGAAGTTGACCTTCTACACAGAAAACTGTTGCCAAAACTCCTGAATGTCTGTTACTGAGACACTCGGTGATAAATGTTAATTGTTTATCCAAACGCTCAATGAGAACATGAACTGCGCCATTGCAACCCAGCCCAAGCGCCCAGATAATTTCCTCTGCAACTTCTGGATCATATTTCACTAAGGTTGGTTCACCTGAAGCCATGACTTGTTTGGCGTGTTCAAAAACGTCACTTTCCAGACAACCACCACTAATAGAGCCTGTCATGCAACCATCTTGGGACATGAGCATTCTAGCACCAGGTCGTCGGTAAGTAGAACCTTTGACGTTGACAACTGTGGCAAGAACTGCAATTTGACCACAGCTTTTGATTGTAAGGAAGTCGGTAACGATATCTTGTAATTCTTTCATGTTTTTAGGAGATTGAGCTTGTAGGGTGTGTTATATCATGTCCGCCTAATTAGTTATGATTCCCACGTTAACTGCACCCCACCCCGCGCCGCCCCTCCCCGCTCGCGGGGAGGGGACGTGAAGCGCAGCTTTACGGGGGCTAGGGGTCCCCTCTGGGGTTGGGGGACTCGGGGTCCCCTTTGGGGATAGGGGGAAAGGGGGTTCTTAGGTAATGATAAGTATTTAACCGGACTTGATATTAGGCGCACCTTTCAATATGATTTGTAACGAAAAGCATGATCAAAGCGCCTAACGCACCGCCGCATAACATGGTGCGTTACGGCTAGTGCCTAACGCACCCTACTTAAGTCCCTTTACAGCAGCTTGTCAGGAGTAATTGGCAGGTCGCGAATGCGCTTTCCTGTTGCATGATAAATGGCATTGGCAACTGCTGCAGCAACGCCAGTAATCCCAATTTCGCCAACACCGCGTACGCCCATCCTACTGATGTGTGGGTCGGGTTTATCGATAAATAGCACGTCGATGTCTCCGATATCTGCTTGCACAGGTACGTGATAGTCGGCTAAGTTACGCACTACCAAGCGACCGCTGTTCTGGTCGAGTACTGTCTCTTCCATTAATGCCATGCCTAACCCAAAGGTGATACCGCCGAGGATTTGACTACGTGCGGTCTTGTGGTTAAGGATACGTCCAACATCAATGGCGCTGACGAAGCGCGTGACACGGACTTGACCTAAACGTGGGTGGATACGCACCTCAGCAAACTGTGCGCCAAAAGATTGAAACGCATACTGCTGCCAGTCAGAGTTTTCGTTTTTACCAACGCAGATTCTTACGACTTTGTTGTCTGAGCTTTGTTGTGACTCTGAGGCAGCGGTGTTTGCGATCGCTTCAACTTCAACTACTGGCAAATTATTTCGCTGTAGAATCTCTGCGTAAGTTTCTCCTCGGGATGGCTCGTTTTTGAGGAAAACTCGTCCGTTTTCGGTTGAAATTGCCTGTTGGGCTGCTCTATACAATGGTGACGATTCGTCATCAATAGCAAGGCGAATCACTCTGCTGCGTAATTCCTCTGCTGCTCCTTGTACAGCAGGCGCGACGCTTGCGGCTGATTGCGAACCGCCAGCAACAGGTGCTTTGGGCATGGATGATTCACCCAGTTTAAACTCAATGCGTTCCACAGGAAGCCCAAGCACATCAGCGGCAATTTGCGTCATAATGGTATAAGTGCCTGTACCGAGGTCATGTGTTGCACTCGACACGACAGCGCGTCCATCGGCGAAAAGTTGAGCTTTTGCTGACGCTGGAGAACGGTAGCCTGGATAAGTTGCAGTTGCCATTCCCCACCCAATAAGATAGTCGCCATCGCGCATTGAACTTGGTGTGGGGTTACGGCGTGACCAGCCAAATCTTTCTGCTCCTTTCTGGTAACACTCTTTGAGGTATTTGCTCGACCACGGCTTGCCAGTCTGCGGATTTACATCGGTATGATTGATAATGCGGAGTTCTACAGGGTCGATTCCTAACTCATAGGCTAACTCATCTAATGCCGATTCTAACGCGAACGTACCCGACGCTTCTCCAGGTGCCCGCATCGATGTAGGCGTACCAGTGTTGACTCGAACAAGATTATGCGTCACTTCTAAGTTTGGGGAGGCATACAGTAACCGAGTTGTTAATCCGCACGGCTCAACACATTCATCTACTTCGGAAGTTTGCGATGTTGTCACGTGCCTGATGGCAGTGAGTTTTCCATCTCTTGTCGCGCTTAGTGTAAGCTGTTGAATAGTAGGCGGACGATGACCGCAGGAGCTAAACATCTGCTGGCGTGTGATCACAAGTTTGACCGGACGACCTACTAGACGCGCCGCGACTGCTGCCAAGATCGTGTGCCACCACGTATAACCTTTACAACCAAACCCACCGCCGACGAAGTGCGAGATAATACGGACACTTTCCTCTGGTATGCCAAGCGCGTGAGCGACAATATTGCGTGTCCCAATCACCCATTGTGTCGCATCGTAGACTGTCAGTTGATTACCATTCCACGCAGCAATCGAAGCCGACGACTCCATCGGGTTGTGGTGTTCAATCGGCGTTGTGTAAGTCTGTTCTATCTTTACCTCGGCTTCGGCAAAAGCTTTGGCAACATCGCCCCGTTGCACTTGCAGTTCTTCACCAAAGAACTGTTTTGGTTGGTATGCTTTTGATAATCCCTGTTCTATTTCAACGGTTGGCCTTTCCTCCTCGTAAGTGACATGGACAAGCGATGCGGCGTGTTTAGCTTGCTCGAAGGTTTCGGCGACAACTACACCAATATGTTGCCCGTCGTAGAACACTTCGTCTGATTGCAGTGGCACTAAATCTTCACCCGGCTTGCCTTCGACCATGCTTCCATCGGTCTTTGAGTTCAGTTTTGGCGCGTTACGGTGAGTAATAACGGCAAGCACTCCTGGTGCTCTTTCTGCCTCAGAAGTATCAATGTCTTTAATCCGACCTTTCGCAATGATGCTTTGGATCAGCACAGCATGAGCGATGTTATCTTGGGGAATCTCTGCTGCATAACGAGCCGCACCCATGACTTTGAGCCGTCCGTCAACTCGGTTAATTGGCTTACCAACAACTTGCTCTGTTTCTTTTGGGGGGGAAATCACACCTGTCATGCTTGACCTCCTGACATTGCTGCTACTGTCTTGAGTGCTTCTTCCAAGGTTCGCTTTGCTAACTCAATTTTGAATTGATTGTACTGATATGGTCTGGCTTCCCGCATTGCTGCATTTGCTGCTGCTGTGAAAGTTTCTTCTATCGCGGGTGCGCTAACTAACACTTCCTCTGCTTCCAAAGAGCGCCACGGTTTTGTTCCTACACCGCCAAGAGCAATACGCGCATTGCGAATCTCTCCGCCATCTATTTCGAGTACCACGGCTGCGGATACCAGCGCAAAGGCATAAGAGGCTCTATCACGTACCTTTAGGTAATGGGAACGCCATGCAAATGGCATTGCTGGCAAATCAACTGCTGTAATTATCTCCCCGTGTTCCAGCACTGTTTCTAAATGCGGTGTATCACCTGGTAATAGATGAAAGTCGGTGATAGGAATACTCCTCTCTCCTCCTGGTCCCTGTGTCTGCACAATTGCGTCAAGTGCCACCAGCGCAACGCACATATCACTAGGGTTTGCAGCGATACAATGTTCACTTGTCCCTAGGACTGCATGCATCCGGTTGAAACCTTCTAGTGCAGCGCAACCTGAATCAGGCTGACGTTTGTTGCAGGCAAAGGCTATGTCATGAAAGTAAGGGCAGCGTGTTCTCTGCATGAGATTTCCGCCGACAGTTGCCATATTCCGCAGTTGGGCGCTGGCTCCCGCCAAAATCGCTTCTGACAGCACAGGATAACGTTTTTGAACTAAGGAATTGTAAGCAACATCGCTATTTCGTGCTGCCGCACCCATACGAATACCACCGTCCTTGGTAACAATTTCTGTGGACGGCAGTTTGCGAATATCTACGAGTTGGCTTGGCGTATGCACACCTTCTTTCATTAAATCAAGCATATTGGTGCCGCCTGCAATCAACATTGCCTGTGGCTCGCGCTTCAGCGTTGCGATCGCCTCGTCTGAGTTAGCGGCGCGTACATAAGTAAATGGGTTCATCCGTTTTGCCTCCGTTATTTTGCTTGAGGTGCTGAAGCGTTCGAGTTCTGCTGGTTATTGCATTCACGAACTGCCGCAAGGATATTTGCGTAAGCACCACATCGGCAAATATTGCCGCTCATTTGTTCTTTGATCTCAGCATCAGTTTTCGCGTTTCCTTCTAAAAGCAGTCCCACAGCAGACATAATCTGCCCTGGTGTGCAGTAACCGCACTGAAAAGCATCGTGCTGGAGAAATGCCTCTTGGACTGGGTGCAAATCTTCACCCTCGGCTAAACCCTCAATTGTTGTGATTTGTTCGCGATCGTATGAAACAGCCAGCGCCAAGCACGAGTTGATACGGTGTCCTTCAACAAGTACAGTACATGCACCGCACTGCCCATGATCACAGCCCTTTTTCGTACCGGTTAGTCCAATGTATTCCCGCAGGACATCAAGTAGTGTGACGCGTGGATCAATCTGCAAAGTGTGTTCTGCACCATTAATATATAGTGTGACAGGAACGGTGTTAGAAGATACAGCGGAACTTCGTAGCGAATTTAATGAAGGTGTTTGGTCAAGTATTGAAACGCGTTCGGAAGTGGCAGTATTTGTGTTCTCCATTGGTGTCTCTCCTTAAGGATAAATCGTTTGAATTTCTTCACACCACACGTATGATTTTTACAATCAACTTCTGTGCAATCATGTAGACCTTTTGTAATTTTCTTTGATCTTAGCGGTCTAACCTTGTCCTTAGGGACACACTATGCGCAATTGATTAGCTCCTTGGTAAACGTTTTGTTATAAAGTAATATAAATTACTTTATTACCTAAACTTCTCCCGAGGGCTTACGGCTATGGTTCTAAAGCGTCTATCCCCTACAGACACCCTAAGCACAAAGCGCTTTCTTCAAATACCTGCTTGGCAGTTCACTAAATATCACAGTAGCTGATCCGGCGTCATTGGTAAGTCGGGGATACCCTTACCCATTGCATAATACACAGTAATCGTTCGTCCGTTCACCACCAAGCTGCAAGCCGCGCATTATCCGTAGTAATAACCTTTATAGTTATTGCCAACAGGATATAGTTTGGATGATACCGAAGTTCTCTAGCTAAAGGTTTATTTCACAAGGAGTAGGTGAACTATCCACCACTAACCCTTGTGAGTATAGTGGGGGCTGCCAAATTTTGACATGATTTACCTATTGGAAGCAACTTCTTCATAATTTTTAAATAGTATTTTTGGTAAATTTGGTATAGGTGGTTAAAGATTTAATTTGTCTTTTAAAAAGTCATGAGAAAGAGAGAGAAGACCTTCTGTTAGAGCCTATCTTAGCTGTTTTGAGTCGTATTATGAGCTTCACAGAAAGTTGAATTTTCAAATTTCATTATTTTAATTGCAGTAGCAAGTTTAAAATGGAAGTAGAAAAACTTTTTACTCGCTCCAATCTTTTTCTTAAACCTGTGTTCAACAACATCTGCTTATGAACTTCTCGTCAGCGCGGCAATATTTTGACCAAGAAATCCAGCAGCCTGATGAGCGTATTGACTTAGCAAAGGCAGCTTTATATATTGCACAAGAAGAATACCCTAACATCGATCCAGAAGAATACCTCAATGCCTTTGATACAATGGCTTTGGAGCTAGAAGAACGCTTGCCATCCCAGAGGTATCCCCTGCGAGTTATTCAAAGTATCAATCAGTATCTCTATGATGACTTGGGATATGCTGGCAATGTGGAAGATTACTATGATCCGCGTAACAGCTACTTAAATGATGTCATTGAACGCCGCTTGGGAATTCCTATAACCTTGGCATTGGTTTACTTAGAGCTTGCCCGAAGAATAGACTTTCCTATGGTAGGGGTAGGAATGCCAGGACATTTTCTAATTCGTCCTGACATTGCGGATACAGAAATTTTCATTGATACGTTCAATGGCGGCGAGATCATGTTTCCCCAAGATTGCCAAGAACGTCTGACTCAATTTTATCAACAACCCGTGCAGCTACAACCGGAATTTTTAGCAACAGTGAGTAAGAGGCAAATTTTGGCACGGATGTTGGCGAATCTGAAATATATTTACTTGAATCAACAGGAGTTGGAAAAAGCTTTAGCAGCCGTTGAACGGATTTTACTGCTGTTTCCTGGCGCGTCACTAGAATTGCGCGATCGCGGTCTTTTGTGCTATGAACTTGGTCTATCTGATCAAGCTGCTAACGACTTGGAAGCTTATCTGGCAAAAGCTCCCCATGCTCAAGATGCTGCTGCAATTCGGCAGATACTGACTCTCTTGGGGAGGATGAGCTAAATAATGACTATCCAAATTGCTGTACTTCCTCTGCAACACGCTTGAGCCGTCCGAGCTGAGCTTGCATATCTTCTTTTGTCCAATTTTGGGCAAACGTTTGGAAACCCCAACTCACCAAAGGGTTGGGAATCTCGAATTCAAAGCGGTTAACAAGGCGCGTTCCTTTGTCTATTGGTTGACATTCCCAAGTGTCGCGCCCTTTAAAAAAACCTTGGAACTCCCACACAACTAAACCCGGTTGTCTTTTCACAACTGTGCTATCTAATGTAGGTTTTATCACTGGTATTTGAATCACGAACCGACTTTTACTACCGACATCAGTACTCCACGCGCCCACAGGTTCGCAACGCAAGACAGGATTCAGCCAGCGATGCATCAGAGCTTGTTCGGTAATGCAGCGCTCCACTACTGTGGCTGTAGCATTAATTTGAATCGATTGTTCAAAAACTTGAGACATTGCGCATCTTTCTTGCTATGGCTGCATCTAGAGTAACCCAAAATTAGTTTAATATAACAGATTTCAACAATACGATAAATGACCTAAGGATTGAAATTTTTATGATGAATTATCCATGATTCTAAAGTTTCATCTTTATAAAACGAAATAAGAAATAACAACAAAAAAGTTAAAAAAAACTCTAGATATTAACTTCATTAAATGAATTTACTGGTAAATTTATAGACAAAATACTGATAAACTTACCGGAATGTAGGATTATCAGGGTAATCCACATCAGAAGCATCTCAGATGTTTTCTGCAATAACACTCAACTTTAATTCTGAACAACCATGAATACAACTTGGCAAGGAATATCCCAGGTGATGGAGGTTGGTTTGTCAGTGAGGGTGCAGCAATTTTTGGCACAATCACCAACCTTGCCATCGGAACAACCCGATACGGTCAATTACCTGCAAGGAACTCTGCAACAGGTGGTTCAGTTTCTGCCCCGTTTGCTAGGAGCAGCGCTCATTTTATTAATTGGCTGGGTGATTGCTGCTGTTGCAGCTGCTGTCACGCGCTCCCTCCTCAATCGCACCAATATAGACAACCGCATTGCTTCAGGGATAACGGGTGGTACGCAGGTTCCGCAAGTGGAGAAAATTATCTCCACCTTAGTCTTTTGGGCCATCCTGCTTTTAACAATAGTTGCCGTTTTAGATACGCTACAACTTAGGGTAGCTTCTCAGCCGCTTAACAGTTTTCTCAATCAGATTGGTGACTTCTTACCCAGATTTGTGGGTGCAGTGGTTATCCTAGGAATCGCCTGGTTAGTAGCTACCTTGGTCAGGCTGATAACAGTACGCGGACTGCGGGCGTTGCGCATAGATGAACGATTAAATACACCACAAGACGATACTCCTAGTCTCAATCAGTTGTCTGTAAGTGAGACTATCGGCAATGCTCTGTATTGGTTTATCTTTTTAGTCTTTCTCATTCCGTTGCTTGATAGCCTAGGGTTAAACCAGGCATTACTACCAGTACAAACTCTTGTCACACAGATTATCTCAATTCTGCCCAATATCTTGGGTGCGGCATTAATTGCTGTAGTTGGCTGGTTTATAGCTAACGTGGTGCGTCGGATTGTCACGAACTTGTTGGCGACAACAGGAATCGACAGTTTGGGAAGTCGGTTTGGATTGAGTGGAACATCAGGGACGCAATCCCTATCAACGATTATCGGCACAATTGTCTATGTCTTGATTTTGATTCCTGTGGCAATTGCGGCACTTAATCAGCTGCAAATTGACGCAATTTCTCTACCAGCGATCGCGATGCTGCAACAAATACTTAATGCAGTACCAGCTATCTTTACAGCGATCGCTATTTTGATTATTGCCTATTTCGTTGGGCGATTTCTAGCGGAACTGGTGACCAATATCCTCACAAGTATAGGCTTTAACAATATTTTCTCTGCTCTGGGTTTGCGAACACCTACTAGAAGAGTTGTCATTCCACAAGAATCAACAGCACCTTCACTCACAACCCGCACCCCATCCGAAATTGTCGGCATTATTGTCTTAGTCGGCATTATGCTGTTTGCAACTTTGGCGGCGGTGAATATTCTGAATATTCCGGCGCTGACAGCACTGGTAGGTGGCATTGTGGTAGTGTTGGGGCGGATTTTGTCGGGATTGATAGTCTTTGCTATAGGTTTGTATCTAGCAAATCTTGCCTTTAACATCATTACCAGTTCAGGCGATCGCCAAGCACGGATTTTAGGACAGATAGCCCGGATTGCGATCATTGCGCTTGTGTCTGCAATGGCACTGCAACAAATTGGTGTTGCCAGTGATATTGTGAATTTAGCTTTTGGACTTTTAGTCGGGGCGATCGCCGTTGCTATTGCCTTGTCATTTGGTTTAGGCACTCGCGATATTGCCAGAACCCAAGTTCAAGAATGGCTTGACTCTTTCAAAAGAAAAAGTTAAGTAAACAAATTGCCTTGAAGAGTGAGAGAGGACACAGAGAAAGTCAAAAGTTAAAAGAATTTTTAACTTTTGACTTTTCCTCATCTTATATCAAGTCCGGTTAAATACTTATCATTACCTAAGAACCCCCTTTCCCCCTATCCCCAAAGGGGACCCCGAGTCCCCCAACCCCAGAGGGGACCCCTAGCCCCCGTAAAGCTGCGCTTCACGTCCCCTCCCCGCGAGCGGGGAGGGGCGGCGCGGGGTGGGGTGCAGTTAACGTGGGAATCATAACTAATTAGGCGGACATGATATTACAGCTATTTTCAGTTAATTGAACCACAGATTTTCGTAGGGGCACGGCATTGGCGTGCCCCTAAAGCGTGGTTTATTTACTTGAAAAGCGCTCTCCAGAAAAAAACATTGCGTTTCCCAATATCACAAGCTGTTCTTATAACAAAGAAAGTTGAGTCGCTGAATTATTGATTACATAAGCAACTGGCTTGTGAGTTTTTTTTACCTTACCCTCTTCAACAGCCCTCTTTAACCAATCCTCCAACTGTGATTGTCTGACATTCAAAGATTCGGCAAGAGATTTTGCATCCATTGGTTGTTGTAAATGATTGAGGATGAAAGGTAAAACAGCTTCATAGATGTCTTTTGGACGATATAAAACTTCTTGTGGGTAAGTCTTTACGATTTCAGTTTGTGAAGGTTGATCTGTAATCGTCTCTGCAGTTTCTTGAGGTGTCGTTTTGATTTCAGCAGTCTGTATAGATTCAACACAAGATGCAGCTGTTGCCAAAAGTTCTCTCAACGAATCATTCCAAGGTTCAACTGGAAAAGATTTTGCTCCCAGATTGTATAGTTGTTGATTACCTTCCAATACATTTGGATGCATCCGTACAAAAACTGGGATATCCTTGAACCTTTGGAGAACTTCCGCAGCACCCGCCCAAGTACCACCCTTACCAACTGACGAACTGACGACAAGGGTATAATCAGCAAAAGCATAGATATATTTGTTTCGCCCCATTGCATTACCAGTATTGAAACCAGCATCAGGATCGTAACTAGAAACCAACAGAAGTCTACCCTCTCTGATGTTGGGACGGTACTTGCTGTTAACCGCCGCCTTACTCAAACTATCCGCCAGCACACCAAGAGCTGTTCCCCCAGCATCCAACACCCCCAGCATTGCTGCTTGATCTACTCCCCGCGCACCACCAGATATTACCTGTATTTCTTGTGCAGCACACGTTTGCGCCACTCTTTGAGTGTAGCCAAGCCCCTCTTCATCCACATCTCGAGAACCGACAATTGCTAATCCTCCTGTAGAGAGCAGTTCGATATTGCCAACTCCGTAGAGAATTGCTGGTGCTAAATGTCTCAGTCTTTGCTTGAGACGCTTGGGATAGTTCGTGTCACTTCGTCCCAACACCCACAGTCCCTGGCTTGTCCACTTCTCAACTGCTAAACTCAGCATTGCACCCCGTTCTAGTAAAGCTACCAACCTGTTGGGGTTCACTTTACTATCAGTTATTTCTTGTAACTGTTGCTTTGCTGTAGTCTCAAGTAAATCTGCTGGGCGCATCTGATTTTCCCGCAACCACTCAGCTAGAAAATTATACTCACTCAGGGTTAAGGGTTGGGGTTCAAGTTGACGATTTTGTCCAAAGCTGGCACACAATAGCAAAATTGCTTGAGTATCTGGCGGTAGCACATGATTTAACATGATTTTCTAATCACCTTGACTGAATGTATTAAGTGCTAATGCCACAGGGTAAACCAATCCACAGCCAGCACGACGCAAAAGTGCCGCAACTACACTCAAAGTCCAACGGGAATCAACGATATCATCAACTAAGAAAACAGAACCGTTCATTCCTTTCCAAGAATCAACCACAAAGGCACTATCCAAATTATTAGCTTGTTGGTAACTGTTGCTCATATTTTTTTGTAATTCAGTTGCGCGAATTTTCCGCACAATTGGCATAAAGGGTATGCCTAATTTATCAGCGAGCCGTTGAGCAAAATTCGGCACAAGTTCCGGACGATTCAATGAGGAGACACAAGTTACCCACGAGGGAAAGGGCTGCGGTTGCCAACGTTGAATCATTTCAAAAGTCCCCTGTACGAGTGCATCGTCAAAATGATTATCTTGATATTTCCCCTGTTTGACTAATTCTCCCCAACCTGCATCACCCCATAGAGATAATGCTCTTCCCTCCTCTGCTTTTAATTTATTCTGAATGTTGCCAGAAAAGCCATAATTTGGCAACGCTTGTGCAGCCCATCTTTTGCGTGGTTCAATGATTTGGTCACTACGACGTAAATACTGAATTGCTTGATTGACAAGCTGTATTGAGCAGGTTTCAGGTAATAAAGGTTTGCCCAAGCACACGGCACATTTGCCACAAGCAGTTGGATTTGGATCATCTAACTCTGCTGCCAAAAAAGACATCAAGCATTGTTGGCTATGCATATATTCCAACATTCTAGCTTGTTCTTGACGGCGAATTTGTATGATTTTTTCAATCTTTTCTATGTCGGGTTGATAATTGACTGCTGTAGCATACCATTTTGAATCTTGCTTAATAACAGGAGCAGGAGATTCCAACGACAACAGTTTCAATACTTTATCAATTTGCCCTCTCGAAAGATTAAGTTTTTGTTCCAATTGTGGAACCGAAAGACCATCTTCTGCTAGATTGAGAACATTTAAAACCTGCTGTGTATGGACTTGTGGCGGGAAAGCAGTCCTGATAAAGTAGTTGGTAATTTCATCGTCTTCATCACCGCTTAGAAGAATCCCGTATGCTTTGTCTACTGCTCTACCTGCTCGTCCTACTTGTTGATAATAGTGTACAACAGAACCAGGGCGTTGATAATGAATAACAAATCCTAAATCTGGTTTATCAAAACCCATTCCTAAAGCTGTCGTTGCCACTAATGCTTTGATTTGGTTTTTGAGAAGTTGGTCTTCTAATGCCTCACGAGCATCACTGTCTAACTCACTATGGTAAGCTTTAGCATTAATACCTTGAGTTGTTAACCACTCAGCAACTCGGTCAGCGTCTCTAACAGTTAATGCGTAAATAATACCACTTCCTGGTAATTTAGGAAGATGTTCTGCTAACCATGCCATTCTTGCTGCTGGACTCGGTATAGAAATATTTTGCAAATGCAAACTTTTTCTAGTTAAAGCACCTCTTGACACACGCAATGTTTGTCCCAACTGAGTGATAATATCTTCAACCACTCGATTATTTGCTGTAGCGGTTGTGGCAAGGGCTGGGATATTTTGAGGTAACGCTTGTAAAATTCTCACAATCCGCCGATAATCAGGGCGAAAATCATGTCCCCAGTCAGAAATACAGTGAGCTTCATCAACAACAAATAAACCTATTCTTTGAGATATCGGTAAAAGAATCTTTCTCTGAAATTCGTCGTTAGCCAATCTTTCTGGAGAAATGAGCAGGATGTCTACTTTTCCTGTTAGCAATTGGGTTTGTACAAGTTCCCACTCACTTGTATTGCTGGAGTTAATCGTAGTAGCTTGTACACCGATTCGTTGCGCCGCTGCAATTTGGTTTCGCATCAGAGCAAGTAATGGTGAAATCAAAAGAGTACAACCAGCACCTTCGTCTCGTAACAAGCGCGTTGCTAAAAAATAAACTAGACTTTTGCCCCAACCAGTGCGTTGGACGACAAGTAAACGCGATCGCCTCTCGATTATCTCTTCAATTGCTTCCCATTGTCCAACGCGAAAATCAGCTGTTGGGTTATCCAGCGCTTGGCGTAGAAGTAATAGCGCTTGTTGTTTAAGGTTTGTTGTCATAGATACACAGCGCCTGATTGTTTCTTCTGTTTTATCATTAGAAAGAATCAGCACCAATCTGCTATTTAAAACCTAGACAAATATTGACATCAGTTTTGATTGACATTTCAACGCAGTGACAAATAAACACAGATGCACACAGATAAATCATCTGCGTGCATCTGCGGTTCCAACTAAAATATTAAGGATAAAGGCCGCGATCGCTCAGTGCTTGAGCAACACGACCGACACCCAGGGTGTAAGCTGCTAACCTCAGAGGAATTTGCCGAATCTGAGATTGTTGAATAACTTGCCGATATGCTTGCACCATTAAGTATTCCAATTCCTTATTAACGCGCTCCTCATCCCAAAATACGTAGGAAAGACCTTGTACCCACTCCAAATAACTCACGACGACACCGCCAGCATTTGCCAAGATGTCTGGTAAAACCGTAATACCCCTTGCCTCTAACGCCTGGTTTGCCAGGAGAGTCACTGGACCATTAGCCGCCTCTGCTACAATCTGTGCTTGGACTTGATTCGCATTGTCTTCAGTTATTTGATTCTCCAAAGCTGCGGGAATCAAGACATCGCAAGGCAAAGTCAGTAAGTCTGCGTTGCTAATTGGGGTTGCTTTCGGGAACCCAACAACACTCTTGCGGTTTTCGGCAGCATAAGCTTTCAAGGCTAGGATATCTAGACCATCTTCACAAAAAACTCCTCCAGAACCAGTAGAGACAGCTATCACTTTGGCTCCTGCTTGGTGTAGCAATAAAGCCGCTGCACTCCCTACATTCCCGAAACCCTGGATGGCTATTCTCGTTCCCACCAATGACTGACCTTTGTCTGCCAGCGCCTCGCGGACAATCAACATTGCACCGCGTCCGGTTGCCATTTCTCGTCCGCGCGAACCACCTATAGAAATCGGCTTACCAGTCACAACCCCAGGGACGGCATGACCGACATTCACAGAATATGTGTCCATTATCCAAGCCATCTCACGGGCAGAAGTCCCCATATCTGGTGCTGGAATATCTATCGAAGGACCGATATCTTTAATTAACTCACTGGTGTATCGACGGGTAATGCGTTCTAGTTCGCCAACGCTGTAGCGTCTCGGGTCTAAAGCAATACCTCCCTTAGCACCTCCGTAGGGAATACCCAAGAGCGCACATTTCCAGGTCATCAGCATTGCTAGGGCTGAGACTTCCCGCAATGTCACGGCTGGATGGTATCGGATGCCACCCTTGTAAGGACCTAAAATATCGCAGTGCTGTACCCGATGTCCAGCCAGAACCTGCACTTCTCCATCATCCCGTTTCACGGGAATGGAAACTGTGACCACCTTGCGCGGATGACTGAGAACTTCCAAAAGACCTTGGTCTAGGTTCAATTCTTTTGCCGCTTGTTCTAGGTAACTACAGGCTTGGTCATATGGGCAAATATGCGCAGGAGTTGGAGCCTCCAGCGATCGAACAGACGATGAAAGCATAAGATTTTCTCCTCTTTGCGGTCTCGCCGCAGAGACTATGAAAGTATAGAGTTTTTCTATTCGCGGTATCTTCGCGAACTAGATGTGTATGCCTAGCGTAGCCTTTTTTCTCAAAAAAAATAGGAATTTTGTAAATTTCGTTACAGTTTTATTTTTGCTTTGCGTTTTTTTCCAAAAATGTAAAGCTGAGAACATGATGGCAAGCTAAAAAAATAAGCAAGTTTCTGGCTAGGTATGTCTCCTCAATGGCAGACATTACCCGCAGCTACTTGCAGAAATGGGAGCTTATATCCCCTCCCTATTGCGTCTTTGGAAGGCAAATTACGCCGCTTTTGTTAAAGATTACACTTGCGTCATTTACTCTTCTTTTACCCTAACGTATCTACAACTGTAGTACTAGGCTTCGACCTTGTTGCTCAGCTTACTACCATTAAGTGTTTTTTCAGAGAGCGTTAGTCATTACGAGCGTGTTCAAAGTCATAGATATAAAATAGGCGACTGAACTTTTTTAGCTGGTATCCTACCACTGCAAACAAGATGCCACCCGCAAGGGTTAACCAAAATCCTGTTGGAGGAACTGTGAATATAGATGTACCTGAAGCAACTTGCATCGCTATTGTTCTGGCATCCAAAATCACTGCCACAAACAAGCACACAGCAGCAGCTACGTAAGCCAACACAGCGAGGCGATTAATGTTTTTTAAGGCATTTTGGCAAACTGTACAGTGCTGAGTATGAGTTGTCCAGACATCAAAGAGTTTCTGTTTGTCTTTTTCTGCTGAAAGTACATCATGACTATATCCTTCTACCCAAGGGATACCACCGCCAGCGCGCTTCTCTAGCCACTGACGAAATGTGATTACCATCTTGTCTTGAGGATTTGGTGTAAATACAGCATCCAACCATTTACCCTTTCTCCTGTGGGCAATAATTTTTTCTTGGTAATGCAGAAATACCATATCCTGGTGTAGGAATAGAGATGCTAACACATGACCTAACCAAGTTGGCAGTGGTAGCCCAAACAAGGAGAAACCTTGGGGCATCTTCCCTTGTTGATTTTTAACAAACACCTGGCAACCAATATGACGACACCAGCCAGGACGAGTTGGAGTAGCATACAAAGCCAGAATTAACTGCCCACCATCTTTAGAGGTGGTGGCAATTCTCATGTAACAGGGCGGTTGAAAGTCATGAATTGCCTGTACTATGTTGCCTTGTGTGGGTTGAATTTCAAAGGCGAACCCTTCTTGAGTAGATATCTGCCGCACGGGAATCATGTCGTAGTACTTGGCATCTTTGTAGCGATCGCCTGTAATACCGTGATGGGAAACAGGTACATGGGCAGGATCTGAAACATTTTCCATAAAGTACTCCCATCCATAGGGCAAATCGCGGAAATTCCAAAACGACTTCACGACTCTACCTGAGTGATCTTCTAGTTCTGCAACGATGCGTGGTGTCACCAATTGGCTTTCTACCTTGGCTTGCTCACCTGAGGAAGCCCATACCCATAATAGCCCTTGGCGTTCTTGGGTAGGATAGACAACTGCACAGGATTTCTGGCTCTCACAGTGCTTAGCCGCAGTCTCTTCATCTTTAGACTGCGGCATACTGACACAGTTTCCTTGAGCATCAAACCGCCAAGCATGGTAGGCACATAAAAGTGTACCATCTGATTCAACTCGACCTTCAGAAAGCGGGACTAGTCGATGGGGACAAAAGTCTTCAAAGCAACGCCATTTACCACAGCCATCACGCCACAAAACAATATCCTTGCCCAGCAATTGCATGGCGTGGGGTCGTTTAGGATCAAGATATTCTACTGCAGCTACAGGATACCAGTGCTTTGTCCATTGGAATATTCCTTCCTCTGTCTGCAATTGCTCGTTAGTTAATCTCGTTAACGAACTCATATTATCGATATTTCCTTGCAGCATAGTCTCACAGATGATTGGTGGGTGACGCCATTATTACTATGATTTGACGTTAAATTACTGGAGCGGTGTCACCCACCCTACTTAAAATTTCTTTTATAAAGACCTTATTAGCCTTAACTTAGTGGCATTCCATCAAGACCCTTACGACCTACGATGTACCATAACCCAACTGAGTGGCGAATGTAATCTATTTCTGTAAAGCCTGCTTTAGCAAACTCATACTCAAAATTGAATTGGACAAAGTCACTTAACCAGGGTTCTGGGAAAGAAACATTCAAAGCATATTCACCGCGATATGTATCTGTGTATAAAACCCAACCACCAGGCTTGGTAATCCGATACATCTCCTGGAGAGTTTTCAGCGTCCACTCTTTCGGCATCTCGTGGAACAACAGTGATGCAGTCACCAGATCAAAAGAGTTGTCAGGATAGCCAGTGTCACTAGCGTCAACCTGCTCAAATTTTGCCCGGTTGACAAGCCCAGCTTTGCTAAACTTATACTTACTAATGACTAGCATATAAGGCGAAATATCAGTAATACTAAAAGTCGCCTGTGGGAACCGTCGTGCCAGAGCCAGCGCTCCTGATGCCGTGCCTGCACCTAGCTCTACTACAGTATTAATTTGAGCATCAAGCGGAATCAGTTCAGCCATACGCTCACGCATTTGTTGGCAACTAACATTGTGGCTCTTTTGCAAAATTACATCTATACCACAATCCCAGCCAAGACAGTTCTGGGGGTTGGTGTACGCGTCAGTAACCCCATGAATGGGCGCATGGATGTAGTCAGGGTAATATTCGTGGTCAGTACGGTAGCCTTTGAGTTCCTCTGCCCAATCAATTGAACTGTACTGCGACATTACCAAGGGCATGATTGTGTTAAGGCGTTGAAATATTTCAGTTCTATACGCTTCTTTTTCCTGTGCAGTCCATCTAGGCATAAACAAATATCTCCTAATTCAGTGTTCAAACGACAAGATGTCATTGCTTCAACTTTGCTATATCGAATTTCGTATTATTTCCCAGTTTCCTAGCAGCGCTTGGACACTAGGAGGCAATTGATGACAGCTTCTGACTAAACTTTCATACGGGAGCCTTATGTGAACCAATTAATTGCAGAAAATGAGGATAAACGTGTCTAGCTTTGTCTAAAATTGAAGGCTTTTGACTAGGAATTAGCTACCTAGTAAATACTCAAGATTTGGTTGTCAAAACGCTTTGTGGGTTGTTGGAACTTTTTTGTATTGTTAAAACTTTCCACCAAGCTATTGGCAAAGTCAACAACTTCCGGGGCATAGGAACATAAGCCCTGCGGTTGAAAACATCATAGCCGTTGCTCTCAATCACATCCAATATCCTTCGGTATAACATTAGGCTGGCAAAAACTGGCAATCGAGCATCCCGACTCAAGGCAGGAATTCCCTGTTCAGCTAGGGTATAGAAATGTTTGGCTCTGTGAATTTGCCATTGCATCAATTGCCGCCACCGTTCGTCGATGACTCCCTGCAACAGATCAGCTTCAGTATAACTAAACTGGGCTAACTCTTGAAGGGGAATATAAATCCGACCACGGCCAGCATCTTCGCCCACATCTCGCAGAATATTAGTCAATTGATTAGCAATCCCCAAAGCAATTGCTTCTCGGGATACATCTGCCCCGGTTTTTTCCACCCCCATGACAGCCATGGACATCAGCCCAACTGTACCGGCGACTCGGTAACAGTATAAATGCAAGTCGGTAAATTTTTCGTAGCGGCAGCGTTCTAAGTCCATTCGCTGCCCTGCAATCATATCTCGAAACGGTTGAATGTCTAATGGAAAGTGTGCCAAAGTGTCTGCCAAAGCTAAATCTGGTTCATCCTTCGGTTTACCTGCAAAAATGGCTTCTAAATCCTCTTCCCAAGCAGCTAAAGTACTTAGAGTCGTTGGCTTCGCCTGATACTGATCCACTAGGTCATCAGTGCGGCGACACCAAGCATAAATAGCCCAAATGGCTCGACGTTTAGCTGGTGGCATCAACAGAGTGCCCAAGTAAAAAGTCTTTGCGTGTTTCGCTGTGACTTGACGACAGCACTCATAGGCATTTTCTACAGATTGCATATTCATATCAGAATGTCTGATTAAATTTCATAAAAAGATGATTGTTTACTAAATCTCAAGCTTTTTTTATTAGCTTGTGATTTGGTGTCGCTTAACTGATGGTTCGCCAAGTCCCATGAAATCCAAAAGGGACAATATGCGGAAGTTCAAGTACGCACACTGGCTCTTGTTCTAGTTGTTTAGCATCATAAATGTGCAGTGTACTTTTGTCTTCATTCCCATCAAAGACAACGCTGAGAATCCAGCCTTCATTGCCAGTAAATTGATCTGGTACATAAATCGGCTCGGTTGGATAACAGCCAGAACCAGGTTGAGCCAAGGTGATTTTTCCAGTATCTGCATTCAGGCACACAATACTGTTAAAAATATCGTTTCCAATTTTAGCTTTGTCAGGAACGCAGGCATTTAAATACATTCGTCGGGTTGTGGTGCCTAGTTCAAAGGGAGACACATTGGGAAATTCACAAACAAGATCCAGCAGTTGAATATTCTCACTCACTTTGCCATTTTTGGGGTTGAGCCGTAGCCTCCAAGGCTTGCCATTCAGGGACGTATCAAGACAACCTGTTATTGCTTGTGCGAACAGCTGATTCGGCTGCAAATCTGGATAGCGTACAAAGTCAATGACTGCCGATCCGTCTTTCTCTACATAGCCATTAATGATATGCAATTGATACCAAGCTTCAGTTTGATAACGACCAACTTCTTGTAATGTTTCACAATCTACAATGATAATCTCAGTACCCAAGTGTGGGTGCCACAGGATTGCGTCATTAGGACTTTTTAGCCCTAGCAGCACTCTTGATATATCAATCTCAATTGGAGGGACGAAAAAAATGAGATAGTTTCCGGCTAAGCAAAAGTCATGGAGCATAGAGAATCGCCCCAAAGGAATTTTAGCTTGGCGTCGAATCTGCCCATTGGAACTCATTTTATAAAGATTAATTTTGGGCACAACACCATAGCTAACACCAAAGTTATAGATTTCACCAGTTGTTGGATCTTGTTTAGGATGGGCAGAGAATGGCTGAAAATTTAAACTCAGCCAAGAAGCAACGGAGAATGGCTTTGTTTTTGTTAAACTATTGAACTGCTCAACCCCTAAAGTTTCCAGGGTATCCGGATCTAACACGTAAGGGCTTCCTATTTCCCACAGGGCTAGTAACTTATTTTGAAAGGCTAAAACTGCTGTATTGGCTGGATTTTTTCTTAGTATTCCCCCACCTAACAGCGCCTTTTGTCCAAATCCAGGGTAAAGAAACTTGCCAGCCCTTTGTTCGGCTTCAAAAGCTGAAGTTTTGACGTAACGATATAGACCGATTGCTCCTTGATCAGTGAAGTGAACCGCTAAAATTCCACCATCTCCATCAAACCAATGATTTAAGCGTTGACCACCCCGTTCTAATAGACCAGCACCATTTTGATAGAATGTTCCTCGTAGTCCCATCGGGACTTTGCCAGAAATGATACGCAGAGGTGTTGGGCCAAATTCTAGGCTAGACTGGGCTAATGCTCTAGCCCACAAAGGTTTACCTTGGGAAAAGCGATCGCGAGTGCCAGCATCTTGCTGAGATGAGGCGGTTTTGATAGCTTTTAAAGTATATTTTGATGCATTCATTGAGCTTGCTACCGTTCATCTCTGGATTCAGAGAATATTATTAGTGGGATAAATTCAAGTTTTATATCCGGGATAATCTAATTTTTAGTCCAGAACGGGGATGAAGTACTGGTACCCTATTCTTCTTCTTTTGTTAAACCTTGACCGTCTTCATCCTGAGCTTGTATGAGCAATCCCAGAACATCCTGAGTTGGCTGTTGCTGGCGATGTTATATTGCTTTGTCAATCAGTTAAGAAAATTAGAAAATAATTGCTTGAGACAGTTAAGACAGTTAAGGACTCGTTACCAAGCCCAGAGATGGACAAGAACTCGACTGTAACCCTCGCTGTTTCTGCTGGGGAGAAAGTCGCAATTTGGCTTTTCAGATAAGCTCTTTTTCGTTGCCAAACAATAGAAACAGCAACACTCCTTGTACGACTAATAAGTTAGTCACTAAAAAGAAAGTTGCTTCCTCTATAGGTAGTCCAAGCAGGTAGAGCCTCGTGGTGTAAACATCAGAAATACTCCAAATCTCATTTGCGATCGCAATGCGATCAGCAATCCACAGATACAGAGTCGGAATAAGCGTGGCATTAAGCCAGATACCCTTTGTTGCCCATATATAGGGTGCACCAATAAACCACTGTAGTGCTAAAATTGGTCCAGCCCAAATCAAAATCAGACCGAGGTAGACCCCCCAGTTCCACTGCAGCATCGTGGCTCCAATCAGCGAGAGTACTAGCCAAAATCCGGTAGCAATTGTACGTACCCAAGGATAAGGCTCCAACGAAGAAATTGGTTTATCTTGGCGATCCAGTAGCCAGTAGAGCCACAGACCCGTTAAAAGGGTTTGTAAGAGGAAAAACAAATATTCTTCTATTGGTACGTAGCCAATGGTACCTATTACTCGTTCCTTGCCATACTCCCAGACACCGCGCCAGACTAGATAATTATCCCAAGGAGTAGTATATACTAGCGCCATCAGCATAAGAAGAGGTATCCCCAGCCTGGCTCTAAATCCTCCCATTCCCGCCAGTGATTGCCGTTGAACCCATGCTAATAGAAAAATTGGCGGTAGGATAAAAACTAGGTGAAATCCAAAGTAGTTCATAGTTACTCACCGATATCAAAGAGTGGAAGCCCCTGGATTTATGCATGGGTAGGAAACCCGTTGCAAGAGGGTGTCCGTCAGGGCTTAAGAGAATTTATTACATAGCAAGGTGCTATAAACTGTGAGTGCCTTCTAACTATATTTACCGCTATTAAAGAGAAAAATCAAGGACAGATAAGACAGTTAAGAAAATTAGAAAATAATTGCTTGGGACAGTTAAGACAGTTAAGACAGTTAAGACAGTTAAGACAGTTAAGAAAATTAGAAAATAATTGCTTGGGACAGTTAAGACAGTTAAGACAGTTAAGAAAATTAGAAAATAATTGCTTGGGACAGTTAAGACAGTTAAGACAGTTAAGAAAGGAGTAATTACGAAATGTTACAGGAAATAATCTTCAACAGAGGAAGAAAAAGAACTTCTCTGATGTATGCCTAGGGCAACCACAAGCCTGGCAATTCTGCCCTTCTACTCAAAAAGAATTTATCAAATTCACCAATGGTAAAGAAATATTGGTAGAGACTGCATGCTGTTGGAAATGGAAACGAGTACTAAAATACGCAGCTACTTAAGAGCTAGTATACACGCTATGTGTTCACTACTTAATAAGTAGAACACAATGCAGTGTAGGGGCACAAAGCATTGCTCTGTACCCCTACCATGTGGTTTGTAGTTTATCTAAATCAAAAGCGCTGTATTATCAGACAAACCGACCACTAGACTCTTTGCGTCGAATCCCAATCACTGCTGAACGTGGTGGTCCCTCAAGATTACCCTCAAGATTACTGGGCCAGTTACTGCCACGCGGTAGACTGCGTTGTTGAGTGAACAAAGTCCCATCCAAGTTCAATATTTCAATCTCTCGGCTCAGGGTTTGCTGAGGGGTGAATGGAACCTCTTCACCAGGGTGCTGTACAGAAATAATCAGCGTATCCCCAACGAAAGTAGGTCCGGTTAACTCGCAACGCGGTGGTCCATAAGCAAAGGGTACTACTTCCCCAGCATCAGGACCACTAGTAGGAATGAAGAACAGCCAGTTATTGCCAAAAACTCCAATCAGGCTAGAAGTCGCAACATTGAAATTAGAATCATCCTGACTGGGCGAGTTAGCACCCACAACCCTATGGTCTATCCGTAATGGTTCTGGGTTAGCACCTGTGGTGAAACCATTGTGAGCTTCAGTGGACATATCAGTAACGCCCCAAATGTTTCCTTGGCTATCAAATGCCAAGTTATCTACATTGGCAAAGCCACTTCCAGGTTCTGCCGCTGCTTCTCCACCTTTAGCAAATCGCTCCCAACGGAAGGTTGTCCCTGTGCTATCTTGGCTATCTTCGATAATCTTAAAAAGTTCGCCTGAAGGTTGTGCAGCGTTGACAGCAGAACTGTACTTGGAAACAACAAAGATTCGAGAATCGGGATATCCATCTCCTGATGCCGCACCGTCTGTATAGGCGATAAAGACTTCTCTGGGATTTCTGGGGTTGATTTCAATATCTTCGGGACGAGCAGTCGGTGTTGCTCCAGCTAGATTGGCAGCTAAAAAAGCATCAACCAGCACTGCACCCTGACTAGTGTAGAAATCTGATAGCTTCTTACCTTGGTAAGCAGGCAGAGCTTCAGCTTCACCGTAAGAAGTCACAGCCCCAGTTGTTGAATTAGTCACCTGCGTTATTGTGACAGTGATTGACCCGCCTTCTGAAGTTTGTCCTGCAATACCTCTGCGTCTTGGTAGACGGGTATTACCACCATTAGAAGCCCTACCCAATGCGGCAACTTCTACTGAGGCAAGAGTTGATGGTGGAATCGGATTGGTGGGGGTATTTAAGTTTAGAGGAATCCACTCACCCGTACCGTCAGCATTGTAACGAGCGACATACAAAGTACCGTCTTCAAATAAACGGCTGTTGTTTTTATCAGTGGGAGAAGTCACTGTACCAGAACTGACAAACTTCCAAGTATGACCTCCACGTCGGTCATCACCCAAATAGCCCACTAATGGTCTTCCAGATTCCGCACGCACAGCGATATTTTCGTGGCGGTAGCGACCCAAAGCAGTGTGTTTGCGAGGGCGGAAAGAAGGATCAGCTGGGTCGAGTTCCACCATATAGCCGTATTTTTCACCAACCAAGCCAAACGCAGCTCCTGTGGTCCCTTCGATGTAGCTTGTCTGGGTACCGTTGGGGTTTACATTTTCTTGAACTCCAACGAAAGAGCTTGTACTTGCTTGGAAGTTCTCCTCAGCAGACAAGATGGTTCCCCAAGGAGTTGTGCCGCCAGAACAGTTGAATCCTGTGCCGATGATTTTGTTACCCAGTCCGTCAGAACTGAGATTGAAGACTTGGCTCGCAGCTGGTCCAGTACCAACGAGATAATTTTCGTCTCCTTTCTGGTAGTTTCTAGAACCCCAAGAGGTGACATCTTTGTATTTATCAGTGCGTTGGCTGTTGATTGCTAAACCCGAAAGCCCGTGGATGCGTCGGTTCTTGGGGTCACGGACAACAGCAAAGCGTCCACTACGATCTGGGCGGGCAATCCTCACTACAGAACCGCCTATGTTGTACATGAATTCACCCAAGAGTTCGATACTGGTTCTGTCTTCTGGTAAATTTCGTCCAATAATTAGGGGGTAGGATGTGGGGAATCCTCCTAAACCACTATCAGTTGTAAAACCAGGTACAGTCGTAGAAAATGGGTAGGAAATGTATTCGTGGTTGTTCCAAAGATAACCGTCATTGGGGTTTCTGCCATCGACGGGAATAAAACTTGTGTAATCGCTGTTGTAGCCAAAGTAATCTTCTTGGTTGGGGAAGACGCGATCGCCCCAACGCACAATCACATACCGTTCGTATTCTGGTGGTACCACAACGTCATCAAGCACGTTATAGCTACTTAAGCTTGCATCACTAGAGGGTTCTAATACGTTTCCCTGCCCAATTCCTGTTGGTAAGTAGCTTTTTTGCTGTGTGTAAATCGGTAAAGGATGGGGCAGACGTACTGGGGTAAATTTCAGGGGTGTAACCGGATCAGCAGCGATCGCCCTATTGCCCCCAAAAAGCTTTTCCCCGAAAGCAGGAGCTAGCACCGTTGCACCAGCACTCGCTCCAAAGAAAGCTAGTAGCTGCCTACGTGTAAATTTGGACATTGAATTTCCTCTTAATACAAATAACTAGAACTATGACACTAAAAACCCTTTTTGCTATTCATCTCCTCAAGATGCATAGCAGCAAACATGGCAATCTTTCGATTCTTATTAACTAATTCATTAAATAATATTCACAGATTAATTTGCATTAGAAACAACTATTCATTAGTCGAGTCAAGGATAGTTTATCACCTTTTTGTACTAAAAAATATCAATTTGATTTCTCAATATGTCGGTATAGCTTTTTCTTACACATCATCCAATAGATATATTTATAAACTACTTCAAAAGTCCTGTTCTCTAAGTTTTACTGTTTCTTATCTATTCCTTAAAAACTTATTAATGCGTTGTTAACCTCTGTGTTATTCAACTTAAGATATATAGAAATGGAAAGGAGATTTTTTACAAAATTTCGCTATAAATACTCTTGGAAACAGCAGCATTAAAAATTTAAAGTAAAAACTAAGGAGTTACCGATGAAGAGAGTTTTTTCGACTGCTGTTACTATGTTGGTAAGTTTTACCTTACCTACTACCGCTGAAGCTGCAATTATCAATGGTGGGTTTGAAAATGGGTTAGAGAACTGGCAAATATTAGGTGAATCAAGAGTCGAAACCTCAGCTTTTGGCAGTCCAACAGTAGAAGGAAACTTTCAAGCTTTTCTATCAACTGCTTTCAACGAAGTTGTTGGCGTTGGCGGAAATGGCAAAGAAATTAGAGGAGGAAATGCAGCACCTGCCACTTACATCACTGGCATTACTGAAAATTCCTTAGAAGGATTTTTGAGTGTATCGCAATTCTTTGGAAATGAGATTCTAGCAGAAGCAATTGAGGGTTCTGCTATAAAGCAAACCTTCACAGCAAATGCAGGACAAACTCTATCATTTGATTGGAACTTCCTCACAAATGAGTCAGTAGGCAATGATGCCAATCCAGATTTTAATGATTTTGCTTTTGCAACCCTAAGTAATAACTCTCAAAACTTATTCTTCAGATTAGCTGATACCACCACACCATTTTTAGCTAGCGGTTCCAATACCAGCTTTTTTGAAGAAACGGGATTGAAAACTTTTTCCTACACCTTACCAACTGATGGAGAATACACTTTAGGTATTGGGGTTGTGGATGTCGGTGAACCAACAGTTATTTCAGGGCTACTTATTGATCGGGTTGGGGCGCAAGCAATTCCTGAAACAAGTTCAACAGTAAGTCTAGTGCTTTTAGGAGCTGTAGGAGCAGTTTCTGTCCTTAAGCGTAGCCGACAGAAAACTCTTAACGTATCTGTTCAGAGGGGGGTAAGCAGCAGGTAACATTTGGTCAAAGCCGAGGATAGTTCCTGGTGGCTTTCATCTGCTGCTTAGAAGGGTGAAGTTTTCAGCCATCCTTATAAACTGTCTACTCTTTAGCTTGCTCAAGCTCTCTTATCCATGCGTCATATTTAGCTGCTTCATCGGTTTTTCCTTGCTGACGGGAATCTTCTGCAGACATCCTCCATAAATCTATCAACTCTCGTCAACTGCCTGACGAGCAACGTGGTTTAGCCGTATCCAAGACACGAATGGCACTATAGAGGTATAAATTATGACTTTAAATATAATTTGTGAACCATAAGAGATTTGCAACATATACAGCAGAATTCAGGAGTCAAAAGTCAAAAGTCAGAAGTAAAAAGGGCTTGATGTCTGGCTTTTTGAGCTTAGGGCTGTACTTCACGCACGAACAATATGCTGTAAATTATCCCATCTTGTGGGGTGGACATCCCTGCCCGCCCATTTCATAGGACGGGCTAGAAGCCCATCCCACAAGAATTGGATATTTTTTAATTTGGAAGTCCCGAATGCAAGCACAAGTTACTTCGCTCATTGTTCAAAAAACTTTTAACTAAGGGTGAGTTCAGTAAATTGAAGCGGTTATGTAATATTTTGCTGATCATACAAACCGCCATAGGTATAAATCATCGAAGCATCAAACGGGAAAATTGTGTGGCGTCCTTCGCTGCACAAATACCCGTTATCTACCCCTTGTAAGGTGCCTAAAATTTCGTGTAATAATGGTATTTGGGAATTATGGGCAATTTTTGCCACAACAATAAGGTGAACAACGCAACGTGACTTGCCAACGCACTACACTCAACGTATCACTGACGCCTGAATTCAACGAATTTATCGGCTCAGTTATACAGTCAGGCAAGTACAAGTTGATAAGCGAAGTCGTGCGCGAATGGCTGCTGCACTCCCATAAGCAAAAAGCACGACTATTCAGTGATGTGAAGGAGAAAGGGCACTTATGAAGGACGAGCATCAATCGAACCCCTTTCCTGGATCAGGTGAGATGAGGACACGTATGCGTGCTTTCGACTGGGCAAGTACAAAAGTTGGTGCTGTGGAGGAATGGCCGCAAAGCCTTAAAAGTAACGTCAAAACCCTTTTGGCATCACGATACCCGATGATCCTTATTTGGGGTCCCAATCTCATTCAGTTCTACAACGACGCTTATTCCAAGCTAATCGGTGACAAGCACCCTGCCGCTCTTGGTACTGATATCAGAATTACGCTTGCCGAGGCGTGGGACACGCTTGGTCCGATGATTAACCAGGTCATGGCAACAGGCGTGGCGAACTGGGTTGAAGCACAGATGCTTGTGTTGGAGCGAGCAGGATACCGTGAGGAGTCCTACTTTAGCCTCTCTCACGCCCCCGCTGAGGACGATTGGGGGCAGATTGTCGGTATGTTTTGCGTTTGCAGTGAGGTCACCCAGCAGGTTCTGGGCGAACGGCGGTTACGACTGCTGCGGGATCTTGCCTCGAAAGCCGGCGAGACGCGGAGTGTTGAAACAACGTGCAGCGATCTAGCAGGAGCGATCGCAGAACACCCACTCGATGTGCCGTTTGCGCTGATTTACCTGCGTGAGCCGGATGGAAAAACTCTCACACTCCGCTCTTGTGTACAGATGCCAGAGGGAGAAATACTTAGCCCTGTTTCTGTAGATATTACAGCACCAGGAACAGATATATGGTCGCTGGCACAAGCAGCGACAGGCGAAACAGTTCTTGTTGAGGGTGTGGAGCAGTATAGCTCGCTACCCGGCGGACCTTGGAATGAACCTACCCGTGCTGCTCTTGTGATGCCGATCGCTTCATCGAGTCAGACGGCACGCCTTGGCGTTCTGGTTGCTGGAGTCAGTCCTAATCGAGCGCTCGACGAAGGCTACAGATCGTTCTATGAACTCCTTGCAGCTCAGGTATCCGTTGCCGTACGAAACGCCCAAGCATACGAGGAAGAACGGCGGCGCTCTGAAATGCTTGCCGAAATTGACCGGGCAAAGACCGTCTTCTTCTCGAACGTCAGTCACGAGTTCCGCACTCCGCTCACCTTGATGCTCGGTCCGTTGGAAGACGCGCTTTACGACCCGCAACTACCATCACCTCAGCGAGAGCGCATTAGCGTTGCTCACCGCAACAGTCTGAGACTACTTAAACTTGTCAATACGCTTCTTGACTTCTCGCGTATCGAAGCGGGTCGAATGCAAGCTGTCTACGAGCCTACGGATTTGGCGGCGCTCACGACAGATCTAGCAAGTGTCTTTCGGTCGGCGATCGAGAAGGCAGGGTTACAATTGGCGGTTGATTGTCCGCCGTTGAGCGAGCCAGTTTATGTAGACCAGGACATGTGGGAAAAAATTGTCCTTAACCTACTCTCGAACGCTTTCAAATTCACGCAAAAAGGTCAGATTACGGTTCGCCAACGCATGGCTGGAGACAACATTGAGCTTCAAGTCGAAGACACAGGCACCGGTATTCCTGAGTCTGAGCTTGGCAACGTGTTTAAGCGGTTCCATCGCATTGAAGGAACGCAAGGTCGAACACATGAAGGCACTGGGATTGGTCTTGCCCTTGTGCAGGAACTCGCCAAACTCCACGGTGGTAGTTTGCAATTACAAAGCGTTTACGGTCAAGGAAGTACTTTTACTATCTCAATTCCTCGGGGCAAGCACCACCTCCCTGCCGACCGGATCGCAAGTGGACGCACACTGACCCCGGCAAGCATTCGAGCCGACGCATTTGTTGAAGAAGCGCTGCGGTGGTTGCCGGAGGATCTGCACGACGTGGAATCATCGGAGATCGATGAAAGAAAGGAACCGCGACCTCGGGTACTTCTGGCGGACGACAACGCAGATATGCGTGAGTATGTGCGAAAACTTCTCAAAAGACAATATGAAGTTGTTGCCGTGGCAGACGGCGAAGCAGCCCTAGCTGCAGTACACTTTGAGGTGCCGGATCTGGTGCTGAGCGATGTGATGATGCCGAAACTCGACGGATTCGGTCTTCTTGCCCACCTTCGCGCTGACGAGCGTACACGTTCTGTTCCAGTCGTGCTTCTTTCGGCTCGTGCAGGTGAAGAATCCCGTGTCGAAGGACTTGAGGCGGGAGCGGATGACTATCTGGTGAAACCGTTTAGCGCTCGAGAACTCTTGGCTCGTGTTAAAGCAACATTGGAAACAGCTCGGCTGCGGCAGGAAGCCGCCCGCTCCCGCATGGAAGTTGAAGCGGCTCAGGAACGGGCAGCTATTCTCGAACGAGTCACCGACGCCTTTTATGGTCTTGACCGCCAGTGGCGGTTTACGTATGTGAATCGGCGATGTGAGGAGTACCTCGGCAAAACACGCGAAGAGTTGCTCGGAAAAGTACTGTGGGAAGTATTCCCTATGGTAGTTGGCTCGCCGTTTGAAGAGCAGTATAATCTAGCCCTGCGTGCTCAGGTAGCGGTACACTTTGAGGTGATCTCTCCTTTCTCGAATCAATGGGTGGAAGTGCATGCTTACCCCTCTGCTGACGGGCTTTCAGTGAACTTCCGAGACATCAGTGAGCGCAAGGAATTGGAGGAGCGACGTGAGGCGCTTTTGGAAAGCGAGCGAGCAGCTCGTGCAGAAGCAGAGCGAATTGGGCGTCTCAAAGATGAATTTTTAGCAACCGTTTCCCATGAACTCAGGACACCGCTGAACGCAATCCTTGGTTGGTCTCAGCTTTTGCGTAAGAAAACGCTTGGTCCTGCGGAATTGAGGAAGGGGCTTGATACGATTGAGAGAAACTCTCGAGCGCAAGCACAGATTATCGAAGACCTTCTCGACATGAGCCGAATCATTTCGGGGAAGGTTCGACTTAACGTTAAGAATGTCAATCTTCGCTCAGTGATTGAAGCGGCGATCGAATCTCTCCTTCCCACTGTGCAAGCGAAGGACATACGACTTCAAACAGTTTTTGATGTCCTTCCTGCTTCTATAATCGGTGACCCGGGGAGACTCCAACAAATCGTGTGGAACCTCCTCTCTAATGCCATCAAATTCACCCCTAAGGGTGGAAGAGTGCGCGTGTCGCTCGAGAAGGTGAACTCATATGTTGAGTTAACAGTAAGTGATACGGGTCAGGGCATAAAGTCTGAGTTTTTGCCATACGTTTTCGACCGTTTTCGGCAAGCAGATTCTTCTACAACACGAAAGTTTGGCGGTTTAGGGTTAGGGCTTTCAATTGTCAAGCAACTCGTTGAGCTTCATGGAGGAAGCGTACAAGCAACAAGCGCTGGAGAGGGACAAGGAGCCACGTTTACGGTGATGCTTCCGCTTGCTTTAAAAGAAAGCGATAGTGATGAGCAAGCAGTTGAACAAAGTTTTGATGATCACAGGCTGACAACAAGCGAATGTATCCAAAAGAACCTTCAATCTACGAAGGTTCTTGTAGTTGATGATGAAGTCGATGCTCAAGAGTTGGTCAAGAGAGTCCTTGAAGAGTGCGGAGCGAACGTCCTGACCGCTTCATCTGCCGAGGAAGCCCTTGAGCTTGTACAAAGCTACAAACCTAATGTAGTAGTCAGTGACATTGGTATGCCCGGAAAAGACGGGTATGATTTCATCCGCACACTACGAGGGCTTCCATCGGATATGGGAGGAAATATTCCGGCTGCAGCAGTCACCGCCTTTGCTCGTTTTGAGGATCGAATTCGTGCTTTGCGGTGTGGCTATCAAACGCACGTTGCTAAGCCAATCGAGCCGGCAGAACTGATTGCGGTTGTTGCATCTCTAGCTGGTCGTCATGACTGATACATTTATGCGGCATAATTGCGATATAGAACCGGATAATTTGACACTCCCTGCCCTAAAAGGACAGGGATTCTTTCATCGCGGGGAGCGCAACCGCTTTACCCTCAGAAAGCATCTTGACCGTGTGCCCCACGGCTGCAAGCCCTCTATTGAGAACTACTTGAGCGGCTGCTACGTCTCTATTAGTCGTGTAGCCGCAATGTTCGCATGAGTGAATACGTTCAGACAAGTCTTTTTTGCCCGTCTCGATCAGACAGTTGGGACAAATCTGACTTGTCTTTTTGCTATCAACTTTGAGGAAGAATACACCGCGCTTGTGACAACACTGCTCTAGTATTTGGAAGAATTGACCCCATTCAGCATCTAAACAGTGCTTACCTAAAAAGCCTCGTGCTAGTCCTTTAAGGTTCAAGTCTTCTGCAAAAATCATACCTGCCCAGTCACAGAGATTATGGGCTAAGAGCCAGTGATAATATGCCCTTACGTTGGCAATTCGCTCATGCAATTTACTAACTAGAAGTTGCGCTTTTTTACGGTTATTTGACCCAAAAACCTTCCTTGATACACTCCGTTGCAGCAATTTAAGCTTGCGTTCGAGCTTCTTGAAAGGTCGTGGATTAGGGAACAATTTACCGTTAGAAACCGCAGCAAAGTGACTTATTCCTACGTCAATCCCAATTGCTTCGCCATGAGGCATTACATCAGGGACTTGAACATCCCACTGCAACGTCAGCATAGCGTACCAACCGCTAGCACGGCGAACTATCCGTACTTGTTTGAGATTAGCGCCACCCGGAATTTCACGGGATTGACGGAATTTAACCCATCCAATTATGGGCAACTTGATACCGTTACCAACAATTGCATCTTTGCTCAGTTGGGGAAAAACAAACGAACGCATAGTCCCCGGCTTTTTGAATCGAGGGAATCCATGATTCTGTTCCCACATACTGACAAACGCCTGTTCAAGTCGTCTCAAAGCTTGTTGCAAAACTTGAGACTGTACCCGCTGCAAGTTTGAGCTAGTTTTTCTATAAGCCGTTAACGCCTTGCACTGATTGGCATAAGTTGGGCGTTTACTGTCTGCTGGGATGATGTATTCAGACTTGAGTGAACAAGCATTAATCTGACAACTACGCGATTTAAACCAATCTTTGCGTTCAGCTAAAGCATAATTATAAACACGGCGAGTTTGTTCAAGCCAGTCTGCAAAAATGACTACTTGCTTTGAAGTTGGTTTGAGCTTGAACTCGTAGGTCAGACTAAACACTTGTATCACCTCCCGTTTTCATCATACACTTTTTAAGAAACTATGATACACTTCTTAAAAAATCTTTCGACAATAAAAAGCCGTCCTAAAAGGACGGGGCTTTAAACCCAGTTTTTCGGTAACAATTTTGCGGCGTTGCTGAATCCATGTATGAAAAAGATGTCGTGTGATTCCAAACCCTTGTACCAGACGTACCATGTGAGTCCAGCGCTCTTGGTAGGGTTTCCCGACAGCAGGCGACTGGCGTAAGCGCAAAGCGTGCCGCAGGCTTACGCGTAGCGTGCCGTATCTCCTCCGGAGACGCTGCGCGAACGGCGATAGCCGTGGCGTTAGCCATAGGCATACCCGAAGGGGTACGTCTCTACACACCCTAAGTTATATCAAATCCGTTTGTAATGGCTTCGCCACGCTACGCGAACGGAATTATTCCTCGTTGCCCTCTGGTGCGTCAAGAGCGTCTTTGCGGTTTTTTAATAGACATCTCCGAAAATAGACAATAGTAATCTATAACTGACTTTCAGGGGTGCGATCGCCAAACGCAAATTCATCAGTTTCTACGGTATAATGGGTTTTTGAGATAGTTACTATTAGTAACAAGTGAAAAAAAAGTAGTTTCAGAAAAAATTTTGCGGAGCGAGTCTAGCCGGAAGCTGGTAATATTAGCGCTCCGATTCGTAACCTGACTAATCCACAAATAGTCAGAATCACCTGCTCATATTTTTGAGGATTCAATCGAAACCTTTCCTGAGCGACCCGAAATATTTTCATTAACCGAATCATATGCTCAACTAAGATTCTTTCTTGTGATAACTCTTTATTTTTTTGTTTTTGTTCGATGGTAAGTTCTCTACTTTTCGACTTCTTCTGCGGGGTTTTAATTGATGGTTCTCCTATATACCCCTTATCGCCGTTAAACCGTTGTTTTGAGTCAAATCCTTTTTGGCGTTCTCGGAATAAATTTATATCACTTTTTGGTCCTGGTTCACCTGCAACTACATCAACAATATCCCCTCGATCGGGTAAAACAATTAACTGATTTTTTAATGTATGATTTTTCTTTTTACCGGAGTAATACTTTTTTTGCTTCTCATACTCTTTTGGTCTTTCTCTGGGCTGCTCACAGCTATCTACTATTAACTCAAACTCGGTTAACAGTTCTTTAACAATTTCGTAGTCACTGGCGTTTTTTTTACCTGTTCAAGCAAACTGCATGGTAGCAAGTCTCTCAAGAGTGGAAACCAGTAATTAAATGTATCATTGGCAGTCGTTTCACTCACTCCAAATTGAATGCCTAACAATTGAAATGTAGTTAAATGCCGCAGATATATCAAAGTTAGGAGTACTTGCTCTTCGATAGATAGCTTGACTTTCCGACCACCGCCTTTATTTATAATTCTAACTTTCTGCGCTTCCATTTCTACAAGACGCTCTTTGTGTAATGCGTTCGCGTAGCGGCGGCTTCCGCATCGCTTGCTTGATTAGTTGCTCTAGTTGCTCGTACTTTAGACCCACTAATCGTTGTGTATCCTGACGATTCTGTTCAATGTACGCAGATATAGAACTCATGTTCTTGTTGTCATAAAAGATTGTTGATTCTTATTTTAGTTGAGTTTTTTATATTTCGGAGATGTCTATTACGCTTTTCAATTAAATACAATACACGAGGATTGTAGGGGAATAGCATTGCTGTACCCCTACTCGTGGTGTAGGCAACGCCAGAACCGCTATAATAGCTGCTGCTTATAACGTCAAAATAAAGACATTAATCTCCTATACGTTTGCTTTCTTTACCAGCTAACGAAGAAATTACAAAAAGCACTCAGAGGTAAAATTCCCATGCAAGCCATAGGGAACATGGTGCTTCAAATGCAGCCGTGCGATCGGTTCCTTATCAAAATCTTTTGCATCTAAAATCACTACATCTGAGCGATGGTACTGGGAGTCATAAACCAAAGCCAGCACCCAGCCATCATCTTCACCCCCCTTTGTCGCCCCTTGAGAAGGGGGGATATGGGGGGTGCGCGGTACAAAAACTGGTTCACTGACAAAACCACGCGGTGCAGCACTCCAAATTTGTCGTTTGCCCGATTCTAAATCAATTTTCACAAATGCTTGTAATGGAGCATGACCAGTCTCTCCATGAGCTGCACCTGTATACAGATAACGATATGGACGACCAACTTTTTGTGGATGTATCGTAGGAAATTCACAACACCGGCTTTCTAGCAACTCCCGCGACACTGTTTCATCCTTCAGATTAAGATGAAACCGCCACATTTGTCCTGGCTGGAGAGCATCAAAATCTACTTCCCGGAAATCGCTTTCGGGTTCTACCTCTGGTAGAGATTCGTAGCAAATTGAGTCAACCACAACCTCATTTCCCACTTCAAAAGCATTGGTATGGTGGAAGACAAACCCAGAGTGAGTTTCTATAATTTGAACTCCCTTTTGTTTCGGGTTCCGGGAAATGATGATAATCCGAGTAGGTTGATGTGGCTGAAATTTGATACATTCCCCTGCACCACGCATTCCCAGCACAAAAGGTATGGGATTAAAGCTGACGGGATTTTGAAAGAATATGCAGTAATTCGGGGTAATAGCAAAATCGTGGATGAAGGCGAAACCCGGAACATTATGGGCGTGCTGTCGTACGACCTTACCCTCGGTGTTTAACTCAAAAATAGTAATTGTGGTGGATAGTCCTGGTTTGATGGAAAAGTTGACCAGGCTTGGCGCACCACTATCTTGAGCAGAACTAGGATCAAAGCGTGGGTGTGCCGCAAAAGCTTCTCCTTCTGATAAAACACCATTGAAGTGTTCTTTGCCCAAAGTTTCTAAAGTGTAGGGATCGAGACAATAGGGGTCTGCTGCTTCCCAAAGTGCAAGCAGTTTACCGCCCCAGTAAATCACATTGGTATTGGCAATATTTTTCAGATTAAAGTCGAAGGCATTAGCCAGCCAACCACCAGGTTTTTGTGTACCAAAGACTCCACGATAGAGAATTTTCCCGGCTTTTTGTTCTTCCAAATAAGCTGCGGTGCGGACAAAGCGGTTGCGGAAATGGGCACGACCATTGGAGAAGGTGATCCGGCTAATCATGCCATCTCCATCAAAAGGGTGATGAATTCTTTGCCCATTTACATCTAACAAACCAGGACCATTTCTAAACAGAGTCCCGTGCAGTTCCTGCGGAATTTCTCCTTCTACATCATCAATCCAATAATCAAACTCTTTTTCTAGGGATTCATATCCTCTGTGCCAATCTTCACGATTGTAGGATTTTTCCGGAACTGTAGAGGCTCGTTCGTAAAGTTGAAAACTCTGCATATCTGTATGTGTTGACTTTGGTGTATGAGTTCAGAAGCAGTTATGAGCGCACTGGAAAAGGCATTGTTGTGTAGCAACGGATGATTGAATATCCGTTGCCTTATTTGTTTGTTTATTTGCTATTCAATTGGTTCAGACTCTGGCCGTCGCAGCATCAAGTTTATTTGCTATTCAATTGGTTCAGATTCTGGTCGTCGCACCATCAACTTAGATATGAATTCAGGTAAAAATGCTTGTTCTTTACTCTTTGTTGAAGCTGGTTGCAACGTTGGTGTTGTTGGTGTCTCGGTTTGGGACTCAGCAGCAGGTAGCCAGTTAATGAATAGCAACGGTAGCAGCGTACTGAGGTTAGTGATGATGACTAACAGCCATAGGGAATCAAAGTTAGTTGCCGTGATGCCTAACCAATACATCAATCCTGCTCCCAATTGGTGGGAAACCAGCCCAGCCAGGTTTGTGACGGACATCAACAGAGCAAATAATGTCGCTTCTATTCCTTTTGGACAAAGCCTTGCTGCTAATACCAACACGGGCATATAAGCAATTTGCCCCATCACGGTCAGAATCACGCTATCACCTAAACTGAACCAGTGGTCATCTATACCCAAAGCACGATTAGCATGAGTCACTAACAGCAGCATGGTCATTCCCAGTGCTGATGAGAGTAGGATACTCCAACCAAAAATGACGCGAAAGGGAACGGTTTTAAGAAAGCGTTGAAAAATCCAAATACCAACGAGGGCAGCAACGCTTGTCACCAAACTCACTCGTCCCAGAAATTCGGGTTGAAAATGCAGTTCATTGGTTGTGAAGAAGAAAAAAGCGGATTCAGCTGTTGGTGTGGCTTGCCAAAGGAAGAGAAATACTGTTGGCAACCAAATTGCTTTTTGAGTAATGGCTGCGCGTAGTTGTTGTACCTGATGTTTAACTGACTGGAAATTTGAATGACCATCCTCGCTGGTGTTTTTGCTCACGGGCGATTCAGAAATAAAAGACGCCATTGCGGACACGAGCAGCGGAAATAAGGCGGTAATCCAAAAGACAGTCCTGGTAGTGAAATGCTCTAAAAGCATACCGCTGAAATAGGCTGTTATCAATCCTCCTAAGGCTGTAGTACCCCAAGTTAGTGATTGGAGAGAACCAGCTTCCGCTTGTGACTCGGATCTTGCCCTTTCGACAACGAGTGAGTCAACAATCACATCACTAACGGCGACGGAGAGGGAACCAAGGGCGATCGCTAGTGTAGCGGCTATGGGTGTGTGAACTATTGTTGCAAGACTCACCCAAGAAATCACTCCCAGTATCCCAGATAAAACTAGGTAGGGACGCCGCCGATAGCCGAATATGGGCAAGCCATCGGAGATAAAACCATACAGTGGCTTGATTATCCAAGGTAAGACGACAATGCCTAGTAACACTGAAACTTGAGCTGGAGTTAAACCCAGTTCATCTTTCAGAAAAAAGCTTACGGCAAGACGCGCTAATTTTAAAATGCCTTGAACAAAATAAACGGTAAGAATTGCAACTAACTCGGTAGTCGGTTCGTTACCGAAAAAAATCTTTTCTTTTACTGAGTCTTTGACCTTGGACAAGCCAGAGGAGGAAACCAGCATTGATAAACTATTTTTAAGATTTATCGACTTTTATATATCATAGCTATTTTCTCAGAGTCACGCTGTGGCTCGCCGAGCCACAATTGTCTCAACTCTCTTGAGCCAAGGCTATGACCGCATTCTGCCCTCCAAATCCAAAGCTAAAACACAGTACCCGCTGAATTTTACTTTGACGCGCTGTCACCAAATTCAAATCAAATTCCGGATTGCTTAGCCCGACACATGGTGGTAGTATTTGTTGCTTCATTGCCATCAGTGAAAAAGCGACGCCCAAGGCTCCTGATGCTCCTAGCGTATGACCTGTCGCCCCTTTTGTAGAACTCACTGCGACAGTTTTCGGAAATAAACGCTGTATCAATATACTCTCAATGCGGTCATTCAGGAGAGTGGCTGTACCGTGAGCATGAATGTAATCAATATCCTTTGCACTCAGATGACTGCGGTCAAGGCATTGTTTCACGGCAGCGATTGCACTCTTGGCTTCTGGTTCTGGAGCATTAGCATGATATGCGTCACATGTCAAGCCAAAACCAAGAATTTGACCATAAACTCTTGCCTGACGTTCATATGCCAAATGCGCTGATTCTAGGACAAATACCGCGCCCCCTTCGCCTAACACCAAGCCTTCGCGGTGTAAATCAAACGGATATGCTCCGGTTTTCGCCAAGGCTCCCATTTGCTGGAACCCAGTTATGGTAAGGGGTGTAATCGGTGCTTCCACTGCACCAGCAATCACCCTTTGACATTGCCCAGTTTGGATAAGTAAAGCTGCTTGTGCGATCGCCCAAATTCCGGTAGCACAAGCCGCCATCGGTGCCAAAACTATCCCACAAGCACCTATTTGCCGTGCTACTGCAATGGCATTCATATGAGGCAAGGTTTCTAACCAATCCTCTAAAGAAGATGAAACAGATGAGGGAGTCGCATCCCCTTTATTTCCGACTCCCCTGTGCATCTGCCGCGCCATTTGCTCCCACAATCCCTGATAGCTACGACTTGAACCAATCACAACTCCACAATCTGGCAAAGGTGGAAACAATCCTGCATCTTTCAAAGCAGATGTAACAACCGAGTGAGTCAGCACTCTCATTTGTGCTGGTTGTTTCGCAATCATTCCTAAAGGACGCGCTTGGAGTTCTGGAAATGGTTGATGCCATCTTATTCCAGATTGACCTGCTATTAACTGTTGCCAGCTGTCCTCTAGGTTTTTGCCCAAAGCGGAAACTAGACCAATACCAGTGACAACAACTGCGACCAATTTCGTGGTTTACGGAGTAGGTGATTTCGGAAAGATAAAAAATATGAAGAATATTAAGGAGGATGAGAAGCTAATGGGAGTCATTTCTCCTCCTGCTCCCCCTACGCCCTCATCCCCCTCATCGCCCTTATCCCCCTCATTTCTACTTGCTACTATCCGGCGTTTTTCAAATTTTCTGCGCCTTGGGTGACTTTAGCAGAATCAATGCGATCGCCCTGCTGAATTTTGTTCACCACGTCAAATCCGTTAGTCACATTGCCAAAAACAGCATAGCTACCATCTAGGAAAGCCAAATCCGCTAAAGCGAAGTAAAACTGCGAGGAAGCAGAATCAGGCATTTGCGATCGCGCCATTGCGACTGCACCCTGCTTGTGCTGCAATACAGGTGGCTGAGTCACACCACCCGCTTCTAATGTTTTGCTGTAAATCGGTTGATCTGCGCCTTTTGGCTTAATCTCTAAAGGTATATAACGAGTTTTTCCAGTTTTTGGATCGGTAAAACTTCCTGTTCCCAAGCTATTTGCTGGAACTTTCGGGTCTTTACTTTGAGGATCGCCTCCTTGAACCACAAAAGGTTGGGGTTGGCGCACGACTCTATGAAAAACTAAGCCATCGTATACACCCTTTTGGACTAAATCGACGAAGTTACCAGCAGTAATTGGGGCATTTGTACCGTCTACTTCGATAGTGATGGGTGAACCTTTGACGGTCATAACCACCGTTGCTTTTCCTTCGAGTCGTGGTAAATCTTTCATTCCAGGAATACTCTCGCTTATATTTTCAGATACAGAGCTCGCCTCTGTGGTTGCCGTGTTGGCTGTATTAGTAGTTGTCTCGGCGGTTGAATTGGTGCTTGCTTCGGTGGCTGTGGATATTGGGGAAGAATTAGAAGCAACTTGCTTTGTGGAACAGCCCCCCAGCATCAAGGCACCAACAATCATCAGAGTTACTAAAAATTGGGGAATTTTTAACCGCATTGCCAGTTACAGATACAACCACAGTATCTTAGCCTCTAAAGTCCTTCTAGGGGCACACCCAAAAAGCGGGCTAACTCGGCACCTTGAACTTCCAACTCTTGTAACGACAAAGGTTGACCAACCCGTGTTAGGGGAATGTCTCGGCGACCCTTAGCGCGTAGGTAAAGTGAGCGACGAGGATTAATACCTTCTCTGGCGTCAACTCGCACACATTGCACATCTTGTATACGACAGTCAAGCTCAATTCGGCGGTTTTTGCCAGGATATCCCCACCGGAAGATTTTGATTGTGCCACTTTCGCGGTCAAACTCGTTGTATCCGCCTCCCACGTCCCATAAAACAGTTAGCCACAGGTATGAGGCTAGGAGTAAGCCTGCGGTACCGTAGAACCCCATAACCAAACCTTGTGGGACGAAGGCAAGTTGAGTTGGGTCGGAAACTAGGAGTAAATTGATTTTGAGGTAGCTGGAAATACCAGCAAGCAAGAAGCCCGTGGCTCCTATAGAAACGACAGTTGCCCACCAGTAGTTACTGAACCGACGAGAACCGAGAACCTTCTGATGTAAGACGCTTGAACCAGAGCGATCGCCGTTTGGCGACTCACCTGTGTTAATGGTTGTTGATGCCGTCATGAGAACTACCTTGGTGCGTGATATCTTCCCTTTACAAAGTCTGCCATTGCAGCAGATGTATTGCAAGTTTACCGGATTTAGAAAGCGATCAGCTATCCACGAAGATGATCTTGAGTACCGAGTCCCAAGCAATGAATCGAAGAATTGCGGTTCAGAACTTTAATTTTTAACTTTTCTGAGAAAACTTATGTCAGATTGTAAAAATTCTGATATTAATCATAAGTAGTGGGTTCAAGCTTTATACCTGATTTTTTCATGAAAATCAGGCACAAAGCACGAGTAATGTGATAAGTTAAGAATCATTAAGTTTCTGCAAGCTGGATTACCAACTGGTGGAAACTATTGCGACACTGATATGAGAATTGCCGACTGAAAAGGCGGTAGGTTCTCATAATGCCCAGCAGCCTTAAAGCAGCTGTAAGTGTCATAAAAGAAGTTAATTCCTCAAAAAAGTTGCAATTTTAGTAAAAAAGAGGATTTTAGTCCGATGACCATCGCAGTTGGACGCGCCCCCAGTAGCAGAGGGTGGTTTGACGTATTAGACGACTGGTTAAAGCGTGACCGTTTCGTGTTCGTAGGTTGGTCAGGAATATTACTATTCCCCTGCGCCTTTCTAGCACTAGGCGGTTGGCTGACCGGTACGACGTTTGTGACGAGCTGGTATACGCACGGCTTAGCCTCATCGTATCTGGAAGGCTGTAACTTCCTAACAGTAGCTGTATCTACACCAGCAGACAGTATGGGACACTCACTGTTGCTGTTGTGGGGACCAGAAGCACAAGGGGACTTGACCCGTTGGTTCCAATTAGGCGGGTTGTGGCCATTTGTGGCGCTGCACGGAGCCTTTGGTCTGATTGGCTTCATGCTGCGGCAATTTGAAATCGCACGTTTGGTAGGGATTCGTCCTTACAACGCTATAGCATTTTCTGCACCAATTGCGGTATTCGTCAGCGTCTTCTTGATGTACCCCTTGGGACAGTCTTCGTGGTTCTTCGCCCCCAGCTTTGGAGTGGCAGCAATTTTCCGCTTCCTGTTGTTCTTGCAAGGGTTCCACAACTGGACACTCAACCCCTTCCACATGATGGGCGTTGCGGGTGTACTCGGTGGAGCGCTACTGTGTGCCATCCACGGTGCAACAGTAGAAAACACCTTGTTTGAAGACGGCGATGCAGCGAATACCTTCCGCGCCTTCAACCCCACCCAAGCCGAAGAAACCTACTCAATGGTGACGGCAAACCGTTTCTGGTCACAGATCTTCGGGATTGCCTTCTCCAACAAGCGCTGGTTACACTTCTTCATGTTGTTTGTGCCAGTCACAGGCTTGTGGATGAGCGCGGTTGGCATTGTCGGTTTGGCACTCAACCTGCGGGCATATGACTTTGTGTCGCAAGAATTACGTGCGGCAGAAGACCCAGAGTTTGAAACTTTCTATACCAAGAACATTTTGTTGAACGAGGGCATCCGCGCTTGGATGGCTCCTCAAGATCAGCCTCACGAAAAATTTGTATTCCCAGAAGAGGTACTACCGCGTGGTAACGCTCTCTAATAGATCTGTTGTTGCAGGTGGTCGTGATCAGGATTCCACCGGTTTTGCCTGGTGGGCTGGTAACGCTCGTCTGATCAATCTTTCCGGTAAGCTTTTGGGCGCTCACGTTGCCCACTCTGGCTTGATTGTATTTTGGGCTGGAGCGATGACCTTGTTTGAAGTCGCTCACTTCATTCCCGAAAAGCCCATGTATGAGCAGGGTTTAATCCTGCTTCCTCATATAGCAACCCTTGGTTGGGGTGTTGGTCCTGGCGGTGAAGTTATTGACACCTTCCCCTACTTTGTTGTAGGCGTACTGCACCTCATTTCCTCAGCTGTACTAGGTTTTGGCGGTATCTATCACGCTATCCGTGGTCCAGAAACCTTAGAAGAGTACTCTTCTTTCTTTGGTTACGACTGGAAAGACAAGAACAAGATGACCACCATCATCGGCTTCCACCTGATCATTTTGGGATGCGGTGCGCTGCTGTTGGTGCTGAAGGCAATGTTCTTCGGTGGTGTGTATGACACTTGGGCACCTGGCGGTGGTGATGTTCGCGTCATTACCAACCCAACTCTGAACCCAGCTATTATCTTCGGTTACTTGCTGAAGGCTCCCTTCGGTGGCGAAGGTTGGATCATCAGCGTCGATAACATGGAAGATATCATCGGCGGTCACATTTGGGTTGCCTTCATCTGCATTGCAGGCGGTATTTTCCATATCCTGACCAAGCCTTTTGGCTGGGCACGTCGCGCCTTAATCTGGTCTGGTGAGGCATACCTCTCCTACAGCATCGGCGCTGTGTCTCTGATGGCTTTCATTGCCTCGATCTTTGTTTGGTACAACAACACCGCTTACCCCAGCGAATTTTACGGTCCTACTGGTCCTGAAGCATCTCAAGCTCAAGCTCTGACCTTCTTGATCCGTGACCAACGCTTGGGTGCTAACGTCGGTTCTGCTCAAGGTCCCACAGGCTTAGGTAAATACCTGATGCGCTCTCCTTCTGGTGAAATCATCTTCGGTGGTGAAACCATGCGCTTCTGGGATTTCCGTGGTCCTTGGTTAGAGCCTCTGCGTGGACCCAACGGTCTTGACCTGGATAAAATCAAGAACGATATTCAGCCTTGGCAAGCTCGTCGCGCTGCTGAGTACATGACTCACGCTCCTTTGGGTTCTTTGAACTCCGTGGGTGGCGTGGCTACGGAGATTAACTCCTTCAACTACGTATCTCCTCGTGCTTGGTTGGCATGTTTCCACTTTGTCGTGGGTTTCTTCTTCCTGATTGGTCACCTGTGGCACGCTGGTCGCGCCCGTGCTGCTGCTGGTGGTTTCGAGAAAGGTATCAACCGCGAAACTGAACCAGTGTTGTCCATGAGGGAACTCGACTAATAGATTTCTTTCATCACTGACAATCACATAACTCAAAGCTCCTGTGTCAAAGCGGGAGCTTTTTCTTAGGGACTTCCAATTAAAAAAATCTTCAATTTGTTGTGATGCACCGAAACAATGGTGGGTTACGGCGCACTTGAGTTATCTGTAAAACCTCAACCGTCGTGCGCCGGAAGCCCCCTTACATAATGGATAATTTATTTTTTGGTACTCCCTTAGCGATGAATAATCAAATATAAATTAATAAAAAACCTTTTATCATTCGCAATATTTATACTTCATACTAATTTCATGACTTAGAAATTTACAATGACTGCTACTTAAGTTTTATAGGGGTGTGTATTATGGAAGATTATTTTCCAGATACCTTGCGATGGACAAACGAAGCCCAAGCAAAGTTGAAGAGTATTCCCTTCTTTGTCCGCGCCCAAGCTAAAGCACGAATCGAGCAGATGGCTCGTCAAGCAGAGCAAGAGATTGTGACAGCTGAGTTGGTTGAGCAGGCTAGGGTTGAGTTTGGACAGTAGATTTGATTTTTAGGATCGCGTATTTTTTGTACCCACAATAGTTGCAGCTTGCTTGCGCTCCTCTCATGGCTCTCGCTCGGTATAGGATATGTGCCCATGCCGTTAGCTGCTTATCGTTGTCGCCTTACAAAAAACCGCAAAAAAAAACCCGCTCTTGGCGGGCATAACACACACAAAGGGTTTAGCTGAATGAAACATGAACACAAAAAGCGTTAAATTTTCTTGATACTTACCTGTAATTATCAGTTATCAAGTAAAGTTCTCGCGATCGACTACCAAGCACTTCCAACTGTTACCAATTGACGCTCCTTACCAGAGATAGCCGCCACAGGAATCGCAGTAGATTGTACAGTCGGCTGATGCTTAACAATATCGTAAACCGCTTCAACCGCAGACTCAATCGAACCTTGCAACCATGCTGGGAAGCGAGAGCAGTGTTCACCAGCAAAAAACAGAGTATTTTGAGCTCTTTGTGCTTTAAGGTAATTAGATTCGCTATCATCCCAGTGAATCGTGCATCCACCAGCACTCCACTTGTAGTTACCCCAAGCAATAGACGCTTTGTCCACAATCATACCAGGTGTATTTAGTTCAGGGTGAATCTTGCTCACAGTATTTTGCACATAGTCAAAACGTTCAGATTCAGACATCATGCCCATGCGTTGAGCATCATCACCAATCGTGTAGCTCGCCAACATCACGCTACCATGTTCGGGGTTGAACTTCACGCTTGGGTAGTATGTTTGACGCACACCTTCACCACTGAAGGAAGCACCACCTTTGATACCATCCTTTTGCCAGAAGGACTCGCGAGTATGAAACGCCACCTTTGTACCGGGACAGTAAACAGTGTTGTGAATCGAATCAAGCTTATCATCATCAAAGCCGCTCAACTCTAGTTTACGTAATACACTGAAGGGGATGGTGCATAATACATAATCGCAACGACGTGTATGCAGCTGACCGTTTTCTTTAGTTGTGATTTCAACATGGTCTTTTTGTACGCTCAGGGCGACAACTTCAGAGTTACACTTGATTTCACCTTTAATTGAAGCTGCTAAACGTTGGATGAGTTGATCCATTCCACCTTTAAGTTGCAACAAGTCATGGCTAGTTTCTGTCATGATGTCGCCGAGGAAAATATCCAACCCTTGAGAGCACTTTGCACGGAAGCTTGGATTTTGAGTCAGGAATGAGTTCAAATCAATCGTTTCACCATCTTCGCTGAAGTAGGGGTTTAAATCCAACCGCTCTAATTCATCCATTAAGTGAGATTGCAAGTCGCGTTCAAATTCAGAACGGAGATTACCAGGGGCGATAGTATTGATGATGGTTTTGAGCCAAGCAGCAAATAAACGGGTTTTTTCACTGTAACGTGTGTCAGAAAAGATACCACCTTCTGTTTGTTGCAATACACGGGGTGCGTCTTTCATTTTCAGCACTTGTCCGTTGATGTTCATCATTGCGTTGCTTTCCTCGAACACTGTCATGAACTTGCACAGTTTGTCAGAAAGGCCCATTTCACGTACGTAGTGCAGTGTCATTTCATGTTCGCTGGGGATACGCATTGCTCCGAGTTCTGCGTAAGGTGCATCAGGGGAGTTACCGAAGCGGTGTGTCCATACACGTCCACCGATGCGTGGGCTACCTTCTAGAATTTCTACTGTATGTCCTAGGCGTTCGAGTTCATATGCTGCGACTAAACCTGCGATACCTGCGCCGAGGATTGTAATATGCTTGCCTTTTTGAAAGTTTACCAGTTGGCATTGCTCAAGTAAAATTTTGGTGTCCATTGTTCCAGCTTCCCTTAGTTCTTTGTGTGGTGGCGGTTTTGATTTCAACCGCTTCTGTTATTACCTAAGGGTGAGTTTGGATTTTTATGCGCTCAGCCCACGCCGATAAACAAGCGGCAGTTGTGATAAAGCGTCGTGCAATTGAAAGTAATGGGTTGACCATCCTCGTGGTGCGTAAACTTAAGATTGGTACGAGTGGACTACTCGGAACCCAAGCAGCTTTGTCTGTTTGAAACGCCCACCCCTGAACCGACAGGGGGTAAACGGAGACAACACCGTGCCAGAAATGGCAAACGCGGTGTGCCTGGGAACCCGCCAATCCAGCTTAGTCTGGATTTATGGGATAACGCGGAATTGGCATGAACGCGTGAATCCCACCCCTTCTAGGGGTGGGTGCGTCAATTCTACTTAATACGCATCCATTGGCAGACAAGAGCAAACAAAATTCCTATCCCCATACGCGGAGTCAATACGACCTACACTGGGCCAGAATTTGTGCTCGCGAGTCCACGGTGCAGGATACGCAGCTTGTTCCCGAGAATAGGGATGATTCCATTCTCCAACAATGAGGCTTTCTGCGGTATGGGGTGCATTCTTCAAGACGTTGTTTTCAGCATCCATTTTGCCTGATTCAATTTCCGCGATTTCTTGACGAATGGCAATCATCGCATCGCAGAAACGATCCAACTCCTCTTTGGATTCGCTTTCTGTAGGTTCTACCATGATTGTACCCGCTACGGGCCAGGAGACGGTTGGCGCATGGAAGCCGTAATCCATTAAGCGCTTGGCAACATCATCGATTTCGATAGAAGCAGATTTTTTCAGGGAACGCAAATCCAAAATGCACTCATGAGCAACTAAACCATTTTTCCCTTTGTACAAAACGGGATAGTAAGGTTCAAGTTTCTTGGCGATGTAGTTAGCATTAAGAATTGCGACTTTCGTTGCTTCGGTCAAACCATCTGCACCCATCATGGCAATATACATCCAAGAAATCACAAGGATGCTAGCACTTCCCCAAGGCGCAGCAGCAACTGCACCAATGTTTTGTTCACCGCCCATTTGGACAACAGCGTGTCCGGGGAGAAAAGGCACCAAATGGGAAGCGACGCCAATCGGTCCCATACCAGGACCACCGCCACCGTGGGGAATGCAGAAGGTTTTGTGCAGGTTCAAGTGACAAACATCCGCGCCGATATCTCCAGGACGACAAAGCCCCACTTGAGCGTTCATATTCGCCCCATCCATGTAAACTTGTCCACCGTGAGCATGAACAACAGCGCAAATTTCCTGAATTTGCTCCTCGAACACACCATGAGTTGAGGGATATGTCACCATTAAAGCTGCAAGTTCTTTGCTATGCTTTTGAGCCTTAGCTTTGAGGTCATCTAAGTCAACATTACCCTCAGAGTCACAAGCAACAGCAACTACCTTCATCCCACACATCACAGCACTTGCAGGGTTTGTCCCGTGTGCGGATGTCGGAATTAGGCAGACGTTGCGGTGTGCTTCTGCGCGACTTTCGTGATACTCTCTGATGACCAGTAACCCCGTATATTCGCCTTGAGAACCAGCATTCGGTTGCAGCGAAATTCCCGCAAACCCCGTAATTTCAGCTAACCATTCCTCAAGCTGCTGGAACAGGATTTGATAACCCTGTGTTTGTGACAGTGGTGCAAAAGGATGTATCTTGCCAAATTCAGCCCATGTGACTGGTATCATCTCAGATGTCGCATTCAGTTTCATCGTGCATGACCCTAAGGGAATCATCGATGTTGTCAGCGATAAATCCTTACTTTCCAGCTTGTGCAAGTAGCGTAACAACTCAGTTTCTGAGTGATAGCGGTTGAAGACGGGGTGGGTGAGGTAGCTGGTGGTGCGGGGCTGAGGGAGGTGGCGAGATGAGGGAGAGGTTAATTCATCGAAAGTAAAGGGTAGTTCGTCGCCAAGAGCGAAAATTTCTAGCAGATCGATTAAGTCTTTTTCTGTAGTGGTTTCGTCTAGGGATATACCTACAGCCGTGGCGTTGTAAATGCGTATGTTAATTTTACCCGCTTCGCAAGCTTGTAAAAGCTTATCTAAACTACGTTTTCCTAAATCTACTTGCAGGGTATCAAAAAAATCTTCGGAACCGATGCTGTAACCCAGACGCTTTAATCCTTCCGCTAGCATCACAGTCATTTGGTGGATATTCTCGGCAATTCTTTTTAACCCAGTAGAACCGTGATAAACCGCATACATACTTGCCATCACTGCCAGCAACACCTGTGCTGTACAAATATTGCTAGTAGCTTTCTCGCGGCGGATATGCTGTTCGCGGGTTTGCAAGGCAAGACGCAACGCAGGTTTCCCCTGAGCATCTTTTGATACACCAACAATCCGTCCTGGAACCTGCCGCTTATACTCTTCCTTGGTTGCAAAGTAAGCTGCGTGAGGTCCACCGTAGCCCAAGGGAATACCAAAACGCTGAGTGCTTCCCACGGCAATATCAGCGCCAAATTCGCCAGGGGGTATCAGCAAAGTTAGACTTAAGGGGTCTGCAGCTACCGTTACCAATGCTCCCTCAGCATGTGCCTTTTCTACAAAAGCGCGGTAGTCGTAAATTGTGCCATCACTAGCGGGGTATTGGAGAATTGCCCCAAAAATAGCTTGAGAAAAATCAAAGGTTTGATGGTCGCCGACAATGATGTCAATTCCCAAAGGTTGAGCACGTGTTTGCAACACGTCTATAGTTTGGGGATGACACTCACGAGAGACAAAATAAGTATTTGCTTTATTTTTGCAAACACCGTAGCTCATGGTCATCGCTTCTGCTGCTGCTGTGGCTTCATCTAGCAATGAAGCATTGGCAATTTCCAAACCTGTTAGGTCAATAATCATGGTTTGAAAATTCAACAGCGCTTCTAGTCGTCCTTGGGCAATTTCCGGCTGATAGGGAGTGTATGCGGTATACCAACCAGGGTTTTCGAGGATATTGCGTTCAATCACAGGTGGGGTGATACAGCCGTAGTACCCCATGCCAATAAACGAGCGGAAAACTTGATTTTTGGAAGCTATTTCCTTCAGGTTGGTAAGTGCTGCGTACTCACTTTGTGCTTCTGGCAACTCTAATGGGCGAGATAACCGAATTCCCTGCGGTACCGCTTGGTCAATAAGTTTATCAAGAGGCGAAAAACAGTCATAGGGTTCTCCCGTTTTATCGCCTTTGGTATAGCCCAATACTTCTAGCATTTGCTGGATGTCATTGGGTGATGGTCCAATGTGCCGTTCTTTAAAAGAACTTTTTTGAATTTTTTCCCCCAGCTTCTGCTGATGGTTTGATTTCGGACGAGGAACATTAAGTACCACAAATTGCTCTCCAGACGCGACTACTTCATATTTTGCAACAAGTATCTTTTGACGCGTCGGTTATGTGTGATTAATTTATCTAAATTTTTTGATATTTTTCCGGAGGAGACGAAGGGGAGAGGAGTTTCTCTGTTATCCCCCTCATCTGTTCTACCCTTCTACCTGGCTACTATACTCACCCGCAGTCAAAGCATCATCAATGTCACCAGGATCGTTGACGCGTACTTTCAGCAACCAGCCTTCCCCATAAGGGTCTTCTGCCAATTGTTCGGGTGATTCTATCAAGGCTTCATTACGTTCTATGACTGTGCCAGTCACTGGAGAATTAAGGTCTTCCACAGCTTTCACCGATTCAATTGTGCCAAAGGTGTCTTCCTTGGTGACAGCGTCGCCGATTTCTGGGAGTTCCAAAAACACAATATCACCCAATTGATCTACGGCAAAGGCGGTAATGCCAATGGTGGCAATTTCGCCCTCAAGACGCACGTATTCATGAGTATCCAGGTATCTCAAATCTTCGGGATATTCAAACATACATACCACTTCCTCTTCCACATCAACAAATTACACCCTTATAGCGATTAATACCATACTTGTTTGAAAGTCTACCAGTCCCAAGCAATCAGTTCTGAGTGTAGATGACTCAATCCTCAGCACTGTTCGGTTAATTAACCATACAGGAGATTAAGTCACTGACAACAGATTATTCCTCAAAACTTGAGCGGTTATCAGTTATTAATCCGATTTTTTGACCGATAAAACGGACGTTTTACCACAACTGCTGGGTATGCTTTGCCACGAATTGCCACTTCTAGCTGCTGGCTAACAGTTGCTAGTTCGGTGGGAACGTAGGCTAAGGCAATGGGATAACCAAGCGTTGGTGATAGTGTACCACTGGTCACTTCTCCAACCACTACACCTTGTGATAGTACTTGATAGCCATGACGGGCAATGTTGCGTCCTTGTAGTTGCAAACCGACTAATCGGCGTTGAACCCCACCCGCTTTTTGCCGTTCCAAGATTGACCGACCAATAAAGTCACCTTTAGTGTCAAGATGAACCAGCCAACCTAAACCAGCTTCCATTGGGGTAGTCGTGTCGTCGATATCTTGCCCGTAAAGTGCCATTGCAGCTTCCAGCCTTAAGGTGTCTCTCGCACCCAATCCTGCCGGAATGACACCCGCTTTGACTAGACTTCGCCATAATTCTAGCCCAACATCTGGATCTACCATGATCTCAAAGCCATCTTCCCCAGTGTAACCTGTGCGGGCAATAAATCCTGGTTTACCCAGTACTGTCGCCTCCAAGTGTCCAAATGCTTTGACTGGAGTTAAGTCTTCTTGCACAAAGGACTGAAGGATGCTACTCGCTTTTGGTCCTTGCACGGCAATTAACACTTTTTCTGGTGAAATGTCTTGGAATTTCACCTCATTCTGGTCAAGGTGTTGCAAGAGCCATGCTTTATCCTTGTGAGTGGTAGCAGCATTGACAATCATCACTCCCCGTTGTTCACCAGTGCTGTCTTCGCCTTGGTAGTAAAAAATGATGTCGTCGATGATGCCAGCTTGAGGATTTAATAATACAGTGTATTGCGCTGTCCCTTGTTGCAAGCGGCTTAAGTCTGAAGGAACTAAATATTGGAGTTGCGAAATCAGGTTTTTCCCTTGCAGGGTAAATTTGCCCATGTGGGAAATATCAAACATTCCTGCTGCATTTCTGACAGCTTCGTGTTCCTGAAGAATGCCAACAAACTGGACGGGCATTTCCCAACCGCCAAAGCTGGTGAGTCGTGCTTTCAGTTCTTGTGCAAGTTCATATAAAGGCGATCGCGCTAAGGATAAGACGGTTTCTTCTTGATTAGCCACAGGTCTTTTTGTTGTCGTTGGTCAACACTGTATAATTATGTCTTCTAAACCTCACGCTCTACGCTCTAGACGCAAAGAAAACAAAGTAATCTAAATATTTTGCAAAGACATAGAGAATTGGTATTATTTCTTAATCGCGATTTTTTCATCAGTACTTAGGAATATTCCTTCAAAAACCCCGTTCTAACATCACAACAACAGCATCTTATTCAGTTATCAGGAGTGATCTATGAAAAGGCGTTCTGCCTTACGTGCTTTGCTATTTACTGCGGGGTTTATGATTCCTGCCTGCACCCAAACGCAGAACTCTACTCAAAACCAGGTATCAAGTAGTCAAACCCAAGCAACTGCGACCCAGAACTCGGGAGCAGTAGAACTCACTTTGGTTAGTTATGGAGTGGCTAAAGCGCTTTACTCCAAAATGATTCCGGCATTTCAGCAAGAGTGGAAAGCAAAAACAGGTCAAGATGTCAAGTTCAAAGAATCCTATGGTGGATCGGGAGCGCAAACCAGAGCAATTTTGGGTGGTTTGCAAGCGGACATTCTGGCTCAGAATCTCCAAAGCAATTTAGACCCTTTGGTAGAAAAAGGCTTTGTCAGCAAAGATTGGAGTCAAAGATTACCCAATCAGGCTTCCCCCGCCAGTTCGGTCATGGTTATAGTCACAAGACCTGAAAACCCCAAAAAAATTCAGAATTGGAGCGACCTCGCTCGTGATGGTGTGTCAATTGTGGCAATCAACCCTCAAACCGGTGGTAACGCTCGATGGGGTATATTAGCAGGATACGGTTCTATTCTCAAGTCTCAAGGAGAACAGGCGGCACAAGATTATCTCAAAGGTTTCGTCAAAAACATTAAGACGTTGGTCAGCAATGGGCGAGAGGCAACAGATACATTTGTGAAAAATAAAATCGGTGATGCACTCGTCACATTTGAGAACGAAATTATCTTTGCGAACAACGTCATTCCTGAGGATTATCCTTACATTGTGCCAGCAAGTAATATCCAGGTCGATTTTCCAGTCACAGTTGTTGACAAGATAGTAGACAAACGGGGAACCCGCGAAGTGGCAGAAGCGTTTACCAAGTTTTTGTTTTCACCTAAAGGACAAGAAATCTACGCTCAACTAGGCTACCGTCCAATAGATGAAAAGGCATACCAGCAACAAGCTAAGCTTTACAAGCCTGTGAAAACCCTTTATAAAATTGCTGATTTTGGTGGCTGGAAACCCGTAGATCAGAAGCTTTTTGCAGATGGAGCATTATTCGATTCTGCTCAAGCAGCAGCCAGAACCCAATAACCTCAATGGTAGCTACCTCTGATACCCTTTCTACACCACGCTTTCATAAGTCACTTTTGCAGGGTTTAGCCCTGACTTACATTAGCTTTATCGTTCTGCTGCCTTTAAGCGTCATCTTCTTAGAGGCTTCCAAACGCTCTTGGCAAGAATTATGGCAGGTGATCACTGCTCCTGTTGCTGTGGAGGCGTATAAGCTTTCCTTTGGTGCTGCTTTGTTAGCTGCCCTAATTAACAGTGTCTTCGGCGTCATCCTTGCCTGGATATTAGTACGTTATGAGTTTCCAGGCAGACGGCTGGCAGACGGTTTGGTGGATTTGCCCTTTGCTATGCCTGCAGTGGTTGCTGGAATTGCTTTGGTGTCTTTGTACGGTTCTGGTGGAGTCCTCGGACAGTACCTCGATCCCGGAACATTCTTAGGAAATAGTTTGCGATCGCTGGGTATTCAGCAAGTGAACTTGACCTCATCTGTGGTAGGAGTTGTTTTTGCGAAAGTCTTCGTGACGCTTCCTTTTGTGGTAAGAACGGTGCAGCCGGTTCTCATGGAAATTGAGCCAGAGGTAGAGGAAGCAGCACACATGCTGGGAGCAAATGCTTGGCAAACGTTTTGGCGAGTCATTTTTCCGCAATTACTGCCTGCAATCTTGACAGGGTTTACGCTGGCTTTTGCGCGTGCTGTTGGGGAGTACGGCGTAGTTTTGATAATTTCCGGCAATATTCCCTATGAAACGATGATTAGCTCTATCTACATTTACCGTCGCTTGGAGCAATATGACTATAGCGGTGCAACGGCGGTGGCGATCGTGCTGTTGATGTTTTCTCTGGTAATTTTGATTTGTACCAATCTGTTGCAATGGTGGAGTCGGCGGTATGAGAATTAGCTCAAAAGCCCAGCTACAATCGTTGCCTTGGGGACGCTATCTGTTGATTGCTCTAGGTCTGTCTTTCCTAGTCATCGTCGTTGTTCTTCCTTTAGTGACTATTTTTTATCAGGCGTTTGCCAATGGTATTGAGGCTTACTGGACAGGAATCACGGCACCAGAAGCTCGTCATGCCATCTTTTTAACAGTGGCGATCGCCTTAGTTGCGGTTCCCATGAATACTGGTTTTGGAATTTTAATTGCCTGGATTCTCGCACGATACTCGTTTCCCGGTAAGATTTTATTGTTAGGAATTATAGATTTACCATTAGCCATTTCACCCACGGTTGTGGGTTTAATGTTCATCCTTCTCTATAGTCAAACTGTCGGTCTGTTTGGTTCTTGGTTGGAAGCAGCCAACATCAAAATCATCTTCGCTTTGCCAGGGATGATTTTTACAACTTTGTTTGTCACACTCCCGTTTGTGATCCGAGAGGTGCTACCTACACTACAAAGCATGGAAATAGCACAAGAAGAAGCAGCTCAAACACTAGGAGCAAATTCTTGGCAGACTTTCTGGCGCGTGACTTTTCCTTCGATTCGCTGGGCGTTACTTTACGGGGTGATACTTTGTACATCTAGAGCAATTGGGGAGTTTGGAGCTGTCTCAGTGGTTTCAGGCAAACTGATTGGAGAAACAAACACGCTGACATTGCACATCGAACGGGTTTATAGCGAATACGATACGATCGCTGCTTTTGCTTGTGCGTCGCTTCTCGCTTTGTTAGCATTGCTAACCCTGATTGGACAGGAGTTACTGCGTACAGCAGACAAACCGCTTGCATAAACCTACTCATATCTAGTCAAACCTAGGCAGATGTGGTCAAATGCATTCGTAGTGGGTCAACCACTACAGGGATAAACGGCAATCCCTCTATTCCCTTCATAAAGTCGGGAATTACTTTTCGTCCAATATTCAAGCTTCCATTGACATCAGCGTTGATGAATCTGCCACTACCAGACCGATATAAACCACGCTTAATCCGCTTGCCAGAGAAGCGAGGCGTGGCTTCTCTATACTTGGGCAACGCATCACCATCTAAAGCACTCGCCTTGCTGGTGTACGCTTCCTCAGTCGTCATCACCTTGATTCCAACCAAAGCACCTTTGTACTCAAGCATTTGGATGAGTCGAGTATGAGGTATTGCGGTGAATTGCTGGTTATTGGATTTACCAATATTGATATCTTGCTTCCAGCCATCATTCTTGCCAACAATCAAGCGACTGATACCCGACGCCAAGCACCAATCAATGACACGTCTAGAGGCAGTATGGAGGTAGTTGGAAACACGGTTATTGCGCTTATGTACCAAGTCTAAAACTTGTCTATGGGCTTCTACAGATTGAGCTCGAGCTTTGCGCTTATTGAATAATTGGTTTATAGCTTTTAACGGTTTGCCATTCACAACCAAAGGTTTAACGCCTGGATTGTTAGATGTAGCAGTCATCAAATTGCTTAAACCGAGGTCAATAGCTGCACTGTAACCTTGTGTCTCTTGTGCTAACTCTTTCGAGTAAACAATCTCAATTACATAGCAAGTTTTTTGAGGTACAATTCTTACCTGGTCAACGTTTGAAGTTTTTGTAGGTAGCTTAATACTACATTGTGATAGCACTACAAAGCCTTTTCTAAGTCCTGGTATTGACACACTCTCGTCGGGGTAAATAACAATGTTTCTACCATCTGTTTTGTGTTTGTACCCTGGTAGTCTTGGTTTACCTAAAAACCCAGACGGTTCTTTTTTCCAAGCCTTCATTGCACCCATAAACCCAGTCCATGCCTGACAAAGTACTTTGCAAATCTGCTTTGACACCGAAGTCACGGCAACGCTCTATAAGCTTCGTGGTTCTTTATTAGATGGTAGAGAGTTGGTAATGTGTGGTATTTGCCAGAGTCAAAGAAGTATTGACGTTGAATGTAGTTAGCAGCATTGTATAAGTCTTTAGATTTGAATGCTAGTTGGTCGCACTCTTTCCACAGACGGTGATTGCGATTGATCACGTGTTTTTCTACAAGTTGCATTGAAACGAGCGCTCTCAATCTTTGCTAAATTATCTAGTATACTCGATAATTAAAGCGCTAAAAATGCCTATAATAAAATTTCAGCCAAAAAATCAAGTGGCTTATGATAAAGTCCCTGTCCAATTCAAGGTTTTGCCAGGAGTCAGAGAAAAACTTAAAACCGTCCCTAACTGGCAAGAACGGCTAAGAGAATTTGTCGATCAATTGATTTCTGAAAAACCTAATCAAAATGAGTAGCAATGAAGAGAGATGAAGAGAGATTAAGTTACAGCTTCTTACCCCGAAATTTTGTATTATCGCAAGTTTTCAAGAGGAATTAGGCGATCAGGTGTACATAACTAAGCTTTGCGACTAAAATTGTCCTAGTTAAAAAACAGGGTGGCGATAAATTGACTCATCGACTAAAGTCGTCGTTGTGAGTTGAGTCATGTTGTGTTTGCGGCGTAAGTCTAACAAATCTTTGGGTCTCTACCACAAAAGCCCATTCCCAACAACTGGTAAAAAAGAATTTGTTTTTACGATTCCGTAACCTGCAAAGCACATCCTTGAGGAATTGCATGAATACTAATGAATCAAATGCTAAAGAAAGTATAATCTGCAGCTCGTGTAGCTATGATGCAAATCCTATTGGGGCTAAGTACTGTCAAAAGTGCGGCAAGCCCCTTGTGATTTCTTCTGTAGTTATTAAAGAGAGAATTACTAGGTCTACACTGTTTGTGACTGGGGTTAGTTTATCAGCCATACTCTTGCTGCTTGTCGGTGTGGGAGGCTACTTTTTCTGGCAGCAAGGCCAATCGTCACAAAATGTCAGCACTGAGAATGTTTCTTCCAACAATTCAGACATTCAATCTTACACTTCCATGAAGGAAGTTCCGAAAGTGCCAGAAGGAACATTTAACTTTGGTGGCTCGCTTATTTTTGCATCTCTAGTTACTCAAGGCACACATAAGGCTATCAACCAGGCTCACCCGAATTTTATCCTACGTTACACCGATCCAGTTGACAATCAACCTGGTACTGGTAAAGGAATTGAAATGGTGCTCAACGGTCAACTTAGCTTTGCCCTATCCGGTCGTCCCCTTGAGGATGCTGAGTACAAACAGGCAACTGAGCGCGGTTTTAAATTGGATCAGGTCGCCGTTGCGATTGATGGGCTTGGCTCCTATACCCATCCAGATATTTCGATCCCTGGTCTTTCCGTAGCTCAACTCCAGGACATTTACACGGGCAAAATCACCAACTGGAAAGAGGTCGGGGGACCAAACTTGCCGATTGTCCCTTTCAGTATAAACGTTAAGACGACCGCTTTACTCAAAACGCTTCTTGGTTCAAAAGTTGGAAGTGTTAGCCCTAAGGTACGCTCCAGCCGAGATTATACTGTACTTGTTCGTGATGTAGCTTCTACCCCAGGAGCCATTGGTATCGGCGCAGCGATGCTAGTAGCCACTCAGCAGACAGTTCGCCCTGTAGCCTTGGCTCCTGGTGACAGCAAGCAGTATGTCCCAGTTGTCACTGATGGTCAACTGAATATAAAAGCCTTCCAGAATAGTACTTACCCCATAACCAGGTACTTGTATGTCATTATTCGTCGGGACGGTAGAGCAGATGAACAAGCTGGAGTCGCCTATGGTAATCTATTGCTGTCTAAAGAAGGTCAAAAATTTGTCGAAAAAGCGGGCTTAGTACCAATACGTTGAGAAAGTCACTAACCCAGGGCTAAAGCCACTGGGCTTGCAAGAGGGGAAATAACCACTTCCCCAAATCAGGTTAAACAGGTGTCTAGCTAATTAAACTGAATTGTCTGAGTGTGGTAACTCGAAACACGTTAAGAATGCCTCCCTAGTTTTTAACCTCTGTGACAGTCAGTAGCGAAGGGATATATATACCTAGCAATAGGATTTATCATGTTTGTTCCAGTAGTTGACCAAAACAACCGTCCCCTGATGCCGACAACTCCCAGCAGAGCAAAGCGTTGGATTAAATCAGGCAAGGCTACACCATTTTTTAAAAAAGGAGTTTTTTGTGTTCGATTAAACCAAGAACCATCTAATAGAAATATCCAACCAATAGCAGTTGCTGTTGACCCCGGAAGTAAGCGTGAGGGATATACCGTAAAATCACGCTTCGCAACTTATTTAAACATCCAGACTCACGCAGTTGACTGGGTAAAAGACAATGTAGAGGTTCGTCGAAATATGCGACGTGCTAGACGATTCCGCAACACCCCATGTAGACAAAATCGTAAAAACAGACTTGTAAATAAGCAAAAATTACCACCATCAACAAAAGCTAGATGGCAATGGAAATTACGTATTTGCAAGTGGTTAGTGTTGATGTTCCCTGTTTCAACTTTCGTTGTTGAAGACATCAAAGCCAAAGCATGGAAAGGTGCAAGAAAGTGGAACGTAATGTTTAGTCCGTTAGAAGTTGGCAAAAAGTGGTTTTACTCGCAGTTAGAAAGACTTGCCAACTTAGAGACTAGGACAGGTAACGACACCTATAAAATGCGTCAAAGCTTAGGCTTGAAAAAGTCTAAAAACAAGCTATCTAATAAGTTTGATGTTCACTGTGTTGATTCTTGGGTACTAGCTAATTGGTTTGTTGGCGGACACTTAAAACCTGAAAACACCCAATTAATTGAAGTCATACCGCTGGACTTTCACCGTCGTCAACTTCATCGCTTACAGCATTTTGTTGGGCATATCCGCCCTAGATATGGTGGCACAATGAGCGCGGGTTTTAAACGCGGTTCCGTTGTAAAACACTGCAAGTTTGGATTCTGTTATATCGGTGGTTGGCAAGAATCGCCGACAAAGAAAGATCCAAGCAGAAAAACAATTAGTTTGCACAGCTTAGACACCGGTAAACGATTAACCCAAAAGGCGCAGATTTGTGATTGCAAATTCAAATCTTACGGCTCGTGGAGAATATCCACTGCGACTAAAGTCGCTTGAGTCGTGTTTCCTAGAAAGGCCTAAAGCCTAGTCGTTTCCACACATCCCACGAAGCATATGACTCAGGAAAACTACATATCAAACGAAAACCTTGATTTATTGCTAGGAGAGTATGCTCATCCCCAAGGATATCTAGAGTATGTCAACACTTTACCGTTTCTGGGTCGTCTACACTGTTCCACTCGACAAATTGAGGCTGGAAGTTGGCAGGAGATTCTACTTGACTACGAAGTTGGTGCTTCTGGAATTGCAGACGGTGCTTGGATTAAGGTAACGTTCAAATTTTACTCAGACTGGGGACTGTTTCAGACGGAAGACCCCAAGGCGGCTAACTATCTTTCAGCAGAATACCAAGCTCGTTCTCCTCTTCCTGGTGAAAGTCCCGCAACAGTACAGTCACTCAAGGTTCGGTTTGACCAGAAGGGGCATGAACGTCCTTATCAGAAGGCGATTATTGTAGATATTGTCGATGGTTACATCAAACCAGGCGACCATATTTTAATACGGTTAGGCGATCGCCGTGCTGGAGGACCAGGAACAAGGGTGCAAACTTTTGTTGAGCAAGGTTTTCGCTTCCGTGCTTACATTGACCCCGTTGGCACGTCTCGCTTTGCCGAAATTCCTGGCGATGTCGTGATTGATATTGTGCCAGGTTCACCTGCCAAACTTGCAATTGTCACTCCGCGACTGGTCAAAACAGGTGTTTCGTTTTCTGTAATAATACGGTCAGAAGATGTTTGGGGGAATACTTGTTGGGGGTTGGGAGGACAACTGCAGTTAACAAACCATAGTTCATCTAGAACTCTACAAGAGCAGTTGCTGGATTTGCCAGAGCAAGGTTGGGCTGTGGCAAAAACTACCTTGAGTTTGGATGCAGATGAAGAAACAATACTCCAGGCAACTTTGGTAGGAACTGAGTTACAAAGCGCTCCTACTCCTATCACAGCAGATAGCAACCTGGCTTATCCTCGTGCCTTTTTTGCCGACCTTCATGTTCACTCCAACAACACAGTAGGAACAAACAGTACTGAGTATAATTTTGCCTACGGGCGAGATGTTGCCGGGTTAGATGTTTTGGGTTATACGGCGAATGATTTTAATATTACTGAGGAGCGGTGGAAGCAAGATGTGAAACTGTGTCGGGAGGTGACGCAAGAAGGCGAGTTTCTTTGTTATCCCGGTACAGAGTGGTGTGGGAATTCCGCTGCGGGGGGCGATCGCAATGTCGTTTTCTTAGGTGACGAGGTCTTATTCCCCTACGACAGCCAAGGAAAGCTCGTTCGTTCCTTCGAGTGGAATGAAGACATGAAAGGCAAACAACTGCTTCCTGGAGCTTGGCCTGTAGATAAACTTTATGCTGCATATATTCACAATCCAGAGCAGCACCTACTCATCCCCCACATCGGCGGACGGCGTGCCATTTTAGACTGGCATCACCCCAAACTCGAACGTCTGATAGAAATTGGTTCTGCTTGGGGACACTTCCCTTGGTTTTATCAGGATGCCATTAGTCGAGGATATAAAGTTGGGGTGTCAGCCAACGGCGATGAACATCGCGGACGCTGTGGCGGTGGCGTTCCTGGGACAGCGGTTTTTGGGGTCAATGGTGGAGTAACGGGGATTATTTCCCCCTCGCTGACAAAGTTAGATATTAATCATGCCCTGCGTTCTCGTCATACCTGGGCAACAACAGGCGATCGCCTAGTTGCTTTGCTTTGGTCAGGATCGCACATTCAAGGAGATGAATTTACGGCACCAGGTGCAGTGACTATTCACTATCGATTGTTAGGCACAAGCGGCTGGGACGAAATTGCCGCATACACTCACAGTGGGTTACTCTGGCATCGCAACCTCCAGTCGGAAGCAGGTTACACTGCAAATAAAATTCGCCTGCGCTGGGGTGGTTCGCGAATTAAAGACCGCTATCGTTGGGCTGAGTGGCGTGGAACCTTGGAATTTTCCAATACGTTAGTTCAGAGCTATCAGCCTCATGGTTTGGAACATCCAGAAGAGTATGTCAGACGCGATGGACCACTGAAACTCGAGTTTAGCTCAGATACCTACGGAGACTCTGATGCAATTGAAATCGAACTTTCTGATTTACTCCACGCTCACTTCCGGCTTTATGTTGAAATCGGTAGTTACATTAAGGTAGGAAGCCCACTACGGCGAAATCCTTACATCCATTGCCCGGAATTTAGCTGGGAATTTTCCGGCAAAGACCTGATCAACAAAGGAATTTTGCGGCAAGAATTGGGAGGAGCAGAGCTTTTCATTGCGGTAGAACGCTTAAGTGCAACTCCTATGCCAACAGATGTTAGTGGTAGCTTTATACTAGAACCTCAGTCCAGTCCCCACGGGTTTCTACCAATCTATATTTCAGGTCGTCAGGTTGATGATTCTAAGGTCTGGACGAGTCCTATGTTTATCACGTTTGAGAATTAAGCAGGGATACTTGCCGAGAAATCGGGTTTCTTAATAAGGTTTAATGTAATTGTGGCAGTATTGAGATTTATTAAGTGGACATTATGAGGTATCGGCAAGTCCTAGCTGGGTTGGTCTTAGCTATAGTTCTTTTCTTGTTTCCCTTGTCGGCAGAAGCAGCAAGTTCTTCCAGTATCAGCCGTGCCGCAGGGAATGGACTCAAAGGTCAGGATTTCTCTGGTCAAAGCTTGATTGGGGAAGAATATACTAATCTCAATCTGGAGAACGCTAACTTTAGCGATGCTGATTTGCGTGGAGGCGTTTTTAACGGTTCTGTATTGCAGGGAGTAAACCTGCATGGTGTAGATTTTAGTGATGGCATAGCCTACCTGGTCGTCTTCAAAGGCGCTGATTTAAGCGATGCAATTTTTACAAACGCAATGATGTTGCGTTCCACTTTTGATAATGTTGATATCACAGGTGCTGATTTCAGCAATGCAGTTTTAGATCGTCTGGAAGTGAAAAAACTTTGTGCTAAGGCAAGTGGAGTGAATTCTAAAACTGGTATTTCCACCCGTAACTCTTTAGGATGTAAATAAAAATACCAGATATTTGGTGAGAGAAAGTTTCTGGCGATAACCGTTGTAGAGACGTGCCATGGCACGTCTCTACACGCATGAAATCTCCACAAAAAATCCTTAACTGAACGGTATTGTGTTATATGAAATCCGGTAGTATCTAAATGATTAAAAAACCGCTCCAGACGCCGAGGGCGCACCAGAAAGAGGCAGGAGGAATAATTCCGATACAAACGGATTTGATATTACCTTATGTTGCGCCTCCATTTAGGAGGATTTCTGTCGCTCTTTCGGCAGGAAGCGGTCGATAAAACAGGAAACCTTGTACATTCTCGCAGTTGATAGATTTTAAGAACTCCAGTTCTTCTTGGGTCTCTACCCCTTCAGCGGTAAGTTTCAAGCCCAAGCTATTCCCCAAAGCAACGATCGCCTTGACAATGTGAGCAACTTTGGAATCTGTTGTTAAATTTTGGATAAACGACCTATCAATTTTTAAAATATGGAGTGGCAATAGTTGCAGGCGTGACAGGGAAGAATAACCCGTACCAAAGTCGTCAATCGAGAGGTAAACGCCCATAGACTCTAGCTTTTGCAACACATTTGTAGTAAAATCTAAATCTTCAATAGCGGTGCTTTCGGTAATTTCTAACTCTAAAAAATGCGGATCTAGCCCCGTCTGGTTTAAAATCATTGCCACTGTCTCCAGCAGTTTGGGTTGCCGGAACTGCTTGGGAGAAAGATTGACAGCCATTGTCATAGGAGGAAATCCCGCCTCTTGCCAGGCTTTATTTTGTTCGCAAGCTATTCGCAGAACCCACTCGCCAATGGGGATAATTAATCCACTTTCCTCAGCAAGGGGAATGAAAACATTGGGAGCCACCAATCCCATCTCAGGGTGCTGCCAACGCAATAGAGCTTCCATACCAGTAATTTTTCCCGTTGCAGTGTTCACCCGAGGTTGGTAGTATACGACTAATTCTTCCCGCTCCAAGGCATAGCGTAAGCTCTTCTCTAAAATTAGCTGATTCGGAGTTTTGGTACTTAGAGAAGCGGTGTAGAACTGATAGTTATTCCCGCCAGCATCTTTGGCTTGATATAAAGCAGCATCTGCATATTTGATTAAAGTTTCGGCATCAGGACTATGGTGATCGAACAGAGCAATGCCAAGGCTGGCAGTTACGTAAAGTTCGTTTCCTTCAAGATAGAAGGCATCCTCAAATGCTTGCAGGATTCTTTGGGCTACAGGCACGACTTCTTCAACTTGATGAATGCGAGGTAGTAGAATAGTGAACTCATCTCCTCCCCAACGGGCAACAGTGTCCCCTGTTCTGAGGGCATCTCGCAATCTTTGAGCAACGCTTCTTAATAATTGATCTCCCAGGGTGTGTCCCAGAGAGTCATTGATGGTTTTAAAGCGATCCAAGTCGAGAAATATCACAGCTAGACTTTCTTCATTGCGATCTGCATTGGCTAAAGCAACGGAAAGGAGTTCGCCAAATAGCAGGCGATTGGGCAATTCAGTCAACAAATCATGCAGCGCCTGGTAGCGAATCTTCTCCTCCACCTGCTGACGTTGCTTAGCACCACTAATACTGGCTGCCATTGTTAAGAGAGTTGATTCTTCATGCCTTGACCATTGACGTTCGGAGGAACAGTCAGCCAAACCAAGATAACCCCAGAATTTCTCATCCAGCCGCAGAGGTACTAAAAGCAGAGATGCAATGCCGCATTGAGTGAGAAGTTCTCGTTCAGCAGTGGGAAATTCTCCGGTCAGTCCGCTGATGGAGTTTCCATTCTGAAGGGCTGTGTTCCAGCGAGCGAGTGCGGAAGTCTGCTGAGGCTGGTTTTGCCAGTACTGAAGCGAAGGTTCATAATCGGAACTCGTCCATTCAAACTTTAGGCTCAAAGCCATCTCACCTGTTGCAAGATCAGGATGGTTCTCGAAGAGGTAGACGCGATCTGCTTTGACAGCTTCCCCCAGCACAGCAAGGGCTTTATCAATAGCTATTTCGTAGTTCAATTCTGCCAGCAAATAATTGGTGGCTTCAGCAACTGCTTGCTGTAAGCGATCGCGTTGGCGTAATTGGGCTTCGGCTTGCTTTTGTTCTGTAATGTCTCTAATAATGAAAGTCCTGATTAAATCACTTTCAGCAAGATAGTGAATTGATTGTTCAAAAACTTCTGTGCCAACTTCCACTTCCCGAACAAAAGAACTTTCCTGGTCATTTTGAACTGCGGTGAGAACCCCTGCCAATATGGGATGCTGCTGACGTGCTTCCCTAAGATTGGGAAATTTGCGTGCAGCAGCGGGATTGAGATAAGTGACGCTTCCCTCCAAATCGATCTCAATAATCGGATTGGGGATGAGTTCAGGAAAAGAGGCTAGACGAGTTAAGGCGATTTCACCCGCTCCTTCAAGGGCGGTATTAGGAGGGAAACTTAGGGTTTCAAAAGCATTAGCTGAATTGGTTTGCTCCAATATCAACCTAGATATGTCTTCAGCTTCACAAGATTCAGAAAAAGCTTGTTCTGATATATTAGAAATGATATAATACGCAGCCTGAACTTGATTGTTGCCAAACTCTATGACATCTCCATGCATCAGGTCATGAGAAAAGCATTTTGTACCGTTTACAAATAAGCCATTTGTACTTCTTTTCCCCTTAAAGCTGCCATCAATAATCCGAAAAGCATATTGATCCGTTTCTGGAACAGTGACCCGTAATAGAATTGCGTGTTGCCTAGAAACTGACCGAGAACGTAGAACAATAGCATTCCTCGAATCCCGCCCGAGAGAATAAGTCGCCTCTTGAAGGGGGATAGTTCGCTGTCCTTGAAGGTCTTTGATAACCAACAAGTGGCGTATTTTTTCCCGCTCATTTTTTGGCATCGCTCTTCCTTAAATTCTCATCTCACGAACTCGATTGGCGAACTTTGGTTGGGTCACTTTCCTACACTCTTTTTCTTGGTTAAATACCTAGAATAAAATCAAACACCTGCTATAACACAGGGTACATTTGCGGAACTTTTAAGCTGAGGTGATAAAGAATTCAGAGAAAACGGAAATACATCTGAGAAAGATTACCAGGATTGCAAATTTTTAGAGAAGCGCTTGCGGAAATTACTGATAAAAAATACAAACAACTGTCTGTCGGTAGACTTGTTGACTCATAGTAGTTAGATATGCTTATTTTGATAGGGTGATAGAAAAAATGCAAGACTAAAAACTTGCCCTAACTTACGCTCTTAAAAAACTGAGTCACACCTATGCAAATTGGGGTAACAATATGGATGTGCTTTGTGCAGCGTGTAGAGGATAGATCAGAGATAAAATAAGGAGTTTAGAAGTGACAAAATAAAGTATGTATTTTTTCGCTCGTCACTTGCCTTAACTTCAGGATGATAAATGAGTACACCTGATGAGTTAATTGCGATACTTAACCGCATCCGCGACGCTAGCCAAGATGAGAGGGATGCCATACTGCGGCAATGGCTGAAAACGAGCAGCGTTCAGAATTTGCTGCAGTCAGGGAATTATATCGTTAATATTGCTGACGGAAAAGAAATTCATATTGGCGATCGCATCACCTACCAGGGTATTGATGAGGAAACGAAGGCACTTTTTCGACAGGTACAAGAGACACTCCAGAGAATCGACATTGGAAAGTCAACTCAGGAAAATGCCCAAATCTCTCCTCAAAATACCAGTGAAAAGTTTGTAGTTACAAGTAATTCACAAAAGCAACTAATTCCTCCACCACCACCGCCAAAGCTCAGTACTTTTGAGTTTGAAGTCGTAACTGTAGATACTCAAGGGAGAGAAACTAAGTCTTGCGGTAAACAGGCAGAGTATTTTATAGAAAATTTGGGCGAAGGCGTTGTACTGGAAATGGTTTCCATTCCTGATGGTAAATTTCCAATGGGAGCATCCAAAGATGAAGAAGCATCCCAAGAGGATGAACGTCCTCAACACATAGTTAGCATACAACCATTCTTTATAGGTAGATATCCCATCACTCAAGCACAGTGGAGGGTTATTGCAACTCTGCCAAAAATCAAACACCACCTCAATCCCGATCCATCCTGTTTTAAGGGAGATAATTTACCTGTAGAGCGAGTTTCTTGGCATGATGCATATGAGTTTTGTGAGCGACTGTCAACAGAAACAGGACGAAAGTATCGCTTACCGAGTGAAGCTGAATGGGAATATGCTTGTCGCGCCAACACAACAACCCCATTTCATTTTGGCAAAACAATCACGACGAATTTAGCTAACTATTGTGGACAAGACCAAAAAATTAATCGTCGTTCGTACAAAGGAACTTATGCTGACGAACCATTAGGAGTTTATCGCCAACAGACAACTGAGGTTGGTAGTTTTTCAGCTAACGCCTTTGGACTATGCGATATGCATGGGTTAGTGTGGGAATGGTGTGCTGACTATCAACACCAAAATTATCAAGGCGCACCATCAGATGGTAGTGCGTGGGTGAATGATGGAAACCCTGAATCTCGAATCTTGCGGGGTGGTTCGTGGAATTCCCATCCTCATATCTGCCGTTCTGCATTTCGTTCGCTTGATAATCCAAGCAACTGCAACAACCAAATTGGGTTTCGAGTTGTCTGCTCTTTTATATAAACTCCACAATTTATTACTATTTTGTCCAAGAATTTCGTTTCAATTACCTAATAATTATAAGTTTCCAATGGCTCTTGAATGAATTCAGTAATATCTTCCATCAACAATGAAATATTTGAGGAATCAGAAAGAAATACACTAGTTTCTCTACGTATTTGAACTGTGGGATTAACTAGTGATTTATAACAGAAATCTCGGTATGGATGAGAAAGCCAGTTCCAACTTCCTACGACTGCAAATTTATTGTCCCAGATCAATATTCTTTGATTTGTTCCTCCACTGCACGAACGAATGAGACGCGATCCTAATAACTCTTTAAGCTTTTTTTCGACTTGAGCATCATTATCATCATTGTTTACATCATTTCCATTATCATGACTGAGATATCCGTAAATTACCGTTACCTGAACACCTTTTTGCAAGGCTGATATTATATTGTCAACAAATTGTTTTGGTTCATCACCGCGAAGCCAGGGAGTAACTATTATGAGTTCCTGTTCTACTTCCTGGATCGCTCTTCTAAAATAATCCAAATGGTCACAATCAAAAACTAGAGAACTACTAGAGGATTGATACGGGTTTTCTATCTCAGGTTTGTACTCTAAAATAACTCCATTTTCTCGAATATGTTCAACAAGCTGACGGGTCAGGGTTCCTTTCTCTAGCCTGTAAAGATTACCTACCAAAATAAATAGTTCTTTTGCTCTCGATACAGCAACATTAAGAAGGTTTGGTCGCTTGTTAATCCAGCTGACATTATCTTGCGATCGGCAAACCTTTGTAGATAGGATAATTACCTTTTTCTCAGCGCCCTGAAAAGTGTGAACTGTCCCAATAGATTTTGGATCTAATCCAGAGAATTTTTTAGCTAAATAGTCCCTCAATGCATCAGCATGAACCTTAAAGGGAGAAATAACACCTATATCTTCTAGTGAGTAACCTTTATTAAGCAAATGTTTGATTAAATCATATACAGCAGAAACTTCTTCCTGATTAACATTATTGCTGATATTCCCCTCAACATGATAAGCAATTAAGTTTGATTCCAATAATGAAGTGACTGGTTTTGTTTTTACTTGTAGCCCATAGTTCGCAATAACATTGCAATACTCAATAATGCTAGGTTGACAGCGGTAATGTTCAATCAAACAAATCCCTTGACCCTTATCATTATCTTCTCCACTTGCACCAGCGGCGCGATGATAGGTAGTGGCGCTGTATTCTTCCTCCGGACTGTAACGATGGTAATCAATATCAGTTAATCCTTGATCAAGAAACGCTGTTTGACGATAATTATCTCGTCTTTGTTCACTTAGAGTGATTACAGGCTCAATTTGCTGCGGATCTCCAACAATAATAGCTTTGCGCGATCGCACTAACAACGGAAACGTTTTGTGCAGGTCAATCATACCGGCTTCGTCTACGATTGTGCGGTCAACACATTGGGAAACCCACGGGAGCATATTTCGGATAGAAAGTAATGTAGTCGTGATGATAGGAAACATTAAACTTACATTTTTAATATGCTCCTCCAGATTTTCTGCCATCTTATTTTTATCTTTCTTATTTCCAGAAAGAACACTTGAATACAGTTCTAAAGAATATTTAACGCGGTCTTTATAACAAAGTGCTTGGTAAGTGAGAAAGTCTCGCGATAGCTGAAATAACTCCTTGTGCTTGTCATGAAAATTTTGATGGAAAGAAGCGTAAAAATCTTCTTCTTCTATTGAAGTAGCCAAGAGGTTTTCTAAGGAAGTTAATTCCTCGTGTGCATTATCTCTTTGTTGCTCTGTACTAACTATATTTTCAGAAATTTCTTGTAATCTTCCTTGTACACTTTTTAGCTCATCTGTCTTTTCTAGTCGTTCTCTAACCAACCGTGCTTCCTGAATAAATTCGCTGCGAGTATTGGGATTTCCTACAGGGAAAGGAGTATTGAACGTATTTTCAATTGCTGACTCGCAAGCTAAAACTGCGTTTGTTATAATCTGTTTTTCTGTTTTCTTAGTCACCCAGCGCCATAAACGCATCCACCAAGATAATGTTCCTTCGGGTAACTGTCGTTCTGCATTATCAAAGCGAAACTTAATTTTTCGATAAGCTTCTATTGGAAGTTGTTCATACTCTGCTAATTGCGTTGACCGTAGCTGATACTGGCTTCTCGTCGATACTGCTGTTTCTAAATTCTGTTGAAGTGTTTGTATTGTTTCTAAAACTTGAGGTAGTCTCTCTTCACATAAAGCTCTTTGGCGACGTTGTTCTAAGTAATTAGACTCTTCAGCTATGAACTTATCTTTAATCTGGTTTATTTGCTGTTTTAAAGTATTCCACTCATTTTCATTAAAACTATTTTTTTCTAAAAAATCAAGTGCTTTCTGTATCTGTTCGGCAGCACCTCCCGATGATTGTATGTTAGTTTTGCTTCCTCCTTTGAGATAGAGAAAATTATGTTTTAACGATTCATCTATTAACCACTCATCTACCTTTTCAATAACGTTTTCAACTGCTTTATTGTTGGTACTGCTAATAACTATAAGATTATTAATATCCTCGCCTTTTTCAATCAATCTGAGTGTACGTTGGGCTACCTGTTGGGCAATAAGATGAAGGATGAGGGTAGTTTTTCCAGAACCAGGTGGTCCTTGCACAGCCGTTATGGGTTCAGTTTGGGCGTGTTTCAGTGCTGTCAGTTGCGAGTTAGTTGGTGGATGGGTTGGGAAAGCACCCATGTAAGTCACTTCATGTTCTGGAGGCTGAGGTACACCGAACAGATATTCATAAACTGGATGTCCTTTTGACCAATTTTTTGAGCCTGACTTGATTTCTTTCAGATCTTGCTTGAGATTGCCAGAAAATCTGCCTCCCTTAAACTCAAACAAGTATGCCTGCCGTTTAATCTGGTTAGAAGAGCGACGAGGTATTATGACGCGCTGCACCCACTCCTCATAAGTTCCAAATTCTAGCTCAAAGGTTGTTTCCAGAAATGGTCGCAGCCCATCTTGGGTAATCAATTGCTCACGCTGTTCATCATCCAGTCCAAGGAAGGTGGCTAAGTTATCTCCTGCTTCCATGAGTTTCAGGTCATTTAGATTCCACCCTTGTTCTTGATGCTCTCCTTTAAGGATGGGTGTAATATCCAAGCTAAACAAAGGACAAAGATAAGATTTTCCCTTTTCTACATCTAAAACTTGCGGAAAGGACAAAGCCCACACTGCTTCCTGTTGACCTTTTTCCCCTTTAGTAGCTTTTTGTCGTAGTTCTGAGAAGGTAGCTTGCTCAATTAATACATAGTCGCGTACTATGCTGACACCGCGCTGTTTTATTGCATCGCTATTGGCTTCAATCTTGGCGTTACTGTAATCCTCTAAGGCTATGTAATCGAACCATGCGTTGAGAATTGCGTCTACCTTACGGGCTGCGTTCAAAACTATCTCCTGGTTGTTGTACTAGCTTTAGCTTCTTTATATACAACAGTTTTACGGGATAATCCGGAAAGTTGGCGCTAAATTATATTTTTTTTTATTTGCACAGATTGTATTCTGTACTCAAATAAGAAGGCGATTCATGGAAAGCGCTTTGCGGCTTCAGCTATCGTCACTCAACGCGCAGGGCGTATAACTCGAATCAGTTTAGAACGCAAATTTTCCTCTGCTACCACAGCCGCATCGATCCGGGAAGCAAATTGTTCCCAATTGCGATTGTTGGTGCAAACAATAATGCCGAAGTGGTCAGAGTTACGACGATGTAAGCGGATGAAATCATCTTTGTTGATAGTTAGGACTGAGCGTTCTTGGCTTGTGGCAAACGCCAGCACTTCGTCATCGGGAATTCCTTGACCTGCATTGCCGGCTTCTTGGGCTGTTAAAACGTCATGCCCTAAAGTGCGTAATAGTTCCACAACCGGAAATGGAAATTGCTCATCCGTGTAGAAGCGTGCCATCAACTAGGCAACCTCATTACGCTCAATAGCCAGTTCGATTTCATCAGGATGAGCCTCAGCGTATCCCCAAGCATTGGCTAAGTCGGTAGCAGTGATGGTCGGATAGCTCAAAAGAAGGTCGGAATCAGTGTATCCAAGACGACGAGCTTCCACTAGTACCCAGATGGGAATACGAGTCTTAGCGATGCGAGCTTCTCCTCCACATACTCTAGGAGTTTTTTCAATTCCTTCCCAAGTGCTGCCCAGACTTTGAGCTAATAACTGAATAACCTGCACTTTCTCACTAGGACTAAGGGCAAGAAGCTGTTGCTCTAACTCTTTGAGTGTCACGGCTATTATCCCCTTGATGTTGAGGAAGGATGTATTAGTCATTTTATCAAAGGGGTAGCGTTTTTCGATTTTGGCGTTGGCGTTAGGCTGTGCAAAGCACGTATTGCTCTGTCGTGACATACTCCCGACGCTCACCCTATCGGGTAGAGCGCGGGCTTCTCAGTGACTCCTGCTATTGCATCGGACGTTATCTGAGCTTTATTGACGGAATGCCCTACCGCCAAATATTTAATATTGATTGCTGCGTTATGGTCACGGTCGAGCGTCAGTCCGCATTCAGGACAAACATGAATTCTGTCCTTTAGTTCTTTCGGAACTTTCGTACCGCATCCAGAGCAGTTTTGAGACGTACCGTTTGGATTCACAGCAATTGCAAGCAATCCGGCTCTTTCAGCCTTGATTGAGAGAATTTGCAGGAATTGACCCCATCCAGCATCATGCGTAGACTTTGCCATTCGAGACTTGGCAATGCCTTTAATATTCAGCTTTTCATGTGCGACGTGCTTCCCTTGAGATAAAAGCTTTTTCGCAATTTTGTAATGAAAGTCTTTCCGTTTGTTGCTGACTTTCAAATGAGCCTTAGCGACTCGCTTAACTGCCTTCTGGCGACGATTAGAACCTTTCTTCTTACGAGACAGTGAACGCTGCAAGCGCTTCAGATTCTTTTGTGCTTTCCGGTAGTGCTGAGGAATTTTAATTTCGTTCCCTGAATCGTCTACTAAAAACGATTTCAGACCCATATCGACTCCGATGGTATTGTCCAGTTCGGGAACATCAGGAGTTATAACAGGAACGGACGAGTCTTGTAATGACAATGTAACGTAATAGCCATCTACTTTTTTTGTGATAGTTGCGGTTTTAACCTTGAAACCATCGGGTAACGGACGATGTAGAATTAGTTTCAGTTTGCCAACCTTGGGAAGCTGAATCAATTGCCCGTCAATGTGTTCTGGCTTAACTGGGTCAGGAAAAGTAATTGAGCGATAACGTCCCTGTCCCTTAAACCTCGGCTTACCGCTTCGCTTACCATTACTGTCACCGCTTAACCACCTGTCAAAAGTTTTCTCGACCCGTGCAATTACATCTTGCAACGTATGAGACGGTAACTCTTTGTATTCAGGAAACCACTTTTTAGAGTTCACCAAATCCCGCTTTTGGGAATAAAAGTTAGGACGGTCTTTTAACTCTGGAAGATGACAAATTAATGGACAAGCATTAATATCACAGCGATTTTGCTCGTACCAGTTGAACCGTTCCGCTAACCTATAGTTGTATTGACGACGTCCTAACTCAAGCCACTGGTCAATAGTGGATTGCTGCGCTGTCGTCAATCGTAATCGGTATTGGTAAGCGGTTCTCATGTAGGTGTAGTTAATTGAAGCTACACTGATTATAGCTCATATATTTAAAAGTGGCTATGAAAAACGACTTTGTTTCTAGCAGTAGAGCTATATCTGACATGAAAGCACATCTGGTCTTAACGACCAAGTATCGACGTAAAACCTTCACTGGGGAGATGCTGCAACGGCTACACGAAATTCTGTCTGACCTTTGTCAAAAATGGGATTGTAAGCTGATTGAGTTTAATGGGGAAGAAAACCATATTCACTTACTGTTTCAGTACTATCCACAAATGGATTTATCCAAATTCGTCAATAACATTAAATCAGTGTCTAGCCGTCGAATCCGAAGCGAGTTTGCAGACCACATTAACAACATTTATTGGAAAGATGTGCTTTGGAATGAATCGTATTTTATCGCGTCCTGTGGTGGGGTTACTGTCTCGGTACTGCGTCAGTACATTGAAAATCAGAACGCACCCTCGTGACAGCACGATATATCTGCTCGTTTCCTTCATCTCCCCTTCCCTCGCCTCCGGCATTGGTCAGAGGAGCGTCGTCAACTCGCTCGCATTCTTCCCGACGCTCATGCTTCGCATAGAGCGCGGGGCTGCTGCTGTTAAAGCTCAACAAAATCACGACAGCAAGATAATCGTAGAAATCACACTCACTCATATTTCACGGTTACGCTTTTCGATTTCGGCTAAACCATCTTCAACTGGCAGGGCGTACCACACGAATTAACTTACCTTGTAATGGTTCTTCCGCAGCGTAGACGCGTAGCGGCTTGTCGTCAGACATCGCTTTGTTAATCCGAATTGCCATTCGCTCTCTATCAGTATGTTTGTGCAAGTAATAATACCAAAATGTACAGGATTTGCTCTATGTAGTCGGATAAAATCTTGGCGATTTAGGGTGATAACAGCCCGATTATCGCTAACTGCAAATGCTAACACCTCCTCATCCGGTATACCCAGATTGGCATTGCCAGCTTCCTGTACTGTTAAAACATCGTGTCCCATTGTCCGAAGCAGTTCGCTCACTTTCTTGGGAAACTGCTCATCAGCATATAAACGCGCCATCGGTTAAGCAATCTCATTTGCGCGCATAACCGCTTCGATTTCTTCTGGATGAGCATCCGCATACGCCCAAGCATTCACTAAATCAGCCGCAGTGATGTGAGGATAGTCTTGTAAAAGTTGGGCTTCACTGATGCCAATACGACGCGCTTCGACTAATAACCAAACTGCAATGCGAGTTCCAGCAATACAAGCTTCTCCACCGCAGACACCAGGCGTTTTGGTTATGCCTTTGGCACCACTGCTGATAGTTTTGGTTAGACTCTGGATAATCTCTGCTTTTTCAGTTGGGAGTAGTGCGAGAATCTGATCTTCCAGTTCTTTGAGGGTCATAGAACACCAAGACTTATTCGGGCTTGGTTTGATTGTAGCCAAATGGTCAGCGTGAAAGTTGGCAAACTCCCTATAAGTAAGGGATTAGTACAGCAAGATTATCGCAGAAATCACACTCACTCATCTTTCACGGTTACGCTTTTCGATTTCGGCAATGGGCAATAACAACGTATCCTCAATTTCCTGTCTTACCTCATTGCTTACCACGCAACCAATATTCAGACAATCTACCAGTAAATTATTAGCGTCATAATATTGTTTTAGTAATTCCCATTGTTCATCTTTAAGAAAGTGTAGGCTATGTCTAATATTTCGGTATTTCACTATCAATCCTCCAAGCTGATTAGCCCAGCTTCTACCTTCTGTTAAGCCCCAGTTCCTATAGCTTTCCCAGTCTTTCCATGAAAAGCTCGGCAGCGTTTTTTTAATTTTTTCAAGCTCCAATCCAAATTCAGGTTCGACTTGATATGCAGCTAGCTTTTCATATCCTTGAAGAAACAGTTGATTGACATGGGAATAGCTAACAGCATTTATCATGGGTGGATCAGCAGCTATACAATAGGCGTTATATAAGAATAAAGCAAGCTCATAGTCAAGAACACAATCAGGAGCATATTCAGGATTAATTACACAATTAATATCAAAGTCAAAGGTGTGCCTGTATACAAAATTTGAAGTACCTTGAAAATCAAGGATTTCATTACGATTTATTGAAAAATAGAAGGCTCTAATCTTTGCAGGGTGATAGGGAACACTAACAGACTTGGATTTTGCATAAACACGAGCCAGAAAATTCTGAAGCTCCTTATCTACACCAAGCACGTAGTCAATCTCTTTTTTTATAATTTTTAGTAGTTGCCCACGATTAGGAGATAGCTGTGTAGTAATCAGAAAAATTTCTCGGTAACGTGCTTCAGAAATATGGTTGGCTAGTAGCTGCCAATTAGCCCGATCGCAATACCACTTCGCCACGAAATACTCTTGAAACGTCAGGTGCGAAAATGACCAAACTTTTTGCGCCCTTTCAATCAATAACCCATGCTGCGCCTCAATCGCCCTTAACACCACCCGACTATCCCGCCGGGAAATCTCCAAAAACTCTGCAATATACCCTTCAATCTCCTCCTGCTCAAACAGCACATACTGGGGTTGTTCAAACTTCTTCACCGCCAAATAGCTCAAAAGTTCCTGCTTTCGCTCCACGGACAAGTCTCGATAAATTTCATCCCGCTCAATTGAGCGCGACTTGTCCCATTTTTCCAGCAGTAACTCTAATCCCTCCTCATACAATTTCGATCGCTTCGGGTAAAACTTCCCCTGCGCTTGGAACACCGCACAGGTTAAACTCAGCAATATAGGTGTAATTGCTAATTCACGAATAGTCTTATTTTCTTCTAAATAGAGCTTGTCTAAAAATTGCCTTGCCTTTGCCTGTGCTTGCTCTGGATCAGAACAAACGGCATTAAACCAGTGTTTTGCAAATGCGTTTACCTGCGTTTCATCAAAGTCTGCTACTTCCACATAGTCGAAACGCTCAAATCGCGATTCTTGGCTTTGCGTTCGACAAGTCACTACCAACTGATTCTGTGGATAGGTACGGGCAAATTGTTCGATTTGTTTGGATATCACCCGTCCATCTGTCCCCGTTACTTCATCTAACCCATCCAGCAAAATCAACGCTTTGCCTTGACTCAGAACTAATTCAGTCTCAGCATTAGACAGTCGCCATTGTTGAGTGAGATAACGCTCTAGACTATATTCAAACTTACGACCATCATCCACAAATTCCCGCAACTTAATTAACACTGGAATACGATGCGGTTGCAATCTTCCTTCATTACATTCGGTGACAATATGCTGTAAGTAAGTTGTTTTCCCGCAACCTGGCTTCCCCACCACCATCAAATTGGTATTTTTTGCCAGCACTGTTAACCCAGGCATTCTTTTTTGCTGCTTACCTAAGCCAATGCGATCTAAACTGCGGTAACTGGAATATTCTCCAACGCCAGCGCTAAAATCTTGCCACAGGTCATCTAGTTCTGATTTGCGGCTACTGCTGAGTTCTTCGAGGATATTAACATCCACAAATAACTCACCCAAATCTACCCAATGGTCAATACCCAAAAGTGGCATCGTACCATGTAAGCGTTGGATGTCATCGTGACAACGTAAGCGTACTTGTTCCACTAGTTCATCTACCGATTTCACCGAGGTGGAAGTAGGAGGAACTGGGGTTTGCAGTTCTTGGAGAAGAGACCGAACAATTTCCCGAATTGCTTGCGCGTCAGCACCGTGATAAATGCGATCGCCTATATGAATGTCTCCCTGTGTTTGTCCCAGGTTGACCACATATTTGCTCTGCTGAGAGACAATCTGACCACCATTAAGCCACTGCCGCACAACAGCAATATCCATCTCTGTCTGCTGGCGTTTGGCAATCCGCTCAAGGATAGGATTTAACTCATCAGGGGCGATCATCTTAGTTAAAATAAAGTATAAATTATTACATAAATTAGATAAGGGTAGTTCAAAAGATGCAAATAGGGCTACTCCGTGTTTCATTCACAGGGCACCTTTTATTCGCAAGCGGATTATCACTGAGGTCTAGTGTAGTCAAATTTGTGAGACGAGAGAGCGATCGCACATCCTTGATTTTATTTTTGCTTATGTCCAGCTTTGTCAATTGTTGTAGCGATTGGAGCGGAGCCACGTCCGTGATAGCGTAATTATCACTAAGGACAAGCACTTTCAAATTTTTGAGCGCTGATAGTGGAGATATGTCGGTGATACCATTCTTGCTAAGATCCAGTTCCTCAAGATGAGACAAAGACTGCAATGGAGTTAAGCGATCGCCAACCCCCGCTCCCTTGAGTCTCAGTACCTTTAGATGTGTAAGCGACTTAAGGGGACTGAGATCTTGTAGCTGCCACTGACCGCTGATGTCAAGCAGGGTAAGCTGTGTAAGGGACGAAAGTGGCTCGATATTTGAAATGCTCTTCAAGTTGTGCTTCTTCAGATAGCCGTTGACGAGTGGGTTTCTATCACTCAAGTCGAGTTCCTTTCGGTCAGAAAGTTTTTTGCTAGCTGCATCACAATTCTGAGTATCGGCTTCCTTGAGGAGAATAGCAACCATATGTCTAGCTTCCTGATTTGTGTCACGCTTCTTACACCAATCAGCAAAGGTTGCTTTATTTCTAATGCTCTGGCAATAATTAATCAAAATACCAACTGGCAAACTCAACAGCAGGATGGAAATCAATCCAAGCATTAGCCGAGTGTTCTTACGTCCTTGAGAAACAGGTTCATGCACTTTAGGAGGGGATATCTCTAGCGAACTGTTGGCAGTTTCTGTTGGATTGGAGATACCTGTATCTCGATCAATGCGTTCTACGCTCCGCGCAGTAGCAAAGCGATCGCCAAACTGACTATCTTGCGCCTGGTTAACATTATTGATGTACTTAGCAACTTGCACTGTTATTTTGTCACTACCCTCACATGCTTGGCGGACGACTTCAATTTCCTCGTCTGTTGCAGTGCCTGCTGCTAGTTTTTCAATAATAACCTTCAGTTGATCTGGCGTAGCCATCAGTCATTCCTTATCCCTGTCCCGCAGTCATTTGTTGTAAACATCACCAATGTGAATACCATGCGCTTCATTAATGTTAGTAATAAATTTCCCATATTGGTTTATAGTCTCAGCAATTTTATTAATCTTGTCCGTAGCTTGCGGCTTAACCTCATCCCATCCTTTATCAGGTAAACCCTTACCACCTCGAAGCTTGGCAATCACAAAATCTCCTCCTGTCATATCAAATTGAGGAGTTTGTTCTTTGTCTAACTTCCTTGCACTTTCAGGTACGGTTTTACCCAAATGATTCATCAAATTAGAAACCCGCACTTCTGTATCACCGGGTTTATTCCCAGCACCCTGTAAAGCTTCCAGAAAATGATAAGTATAGATGCTATTATCTTTAATCCACAAAGATTTTTGTTCTCCTTCAGAGGAAGTAAAAACTACTCTGCCTTTACCTTGTTTCAACTCCTCAATCAAGCCTTTGGATGGGGCAATTCTAATAAAATCATCAAATTCTTCTTCTAGTTCCAAGTCTGCCTCTTTAGAAGTCGCCATACCTGCTGCATGACAGCTATCAACGACAACTAACAAACGTTCAGCTTGAATTTGTCGTAATGCATCTGTGAAAGTTTCTGCTGCTAATGCAGAACTAGCCATTTTAGTAGGCTTAATATCATGTTGTAGTAAATAATAAAGCTTTGTTTTTTTATCTACCCAGCCATGTCCTGAGTAGTAAACAAATACGGTTGCATTTGGGTCGGATTCTGCTTTTCCTTTTAACCAATTCAATCCATCTAGAATAGCTGCCTTAGTTGCCTCCTGATTATTTAGCACTCGAATATGCTCTTTATCATCAGGATAGGCACATAGTTCTGAGTCAATTAAAGCAGCATAAATTGCCTGAGTATCTTTTACTGTTACTGGTAGAGACAAGTCACGATAAGCTGACTCGCCAACGCCAATTAATAGTGCATAACCATGAGTAAATTTATCGCTCATTTTCATCTCCCTCCATCAAATACATTCGTTGTGGCAAAGTTAATTTGTTATTCTTCGTAGCGACTAACGCGGAAAATTACATAGTTGTAAGGAAGCATTTCATAAGTATCGAGTTTATGCACAATTGCACGTAAATCTGGTTTGTAAATCCACCACTTCCAATCAATAGCTGTTTCATCATCAACCTGTACCGCAATATAATTACCCTCGGCTAGACGACACCCCATAGCGGAATTTTCAAAGTCTAATCCCAGGTAAAATTTCTGTACGGCAACATTTTCATTGCGTTTAGCCAGTAACTTGACTACTCCCAGAGTAATTTCTGTAAAAGGTGCGATCGCTGGTTGGGCTGTTGTTAAAAGTTTGAGTCCACTTTGAAAAGGCGAAGATTCTAATGCTGCTAATATTGTCTGGTCTTCCTCATTTTTAACGTTCACCGTCGAGCATTCAAAGGCTACTCCCTGTGAACCTACATTCAAACCAATAAACACAGGGTAGCCAGAAATACCAGCAGACTGCCCCTCTTGTACGCGATAAGTTTGGCTGAAGCTGACTGACTCTTGCGTGTCGGCTACTTGGTTACGAGCAGCAAATGTTACCATAACATTGTGTGTGCCTCCGCCTGGATACTTTTCAATATGCAAGCGGTCGAGACGAATGTTGATGCGGCGGTTTTTGAGAGTATTATCGGGTTCAATTGCGCTGGGATGTTCGATGGGTTGAGACTTCATTGAACCTGATTTACGAGGAGCAATGTAGCCAAATTTATGCGTTGCATACATCCACGGTTGGTCTTGGACTAAGTTTAAAAACTCTAAAATCCCTTTGTCACCCTGTTCGGGATTAGTATCTCCCACAACATCGCTCTTGACATCAGGGTCTTTCATCTGTTGCAGCTTTGCAGCTATCCATTCAGGGTCTTCGGATTCGCCAATAACTTTGATGTCATCGAATACACTACTGGGCACTTTGCTCTCCTATTAGGAAATAGAAATTTTTACGCTTCACAATTTTTTATCTGGCTGTTTCTATGGTTAGCTAACTGTTAAATTGTAATTTGTAATCATCAAGACAAATTGTTAACTGTATTTTCTTTAGATTTATATAGAAACCGTTCTTCTCTTCGTTTGTGCCCTTTGTGGTTCGTTAGAGCAACATTACTTTTACAAATTATTTAGGAATTCCATAGCATCCACTTGTATTCAGCAATAACCATAACCAGCGTAGAGGCAAATGAGTTTCGATGATGACTTAAATGCTATTTTCGACCATTTTATTAATAATCAAGCAACCGAGGCTGATAAGCAAACGCTGCGGCAATTAATAGGCGCACGCGACGGGAAAAATGCATTACAGATAGGTAACAATATTGTCAATATTGCTGAAGGTACAGATATTCAAATTGGCGATCGCACTTACTATGGCGCAGATGCTGAAGCCATCAAGGAAGCACTGCGTTCGATTCTACAAAAGAACCAAACTCAAAAGCCGATAAATTGCCCAAAATACATCCCTTATAGCGGCGTTCGCCAATTTGTCGGACGCGAAAAAGAACTTACCAACCTCCACCAAGAATTACAACAACCCCGCACCGTGGCGATTTCCGCCGTCGCGGGAATGGGTGGTGTGGGAAAAACCGAGTTGGCGATTAAATACGCTCGTGAACACCAAGCTAATTACCCTGGTGGTATTTGCTGGTTAAATGCAATAACAGAAAATTTAGAAGCGGAGATTGTGCAATTTGCCTCACTCAACATGAATTTGCAAGTTCCGCAAAAGTTGAACGAAAAACCACTCTCATTGACGGAACAGGTTGCTTGGTGTTGGCAAAATTGGCAACCACCAGAGGGGCTGGTGTTGGTTGTGTTTGATGATGTCACGGATTTAAAGAGTATTCGCTCTTGTTTACCAAGAAATAACAACCGCTTCCGGGTGTTAATTACAACTCGCCTGCGACGCTTGGACAGTAATTTTGTGGAGATATTTCTAGATGTGCTGTCGCCAGAGGAGGCTTTGCAACAACTAGCTGCGGTTTTGGGCAAAGAAGACAGGCGGATACAAAACGAACCTCAAACAGCGAAAGATTTATGTAAATGGCTAGGTTATTTACCTTTGGGTTTAGAATTAGTTGGGCGATATTTGGCAGAAGACCCTGATTTATCTTTGGCTCAAATGTTGCAGGCTTTGCAAAAAAAACGGCTGCAAAATCGGGCAATTAATCCTTCAGCAGAGGAATTACAATCAACCGAAATGACAGCCAAGTTAGGGGTGAAAGCTGCGTTTGATTTAAGCTGGCAAAAACTCGACACGATGACAAAGCGTGTGGGTGAGTTGTTGAGCTTATTTGCCCCTGATGCGATTCCTTGGGAACTTGTGGAGTCTGCAAGTCAAAAAATGAATTGGGCGGATGATGATGTTAATGAGGCGAAAAAGCAGCTTTATCGATATAATTTGATTCAGCGTTTAGACGGTTCTGTTGCAAGCTATAAAATTCATCCGTTGATTCGGGAGTTTTTGCAAGAACAGCTAGCAGAGAACCCCACCCCGCAAGCCCAAAGGGGAGAAAAGTTGAAACAATCTTTTGTGGCAAAAATATTGTCAATGCGACGTTATTTGATGAGTGGAAGCCCGAAAGGAGAAAAGTTGAAACAATCTTTTGTGGCAACAATATTGCCAAAAGCGAAGGAAATACCCGATAGTCCCACCCTTGAGCAAATCAACTTTTTTAGATTTATTGTTCCCCATTTGGCTGAGGTTGCGGAAAAAAACCTTGTTGATGCGGTGAAGGATGAAGATTTAATTTGGGTTTTTCTTGGGATGGGGAGATTTTATCAAGGACAGGGTTTGTATGCATTAGCAGAACCGTGGTTAAAGAAATGTGTGTCACAAACAAAAGTACGTTTGGGTGACGAGCATCCGGATGTCGCTTCCAGCATCAACAACTTGGCTTTTGTTTACAACTCCCAAGGACGGTACTCAG